>JAOABQ010000070.1 GCA_026418275.1 Clostridia bacterium
ACAGAATACACCTTCTTCTACTACTGGTGAGCTTCCGCCTGATCTGTCGTTATATAATAATGTAATTAAATTCTTTGAATCTAATACGTTTGTTGATATTGTTAACTGCGCATCTGCTCCTATAGCTTCAAGTTCACTTCCTCTTTCCACTACTACCTTACCTACTATACTGTTTTCAATTGCTAGTGTAAAGTTAGCCGCTGTCAACCCACCTTCAGGTATATCACTAAGTATCAATGGTACATTTACTACCGTTCCAGATGTACCCTCTACTGCTCCTACATTCACTTTCACAGGTACTTTTGACGGTACCGGTGTGTTGGTTGGTGTAGCTGTTGGTGTGTTGGTTGGTACTGGTGTATTCGTTGGTGTTGCTGTTGGTGTATTGGTCGGTACCAGTGTACTCGTCGGTGTTGCTGTTGGTGTATTGGTTGGTACCGGTGTACTCGTTGGTGTTGCTGTTGGTGTATTGGTTGGTACCGGTGTACTCGTCGGTGTTGCTGTTGGTGTATTGGTCGGTACCGGTGTACTCGTTGGTGTTGCTGTTGGTGTGTTGGTTGGTACCGGTGTACTCGTTGGAACCTCTGTTGGTGTGTTGGTTGGTATTGGTGTATTTGTTGGTACTGGTGTTTCCCCTTCTATAGAAATACTACCTGGAATTACTGTACCAGATATTTGGGCAGCATTGATATCACCAAATGCAGTTTTTAATGTACTATCTGTGTATTCAGTAATTTTGAATACACCTGTAACATCAACTTTAAGGGGTATCTTAAGTGTGAAGAATATTCCTTCCTTAACAATAGCTGCAGAACCACCTGTTACATCGTTGTAGACAATGGTAATGATCCTCTCTGTCTCAACCACAGCAGTTGATACTTTAAAATCTGCATCATAACCCTTTTCTATTAGTTCAGTTCCCTTTTCTATTAGTGTGCGCTCATTTATAATATTACTGTCAACAATGTTATTTTCAATAGCCATAGTAAAGCTAACAGCTGTCAATCCACCAGCTGGTATACCGCTTAACCTTACAGGTACTTCTGCGATACTTCCGGCTTTACCTTTCACGTTATCTAAAGTTACCTTTAATCCATTTATAGGTGTGTTTGTTGGTATTGTTGTTGGTGTGTATGTAGGTGCTACGGTTGGCGTATTTGTGGGTGCTACAGTTGGTGTTGCTGTTGGCGTATTTGTTGGTGTTGAAGTTGGTGTTGAAGTTGGTGTATCTGTCGGTGTTGCTGTCGGTACAGCAGTTGGTGTACTTGTCGGCACTGCCGTTTCCCCACCAATAGAAATACTACCAGGAATTACTGTACCAGATATTTGGGTAGCATTGATATCAGCAAATGCAGTCATTAATGTACTATCTGTGTATTCAGTAATTGAGAATACCCCTGTAACATCGGCTTTAAGGGGTATCTTAAGTGTGAAGAATACTCCTTCTTTAACAATAGCTGCAAAACCACCTGTTACATCGTTGTAGACAATGGTAAAGATACGTTCTGTCCCATCCACAGCAGTTGATACTTTAAAATCTGCATCATAACCCTTTTCTATTAGTTCTGTTCCCTTTTCTATTAGTGTACGCTCATTTATAAGTCCGCTATTTATGATACTATTATCAATGGCCATGGTAAAGCTAGCAGCTGTTAAGCCCCCCTGCGGAATGCCATTTAATTTTACAGGAACATTTACAATGTTTCCTGCTGATCCTAAAACTGTACCTATTTCAGCTGTTAGCCCTCTTGCAGGAAATGCAAGAACGGAGGATACTGATGTGATTATATAACATATCACAATTAGTACAGATAGGATTTTTCGATTCAATAAGAATGCTTTCATCTTTTAGGTCAAACCCCCTTATAAAAACTCTACTATTTCTACTATTTCTTTTTACAATTTATAACAAACCACCCCCATCAACCTCTTTTTGGTCAACTATAATATAAAAAATAATTATAAATACACCAATTTATTATATAAAGCTTATTTTATATACTTTGATGTAAAAAATCTATAGTCATTCTTGTCATTTAGTCGATTATATTGGCTAAAATAAATTTCAAAAAGAT
Organism: Clostridia bacterium; assembly: GCA_026418275.1. Classification (GTDB taxonomy): domain Bacteria; phylum Bacillota; class Clostridia; order Acetivibrionales; family DSM-2933; genus SKW182. The sequence continues at coordinate 2,076 of JAOABQ010000070.1, forward strand.
CTATAAACACAGTAAAAAAGATGAATTTTCATTCATCTTTTTTACTGTTCTATTAGATCTTAAGTTAATTCATAATGTAACCTAGCTGATCTCAAGGATTAGTCAAGGTAAGGAAGTGTCTTGATCTTACCTAAGAGATATCTTGTAAGGATTTGAGCATCAACTACATCTACAAATCCATCCTGGTTAAGATCTGAATTATACATATTGATTTTCACACCAGGGATCTTTAAGAGATATCTTGTAAGAACCTGTAAGTCAACTACGTTTACTTGGCCGTTTTCATCAACGTCTCCTAAGAGTCCGTCAACAACTTGGATTCCACCAAGGCTTAATGTAGCACCGATTTGTTTTGAATCTTTATCTGCAAATGCAGTCTTATATGTACCGCCAACATATTCTGTGATAGCATATGTACCTTTAGCTGTACCTGCCTTAATCTTCACTTTCAGGGTAGCAAACGTTGCACTAGTTGTTAATGGTGCATTTCCACCAGTAGCATCGTTGTAGAGCAATGTTACTAATGATTTTGTACCTACTACTTCTTGTGAAGATTCGAATGTAGCATCGTAACCTTTCGCTACGATTTCACTTCCAGGTGTTACAGTAATAGATTCAACGATGTTGGAATCTATTGCTAAAGTAAGGGCTGCTGCAGTCAAGCCGCCTGCTGGTATATCAGTTAATTTTACAGGAATTTCAACTGTGCTTCCAGCCGGAGCTTTAGCAGGATCAATAACAACTTTCAAGCCGCTAGGAGGTGGTGTTGTTGGTATTACTGTAACAATTTCAATTGGAGCAGGTTGATTTACAGTATAACCAGTAATTGCTGCGGTACCTGCTTTTTCAAACATCAATGTACCTGTATTTGCATTTGGCATTGTAGTTGAGTTTTCAAAAGCTACTGCTGCTGATCCATCTTTTAATGCTTTAAATCCAATTTTCCCAAGGATACCTGTCGGTTGTGCACCTGCTGGTGTAATGTATGAAGCAGCAAAATTGATAATGCCTTTTTCTAAGTCGTTTGCAGCAGTTGATACGTCTGTATCATTAAAGATATTTCCTGGTAATGGTCTTGTATTATTCGCATAAGGCGAACCTGTTTTCAGATCTATTGCTTGTAGCAAATCTTTGTTAAATTTAATATTTACCTGATAAGCTTGAGCTAATTTAGCAATGTTATTTACTTTTACAGATGCAGTAACGATTTCCCCTACACTTACTTTTGCCTTGTCAAACTCAATTGTAATATAGCTATCAGTTGCTGGCGGTGTTGTAACTGGTGGTGTTGTAGGTGGCGTAGTAACCGGCGGTGTAGTAGGTGGTGTAGTAACCGGTGGTGTAGTTGTTACATCTCCGTTAATTGTTACCGGTTGTTTTACACTATAGTTTTGAAGATTTGATTGACCTGGTTGTGAGAATAATAATGTACCCGAGATAGATTTCGGCATTGTTGCACTATCTGCAAATGTAATATTTGTAGCCTGTTTCTTCAATACTTTGAATCCGATTTTAGCAAGAGTACCTGTTGGTTCAGCAGTTCTTGCAGCTGTGAAGCTCTTAGCGAAATTAAGGATACCCTTTTCAACATCATTCGCTGCAGTTGAAACATCTGCATCTACGAATATATCACCTTGTGAAGGTCTTGTTGAATTTGAATAAGGAGCACCATTTGAGAGAGCAACTGCTTGCAATACAGTTTGGTCATATTTAATGTTCACTTGGAAAGCTGCTGCAAGTCCAGTAACTGCATTTACTTTTACACTTGCTGTAATGATATCATTTACTTCAGCAACTGTTTTGTCAAAATCAATTGTAATGAAGCTGTCACCTACTGGAGGTGTTGTTGGAGGTGCTGTAGTTACTGGTGGTGTAGTAACACCATCAGGATTGATAGCACCTGGTTGTTTAACTTCATAACCTTGAATGTTTGATTCACCTGGTTTTGAGAACAAGAGTGTTCCTGTTACTGCCTTTGGCATTGTTGCTGTATCTGCAAATGTAACGTTTGTAGCAACTGCCTTCTTAACTTTGAATCCAAATACCGCCAAAGTACCTGTCGGTTCAGGAGTTCTTGCAGCTGTGAAGCTTTTAGCGAAATTAAGAATACCTTTTTCGATATCATTAGCTGCAGTTGCAACGTCTGCATCTTGGAAAATATCACCTTGTGCAGGCCTTGATGAGTTTGAATAAGCCGCGCCGGTTGTTGCATTAACTGCTTCTAATACGGCCGGATCATACTTAATGTTTACCTGGAAAGCTGCTGCTAAATTAGCAATGTCATTAACCTTCAAACTTACTTTAATAATCTCTCCAACTGCTGCTTTGTTTTTATCGAACTCCATGGTTATGTAAGAGCCGCCAGCAGCAGACACTGTAGCCACCCCGGCTACCAAATTACCTACGAGCAAAAGTGCAGTTAAAAACAGCGCAATGATTTTTCTAGTCTTTTTCATACTAACATAAACCTCCTTCATATTGCTTCTCTCTAGATCAGTTAATTTTTAAAACAAAAAAACAAACATCTTGACCCTGCTTAAAAAGCTTGCATTACTTCACACACACCTTTATTGCTTAAATAATACTGTGATGTGGATCTAAGCTGACTAGATATCCCCCCCTTATATAGTTTAGTGAGTTTGCGCAAGCTGTAAATCTAAATACCCGCTTCACCCCCAAATCAATTTAGTTTCATTTGAAGATTAATTAAAAAATACTTAGTTTTACTAACTAATCACGGAATTTAATATAAAACACTCCTATTTAAAATAAATTTTACTATAAAGGTTAAAGATATTCTATTGGCATTCTTGGCATTTGCTATCTTATATTGGCTAATTTATTGACTGGATTGTCAGGATAAAACCTTAACCAGATGTGAATTCTACCTTTTAATGCTAAGCGCTTTTATTCTATTACATATCTATTAGAATTGCAATACTATATAAGGAAGAAACCCGATTTCACATTCCTTCTTAATAAAGATAGTCAGCCGAGGTGCTGTTATTTATGTCATATAATATAAAAGATAAATAAACATCAATTAGCTTTTGTTTTGATAACTGATTTTTCATATAAAAAATCAAAAACCCATTCGGAATTTACATTTCAGAACGGGCTCGGTTCTTAATTAACTAAAACTGTATTTAATTATCCCTTAAGCTATATTGTAAATACCTAACTCCCTGCCAACCTGAAACTCATTGCTGTTAAAAACTTTTCAATATTTGTGTCATTGACCATCATTTCAACAGAGCCTTGTTTAAATACATAGGATGCAGCTTCTTTCGAATGGAATAAGACTTTTTCACCAGGCTTAAAAATATCATTGCCCACCCCATCAACAACATAGAAACTGCCTATTTTCAAATCATCTTTTTTAAGCATAACGCCTCCTTGACTGTCACATATCGCTATTTCATTTGTCATTCATTATCATTATATCCTAACAAATATTTTTCATTATTCTGTCTCAAATAACCAAGTACCTACCGCACAAAAACCTGTAATGCTTTTTTTATAAATCTCACTGAAACAGGTAAATTGTCTCCCCGGTCTCCATCTACACTTAAAGTGATATCACTCTCACTTTCAATAGTACATGTTTTCGTACTTAGCTTGGTTACATTTTTATTATTTAATGCATCCTTGCTCAATACATTGAAAAACATGGAAGCTAAATCTATATGGGAACAATTCTTAATCAGAACAATATCCATAATTCCGTCAGAAATATTAGCCTCTTCAATGATATTGGAAAAACCCGCAGCATCTTTTCCGTTTAGTATTAGGAAGATGAGAGTTTCTTCCTCAATAACCTCCGAATCCGTAGTAACTTTCAAACGAAACGGGCGAATATTTTTGACTTCACTTAATGCTTTGAGGTAATATGCAAAAGGTCCGAAATTCTTCTTTAATTCACTGTGCGTGCTAAATGAAACATCTACAAACACTCCACCGGCACAGGTACTTAAAAAATACTGTTTTTCATTAATAAGCCCAATATCCACCCTTTTTATATTTCCGCCAACAATAATATCAATACAATCGCTCATGGAATTGGGTATATTGAGGCTTCTCGCAAAGTCATTACACGTGCCTCCAGGTATCACACCAACAGGTACATCTATATCATGTTTTCTCAGAATATTAACAATAGAATTCAGTGTACCATCGCCACCCGAAACAACAACAAAATCGTAGTTATTTTGTTTGAGAACCTCCTCAAGTTCTTTATCCCCCGGCTTATGGAGCCGGTACGGGTGTATCATCGTATCATTTTCCTGAAACCGCCCTAGAATATAATCAAGCTTATTTGGCACACTTCGGTTCCCTGATTTGGGATTATAAATAAAAATTGCGTTTTTCATTACTGGATCTCCCATACTTTAAAGTTTTCTATCTTCTATATTTTCTATATTATACTCAAAATATTACTAGGAATTATACCATATTAAAAAGTCGTACACAAGGCAACTACTTTTTAGGCACTATTCCTTAATATCAGAGCTTTTTCCTTATTAACCGGGTGATGTATAATAGTTATATATTATTTTAAGTATTCTATAAATTTGTCCACTTCAAGCTTTAATAAAAACATTTGGTAGGCTTGCTTCTCCAACAAAGCATCTTTTAATTTCTTTTCTGTAATGTATATACTTTTTTCCATACCACCGCAGCTTTTACGGATAAAAACATTACCATTTTCTTCATTTATGGAAAACTGAATTTTTCCCATCATCATTAAATATTTTAGTGTGGCTTTCATGATAGGTCCCTCTACACACATTTTGGTACACAACAACTCCAGACTGCAGATACCTTTTTCATGATTGATGATGTACTTCAAAACACCAAGAAACCGGGTAATGTATTCTTTCCAAGAATAATCAGGCAGCTTGTTAAAGCTTATAACCACAGTATCGGGATTAGAACGGGCAATCACTTCTCTAAACACTTCGGTATTTACCGGTGTAGATAGAAATATTACCGTTTTTGCTCTTACAGTATCTACTCTAGAAATAACTTCTCTATCTTTACATTGGAAATCTATACCTTCAAAAAACACAACAGAATTTGGGTATTTATTAAATAACCATTCAACACTTTTCCCTCTTTCATCAATGAACTTCCCTAAAAAAGCTTCTTTTGGCTTTCCATCCGCCTCAATAATTCGGTCTACCGTCAAGCGGATTTCCTGGCTATTTTTATAGCTGTTCTTTCCGATACTGTAAGTAATGTCAAATACCTTTCCTTGAAGGTCTACGTCCCCTCCAAACCATTTTACGGCAGTTATTCGTGCCTCTCCATCCCCCTCAATCACCATGATATGATGGTTTTTTTCGGTTTTTCGGTCGCTCACCACGGTAATTCCTCTAGTAAAAAAAACTGGCTGCCGAAAGCCTTCCCCATAAGGCCCAGCCTTACAAATCCTCCTGTAAAACCCATCATCAATACAACTTACATCCATTTCCTGATCTGCGTCAACACAAATTGTCTCCTTTATAAAAAAAAGTTCCTCTGCCGCCTGCTCAATTTCTTTCGTAAACGCCTCCAAATCCTCTTTATTTAAAGACAATCCAGCCGCCATTTTATGACCGCCAAACTTTTTTAATTTTTTACCGCACTTCTTAATTAAATCAAAAAGATCAATATCATCAACGGATCTTGCCGATCCCACAACGGTAAAGCCGTCTTCCTTTAAGGAAAGCAATATAGAAGGCTTCCTGAAAAGTTCGCTTATCTTTCCTGCTGCAATTCCTAAAACACCGTGGTGCCAAAATGAATTATATAAAACCAGTACAGTCTTATTAATCTTTTCATTATGAACCATTTCGGTCGCTTCATCAATCACTTGCTGTTGAACTCTTTTACGCTCACTATTTAATATATCGATCTTTAAAGCCAATTCCTTTGCATAAACAGGATCTTCACTTAGTAGAAGTTCTACTGGAATCCGCGCTGATTCCATCCTTCCAGCAGCATTGATCCTCGGGGCAATCTGAAAAGCAATATCTTCTTCATTATCAAGCTTTCCGCTGCCCTCAATGATGGAAAAAAGTTCTTTCAGCCCTATTCTCTTTGTACCAAAAAGGCACGGGAGTCCCTTTTTTAGCAAATACCTGTTTTCACCATTTAAACTTACTACATCCGCAACAAGAGATAAAGCCAATAAGTCCAAAAAGGCTTCTTCCCCATTCTCCTTATTAAAATGCCTCAACAACGAAATACACAGAAAAAAAACCATTCCACATCCGGATAAATTTCTGGCTTTATGCCCTTCTTCCAAAAGTTTGGGGTTTAATATTGCATCCGCCGGCGGAAGCTCATCCGGAATGTTATGATGGTCTGTAATAATCACATCCATACCAAGGCTTTTTGCCAGCCCGATTTCCTTGACATTTGCTACTCCACAGTCACAGGTTACAATCAAGGATACGTTTTTTGCAGGTAAGGAGGCAATAACTTTTTCATTCATTCCATAGCCTTCAGAAAACCGGTCGGGTACATGATATAAAACATTTTGCGTAAACATACGGAAACATTGGACAAGTGTAGCAGTACTTGTCACACCGTCCACATCATAATCACCATACACCAAAATCGTCTCATTGGTTGTCAAAGCTCTAGCCAGCCGCTCCGTTGACTGTTTCATCCCCGGAAATTCCCCATACTTTGTAGGGATATAAAGTTCATCATCAAGCATTTGCCGGACTGTATTTGGGTCCTTGTATCCCCTGTTATAGAAAATCCGCGCAATCAGTTCATCCCCACCCACGGCATCAAGTAGATCACCAGGCATATCTAATCCCCGGTTTAATACGTTTACTTTAATTTTCATAGAGACTCCTTAATATTTTTCTTCAATACCGTCCCAATCCAAATCGTCCAAAAAACGCTCATCTTCCTTGATATCCTCAAAATTAACCTTTTCATTATTGCAAAACCAATTAAATTCACATACTTTGCAATGCTTCATATAAAGTGATTTATCAAACCGGTTAAAATCGTAATTCAATACATCTTTGATTTTTTCTGTCAATTGGATTCGAAAAGTCTCATGCATTTCTTCGTTGTACCGGATTTCAGCAATTAAATTGGGTTTTTCAGGCTGCCAATAACACATTTTTATTTGATCGCAAGTAAAGGATTTCTTTAAAACATTCTTGCACTGTTCCCTCAAAACAAACATATATACAATAGTTTGTAAGCTCTCTCTAAGTTTTATTTCCTGACTTTTTATTCTCAAAACTGCATCTTTATGGTGTGTCTTCCAGTCCCAGATTTCCACAAGGCCATCCTTAATAATAATAAGGTCAAAGTTTGCTTCCAATTTTAATCCTGGGGTCACCATTCTTATTTTGTACTCAGGCAGGTACACAGTACCGGTCTCCAATGGAAATGCCTTTTTGAGCTCTATAAACCACCGGTTGAGTTCTGCAAATTCTATTGTATCTTCATTCATACCCGGCTCTGTTCCACGGAAATACCGATATGCAAGCAAGTGAAACTTATTCCCCATCTCTACTCTTTTTTTGATGGTTTCATCAGGAAAACTATCCCACTTTAGGTTTTCAAGATACCTTTTCTTAAACTTCAGAGGACAGTTGGAAAACGTATTTAATGAATATTGGGTGAATAAAAAGTGATGTTCATACCTTAAATCGCGAAGCACTTTTTATTCACCTCCTCTATATAACTTTTGAGTTGTATCAGATATCCGGAAGGTAAAACTTCGTTTTTCTTTCCTTGATTCATATGAAACCCGGACAAATAAAGGTATTCCTTTGCTCTTGTTATGCCGACATAAAGAAGCCTTGCTTTTTCAGAGATAGTCTCAATCTTGGATTCCATTACTGGGTCTCCCCCTTTATTCTCACCGGTAATCCTTTGTATTTCGGCCTTCAAAACTGCTTGAGGATTCTTAAAATCCTCCTTTAAAAACCAATATTCACCAATGAATTTATCATTTAAATCTACAGGAAAATCTGCAAAATTAAGCCCTCCCAGAAAGACAATATCCCATTCCAGCCCCTTCGACTTATGATAAGTTGCTGCCGTCACAACACCGGGCTTTGGCTGGTAACCTTTTAATTCCCAAACAATACCTGCAAAAAAATTAAACATATTTTTAGGGTTTAAAAGTTCAAGGGCTAAGTCACTCAGCCTCCAATTGGGCTCCTGATTCATCAGATACCTGACATCGCCTGCTACTTTCTGGGCAATGGCGCGCTCTTCCCTTCCAAAGTTCATTTTTTCAGATATATAAAGAATAAGCTTCTCAACAATTGTACTTGGAAACTCCAAGAAATCTCGGATTAAATCCAACTTTCCGGTAAAATCATGCCATATTTTTGAATGGAGCAATTCAACCGGAACTTCTTTGGCATCCATTTCCCCTCCCAGAGGATACAGTATTTTTTCAACAGGATAGCTTTTAAGAAATTTACTAAGTATTTCCTTCTGGCCATCCCTCTTTGGCGTCTCCAACTCGGTATCCGAAATTTCTACATCATCGTATCGGTCGGTCAAAAAGCATTCGTTGATCATTTCTGAAAGTTTTTCTCCGCTTTCCGGAAGAGCAATAAAATCGATAATTCTCCCTAAAGTCCTCACAGTACTGTTTTTTTCCCGGGAAGTATTGTCAAGCTGCTCAAAAGGAATTCCCCATGATTCCAAAATTCTTATTATTTCTCTCATTTTCCACGAGGTTGGAATGAGAACAGCTACCGTCTTATCAGGAAACTTTTTCATCATATTCCAGGCTTCCTTTACTATTCCCCGTGCCTCTTCCTCCCATGAATTAAATATGCCCGCTTTAATTCCGTACTCAGGCGTTGTAGGATTTTTCCTTTCGTCATCCTCTCCAACAGGTTCTATAAACTGTGGAAGCAAGCTCTCCCGGCATGGGGGTACCGGATGGCTTTCTCTTACATATTTTACAAAGTAGTTTGCCAAATCAATAATTTCTTTTGAATTTCTACTGGACTGGGTTATGTGATAAACTACCGTTTTCGGATGATCGCAAAATTCCTTAAAGTATTTAAAATCGCTGCTGGTAAAACTTCCACAAATGGCCTGGTTGCTGTCTCCAACACGGAGCAGGTTTTCCCCTGCAATCATCGTTAAAATCTCACTTTGGATAAGGTTTGAGTCCTGCGCTTCATCCTCACATACATAGGTATATTTTTTTCGGTATTTGCCAAGTAGTGATTCGTCTTCCATAAGCATTTTTTTTGCGTTGAACAACATATCATCAAAGTCAAGATAGCCTCTTACCTTTAATCTTCGGTCATAGAGTGCATAAACTTCCGCTGCACACTTTAAAATAGAGTCTTGGCTTAAGTTTATGCATTTTTCTAGGGCATCCTTAGAATTGATGCCTCTTGTTTTGAAAGCACCCATAGCTGTAAGCATAATACTGCAAAACTTATCATGCCAGTTTTTATATACTTGAGTAATTTGATTTGAACTCAGATAAGAATCCTCTATAAAGGACTTAAACCGGTCCTCGTATTTTCTTTTCCACTCATCAACCGAGTCACTGATCAACCGGTATTTGTTAACTTCATCGATGATTTCGAATTCTTCATTGGCTATGATAAGATCAGGCTTGTCCTTTATAATTTGCAAACAAAGTCCATGGATGGTGGATACAACATAATCCTTACCTCCGACTATCCCCCTTTTTTGCAGTTCAGCTGCAATACGCTGCTTAAAATTGTTTACAGCCGTATTCATATAGGTCACAATTAAAATCTTTCCAGATCTGTTTAATCCCTGCGAAATCATTTCCGCCGCCCACAAGGAAAGACAGTGGGTCTTTCCCCCACCTGGAATTGCCGGTACAGCACAGTACCCGCCCTTATATTGTTCAACCAATTCCTTTTGCCCTTTTCTTAAGCCCATAATCCTTCTCCTCCATTAGTATATTATACCATCAACACCAAGGAGGTTAAACCTTAAAATAAAACCGCGGTGAAAGACTAAGATACTGTTTATGACAATTTCCTATCGTTATCAGTATTCAACATAGTACATTTGATAAATACAATTGCTGTCAAAAGTAATTTCTTAATGTATGTAAAACACTGCTTTTTAGATCTCTCAGTGATAAGATTCAAAAGATACAGGAAAATAAAAAGGAAACAGGCTATTATTAAGACTGTTTCCAAACTCAAATTAAATGGCTCTATAGAAATTACGATAATCCAAACCATATGCTGACGCATAGATCAAAAAACATGCTGTAAGCAACCTTCAATGATTTAATTACCGCATTCTATTTTAATTTATTTACTGCTGTTTTTCCCAAATAGCAGGTACAGATACCGGATCCCAACCTGTTATAGACTTATGGTCATAAATACATCTATAAACTGCGTTATTAAAGAGTACATACTGGCCCGCCTTATAGTCTACACCTACCGCCCAAGCAGGAGGAACAGGTGTCGGTGTCGGCGTGGGCTTTGGTGTATTTGTGGGTCTGGGTGTTGGTTTTGGTGTTGCTGTAGGCTCAGCTAAGCTAATTGAACCATAGCTTGCAGAGGACGTATTAAAATGATTTATAATTACAAGGATATCTGCCATATTGATAGCACCGTCTTTATTTAAATCAAAGAGTTCCACATATTTACCGTCACCGGCAGCACTATTGAAGTATCTAACCAATTCAACAACATCCGACATGTTGATGGCATTATCCTGCACACCTTCAATCGGCATATCTCCCGGCCACATCGTCAGCGGAGCTGCAGAAGTTCCTAATAAAACACTCTTTGTAAGAGCTACATTCTTAATCTCTCTGGTCATATATCCGGGTTTGCTTATTTTTATTGTAGCAGATGTATTTTCTGGAACCATACGGATTTCAAAATTGCCGTTTTCATCACTCACAGCGGATAATCCTGTTCCCACAACTTCTATATTGAAGCCAGCCTTAATCACCGGTGCAGCAGTTTCCCCATAAACCAAATCAGGATGTATACTTCCCGCCACTCTATGCCCGGGCTCAGGTGTCGGAGAAGGCAATTGTTCGTGAAGTCTTGTATGTATAATATCTGTAAGTGTGGTTCCGCCTTTAGACGGGTAATCGCCGGTGAATTCCCAGAACATAATTCCACCCAGATCATTTTTCCACATATAATCAATTTTTGTATTCAGTGAAATCTCATCTTCATAGCTGTACATTTCTTTTAATGAGGCACTATATAAATAAGGTACGTTTCCAGATTTTACATCTCTGTATTTTACAAATTTAGAGTCGCCTTCCATTGCCTTTAGATGGTAAAAAGCATTTACCCCAGCAGGTACTCCACCATCCCATTTTCCAGCAGCACCACCCAAGTGTTTAGCGAAAAGTCCGGGCAGCTGGGGATTGTTTCCGGGTTCTACCCCTCTCCAACCGCGGGAATAGTATGGAACACCCATGGTTATCTTATCTTTAGGCACACCTATTTTGATATACTCCTGTACAGCCCAATCCGTATTATATTTGGTGCGTACATCAGGAGCATTGTCATACCACTGGGGCTCATCAGGGCTTGCATAAAGAGGTGACTGGTTGCCTGTATATTGGTCCCAAGCACCGTGGAAATCGTAAGTCATAAGGTTCAAGAAGTCAAGGTATTTATGGTAAAGCTCAGGCTCGGTCCAGATAATTTTATCATATCCGGCAGGTGCAGCAATGGTCAACGGATAGTACTTGCCATCTGCTTTTCCTGCAGCATCCAGTTTTTCACGCAATTTTTGCAGCAATAATGTATAGTTGTGTTTATCTTCCGGACCCCCGACACAACCTGTATCATTCGGGTTATCCTGTTTATCCGCAGGTCTGTTGTAATTTGGATATTCCCAGTCTATATCAATACCATCAAAGCCATAGCTACGGCAGAACTCCACACAGCTATCTGCAAATGTAGCTCTGGAGGCGTCTGTCAAGGAAATATCATGGAAATCATGAGATAATGTCCAACCTCCAACTGAGATCAGGACTTTGACTTCAGGATAATTGGCTTTAATTTTCTTAAATTGACCGAAGGTTCCCTTATAAGGTGAATTATAAGGTTCCCCGAAGGCCATTTGAAGTGCTGCCCACTCGTCGAAAACAGCAATCTTCCCTCCGCTGGTTTTTGCAAAAGCATAGTTGATATGCGTTATTTTTTCCCAGGGAATATGCTTAGGCTCATACATGTCATGGGCAGCGTACACACCCCATTCGGGGTAATAGCCAACAATAAGCTTTTCCTTAAATTCCCTACTTTCTGATGCTGTAACAGTAACATAAGAAACAACGGAGACTAGAAACGCAAGTACACTTACCAGCGTCACAAGTCTTTTGAGACTCCTTTTTCTCAACATTTTTACTTCCCTCCTATTTTCCTTTCTCTCTTTCTAACTTCTATACTTTTTAATCCCCCTTACCTATCACCCCTCCTTTCTTTTGCGGGGCATTAAAAATCAACTTAAACAATGCTTAAAAATATTTCTCTTAAACTCAGGAATTATGGAATAAAATGCTGCGATAACCAAAATCCAAACAACCACATTTTTATAATTCATTAAAGCATTTACTTCATGCCAAATAAACGGTTGATATTATATCGGATTATTTACATTTCGAACGAAAGAAGAGCCACGAATAAAGAATGAATAGGCTGAAGAAAATAAAAGTGCAGGGGGACTCCAGGGTCTTTCTCCCCCCGCTAAATTAAATATTACCCATCATATTCAGCTAATAGTATCTCGACAAAATCAAATATGTTACTAAAAGTTGACACAATGCAACAAATAAACAATATAAAATCAGTAAAAAAACAGTTATATAATAGTATTTGATATGTAGCTTGTCTATTTCACCAAGCATTTAAAAATTTAATATATACTAACTCCCACTTTATAAACCACCATATTTGTTGCCGGACTTAATAGCTAAAATGTTGGGGTAGCTACAGGTATCATGCTGTGCATTAACTGTCACCTCGGCTGCATACTAAGCTGTCGTCCTGTTGTCGGCCCTGGTGCCGTCTTGATTTTAGCAATTATAGCTAAACCTGAATCCATCGCTGAAGCTGTCAACTGTGATGCGAACCATTGCTAGTGCGTCTAATACAGCTTAGGTTGTATATAATACACTAGCATAGATGAACCCCCGATGTAACATTGTTTGTCCTATAACTGCAAAACCGGGTATAGAGAGTCAACATCCATACCATTAATACTTTATTTACATTTATTTATTCGAGCCATATAAACTTTTTTGGGGGGGTACCATATTTTTTTTTAATGGTTCCCCCCCCAAACAGTATAAAACACACATTTTAATATAATTTTGAATCAATCAACCTTTTATAAACCTTGTGCCAGAACTTGCTATTTTACAACTTCAATATCTAAAGTTGCAGTTGATTTACCATACTGGTTGACCAACTCTCCTCTATACTTATAATTTCCTTTCGGCTTATTTTGCATATATACCGATGCAGTTTGCCTATGAGGTGAATTGTCTCTCATCGGCGTAGTATATACCAACACATCATTCTCATATAAATTAAAAACCGTACCGTTATTTCCCCACCACATATTCGCGGAAATTACATAATATGCTTCTCCATTCCAATTATTTACTCCTAGCTCAATCTCCCCAGGTACACCAGTGGCCAGCGGCGGTTCAGTATTTTTTTCCGTTCCATCAAATGCCGGAGTTGAAACCGGGGATTCCGAAACACTTTTAAAAGGTGTTGGCGTCAAAGTTGGGACAGGTGTCCACGTTGCTTTCCCCACAGACGGCTCCTTCGTGTATTGTGCCGATGCCTCACGAGGTGCTTCCAAAGGTTTTTCAGTAGGTTCAGAATTTTCAGGCATATTAATTACCGGTTTAACATTTGTTGATGACTGTTTGCCATCCTCTGTGGAAGAATTTGCTGTTGAGGCATAAGAAACAGGATTGTTGTCATTCTTAGAGGAATCCTGTCCCCCTTTATCGCTTTCCTTCGTCGGTGTCGATGGCGGCGTATTTACAGCCTCTGTATTTGAATCATTCTCCTCACTATTATTTTCCTTCAATTGGGACGTATCCGCAACTAAAGGAGTTTTGGATTGATCGATGCCAAGGATTCCGAAAGCCTCTACGAGCCCTATCTTTTTTGCCTCGGCTATTGTTATGTTTATACCTTTATCTTTGGCAGTCTCATATATAAAGTATCTTCCCATTGATATTTTATTTTTGACAGCCATTTCTCTGCTGTCGGATGATACTAAAACAACTTGCCTGTCGATTTCATCATATCTTTTGTCAAAACCGCTTTCAATTACTTTTAATTTATTTAAAAAGACCTTTTCTTCATTTGCCTTATCTTTTCCGGATTCACATACTAAAGCTGAAATAAGAACCGTATTCCTCCGTTCTGAGCTTATAAATCCCATCTCGTGAGATTCTGATAAAACACTTTCCAAGGCTTTACTTAGATGCAACCCCTTAAAATTCAAATTCTTTAACAAATCTATTCCATCAGAGTTCATCGCCCTTGCCTCAATTACTACTTCCTCCCGGTTCAATGCAAGTTCAATACTTGGATTTATATCTACATCTACATATGCATAAACCTGATCCCGTGTAACTGCCCGAATGTAAAAGAACGAAAAAACAAGTACCAATAGTGCTGCAATTCCGGCAGCAACCCCCCAATACCTTTTTTGATTATTTTCTTCCTTACAGATATCCTCTATACTAAACATGATTTGTTGGCCAATATACATTCCGGGGCATCTTTTAATGATGTAGAACCGACTGTCTTTTGTCATTATAAAAGCCCGTCTTCCTTCCAATTCCAGTATTGTTCCAATATTATTCAAGATCACCGCCTCCTTTCTCTGCATATTCAACATACCCATTAAGAATTTCCAACTTACTTTGGATTATTAATGTAACTGCAATAATAAATTTCCGGTTCCTTTCCAGGGTTTTTTTACTGACACTAACAATCTTCAGTAAATCAGAAATAGGCAACCTTTTACTCTTCTCTAACTTTTTCATTAAAATTTCCTGATTTATAATCGATCGGGCAATATTTATGCACAACCGGATAGAATCCTTATGTTTTGGTGAATCAAATACAAGGTCTTTTAACGAAATACCGTATTCAGCTAAATGTTGTTTGAAAATAAATATTTCCTCAGAGGTTTCATCGTTATCAAGAAAGCTTATTCCTTGAATCTTTAAGAATTTCTCGTCTTCAATACCCTCATTCTCATCTGTGCTGGAAAAGTATGAAAATGGGTATGTTTTGCTGTTTTTTGTGTTTAACCTGATATAATCAATAATCCTCCATTTTATTACCTGATGTGAAAAATTATAAAAGTCGCCATTTTTACTCACATCAAATTTATCAATTGCTTCATTAAAAGCTAAAAGGCCTATACTATATTCGTCATTCTCCTCATTTACATATGAATCCAAAACATGCCCAACAGTTTTTAAAATAAATATTTTATTCTCCACAATAAACTTTTCTCTTTGAAGCTTGTCCCCGTTACGAATCTTTATTAAGGTTTCAATCATCTCAGAATACTGGGGTTTACCTTTATTAAAAAGGTTAAATCTCAACACAATTGTGTCCTCCCTGATAATTTATACGTATGAATTCTATAATTTTGAGGGGTAGATTACATTGTATTTACAAAATATAGTACAGCATTTGTCTTCCCGTGTCCAAATTCATTCTTTTAATTATAAAAACAAAAACCAAAACTTTAGTTGTACCCCAAAGTAATGGTTTAAATATTTTAGTTTTTAATAATACAAGTTACCAGTTAATTGAATTTAAGAAAACTTAACTCCCGGTTTGTATACAACGCAAAAAATCTCTTCTATTCCCATATTCTTAAGTCATCCCCTAAAACATTGGAGGTCTCTTAATACAATATAAGAGCTTTAGTATTTTATATATAAAAAGGGCTTTTCATAAATATTTAATCCATCCTCTTATATCATACGTAATTTTTTCATTCTGCACAACTCCTATATCCATTATAAATGATATTCCGGCATGAAATATATTAAAAATTCTCAAATTTCCCTGATATATTTTAAACCTTAAAAATAAAATTTCGTACTGTAGTAAATTTTCTGAACAATCCCCTTAAAATAATATATTATAATTTCACATCTTTATCTATTGTTTAACTTGTTATTTACTATATAATTTTGCCTAAACCCTTACCTCAAGCTGATAAAGGCAAAAGGGAACAAATGTATTACAGATAATAATATAAAGAGTAAATCTTCGATTTGTAAAAGACAAGAAAGCTGGATTTCTCGAAATTTACCATATTTACACTTCATTATCTATAAAACACTGTTCCGCATCTATAACACACTCTGGTGCCCCATAACATAATTCTTTTCTAGGGTATGCGAGGCACAAACAGGGGAAGTGCATTTTTAACACTTTGAAACTAAAAATTTGTTGTGTTAATATGCACTAGTTTAATACCGTCCATAATCATCAGATGTTTTGCTGAAATACTTCGTAACAATTAAAAGGTCTTCCATATTGATGGCATTATCCTTATTTATGTCGTAGTTCCGGTCATATCTGGAATATTCAAGAGATGAATTATACCATTGCAATAATTCCAATATATCCGCAATATTAACTGCATTATCTTGCCCATCCCCACTAGGTAAATCCCCAGCCCACATTAATATGGGTGTACTTTCGGTACCCAATTGCAGATCTTCTTTCAAAACTCCGCTCTCGAAAATTCTGCTCAAATAGTTCTGTTTACTTAACCGGAGTGTATATCCCGTTAAACTGGGTTGTAAACTGGTGATTTCAAAATATCCGTTTTCATTACACACTGCTGTTCTTCCTGTACCTAGCACTTCAAGGACAAATCCCTTTTTCACCTCAGTTGCGGCGGATTGTGTAAACTCAAAATCCGGCCGTACAAATCCTGTAATTTTTATAGTTTTTACCGGTGTTACTGTTGGCGTCGCTGTCGCTGTTGAGGTTGGTGTTGCCGTCGGAGTCGCTGTTGCTGATGGGATTGGCGTTGCTGTTGGGGTTGGTGTTGCCGTCGGAGTTGCTGTCGCTGTTGGGTTTGGTGTTGCTGTTGGGGTTTGCGTGGCCGTTGGTGTTGCTGTTGGGGTTGGCGTTGCCGTTGGGGTTGGCGTGGCTGTTGGGGTTGGCGTTGCCATTGGGGTTGGCGTTGCCGTTGGGGTTGGTGTGGCTGTTGGGGTTGGCGTTGCTGTTGGGGTTGGTGTTGCTGTTACCCCAATTACGTCAAACCCATTTATTTTGTATGATGATGGCTTGTTGGCGGAGCTTCCCGTTACCGAGCATCCAAAGCTCACCAACCCGCCAGGCGCCAAATTCTTATTCCAGCTTACTCCACTAATCGTATAACGGTTGCCTACTTTGCCAACGATTTGTGCATCCCATATGGAAGTAATGTTTCCCAAAAAATCAAACTCAAGTTTCCAATCACCAATAAGCGAAGGAGATTGGTTTTTCACCTGAAAACTCCCGTCAAAACCTGTCTCCCAGTCTTTAACAACCGAATAGCACACCGAGATATCATTGGGGTTTATCGTAGGTGTAGGAGTCCCAGCCGGGGCATCCCCAAGCCGTATCCCGTTTAATATATAATTTACGGGTATTACTTTCATATTTCCCGGATTTCCTACAAAACCGAAGGAAACTTTTCTACCGGGTAAAATATCTTTATTCCACTCCTTGCTCCCTATAACATAGTGGTCGCCTACACGGCTAATTACATATGCATCCCAAACAGGAGACACTGTATAGGGAAAATCAAACTCAAGTTTCCAGTTAACAACAGGCATTGATCCCATATTGATAATTTCCAAATCGCCATCGAATCCGGTTCCCCAATCATGCTCAATGTTAAAATTCACTGCGTAATCGATTGGCACCGGTTTTGCATCCTTAAAACCTATCTCTACACTCATTGAGTCAGAAGCAGAGGCGGAGCAATTTACGGATAAATCCGGACTGCTTCCGTTGTACCAACTGCTTCCCGGTATGGAGTTCATATCAAACAATGTACCTGTTGAGGAAGAATACAAGTGATCTCCTCCATAGGTTTTTTTTGTATCAAGCTCACTGTATCCCAAATGACCTTGGTTTGCTTCCTCTAAATCTATTTTCTTGTGAAGTTCATTGTTATTATCCGAGATACTCTCATCAATATGCCAAATGGCAATACCCCCACTTTTACAAAAACTTGAGAGTCCTGCGTCAAACCCTTGAAATTGACGGTTTTCCAAAAGGAAATACTCATTTGGATTCTCGTTTGGGTTTAATTTTAGAACATTATATTGACCTGTACCAATTGAATTCAACTTAAAACCACCGCTCCAATTTGCATTTTCGGGGGCTATAAAGCCAAGCTTTATTTTGCTCCAAGGGTCAAGGTGGGTTGGTGAAGATCCTTTATATTGCCCGGATGTGCTTCCCCAAAGACCATACGACATCAAACTGTAAATACCGGTGCCATAAGAAGTGAAATCATAATCGTACAAATCCGGAAGGCCCAAATCGTGTCCCAGTTCATGACAAAGGGACCCAATTGTCGCCATATGGTCAACATGGATTTCTCCTTGTTGGGTATAGGAACCGTTTCCAATATAATTGCATAAGTTTTTTCCGTCCAGACTTACACCTTCGGACATACTCCGCATATGTCCCCATATACTTGGTGTTCCGGACCCATAAGCAGCTTCATAGCCTGCTATCACAGTAACAATATGGAGTTCTGCAGAAGAAATATAACCGTTATTATCCGAATCAAATGAAGAGTAATCTATAAACGGATCTGCTGCAGTAAGTGCATCCACTACCAACTTTCTATTTGCATCGCCCGTCACATTGCCTGTATTGGGATGTGAATGCGGTAATCTAATCTTTACAATCCCGTCATTTGAAATACCCTTTGATTCCTCCGCAGGCGTAAACCAAAACATCCCATTGGAGTTTTCCTTATAATAACTGTTCACCGAACTTCCCGTATCTCCAAAAACAAGATTATTCCAGCTTGCTTCACTGTAATTTATTGAGATATCCGTAAATTCAACCAAAAGAACAAGTATTTTTTGTGGAATCATGGCACTATTTGAATTATACCTTTTTAAAATTGGGTCTGAACGATCTATAGTTTGATCTTTGAATGAAGGAATCTTAAGTTTTCCTTGAAGAATGAAATTTATTATATCTTTACCCTGTATAGTAATCTGAGGTTTTTGATGTATCATGTATCTTTTGCTGCCCGCAACTAATTTTCCTGATTCAATTTCTGCATAATTCCAAAATCCATCTTCTGCTTTTACAACAATTTCTCCTGTTTCATTTGCTACCCAGTTAAATTTTTCATCTCCGCGTGTGACAGCTTTAAACTTTTCACCTGAAGGTTGTCTTATTACCTGCTCAAAACCGGATGCGGGGAGTGCATTCGCGTTTAAATCGGCCACGGTTAACGTCAAGCAAAATACAAACGCAATAAACAACATTCTAAATAATGCTGCTTTCATCTTTATTAACACCTCCTATTTGTCTAAACATCCAATAATTTATTCAATCCCCCTTTCGCTGTTTTTCCGGTTTCAATTTTACATGATACCCTGCATAAATAAAATTTTATAAAAAAACGTTCCCAAATAATATCTACGATATTGGCATTTATTATCTAATATTGGCAAAATGCATTATAGAAGAAATTTTGGAGACCTTTAACACTCATTTACAAACGTTCTTTGAAGAAATTAAAAAGAGTATCCCGTCTCAATGATGGAACACCCTTTTTCTGTTATGCAGCTAATCGTAACCTTGTTAAATTATATATAATATGTAAACGAATCTTTATTATTATTTTTCCTATAATGCTCTACAAGTTCCTCCAGTGTTAATGAATCTGCGAGTTGGTTGATACTTTGATTTAACCTGTCCCACACTAACGTTTTGATAGTATTCTCCAACCGATTCTTTCCCTCTACTGTTTCTGCAACGGAATCCACAATTTCAAGGTTTCCTTCCATTACCCTCAAAATCCGGCCAACAGTGATTTCTGAAGGATGCGTGCTTAAAATATAACCGCCTTGGGCCCCTTTTATGCTTCGGACCAAACCAGCTTTTCTAAGAATGGAAAAAACTTGTTCCAGATAGTTTTCAGATATTCCTTGTCTTTCCGACACATTTTTGATTGATATATGTTCACCGGCACAATGAATCGCCATATCCACCATCGCCCTTAGACCATATCTACCCTTTGTAGATATTTTCATTTTTTCACCCCAAAATTCCAGCATTCCTAATACGTATATATTCTTGTGTTCTAAAAGGACTTTTCAAACCCCAGCATAAATTATGTTTGAATTATAATACTCAAATATTATTGATTTGATCTCTACTCATTTTGTAAAAAGTATACTATAAGTCCATCACCATTAGCAAAATTTTAGTATTTTTCCCCTGATATTATACTTTCTCGATATATATTCGGGATATTCCCTCCCAGGTTTCTTCCGGTGATAATACTTTGAATCCGGTAGTTTCATCGGGTAACTTTATATTGGGTGCATTGACTACCCATGTTTGAGGTTCCGGACACACAAAGCCCTGACTGCCAGTATCATTCCAGATCATCCAATGCTTATATTCCTTACTAACTTCATAAACCAACTTGAGTCCTTTAGACTCGTCCATTAAAATAGCTCCGTTAAACTTCTTACCGTTCATATCGATGGCTCTTGCCGTATAATGGTCAAGCATGGGCTTTCCAACGGGCTTTATCCCTTCACCTCGATATTGCGTTTCCTCTTGATCCAGTGGAATCAGTTTTCCTGTAGGCATTGATTTTTCATTTAGTTCCCACTTTTCTCCCACCGAAACAATAAGCCGCACATCCTGCCCACTGCTTTCGGGATGAAATGGAACGTTGAAGGCGGTATGAAAACCTAATCCCATAGGCATTGCACGTTCACTTTGATTGGTTATGAAGATCTTTTGCATTAATCCTTCACTTGATAATATGTATTGAATTTTAAACTCAAACTCATGGGGGAAATGTGCAAAGAACTCTGTATTTTTATCCGCATTTGTTGTGACCTCAACTTCTGCAGTATCCCCGTCTGCTGCCATTTTGGTTACTTCCCAAGGACGGTGCCTTAAAAAGCCGTGAATATGATTTTCCTTGCTGGAATCATTAATCGGAAAATGATAAGTCGCTTCTCCTACTTTAAAAGTTCCTGCTTCTATTCTGTTTGGAGGAAAAAGGACGGGAATGCCATATACATGGGGCCTGGCCTTAAATGCTTCCACATTGGGAAGTGTTCGAAGCAAATTTAAATTTTGCTTCATATCTTTTAGTTCAATAAGATTTGCTCCCAGTTGAGGCACAATAAATGCTTCATATCCCCCCGCACAAAACCGTATCCCGTCAAGTCCTTCCCATGAATCCTTCCACACCCTCGCACTCCGACAATTGCACTCTCCCATAACATCATCTCCATTTAAAATTATAATTCAATGTGTTTATAACATACTTCTTATAAAACATCAATAAATTTTCCAAAATCAAATGATCTTTTTTAAGCTTTTATGAAAAAAATTAAACCCTCTCAAATAACTTGAGAGGGTTTAATTCAACTATTGCGCTGTTGATACTACCGCTTCAGATGTCTGTAGAGCTGTCTGAAGTTGTTTCACAGGTGTATCATAAAAATTAACCCATCCTTTTTTTACAGAAAGCCCCATTAACGCTTCATGTGCGAGTACACTTTGTGTAAGATATTCACCAAAAAGTCTTCTCACTTCAGGAGTGGTCGCTCCAAGAGTAGCTATAAGGTAAGAACTTGCAGCTGCGGCTGCTGAAGCCATTGCACTAA
Source organism: Clostridia bacterium (assembly GCA_026418275.1). Lineage (GTDB taxonomy): Bacteria > Bacillota > Clostridia > Acetivibrionales > DSM-2933 > SKW182. Next base: position 23,980 of record JAOABQ010000070.1, read on the forward strand.
AAGCTAAGGTTTCATCCGCTGATTTATCTGCTACACTGCCAAAAATATTTCCCATCAGTGATCCCATTACTGCACCTCCTCTGCTGCTGTTGTAGTAATATTGTTTTCATTTATAAATTGCTGCAGTCCTTTAATTCTTCCCTCGGCAGCAGTTAGTCCTGACTGGGCAAGGTTTTTAAGTTGATCGTCAGTAATCATGTTGATACTTGCTTTTGCTACGGCAAGGCCGTTAGTTTCCATCTGAAGAAGTTTACTTAAGGATAATACTTCACCTGATGTTAATTGTCTCATAACATTACCTCCATATTAATTTTTTCATAAGTAGTTTATCCATTAAGCCAATTATTATGAGTTGAAAAATAATCAAAATAATCTTTTTTTATTTAATGATGCTTTTCTTTTATCACCCAACCGTCATTATCTTGTCCATATAGGTGCTGTCAAAGCAGTTTTACCACTCCCCAATGTTACTTTAACAAAATAGTAATTATATCTCAGAGGATGAGTAAATTTCCAATCAACTTTGTTTGATTCAAACTTTCTTGAATCAACTACAAGGCCACGTTCTGAAATAATATCGACTTTTGAGATTCTATCTTCCGGATCCGGATCTTCAATGATAATATCAAAATTCAAAGTAGGAGGTTGGGATAAAGTTGCCCCCATGATACAGTCATTAATTTTGTAGGTTATCTTTAAGTTTTTGTCTTCGGTAGCATAAACTCTTTTATTTCTTATGGCATCAAAAATACTCTCCCGGGTTAAGCTTGGCGCAAGTACAACCGTCCGCGTTTCCATGGCAGAAATCCAGTCGGCTTTATGATTATCCTGGTTGTTGGCGGGTGCTACATGCCATCCTTTATCCAGTGCTTTTGTGTAATACTCGTAATATCTTTTATAATCCCTGCTTTCATCTAAAGGCCCATATCCATTTCCAACCTCAATCAACTCAATGATATCATCCATTTCCTTGCTATATCTGCCAAAGTCATCAAAAACATTGCTGTTTGTCCATCCCGGATGGTTGAATTGCGCAATTGCCCCTATCATTTTATCCAGCCGTTCATATACCTTTCCAAGGTCTGTATATCCTTCAGGAATGTATGATTTGGTATTCATGACATTCATATGCCCCCAGCTTCCCACTGTGCCTTTAGGCGTTATTTCATACCCCGCCAGGGCAACAAATACACCGTCTTTATTGTAATAGTCAGCCGCAATTCTTGTATTGAGCCACTCCCAAATGTTTAAGTGTGGGCCATGATCGGTTACTGCAAGAAAATCCCCTTTGGCAATATCCCGGGCATGACTAAATGCCTGGGAGGGTGTACCCGTACCATCCGAATAAGATGTATGGCTGTGGAAGCAGCCAAAATAAAAGTTATAGTTTCTCTCCTTTACCGGAGCCAATACAGCATCAGAAACATATGCAAAAGATTCAGGTGCATTTTTTGATGCAAGAAAAATTATTATTAAAGAAAGTACTGCTAAAATAAAAAATACCTTTTTCTGTATTTTCCTTTTCACGCTGTCCAACTCCTTCATTTTAATATTTGAGTCTTTAATAAAATTTATTAAGTCAAATAATGTAATTCTTATAGATAACGAACTGTAAAAGTAAAATTTCGATTTCTGACACCTAAGTAAACCAGGTATTTCATCTCTCAAATTTTACTATGTTTACACTTCGTTATCTATAGAATGCTTTATTGAAAATATTTTTTATCGGAGTCAAAAAAAGATAGAAAGCTTTTTAACCCGCTTTCTACCTTAATGATACCATTTATGGGAACCCCAATAAAAGTCCATATTGAATTATTAAAAAATGCAAGCACAATAAATCTCTGGCAAGGATCTATTGTTTATCTTTAAACCTTTTAAACGGCTTCATTTATTTTTCTATCAGCCATTGATCACTTGCAACCTTTTGTGCTCCCATCTCTTGAAGGGCTTTTAATACCGCGTTAGACAATGCTGATGCTGCTTTTTGTCTAAACTCAGACCTGGCAAGCCTTTCCCGGTCCAATGCGTTGGAAATATAAGCTATTTCCGCAATAACAGCCGGCATCTTGGTCCGATGCAATACGGCCAGGTTTGGCCTTGAGATAATTCCGTTATCATAAGTTTTCAACGTTTCAACCAACTCTTCCTGAACAATTTTGGCAAGCCGCTTCCCATTCATTTCACCGTCTTCATCTGATGCTGCAGGGTAATATAAAGTTTCTGTCCCTTTATAATCCGGTGTATCCGGCATCTTATTATTATGAATACTGATAAACAGTGTTGCATCCAAATCATTTGCAATCTTCGCCCTTGTCCGCAGCCCAACCTCCACATCTTCGGTCCTTGTATAAGAAACTTTGATTCCCTCTTTCTTTAGTAAAGCTCCCAACTTTAATGAAATATCAAGATTAACATCTTTTTCAAGCATTTTTCCAAAATAGGTTCCCCATTCTTCACCACCATGCCCCGGATCAATCACAATTAAAGGCTCCCTGGGCTTTGGAACCGGAGTTTCCTGTAGCTCTACTTTTTTTTCGTCCTCCAAAAGATTATGGTCCGTTAAATAACCTGTAACGGTTTCGGTATCCATTGTATAGTGCCCGATTGTTACAGAGGAAAGTAAAATTAAAAGAAGGAATATAAATAAAAACACGCGTACCTTTTTTAATTTGAAATAACGCGGAAAATTGATAAATTTCTTCATAAAATCCACCAATCCAATAAGATATTCATGGGTACATTTTTAGAGAGTTTACATAATTCCATACCCATTATCTTATATCCGCTTTGATTTATCCAGATGAATTAATTGGTATTAAGGAGTATTAAAGTACCTCCTCTGTATCTTCATACACATTTTAAGGTATAGTAACATCTTTTTATGAGTTTTATTAAGTAATCATTCGTTTTTTCAACCCTCTGACCGCCAAAAAGCCTGTAACTGCAATAAAAACAACGCAATACAGCAAATCATACAGCCAGATCATACTAAAGCCTCCTTCATAACAAAAAGCCCTGGCCATTCTTACCACGTGGGTTAGTGGAAGGATTTCAGCAATATAAAGCAATGCTTTCGGAAGGTTTTCCAAAGGAAATACGACACCCGAGAAGAAAAACATTGGTGATAAAAGTCCTGTAAAGTAAAAGTTAAAATGGTTGATATTTTTTACAAAGGAAGTTATAAGCATAGACAAGGTACCAAACATGACCCCTGTAATAAACCCAACCACGGTGGTAAGAAGACTTAAGGGATAGCTGATGATTCCTGCTGCCCATATCACCACAAGTACTGCAAAGGAAAAGAAAAATCCCTTTGAACCTGCAAAAAATATTTCTCCCACAATCAAGCTGTTTGGAGATATGGGTGATCCTAACATCCCATCGTAAACCTTGTCGTATTCAAGCCTTATAAAGGTACCGTAAGTACACTCAAAAGAGGCTGAAAACATGGCACTGGTCACAATCAGTCCACTTGCTAAAAATAGTATATAACTCATGGTGCCCATGTTTTGAATATACCCACCAATCCCAATTCCAAGCCCGGCAAGGAAAATCAGAGGTTCAAAAAAGGGAGGAAAGGCATTGCTTAAAAAATTGGATGTATATACCCGTACGTGCCTGTACCACACACTGATAATCCTTTGAAACAAAGAAGGCACCTTGTATTTTTCATTGTTGCTCATTTAAACTCCTCCCTGTTACTTTTAAAAATAAGTCTTCTAAATTTGACTGTCGAATATAATAGTTACCGATTTTTAGCATTTCTCCGAACTTGGAAAGCTTTTCTTTATCATTGCTGTAAGCAAATAAAGTATCATTATGGAATTCATGCCGTATTCCATGTTCAGCAAAATACTTTTGGGCATCCTCATCACTTTTTTGCACAGTATAAATCTCCATTACATACGATTCGAGATTTACTGTGAGCAGTTCCCGAGGGTTTCCATCCACGATTTTTTTTCCTTTATCCATAATGATAATTCTGTCACAAATTTGGAAGGCTTCCTCCATATAGTGGGTTGTTAAAAGAATGGTTACACCCATTCCCTTTAACTCACGCAGCTTATTCCAAATGAGATGCCGGACCTGTGGGTCCAGTCCTGTTGTAGGTTCGTCCAGGATCAGAAGTTTGGGCTTATTTAATAGTGCTCTGGCTATGGTAAGCCGCCTTTGCATCCCTCCTGAAAGTTCCCTGATCTTTGATTTCGCCTTGTCCTTTAGTTCCATAAAGTCCAAGAGCTCTTCAATTCTTTTTTTTGCTTCCCCCGAAGGTATTCCATAAAATTTAGAGTATATAAAGAGGTTATCCGTAACATTAAGTTCAGTATCCAAATTATCCTGCTGGGGCACAATGCCTGAAAAGGACTTGATAATGAGAGAATCTTTTTTTGCATTCTGCCCAAAAATCCGAATAACCGTTTGATCGTTTCTATCCGGTTCGGATTTCCCATATATCATTTTCATGGTGGTAGTTTTACCGGCTCCATTTGGGCCAAGAAGTCCGAAACATTCCGAATCAAATACTTGAAAATCCAGATTGTCAACCGCCTTAAAACCACTATACGTTTTATTTAAATTTCTGATGTCAATTACAATATCTTTCATAACGCCTCCACAATCCATTCATTCTACTTACTGCCATGATTACCTATTTCAATGCCTTAAATAAAATTAATGATCTCTTGTCCCTAGATTATGCAGTATATTTCCCCAAACTTTTTTAAAACTATCATTAAATTAACCAGTATCAGATTAAATTAATCGATTCACCGAAAGTTTAAAAAGATCCATCTTTTTTTCAAGATGGATCTTTTTCATACCATTTTAATAGAAATGGATGCCTAACCGTAAAGGTTTTCAGTTGTTACATCTTAAACCCTTCAATCAGGTTAATTTCCACACCGTTAGGGTCCTTGATATGAATAAACCTTTCACCGCTTGCGGTTTCTACCGGCCCCATTACAATTTCCAAATCCCGTTCTTTAACCAGCTTCATTGTATTGTCAAGACTTTCTACTGCAAACCCTATTGAAACTTTAGACTTACCTTCATCACTGGCATTTTTCATATGTTCAAACTCAATGAGTTCAATTTTATTATTATTCTCATCCTTCAGGAAAACAATTTTAACACCCGGCTGTGCTTCAAACTTTACAACCTCTTTCAATCCAATAACTTCCTTATAAAATTTCAAGGATTGTTCCAGGTCCCTTACTTTTATAGTAGTAAATACATAATTCATTTTATCATCCTCCTTTTTTCGATTATACTGCTGCCCAGATACTATCTTACATTCTATTATTATACTATTTTAACCTATCTTCTTATTCGGGTAAACAAAATATAAAAATAAAGGACACATCGTTTGTCGAGTGCCCTGTTCCATTAGATTATCGGTTTACTATAATGTAATGTACTCCTTTGGTGCAGTGTTTGTTTCCATCGTCCACAAAGTTGCCTTTCCGTTTTTAAGCCTTAGCACTTTAAACAACTTATAAAATTCCTCCAAAGTAATTCTTTCCCTCCAGGGCTTTAAGAATGTACGGGTGGGGTGAGCCGCAATCTCATCCTTTAAACGATTATCATCTACGGTTTCCAATTCGCCACTAACACGAAGCTGGATACCTTTTTGGTAATCATTAAAACAAAGCTCCGCTTTTGGGTTTTTCAGCACTTGGCTGTACAAATCTTTGAAAGCCCCTGTATGAAACACAATTCCGCTTTCATCCGCTTTGTAAATAAGCATTCCCCTGACCCTAGGCTGGTTGTCTTCTAACGTAGCTAAGTGGAAAGCCGGGTTTTGATTTATTAAATCAAATATTTCCTGTTTGGTCATATGATCCCCTCCTTAGAACCATTCATTTTTCTTGAAATAAGTATAAAGAAATTACCTGGATAATACTTTCAAAATACGCTCACATGTTTTTAAAATCCTACTCAATTTCATTTATTCGTAAAACGAGTTTTGATATTCTGAAGGGGATATACCCAAATGTTTGGCAAAGCAGGAAGAAAAATGCGATGTACTGTTAAAACCGCACTCCAGGGATATTTCGGTTATCTTTTTAGCCCCGCTTCTTAAAAGCTTCTTTGCCTTGTCAATCCGCAGCTTAATTAAATACTCCATGGGAGTCGAGTCCGTCTCTTTTTTGAATATGCGGATAAAATGTGATGGTGACATATTTACAATTTTCGCAAGCTTACTGACAGAAAGCCTTTGCCCATAGTGCTGGTGCATATATTCCAGCGCTTTTTCAATCTCCAACCTCTCAGTTATATAATCCGCTGTTCCATGAACTTTCAGTATACTTCGAATGAGTTGATGTGTAATCATCATAGCAAGGGCTTCCAACACGCTTTCTGACCCCGGCAGCATATTCTCATATTCGGACATAAACCGCTTTAAGTAAGGCATGATATCTTGTCCAATAACAAACTGATTCCAAAAGTAATTTTCAGGCGGTTGCCTACTGTATATGGAATATTGCGTTTCAAACAGTTCCTTGGAGATAAGAATTGCAATATATCTTGTAAAATATTCTGTTTGATTTTCCTCATGAGGAAAATCCGGGGAAAGTCCGGTCATTAAATAATGCTCGGGAGGCACTTCTATTTTGCAGGATACAATCTTTTGCTCTTTAGATAAGAACAACAAAAAGGAATAGGCAGGGTGTGTATGTTGGGGCGTCACCGCATACTCACAATAACCCACACTCGGAATAAAGATCCCCATGTTGTCCGAAACGTAACAGTCCACATATTTAAGATTCCCCTCTGTAATGTTTCCCACAAGCTTTTGAATTTTTTGAATATCCTTTGGTTCTATTTTCATACAGCACGCTCCTTGTCATCGTTCACACCCTTACAATTTCAAGCAATAATCCAATGCACTTCATGGGCTTCGGTAATATTGGGAACCTCCAGTTTGTCAATCATTTTCTCAATGACCTTTAAAGGAACATTTCTTCCCCGCTCACTTAACCCTTTTTTATATACCCATAGATTTCTCTTAATGCCGCCCTACCCTCCGGTAATAAATCTGCACTCATATGAAAAATATGCCACATCTTATCCCATACTTTTAAGGTCACATCCACACCTGCGTTTTTTGCTTTCTCAGCCAACCGGACTGCGTCACTTAGGAAAATATCGCATTCACTGCCATGGATCAGCATGGGCGGAAGACCGTAAAAGTCTCCATACAGAGGTGATATCCAAGAGGAGGCAGGATCATTGTTTTCCATGTAGTAATTCGCAATAAAAAAACGCGGATCCATCTGGTAAGGGTCTACTTTCGCCTTTGTTTTCATTGATTCACCCGTATATGTAAAATCTACGGTAGGTGACATAAAAATCAATGATGCCGGCATGGGTACTCCATTGTTTCTTAGCATAAAAAGGCTGGCCAAGCTTAGTCCGCACCCGGATGAGTCTGCCATAAAAACGATATTTTTTGGTTGGAAGCCTTCACCCAAAAGCCACCTGTACGCTGCTGCCGCATCCTCAATAGCTGCCGGATAAGGATTTTCAGGTGCCAGACGATAGTCTACCAGTAAAACCTTAATGCCACTTTCTTTAGCAACCCTGGCAACAAAGCCGCGGTTTGTATTTACGATTCCAAGGCAATATCCCCCACCATGCAAATAAATTATCACATTTTCTTCAAGCGCGCCGGACGGTACTATCCACTCTCCCCGAAAATCATCCGTTATCACTGGAAAAACATCTATGTCCTTTGGTATTTTTGCCTTTTTGCTGATTCTTGCAAGATCTTTCCTCACTTCCATTAAAGGCTTGTTCCAATTTATCGTTTTACGAATTAAAAACTTTAGAATAACACTTTGAAAACTTGCCATAATTTTGCCCTCCATATAAAAAATATTTACCGATGGGATCGCGATACCTTCCATCAATAAATATTTTAAATTCCAGACTTAGCATCTTCATGACATTTTTTGCTGTTATTTAGTAGTAATTCATTAGGCAGCTTATTGTTAGAATAATTTAACTGGCAATTGGCATGTTGTGTTGCATTTCAACTTAAAAATCAGTACTAGTGCTTTTTAACACAACAAATTTTAAGTTTCAATGTGTTAAAAATGCACTTCATCTGTTTGTGCATCGCATACCCTAGAAAAGAATTATGTTACAAGGCTCTAGGTTTTGTTAGCTTCCTTTCATCGACGAAGCTGAATCAGGCATCTTGATTGGGACAAAAATGCGGACCTCTCCGTTTCTATTATAATCCTTGTCAAAAACAGAAATCATCCCAACTCCATTGGAGCCTAACTCTATCTCCTTCACAGCGATCCAACGGTAAAGATCATCAATAAAAGTGGAACGGATATCAAACATATCACCCCGGTATGAAAAGCCTACATACCATCCTCCCGGTATCTCACGGCTAGGAAGGGCATTTATTCCTCCGTCCCGGATACGCTCCTTGCCGGAAAACACTGTATATTCACCGTTATCCTCTCCATGGCAATGAACAACACTGTAAAATTTGTCATGCTGCAAATGTTCCATATTTTTAGACTGGTTAATAACAACCTCCGCTGCAGTTTTCAATACCGGTTCAAATTCAGGGCTATTTGTATCCACCTCTACAAAAACACCCTCCAAAATCATGGCCTCAAGGTAAACATAATCTCCTTTGAGTGCCAAAGAACCTTGAAAATTTACAAGTTCACGGGTAACCACAGAGGCCTTTTCAACCTTTTCCAGACTGCATCTTTCCCTTCGGTATATATTCGGAGAGATACCAAATTGCTTCTTGAAAGCCCTACTGAAAACTTCCGGATATTCAAAACCAAAATCGTACGCAATATCAATCACCGAAGCATCCGAGGCATTCAATTTTTCCAAAGCCCGTGACAGCTTACGCCCGAGAATATACTGTTTAAGGCTTGTACCCACTACAGCCTTAAACAACCTTGTAAAGTGGTATTCAGACAAACAAAACTGCCTGGCAATATTTGAAAGCGTAATCTGTTCACCAATATTTTCTTCGATATACTCAATCGCTTGATTTATCAAGCTGATATACATATTCACAAGAACACCCCCTCTTTATTGCGCTTCGATTGGCACACTCACAGGAAATCACTCATTTTTTGGTTATCCAAGGTTAGTACACCGGAATCAAGCCGGGATGATCTCCTGTTATACACCGCCCGCCGCTTGGCGTAACAATAAACGTATTCTCGATTCCTACCATTCCAATACCTTCAATCCCCTTTTTGGGCTCTATAGCAAAGACCATTCCCTCTTGTATCGGGTCATTAAAGCCCTTGGCAATGACAGGCAGTTCATCGATAACCAATCCGATTCCATGTCCTAAAAATTTCACCATACGGGTTCCAAAGCCCATAAAGTTTTTTTGAAACTCAGGGTCAATCTGCTCCATTACAGTATCATATATTTGAGATGGAACGGCTCCGGGCTTTAACATTGCCGCAATTTCATTCTGAATATCCACGCATTTCCTATGTTCTGCAATCACCTTATCCGAAAGGGATCTTCCAAACATATAGGTCACGGTTTTATCGGTATGATACCCTTCTACGCCGCATCCCGTATCGATAAAAACCAAGTCCCCCTCTTTTAATTTACGCTCCCGGCTGCCTAAAAGAGGTACTGCCGCACTCATTCCGCGGTTTCCTCCCGGCCCGTTAAAATAACTGGGATAAATAGAGCTTTCACCAAAGCAAATATTCCCCATTATAATTTCAGTATCAAACATGCCAAAGCGTGTTATCCCATGATGACCTTCCTCTATCATAACGGAAAACAAATTGGCTGCAAGCTCCGCTTCACTCATTCCTTCCCTTAGTATTTGGGGTACACGTTCTTCCAATACCCGCTTATGGATTTGTCCCGCTTTTTCCATTAATGATAGCTCATAGGGGCTTTTTACTGCCCTAACTGCTGCAACCACTGTATCCAGCGGTTTAACACTTGTAAAAGGGAAATACTTTTGAAAACGCTGATACATGGCGAGAGGTACCACCTCAGTTTCCATATATACCGTATTCCTAAGATCTCCTAAAGATCCCGTGGCGTCCCGGAAGCTTTCCATAGGTTTAATGTTTGGAAACAGAGACTCATCCAACGCCCGCTCAAAACTTCTCCGAACCCAGAATATAGCTTCATCACTTCGCGGTATGAGCAGCATCCCCTCCTGCATCGTTCCTGTAAAGTAATATAGATTTATTTTGCTGAAAATAACAGCTATTTCCCACTCCGGATTTGATTCATCCATTTTGTTTCTAAAACGATTTATGCGGTTTTCAAGTTCAGTGAAAGGTACTTTTGAATTCATCACGCCCTACTCCTTTGTTTATGTAAATATTAAATCATTGAATTCCTCTTTATCAATGCTTAATTGGATATGTTTTTTTTTTAATCTTCCTTACTCCCGTTATAAACTTTCAGATCAACAAAACCCTCGATTCCTTTTATCCTGCCCCGGTTTGAATACTGCCATCCACCATCTGGGTAGAACTCAGGCCCAAACCAATTCCTGTACTATAATATACCATAAGTGGTGTGAAAAAGGTATATGAAACCTTCTATTTTATATGACCGGGTAAGATGACCCATACTGTAAACAAAAAATGCATCAACCCTTTACAATCACCGGCTAATGCATTTATTTATTATATATTTCACCTCGTAATATAAGGATGAAACCAATACTTTATTGTGTATTGTTATATAGCGATAAGTAGTTTTTAAAACTCAGTAAACATATCTATACGTACTTTTTCCATTAATTGGTCATCCCTATTTCTTTTTGCCGAATATACATGGATGTCAAGACTTGCATTTTTCGAACTGTCATTTCCCCGTTCGCCTTCTGATATTACGTCAAAGCCTATGACATTATAAAATAAATAGGGTATAATCCTTCCGTAATCATCCATAATATTGATTTCCAGCTTTTCAATTTTCGAGTCAAGCTGGCTAGTCCAATAAGGTTTAAAACCAACACTTATAACCTTTCCGGTTACACCGCGGGCAGGTATATTTATCCTGCAGCCCTGTCTTGAAAGGTTTAAAAGGGTTAGTTTAAGGCTTTCAATCTTTTTATAGTCCATTTGCATTTGGTTCACATCCTTGCATGATATTCATGTTAGATCATACTCTTATTACATCCTATGTTTGCGTTACTTAATAGGTTACATAATTTAGAAGTCATATTAAACCCAATGCTACTAGACTTAAACTATAACACCCCCGTATACCAATCATCTTTACCAATAGGTATACCCCAACTTTACCATGTAAATGATAAAAGCCGGGAATTCCCCCGGCTGATACTTTTTAGATATTACAGATCTTTTTATAGAAAACCCTTCGTCATAAAAGTTCACCTAAATTGCTTGCCTCCCTTTGAACAATTTCATAAGGCATGGATGTTCGCTTGGCAACTTCATCCAAACTCATTCCCATATTTAAATACCTTTTAATCACAGCAGTCATGGGTTCACCAATTTCAACAATATTCCTGTCCGGATCGTATACACGAAAAACTCGCTGTCCCCAGGGTTGCTCAAATAAGCTATGTACAAACTCAATTTCCATCGATGTAAATTTATTTAAAATATTATCTAAATCATCACTCTCAAAATACAATTCAAAAGGATTGATTTTATTATTAGGAATATTTTTTAAGGCATCTCTGAGCATAATGGTATAGGCATGTTCAATATCCCAGATTGAGAATCCTCCCACAAATACAATACACTCCCCATGGTCTATTTCTACCAGTTGCTGAAGTAATCCCTCGTAAAAGTCCCTGGATAATTTGATATCCTTAACCAACAAGACGGATGAACAAAATTTAATGCTCATAGTATAAGCCCCTCTCTCATGATTTAATCATCTGCATAATTCTTAATCAAACCTGCTCTCCCATTTTTCTTCTTAGGTTTATAATTCTGGACCCCTGAGGATCTCCATGTTCCTTATCGTAAGCAAATGCCTTTAAATCTTCACAAGGAAATTTGCCGCACATCCCACAATGGGAAGCTCCCTTATCGATGCAACATTTTGCAATATTGCACTCACCCCAGAACATTTTTCCCTCTGCCTTGTTACATCCCAGGCAATTGCAAGGCTCCTTAAACCTGCAAGTGCCGCAGTCAAGGCCACATTTTGCCAAGTTATCCATACTCATTTATACCACCTCATAAATTTTTAAGAAGATTTTACAATTGATTAACCTTTTTGTATAGGAAAAATCGGACATGATATTACATTAAAAAAATCAGATATGTTCTTTCCGGTGAAAGCCTTGAAGTGTCTTATAAAATGTGATTGATCATAATACCCCGCATCCGCTGCAATCTGTGCCATATTATAAATTCCCTGCGTCCTTATTACCTCAAGGGTATTCTGAAATTTTACCACCTGTGAAAACATCTTGGATGAATGTCCTAACCACTGATTAAAAAGCCTTGATAAATGCCTTTCACTGATACATTCACTTTTGGCAAGATCCTTTATGTGCATCGTACCTTTGGACAAAATTATGTTAGAAAGCACATTATACAATGTATGACTTTTTTGAGCATGATCAAAAAAAACCATAAAAATCGAATTGAGAACTCTTATTTTTTCACGAAAGGGAATCTTAAGAGAAAATATACCATATAGCTTCTTTTCCAATTTCGGTATAACATCACAGGCATATGCCCATGAATCAGAAAAGGCTTTCATTTCCGTCTTAAAAACCGGATAAGCGCCACCAGGGTTAAACCTTATACCATAAGTCTGAATACCGGATGTAAAACTACTCACTTGGATGGGCTGCGATGCCATCCCTATAACTATACTTTGATATTCTCCGCTCTCTATATTGATATCAAATATTATATCGACACAGCCGTCAGGTATAATCGTTTCTTCGCCTATTTCAGTCTGTGGAACAAACCCAGGCAGTGCAGGAGTACACCAATAGCAGTTGATATATCCCTGAAGATCATCACATGGCTTGCATTCCACATAATGCGCTTTATTATGGGTAAAGCTTGCAAGACTTTGCTTTGATATAAATCGCTCAAAAAGCTTCGCTTCAGTCATATTAAATAACCCAACTTGAGTAATGAAATAATCACAGATAATGCGGAGGGGATTTGACCTATTTCCCGGCTTCCGCAGGTGTTTTTATTAAACTACTGCATTAGCACACTAGAGGAATTTCACCCTAACCTGCAGTTTAGAATACCAGTATTCTGTTACAGAACTACTGTGCATATTCATATTATCATACTTTCTTTTGAGTGTAAATCTCATGCTTTTCACCTTCTATTATGCCATAATACCATATATTTTTACCAGTTTATTTCATAAAGATTGGTAACACAACATTACATAACAAATACGCTTTTACTCATACATTCATGTTTGGCTTGCTTCCTTTTACCAAGTGAAAAATCCACCTCAATGTTATGAATTTTGAGGCGGATTTTTTAACCGGGAAAACAATCTACGTTTCAAATACGGTTTCTAAATTATAAATCAGTTCGGATATTACTGTACAATCGCTCCTTTAATAAGGTAATACCAACTGTCCCCTGTAGGTCTGGGATTGTAAGGCTGTGGAAGATACGCTTTAATAACCCTCATTAACGTTAGAAAATCATAGCGGTAGGAAATATAGTTTCCTCCCCAGTGTTTTGCAAGGATATCAAATGCCCGTTTAGTATCATTTTTCATCTCGGTCCAGGTGGCATCAGACGGAACACCTTGAGAATAGAATACTTTGAGTTTGGTTAAAAAGCTCTCCATATCTGCCCACGTGATCTGTGCATCATAGGTATTGGCCGTATCGTTGTTAATGTCTATAAGTGCCCAGCGGATTTCATTCACATGATCTCCAAAGCCTGTAAGTCCTAATGTTTTGGAAACATCCAGTGAATTTAATGCTTCCTGTCTTTTTGCACCCAATGCTTGAGATGACAAAAGTGAATTCAACCCTCTATTGTATGCATAGTCAATTAACACATATTCAGCCCATGGATCCTTTGCCTGGGATATAAATTCTTTGAACTTTGCTGCAGGGATGGCATGCAGTGTTTCCCTGGTAACAGTAATGCTAAGCCCGCTGCAAATCGCAGCCGTTACAAATTTAAGATCGTCTTTCATCGGCTCTTTTACAAAGGTATAATCGTCATGGACTGCATTCCCGGGGAAAAAGTCCTTCATATGATCTCTCATATCGTTAAAGTTAGGTGTTTCCTGCTGGAACGGACCATCTTGATGTGCCTGTATCGGCCAAATATAGTTTTGTCCGTCCAGGGTTACTTTATAAATACTGTTTGCCCCTGTATACTCGGGAGCCAGCCCGCAGGCAAAGTTTTCCTTTGTGCCCATTGCGGTCATATAATTCGGGTTTAGTTTAAGCAATTCATAATTAAAACCCATTCCCATTGCCATAAACTTGGAAGGAATCCAAATCCTTATATCGGGTGTTGTACTCATGGGATGGCTCAATTTTTTCGGCTGACCTATCCAGATTTGTGTGGGGTGGTATGGATTATACACAATCATATTCTGATTGACCGGATTTACCTGTGCACTATAATAACTTGCAGGATTTGCAATAAGGTCCTTTTCACTCAAGTCAGGCTTGTTTTTTGTCCAGCTTGAGGGAAGTCCTTCGTAGTTCGGGTATGCAATATCCTCAGACCTTACGTAGTGGGGTGTAATTTTTTGGGGATAAACCTTGCTCCCGGCTTTTTTAAAGTCCATGGTCACCGTCAGTTTTTTACCAAGAGGGAAAAAGCTGAGCCAGCCTAAATCCAGTGTCACTTTCTCTCCCTCCACTTTTGTCACAGGGGACCCACTGTCGGTTTTCGCGGAAACCAAGGTAGAAGACGTTTCAAAAGTTATATTCCATATTGCAAAATAACTGCCGTTCCAAGCATAGGTTGTGTTTGGATTTTCAATAATCAACTGGTATTTGAAGTCCGTATCCGTTTCCGAAATTTTTGACTCTGTAATTTTCAAATTACCCTTCTCATCAACCGGTGTCGGTGAAGGTGAATTTGTTGGTGTGGGTGTGGAATCAATTTCGGTATATTTTACACCAGGATAGTCTGCTACACTTTTGTTGAAATGTTGGATAATAACCAAAATATCCTCCATATTCACAGCGGTATCCATATTGAAATCCGCATCGGAATTGTAAAACGGACTACCTTGCGCAGAATTAAAGAATCTGATGAGTTCCACAATATCCGACATATTGATCGCACCGTCTTGAAGATTGTCTTGCATCATGTCCCCTGCCCAAATTGAAACGGGCTCCGTCTCACTTCCTAAAGCGATACTTTTATTAAAAGAAATTTTTTCTGTTGTTCTGGTAAGATAGTTGGTTTTTGAAATTTTAACTGAATACCCCGTTTGATTTTGAGGAATCCCTTGAATCTCAAAATATCCTTTACTGTCGGTTAATGAAAATACATTGGCCCCCTCTACTTCAATTTTAAACCCTTTTAAAATATTAGGATTAGAAGAGGATACATCGGGTAAAATATTCCCTTTCAACAGGACACTGCCCCTGTTTAATTCCCCTGTTTCCACAGCATTTGCAATACCATTCAGATTCAGCGAAGTAAAAATAAAAACAAACAGAAGAATGCTGACTACCTTTTTTACTATGTAAGTTTTTTTACAAAACATGTTTTCCCTCCATTCAAAAAATTTAATACCATTACCTTCATTAAGTCTTCACTTTTCTCCACCCAATATTACGAGGAAGCAAAAGTTAAAGCGCATTAATTTTATAATATAAGTTTAATTAATTTTCTCTTATGTAGCAATTGTATATATTGTTGTTTATAGTACGATTTTGTCTTCATGAATAAACTTTTGCGATGTTCATTAAAACAAAAAAGTATACTTACTCGAAATGGGTGCATTAGCCGTAGCACTAGCAGCTCATATGTCCAGTATGCATCCAATTATTGAGCCACATTATTTCCTTCATGAGCTAAATGTTTTAATAGAAAATATTCCGAAAAAAAAAGACTTCCTTGATTTAATCAGGAAAGTTGTAGAATACATCAAACCTATCGAAGATTATATGAATGCTCACAGCATGACAAAGGGTGTAACAGGATATAGCTATCATACAGTTCCTGTTGTCTTATTCTTATTATTTAAATACCAAAAAGACTTTGCTGCGGCCATAAAGTCTGTAATCCGATGTGGCGGTGATACCGACACAACTGCCGCTATCTTAGGAGGCATTATCGGTTCAGGTACCGGCCTACAGGTATACCGGCACACTATATCGATAATATTCGTGACTGGCCATACTCCGTCCAATATATAAAGGACCGGGCAAATTTACTTTACGAAACACTCTATGGCAATCCTCCCTTGAAAGTAAAAACACCTTACTACTTTACACATTTTTCAAGGAATCTGTTCTTTATGATGATCATGCTTTTCCACGGCTTAAGAAGGCTTTTGCCGCCATACTAAGCAAAAATAATCTGCCCTTACCTCATTCTGATAAAACCGGCGTGTTCTGATTACTTTCCAAATTTTCTTTCATCATTTTAGGGCACATACTTTTCTTATCCGGTTTCATGCAAAGGTACCAATCCATACAGGAATACCCTTTCGGGTCCATTACCCTTTCTTTTAGTTGTTGATATGTAGATGGCGGCGGTACGACTACAGGCATTCCATGAACCCAATTGGCAGGTGTTACCACTTTATCCCGGTCTACCGTTTGAAGGGAATCAATCATTCTGATAATTTCAGGTATATATCTGCCGGTTGTCTGAGGATACTGCAAAATAGCCCTTATTACCTGCTTGTCATCAATAATGAAAACACTTCTAATTGTAGATGTTTCACTAACCTTTGGCGAAATCATTCCGTACATTTTTGCAACCTTCATATCCAAATCCGCGATCACCGGAAACGGAATCTCAATGCCCGTATTATTATAAATATTATAAACCCAGGCCAAATGTGCATATACACTATCAATACTAAGACCTATCAACTGAACATTTCTTTGTACAAAACATGGATTATATTTTGCAAATGCTATAAATTCCGTAGTACAGACCGGAGTAAAATCCGCCGGATGGGAAAACATTACCACCCATTTTCCTTCAAAGTCTGAAAGCTTAATATCCCCAAAAGTCGTTTTGGCAGAGAACTCCGGAGCCTTTGAACCAAGCATCGGTTGGCTAACTCTCGCCTCATTTTCAAAATTCATATTAAAACCCTCTCCTTAAAAATATTACACTATATGATACTCGTCACAAGAAAGGTTTGTGTTAAAATTCACCATTTTTATCAATTGTAAAACTAATTACCTCTTCCCAATACCGAAAAAAAGACACTTATAATCCTAAGAATACCACCTTCCATTAAAAGGAACCCAAGGATAGTATCAATATATAAAATGCATGCATATTTCATAAAACTTGTAATCAGATTATTGTTTATGGAGGTTAACCATGAAAAGAGGATTAGCAATTCTATTAGTTGGTATGCTTTTTGCAGTGGGATGCAGTAATGGAACCAGGAAAGTACAGGGTAACAACATAAGTGTGCAGCAGAACACAATAGCCCCAAACACCCCTCTTGAGGATGGGAAGTATAAGGATGGTGTCTATGAAGTACAATCCCAGCCAGACTACGAAGGATACTATAGTACAGCTAAAGTTACAATCAAGGATAACAAGATCGATAGTGTTGACTGGAAAATAATTGATTCCGAAAGAAAAAGGGATTTTGACGAAAAATATGAAGAGGTGTTTGCGGGAAACAAAGAGTATCAAGAGCAGTGCCGCAATGACTTAAAGGGTGCAAAAACATATAGCCCTAAACTGGTTGAAACCCAAGAGATTAGTGAGGTTGATGCCATATCTGGAGCAACTTGGTCCAATAAAAAATTTAAAGAAGTTGTACGAATTGCATTGGAAAAAGCCAAAAAATAGGATTTTATGCGTGCTGCAATCTTGCGTTGGCGACCATCACCTGACCCAGAGAAATCCCCCCATCATTGGTTGGGACGCGGGAATGGTGATATACGTTGAATCCCTGTTCTTTTAATTTTAAAATTACGTTGATGAGTAAAAATTCATTTAGAAAAACTCCACCGCTTAAAACGACATCATTCAAGGAATACTGGCCTCTTAAACACCTGCACATTTCCACAACCATATCTACAACGGTGGAATGGAATTTTCTGCTCAATAAACGTACATCAGTTAAATCTTTTATACCTTTTACAATTTCCTTTATCATGGGACTGTAATCAATTTCATTTAGGCCGTTGTTATGGGAAATCCGGTAAGACAGCGGCTCTGTGAGAGTAAAATCCCGTTCCAAAAGGGATTCAAGCTCAATGGCAGCCTGGGCTTCATATTCAATCTTTTTACAGATATTCAGTATAGCGGATATCCCATCAAATAATCGTCCCATACTTGTGGCCGCAAAAGAATGAATCTTTCCAGTCGACATCTTAAAATAAATATCCAGGTCCTTTGGGTTGATTTCTTTAAAGATTTCAGCAGCATATTGAGTAAAGGACGCCCCATAGGTTTGGATTAAAAGCTCCAAACCTACCCTATAGGGCTCAAGTACTGCTTTGTCCCCGCCAAGCAGGTTAAAAGGCTTCAAACAACCGACTCTATTAAAGTGATCATAATCCCCTATTAAAAACTCTCCACCCCAAATCATACCATCCGTTCCATACCCTGTACCGTCAAAGATCACCCCGATGACCTTGTTTTCCAAATTGTTCTCTGCCATACATGAAGCCATATGGGCATGGTGGTGCTGTACACCAATAACAGGCAACCCCTTTTGCTCCAATGCAAAAACGGTTGATTGGTATAGCGGATGCAAGTCGTAGGCCATCGCCTCCGGAAAGATATTTAAGAGTTTTTCCAAATGTTTTGAACTCTCTATATGCGCTTGAAAAATATGCTCATTTTTTAAATCTCCGATATGTTGACTAATAAATACATGATGATCCCTACTCAATGCAGCCGTTGTTTTGAGTTCTGCACCTAAAGCCAAAACACTCTTTAGATTCCATTTTACATGAACAGGGTAGGGCGCATAGCCTCTTGACCGCCTAATGCTGGATATGACCGGCTTTTTCAATTCGGGGTGATATGAACACCCCACAATTGAATCGTCAACCCTGGTATGGATATCACGGTTATTGACCAGAAAATAATCTGCCACTTCCCCAAGCTGCTCTACCGCATCCTCATTCCTATACACAATGGGATTGCCGGAAATATTACCGCTTGTCATAATGAGAACAGGTAATGCCTCACTTGAAAGCAGCAGGTAATGAAGCGGCGCTGAAGGCAGCATGATACCGTAGTTCGGGTTTTTCGGCGCGATGGGATCTTGCGGTTGCACGTTTCTTTTCTTCAGCAGCACAATCGGCCTCTGAATGCTTTGGAGGAGGCTTTTTTCATATTCATTAATATAAACATACTTCAACGCAGTACCAATATCCTTTACCATCAGTGCAAAGGGTTTTAAATCCCTTTTCTTCCTTCTTCTCAGTTCCTTAACTGCATTATCGTCCAAAGCATTACAGGCCAGATGAAATCCTCCCACACTTTTTACGGCAAATATTTTTCCTTCCAATAGTCTTTCAATACAGTACTTAATAGTGTCATCGGTCACTACTTTTTTTCCGCTTTTATCCAACAACTCCAAAAGCGGGCCACATTCGGGGCAAGCATTGGGCTGGGCATGATATCTCCTGTTGTTAATGTCTTCGTACTCTGCCTTACACTGTTCACACAGGCAGAATTTATCCATTGTTGTGTTTTTTCTGTCATAAGGCATGTCCTTTATAATAGAATACCTTGGTCCACAGTTCGTGCAGTTGATAAATGGGTAAAGGTAGCGGCGGTCAGTTTGATCAAACATTTCCTTCAAACAATCCTCACAAACATGAGTATCCGGGGGAACAAGGGTATCTGTATAGTCAAGCTTTAGACTTGCTTTAATTTCAAAGGTACTGCATGTCCCCGGCATAGTACCGCTTGGAAGCTGAAAAATACCGTTTATGACAGCAAGGGGTGGAGGTAAATTTTGAAGATCCCGGATGAATAAATCCAGTATTCCGCCATCCGCTTCAATTTCCATTAATACCCCTTCAGAGTCGTTTAATATCCATCCTTTAGTATTATACTTTAAGGCCAGTTTATGAACAAAGGGCCGAAATCCGACCCCTTGAACGATACCGGTGATTCGATAACGCCGTACTTCCATTGGATACTCCCATCTATATAAAATGAATAAATCTATCAATACAAGAATATAATCTCCCCTAATCCTGTATCATATCATGAGAGATTTTTGCAGTTAATGTTTTAAATCCAGTATTGTATATCAATTTTTGCAATCCGCAGAATATTTCATTTGGGTAAAGCATTTTATGAAGTTTCTTTTTCTATCCAATCCTTGCCTTTAATTCCTTTTCAAATTCCAGTCTGTTGTCTATATTCATTCCTATGAGCTTTGATTCTCTCTTAATACCAAAAAGCCCTTTGATTACCGCCTCACTCTTTAATTGAATAACATATTGGGGTTCTCCGTAAACAGATAACTTAACAAATTTTTGTGAAGATTTTTCTAAAGCTTTAAAGGGGCGGATTTCTTCGATCTCGGAATATGGAATATCTGCTCTAAAGCGAAGTCCTGTACGTATATGGAGCATAGATTCGGTCATTGTAACCGGGTTGAACCTGAGGGCATGAAAGTCCCCTACAAGCCAGAATATCCCATAAACCGACAACCCCGTAACAATCCAGGCAATCACCGGACTCCATAGATGAAGAATGATATGCAAAATAGGTATTTCGAAAACGGAAATAAATACTAAAACCCCTAATACAACCGGATAACCTTGTTCCTTATAACAAGAAAAATATTTGTAATCCGCATTTTGTTTTTTGG
Organism: Clostridia bacterium; assembly: GCA_026418275.1. GTDB lineage: Bacteria > Bacillota > Clostridia > Acetivibrionales > DSM-2933 > SKW182. Next base: position 44,956 of record JAOABQ010000070.1, read on the forward strand.
GTGATAATATAAGAAATCCTGTAAGAGCATACTGAATCAAAAAAAGTTCTGTTGCCACAAGTTCAGCTAACACACCGATCTTAAGCGCCTTTTCCAGGGATTCTACAAAAGCATCAAATGCATATACCTTACTCTTCCTAACCTCTTTAAATGTACGGTAAATTAACCGTATCTTGAGTACTGCATAACAAACCAGGAAAATCTCCAAAACAGGTATAAGCATTACAAGCAGATCAAGGTACTTATGGTATTGTCCCGGAAGAATAACATTAGCAGCAACAACTGACAACAAAAAAACAGGAACCATCGTAATGGAAGGCAGAGTGCTTTTTCTGACGACAAACAGCCAATACACCGCCGGAAGGAGCAAACATATATCCAATGTAATCGCTAAAGAGAATACATTCGATGCATTCATAAAAGTCCGGCTTTGAATAAGCCAACTCTCAAAAATGCATACAGAAATCGCCATCATAATAAAAAGTACAGCTTTTTTTCGAATTGTTAATACCATTTTTAACCCCTCCTGCAAATCCAGTCCAAAAAACTTCATTACTTTATTTTCTCATATCACACTAAAATGTTCAATTAGCCTACCTTACTTTCGTATCATAAAAAATATGCGTATCAACTGTAAAAGCAATTTATATGCCCTTTTTACAAATGGAAATCTCCAAATTCATGTTTGGTTATTCCAAACAAATATTAAAGTATCCAAAAATAAAAGGCCCGGACCGTTTACCCATCCAAGCCTTTTCATATCTACCCAATTCTTATGCTAAAATATCAATCTATCTGGAACATGATAAAGCTTAACATCGCCTTTTAATTCCTTGATTGAATATCCTGAAAATTTTATTTATTCTTGAAAAATCAATTTAACGATCAACCTATATACAATCTACGCCTTATTTTTCGGTTCAATTTTTTCCATGTTGTTCATATAAGGCCTCAACACTTTTGGAATCGTCACACTGCCGTCTTCATTCTGGTATATTTCAAGTAAGGGAATCAAGATTCTCGGAGATGCAATCCCTGTATTATTTAATGTAAAAGCAAATTTAAGGTTGCCGTCCTTATCCCTGAATCTGATATTTGACCGTCTTGCCTGGAAGTCGTTTAAAGTAGAGCAGGAATGGGTTTCACAGTAACTGTTTCTGCTTGGCATCCAGGTTTCAACCTCATGCTTTCTTACCTGTCCTATTCCAATTTCTCCGGTACAAGCCAAAGCTACCCTGTGAGGCAGTTCAAGGTCTCTTAATATCTCTTCGGTATTTCCCAATATTTCATAATGCAATTTTTCTGCTTCCGCGTCATCATTTCGGCATATAATAACCTGTTCTACTTTCTGGAACTGATGAACCCTGTATAATCCTCTGGTATCTTTACCGTAAGTTCCTGCTTCACGGCGGAAACACGTTGAAAACCCTGCGTATTTTTTCGGCAACTCTTCAATGGAGAGCACCTCGTTTTGGTGGTAAGAAACAAGGGAAACTTCAGAAGTACCGATGAGGAACAGCTCATCTTCGGTAATCTTATACGCCTGCTCATACCCAATAGGGAAATATCCGGTTCCAAGCATGGCATTTTCCCTTACCATCAGCGGTACCGACATAGGAGAGTATCCCTTGGATACCAACTTATCGATTACAAACCTGCAAATTGCCATTTCAAGCAGCACGCCTTCATTTTTCAAAAAGTATGACCTGCTGCCTGCAAACTTAACAGCCCTGGGTATATCTACTAAATCAAGACTCTCCGCCAGTTCCATATGGTCCTTTGGAGTAAAGCCGAACTCGGGAATTTCTCCCCATCTTCTAATTTCAACATTATCCTCTTCCCCTTTACCGATCGGCACTTCAGGGGCCGGAATGCTGGGAACCTTCAACATGATTTTGTCGAATTCTTCTTTTGATGCGGATATATTTCCTTCAAGTACTGTAAAATCTTCCTTTATTTTCTTTACTCTTTGGATTGCAGCTTCTTTCTCTTCTCCTTTAAGCTGGGGGGTTTGCTTTGATAAACTGTTTCTCTCAGCCCTTAAGGTCTCTATTAAAGAAGTTGACTCCCTTACTTTGGAATCTAATTCAAGCAGCCTATCAACATCTACTTCCATCAGCTTGTCTTGAGCAGCTTTCTTAACAATATCCGGATTATTCCTGATATAGTTGATATCCAGCATAATAATTTCCCTCCATATTTTTCTTTATTGTCTTAACTTACATATTGAAATAAAATATAAAAACCCCTCACTCCTGAAATTTCAGGGTCGAGAGGTATATTCGCAGTGCCTCCCAGAATCATCGAAAACACCCTTCATCCTATTTTACAGTTGCTTCATTATTCATGCATTGGCACAAATCCCTTAAAGATCTGCTTTCCCCTCATCAAGCGGGGAATTTACTGTAAATATCAAAATCTTTCAGATTATGCTTAAAACCATGCCGCTTAGGTTCATATTAACAATTATTCTATACTATAATACTTTGGATTGCAAGGGTATATGCAACATTCCATGAACAAACTGCTGACTTCCTAGAGGTGTTGAACCTACCTAAAAAACCGGATTGGCAACGTCGTTATCCATTCCCTTACAATACTTAAAACCCCTCCGGAATATGAATATACTGAGATACTTGAGATTTAAGTATTTCCACCAATTCCGGATCCATATATGTATACTCATCGGAAATACCAAGACATATAACCTTTTTCTCACTTAACAAATTCCCAAACATATCCTGAAGCCTCCGGATATGCTTCTTCTCCATAACAAAAATCAGATCAGCCCACCCGATATGCCCGGCTGTAACTTTTACTCTCGCATTATTTTCGGTTCCCGCCGACCTTATACTATACCCATGAATTCCTTGAAATATTTTTTCCGCCGTGAGACTTCTCCACTTATTCCGGCTGCAAATAAATAAAATCTTAATTGAAATCACCATCCATTTTAAGTTAATTCCTTTTTTACTGCATATAGACATCCATACCATGGTGAAAAAATAAAGTGTTTTACATTTTATTAAAGATTCCTTTCATTTGTCAAGGACATTTGGATTTTTGAATATACATTTTCAGCAAATACACCGTTGATTATATGCCTAAAATATGTAATGATAGAACCGTAAGATAAATATGATAGAAAGCAGGGGACTCTTTGAAAATTAAAAAAATCAATCTCACCTTTGGTGAAGAACTGGCAAATACAATAACCCATGGTGTCTCATCCTTAATTGTACTTTTTGCTCTTCCGTTTGCGTCAATAACCGCGTACACGCATGGGACAATCACCGATGTGATTGGAGTGACAATATTTTGCATATCCATCTTTTTGATGTTTTTAATGTCAACTTTATATCATGCTATGCAGCCGGACACAAAACATAAAAGTGTCATGCACATCCTGGATCATATATTTATTTATGTAGCAATTGCAGGAAGCTACACCCCCATTGCAATTTCAATCATAGGCGGATGGCAGTCACTTGTCATACTGCTGATCCAATGGATTATGGTTTTGTGCGGAATCCTCTATAAGTCCATTTCACGTCGATCCATGCCTAAAGTCTCTCTGGTGATTTATCTTGTAATGGGCTGGACCCTTATAATATTCATGCCCTTATTTATTAAAAAAGCGAATCCGCTTCTTTTTTGGCTTATTCTGGCAGGAGGTATGTTTTATTCAATCGGTGCCATCTTCTATGCCAGAAAGGGTTTTAAATATTTTCATATGGTCTGGCATATTTTTGTCTTTTTAGGTGCACTCACGCATTTTATCGGTATTTGCTTCTTCATGTATTAAAGGGTTTTACAACCGTTCTATAGTTTTTAAAGTAACCTTATTTAAAGTGTTAAGGATTATCCACTCTGCTTCTTTAGTCATTTCCAAAGCATGAGATGCCTGCTTGGCACAGTGCAAAATTTTCAGTGTATTATCCTACAGAAAGAAAAAGAGAGGATTTTTCTCCTCTCCTTAAGCACTAAGTAACTTATCTATTTCATTTTGATCAAATCCTATAATGATTTTACCGTTGATATCCAATACAGGTACCCCTCTCTGCCCGGTTTTTTGAATCATTTCCATAGCGGCATTCCGGTCGGTGGATACATCTACATCCTCATACTTTACATTTTTTGAAGTTAAATACCTTTTTGTTACAGTACACCAGGGACAAGTAGGTGTTGAGTAAACTTTCACCGTCATATGAATCTCCTCCTGTCAAATTTAAATTTTCTTACTTTTTATATACCCCCTACAGGTATTTAATAACAAATTTTTTACATTTGTAAAAAGTAATTTTAAAACATTTGGAATTTATGAAGGCGCTCTGTATAGTATCATTAAATTGCTTTATTTCCCTTTTCTCCAAACAATTTATTCCTGTACAAAATCAAGCTTCTTTGCGCATACTATAGATATTCAAAGAAAATTTGAATGATTTTAGGCGCGCAAAATACCTGTGGCGTGGTAGTTTGCAAGTTTGGAAAATCACTTTTATTTGTGGTTATCCAAGCAGATCATTCATAGAGAAAGCCTTTGATAGTTAATTAAATTCAATCATTGGGGAGATAAATAAAATGAGTTACGCTTATAGACTAAAATGCCGGGTAAGGGAAGATGGTTTTGCAAACACGGTTAGGTATATTTTTCATGCAGCATCCTATTGTTTAAACGGCTTTATGAGGAATACCCTTCTTGATTTTTTGTACAGCGGCAGGTCTCTTAATGGGAATCAAAAATCATTATATAAGCATTTAGGCGCAAATGACACGTATCACACGGATTATTCCGTCATGCCCCTCATATTCAGTCAGATTGATATCGGACCTCAGGATGTCCTGGTAGACGTAGGATGTGGAAAAGGAAGAGTTATCAATTACTGGCTGAGTAAAAAATATACAAATAAAATGATTGGACTAGAGTTGGACCCTCATATTGCAAACCAAACCTCCAAACAGTTTGCTGCAAAGAAAAATGTTTCCGTCATTCCGGGAGATGCTATATCCAACCTCCCTGGGGACGGCACCATATTTTACTTTTATAACCCGTTTTCGGAGGAAAAGGTAAGGGAATTTGAAAATAAAATTTCCGCATTATCTAAAAACAGGGTTATCAGGATTATTTATTATAACCCTAAGAGTATACATGTTTTTAATAATGGAAATTGGAAAATCAGGTTTATCAATTTTGAGGAAAACCTTGGGGTGAAAAAATGGGGCAGGATCAATAAATACCATGATTTAGCACTCATAACAAGAAGTCCCGAAGTACACCATGATTAACCTGTCCCCCTTAACTGCTTCAAATATGATCAGCCACCGCAGCACCCCATGCCGCATCCTCCACCGGACGGCATAAGTCCCCCTGCATCATCTATTACGTCTACATCAGCCGTGCTAATGTCATTTACCACCTTAATATGGCTGCTTATCATCCCCATCCAGCATGTATAAACTATACTGCCTTCTTCTGTAGGCGTAAATTCTATGATATTATCACCGGGAACAAGCTTCCTTTTTATATCAAACAAAGGAATGGTAACAGGATTGTTGCAGCCGTTCAAGTCGTTCTTTTCAGCCTTTATTGTCCATCTGACCGGAATTCCTTTTTGAACGATAATAGGAGAATATCTTCCTGATTCCATTTTGGTAGTCACAGTCTGTACATTCCCTTCTATTTTTGCAATATTTACGGTATTAGCCGAAACCTCCGGCACCGCAAAGGACAACTTATACCCCGAGAGATTGAGACCCCGGTTTAACATCATAATGCCCAAAATCATTACCAATATGGCACTTGCTTTCATCATTTTCTGCGTAAATTTCCCGCTTAAAAACGAACTAACAGCACCAAATCCAAACATTAAGGGAACCGTCCCAAGACTAAATAAAAACATGGACAGTGCACCTGCGGCAAAACTGCCTGTACCTAAGGCATAAAGCTGCATCGCCTGTAAAGGGCCGCAGGGCATTAAGCCATTTAATATTCCTACAATGAAAGGTCCTTTTTTTCCTGTACTGCTATGAATCTTTTTACTCAAGCCTTTAGGCAGTCTGGGATTTAGTTTTCTAAGCCAGGGAAAAATACTCAGCATATTCATCCCCATAACCACCATGAACACACCCGAGATGATTGCAACTACTCCCTTTGCAGTTCCCGTAAAGGCCACTGCTGCCCCTAAAGCACCCACAATGCCGCCAATCACCGTATAGGATATCACTCTTCCCATATTATACAAGGCACTGGGCTTTAGTTTGCCAAAGGAGGACATATCTTCCTGCTGGCCATATTTCATACATACTGAAAGGTTGATTCCACCGCACATTGCTATGCAGTGGAGGGAGGTAAAAAGGCCAATTACTAACAAAACCCCATAATTCATCGATTGCTCTACTTCAGGTATGAAATTAAAACCGATGGTGTTATTTATGATCATATAAAATGCAAAAAGAATAATTCCAATTCCGACCAATTGGCCTGAAGTCATTTTGTTTTCATTTTCCTTTTCTGAATGACTAGACTCTCCCTCTACCTTATAATCAAGTTTTTCAATTGACTCTATGATTTTATCAAGGCCTAAGGTATCTACACCATAAGTTACACAAACATAGGAATGGGTATAACTGGCTTTCGCTTCCATCAATCCGTTAAGCTTTTTAAGTTCATTTTCAATTCTATTTTCACAGCTTGCACATGTCATCCCCTCAATGTGAAGCACTTTCTTTTCTATATTCTGTTCCATTTTATACCCCCCGGCCCTAAAGCCTTATCTTTGGTACATTCTAGCAATCAAATATGAAGATTTAATGAAGAAATCCGTTCATAAGAACATATTATTTATTTTATCATCCCTGGCCTTATTCGTAAAAAGGAAATAATCTGCTTCTCATGCAAATATGTATTATTACAGCAATTTGATTTATGCGTACTTACTTTATAAAAGTGTAGAAACTAAAAAAGATGGAGGGCGTCCATCTTTTTTGTTTCACCTATTTTATTGTGACTTCCAGTTTTCAAACATCCCTTTATTTTGTGCTATAAAGTCTTTGGAAATTACAATATTGGTTCCGTCATCCTTCTTATTTTCTTTTAATATGGGAACAGGATTACATCCGCCCCTTTCCATCTCCACCATATCCATTTTAAATCTGTTACCACAGTTTTGACAAACCAACTCATTGCCTTCCTGCTTATAGTATGCTTTACCGGAGCCTTGACAAACCTGACAGGTATTAAATGCAGTCCGGATAGACCCGTCGCTGGCTTTAACCGCCAATATTTCCATATCGGTTTCACCGGATTTATAAGGATAGAATTTCGCAGTTTCGGTTATTTCGCCTTTAGGTATCACCAAATCCGCTCCATCCGCTGCCGTTGTTTTTTCTTCCTGCCCGGAGCAGCCACTAAAAACCATCGCCATGACTACCATTAAGCCAATAATTACAATTATTTTTTTTGATCGAATGATTCTTTTCATACACACTCGCTCCTTTAAAATTCAATGCATTCATATTAACAGGAAATTATGAAGATTTTATGGAGAAGACAATAAAAAAGCATAACCCTGCCTTTTATCTTTATCCATATTTTACTTCATACGAATCAAAAATGTGGAATCTCATATAAAGAGGCCAGAGCTATGCGGTTTGATGTGGATTTAATTTAGGATGATTTTTTCTTGGAGGCAGGTTTCTTTTCCGTTTTCTTTTCAGATTCCTTTTTTGTTTCTGCGGTTTTTGCTGCAGTCTTTTTTGTAGTTGTTTTTGCCACTGCTTTCTTTTTTGTAGCCGCCACTTCACCCGTCTCAGAAACAACTGCTGTTTTCGTTTCTGCCTTTTTAGGTGTTGTTTTCTTTTCAGCAGGAACTTTTACTGCTTTAGCTGCATCCGTTATTTTAAATGAATAATTTTCACCTGAATTATTATCCCAGTTTTCAACTCCATCTTTAAAACACATATTTAGAGAATTAGGCAGAGCAACTTTGAATGTCGCTTTAAAAACACCTTCTTGAAAATCCATAGGTATAAAAGTCTTTTCATTCCATTCATCACCATAACCAATATGAGCAAATACTTTATCCGCACCACTTTTTAGGAGTAACCCATTGTATGAAACAGTAATCTCATCTCCAACCTTAATAGAGGATTTTGAAATTACAACACCGTTGTCTGCATATGGCTGAACTTTTGAACCCATGTTAATCACCTCTTTAATTTATTTAGTAGTTATTAACAAGTTACCTTATTTTCTATAAAGAATACCAAAAAACCCCATGGCGATTTCATTATAACACAACTTTAGAATTTTTCAAATTAAATTTTACCTATTACATGTAAGTATCTCCATATGTTTATTCAACTATGCAGGTTTATTCCGATTGCAAAAAACTTCTATCTATGAGGCGTTCCAAGGTAGGATTAATGTTTAAAAGCTCCTTCAGTTTTCTATATTCATCCATTGACTTCCCATTAAAAGGATGGAGTTTTTCCGCCCTAAGCATAAGGTTTTTCGGCGTTTCCAACGGTGAAATATACTCTACAATAGAGACCTTATAACCAAGGGCTTCTAAAAGCAGTGCTCTCATCCCGTCTGTAAGTATATCCGCCATTCTGGCTTTTAGTATCCCGTGTTTTATAACCGGTTCCAAAGATTTCAACGAATATTGGCTTAACAACTCCCGATGACAGCATGGAATCATCACCATGGCTTTCACCTTATTATTTACTGCAAGGGCAATCGCTTCATCTGTTGCCGTATCACATGCATGCAAGCTGATAACCAGATGAATCTCACGGCTTGAATTGTAGTCCCGGATATCCGACGTTTTAAACTCCATATTGTGATAGCCCAGATTGTTTGCAATCCGCTTGGAGGCTTCAATGACATTTTTTGAATAGTCCAGTCCAATAAAATAACAAGGCTTTTTTAATACTTCCTTAATATAATAATTCAAAACAAAAGTGAGGTACGACTTTCCGCATCCGCAGTCTAAAATAGTAAGGGTATCATGACGCTCCGCCAATTCCTTCAGCATATCATGGATGAGCTCTACAAAATGATCGATTTGATTGTATTTCCTTATCATATCATTTTTAATCTTACCGTTATCCCCTAAAATTCCAATCTCTTTTAAAAGGCTATTTGCCTTTCCCACTTTGATCAAATAATCACGATTGCCTAAATGCGCAGTTTCATGATGTGTCTTTGTGAGTTCTTCCGGCTCATTTTCTTTAGTTTTCATTCTCACGTTTTTATTATCTGCGTCAATGATAATCGTTATGCCTCTTTCTTCATAAGTCACAATAACACTGTCATAGTTTTCTGCAAATTTGGAAAGCCTTGCGGATATCCAGTTTATTTCCAGAATTTCAGAATTTCCATTGATATTTACTTTCATTTTTCCGTTTTCATATGCAATATTTGCTTTATAATCCTTTGTTCCGGATTTATAAACCGCACCCATCCCGATAAAAAAATCCTTGTTCTCATTGATTCTTTGTTCCAAACCGGTTAATAACAGTGCCAGTTTGTTTACACTTTGCTTGTTCATTTTCCTACCCCTTCATCTACCGTACTATTAAATCTTTTAATTTAATTTAGCTCCATATGATTTCTACAGCCCGGTCCTACAGAGTTTTTTAAAATCCCAATTTCCTCTTCGGTTAATTCCCTGCATTCTCCCGTATTTAAGCTTTCATCCAGTTTGAGCAGCCCCATCTCAATCCGTCTCAAATACTTAACCTTTTTTCCAACCGATTCAAACATTCTTTTGACTTGATGAAATTTTCCTTCGTATATGACCAACTCGATCTCAGAATGTTCGTCCGACCTTAGTATATGGAGGTTTGCAGGCAAGGTTTTATATCCGTCATCCAAAACAACGCCTTTTTGAAACACCTGCTGATCCTCCAAGGTTACTTTTCCTTCTACGAGGGCATAATACTTTTTGGATACATGCTTTTTAGGAGATAGCAGTTCATGTGCCATCTGCCCGTCATTGGTCATGATTAAAAGCCCTTCCGTATCAATATCCAATCTTCCTACAGGAAAAAGGTCAAATATTCTAAGTTCATCCGGAAGAATATCTACCACTGTTTTCAATTTGTTGTCATATGTGGCAGAAACCACACCTGCCGGTTTGTTCATCATAACATATACAAATTCCTTATACGTTAACACCTCATCATATACTTCAATTTTACTGGTTTTAGGGTCTACATGCATTCCGCTGTCCTTTATCACAGCCCCATCAACCTTGACAGCCCCATCCTTAACCACTTTTTTTATATCCTTCCTTGTGCCATAGCCCAGGTTTGATAATATTTTGTCAATTCGTTGAGTTCCTCTCATGCTTTTTCTCCCTTAGTAATAGTGTATCTCTATGACATTTTTCTCCAACCCTTTGGATATAAGTTTTTAAGCATATCTCCCGTTCCTTTTGCCCATCCTAGAGTATAATCGTCTACACAAACAGCGACAAACCCTTTTGGACCTTCCAGCATCAGAGTCTCCCCTTTTAAGTAACGGATAACCTCTTTCTGGTCGGAGGGCAAGCTGATTACATTTTTAAGCTCTTCCTTTTTTAAAGCAATCACCATAGAATGGGAAGGCTGAAACCTTCCCTTTTCAAGGCTGCCCAAATACCATCCGAACTTTGCAACCTTAATCCCGCTTAAATCCGGAAACGCTTCAGGAAGTATATAAATATTGTTCCCCTTCATCTCATAACCCCCGCTGGGAATGATATTTAAATTCTCATATAGGAATTCTCTAAACTCTGCAGGCATTTTTTCCAGATTGGACGGGGTATTATTCTTTAGTGTATGGAGATTCTCCTTCCCCTTCTTTTTTAGCATTGCCGCATAATGACCTTCTCCTTTAACCTTATGAGGCCACAGTCTGACCGTCTTGCCAATCTCATGATTTCCCCCTGACCACTCCGGCCTTCCCCCTTCAATTCCTGCAACCTTAGGAATTTCTACTACTTCATAACATGAATGCGCCTCTAAAAACCTTGTAATCATCACTTCATCTTCTTCCGGTGAAAAAGTACAGGTAGAATATACGAGGTAACCGCCGGGCTTAAGCATTTCATCAACCTTTTCCAATATGTCCCACTGCATGGTGCAGCACTTCTCACACTTATATTTTTCATAACTTCGTACTGCGTCTTCATCCTTCCTGAACATTCCCTCACCGGAACAAGGTGCATCCACCAGGATTTTGTCAAAATACCCTTTAAACTTGCCCGCAAGCTTGTCCGGAGTCTCATTGGTGACAATGGCATTTTTCACACCGCATAGTTCGATATTTTTTACCAATGCCTTCACCCGGTCTGCACTTATATCGTTGGCAACCAGAATCCCCTCACCCTTCATTCCTGCCGCGATTTGAACCGTTTTACCGCCGGGTGCGGCACATAAATCCAGAATTTTTTCCCCCGGCAAAGCATGAATAGCACTTCCTGGAAGCATGGCACTCGGCTCTTGAATATAGTAAAGCCCTGCATAGTAATACGGATGCTTACCCGGACTTGCACCCTCCCGGTAGTAAAAACCGTCCTCAGTCCACGGAATCTTTTCAAGCTCAAAAGGTGCTGCTTTAAGAAATTCCTCAACCCCCGTCTTTAGGGTATTCACCCGAAGGCCGTAATATCTTGGCATTTCATAGGATTTCATAAATTCTGTGTATTCCTCATCACTAAGAAGTGACTTCATTTTATCTAAAAAAATAACCGGTAGTTTCATAATTTGCCCTCTAAAATTTATTTCATAGGAGGTATTATAACACAAACTCTGCCATTTTAACGTATTGATATAAAATTTTATAAATGATATAATATGGCGAGTCAATATACACCCTTTTATTTTTATAAGGGCGTATTTTTTTGTGGAGGTTAAGGATGAAATATTTAAAGTTTCTACTAATTTTTATTCCCATTAGCATCGTATGTGAAGTTTTAAAGGTAAATCCAATCTGGATATTTATAACTTCCTGTTTATCCATTCTTCCCCTTGCAGGAATCATGGGGGAAGCGACTGAAGAACTTTCGGTGCATACAGGCCCCAGGGTCGGGGGCTTTCTAAATGCGACATTTGGAAATGCTACCGAGCTTATTATTGCATTTTTTGCACTCAAGGCCGGGCTATTTGATGTAGTTAAAGCATCTATTGCAGGATCGGTTATCGGTAATATTTTACTTGTATTAGGTGCCAGTATGCTTTTTGGCGGTATCAAGTTTAAAACCCAAAAGTTTAACAAAAATGCGATTGAAGTTTCCTCCAGTATGCTGCTATTTGCAGTCATCGGTCTTATCATTCCCGCAATATTTACACATACAGTTCCAGCCGAGCTGCTCAATAAACCCAAGTATGAAGGCCTCAGTATCGGTGTGGCCATTTTCATGTTTCTTATATATATTTTGGGGTTGATATTCTCATTTTATACTCATAAGGACTTATACGGTACAAACCACGAGGAAGCCGTCAAAGCAAAATGGAGCCTTAAAAAATCTATTCTTATTTTGATTCTCATAACAGCGGCCATTGCTGTTGAAAGTGAGTTCTTAGTCAGTTCGGTAGAACATGTAACTGAAATCTTTCATATCAGTGAATTTTTCATCGGAATTATCTTGATTCCCATCATAGGAAATGCGGCAGAACATAGCACGGCCATCATCATGGCCATAAAAAATAAAATGGATGTGGCTATTGAAATCGCCATTGGTTCAAGCCTTCAGATCATTTTGTTCGTTGCTCCGGTTTTAATCTTCATTAGTGTGCTGATTGGAAAGCCTATGGATATCAAGTTCAATGAATTTGAACTCATCTCATTGGTGGTGGCAGTCCTTATTGCAAACAGAGTTTCCAGTGACGGGGAGTCCAACTGGCTTGAGGGTGTACAATTGGTTTCGGTTTATATTATCCTGGCACTGTCCTTTTTGTTTATTTAAACAAATACGAGAAGAGGCATTTATCAAAAAATGTCTTTTTTTTTGTAAAATTGAAGGATTCCAGTATTTTATGTAGAATATAATATATTGGCAAGTAACCCTGCTTTTTCACCGAAACACGCCTATGCATTACAATCAATTTTTCTAGGAGGATTTTTAATGTACAACGAAAATGAAAATCAGCAAAACCAACAGGTTGGCCAACCGTATAATCAACCATACAACCAACCTCAAGCCAATCCCTTTCCTCAGCCTTATGAGGAAAACCCGCAACTTAACTTCCATCAAGCCAATAACACACAAAACTTAACAAAAGCTCTCATCGGCGGGCTTCTTGGAGCAGCAGTCAGCGCTACCATTTGGACCATTATAACGGTAGTGACAGAGTACCGTATAGGCTATGTTGCTTTAGGTGTAGGCTTTCTGGTAGGAATATTGGTAAAGCTCTTTGGAAAAGGGTACGCTCCCATTTACGGCATTATCGGCGGTGCTTTTGCACTTTTAGGCTGTGTAGTCGGAGATTTGGTTTCCATAAAAATGCTCATTGCCAAAACACTTGGTTCATACGATTTGGGTATATCCACCTTTGATTTTTATAAAGATTCCCTCGGTGTTATGGATTTATTATTTTATGGAATCGCTGTTGTAACCGGTTATAAGACATCCTTGGGAGGACGTTAATCTCTCGTTAAACCAAAGTACATAAAAACCGAAGAAATTACGTTTCTTCGGTTTTTTCATTTTGCTTGATTAAATTTTTACTTGCATTCCTGATATGTTCGGTTGTAAGCTTCTCAGCCTGCTCTGCATTTCTTTCAGTAATAGCCTGCAAAATAGCCTTATGTTCTTCCAGTACCTTTTGTGCTCTTCCGGGAGATCCCAAGGAAGCATTCCTGGCCCGTTGTACATAATGATGAAATGTGCTCAGTGTGTGCATGAGGGGCTTACTTTTACAAGCTTTAAAGATAATTTCATGAAACACAGAATCAAATTTCAAAAGATGCTCCGTATCATTCTTCATTGTATAAAACTCTTCCAATTCAACAGCTTCCTTTAATTCTGCCAGTTCCTCTTCGGTCATTTTTTCCGCAGCCCACCTTGCAGCAAGCCCTTCTATCATCATTCTGATGGTATAAATATCTTCTATATCTTTTGCAGATATCCCTGTAACAATTGCTCCCTTATTGGGAATCGACTGTACCAATCCTTCAAGCTCTAATTGCCGGATCGCTTCCCGTATCGGTGTCCTGCTGACTCCCAGTTCCTCCGACAGCCTGGTCTCAATCAAACTGTCCCCAGGTTGATATTTTCCGTTTAGTATATCATTTTGCAGTTGGGTAAATACTTTTCCCCTTAATGAATGTAAATGGCTTTCACTTTCATCATGTTCAATCCTTGGCATAGAGCGTTTTTCCTCCCTTACAGAGCAATATAGAACTCACGGTAAATATAGCATTGGTCTGTTCCATGTACCTTTAAATCAGCTGTTACATGCTCTGCCAAATGGTTGATATTCACCGTATTCTATTTTAGTACAAAGATTTCTTCCTCATATTGTTTGATGGTTAGATCCTATAAGCCCTTTGGAGGATGCTTTTACACCCTCCTATGCTACCTTAGGCTTACAAGAGCGTTCCCTTTTTACTCCAATGCTGAAATAACTGCATCCGCATATTCTACCGTGCCTACATTCCCTCCCAGGTCAGGTGTAAGCAGTTTGCCTTCCTTGATGAGCTTGGAAACCGCTTTTTCAATTTTATCAGCAGCTTCAACTTCACCAATATACCTTAGCATGAGAACCGCTGAAAGTATTATAGCCGTTGGATTTGCCTTGTTTTGTCCTGCGATATTGGGTGCACTGCCATGAATAGGTTCAAAGATTGCCACTTCTTCCCCGATATTTGCACCGGGAGCAATTCCCAGTCCCCCGATAAGCCCTGCAGTAAGATCAGATAAAATGTCTCCATAAAGGTTAGGCATTACTAAAACATCGTATGCCTCAGGGTCTTGCACCAATTTCATACTCATTGCATCCACAATCATATCCTCAAATAAAATATCACTATATTCTGAGGCAATACCTCTTGCCACTTCAAGGAACAACCCATCGGTACATTTCATGATATTGGCTTTATGTACCGCTGTTACCTTTTTTCTTTTCTCTTTCCTTGCATATTCAAAAGCAAACCGTACTATTCTTTCACAGCCTTTTCTGGTAATGATTTTAATGCTCTCCGCAATGTCCGGACCGATCATATGCTCGATCCCTGCATACAAATCCTCTGTATTTTCCCGGACAATGACCAGATCAATATTCTCATACCTTGAGTTAATTCCTTCATATGTCTTAGCCGGCCTTAAATTTACAAAAAGGTCAAGTTCCTTTCTAAGAGCAACATTTACACTTCTAAAGCCTGTCCCAACCGGCGTTGTGATAGGCCCCTTCAAAGCAATCTTATTTTTTTTGATGGATTCTACAACATGCTCCGGCAAAGGTGTGCCGAATTCTTCAATAACACCCGCACCTGCATTTTGTATATCCCATTCTATTTTAACTCCCGTTGCATCAATTACCTTCTTTGCTGCAAAGGCAACCTCCGGTCCTATACCATCTCCGGGAATCAAAGTAATTTTATACATTCTATCTTTCCTCCATCTATACACACTATTGTTTTTTTAAAGCTTTCGGGGCTTATTAAAGGATAGAGATAAACTTTTCATGTAAGCCACTCTATCCTCTACAGTCGTTTTATCTTTCAAAAACATTATAACTAAACATTAGCTATTTTGCTTTCTTGTATAGTTCAAAAGGCCACCCGCCAGGATCATTTCCACCTGTCTATCCGACAAAGCAACCGAAACCTTAAATTCCTTATTTTTTGTCACGTTTTTAATAACCAGTTCCGAATCGCCTTTGATTTGAGCCTGAGCGTTTTCCAATTCCAATGTATCCCCATTTTCGATTTCATCATAATCTGCTTCATTGACGAAGGTCATTGGAATAATACCTGAATTGATCAGATTCGCCATATGAATTCTTGCAAAGGACTTTACGATGACTCCCTTAATACCAAGCTGCAAAGGAGCGAGGGCAGCATGCTCACGGCTGGAACCTTGACCATAGTTTGAACCGCCTACAATAAATCCGCCGCCATTCTCCTTAGCCCTTTTCGGAAACTCAGGATCACAGGGTGTCAAACAGAATTCCGCCAGGTAGGGTACATTGGACCTGAACGGAAGAAGCTTCGCATTGGACGGCATGATATGATCGGTAGTAATATTGTCTCCCAGCTTGATCAAAGCTTTTCCGGTTACCTTTTCAGGAAGCTCCACATTGATAGGGAAAGGTTTGATATTGGGACCTCTCACTACTTCTACTTCCTCTCCTTCCGCTGCAGGAGGCACTACCATATTATCGTTGACTACGAATTGTGCAGGCATCTCAATAGAAGGTGTCTCTCCAAGCTCCCTGGGATCGGTCAAAACGCCTGTAACAGCGCTCGCAGCCGCTACCTCAGGACTTACAAGATAAACCTTTGCGGATGCTGTTCCGCTTCTGCCCTCAAAATTCCTATTGAAGGTTCTCAAGGAAACCGCGTTGGATGCCGGTGCCTGCCCCATACCAATACAAGGACCGCATGCGGATTCCAATATTCTTGCACCCGCAGCTACCATGTCTGCCAATGCTCCGTTTTCTGCAAGCATGGTCAAAACCTGCTTGGATCCGGGCGCAATAACTAAGCTTACTTCCGGTTTAACAGTTTTTCCTTTTAATACCTTTGCCACCTTCATCATATCCATAAAGGAAGAATTTGTGCAGCTGCCGATAGCAACCTGATCAACTTTGATTTTTCCGATTTCCTTGATTTTTGCTACGTTATCCGGACTATGGGGCTTTGCAGCAAGGGGATCCAAATTATCTAAATCGATTTCGATCTCCTCATCATAAGAAGCATCCGGATCCGGCTTTAATTCAACCCAATCCTCTTCCCTTCCCTGGGCCTTCAAAAACGCTTTGGTGATTTCATCACTTGGGAATACGGAGGTGGTTGCACCCAATTCTGCTCCCATGTTTGTGATTGTAGCCCTTTCAGGTACTGTTAATGTACTGATTCCTTCACCCGCATATTCAATGACTTTACCTACACCGCCTTTAACAGTGAGAATCCTTAAAACTTCCAAAATAATATCCTTGGCTGAAACCCAGGGCTTTAGTTTTCCTTTAAGATTAACTTTTAAGACCTTCGGCATCATGAGGAAATATGGACCACCGCCCATTGCAACAGCAACATCCAGGCCGCCTGCCCCAATTGCCAGCATTCCGATTCCACCGCCGGTAGGAGTATGGCTGTCCGAACCCAAAAGGGTCATTCCCGGAACTCCAAACCTTTCTAATTGCACTTGATGACAAATTCCGTTTCCCGGTCTGGAAAAATAGATACCATGCTTTGAAGTAACCGTCTGTATATACTTATGGTCATCCGCATTTTCAAACCCGGCTTGAAGTGTATTATGGTCAATATAAGCTACCGACTTCTTTGTCTTTACCCATGGAATCCCCATAGCTTCAAACTGTAAATATGCCATGGTTCCTGTTGAATCCTGTGTCAGTGTCTGGTCTATGCGGATAGAAATCTCCTTACCTGCAACCATTTCCCCACTTACAAGATGATTCTTAATAATTTTTTGTGCTAAATTTAATCCCACTTTATTTGACCTCCTTAAGGCTTTTCCTTTTTTGCCGTTTTCTATTATACAATAAATTTGATGGTAAAAATTCTAATTTCACTAAAAGAATTTTTACCATCATCTCTTTCCATCTTCATTTATAACGCAAGATCGAATATCTCGGGTGCAACTTCTCTTACCGCATTTTCAAGTTCGTCATCCCCGATCGCAGTGACCCTTCCGTCCTTGTACTGCTCATCTACCCACTCTTTAATCCGGGCAACTCTTTCATCTTTTTTGTCTACTTTCCTGCTTTCGCTTAATCCGAAATAGCTGTTGATCCAGTGTGCAATGCCTGCAAGACCGGAATGTGAGTTGACAGCGACGCCGACCGGCCTCTTCAAAAGTTTTGTTGTGTCAAATATATTATAGATTTCCTCGTCCTTCAAAAGGCCGTCTGCATGAATACCTGCCTGAGTCACATTAAAGTGTCTTCCGACAAAGGGTGTTCTGGAAGGAATGGAGTAACCTATTTCTTTCTCAAAGTATTCTGCAATTTCGGTAATAATTGTAGTATCCATACCATCGGTTGTACCGCGGATCTGGGCATACTCAATCACCATTGCCTCCAATGGGGTATTGCCTGTTCTCTCACCGATTCCTAGGAGCGAACAGTTAACGCTTGATGCACCGTAAAGCCATGCACATGCGGAATTCACCACTGCCTTATAAAAATCGTTATGTCCATGCCATTCGATGAGCCCACTTGGGAAACCTGCATGATGCCTGAGGCCATAGATAATACCCGGCACACTTCTCGGGAGCGCCGCTCCGGGATAAGATACGCCGTAACCCAAAGTATCACAAGCGCGGATTTTAATGGGTATTTTGCTTTCTTCCATCAGTTTTCTAAGCTCTAATGCAAATGGTACTACAAAACCATAGAAGTCAGCTCTTGTAATATCTTCAAAATGACACCTGGGCCGTATTCCCACCTCAATTGCACTTTTAATAATACTCATGTAGTGGTCTAATGCTTGCTGTCTGCTCATATTGAGTTTTTTAAAGATATGATAGTCGGAACAACTGACTAAAATGCCGCTTTCTTTCATGCCCATATCTTTTGCCAGCTTGAAATCATTTTTTGTTGCTCTGATCCAACTGGTAACTTCAGGGAATTCATATCCTCTTTCAAGACATTTATATACAGCTTCCTTATCTCTGTCACTATAAAGGAAAAATTCGCACTGCCTTATAATCCCCTTTGGTCCGCCAAGCCTATGTAAGTAATCAAAAAGGGTTACAATTTGATCCACTGTATAGGGTGCTCTAGACTGCTGTCCATCTCTAAAGGTGGTATCCGTTATCCATATTTCATCTGCAGGATACATGGGAACTCTTCTATGATTGAAAGCACATTTAGGAACTTCGTCGTAACTGAATATTTCCCTGTAAAGATTGGGTTCCGGAATATCCTGAAGCGAATATTTATATTGAGTTTGCTCCAAGGTATTGGTTCTTTTATTAAATTCCAGCATTTTTTAACCCCCTTTTAAATCATGTTAAATTTATTAATGAAAAGCTTCATTTCAAAATAATTTATTACAGAAATTACGATACATCTAAACACCTTTTGCCACAGGCATCCAAGAGACGTTGTCTCTAGGCTTACTACGTAGGTAATATTGATCGTATTCTATATCAAACATTGATTGAGTATCAAAAGAATGGATTCATGTACTTACGTATAATTGTATACAATTATACGATCAGTGTCAATACTTGTAATTTGCAAATTTCCTTTCTATCATTTTACAATGAAATCTCAAATTTTATTATTAAAATTTTACTAAATTAAGGGGTTTTAGAAGGATTTTTCTTATTCGTGACGAAAATATAAATATATGCATTTCATTTTTTCTTATATTTCTCAAGATTCTTTTTTCAATAACTGTAACATGGAGGGAATATTATGGGTGGATCAGGAAAAAAGCCTATAAGCATGCTCACAATCGCGTTTGTTTTTTCCCTATTCATAAGTATTGTGCTTGGTATCGTCTCCTATATAGCTAAAAATCAGATACTTACCATCATCCTTTTTGCTGCGGGAGGCATTATCACACCGCTCATTATTACTTTTGCCTTCTCCTTAAACTCCAAAAAGCTTTCCAACTGTTTTTCAGAGGATATGGAGCTTATCAAAAGAGGAGATTTTTCAAATTTAATCGAGCCTAAAAAGTACGGTCAGTTAGGGAAAATTGCATCCATTATGAATGGTGTATTAAGTGAAATACGGATTTTAATCGACAGCTTTTTTTCACTGTCCGGCTCCATCATTCAATCTACAAGAAAGGTTAGTGCAACTGCGCAAGAGGCATCCGCCGCGATAGAAGAAATCTCAAAAACAGTGGACGAAATTGCCAAAGGTGCGTCAGAGCAGGCAGGCGAAGCACAACAAGGGGTATTAATTGTGGAAAAGCTTTCAGAACAAATTAATTTTGTCTTTGAAAGCTATAACGGCGTAATGAAGGAAACCACCAAAATCAGTGATCTAAATAATGTAGGGATGGATTCAGTAAGCATCCTCCGTGAAAAGTCCAGAGAAAACTATGAAACAACAGAAAAAATCTTTTCTGTTGTTGAAAAACTTACAAATACGACAAAGGACATCGGCCTTTTTGTAGAGTCTATTGAAAACATTGCCGAACAAACCAACCTGCTTGCCTTAAATGCTGCAATCGAGGCCGCAAGAGCCGGTGAAGCCGGAAAAGGATTTGCCGTAGTTGCGGAGGAAGTAAGAAAGCTTGCAGACCAAAGCAGAAAATCCACTGAAGAGATCAACAATCTCATGTTAAGTATTCAGGAAGAATCCCAACAGGCAATAAAATCAATGGAAATCATGAGGAAAGTATCTCAGGAGCAGAATGGAGCTGTAAATCAAACCGACAACGCATTTTCCAATATTGCCAATGCAATCAACCTGATTGTGTCAAAAATCAGCGAAGTGAATCAATCAGTTACCAAAATGCAGACGGATAAAAATGAAGTCATCACAGCAATCGAAAATATCTCCTCGGTATCGGAGGAAACTGCAGCATCAAGCCAGGAAGTTGCAGCAACTACAGAACACCAGTTAAAAGCCATAGAAGATATGAAAATAGCTTCTCAAAACCTGGATCAACTTGTGCAGGAATTGGATCAGAAACTTAAAAAATACAAATTGAGATAAAAACCGGCCAAGGCCGGTTTTTTATATTTCATACGTATATAGAAGCCTTGCAACTTCAACATGCTTAAAGTTTTCTCCCGCTTCTTGCAAATGCTCCTTCACATCATCCTCGGGCCAAAAATGTGTCAGCATTAATTTCTTTACCCCGGCTTCTTTAGCAACAACACCGCATTCTTTTGCAGTCAGGTGGGGAACGTTGTCGCTTTTTTTATCCTTTGAAAGCAGGCCCGCATCCAACATTAAGAGATCCACCCCTTTAGCAAAACGGATGATATTTTGATTCCAGGATGTATCTCCGGAAAATACAAAACGTTTTTCTCCGTTTTCAATGGAAACCGCAAAACATTTCACCGGATGTGTCATTTCCGTAAAAGTTATCTTTAGGGAATCTATATTGAGTACAAGCGTTTCTGTAATCGGCTTCAGATTGAAAACATTATTGACATTAAGCCTTTGATATTCCTCTACCGGTTCGGCAGGTGCATAAACATCTATTGTCCGTTCCATAAGGCCCCTCGCTTTTTTAATCTGCACTGCATACCTTAAAACCATCATATCAGAAATATGATCACTGTGAAGATGTGTTAAAATAACTGCATCTAATTCCTCAAACCTGACAAATTTCTGCAGATTGCCAAGGACACCGTTTCCACAGTCAATGAGTATCTTTCTGTTTCCTTCACGGATAAGATAACCTGAACATGCTCCCCCTACAGAGGGAAAGGGTCCGTTATTTCCCAGGATTGTTAGCTTCATGGAATCTCTCCTCTTTTGTTTTTAATATATTTTACCAGAAAATCGGATTTTATAACAATAAAATTATCCTCTTGCCTTACCCTTTTGTTGAGATAAATATAGGTTAGCAAAATAAAAAGTGCCCTCCACAGTTAAGAAGGCACTTTTCATCAAAGGTTATTGTATTTACTTACGAATGAGATGCGTGATACTTTTGTTTCTGTATAATAAGGCAGACAAGGAATATCCTACCACAATACTTGATATCCCTTGTATTAGATTCGTTTGTACATTGAGGTTTGCAACAGCCAAACCATAATTTTGTCCAACAAATTTCAGTCCGAAAAGATCACCCAGATAGTATCCTACAATCATGACAATGATACCTGAAACAACCGAAAGTACCCTGATTATTTCACCTTTTTTGGTTTCATCTGCACGGGAAGCAATAGCTCCTATTAAAAAACCCTCAATCCCTTTTACAATAAAGGTAATTGGCGCATAATAAGCATACCCACTGGATAAATCCGCCAATGTTGACCCTAAAGCCCCCGCCAAAAACCCACTCTTACTTCCAAATAAAACAGCAGTTATGATAATAACCGAATCTCCGATGTTAAAATACCCAATCCCAATAGGAATGGATGTAAACTTGGTAGTTATAAAAACAAGTGCAATCATTAATCCGGTTAAAACAACTTTCCGCGTTGAAATCTTTTCCATGATATCCCCCTCCCCAACACTATCTATCCGTCTTCCAAATTGTAAACATTGAATAAGTTTATTCTAATCCACAAAAATCAAGCCTTCTTGATCTTCAAAAAATAAAGCACCTATTTCCAGAATGAAATAAGTGTCTTTATTCCAATACCTATTTACTCATTTCCTTCACGAATACTTCGTGCATTGCTGCGTTTATTTTTATGCTATGTTTTATAAAAACTTGGTTTAACGCTTTTAATGTTAGATATACTTTATCCTCGAAGCAGTTTTCGCCCATGTGACCGATGCGGAAAACCTTATCTTTCAGAAAAGCAAAAGCACCTGCAATGAGGATATTGTGATCCTCTAACATGGATTGATTGATTTCATTAAAAGTAATTCCTTGAGGAATATTGATGGTGGTAACGGTACTTGAAAAACCATCTAAAGGATAAAGTTCCAATCCCGCAGCTTCCACACTCTTTCTTACCGCTTTTGAAATCTTACGGTGCCTTTCCTGAGGATTACTTTCCTTTAACAATCGTTGTACCGCCTCATTGAGTGCAAATATATCGCTTACTGCCTGGGTGTAAGGGAACCATTTTTCACTGTACCAGTTTTTCCACAAGGAAAGGTTGCAGTAAAAACCCGTAATGGGTTTTTTTCTTTCTAATATTGCCTGCCATGCATCCTGGCTCACACTTAAAAAGGTTAATCCCGGCGGCGCTGACAAACACTTCTGTGATCCACCCAGAATCATATCTATTTTCCATTCATCGGTTTTAACCTCTTCCCCACCAATTGCGGAAACAGAATCTACTACAGTTAGAATTCCAAAACGCTTCAAAAGCGGGCAAATCTCATTAACCGGATTTGTTATACCCGAAGGTGTTTCACAGTGGACCACTGTAGCCATTTTAAATGCGGAGTCCGAATTTAGAAAATCCTCTAACGCCTTTACATCAATTGCTTTTCTATAATCCGATTTAAAATAAACAACCTCTGCACCATACATTTTGGCAAAGTCTCCAAAACCGTTGCCGAAAATACCATTATCGATGCATAATACCCTGTCACCCGGCTCTATGATAGAACAGCAAGCAGCTTCCAGCCCCAGTATACCCTCTCCGCTTAATATCAAAACATCGCTCACCGTGTTTAAGATTTTCTGGAGCATTGTACAGGTATCTTTATAAAACTCATAAAAATTCAAATCCAAGTCCGGGTTAATAATCTCAGAAGCAAGTGCTTTTCTGACATCTTCATGAATATAGGTAGGCCCTGGTGTCATTATTAAAGGTTTCATCTTCTATAATTCTCCTTTAAACAATTTTAGACTTTTTCAACGCTATTGCAAGCGGTAATCCCAAAATCAATCCAATGGCCAACTGCGTCAAATTGCCGGGTATTGAATTTACCGGAGAATACCAATTGCCATACAGGATAACTTCTGTTAAATAATATCCGATCAGCATCCAGATGCTTCCCAAAACGATTCCTACGATATTATACAAAACATTGTTTCCGTTTTTGCCATGGGCATTGGCGATCCCTCCGATAATAAATCCCATAATACCTCTTACTACAAAAGTAAAAGGTGCCCATGTTGTCCATCCTGATACGATATCAAAAAGTCCCATTCCAAAGGCCCCTGCAGCCGCCCCCCTATTAGCACCAAATACAATCGATGCTGCAAAAAGCATTACATTTCCGGTATGTACCAAACCACCATTCGTGGATATTGGAAGTCTTATGTTAATAAACTTCGTCGCAACAAACACTAAAGCAATTAACAAGCCGGTGATTACGATATCCTTTGTTTTCATTGCCGTTCCTGGCATTGATACAGGTGTACCGCTTACTTTCCATTCATTTTCCATTCATATTTTCCCCCTCAAAAATAATGTTGTTTATTTATAACCAGGAAAATCATTCCCGGTATATAACGGTAGATTTAAATGTTGGTTCCGAAATATTCCACCTGAAGTTGCACGGCTTTTATATGCTTCCCCATGATATCAGACCATATCGATACGCTTTAATAATTGTATCGATCAACCAGGATTATTTTAAATTTATAGTACTAAAATGTCAAGGATTTTTTATGAAATTTTGTATATTGTAAATTACCAAAAAAAGCGGCTAAAATAAAAATGAGGGAGTGAGTTAAACTTCAACCCAACTCCCCTTTATTATAGGAGGTAATAGCTAATTAATTTTCAAACCATATGCGTCAAAGATAAAAATGTCACTCCCAAAACTGCTGTCAATAGAATTACATATAGTATGTAAAGCAAGAATCTTCCAAAAGTTAACGTTTTCCTTTTCCTATAGCTCTTAATGGAATATGTCCTTGGTATCAATTCATAATCACGTTCAAACACCCATCACACCCCCGTACACCCAGTAAGAATTTTTGCCTTATCAATGGTTAACAACGTATCTTTTCAAATACATGACTTTTAGTGTGCTGGACAACCTGTGTTTTGCTGATATATTGATTATACAACTAAAGTTGACATAAAATCCAGAGGTGGATATTTCATCCCTTGCCAAGGTTTTCAAGTATCAGGCTTTTGTTCATGTCCAAATATAAATTTCTATTTGTGCTGTTGATACAGACAAATGAAACTGGTATTATTATATAGTCAAAAATAAGTTTACATTTTGATAGGGTAGTGGATAGCTGACCAAATTTGAAAGTAGTTTTACAAAGTATGAAAAAGCCCACTTTATAAAACTGTTTCCAGGTGGGAATTATAAGCAGGAGACAAGTATGATTTACTTATATATTTTTCTATTTTTAATAATTATTCTAGCTTATATGCGGTTTGAAGCCAGCTGGGTTCAAGTAAAGCACGTACGGTTTACAAAAAGTAAAGACCCGCTTAAAGTACTTCATTTATCGGATCTCCATGTCCATAGGCTCAAAGTTTCGTATGCAAAAATTAAGCAAATGATCGCTTTTCATAACCCCGACCTTATCATTATATCCGGGGATTTTATTGAAAAATCCGCACATATCCCCAAAGCACTCCATTTCCTCCAATATATCAAGGATGAGCATAAAGCCTTTTTATGTCTTGGAAACCATGACTATGAAGTTTTTTTGAATAATGAGGAAGGCCTCAAAGAATACATATGCAGCATTCAAAATACCGGCTATTCGGTCTTGCATAACGCTTGCTATACATTTGAAAAAAAAGCAAAAAAATATAATTTGATCGGTATTGAAGATATAAGGTATAACCGGCAAGATATCGAAAAGGCCCTTAGCCTTTGTGATAAGGATGCAGCAATGAATATTGCATTTTCCCATAACCCCGACCTAGTCCTTCAATTTCAACAGGGCCAGGTGGATTACCTTTTTTGCGGGCATTTTCATGGTGGGCAAATATGGGCACCCTTTGACTTTGAATTCAAACTGCTGCGCAATGAAAAACTATGTAAAATGGGTATCAAGCGTGGATTGCACAAGGTTAACGGCATAAATCTTTATATCAACCGGGGCCTTGGGAATGTGTGTTTTCCGCTGCGCTTCTTCTCACGCCCCGAAATTACCATCTATTATTTGCCCTAAACAACCACTTACAACTTTTATAGTGCTGCCGCTGGATTAACCTCTCTTAAATACGCTTGTCAACGCATTTTAATCTATGTAAATCACTTGTATATCATGCTAATTTGCAAATATTCCTCATAAAATAAAAAAGATACTTAGGATGCGTTTCATTCATTATCCCAAGTATCTTTCTCTATTTAAATCATTCTATTTGTTATTTACCGTACAAACGGTTTTCCAGCTTCTTCTTTTCCTCTTCAAATCCAGGCTTTCCAAGCAATGCAAACATATTTTTCTTATATGCTTCTACCCCCGGTTGATTAAATGGGTTTACTCCAAGCAGGTATCCGCTGATCCCACATGCTTTTTCAAAGAAGTAAACCATGCTGCCGAAGTAGTAATCGCTAAGTTCCGGTACATTCACAATGAGGTTTGGAACCCCGCCGTCCATATGGGCTAAAAGTGTGCCTTCAAAGGCTTTCTTATTTACAAAATCGATCTCTTTTCCTTCCAGGAAGTTAAGACCATCCAAGTCATCCTTATCTGCTTTAATTACAATGCTTTTTCTAGGCTTTTCAATATTGATTACCGTTTCAAACAGATTTCTAAGTCCATCCTGGATATATTGTCCCATAGAATGCAAGTCTGCCGAAAAATCAACCCCAGCCGGGAAAATGCCCTTTTGGTCCTTCCCTTCGCTCTCCCCGTACAATTGTTTCCACCACTCAGTGAAATAATGAAGCGCCGGTTCATAGTTTACCATGATTTCTATGGTCTTGTTCTTTCTATAGAGTGCATTTCTTGCAGCTGCATATTGGTAACAGTCATTCTCTGAAAGATTTGTATTGGAATACAGTTCATATGCAGCTTGCGCCCCCTGCATCATTTTATCGATATCAACACCGCTTACTGCAATGGGTAAGAGTCCAACAGCCGTTAAAACAGAGAATCTTCCTCCAACATCGTCGGGTACAACAAAGGTTTCATACTTTTCCTCTACCGCGAGCTTTCTAAGGGCTCCCTTGGATTTGTCGGTTGTCGCATAGATTCTTTTTGCCGCGCCTTCTTTACCGTATTTCTTTTCCATATATTCTTTAAAAATTCTAAATGCGATAGCTGGCTCTGTCGTTGTTCCGGACTTTGAAATTACATTCACTGATATTTCCTTACCTTCAATAAGTTCAAGCAAATCAGCTATGTATGTAGAGCTTATATTATTCCCTACAAAATAGATTTCCGGCAATTTTCTGGCTGTTTTTGAAAGGCTGTTGTAGAAAGTATGTGACAGTGCATCAATCGCAGCTTTGGCACCAAGGTAGGAACCCCCGATACCGATTACAATTAAAACGTCTGAATCGGATTTTATTCTTTGTGCTGCATCCTTAATTCTTTGAAATTCTTCCTTATCATAATTGAATGGAAGGTTTACCCAACCGACAAAATCATTCCCCGGTCCGGTTTTTTCATGGAGCATTTGGTGTGCTGTCTTAATAAAACCATCCAGGTAGGTAATTTCATCTTCGTTTATAAACCCTAATGCCTTCTTATAATCAAACCGAATTTTTTGCATTGCTATCATCCTCCTATGTTTATTTAAAATTAATCATTATCATATATACAAACAAGTGTAAACATCGTAAAATAAGCCATAACCAGTATTGAATTTCAAATTCTGTTTGGAAGTTATTTCACTGGCTGATGCTTTCCTACGCATTATAGCAAAGTTTGGTTTATTAAACAAGCATATTGTGGATTTATCACAATATCTCACCGTGTATTGAGCATAAAGGCTTTAACTCTTCCAACCATATTCCCCTTTGAGTTCAACAAATACCACCTCTCCCAGTGATTTTTTGTTTACCCTGCCTTGATCATCCTTTTGAATCGCCAGAAGTTCTTGTCTTCCCTTTTCTCCAACAGGAACAATCATTTTTCCTCCAGGTTTAAGCTGCTCAACTAATGGATCGGGAATTTTTCCTGCCGCTGCGGTTACCATAATCCTGTCATAGGGTGCATTTTCCTTCCAGCCCTCACTTCCGTTTCCTACCTTGAAATGAATGTTGTTATAACCCAATTTGTGAAGCCTTTCCTGTGCTTTCAGGGATAACTCGTCAATCTTTTCAACCGTATAAACTTGACCTGCAAATTCAGCAAGAAAAGCTGTTTGATACCCTGATCCGGTACCAATTTCCAAAACCTTCAGGTCTTTTCCCAAATCCAATTTTTGTGTCATTCCATAAACAAGGCTTGGTTGAGATATTGTCTGCTCAAAACCGATGGGAAGGGCTTCATCATAGTCCGCATATTTTTTGTAATCGTTATCTATAAATTGTGAGCGGTCCAAATTTTTAAAGAAATGATACAATTCGTTATGATTCAAAAAATCCATACTTATCTCCTCTCAATATGGCTTCAGCCATCCAGGTATTTTTTATAACAAAGAAATTTATTATTATTTTTTCTAATTTTGCATTAATTTAATACGTAATAAAATTCATTTTTCGTAGAAAATAATGATAAGAAATAAAAAAACAAAACTAAAATAAAAAAGAAGGTGAACGTATGTCAAGACCAAAAACGCCATTGGTTCCTGAAGCCCGCGAAGCGCTTACCCGATTCAAATTGGAATGTGCCGAGGAGATTGGACATCTTCAATATGTGAAAGAAAATAACGACCACTACAAAGGTGACGTTCCTGCCAAAGTGAATGGACATGAAGGTGGTCCTATCGGCGGCCAAATGGTTAAGAGAATGATTGAAATGATTGAAAGTCAATATCGTTAATTAAAAAGTGTCAGTACATATGCTACTGGCACTTTTATTGTGCACAGGGAAATAAATTCTATTCCCACATATATTGAATGCGATCTACTTTGTTTATACTTC
The DNA here is from genome assembly GCA_026418275.1 of Clostridia bacterium. Lineage (GTDB taxonomy): Bacteria > Bacillota > Clostridia > Acetivibrionales > DSM-2933 > SKW182. Next base: position 73,694 of record JAOABQ010000070.1, read on the forward strand.
CTTACCTCTAAAGTTCAACTTTCCCTCTATAAAAAATTATAATCCCTTTATAAGATATATCTTGAAATTTTTAAAATTAAGTATATAATAAGTATTATGTTAAATATAGGTTAATTGTATAATGTCTATTTCACCTTTATATTAACAACATTTCGTGACGTTTTAATTATTTCCCCTCTTTATGTAATCTAATTGATGCTTTTCTTAAAATACTCTGTCGAATTAGCAAAAATATCTAAGGTTTGTTGTACTCCTCACCATAAATGAATAAAATATATCTTGCAGTTTGGTTTACCAATATTAAGCAATTAAGCAGCTTTTAATTCCACCTTTTCAAAGTATATTTAAATAGTTCTATATATTAGCATCAACCATTTGGCAGAGTGTACATCGGATGCTTCCGCGATACTCACGACAGACGTGTGATTCGATTTATCGTGCCTTCTCTGATTGCCAAGGTGATATATTTTTTGACAAGGAGGTCTTTATTATGGTTTTTCATGGAAATGTTACTGATTATGACGCATCCACACGTTCCTATTTAATTAATTTTCGTGCATCTTCAGAAAGTATTAATGATTTTGGCGGATATGCCGAAATATTTTTAAGATACGGAAAAACAAAATATAGATTTTTTAATCATCGCAGTGATAGTTTGGATCATAAAACAATGCAGCTTTTAAAAGCAAATTTATTAAAAACAATTTACCACTTTAATGAAGACCGGATAACCCGGATAGAAGAATACCGTATAAAAAAATAAAAAATTTAAAATAGAGTTTGTAAGTTTAGAGGCTACTCCTCCCCTACAAAAAACCTCCCCTATAAAATCATGGCCCTTCTACAAACAAAAAACACTCCCCACATCACTTCAAAAAAAACGGTGTCGTTCCCCACGACACCGTTTCTTTCACTACAATCCCAAGGATCACTCTCTCAAATGAGCACCAATTTTGTTTTTGAGTCCATCCAATATTTTAGTCATTACCTTATTCACTTCTTCATCAACCAAAGTCCGGTCATCCGCCCTAAAGGTTATTGAATATGCAACACTCTTCATACCTTCAGGAATCTGTTTTCCTTTGTACACATCAAAAAGCTTCACAGCTTCCAGGATCTTTCCTGACCGTTCCTTGATCACTGCTTCAATTTGCTTAACCAGGATATCATCCTTTACCAGCATGGCGATATCTCTTGTAATTGCAGGGAACTTAGGCAACGGCTTATATTCTGATTTCATGGACGCATTTTCTACTAAATCCTCAACATCTACTACACCCAGATAGGTTCTTTCTGCACATTCAAACTTTTCTACCACATCAGGATGGACTTCACCAAAGATACCTGCTTTCTTCCCATTGATCACAATGCTTGCACATCTTCCCGGGTGATAAGTGGGATTATCCCTATCCGGCTCAAATTCGTACTTGGTGATTCGAAGGGTAGCGAATAATTCTTCCAAAACCCCTTTCATATCGTAAAAATCACCGTTCCCATACATCCCCAAGGTTAAAACAGGTTTTTCATATGGGAGTTTATCTACGGGTATGCTTTGAGGCAAATAGACAAAGGACACTTCAAAGAGATTTGCCGCCTCTATTCTTCGGTTATAGTTCCTGCTTAACACTTCCAACATATCCGGAACCGTTGTGGTTCTCATAATACTGTAATCTTCCCCTAACGGATTGGAGATTACTACAGCTTTTCTAATCTCACTATCCGCAGGCAGGCTGATTTCATCAAAAACCTTCGGACTGGTAAAAGAATAGGTATAAGTTTCGGATAAACCGCAGGCGATCATGGTATCCTTAATCATATCCTCTACCTTTTGCTTAAGAGTTTTCTTACCCTGGGTAGAGGCTTTCCCGAGAAGAAGTGTTGGCTTGATTTTATTATATCCATAAAATCTCGCTACCTCTTCTGCCAAGTCCGCTTCCCCCTCAACATCCGGCCTGAAGCTTGGAACTTTCAGTGTCAGCTCTCTTTCATTCACTTCAAACTCCAGTGCTTTAAAAATCTTGAGCATTTCTTCGGTATTTAAGGAAATTCCTAAGAATGTATTTATTTTTTCAGGATTTAGCTTTAAAAACCTTTCCTTTGCCTTATTCGGATAACAATCAATAATTCCCTTACAAACGGTTCCAATGCCTAGTTCTTCAACCAACTGTGCTGCCCTATCTATGGCAGTCACTACATTTTCTACATCCAATCCCTTTTCAAAACGTCCGGATGCCTCGGTCCGAATACCTACCTTTTTGGCGGTTAGACGAACTGAAATTCCGTCGAAATTGGCAGACTCGAAAAGGATGGTTTTCGTTTTTTCGCTTACCTCCGAGTTAGCGCCTCCCATGACCCCTGCAATTGCAACCGGTTTTTTCCCGTCCGCAATCACCAGCATGGATTGATCCAGCTTTCTTTCCTGATCATCCAGTGTCTTGATGGTTTCTCCTTCAGCCGCTCTTCTTACGATAATTTTTTTATCTTCCAGATCCTCGAGATCAAAAGCGTGCATGGGCTGCCCCAACTCAAGCATTACATAATTCGTAATATCAACGATATTATTTATCGGACGGACTCCTGCCGCCTTCAACCGATCCCTCATCCACTTCGGTGAAGGCCCTATTTTTACATCCTTAACAATTCTTGCTGCATACCTGGGGCACAAATCCGGGTCCTTTATCTCAACAGCCGCATACTGGTCAGCTGCATCTCCTTCTTCTTTCACCTTGATATTTAACTTTTTAAATTCAGTGTCCAAAGTTACTCGAGACTCCCTTGCAATCCCAAGCATACTAAAGCAGTCCGGCCGGTTTGAAGTGATTTCAAACTCCACGACAGTCTCATTAATCCCCAGAACTTCTTTTATATCCTTCCCTAAAGGCAAACCACTCTCTAAAATAAAGATTCCGTCCTCCGGCGCTTCCGGAAAATCTTCTTTGGTCAGATTGAGTTCTCCGATAGAACACATCATTCCACAGGATTCAACACCTCTTAACTTACCTTTGGATATTTTCTTATCCCCCGGAAGGGTAGCACCTACAAGAGCTACAGGAATTGTATCCCCAAGCTTTATATTTTGTGCACCTGTCACAACCTGAATAACTTCACTTCCTATATCTACCTTTGAAACCTGAAGCTTATCCGCATCCGGATGCTTTTCCAAAGAAACGATTTTTCCTACAACAACCTTTGTAATGTCCTCTCCCTGAACCTCTATACCCTCAACCTTGGACCCTGACATAGTCAGCGCATCCCCGTATTCCTTCGGGCTAACATTTATGTCAACATAATCTCTAAGCCAACTCATCGGTACTTTCATTTTTTCCAGCTCCCTTCCTCTTAAAATTGTTTTAGGAATCTAACGTCATTTTCATATAAATGGCGCAAATCATCGATATTAAATCTTCCCATGGCAGTCCTTTCAACCCCTAAACCAAAGGCAAATCCACTGTAAACTTCAGGGTCAATTCCACAAATCTTGAGAACCTTAGGGTGTACCATGCCGGCCCCCAAAATTTCTATCCACCCTTCATTTTTACATACCCTGCATCCTTTACCGCCACAAGTCCAGCAGGATACATCTACCTCCGCACTGGGTTCGGTAAACGGGAAGTGATGCGGTCTTAGCCTGATCTTTGTATTCTCGCCGAATATACTCTTGGCAAAAACCTCAAGGGTTCCTACCAAGTCTCCCATGGTCACTCCCTTATCCACAACAAGTCCTTCCACCTGATGGAATATGGGGGAATGGGTTGCATCCACTGCATCGGAGCGGTATACCCTTCCCGGACAAATAATTTTTATAGGAGGCTGACTCTTCTCCATAATCCGGATCTGTACCGGGGATGTCTGTGTTCTTAAAAGCATGTTTTGATTGATATAGAACGTATCCTGGGTATCCCTTGCAGGATGCCCCTGTGGGATATTTAAAGCTTCAAAATTATAATAATCCAGCTCAATCTCGGGACCTTCGGCAATCTCGTAACCCATCCCTATAAATATATTTTTTATTTCATCCATTACCATACTAAGAGGATGTCTTTTCCCAAGGTTCTTCCTTTTTCCCGGAATAGTAACATCAATGACTTCCTTCTCTAAAGCAGAAGACCTTTCCCTTCTCACAAGTTCCATTTTTGCATTTTCGATTTCGTTTTCCAGGAAAGCCCTAACTTCGTTTGCCAGTTGACCGATTACCGGCCTTTCCTCCGCAGATAGGGCACCCATTCCTCTTAAAACGGACGTAAGTTCACCCTTTTTCCCTAAAAATTTAATGCGGATATCTTCCAATTCCTGAATAGATTTAATGTTTGAAAGTTCCTTCTGGGCACTGTCCTTGATATTATTCAGCTGCTCCTTCATACTACACATTCCTCCTTATATCAAATTCTTTCTTTGCAAAAATCAAAAAACCTCCATCCCAAAAGGGACGAAGGTTAACTCCGCGGTACCACCCAAGTTTTTATTCATAATGCATAATAAACACTTCTCAATCTCTAACGGTTTTTTCCGGCATTTCCTACTATCCGTTCAAAAATGCAGCTTGGGAGGGAACTTCAACGGATAGTATCATTAAGGCACTTTCAGCCGCTGGTGCCTACTCTCTGTTATGAACCAAAACCGTTTACTTTACTCCTTCATCGCTTTTAATCTATTCATTTTGCAATCATAAACATCCAAATTATGATTTGAAGTATTATAACACATTTTTTTCTAATATACAACAATCAAATTCCTCGATCCAAATCGATCTTTTTGAATTCCTCCACCATCTTTTTTAAAGCTCTTCCCCGGTGGCTTATTTTATGCTTATCCTCCGACTTCATCTGAGCAGTGGTCATATTGTATTCCGGCATATAAAAGAGCGGGTCATAGCCAAATCCATTGGTTCCCTTCGGCTCAAACCCAATATAGCCTTCACAAATCCCTTTTACCGTAAATTCTCTTCCATCCGGGAAAACTACCGCAACCGCACAAACAAACCTGGCAGTCCGCTTTTCAAGTTCTACCCCCTGGAGCATGCTTAGAAGTTTATTGTTGCGATCTTCATCCGATGCACCTTCCCCTGCAAAGCGGGCAGAATATATCCCCGGAGCCCCATCCAGACAGTCTACTTCCAGCCCCGAATCATCTGCCATGACAATTTCTCCGGTAAGCTTCAAAACCTCTTTTGCTTTAATCATGGCATTCTCTTCAAAGGTTGTTCCCGTTTCTTCAATGTCCTTAAAAATCCCCGCTTCCTCCATGGATATCACATCCACTTGAAAACCTCTCAAAATTTCTTGGATTTCCTTTAACTTCCCCTTATTCCGGGTTGCTACTATGAATTTTCTCATCCTTAGATACACTCCCTATCTCTTTTGCCAAGTCCCCCAACACCTGCCTCTGAACCTCAAATAATTTGCCTGCTCCTTCTTCAGCAAGGTTTAATAGCTTGTCAAACTGTTCTCTGCTAAAGGGGGACTGTTCAGCTGCTACTTGAATTTCAATAAATTTACCTTCTCCTGACATTACTACATTCATATCCGCAATGGCATGTGAATCCTCACTGTAGCAAAGATCCAGCATTTCCACACCATGAATAATGCCTACACTGGTTGCTGCAACGAAATCCGTAATCGGTATTTTGGATATTAACCCATCTTCTTTAAGCTTCCTGCACGCATCTACCAAAGCGATAAATGCACCTGTAATGGATGAGGTTCTCGTCCCTCCATCTGCTTGTATAACATCACAGTCTACAATAATTTGCCTTTCTCCCAAAAGATTTAAATTCACAACCGCCCTTAATGACCTGCCGATCAAACGCTGTATCTCCTGGCTTCTTCCGTTCAATTTCAGCTTGCTGATATCTCTTGTGTTGCGCACCTGGGTTGCTCTGGGAAGCATGGAATACTCTGCTGTTACCCATCCTTCTCCACTCCCTTTTTTAAAGGGCGGAACCTTCTCGTCTACCGATGCGGTACAAATGACCTTGGTATCACCCATTTCAATTAAAACAGAACCTTCCGCGCTTTTTATATAATTTCTTGTGATTTTTACCGGCCTTAGCTGATTATTTTCTCTATGGTCAATTCTCAAACTTATTCATTCCTTTCTATGAAATCATCCTTTAAATAAATAGTATTTGCCAATGATTAATGTAATATTATCATAAATTGCAAAAAGAAGTATAGACTGGTTTTAAAATTCTTTTTCGGTTGTTTTTTTGAACCTTTGAAGTGTGCATGAATATAATGAAATAGAGTAAATATGCGAGGCTTCTTATATGTATTGTCCTTATTTTTCAAGAGCATTTTCCTTATCCCAAAACCCCTACATAGAAAGGCCGGACAGCAATATATTAAATTACATACCATTTCCACAATTTCCGGTCACAAACCCTTATGCCCATATTCAAAATTCTCAAGGGATTTGCCAAAACTGTATAGCCAGACAGCCTAGTGGTTTCGAACCTCCCTCTTGCCCCCATGGCAAATACTACACTCTACAGCCTGGTGATACACTTTTTAACATTGCAAAGGCTCAAAATATTTCACTTAAGGATATATTGGATGCAAATTCGGGAATCAACCCAAACAGGCTTTTTGTAGGACAAAGCATTTGCATTCCTTTGTCTACACAACCTCCACTTGCATGCCAGCCTCAAAATCCTGAGTATGTAATCAAAAGAAGGGACACACTTAGCACCATAGCCAAAATATTTAACATTACAGTGAATGATTTAAAGAAAGCCAATCCCGGCATCCATCCCTATGTATTACGTATTGGTCAGAAAATTTGTATTCCTGTAGCATGGAACACATTTACCAATGCCCAGTACCGTGTCTCTTTAAAGTATCCTTCCCACTGGCATAAAGTGAATGAGACAAGATACGAGGGCAAGGACGGCTTCTTCCAAATATCTGCTATCGCAGGTAATTCCCTGGATAAAGTATGTAAAAACGAAGCATACCACCCCTTGAAACCTTACGGCAGCAAACCTAAAATTATTATGTATCCATATAAAAATAGAACAGGTTGTCTTATTCTCCCCTCCCAAGATCAACCTGTTGATATGAAAAATCAAGCAGCTTTTATCATCCGCTACCCCAAACCTATCGTAATCGACGAACAATCTTACAACTACTTTATTTTATGGGCTGATAGACTACATATCCGTGGAATCGTGAGTACCCTGGAATTTCTGCAAAATTAAAAAACATGAAAATGAAAAAAAAACCACGTTTACTCTCTGGTTTTAAGGCAAACATACTATAGATAACCAAATATAAAAGTGATTTTTATCAGCCAGTAAATGAACACTTGCCACAGGTATTTTGACCACTTTATCCTTCTCTTAATCTTTGGTTATCTATAATAAACCTTTTAACCGGAGGAAGCGTCATGGAAGCTGCAATTGAAACATTGGTAAGAACCGCCATCGGTTTTTTCATACTGCTTATACTAATACGCCTTCTTGGAAAGAAACAATTGGGACAACTAACTTTCTTCACTTATATTACTGGAATTGCTATGGGCAATATTGCCGGAGATATGGTAGTACACAAGGATGTACGATTAATAGACGGTGTTTTAGGTCTTATTTTATGGGCTATATTGACTTTTCTTGTCGAATTCGTGAGCTTAAAATCCTCCAAAGCACGTATTATGTTGGATGGCGAGCCAACCATCGTTATAAAAAAAACCGAAATTGTTGAAGACGCCCTCAAATCTCTAAGACTTAACTTGGATGACCTGCTCATGCTTCTAAGGAGTAAGGATATTTTCTCTCTAAAGGATGTGGAATACGCCATCTTAGAACCCAATGGACAGCTAAGTGTATTGAAAAAACCCGAGCTTGATAGCGTCATAAAAAAAGATTTGCGTATTCCAACCGCCCCTGATGCATTTATCCCAACTGAAATTATCGTTGACGGTAAAGCCGTTACAAAAAACTTAAAGGAATTTAACCTGAATGATCAGTGGCTCAAAAATCAGCTCCATTCCTTAGGTATAAATTCCGTAGAAGAGGTCTTTTTTGCAGAACTTCAATACGATGGCTCTTTGTATATCCGAAAAAAACAAGCCCATTAAAAATAATCCGTTCCTTTATCGACATGCTCACCAGGTATGTCTTTATTTTCCTCAATAGACCCTTCCAGAGAAGCCAATAATAATGCAAGGATTAAGCCAGCCAAATATAAACCACCCATTTTTTACCTCTTTCAACATATATTGAACGCAATAAAGATTTTACATTGCGCTTCAATTTCCCTGATTTAATATCGTGAAAATTCAATTTATCCATGCAAAATCATTTCACGATCTATTTAGATTCTACTATTTGACGGAATAGGAATCCAAAAAGTTCCCACTTTATTTATAAATATATGAAAATAGGACAGGGATTAGGATAAAATTTTTGTTCATCTCACCAAGGCTGCAATAAGGAAGGAGATGTCTTATATAACGCTAATCCATCCCCTTCCTTTCATCCTTACTATTTAAATCAATTTATCAGTTTGGAATTTTTAAGCATACGCTGAATCATTACCGCCGTTTCAGCTCTTGTAATATTTGCCTTTATCATAATTTTTTGCTTATATCCCTTCACAATCCCAGTTTTTATGCATTGTGATATGGATTTTACCGCCCATGCGGCTGCTTCAAAACTATCACTGTATTTATTCATTATCATGAGCGCTTCGCCTTCTTCAAGAGCTGTATCTATCTTGGCAATTTTCATCGCCCGGGATAATATAACCATCGCTTCCTCACGGCTCACATTTTTTTCAGGCCTGAAAATACTTTTACCATACCCCTCTATAATTCCATACTTATATGCAATGGCTACCGCATCATAATAAAATTGATCTGATGTCACATCGGTGAATACATCTTTTCCGTTTCCTGTTCTCATCAGCCCTAATGCACGAACGATTACGGATATGAATTCTCCCCGGCTAATTGCCTTGTCAGGCTCAAAATGATATTCATCCGTCCCATTAACTACCAACCTTGATCCCATATCGTTTACCGCATCCTTGCTCCAGTGTTTTTCTACATCCTTAAAGTTTTTGGGGCTCCAGATTACAGAATAAGTACTATTAGTCAGACTGTTGATTTTTGCATGGTATTTCCCATCTATTATGATAATGGTGGTGGGGACATGTGAAAATGTGCCGTCGTGATTTAGAACAATTCCGGTGGTTATTTTAGAAGGATCTATTCCTTCCGGAATAGCTACAGTCCTTTCCACATATCCATTAAACTTGGATACCTGGACAGTTTTTTCTCCCGTAGTGCAGGTGATCTCAAAATCCAATGGCGGTACAACCACCTGGTACTTGTTTTTGTTTGCCGTATCCTCCACGATTTTTACAGTTTGCGAGGAAGCCTCAGCGATAGACACGCTGACTTTGATATCTTTTAGTTTCACCGAGTCTCCAATCTCTTGAGAGACCTCATCAATATTAATTTGAGAAGCCGGAAGTGTATAAGTTACATTTTTTGTCTTTATTTCAAGAACTGCTTCTTTGGCTTCCATTTTCTTCACTGTCTCTCCTGTTAGCTGTCCAACTACTATATCCGATTGCTGATTCACCGGAATTACAATGGTGCTCTTTTTTTCTTCCCGGTTTAATTTTTCTTCCACCTTTTTATCATCCAATGTAATCGTTGTCACGGTATTTTCTTCCACTGTTTCAGTTTTAGCCTGGGCTGCTGTTTCTTCTTTACCATTAATAATGATGTTTACCCCTGTTTCTTCCCGGATTGGTGTTGGAGTTGGCGCAGATGAGGATGTCGATGCCCCTTCGGCTGCAGGTGTTGGTACCGGCGTGGGCGTCTGAATTGGTATCGGTGTTGGTGTTGGAGTCGAAACAGGATTAGGATTGACAACAACCTGGCTGATTAAATTCTTCCCTCCTGTGGTCTGGGCTATCAGAGTGGCATTTCCCGCTTTATCATAGATAGATGCAGCATTTGCCGGCTTGATTTCTATGCTTTCCACACCATTGGGCGTACCTGTAACCGTAAGGAATACCCGTATAGTGGTTTCTCCGCCTGTCAGTGCAGAAGCCGAGCCTTCTGCTGCATTATCATTCCTCTTCACTGAGCTGATGGCCACATTGGTTGCACTGCCTCCGCTTCGTGTGAAGGTCAGAGCAAGTTTGGCCGCCGTTAGTGGGGTAGTACCATCAACGGCGCCGTATACGCCTTCACTCAGCACTAAATCAAGATAGGCATTGCCGGACGCCAGTGTCCCTGAAGAGATGGTGGGACTCGTGGTGTCCCATCCACTAACAGTAACACCAACACCGTCAGTCGCAAGAGCATTGCCGGACGTATCCTGGACAGTCCCATTTCCTCCGGACGCGTATTTTACTGAAATCCCTTCCTTAGCGGATATGCCCATATCAGCCACCGTCAGCACAACATGGCTTGCATCCACACCTTGTGCAATGGAGGCTACCACATAGGAAGTACCCGGTGCACCGGTTTCATGAACAGTAAAACCACCGTCATTGGCTTTGGCTATATTAGTACAGTTTTCATTTAAAGCAACTGTGATGTGAGTGTTGTCGGTTCTTACTGCACTTTGAAGCAGCGGAAGAGTCTTGTCGTTCAATGTTTTTATCCCGGTGGTTTGTACCGCTAATACTGCATTACCAGCTTTATCATAGACGGATGAGGCATTCACAGGCTTAACCTCGATCGTTTCCATCCCATTGGGCGTGCCTGTAACTGTAAGGAATACCCGAATAGTAGTCTCGCCGCCCGTGAGCACTGAAGCCAAGCCCTCAACCGCATTGTCATTTTTCTTCACTGAGCTGATGGCCACATTGGTTGCACTGCCTCCGTTCCGGGTGAAGGTCAGGTCAAGCTTGGCCGTCGTAAGTGGGGTAGTGCCATCATCGGCGCCGTATACACCTTCACTCAGCACTAAATCAAGATAGGCATTGCCGGACGCCAGTATCCCTGAAGAAATGGTGGGACCCGTGGTGTCCCATCCACCAACGGTAACACCAACACCATCCGTTGCCAGAGCATTACCGGCCGTATCCTGGACACTCCCATTTCCTCCAGACGCGTATTTTACTGTAATTCCCTCCTTAGCGGATATGCCCATATCAGCCACCGTCAGTATGACATGGCTTGCATCCACACCCTGTGCAATGGAGGATACAGCATAGGTAGTACCAAGTGCACCGGTTTCATGAACAGTAAAACCGCCGTCATTGGCTTTGGCTATATTGGTACAGTTTTCACTCAGTGTAACGATGATATGTGTATTATCTGTCCGAGCTGCACTTTGAATAGTTGGGGCTGTGGTGTCGTTTTGAATTAATGTCAGTTGCACACCATCAAATTCAACACAATCAGAGGCATTGGCAGTTACCGCAGCTATGAGTGTTACTTTCAGTTTCCGAGTGTCTGCCGGCAAAACTGCAATGCTCCCGCTTTTCTGCTGCCAATTGAAAGTACCGTCACCATCGTTGCTGCTTACAACATCATAGGCAGAGCCGATGAGGGCATTACCGCCAGTTAAGCATTCAACCCTTATTGTAGCACTTCCAGCATCATTATTTTCTCTAATTTCACCGATTAAATTCAGACGGACACCTCCGGCATCAATATGCAAAGCCTTATCCGAAATGTCAATAATCTGTTCTAAGGTTCCACTTCCCGGGGTTCCATTGGTAAAGTAATCAAAAATCTTTCCACCGTTTGTACTGTCCGAAACACTCAGGTTTGCAGCAGTATCCACATAGAATCCGCTGTGGGGATCTGTTTTAATCCACCCGTTGAAATCATTTTCTGCATTGCCATTCACAATTAAATTTGCGCCGTAGGTAGTAGCCCATACCCACTGGACAGGAATCATTGAAAGCAAAATACATAAAACAATGGCGAAACAGCTTGCAAAACTAAGATTTTTCTTCTTCAAAAGCACCTTCATAATTTTTATTCCCCCAATACAATGTTGTACTTCGTTGTTGTAATCATGCCGGTATAGTTGTTTTGAAACAAATACATATTGTCTTTGTACCAAACAAAATTTGCATTAATTAATATTATACACTTATTTATCCATAAATTCCAAGAAGGTAATAGTTCTTTCAGCAAAGAACTATTACCTTCTTGATATTTACTTCATTATCAACAAGATCCGGATCTTATTCAATTTTATTTTACACAGATAGTATATTCCTTTTTGTCAGTACCTGTATGTGATTCTACATTGACAGGAATCACAGTATCTCCACTTGCATTTAAGGTTATTTGTTGGGAAGCTTGCCCACTTGCTGCATTTTGCCCATCCACCTTGATTGCTGCCTGTGGATCTGCTGCGTAAGGTGTTAAGGTAACATTCTTGACACCGGTCGGCACATCTGCCGTGTAGTTGAATGTACCGGGAACGATATCAATACCTACCACTTTAGATCCTGTCCGGTCAGTATAATTTACATTCACTTTTGTTAAATACGGACTTGAAGCCCTTGTTACATTTACCGTATAAGTGTACGGATTCCCTATTACAGGAGTTACCTCAATCAAGATGGACTTGGTTTGACCGGCAGTCAGAGGTATCTGTCCCGATGCCTGTCCGCTTAACACTATCTGCCCGTCCACTTTAATTGTCGCATTGGGATCTTGGGCGGTAGGCGTTACAGTTATGCTTTCAATATCAAAACCCGCATTTGCAGTATACTGGCCGGTTGTAGGAGAAAATGCCGGACTTAAAGAACCGGTACTTATCACCAAGTTGCTTAAATATGCACTGGTAGGCGGCGCTTCATAGATCTGGAGATCAACAATGGATGCAAGCTGGTTATTAACCGCAATCCCTCTCGTAGTATAGATCCTCACATATCTTGTTTTCACCGCATTGATTGTACGGTCGGTTTTATTGATTGTATTCCCAACTACACTGTCTACATCAGACCATGTTTTTGCATCCAAACTGATCTGCAGCTTATAGTCCATCATATTATAGCTTGGGGACTGCCATCCGGCACTACCCATATGTATTACCACCCACCGGTTAATCCAGTAAAGAGCCCCCAGGTCTACCATCATCCAACAGGGCACAGAGCTGCAAACCCATCGCTGAATTGGCTGTATAGAACCGTCAACAGCCCGGCTAGGGGAATAGGGAGCCATAAAACTGCTGGCGGATGCGTTTTTCATCAAGGCCACATTTCCCATTATATCCTTCCTTTCTAATCCATATTTTATTTCCTCACTGTCCGCTAAGAGCCTGTAGTGCGAAACAGTAATTTAAGATCTTGGAGGAAACAATCCCTGGATTGCTATATAATACTGCATACCCGGCAGCGGGGATGCCCCTTGCAAGTTCGGCAGCGCAAAATTGGTGCGTCCGTCACCGCCATAGGTTATTCCTATGAGGGCAAACAATGCCTGATTTTGACTAATGTTCAACAACTGGCCTTGACACAGCATCCACCCTTCGGGGGCATAATTGAAAGCAAAAAGTTGAATCTGACCAATAAAAGGACTGTCCATAAAAAATACCTCCTTAATTTTAATAAATGATTATGAATAGCATACAAAATCATTTCTTGGTATTATTCGGCATTTTTGTTTATTTATTTAATAGTAAATATCGATTTAATTACTAATTTACAATATTTTAGTAGTAATATGCTATATTCTGCCTTCTTAGGCCATCACCAAAAGCCGGATACTCAGTACTATACATACTTTTAGTGCATAATATTTATTAAACCAAAATCTTTTTACAAAAATACTCTTGATATTAGATATAATTTTTTATAAAATAATATACACAAATTACATAATATTCATTTAAAAAATAACTTCTGTTCATACAGCACCCCCACCAATAGAACTTACAGTAAATGCAAAACATTTATCTCACATACATCTAAAGCAATGGCTCTATGCTTGGTCAAATGTTAATAAATAGTGTAATCCTCATATTATCCTGCTTGATAAAATGTTCTAAATCAAAATGGGTTTAATGCCATAAAGGCAATAAACAAATAAATACAATTCAAAGGGAGGCTTTCTTTATGAAAAAGCTGGCTTTAATCGTTTTAACCCTTATGTTTTTATTTGGCAATGTGGTAGGAGCATCCGCGCTTGATAGTGACAAATCAAGTACCATGTCTATTTTCCCAAGGATCCAATTGAATGTATCGGTTGACAATACCAGCAACAGTAATGTTACCTACACAGCAACGGTATTACCCCTTTTATACTCTAACGGCAGTAGAATTCTCCCCATCGGAGCCAAGATTGACTTTTACACAGGAAGTCCCACTATAGCCGGCTATCCCACCCAATACATAGGAAGTGCATACACAAACTGGCGTGGTATAGCTGTGTTGAAGCTGTACCAAGAACCTGGCAAGTACAAGGGCGGTGCTGTTACAGTCAGCACATCCTGGGGTAAAATCTATTCGAATGTTGTAACTTATGAGGTTCTTAAGCCCGTTCAGCCTGCATTAAAACTTGAAGTGCGCAATTGAAACTACACCGATCAAATATCTAATTCCTAAATAGGTATGGGGATACGTTCTGCAATGATGTGTCCCCATACCTATTTTCCAATGACTTCATTTAAGTAATTACCGATATTTTGAAGGCAGATTTCACTAAAGTTAAAATTTATGCCATTGCTTAATATGTCTTATTTGGATATACTATTTTATAGCACATACTTGGATGCATTCTCGCTGTACTAATTATTTTGAGTGATAGCTATTTAAACTTTTAATATCAGTTGATGCAAGGTGTTCATATGGAAAAATTCGATTATCAAATTATTCGAAGAAAGAGAAAAACGATAGGTATTGCCGTAAGTAAAGATGGAGTAAAGGTAAGCGCACCCAAAGGAGTCAGCTTACAATATATTGATGAAATTATCCAAAGGAAGGCATCCTGGATTTCAAAAAAGCTTTTTGAAATCTCTCGAATAGAGAAAATGCCTAAACTTAAGGATTTTACAAATGGCTCTTTGCTTCCTTTATGGGGTATCAGCCATACACTTAAGGTCTTTCAAAGCAATACTGCTTCATATACCCCAATTTTTCTTCAGGAAAACTCCATAGTCATAACCCTTCCGTCAGATCTATCGGAGGAGGAAAGGACCAACAGGATAAAGCTGGAATTATGGGACTTTTATAAAAATCAGACTGCACAGTATATTAAAAAAAATATAGAGTTTTTTTCCCGAAAGCTTGGAGTCAAACCTGCAAAAGTACTCATCAAAGGTCAAAAAAAAAGATGGGGAAGCTGCAGTTCAAAAGGAAACATCAATATCAACTGGAAAATAATCATGGCTCCACCACATATTATTGACTATCTCCTTGTACACGAACTTGCTCACTTAAAGGAAATGAATCACTCCAAAAGCTTTTGGAAGTTAGTTGAATCTGTTCTTCCGGATTTCAAGGAACGTTCAAAGTGGCTCAAGACCCATGGTGCATATTTGCTTTCCATAGAATTGTAGCAAGGTTTATCTTAACCATAAATTTGAGCTTTGTTTAAGCGTCTTTAGCCTTAAGTGCAGGTTGGAATTTCTATTTGAATATTAAAACCATTTTCTCCATCCGATCCAAAATGAATTTTCCCCTTCAATTCCTGGATTCTTTGTTCCATCCCTGTAAGTCCAAAACCCTTTTCTATCGCTTTACACCCAATGCCATCATCAATAATAAAGAGCTTCATTCCATCACTAAAAAATTTCAATATAATACTTACATTTTTAGCCTTACCATGCCTTAATGAATTTGTCAAAGCCTCCAGACATGTTTTATATAAAGCATCTGAGTAATTGGGGTCTTTATAGTCAAAAATGCCTTGGATTGTAAAATCAATATTCATTCCTGCAGATTCAAAATCTGCAAACAGCTTTTTCAAAGATTGTATTAAATTTTCCGCTTCAATTTTCCCATTATCCAATCCTGAAATGGAGCGCCTAAGTTCCTTTAGGCCCTCTCTTGCCATTCCTGTTGCTTCCAGCAGCTTTTGCTCTGCTTTTTCCGGATCCTTTTTCAGATTAATTGAGCTTACCTCCAAAACAGCTAAAAGCAAAGCCATTGTATGGCCTAAAGTGTCATGGATTTGTCTGGCAAACCGGTTTCTTTCCTTTACAACAGCCAACTCTTCTATGCTTTCTGCATATTCCTTCAGCTTTTTGTTAGCAGAGAGCAGCTCACTATTTTTTTGATGTAATTCTTCGGTTAGCGCCTTATTGGCAAATAAGTTTTTTTGAATAATAACAATATTAAAAAGTAAAAAGAAAAATACTAAAATATCAAAAGCAACAAAATCAAATTCAACTTTGTTGTGTTTTGGAGAATAGAAATAATTCATATTTATAAGAATAATAATAATAAAAAAGGCAATATATAGGACATATGAAACAAGTGCCTTTGTCCTCATTTGTTTGGAAAAATAGGAAAAGAATTTAAAGTATTTTATAAACGCAAGAATAAGTAAGACATATATATTATTAAGAATGCAGCCTATGACATATTGACTTAAATTATTCAAATCAAACTGCTTGATCCCTACCATGTAGTAAGTAGCTACTACCAATATATTGGTAAAAGCAAGTATAATTGCCATCAGGCCGGTTGAAACAAAAGCTTTTTTTAAATCCAACTTATAAAAAAGCTTTATAAATAAAATCGCAGCCAAAAGAGTTACCAGTGGCCTTAACATGATCATTGCATCGCCCATCATGAAACAAAAGTATTCCAATATTGTTCTGCCCAAACCTGAAACAATGGAAAAAAGCAAAACATACCTATATTTAAACCGGATTTCATAGAGCATACAGGCAAAAAATGACATTAAAAGCATTTCAGTTGTACAGGCCAGCAACTCGACCCCTAACCTAAGCCAACTCTCCATCCGAACCTCCGAACAATCTAGTAAATTCTAAGTAAAACAAAAAATTAAAATTGCTGCACTTTTCGTCTTTTATTTCGTTCAAGCAGCTATCGATCCCCCATTTTCATCGCCATCAAGGGAATCTAACAGTTCTGCTACAGTTATGTTATTGCCGCCCTTGATATTTCTGTATAAAACCCGTACCGTATGCATAGGCCCCTTTGGAAATGACCACCATCCAAATAAAAAGGTTAAAATAGAATAAATAGTGTTAGGAAGCGATTTTGAATGCGTCTCCCTCAAAAAAATTATTAACTGCTCCGGCAAAAGGCAAAACAGAAAAAATGACTAAAACAAACATAAAAACAGCTTCCATGAACACATTCTCTTTTTCTTCTCTAATTCTTCTGGATCTATGATCAATTTTAGGAGGTCCTACAATTAATTTCTAAAATTATTTAAATCAATACAATTATAACAAATTTAATCTTTTTTTTCATCTAAAACATGGCATGTATACAAGCAAAATAACCTATTCCCAAATGCATATTTTTTGAATACTATGTATTGATTAATAATTAGGGGGTAGCAAAATGTATTATTATTGCCCGTATTCCTATATGATGATGACAAGAGCCACATACAGCATCACTGTGAATACCTCAGCTAAAACCTTAAGTCTTTATAGAGACGGAAGCCTTTTTAAAACCTATCCTGTCGCAATAGGAGCACCATCTACACCTACTCCGAAGGGTTCCTTCAGGGTAAAAAATAAGGCAGCTAATCCGGGTGGCCCATTTGGTGCACGATGGCTTGGGTTAAACGCACCGGGAGGCGGTTATGGAATTCATGGCACGAACAATCCTTCCTCCATTGGGAAAGCAGTTTCCCATGGTTGTGTCAGAATGTACAATAAGGATATCATAGAAGTATATAATCTGGTGCCTGTTGGAACACCTGTTAAAATAGTATGATTTCCATCATACATTTTCCGAAAAAAAAATAAAACCTTCAACAAACTCCTGTTTGTTGAAGGTTTTATTTTTATGAATATGTGTTATAATCCTTTGTTCCAAATATGTAAGTTAAAAACTAAAATCGTTCATTGAAGGCATAAAAAGCTGCTTTGTAAACAGCCATAAAATAATAGAATAGACTGCATAAGCTATGGTAATAAGATAAACTGCCTTATTTTCATCTACATCCAAAGCATTTTTTATTCCTGAGTAGTTCAATAAAATGGAAGCAATCATTCCAAAGTAAACTAGTCCATAGGCAAACCCCGGTAAAATAACGATTACAGGAATTGCTATCAAGGTTGCTGCCGAGATAGGAATACTGGCCGTACCGATCACTGCAATAACAGATTTAAAAGAACCTGTATTTCCAAAAGCAAATTTAGCGGTAGCAAAAACAGCACCTGACAGTACAAAAAACTGTATTCCAACTAACAATACCGCTTTAATAAAAGTAGCAAAATAGTTGATTTTAAACCCAAATGCGCTAAAAGAGGAAAAACCTAAAAGGCTAAATAAACTCTTAGCTGCTATCATTGCAAATATTCCGGCTATAACCGCCTGTATAAGGACGAAAAACAATCCGGTCTTAAAATCTTCATTTTTGCCAACTTCCTTTAAAACACCAACAGGCTTTTTAAATAATTGGAGCCCTATTTGCAGCATATTTTTAGAGTAGTTCGCAAACTGTCCTGCTGCCTGACTGGCATTAAATTGATTTGTTCGGGCATGCCCGGGATTATACGGATGTGACGGCTGACCCGGGTATTGATTTCCCTGACCTGGATATTGATTTATTTGACCCGGGTTTTGTCCCCCCTGTGCCGGAAATGGATTTCCTTGAGCCGGATACTGGTTTTGCTGGCCAGGATATGGGTTGCTCTGCCCCCCCGGATAGGGATTATTTTGTCCTGGAAACTGATTATTTTGACCGGGATACGGATTCCCCTGCCCCTGGAATTGGTTAGGCTGCTGTCCATAACCTACGTTTTCTGCCGGGTTACCTGCCGGAACTGAATTATTCTCTCTACAACTGCAGATTTGGCCATCTACTAGCTGTTTTCCACAATAAGTACAAAAATTTCCCACTTTTATACCCCCTTAACGAATTTTACCTCTAACAAAAATACTAGCATTTTTTATCACATTATGCAATACAACTTTCCAATTCGAGTTTTATAAGTAATGAACTGTAAAAAACTTTTTGCTTTCTAAAAGCTTAAGTGAACCCGGAATTTCAACTCTCGTCTATTACTTTAGCTGCGCTAGCTTATATTAAATCCTCTATATCATAAGCTGAACTCCTATTAAAGTATACGTGATTTAATTCCTATTATGCCGTAAAAATGGAAGCCCACTTTTAATCTGTCTATAATCTATCCTTTCCTAGTATCTTGAAATAACGAATGCAAATAAGTATAATATTTTTATACAAATGCCATTAATTTACTAAAACGATAAGGAGAAGGGTGTTCATATGAAACAGCATATATCTTTAGACGACCTTAGAGAGTTATCCGACAGCCAAAAGCAAAGACTGTTGGATTTGTGGTTGCCAGCCAAATACGATGTTGCTTTGGCAAATATTTGCATCGATGTATCCAACGATGAATATGATGAAGTTGTTTTTATACTGGGAAAGGTTGTAGTGAATAAATACGGGGATATGACGCTGTATGATTTTGGAGCTATGTCTGATCAAAATGAAGACTTGGATGAAACAGAGGAAAAAACACTAAAAAACAATGCAACTTTAGACAGTTCCAGGCTAGGAACCTTTATCAACCCGGAAAGCACTGTTTTTCCCGGTGCGACCTCATTAAACACAGCTAAAGCTACTGCCGGAGAAGTAGACAACGAGTGTGGTCCAAGTGATGAACAATATGACGAAGCATTTGACGATTATGACTTTAGCTATGAGCGTCCAACCTCCTTTCCTAAGGAAAGCTGCATGCCGCTTCTCAGTATTGGCCAAATGATCGATATTTTACATAGAACAGACTGGGAAAGTTTTTATTTAACGGTTGGAACCTTGGAAAAAGGCTGTGAAGTGGGAAACCGTGGTGCAAATGTATATGGCTTTGATGATCCCCGGGAAAGTGAAGAACTTTGTGATATCCTGTGGGCTGCTGTAAAAGAAGTGCTATCCAAATAGTTTATAAACAGAGAGCATTTTAATTTTCAAGGCAGGGATGAATGATTCCTGCCTTGAAGTTTATGTATTAATATTTTACTGCCAAAAAGGCCGGTGCGCCTCGCCCTTTAATAGGACATGATGGGCTTAAACTCTTCATTGTTATAATCCTTATTTAACTCTTCAGCCACTTTCACTGCATGCTTATAAAAATATTCCTGACTGTCAACGATTTCCTTACCGCGCTTATCAACCCTAGAATATGTACCATCATTTTTTAAAAGCCGAGCTTTTACCGTATCCTTCAAACAAACATCCAAGATTCCTTTAACCTTTTCACGGATTTCCTTATCCTCCAAGGGGAACAGAAGCTCCACCCTTCTATCCAGGTTTCTTCCCATCCAATCCGCACTTGAAAGATAGATTAACGCATCCCCATCATTATAAAAGTAATAAATTCGACTGTGTTCCAATAACCTTCCTACAATACTTTTAACACAGATATTTTCACTTAGCCCTTTAATTCCCGGTTTCAAACAGCAAATCCCTCTAACAATCAGATCAATCTCAACACCTGCTTTGGATGCATCATATAGAGCACCGATAATTTGTTCATCCACCAGTGAATTGAACTTGGCAATAATCCTGGCTTTCTTACCGTTTCTGGCATGCTCCGTTTCCTGCTCAATCAACTGCATAAACCTATTTCGCATGCTGATGGGGGCAATAAAGGTTTTATACATCCTTGTCAAATTTGAATAACCGGACAACATGTTAAAAAGTGCGGAAGCATCCGCCCCAAAATACGGATTACTTGTAAAAAGGCCTAAATCGGTATAAAATCTTGCTGTAACATCATTATAATTTCCAGTTCCCATATGTACATATCTTTTTATTTCATCATCCTCACGGCGTACGATGAGAAGAACTTTACAGTGTGTTTTCAGTCCCACAAGACCGTAAATAACATGACAGCCCGCCATTTCCAACCGTTTTGCCCAAATGATATTATTCTGTTCGTCAAATCTGGCCTTAAGCTCGACCAATACCGTAACCTGCTTACCATTTTCAGCTGCCCTTTCGAGGGCCTCTACAATGGGCGAATTCCCGCTTACTCTATAAAGTGTCTGTTTGATCGCAAGAACATGGGGATCTACTGCTGCCTGTTTTACCAACTCTACAACCGGATCAAAACTCTCAAAGGGATGATGAACCAGGATATCTCCTTGCGATATTGCTTCAAAAACATCTTCCTCCCCCATAAATCCCGGAGATGGCTGGGGATAAAAATGCGGATATCTCAAGTTGTCAAATCCCGCCAGGGCACTTAATTTCATTAAAAATGTCAAATCCAAGGGGCCGCTGATTTCAAAAATTCCTCGCTTAGGCACTTCAAGCTCTTCTTCTAAGATTTTAATCAACCGCTTATCCATACTGCTCTCAATTTCGAGACGAATTACCACACCCCATTTTCTCTTTTTTAGAAACTGCTCAATCGCCTCAAGAAGATCCTCGGCTCCTTCTTCATCAATTCCTTGATCCGCGTTTCTGGTAATTCTATAACAGCCTGCCGCCAATATGTCATGCCCGCTAAAGAGAGTATCCAGATACATTTCCATGATTTCTTCAAGGAATATAAAGCATCTCTTTTCATCCTCTGCCGGTATCTCGATAAGCCTGTTAAGAACCGAAGGTACTTGTATGGTTGCAAAAATCGGATCTTTTTCTTCCTTATCCTCTAAAAGCAATGCAATATTTAAACTCTTATTGAGGAGCAGGGGAAAGGGCCTGCTTTTATCTACAACCATAGGGGTTAATACAGGATAAACCGTCTTTTTGTAGTAAGCCTCCACAAATTCCTTTTGACGTTCGGTAAGATCTTTTCCTTTCAGGATGAAAACCTTTTCCTTTTTTAAGGCAGGCATTAAAGAGCGGTTAAAACAATTGTACTGATCGTAAATCATGGTATGTGCTCGTAAAGAAATAGCATCCAACTGCTCCTTCGGCGTAAGTCCGGAAGGATCCGGCTTATCAAAACCTGCCATAACCTGATCATATAGGGAAGCAACCCTTACCATAAAAAACTCGTCCAGATTGGAACTTACAATAGAGGCAAACTTGAGACGCTCAAACAGAGGATTATTATTGTCATAGGCTTCTTCCAACACCCGTTCGTTAAACTCAAGCCAGCTTAACTCCCGGTTAATAAATTTTTTACTCACTTTACCGGTACTATTTTTACTTTTCATCATAATCATCCCTTACGTTTAATTAAAGGTTTATTTCCCATTACTTCTTCAAAAAACATCGCGCTATTTACAAAGTTTTGCTGTTCTAAAAGAATATCTGACGTAGACTTAACTTTAAAAATCAGTTCCCTTCCGGAAGCGGTAATTTCTATTTTTTCTATCTTTTGTTTATGAGAAATATCCAAAGCCTCTGCTAACTGCAAAATTGCAGCAAGCTTTGATACAATAACCCGGTCACAATCATTCAAAACAGCATAGTTCTCATGAGAAAGTTCAGGTGTCTCTTCACTATGGTATCTTGCAATATTGGCAATCAGGTTTAGTTCTCTGCTGGAAACTCCCATGATATCCTGGTTCCGGATAATGTTATAGGAATGAATATCATGCCGGTTTAAATTTATATGTTTTCCTACATCATGTAGAATACAGGCTACTTGGAGGAAGAACCTTTCACGGTCTCCCATTCTGTGATTTTTTTCCGTTTGATCAAAAATAGCAAGTGCGATTCTTTCAATATATTGGCAATGCACTTCCTCTACCATATATTTTTTGCCTATATACCATACCGAACTAATAATGTCATTTAAAGATTCTCTTTTTCCAGGTGTATCAAAGAATTCGTCAGCCATATCCACCAGGATACCGTGGCGGAGGGATAAAAGCGGTGCATAAATTTCGTCCGCACCCGTCATTTGTAAGAAACGGTAAAAAATCATAATCGAAGGCAAAAGGACCTCCGCTTGATTTCTCTGTAATCCGTAATCGCAAACAATTTGGTCTGTTGTCATTTTGTTAACTTTTGAGTACAGTTTTGCCAGGATGGATTTTTTTATAAACTTGTCCTCCGAATCAAGACCTATACTCTCACAAAGTCTTCGAATGGTTTTGAGTTCGCCGCCTAAACCGATAAAATACTTGATGTTCATTTGCTCTATACGGGGCCTTAAAAAGCCGATTCTACTTTCCACAAACTCTTCCATAACGCTTGGAAAATCCAATGTCAGCTTTTCCAGGTCGGCTAATAACTCCCTTAATCTCAAGGAGCCTACCTTTAAATACTCGGTAAACTTCAAATTTCCTTTACTATATGCCGAAACTTCCACACCGCCTGACCCGATATCTAAAATCAAAGTCCCCTTATCGCGTATTTTTTGTGCATCCGGCAGATTTTCCCTTAAGGCTTTGTACATAAAAAAACGTTCTTGGGCATTATTGATTACTTCAACGACAAAACCTGATTTAAGCCGTATTTGTTCCAAAATATAATCTCTGTTTTGAGCTTCCCGGATACCGCTGGTGGACACTGCCCGATAATGCTTCACCCTGTAATCCTGCATTAACTTGAAGAATCCCTTAAGTATCTCACACGTATGATGAATGGTTTCAACCTGTACCTTTCCATAGGCAAAGGTATCCCTTCCGATATTGGTTGGTTTCCATAAGTCCTCTAAAGGTATGACCCCTCCCTCGGCGGTAATTTGGGCGACCATAAACCGAATGGAATGTGAACCAACATCCATCACGGCAACTGTTCTATTTTTGCCCTTGTGCATAAACCTACCCCTTTTACAGCCAGATTTGGCCTAAATTTATGATATGAATTATTTTAAAAGAAATCTAAAAAAGATTTGAATTTAATATAAACCTGATACTTATTATACAATAAAATGAGGATAAAGTTATATTATTTTTTTTGCACACCATAACTTTCCATAAATAATCTCTAAGGAATAAAAACATGGATCCATGTTTTTATTCCTTAGAGACAGATTAGTAAATTAATGTATATAGATTATGATTACATCGTATGAAACAAATAATTCCATGATACCGCCGATAGACCATTACTCAGATTTATTGCAACTTTTCTATTTGCACTTACCATCTACTAAATTTATTATTTTTAATTTATTCCTCTTCAGGCTTCTCTTCCTTTTCATTAAATAAATTATCAATTTTATTATATGTTTGCCTGTTGACTACCCCTTTGGCCGTTAATTTGTGCTCTTTTTGAAATTTGGTAATGCACTGTTTAAGAGAAGTGCCGAAACGTCCATCAGGATAGCCCTTATAGTACCCCAGTTTTTTAAGTTTCGTTTGAATCATATAAACATCTGAGCCCACATCACCGCTTTTTAAGGTGCGGAATACCCAACCGGCATGTTCTATGGTAACCACAGTTCCATGGGGTACCAGCTTATATAATTCTTTTACATGGTTGTTTTTCATCCTTATACAGCCTTTAGATGCATTTGAATTTCCTATAAGCCAGGGATAGATGGTACCGTGAATTCCATATTTTCCCCAGGGTACATTAAATCCCAGCCATGCACCGCCAAAACCTTCTCCCCACGTGTCCTTGCTTATGATTTTCCATGAACCGAGAGGAGAAGGTGTACTGGCTTTCCCTCCGGATACCGGATATGTTTTTATAAGCTCTCCGTTTTTATAGACATACATTGAGAATTTGTCAAGGTTTATAAAAATATGATAACCCTTTTTGTTAATGGTCGGGCTTTGCCCTTTTGATTCCTCTTTCTTTTCCTCGCCCCCTGGACTCTCATTTAAAGGCATTCCTTGTGTCTCTTCATGGATTTCATTATTGACTTCCACCCACTCATTAGACTCCGGGTGACGATCATCTAAAATAAGAATGTTATTCCTTAAAAATAAAAAAACACATACAACCAATAAAACAATTGAAACTCCAAATATCTTTTTTTTACTAATCAACTTCAATCCCCCAATGATATAGCTTTTCACATTAATTATATGTCGAAGCTACTTGTACTATAATCAGTGGAGTATGATTAGTCTTGTTTTATGCGTTATATTGTTTTAGACAGTTTTTCAACTGCTTTTCTTGCAAAGTTTTGTGCGTTTTGCAAGTCAACTGCATTCGGGTGTTTCCTATTGAAAAAGATAAACGATTTTCCTTTACATACAAAACTTTCTTCCAAGACCTCAATTCCCCGCTGCTTTAGAAGCTCTTTCATTTCAAGTATACCCCTATCCTGGCCTCCACTGGTTCCAAACACTGCCGCATGCTTAACCCGGCTTGAATCCAGTATATTAATAAAGTTCTTAACTTTTGGGTCAATTTTCCCTGCATAAATTCCACCGCCTATAAAAAGCAATCCTATGTTTTCCAATGGATATGCGGGTGGAATTGCTTCTTCCCTCTCTCCAATTTCTTTAGCGATAGCCTCCGCAACCTTTCTGGTATTTCCCGATTTACTGTGATACAATACTTTCATTTTCATATGTTCATCCTCCAGTACACCAGTATTTTTCTATATTGAACACGATAAAGATTTTACATCGCGTTTCAATTTCCTTGATTTAATATCGTGAAAATTCAATTTATCCATGTAAAATCATTTTCACAATCTATTTAGACTTTAATTTTATTTTACCCTAATCCTATCCAAATTCAAGTTTTTTTGCGTCCGACTCAATTCCCCAATTCCGATACATAAACTAACTGGATATTTTTCTCATCAAATTCGGGAAGCATTTCTGCTATCGCTTGTGCAGTCACCTTACCGCCCTCCATTCCCACATGTCCGATTGCAACCGCCTGGCCTTTTCTAAGTGCTATCTCTCCGGCTTTTCTAAGTCTTTCTTTTACAAAACTTTTCGGTTTTTGCCCATCCAAGAAGACATCACGGTCGTAACACAGGATCTCTTTTGCCGCAGCAACCTTTTTTGCGATGGGCCGGGAGCTGGTACAGCTGTCTACAAAATAGAGCCCCTTTTCCTTAATAATATCCAATACACTTGATATAATTGCCTCATCCCCGCTTGCTTTAGAGCCCATGTGGTTGTTTGCCCCCTTGGCATAAGGCACACTATCAAATGCGTCCCTTACAATGGATTCAACCTCTTCGCCGCGCATAACCGACAAAATAGGCCTTGGTCCGAGCCAGCTTATCTTCCCTTTATTGGGCTCCATGGCCAAATGAACAATGACTTCAAAACCCCTTTCATGAGCCGTTTGTGCATCCGATTGGGAAAAAGTAAGAAAGGGCATTACAGCAAATGTCAAGTGCCTGTCAATGTTCATCATTTCTTTGACACCGTTGCGGTCCGAACCAAAGTCATCAATAATGATAGCCAGTTTTCCTGTTTTTATATCTGTATCACGAAGACCGGTATTGCTTGACGTATATTGAATTTTATAATAATTCAATATACAGTAACAAGATATGCAAAGCAGCATAACAAGAACTGCATAGAGGAAATAAGCCTTTTTGAGATCTACCAACAAAAGCTTTTTCTTAAGAACAACTATAATTCTTAAATTTTTCATATCCCTTCCGTTCACCATTGTTATTCTTAAAATTATATATACTCAAAAGGCAGGTAAAGTATGATTAATACCTGTTGACATGAATGATAGGCATGCTTAAGGAGGTTAGCGGGCTTTCTTCGGATTTTTATTGACCGCATCGAAGCAGCGCAAAGAAAAAAGAGGGCTTTATCCCCCCCTCTTACTTCATATTCAAAGTTTTAACATGAACACCTTCTAATGATTGCAACTCCTGTTCAAACGATAGTATTCTTTCTGCTTTATCCCTGACACTCAAAGTGATAAGTCCATGCTCTTCATCTCCCGGATCATGGATTCCCACACGGGACAAAACGCTATCCCCATACTTTGTAAGGATTTCTTGTAATTTCGGTGCTGCTTGGGTCCTTTTATCCACTAAAATCCCCATGATACTCAAGCTTTTTTTCATAAAATCATCTCCTTATGTGTGAAAGTTGCCCTAAAAACCACATTCTCATTGGTTAAGCTTCATAGTCTAAAATTAGTATCTCCTGAATGCCCTTTATTAAACAGATATTTTGAGAATAATAATAGGACAGGAACAAATAATAAGAACAATAAAAAATGATCGGAGGTAACTTCTATGAAAGCAAATAAATTTATTGTAAATGGACTGACTGATGCAAGCAAAATACCGGATATAAAAGCTTCCATCCGTTCTCATGACGGAATCAACTCGGTAAGGGTGGACATGCAGGCAAATACCGTGACTGTCGATTATGATGAGGGTAGATACAATGAAGGAGATATCAAAAATTTCGTAAACGAAACGGGATTGAACGTTACACAAGTAAAATAAGTAGATTAATTAGTAAGGCAAACTGCCAGCCAAAATAAATCAATAAATACTGCACATGAAAACACATTTCATCAAGGAGATTGAAGATGCAAAAAATTCGTTTAGGAGTAATTGGAACCGGACTTGCCTGGGAAAGACTTCATTACCCGGCTATTCAAAAAATGCCTGACAAATATGAAATTGCTGCCCTTTGCAACCGCACAAAAAAAGATGCAGAGGAGTTTGCCAAAAAAATCAACCTGGACCCAAGCAATGTATATGATGATTATCATGAGATGTTGAAACGGAAGGATATTGACGCAGTCGATATTCTGGTACCCATAGAACTCAACTATGAAGTTTCTGAGGATGTAGCCAAAGCAGGCAAGAATTTTATCTGCGAAAAGCCCATGGCACCCAATATGGAACAAGCCAGAGCATTCCTTAAAATATCCGAAAAATATAACGTAAAAATCATGATTGCAGAAAATTACAGGTATAATGAGGAAAACAACAAGTTAAAAGAGCTTGTGAGCAGCGGAAAAATCGGTGATGTTATCTACTTTATAAGAAACAACGTTTCCTGTTTTCCCTGCGAGATGACAAAGGATACCTATGCAGGAGCCGAATGGAGACAGCACCCCGACTTTTCCGGAGGAGCTTTTTTAGATGCTGCACTGCATGATCTGGCTGCACTAAGACATATTTTCGGAGCCATAGACTGTGTACAAGCCTTTGGGAAACCGCAAAAAGAGGACTTCAACCCTTATATTTCTGTGAATACCAACATCCTGTTTAAAAACGGTATCATCGGCCAATATACTTATTTCCCGTCAGGTATTGAATCTCAAAGACCTTTGGTAGGCTTAAGAATTTTCGGAACCAAAGGGGAGATCTATCTGGAAGAGAAGTCATGTGGGGTGATCAATATCGCCTATAGTGACGGAAGTTCTGAAAAAGTCAGCTATACACCTGAACAAGGCTACTATAACGAACTTGTAAATTTCTACAACGCAGTAAAGGGTACAGAACAAATTTCTGTAACACCTGAAATTGAGTTTGGTGATGTGAAAACCGTTTTTAATATTTTGGAATCTATATCTAAAAAGGAAATTATTTATGTAGACGACGCGCCAAAATCCAAAGTAGGACATCCCACAAAATCAAAGGAAACCCAGTCCTATATTTTACAGTAAACAAACGACAAAACTCCAGCCAAAGACTTACCTTCACTGGAGTTTTGTCGTCATAAACCCATTATCCTGTTATAAATAGGGATTTTACAATCCAAGTATTTTTTCTACTTTTTCTTTCATTTCGGATTTGCTGCATAATTCTGAATGCAAAACATCCTTTTTATCCAAATCCTTGAGACTTTCCGGTATGGAAAGGTTGCCTTCTTTCGCAAGTACGGCAAGGAGTTCAAATTCACTTTTCCCTTTTACAGCTTCGGAGCCCCAAATAGCCTTTACAACACTTTCATTAAATTTAAATGGGCTTGCTGTGGATGCAACCACCGTTTTAGTCATATCTCCGGTAGAAATCACATACTTATCATATACATCAATTCCAACCGCGGTATGCGTATCCACAACATACCGGTATTCCTTATAAATGCTTTCGATGGTCTTTAATGTTTCACTTTCACTTGTAAAACCTGCCCAAAGAAGTTTGGATATTTTCTTTTTCACTTCATCATCTATGGTATATACGCCACTTGTCTTTAGCTTATTCATCCAATCACTCACTGTATTTGCATCATGTCCTGTGATTTCATAAAGAAGTCTTTCTAAATTGCTTGATATCAATATGTCCATGGAAGGCGACATGGTTTTCTTAAATGCCCTGTTCCGGTCATAAACTCCCGTATAAATAAAATCAGTTAATACATTATTCTCATTGGATGCACAAATAAGCTTGTTGATAGGAAGTCCCATCTCTAAAGCATAATAAGCCGCTAAAATATTCCCGAAATTTCCCGTCGGAACTACAATGTTGATCTTATCACCTAACTGAATCTGTCCATCTTTGATAAGGTCAGCATAAGCAGAAAAATAGTAAACAATTTGAGGCACCAATCTTCCCCAATTGATCGAGTTGGCAGATGAGAATTTATATCCGTTTTTCTCCATCTCTTGCTGGAGTGCAGCATCGGTAAAGATCGTTTTAACGCCGCTTTGAGCATCATCGAAATTTCCTTCAACCGCAATAGAATACACATTTTTTCCTTCCTGTGTAATCATTTGCAGCCTTTGAACTTCACTAACCCCATTGCTGGGGAAAAATACCATTACCTGTGTACCTTCAACATCTTTGAATCCTTCTAAAGCAGCTTTACCTGTATCCCCGGATGTCGCAACCAAAATAACAATGTTGCATTTTTCACCCGTTTTCCCGACTGCTTTAACCAAGAGGTGCGGCAATATTTGTAGTGCCATATCCTTAAATGCACATGTCGGGCCATGCCAAAGCTCTAAGATGCTAACATTTTCATTTAAGTTCACTAACGGAGTAATACTGGAAAATCCTCCGAACTTGGATGTGGTGTAAGCCTCATTAACACATTCAGTCAATTCATCTATGGTATAATCATCAAGATAATGCTTTAATATCTCTACTGCTCTTTCCTGGTAGCTCATATCGACAAGTTTATTGATTTGATCCATATTTAATTTAACAATATGCTCAGGTACAAATAACCCCCCATCAGGAGCAATGCCCATCTTGATCGCCTCTGCCGACAATACGGATTTTAATCCGCCTCTTGTACTTTCGTAAAACATAATAACCTCCAATAATTCATCTATAGATCTTTATGGCTATCTATATTGAACGCGATAAATATTTTCATCGCACTTCAATTAACTAGTGCTTTTTAACACGACAAATTTTAAGTTTCAAAGTGTTAAAAATGCAATTCCTCTGTTTGTGCCTCGCATACCCTAGAAAAGAATTACGTTACAAGGCACTAGGTTTACGATAAAGAATGCTATTTTGTAATTCTTTATGTATCCCATTTTAATATTTTCCGCCTATTATAATATAACAAATATGAAAAGAAAGCAAATCCCTTTATATATAATGCACTAAAAACCATATATTGTGTAAGGCAGGCATCCAATGCTTTTGGGGATGCCTGCCTTACACAGTTGGGCAGATTCTTCAAGCTTTATATAGTCTACTTCTTTGTACTTATACCTTCCAATCTATCAAATAAAATATTTCCCGCTTTCCTTCCTTCATCGATTAAGTAGTCCTTATCCTTATCACTTAAATCAAAGTCCAGGAATGACACTTTGGAAGCGTCAATTTCAGCCATATTCTGAAGATGGATATTGTCATTTTTTGTCGGGATACCCAGATCATGCACCTTTGATATTAAAAACTTTAACGCATTTAACGGCGTGTCAATGCTAATCAGTTTCTTTTCACCATACATTCTAAATATCAGGGTCTTTTTTCTCTCTTCAACAAGCCAAAACGGAAGGTTATCAAAAACACCCCCATCAACCAAGTTGTACTTATTTCCTTGAGTACTGGTAATTTGTACCGGTTTAAATGCAAATGGAACACTCGTACTCATCCTGACTGCTTTTGAAATTTCAAGTTTATCCGGGTCAGACCCGTAAAAAGCAATATCATCAGGTAATACAATCACTTTGGCACGGGTTGCATCGAAGGCAGTCATCCTAATTTTATAACCCCTTGGATTTAACTGGTCTTTCGACTGGGTCCTGACATCCCCAAAAACTCTGATTCCTTTTGCTGCAAGTACTTTATAAACCCACTCTTCCAAATAATCACCATCAAAGAGGCAGCCTTCATTGCTATAGGTGATAATATTGTTTAAAATATTCCCCCGATAATCCCGGTAACCGGCATAAATGCCTCCATAGCGGTTCATACCGGGTAAATAGTTTTGGCTTAAGAAATACTCCACATTACTTCCCCGGTAATCGCCATAGACTCTGACAAAATTTAAGTACCTCTCAACAACAGGTACTTTCTTTTTGATTTCTTCCATTTTAATGTTACCAAAGTTAAAATCCTTTAGGATCCTTCCCAACTCAACAGCTTTATAACCCGCCGCCTTGATAGAACCTGCCAATGACCCTGCAGAGACCCCTGCAATATTTAGGAATTCATATCCTCTTCTTTCGGCAGCTTCAAAAACCCCAACATATGCGATTCCTTTTACTCCGCCACCGCCCAATATCAGATTAAACAATTTATTCTCTTGCGTCAACTTAACAACCGTCCTAAAAAGAATACCTATTCTATTTTTATTAAGATCATTGTAAAAATAGAAGTATGTGTAGAACGCAAATAAAAGATTCCACCCATAAGGTATTATCCCGCGGCAGTAAGTTCTTTCAATCTATTTTTCGCACTCCGGGCATATCTGCTTTTTGGGTAATGGTCCCTTACCTTTTCAAAGCTTGAAACCGCGTTCATAACATCCCCTAATCCTTTATAGCACAACCCGGTATTATAAGTCAGCACGTCCATAAAACTCCACTGGTCCCCATATCTTTTTACCTTCTCAAATTGACTAATGGCTTCCTGGTATTTTTTTGCGTTTAAAAGTTTATTCCCCTCATAATAAGCATTCACTGCAGCTTTGGGCAAAGCAATTTCGTATAACTTATCAAATTTTTCTCTTTCCTCATTTTTTAATCCGATAGACTTTAAAACCATGAGTTCATCCGCGGCAGACTGATATTTTCTTTCGTTCACCAATTTTTCAATGGCAAAAAGTTTATTCGCCCCTTTGTAATAGTCCAATTCCAATTTGAAAACTTGATTTTGGGCATTCTGTGCTTCCCCATCTTTTTTTAGCTGTGTGTACTCCTGATTTAACTTATCGTATTGGGACTTATAAGATATGTTTTCACTGCCGGTGTCAAGCATATCGCTTTCACTGCCACTAAAATAGAAGGGTAAACTGATTAGAAAAACAAGAATTACACCTGCCATAAAACTAAAAACATATTTTCTAGCATCATTTAACTTTGTTCCGCCGTTTCCCTTTAAAGCCTTACCTGCCTTATTATCTTCATTTTTTAGCTTTACCTTTCCGCGACCCTTGGATTTCCGTTCTGAAGTTGATGCTATATAGCCATGACCCGGGTCCAACTGCTCCAAATACCCAAGTGCCTTTACACTGTTATTCTCTGCATCAACTACTTTTTTAAACATTTCCACCGCTTTGGGATAATCGTGAACATAGGCATAACAAAGCCCCAAAAGGTTCATCGCCTCATGAAAATTCGGATTCATGGCAATGGTTTTTTTGAGTTCAATGATTGCAATATCCTCACTTTTGCTTTTCAAGTTCTCTATTGCTTTATTATATAAAATAATGGAATTTCTTATATGATCCGGAATCTCTACATTGTTTTCTTCCAATCGAATGAGATCAATCGAAGGAAAGTTTTGGAGTTCCTGCTTAAGGTCAAACACAAACACACCTCCAATTTGGCTAGACAATCACACCCACTTATTTACTGCTTCATTTCATCTATGTATCAATAGTAAAACTCCCAATTAAAAGACCTGCTATGCGTAATCTCCCAGAAATCAAATTCAACCTTTCAAGTCTCATTTCACAAATTATCTAATCCTGCCGCATTCTATTCTCACAAAACCATTTACGCACTTCACCGATATAATATAAAGAGCCGAAAGCACAGAGCAAACCATCCTCTTTTGTAAGTTTCAAGCCCTTCTCTATAGCATTATCAATTGTATCACTAACAACAACATTTTTACAATAGTATTTAATAACATCTGCCAAATCCTCCCCGGGCATAGCCCTGTCACTTTTGGGCGTAACAGCAATCACCGTGGATGCTCCTGGCAGCACCTGGTCCATCATGGTCCGAAAATTCTTATCCTTTAAAACCCCTATTATAAAATTTCTTTGTTTGTCCGGGAAATACTCGTTTAAGTTGCCAGCCAATACCCTGGCCCCTTCCTCATTATGAGCTCCATCAATTAAAACCAGAGGCTTCTTATTAAGTACTTCAAATCGTCCCGGCCAGACTGCTTTCCTAAGACCTTCCCTGATAGACAATTCGGTAATTTGAAACCCCCGTTCCTTTAATACCTGGGAAACGCATAGGACAAGTGCCGCATTTTGAGCCTGATGTCTGCCGAGCAAATTGATTTTGATCCCCTTGTAGTCACCATAGTCAAAACACTGTCCGTCTTCATTATATTCTGACAGATATAATGTATCAAAACTGACTTCATGGAGGCAGCAGTTCCTTTCCTTACATACTTTGAAGAACACTTCTTCAACTTCCTTTGGTTGAGGATATAATACTACCCGCCCTCCTTCCTTTATAATGCCGGCCTTTTCGAAAGCAATTTCCCGGAGAGTATTCCCCAATTTGTCCATGTGATCATAACTTATGGTGGTAATGACTGCAACCTCCGGTGTATCAATGATATTGGTGGAATCAAGTCTTCCCCCCAGTCCAACTTCCAAGACCACTACATCACAATCATTTCTACTGAAATACTCAAAAGCAACCGCAGTTACGATTTCAAACTCGGTAGGGTTCCCCAAGCCCCGCTCCTCCATCATTTCCGCCTTTTCTTTAACTAAACTGGTAATACGGGAAAGCTCGTCTTCGGATATTTCACTTTGGTTTATTTTCATCCTTTCAGTAAACCGCTCAATATAGGGAGATGTATAAATCCCGACTTTATAACCCGCCTCCATTAAAATGCTGCTTATCAACGATACAGTGGAACCCTTTCCATTGGTTCCTGCAACATGGACATATTTAAGTTTCCGGTGGGGATTATCCATAAGCTGGAGAAGATTTTTCATATTCTCCAGGCCTAGCTTTATCCCAAACTTCAAGCGGCTGTGTATATAGTTTAGTGCTTCATCATAATTCATAAACCCTTCCTCCATAAAAAAGGAGAATATAATAAATTATTATACTCTCCCCATTAGAATTATACAATTTTTTAAGCGGCACCGCAGCAATGTTTATACTTTTTGCCGCTTCCGCAAGGACATACATCATTGCGACCAATCTTATTGTTCTTCACAACCGGTTTTTTAGCTTCACCTTCACCATGGCTTGCAGCGGTTGGTTCAGCAACCCTTTCACGGTGAATTTGCTGCTCGGGCTCTATATGGGAGTTGAGTATAATTTTTAGGGCATCTTCCTGAATATTTTTTATCATTTCGTCAAACATCTCAAAACCTTCAAATTTATACTCGATAACCGGATCTCTTTGACCAAAGGCTCTCAAACCAATCCCAAATCTTAACTGATCCATCGCATCAATGTGATCCATCCACTTCTGGTCAACGACTCTAAGAAGTACAACCCTTTCAAGCTCACGCATCAAGTCGGCACTGAATTCCTGCTCCTTATGTGTGTAAACTTCCAACAGGCGTTCATTAAGTTCTTCCTTTAAGGCCTCTGTGGTCATTACCACTTTTGTATCCTCATCCATTACAAAGGAGCCCTGCGGTAAAAAGCCGTTTTCAATATAGGATTTAATTCCGTCCCAATCCCAGTAATCAGGGTTCGGACTTTCACTGCAGTACATTTTTACAATGTTTTCAGAGACAGACTCGATCATCTTTTCAAAGTTTTCTCTTAAGTTTTCACCGTTTAGCACCTTCCGTCTCTGTCCGTAAATAATCTCCCTCTGCTTGTTCATTACATCGTCATATTGGAGAACATGCTTTCTGATGCTGAAGTTTTTGCCCTCCACTCTCTTTTGCGCATTTTCTATGGCATTGGAAAGCATCCTGTGCTCAATCGGTTGATCATCCTCAAGTCCCAATGCATTAACAAGGCCTGCAATTCGGTCTGATCCGAAAAGTCTCATCAGATCATCTTCCAAGGAAATAAAAAATCTTGATTCCCCCGCATCCCCCTGACGCCCTGCTCGGCCTCTTAACTGGTTGTCGATACGTCTGGATTCATGCCTTTCGGTACCCATGATAAATAATCCGCCTGCCTCAACAACCTTTTCCCGTTCCGCACTTGTAACTTTCTTAAACTGTTCATGAAGCTCCCTAAATACTTTTCTCGCACGAAGAATATCCTCATCATTTGTTTCATTAAACCCGGTAGCCTCGCTAATTAAAAATTCCTGGAACCCCTGCTTGCGCATTTCCTGCTTTGCCATATATTCAGCGTTACCCCCGAGCACAATATCGGTTCCACGTCCCGCCATATTGGTTGCAATGGTAACAGCTCCAAATTTACCTGCCTGAGCAACAATTTCCGCTTCCCGCTCATGATATTTCGCATTCAAAACCTGGTGACTAACCCCCCGTTTTTTCAGCATGGAACTCAAAAGCTCGGACTTTTCAATGGATATGGTACCGATAAGGACAGGCTGCCCTTTCTTATGGCATTCAACAACCTGATTAATAACGGCATTAAATTTTCCCTGCTCATTTTTATATACTGAATCCGGCTGGTCTTTTCTAACCATGGGCATATTTGTAGGAATTACAATAACATCCAGCTTATAAATCGTCCGGAATTCATCTTCTTCTGTCAACGCTGTACCTG
Organism: Clostridia bacterium; assembly: GCA_026418275.1. Lineage (GTDB taxonomy): Bacteria > Bacillota > Clostridia > Acetivibrionales > DSM-2933 > SKW182. The sequence continues at coordinate 109,631 of JAOABQ010000070.1, forward strand.
TCATACCACCGAGTTTCTTATACATTCTGAAATAGTTCTGGAAGGTAATGGTAGCCAAGGTTTTACTTTCCCGCTCTACCTTAACGCCTTCTTTTGCTTCAATTGCCTGATGCAGCCCGTCACTATACCGTCTTCCGTACATAAGTCTTCCGGTGAACTCATCAACAATAATAACTTCTCCCTCTTTTACAACATAATCAATGTCCCGTTTCATTAATCCATGGGCTTTTAAAGCCTGATTGACATGGTGGGACAAGGTCAGGTTTTCCGGGTCGGAAAGGTTGTCGATGCCAAAATACTGTTCTACCTTTCTTACACCGATAGAAGTCAAAGTTGCTGTATGCGCTTTTTCATCCACAATATAATCTTCAGTAACATCATCATCGTGTTTTTTATCGTCTGTTTGCTTAAATATCCGCGCTTTCAACCTGCAAACGAAATTGTCCACTCTTTTATAAAGATCGGTGGATTTGTCCCCTGCACCCGAAATAATAAGCGGCGTCCTGGCTTCGTCAATCAAAATACTGTCAACCTCATCCACAATTGCATAATGCAGATCTCTCTGCACCATTTCTTCCTTATAGATAACCATATTATCTCTTAGGTAGTCAAAGCCCAACTCATTGTTGGTTGCATAGGTTATATCACAATTATATGCGGCTCTTCTTTCATCATTATCCAATTCGTGAACAATCAATCCAACGGTTAAACCTAAGAATCTGTATACCTTCCCCATCCACTCACTGTCACGTTTTGCAAGATAATCGTTTACGGTAACAACATGCACACCCTTTCCTTCCAAAGCATTAAGGTATACAGGAAGTGTCGCAACCAGGGTTTTACCCTCTCCAGTTTTCATTTCGGATATTCTTCCCTGGTGAAGAACAATCCCCCCGATTAACTGCACCCTGAAATGCCGCATGCCGAGAACCCTTCTTGATGCCTCCCTTACTACTGCAAAAGCTTCCGGGAGTATATCATTGAGCGTTTCTCCTTTGGAAAGCCGATCTTTAAATTCAAAGGTTTTACCTCTTAAAGCCTCATCGCTGAGCTCCTTTATTTTAGGCTCCAATGCTTCAATTTCATCCACAATGGGCTTAATCCTTTTTAGTTCTCTATCGCTATATGATCCTATAATTTTTTCAATCAACTTTTTCATTTATGAACCCTCCGTTTTTATTTTGGCCAAATCTTTCCGGCGTATTATTTCCTATTATAAGTCCTGCAGCCAGTAGAAATACTCCTAAAGCAATTACCAAGTCTCCAATACTCACCACCGGCATTAGATAACCTAAATACTCCGGTAAACTGATTATATCCGCCAAAAATTTTAAATTTGTATGACTGTCAAGCATGGAATGTTTTCCATCCAAACCTGCTGCCATTGCTTCCATTGTATGCAGGATATCCGCCTTTTTCAGTGCCTCAAAGCTTACCGGCATCTTACCGCCATTTGCCATGATAACAACAGCGTTTAAAAAACTCCCTGCACCGATTACCAAGATACCCAGTTGTTTTCGATTAAACCAAAAGCCTAAAAATAACAAGCTATACACGATGCCCTGTATCAACAAGCTGTACTTTGCCGCATCCATCAAACCGTTACTCTCCATAATCTTAACCGTTAGCTGTGTAGCAAAAGCCAAAACGATAATCCAAGCCTTCTTGAATTTAAACAAAAACAAATTTGATATTTTACCTTTTAAAAGAAGCCCTACTAAGCCTCCCATCATAATAACAATAAGGTAAAGCATACTTAAATCCTCCACCTCACCAAGAAAATTCAAAGGGTAATGTGCACAAGCCACTTAAAACCCCTAGGGAACTCACATTAAGGCTCTGTGAATGACACTTTTTATCAGCACTATATATGCTTTTCTTACGCCAAAAAGCACATAAAATTTAGCAATTCATTTCAATTAATCAATGAGGATTGTGTTTGCTCAATATCCAATGGAATACTGACACTAAACATTGAAGTTAAAAGGTGGGGAATTGTCAGACTTTTTTAATACGGAATTCTTATCTTCAACAAGGATAGACGCATTTTCCAAACCCGGATAAAGGACAGGCAAAAGCATCATATTTGAGGATTTAGACAAATATATACCTGAACACTTATGTTTTAAGCTTATAACCTCATCCGTGCTCATAACAATAAAGCCGTCTTTATTTTCCTCCAAAGACAACCTTACCTGATTTTCCAAATCCTTTGGCATATCCGATAAAAGCAAATTGACTGCTTCTAAAATATCAACACTTTTATCAATATCATAACAAACCTTATATATATTTCCTGATAAGTCAATAATTCCTTCTGATGTTAAAGCAGATAGAATGATTAAACTTATAAAAAGCCTTTTAAGCATTTCATATTCCCCTATATCATTTAGGTATTATAGTAATCATACCCGAATTTCCAAACTTTATCAAGTTAAAACAGGAAGTTTCCATTTAATCTTCGTTTAGTATATGGGTATCCAATCTCTCAAGCACCATATTATACCCGTCGGCTCCATAATTTAAAGCCCGGTTGACCCTACTGATGGTCGCAGTACTTGCACCCGTCTTTTCGCTTATTTCGGTGTAGGTCTTACCCGCCTTAAGCATTTTGGCAACCTCAAGTCTTTGGGCAAGTGCCTTAATTTCCGCAACCGTGCATATATCCTCAAAAAAATTATAACACTCATCAATATTTTGAAGCTTTAAAATAGCTTCAAATAAGTGATCTGTCAGCTCATCCTTTAACTTGGAATTCATTCCTCATCCCCACTTACGGTTCCAATACGGCAGGTTTTGTCAACCTAATCGTTTTCCGTCTTAAACTATAATTCCTATTAACACTTCTCTATATAATACACTTTAATAGTAAAATTTATCATAACTTTCATAAACCATGTCAATTCTTTTAAGACTACAATATCAGCTTTTTCCGAAACAGTCAAGAAGTCTAAAATCACACTACCCAATGATATATTCCTTCACTGCCGCTTCCTTCCCATATTATTCAATGTCTTTTTTACAGGGTGGGCATTAGAAAAATCATTAACCGTCTCAACCCTTAGCTTTTTACTTAAATTAGTACGTTTTATCCATTCGGTACAATGCAATGAGAAGTATACTGTAATTTTCACAAAACTCCAAATATTAGCCACAAAACATCTGTTATGTCTTTACTAAAAACCCACTGTTAGATAAATCGTAAAAATGGTTTTGCATGGATAAATTAAATTTTCACAATATCGAATCAAGGAATTTGAAGCGTGATGTAAATTCTTTATAGCGTACAATATAGAATATTATAAAAATTTTTAAACACTACACATAAGAAAACTTTTTTCTACGAATTAAGTAAATGGAAAGAGAAATACGGTTTATTCAAAACCATATTGGGGAAATTTTACAGAATAATACTTGAGGAGAGTGTGGTTTTAAGTTCTTATACAAGGGGGGTGAATCATTAGGTATTTTGATTTCCTGAAAGATAAAATGAAAGATAGGGATTCTTTTAGAAACATGGCCAGAGAATAAACAATTTTAGGTAGATTTTGGTTTTAGGGGTAATTACCAATTTCTTAAAGCTTGCTTTACGCAGATCTTTCAATGCTATTTACGTTAAAACTTGTTATTTAAAAACACAAGCTAAATAAGAACTTATCGAATGAAGCTGTTAAGGGCCAAACTAGACAAAAGACAATTCAATATTGTCTTAAAGGAGGATTATGTAAATGAAAAAAGGTATGGCGTTTTTTTTAAGTGCCGTTATGGCAGTTTCCGCTTTAATTCCCAATGCACTTGCTGCCGCACAAAATGACGAGCAGACAAGATTGAAAACAAAAATCAGTGCATCCAAGGCTGTAAGAAGCCAAGCTTCTTTAAGAGGTGCCAATGAGTCGGCCACAGGAAGTATTTTTATTGAGTGGGATGCGAATAAAGACATTCCCAGATTTGTAAGCGGAGATCTGGGAAATGATAAAGTTTCAAATGCGGAGGAAGCTGTCCGCTTTCTAAATGATAACAAAGATGTCTTTAATATGTCTCATGGAGCCTTTGTGCTTAAAAGCGTCTTTGAAGATAAAGTCACAAATACAAAGCATTATAAAACGCAAATAACAGTAAACGGTATTCCGGTATACGGTGCAGAAATCGTTTTACATACCAACGCAAACAATCAGGTCTATGCAATCAACGGTCAGGCAGAACCTGCTATAGAAGATAAGGAATATATGGAAGGCGTTAAACTGACAGCGCAGGAAGCTATCAAAAAGGCAGAGTCCGAAATCGGAATTCCTGCAGGCTTTGAATCCTATACTGCAGAGCCGAAAACAAACCTCTGGCTTTACCAAACCAACCAAGGCTGGAAGGTGGTTTTTGAGGCAGTCCTTCAATTCATAGAACCCTATCCAGCCAACTGGAGCATTTTTGTAGATGCATCCTCAGGCGAAATCGTCGATAAATTCAACCAGGTTACCTGTGAAACCGGTACCGGTGTTGGAACCCTTGGAGACAGCAAAACAATAAACATTACCAATCAAAGTGGCAAATATGTACTGATCGATACAACCAAAACTGCCCGGATTGAAACCTATAACGGCAATTACGGCACTTCACTTCCCGGTACAATTTACTCGGACACCGACACCAACTTTAATGCAAAAGACCAGGGACCCGCAGTTGATGCTCACTATTATGCCGGGCTTGTTGTAGATTATTACAAAAACGTACATGGAAGAAACGGTTATGATAATAGAGGGTCTACAGTCCGTTCAACCGTCCACCACCAAAGAAACTTTAACAATGCCTTTTGGAACGGAAGTCAAATGGCGTACGGTGATGGGGATGGCAGCACCTTCGGCCCATTCAGTGCGGCACTCGACGTTGTCGCTCACGAGTTGACTCATGCAGTAACCAACTTTTCTGCCAACCTCACATATAAAAATCAATCCGGTGCATTAAACGAATCCTTCTCGGATGTATTCGGAACAATCATCGAAGGAGATACCAACGACTGGGACTGTGGAGAAGACATCTATACACCGTCAAGACCGGGTGATGCATTGAGGAGTTTAAAACAGCCATCCTTGTACAAACAACCCGAACATATGAGTCAGTACGTTAATACTACTCAGGATGAAGGTGGTGTCCATATCAACTCCGGCATCCCCAATAAAGCATTTTATAATATTGCCTCAGTCATAGGATTTGAAAAGTCTAGTAAGATCTACTATAAAGCATTGACCCAGTATCTCGTCAACAGCTCTCAATTTGCCGATTGCCGTACTGCACTGATGCAGTCCGCAGCAGACCTCTATGGGAAGGATTCTGAGGCTTACTATATGGTTCAAAAGGGGTATGCAGATGTAGGAATTGGAAGTCAGCCTCCCAAACCGACTGTAACACCTTCTCCTACAGCCACACCTACCCCTTCTCCCACACCTACGCCTGCTGTCTTTAAAATTTCAGGCTTTATTCGTCCCGACTTGGTTTCAAGCAACGCACAAGTAAAGGCAGGATTTAATGTGAGCCTTCAAGGAACATCCAAATCCGGTACAACTGATAATAAAGGGTATTTTACCATCGAAAATATTCCTTTGAATTCTCAGGGATACACTTTGGCTATGGAAAAAAGCGGGTATCTAAAAAGAACAATCAGTATATCTGGAAATGAAAGTCTAACCATTGGAACAGAACTAGAGCCTATAGACCTATGGGCTGGTGATATGCCTGTGGATGGAATTCAGGATCAGGCCATCAATATGACTGATATTTTAAAGATTCTGGAAGGCTTCAATAGTGTGTCGGGTGACGGGAAATACAAGGTGGATTATGACTTGGATCTGGATAATTCAATCAATATGACCGATATTTTGATTGCAATTATGCATTTTAATACAACTCCTGCAAATTACCCTCCAGCGGTTATTGTGAAGCCTACAGCAACACCGATACCAACAGCAAGCAATACCCCAACACCGACAAGTACAATCAAGCCTACGCCAACACCCATTCAAGGAGAATATCCTGCTTGGAACCCCAACTCCTATTCCTATCAAATTGGGGACAAGGTAAGCTATAACGGAAATAATTACGAATGTGTTATGGCCCATGTATCGAATGCGGGTTGGGATCCTGTCAATGCCTTTACCCTTTGGAAAAAAATATAAATGGCAGCTTATAGATGGATATATCTGCCTCAAAACCTCTTATATGAAATGTTTCTGAAACATTTTTGAAACATTTTTGAAAAAAAACATAGAAAAAAATATCTCAATATGATATAATAATATTGAGATTAGTAATACTCTCTATATCCTCATAATCTAATGAGGATTTTTTTTGTGCCTATACTGATTGCATTGAATTTTAGTCGTTTCGGAAACTTAGAGATTTCTATTCTGTTGTTCTTTTCCTTGTCAATGCACAATAGATAATCAAGCTTGCCGGCCTTTGTTTATCATTGTAAATACAATACTATATTTTGAATATTATGATGACTTTGTTGATTATTGTCGAAAAAAACATTACAATAGGAATTGGACAATATCAGGTTTATAACTTTTTTCAACTATTTGTGTGCTTGTTTAAGTTCAGGTAATAAGTTTGCCTAAATCGCGATCATATTAAACCTTTTATTGACCAAATTTTAAGATTAGGTAGGTAAATATGGAAGATTGGAAAGAAATCATTAAGGATAGGATAGAGAAACAACGACTAAGGGACAGTGAAATCCAATCAGCAATCAGTGCACTCATCACAGAGCTGAAAAACCCCCCTACCAGTTTAAAGGCAGATTTCGAAAAAATTGATAGAATTAAATTGGTTTGGAGAATTCTAATTGAGCAAAAAACATTTGAAATAAGCAACCAGGAAATTCTGGAAGTTCAAGCAGAACTTACAAATCCTGCCCTGTCTGAACAAGATTGTATTAGAGAAGCCTTGATCAAATTGTTTTTGCAAAAGTACTATTTTTAAGTATTCAATGAATATTCAGTGTAAAAATACACTAACACCAAAAAATCCTCCTGTGGCATAGCTTTAGGAGGATTTATCAATTCCAAAACTCATTTAATTATTACAAACCCCTAAAAAAAAGCGGTATAAGGAAATATCCTTAGATCTTATTCCTCTTGGTAGTTTTAAAGAGATAAAACAGAACTTTTAATGGCAACCTGGCAATCATAGCATTTCTGCTTTAGACCCACGGCTTTGCGTCATTACCTTTCGGTAATTTTGCCCTGTTTCATAAGTATCTATTTATATCCCCTTATACCTTCAAAAGGAGGTTTGTATGACATCAACTTAATTGTAGCATGTTTTATTCAAGTTATAAAACCCGGGTTTTGGTGAATTTTATTTGTTTTTGTTCAATTCCGCCGTATATCCTAATTTATCACGCATTATTGCCAACTTTTACTTAATACTGTTTTTCTAAATAAGGAAGAACCCTGTGGCTCTATTTTGATTTAGTTGGATTGGCTTTGACAAATCCTTTTGAAACCCTTGATCGCTCTTCAAGTTCCTGTGTTTTATTCGTTTCCTGCTTTACAGATCCCAAGTCCTTTTTGTTTTTTCCCATCTAAGCCGGCTCCTTTTTTTTGTTTTTAATAGTTTAACCGAAACTCTTTTTCTTAATCATGTTCAAAAATTCCTCTAAAATACAAAAAATCCTAGGAGTCCAAAAATTGCAATATAAAAAAAAACATTGATCTTTGTATACTTTAGAATTACATAGCCCAATAAAATGAGAAAAAATGAAACAAAAATCAAAAGTAAGTTGAGATCTATTTGAATCATAGGCTCTATCCCAATAATATAGGCAGCACTCATTAAAATGCCTACTACAATAGGCCGTACTCCCTTTAAGGCCAGACTTATATATCCGTTTGCCTTAAATTGAACGTAAAACTTTGATATTAAAGCCATAATGATGAAGGAAGCGAGGGTAAGCCCTACTGTTGCCGTTAATGCACCCAACAAACCTGCAACTTTGTAACCGATATAAGTAGAAGAATCCACCGCAAAAGGCCCGGGAATTACCTGTGCCACCGCAACTACGTTATGGTAATCACTCGCCTCCGTCCATTGATGTAAAGCAATTTCTCTTTCAAAAAAAGGAATCATTGCATAACCGCCGCCTAAATTAAATAAACCAATTTTAAAGAAGGTAACAAAAAGCTCAAACAACTCCATTTTATTTACTTTCCTTCCCTAATTCACGTTTAAACATATGTAAATTCCAGACAAAGCCCAATATTCCCAAACCAAGTATTACAAACACCGCATTGATCTTAAAAACGATTAATAGGGCCGCTGAAAAGATAACCAACAAAATATCAAAATAACTCTTAACTACTGATTTATAAATATTCACTAAAGAAAAAATGATCATGGATGTTACACCGAGTAAAATCCCTTTAAAGACCTTTTGTAAAACTTCAATATTTGTATATTCCCAAAAAAACACCGTGACTAAAAGCATAATAAAAAAAGTTGGGATATTTGAAGCTACCGCCGCAATCAAAGCACCTTTTAAGTGAGATATCTTATATCCAATCATTGTAGATGCGTTTACCATGATCGCACCCGGCAGTGCTTGAGAAATTCCCATAACATCTGTTAGCTCCTCATCGGTTATCCACTTTTTATTTTGGACGCACTCCCTTTGAAATATGGGGATAATTGCATAGCCTCCACCAAAAGATATCAAACCGATTTTAAAAAATGTTAAAAACAATTCAAAAAGCTTTTTCACACCACATTCACCTTTTCTTTGCAAAATGCCATAATAAATAATTTTTATAGCTAACCGTTTAGTAAATGTAAAACCGCATAATTTTGGTCAAGTTGGACCCTGGTTATTCCACCGTTTTGAATTTTAAACCGCCAAACATCTTCCAATTTTAGATCTAACAACACAACCAGCATATTTCGTATTGCCCCTGAATGTGAAACAATAATATATTTGCCTTCTCCCTCCATTTGCTTTAATTCCAGTACAAAGCTCCTGGCCCTTTCATATGACATTACTGCACTTTCTCCGTGTAAAGGGGCATAGTTGATCCAATCCTTCACCCATAAGCTGTGCTCTATTGGAAATTTTATTTGAATTTCTTCATAGGTTAAATTGTCCCAGACGCCGAAATTTCGTTCACTCAAAGCTTCTGAACAAATAATATCTAATCCAAAAACCTGATTGATGATTTCTGCAGTTCTAAAAGCCCTTTTTAATGGACTTGAAAATATTTTTTCCACCTGTTCACCGGAAAGCTTATTGGCCACTATCGCCGCCTGTCTTAAGCCCTCTTCATTCAATTCAATGTCGGTTGATCCCAAATATGTACCTTTTTTATTACTTTCCGTTTCTCCATGTCTTATAAAAATGAACTCTTTCATAGGATACCACCTAAATCACATATATTTACCAATGATATAAACAGCCATTAAATAAAAAAGCTGACTCAGTTCACAAATTGCTCCCAAGATGTCCCCTGTCGTTCCTCCAATCTTCCTACTCAGGGATCGGGTTAACAGAAATGAAACAACAAATGTGGCTGCAATGAGAATTCCCCCCCTTAAGCCCATTACACTTATAAATAAGACGCTGTATATTATGAGTCCAAGGAGAACATCTTTTAGAGTGCAGCAATCAATAAACGACTTTCCAAGACCCCCACTCCGTGCATACGATGAACTTCCGGCACTCGTAAGGATCCCCAATCTTCCTGCCACAGGCATAAACAATAAAAAAACAGGCTCGATATCCAAAACCAGTAAGATATCCAGTAGGATGATACATATAATGGCTACAACCGCATTGGTGCCTACACGGCTGTCTTTCATGATTTCAAGGATTCTTTCCCGTGGGCGGTTAGAGAAAAGCCCGTCAAAGGTATCGCCCAATCCGTCAATATGTAAGGCTCCGGTCAAAAGGATATATACAATAATAATCAAAGCTGCTGTTATATAGGGAGGAAATACAAAGGACGCAAAATATTGGACAACTACCAACAAAGCACCCAGAATCAATCCCACACAAGGGGCAAATATAAGTCCCTTGCCACAATCTTCTTCCTTTACGTTTAAATTTACGTTTATAGGAATCGTGGTTAAAAATTGAATCATAAATAGAAACCGTTTTATAAGTTTAATTTAAGTTCACCCTTTCTATAGATAACCCACTAAAAATCATTATTTAATTTTAACGGAAATGCCCGATACACACAAATATACTTCCCTTGCGTTCTTTGCAAGCATTTGATTGACTCTTCCGGCAATATCCCGAAAAAGACGGGAAATAGGATATTCGGGCACAATTCCCATCCCCACTTCATTGGTTACCAGTACAAACTCGACAGAAGTACGCTTTATAAGCTCCATTAACTTTTCTACTTCCCGGTATACACAATTCTCAACATTTTTTATATCTTCCTTACGGATTTCATCCCATTTTACATTCATTTCCATCATGATATTTGTTATCATGACTGTTATACAATCAAGCAGTACTCCTGACTTTCCTGTTAAATGACTTTCCATTTGTGTGTCAAACTCTTTATACTTCTCTAAGGTATCCCAGTTTGAAGGCCTCCTGGCTTTATGTTTTTCGACCCTAAGCTTCATCTCTTCATCAAAGGGAATCGCTGTAGCTATATAAAGAATTCTTTCGCCAAAGCTTTTGACCGTTTCTTCCGCAAAAGAACTCTTCCCGCTTCTTGCCCCACCTGTTACTAAAATGAATTCTCCCATAAGGCCCATCCTCTTTTTGCAATGTTTAAACAAATAACGTCTTATCCAATATTAGGATAACAACTTTCGATAACATTATAGCATTTAAAAAGTGATTTGGCATTATCTTATATTGAACGGGAAAAATTCATTACACCTTATTTTTATATAATACATGTAATGAATAGGACATATTAACATCTTAAATATCGGTTGAAAAGGCTTACAAAGTGGCATATAATACAAATAGTTTGTACTTATTATTTTATTTTTTATAGGAGGTATGGTATGCATTATTTAGCCAGCGGGATTAGATATGAGAATATGGTATACAACCGTTGCGGAAAAAGCGGGCTTAAACTTCCGGCAATATCCCTTGGTCTTTGGCATAATTTTGGCGGGATTAACAGCTTTGAAAATGCCCGGGAAATGATTCGGGGTTCCTTTGATCTGGGTATAACCCATTTTGATCTTGCCAATAACTATGGACCACCTTACGGGTCTGCTGAAGAAACCTTCGGAAGAATCCTAAAAATGGATTTGGCCTCTTACCGTGATGAATTGGTCATTTCAACCAAAGCCGGATATGATATGTGGCCTGGCCCCTACGGTGAATGGGGATCCAAAAAGTATATGGTTGCAAGTCTGGATCAAAGTTTAAAACGTATGGGCCTTGATTACGTGGATATTTATTATTCTCACCGTCCTGACCCTGAAACTCCCTTGGAAGAAACAATGTCTGCGCTGGATCTGGTCCAACGACAAGGGAAAGCTCTTTATGTGGGAATTTCATCCTATAATGTTGAACAAACCAAGCAAGCGGTAGATATATTGAGACAACTGGGAACTCCCTGCCTGATTCATCAGCCATCCTACTCAATGTTTAACCGTTTGGTTGAAGACGGACTGTTATCCCTCCTTGAAAACGAAGGAGTGGGTTCCATTGCTTTTTGTCCATTGGCACAGGGTCTTTTAACGGACAAATATTTAAAAGGAATCCCTGAGGGCTCAAGAGCTGCAGGCCCCAGTATCTTCTTAAATGCAAAAAATATCACTGAAGATGTGTTAAATAAGATTAGAATTCTTAATGAATTAGCTGCTAGCCGCGGTCAAAGCCTTGCTCAAATGGCGCTGGCATGGGTACTTCGAGGCGGCAGGGTTACCTCCGCATTAATCGGAGCCAGCCGCCTTAGTCAGATTGTTGAAAACGTAAAGACCATTCAAAATCTACACTTTAGCCAGGAAGAACTCAATAAAATCGATGAAATTTTAAAATGAATATAAAAAAACCTGCTTACTTAGCAGGTTTTTTATATTCACATTATTTCACTTCTCCCAAGTTGAACTTGTCATGAACAACTTTTACTGCTTTATCTGCATCCTGTACATCCACCAAAACCGATATTTTAATTTCGGAGGTTGTAATCATATGTATATTAATTCCCGCATCATAGAGCGCCTCAAACATTGTGGCAGCCACCCCCGCGTTGTTTACCATTCCTGCTCCTACGATGGAAACCTTTGAATATTTATCCGAGTGTTTCACTTCTGCTGCTCCGATAACGCCAAGATTTGCATTGATTACGTCCAGAGTTTTATTTAAATTTTCTCTTTTTACTGTAAAAGAGATATCCTTTGTATTATCTCTGCCTATGGATTGAAGAATGATATCAATACAGATCTTTTCCTTTGCTAAAAGTGAGAAAAGCCTGAATGCAACTCCCGGTTTATCTTCTACACCTATAACAGCAATCCTTGCGATATCGTTATCCCTCGCAACCCCTCTTACCAACATTCTTTCCACAGTACCTACCTCCTTCACAATGGTTCCAGGATCATCATCCAGACTTGATTTAACAATAAGGTTTACATTATATTTTCTTGCCAGTTCTACCGCACGGTTATGTAATACATTCTTTTCTCCTAAATTTACAAGTTCAAGCATTTCATCATATGAAATTTCCTTGAGTTTAGCTGCATCCGAAACGATCCGCGGATTTGCAGTATATACCCCCGCTACATCCGTATACATTTCACATCTGTCCGCCTTAAGGGCCGCAGCCAAAGCAACTGCGGTAGTATCCGACCCACATCTGCCAAAGGTAGTGATATCGTCATATTTATTCCAGCCTTGAAAACCTGCAACTACCACAATATTCTTTTTGTCAAGCTCCTTGATGATCCTTTCTGCATCCACAGACTTGATTCTGGAAGAACCATAATTACTGTCGGTAAATATACCGGCCTGATAGCCTGTTAGGGAAACAGCATGGTGTCCTTCCCGTTCAATAGCCATTGCCAAAAGTGCAATAGCAATCTGCTCACCTGCCGATAAAAGCACATCTATCTCTCTATTTGACGGCTTCGGGTTAATCTCCGCCGCTTTCTCCAACAATTCATCTGTAGTACTTCCCTGGGCCGATACAACAACAACTACCGAATGCCCCTCTTTGTAGGCCTCAATAACACGTCTGGCCACTTTTGAAACTTTCTCCGCATTCTCTAGAAAACTGCCTCCATACTTTTGAACAACCAAACCCAAATGAACTCCCCCTTTTTCATCTTACAAGGAAATAATTTTTGAAATAACATTTTTGCGGATTATTTATGGAATAGAGTTTTAAAAGACCGAAATATAAGATAGAATGATATGCCTACTTTAATTATATCCTTGATTAACCAATTTTACAACCTGTAAAATAGAAAAGAAGGTATGTGCTAAATAGCGGATAGCGTACCCTACAAAGGTTTTAGATGCATACATTGAAAAAAAGCGGCTAGGGATCACCCAACCGCTTCTACTTATACCTTCTATTCTCCGAAAAACTCAGTGTATAGCGCCTTTACAGCCTTATCCGAATCCTTTGCCTTAACACCAAACATCATACTTACCTCGGATGATCCCTGGTTTATCATTTCAATATTAACACCTGCTTTTGCAAATGCCGCTGTCGCCCTTGCAGACATACCTACGGTATTAAACATTCCTTCCCCTACAATCATGACAAGTGCAAGACCGCGTTCAACCTCAATATAGTCAACTACCAACTCGTCTTTGATATGTTCCAAAACCCTGGCTTCCATTTTTTCATCAAACTGCTTTTCTCTCAATATAATGGAGATATTATCGATTCCGGATGGAGTATGCTCATAGGAAAGACCCTCATCTTCAAGAATCTTCAATACTTTTCTGCCAAAGCCGACTTCTCTGTTCATCATATATTTGCTCATATAAATACTGCAAAAACCTGCATCACTGGCTATACCCACAACCGGTTCCTTCGGCTCCCTGTTTTTTACAATCATTGTTCCCGGGGCACTTGGATTATTTGTATTTCTGATATTGACCGGAATACCCATACGGTAAACCGGTTCCAACGTTTCCTCATGAAGTACCGAAAAACCTGCATAAGAAAGCTCTCTCATCTCTCTATATGTAAGAACAGGAATTGCTTTGGGATTTTGTACTACATTCGGGTTCGCAGCATAAACAGAGTCTACATCTGTGAAGTTTTCATATACATCCGCTTTTATTGCAGCCGCTAAAATTGATCCTGTAATATCCGAACCTCCCCGCGGGAATGTTACCACTTCACCTTCCGGAGAATAACCGAAGAAACCGGGGAAAATCATAATTCCCGTTTTTTCCTTCAGGGCTTTAAGATTTTTATAAGATTCGGGAAGCACCCTTGCATTTCCAAATTCACCGCTTAAAAACAACCCTGCGTCTTTCGGATTGATATAGCTAGCTTCAATGCCCTTACTTTTTAAATATTCTGCAACAACCTTTGCGGAATTGTCTTCCCCTGCCGCTTTCAATAAATCCATGAACTTTTCCTTATTGGTAACCGTTCCGGAAAGCCTGCCCCTTAAATCTGCTTCGACTACTCTCACAATATCTTCAGACAAACCAAGTCCCTTAGCAATTTCATCAAACCTGGAAACTACCGCATTAAGCTCCTGTTCCGCGTTTCCATTTTTTAGATAACTGCTTGCACAGTTTATAAGAAGGTCGGTCACCTTAATATCGTCCTTGTAGCGCTTTCCCGGTGCAGAAACAACCACAAGCCTTCTTTCCGGATCCGATAATACAACATCGCAAACCTTCTTAATTTGTTCCGCATTTGCAAGTGAAGTACCTCCAAATTTTGCAACTTTCATGATTCAACCTCCATTTATACTCAATAGTTTTATTCTTCCAAAACCCGTATCACATTTGTTACTTCCCGGATCGAGCCAATTCCCTTCATTTCCTCCAGTAAAGCCTTCAAATTTCTTTCTTTATCCTTCAAGGTTACAAATGCAATTTCATCTTCTAATTGGGCATCGTATACTTTAACCCATTCCACGCTGCCGAAGGTTTTATTTATATATTTATGCGCTTCTTCCTGATTTCTTACTTTTATTCTGATAAAGTATTTTGTTTCAACATCATTGATATGGACCGTATTATTTTCTTCTGTTACCGTCCAGGTACTTTTCCCCCTCGTTTCAACATGTTTCACAATGTCTATCACATCTGCTACAACTGCACTTGCAGTGGGAAGCTTCCCTGCACCTCTGCCGTAAAACATCGCATCTCCGATGGCATCGCCTTTTACTACAATCGCATTGAATACATCCTCTACGTTAGCTAAAGGATGAGATTTGCTAATGATCGCAGGAGTCACTCTTGCAAATATTTTATCGTTTATTTTCATGCTCATGGCAATAAGCTTGATTACCGAATCCATTTCATCTGCATATTTCATATCATTTAATGTGATTTTAGTAATACCTTCTGTATAAATATGTTTATAGTCGACAAATTCATTATATGCTATGGAAGATAAAATAGCGATTTTCCTGCATGCATCATGCCCCTCAATGTCTGCTGTGGGATCCGCTTCAGCATACCCATTATCCTGAGCACCTTTTAACGCTACAGCAAAATCCTTCCCTTCTCTTTTCATTTGAGTAAGGATATAATTTGTAGTGCCGTTTAAAATGCCGGTTATTCCGTTAATTTCATTGGCGGCAAGACATTGATAAAGTGGACGGATAATCGGTATCCCGCCCCCAACACTTGCCTCAAAAAGATACTTAACACCCATTTCCTTGGCAAGCCTCAAAAGCTCAGGCCCATGGGTTGCTACAAGCTCCTTGTTTGATGTAACTACATGTTTTTTTAGCTTCAACGCCCTTTTTGTAAATTCATAGGCAACACCGATTCCACCAATGGTTTCCACCACAATACTGATTGAATCGTCTTCAAAAACATCCTCTGAATTTTTAGTCAATATCTCCTGGTCGGGACTATCTTTAAAATCACGGATATCCAATACTTTTTTAACGGTGATTTCCTCTCCGGCCCGTTTAGAAATGCTGGAACCGTTCTTCTTTATCACTTCAACAACACCGGAGCCAACGACTCCGTATCCTAATACAGCAACGTTTACCATTTGGGTTACCTCCCTACTCCCTTGCTAAAATCTCTTGTCTTCTAACACCTTCAATTTTCCCTATTTCATCCATAAATTCTTGTATATCTTTTACCATTCCCTGGGTCTCTATCGATATGGTAACATCCGCAAGACCGTTAATGGGTATATTCTGATTAATTGTAAGTATATTTGCCTTCGCTGCTGCTATTTCATTGATAATCCTTGACAAAATACCCGAAAAGTCTTCTACAACAAAAAATAAAGTCATTACTTTTCCTCTGGATGTTTCATAAAAAGGAAAAACATAATCTTTATACTTATAGAATGCACTCCGGCTAAGGCCAACTTCTTTTACCGCCTCATGAACCGTTTTGGCAACGCCTTTACTTAAAATCTTCTTAACATCAATAACTTTCGAAAAAACCTCCGGCAACACCGAAGCGTCTACTAAAAGATATTTGGAATCCTTATTCATTATCTATCACCCATGTCCACACACCACGCACATTTGTGTTTCTACTGTGTAATATTAGCATATTTTTAGGTAAAATGCAATATCTATTATGAAACATTTCTTATTCTATTGTCATGATAATGAGAGGGTTTTTGCTCTGTCATACAATCTGCTTTCCTCCTTTTCTTAAAAGAATCCTAACCCTTTTGTCTCACTTGCCTATTCATTGAATGATATCTATTTTTAGACATTTATGATTATTGGCTAAACTATCTTATAATAAAGCCGATATTTATTTAAGGACACTTTACATCCTTTATTTTTCGTGCTTCATCTAAGAGGACATCATTATTATCACATTCCTTTGGAAATTTTGAATAGGCTGTTCCCAAATTGTTTCAAATACCTTGCGAAAGGGAATAAATATGTTGACATACAAAGTCAAATTTAATTCTTCCTTTGAAAACACAGACCGTGTGATTAAAGAGATTCACACCTTTTTAACCAAACAATGCAGTTTAAGTGACAAGCAAATCATTTTTAAAATCGATTTCGTTTTAAGAGAGCTTTTAAATAATGCTGTAGAACACGGAAACAAAATGGATTTTACAAAGAATATCCTTTGCATTCTTCGCTTCTCCCGTGAGTATTTACTTATACGGATCATTGATCAGGGAGAAGGCTTTACTTTTGAAGGTTTCTTTAATGATAATCCTATAACAGAGCGTAAAAGAGGAATCTCTACAATTGCTGCGATGGGGTTCAACTTATGTGTAAAACAAAACCGTGTCACTGCCAAATTATGTTTTTCTTAGAAAATACTTTTGTTTTCAGGCATTTGACATCTACAAGAATATGTAAGTCTTGAAGCACACTAAGCCATAAAATGTATGGATTATCATAAGTCTACTTATATTTAAAGGTAGTTTATAATAAAGGAGAGGTTTTATGAATCGGGTTTTGGAAAATGAAAAAATAATTCTGAAGATGGAATCTGACTTAACTGTAAATATTGTAAGGAATTTAGTAGAAAAAGCTAAACAGTATATAGAATGTGACGACTTTGAGTTGGTTGAGCTTGATATATCCAATGTAAAATTTGTCGACTCTATTGGAATTTCCTTTATAATCGGACTCTATAAAAGTGCTAAAAACCTTAATAAAAAGTTTAAAATTACCGGAAGCAATGAAGATATTTATAAGCTGTTTTGCTTAATGAAGTTGGACTCTGTTTTCGAAATTGAATGTGCATAAGGAAATCTGCAGTTAAGTGAGGTGAAAACATGCTTCAAAATCAGGAGTTTATTCAAGAATTCGTTGAAGAAGCAACAACGCATATAGAAACTGTAGAATCCGGGCTTTTAAAAATTACTTCCTCCGACAGCCAGGAAATCATTAACGATATCTTCAGGGCTGTACACAGCATAAAAGGTACCGCAGGTTTTTTCGGACTAAAAAAGATTGTTGATGTAAGCCATTCTATGGAAAATGTTTTGGGTTCATTGAGAAACGGGGATCTTGAAATCACTTCGGATATGGTCGATCTTTTGCTGCTATCCAACGACTGCTTAAAAACAATGATACAGGATATCCATAATAGTGAAAACACTGATATCAATGAATTTGTAAACAAACTATCCGAAATTCAAAAAAACAACGGTAAAATTTTAGAATCTTCTCCTCCAGATAACGAATTGGTATTCAGTGATAAAAACCTTAATAAAGTAACTCTTTCGGGAACCGAAAAGGATATTGTAAAAAACAGTTTGAAATTCGGTCATAAATTATATATGGTCCGTTTAAAACTTACAGAACATCTGGGAAATACAAGCCCTGTCAGTTTTTTCAAAAAACTTGATACCATCGGCCATATTGTTGATTCTCAAACTGATATAAGCAATATTCACAACTTGGATGAATGCCTGGATGGAGATATTTCATTCACTTTCCTTTTTACTACCGTACTGGAAAAATCCTTGCTTCCTCTCGCTATCGAGGTACCCGAAAATACCATTGAAGAACTTGATGCAAATATAAAGGAAGAGGAGTATCATAAACTCTTTGACGATACGTCTTCAGACCATTCTTTCTCTTCAGATACCGACAGAAAGTTACATGAAACTTCCCAAAAAGAATTTCTGGGGAAGAAAGCTATTGCACCGCCAATAGATGACAGCATCCGAGTTCATGTTTCACTCCTTAACAGCCTTTTAAATTTAGCCAGTGAAATGGTTCTCGGAAGAAATCAGCTTTTACGTGCATTGGAAAAACACAAAAAAAATATTCCAGGGATTGATGCCATTTTACAAAATATCGACCGGATAACAACCGAACTCCAGGAAAATATCATGCATACAAGAATGCAGCCGGTTGGCAATATCTTTAACAAGTTTCCCAGGATTATAAGAGACCTGTCCAAAAAATTGGGTAAGGAAATAGATCTTGAGCTTGAAGGTGTAGATGTAGAACTGGATAAATCTATTATTGAGGCATTGACCGATCCACTGACACACCTGGTAAGAAATGCTGCGGACCATGGTTTGGAATCTCCCTCAGCCAGAATGTCGGCAGGTAAACCCACAGTTGGAAAAATTCTGATGAAGGCATTCCATGAAAGCGGATATGTAAATATTGATATTTGTGATGACGGCGTAGGTATTGATCTTGATAAGATTAAAAAAAAGGCTTTGGAAAAGGATTTATTAAGTAAGTCAGATCTCTCGATCCTTACAGACCAGGAAGCACTCCAGCTGCTTTTTAAGCCAGGCTTTTCAACTGCGGATAAAATAACCGATGTTTCGGGCAGAGGTGTTGGGATGGATGTTGTTAAGACCAACATCGAAAAGCTGGGAGGAACCATTGAAATATTCACAGAACCGGGGAAAGGAAGTACATTCCGTTTGCTGCTTCCCCTCACCCTCGCTATTATTCCGTCGTTAATTGTAGAAGTTGAAAACCAAAAATTTGCTCTCCCGCAAGTAAATTTGCAGGAAATTGTCAGGATTAAACCGGAGGACTCCTCCAGGAAAATAGAACACATCCATAACTCTCAGGTTTTACGCCTCAGGGGAAAACTTCTTCCCATCGTGCATCTTTCAGATGTTTTGGGACTTTCCAAAACATACATTGATCCGGCAACCGGTGAGAGAAAGACTGATAAAAGGAAGACTCTCTACGATCAAAGGAATGTATTGTACCTTGATGCACCAAGCTCCCAAGCGTCTGTTGAAACTGACTCAAACAGGAGAAAAAGCAGTGTCAATACCCTTAGAATCCTGGTTTTAAAAATCGGCTCAAGGAAGTTTGGCATTGCAGTAGATACCATTCACGGAAGCGAGGAAATCTTAGTAAAACCTCTTCCCAAATATATAAAAGACTCAAAATGCTATTCCGGTGTAACCATTCTTGGAGATGGCAAAATATCTATGATTTTAGATGCAGAAGGAATCATTATGAAGTCAAATCTCAAATTCATTGAAGAAAAATCCGATCATTCCGACTTGGAGATGCATGAGGCAGAGGAAAGGATGAAAGAGCAGCAAAATCTCCTCCTTTTTAAGTGTTCAGGAAGTGAGACTTTTGCCTTGGATCTTTCTCTTGTTTCAAGAGTAGAAGAGATTCACCCTGAAGATATTGAAAAGGTTGGCGCTAAGGAGTACATCACATTCAGGCAAAATTCCTTAAGGGTTATCCGGCCTGAGCATTTTCTGTCAGTTACAGAACTGTCCGGAATTAAGGATAAACTTTATGTAATCATTCCAAAACTTGTGTCCCACCCAATCGGAATCATTATTGAAGAAATATTGGATACAATGCAAACTTCGGTTGCATTGAACGAGGAAGACATAAAACTCAAAGGTCTGATGGGTTCAACCATTCTAAACGATAAACTTGTCCTTCTCATTAACATCTATGAGCTTTTTGAACTGGCAGACCCGGAGCATTATAATCCGGAAACTGAAAAAGCAGCCGACCGGAAAGCAACCGTTCTGATTGCTGAAGATACACCTTTTTTCCAACGCATGGAGAAAAGTTATCTGGAAATGGCAGGCTATAACGTATTGACTGCACAAAACGGAAAGGAAGCACTGCAAATTTTACAGGAGCACAAGGTGGACGTTGTTGTCAGTGATATTCATATGCCTGTGATGGATGGACTGGAGCTTATAAAAAAGATCCGTGAAGATAAGAATTTATCCTGTTTGCCTGCTATAGCCGTTACTTCTATGACAGGATCAATGCAAAAGCAAGCAGGTCTTAATGCAGGATTTGACTTCTATGAATTTAAATTGGACAAATCCAACCTTTTAGAAAAGGTAGAAATGGCAATACAAAAGAGGAGGTCAACCTATGACAGGAAAAGTTCTGACATTTTATCTTAATAACGATCTCTTTGGAATCAATATCACACTCGTTAAAGAAATTAACAGGAATATTGAATATACCGAGATTCCGGATGCAAAACCCCACATTTTAGGGTTATTTAATATGCGCGGACAGGTCGTTACTTTGTTTAATATTGCCCGGTTAATGGATCTTGAAGCCATGGACACCCGTTCAAAAAATACCTGCATCATTTTGAAGGCCTCTCCCAATGATCCCAATCAGGTCGGCTTTATCATTGACCGCTTGGGCGACGTGGTAGACGTAGATCATAATGACTGTGAAGTCCCCCCTGCTAATGTGGAAAGCGCCGACAGCGAATATATCAATAGTGTCGTTAAACTGAAGGACGAACTTTTAATTATCATCGAGCCGAATAAATTATTCGGAAATGAAACGGTATAGATATTCAATTCATAAAAAATTTTGTAGTAACCCGTCCACTATTATTTAAAGGAGTTGGCATTTATGTTGAGAAATCTAAAAATTCGTACGAAAATCCTTCTTGTGTTGGCAATTGTAATCTCATTTACTTTAGTAGTAGGAATTTTTGGCTATGCCAGTATTCAAAGCGTAGTGAAAAGCATAAAAGAAATTAACGAAGATGAGATGCCAAGTGTAAAAGCGCTTCTAACCATTGAAGAAGCTCAAAAGTCTGTAGTAATCGGTGAAAGGGGATTAATCCATCCCCGTATGATTGAACCGGAAATCCGCAACCCACAATATAAATATATTTCGGATGCAATAACCCGCGCTGAAAAAGCGAAAAAGGATTACGAATTCATTCTTCAAAAATTTAACGACGCCGAGGAAAAAAAGCTTTGGGAACACTTTACTTCCCTGTGGGACCAATGGAGAAATGACAGTCAAAAGGTAGTGGAGATGTCTAAGGACAAAGACCGGCTTCTTGCAGCCGGTATGTCTTCCAGTAACGAGAGTATAAAAAAATTGGATGAGCAAATCTTTCAAGCTTTTTTAGTGTCTCGAAAATCATTTTTACCTGTGGAAGAAGAGATTCAAAAGATGGTGGATTCCAATATGGCGTCTGCAAATGATTTCGGCATGTCCTCCGAAAAAGATGCCTCCAGAAATGCAGTAATACTTGTTTTGGGTATTTTATTCGGTATCATAGTCTCTATTGTCCTGGCTGTTTTATCTTCTAAGACCATCGTTCAATCCATTGTCGAGATTCAAAAACTCATGGCCCGGGCGGAAAAGGGCGATCTCACGGCTAAAAGCCTTTGGCAGTCAAAGGATGAGGTAGGCACCTTGGCAAATTCCTATAATCATTTTCTTGATCAAATAAGAGAAATCATTCAAAGCATTTCTACTACCAATTTAGTCCTAAATAAATCCTCCAGGGAACTCCTGTCCATCTCTGAAACCATGGCTTCAAACAGTGAAGAAACAAGCGCCAAAACAAGTGTAGTTAGTGCAACCGTTGAAGAAATCACTTCAACCATTGAAGAAAACAGCGATGCACTTTCACACACAGAAGAAAATATGAATATCATTGCATCTTCGGTTGAAGAAATGTCAGGCACAATTAGAAATCTGGCTTCCGCATCAGAGCAAATTTCAGCCAGTGTAGGACATACTACCGGGCTCATTTCACAAATATCCGGAAGTATTAATAAAGTAGCTTCATCTGCACAAGATGTCTCTTCCTCTGTAAACAACGTTGCAACCTCTGTGAAAGAGATGAATCAAACCTTAAATGAAGTAAGTAAAAATTGTGAACGTTCCATTCATATCACAAGTGATGCAAGTGAAAAAGCCAGTGATACCAATCAAATTATCGATAAGCTCAATGCATCCAGTAAGCAAATCGGAAAAATCATCAATGTAATCAACGATATTGCAGATCAAACCAATATGCTGGCTCTCAATGCTGCCATTGAAGCTGCCGGTGCGGGAGAAGCCGGCAAAGGCTTTGCGGTGGTTGCAAACGAAGTTAAGGAACTTGCTAAACAAACAGCAGAGGCCACCGAAGAAGTAAGTCAACAAATCGAAAGCATGCAAATGAATATGACGAGTGCCGTAAAAGCAGTAGAAACAATCACCGGCGTCATAAAGGAAATAAACTCCATAACCAATACCATTGCTGCATCGGTTACCGAACAGTCTGCAACTACAGGTGAAATATCGACTTCCATTCTCAAGGCCGCTGATCAAGTCAATTCGATCTCCAGCGAAATCAGTGACCTGGCAATAAACTCACAAAATGTAACACAAAACGTTATTGATGCTTCAAAGGGTGTTCATGAAATTGCACGTTCTACCCAGGAACTTTCCATGGCTGCCAATGAAGTTGCAAAAAGTACTGAACAGGTATCGTCCAAAATAAACGGGGTAGCCAGAACCTCCAAGGAAATCTCAAAATGCGCCAATGAAATCTCCAACAATATGCAAGAAATCAGTGGTGCTTCTTCTGAGACTTCCTCCGGCGCAGTAGAGCTTACCCATTCTGCAAAGGGTCTCTCTGAAATAACACAAAAGCTTGATGCCCTTATCAAACAATTTAATATTTGAATCCTTTTGAGAACCAAAGGGAATCTTTTTCAGCCAATGAGATCATGTTAAGAACTGCTCAGTTTGCCTAAATATGCGGCGATTTTAAACAATGGACGGCTACTAAGACTTAACGGCTTTGCCGGACAACTTGTCCAAGCAGCAAGGAAGCTCAAGGTTTTGGTAAACCAGTTTAAGGTATAACCAAAAATTTACCAAGGCAGGTGTTCATCATGGAAAAGCTAAACATAATGGTAGTAGATGATACAATTGTTTACAGAAGAATATTGTCCGATGCAGTGGATGCTACTGGACTTGGAAACGTTATACGCTCCGCTTCCAATGGCATCATTGCACTTGACTGGCTGAAGCAATACCGTACAGACGTTATCCTTCTTGACGTCTTTATGCCTGAAATGAATGGTATTGACACGCTCAAAGCAGTAAAAAGGGATTATCCGGATGTAGCCGTAATAATGATCAGCAGCGGCGCGTCAGACAGTGCAGCCATGACACTGGAGGCTTTAAAGTTGGGTGCTATGGATTTTATACTCAAGCCTTCCGATTCAGATCCCCAAAAAAATATGGACATGATTAAAACCCATCTTAAAGTACTTTTCACCCAAATTATGATAAAGAAGTATTCCAACATGACTACTACTTTTAAAAATAAGATACTCTCTTCCTCCGGTACCCGCCCCCATGCGGATACTCCTATACCCGTGGAGAAGAAAATATCCGGAAGCAGCCCATGGAACGGAGCAGACTTGGTCCTTATTGCTTCATCGACAGGGGGACCCAACGCTCTTGATGCAGTGCTGACAGGAATACCGGGCGATTTTAATAAACCCATATTGGTTGTACAACACATGCCTCCGGACTTTACTAAAATTATGTCCCAATCCTTAAACAGGAAATGCGGTTTGAATGTTATCGAAGGTGAAGAAGGGCTGCCTATAGAAAAAGGCCGGGTTATCATTGCCCCGGGTGGATTTCACATGACAGTACGGCCATCCGGCCATAGGGAAAAAGTCATTCATCTGGAAAAGACCCCCTATGTCAATGGAGTGCGTCCTGCAGCTGATATTTTGTTTTCTTCCGTCTCAACCATGTATGGCAGCGCAAGTATTTTATCAGTTATTCTCACCGGTATGGGAAGTGATGGTATGAAAGGGGTTTTAGAATTAAAAGAGAAATGCAACTGTTATTGTATTGCTCAGAGCGAAAAAACGTGTGTCGTTTACGGTATGCCGCGGAGTGTTGTTGAAGCAGGCCTTTCTGATGAAGTTTCCGACTTGGGGGAAATTTCCGGAAGGATACAGCAAATCGCATCAGGCAGGAGTTGATGATGAAATGGTTCCAAGTTTATCCTCAAAGGAGTTCTATTTATTTCAAAAATATATTGAAGAACAATGCGGTATCTGTATTGGGCAGGATAAAGCTTACCTGATTGAAAGCCGTTTATCCAAGCTTTTGGTCGATTCTGGACTCCCAAGTTTCGAAGCACTTTATCAAAAAATCCGTACGGGGCGTGATAAAAGTATTGCAGAAAAGGTAGTTGATGCAATTACTACTAATGAAACTTTATGGTTTCGAGACAAAATCCCCTGGCAGACGATGGAGGATTTATTCTTACCCAAGTATATAAAAGACCTTAGAGAAGGAAAGAAATCCGAGATCAAGATCTGGAGTGCAGCTTGTTCTACAGGCCAGGAGCCATACTCAACAGCCATGTTCATTGATCACTATCTTCAAAGTAATAATATCAAGGATATAAGACTTTCTCAATTTAAAATTCTGGCTACGGATATTTCCTCTACGGTTTTAGAAGTAGCAAAAATGGGCAAGTACGATAGTATATCCATTATGCGCGGACTTCACGAAACTTACAAAACAGATTATTTTAAGAACGAAGGCAGGGTTTGGCATTTAAGTGAAAATATAAAAGCTGCTGTACAGTTTAAACAGTTTAACCTTCAAAGCAGCTTTCTTTTTCTTGGGAAATTTGACATGATCTTTTGCAGGTATGTCATGATCTATTTCTCGGATATTTTTAAAAAAGAAGTTCTATCCAAAATAGCCTCTGCTTTAAATCCCGGCGGGGTCATGTTTATCGGCAGTTCTGAGTTATTTAACGATTACAAGGAAAATTTCCATATGAAACAGCATAAAACAGGCGTGTACTATGAGGTTAAGGGGTGAAAAAATGAAAATTCTCTCCGCAGATGATTCAGCCATCATAAGAAAAATTATCAAGGGGGCTGCAGAAGTTCTTGAATTTGAGCTTTTAGAGGCATCCGACGGGCTGGAAGCATTGGAATTACTGGAAAAACAATATAAGGATATTGGTTTAATTCTCCTTGATTGGAATATGCCCGGTTTAAATGGATACGACCTTTTAAAAGAAATTAAATCAAACAGCCGCTTTAGAAATATACCCGTCATGATGGTTACCACCGAAAGCGAAAGGCAGAATATTGTAAAAGCAATTCAAGCCGGTGCCTCCCACTATATGACAAAACCTTTTACGATAGAGGAACTCATCAAAAAAATCCTCGAATGCCTGGGAAAAGGAGGATAATTGCATGGACAGTACATCCAATATTATAAATACATCTATGGAACTTGCCTTAGAAAAAGAATTTTCAAAAGCAGTCACAGAAGTAATCAATACAATGGCAGGACTTGAAATTCTTGAGCTTGACAAAGATTCATATTGTCACAGCATCTCTAAAAATGATAAAATAACTGGTGCAATGCTTTTATCATGTGAAAATAATCCTCTTTTTTCCATCACATTATCAAAAGACTCAGCCTCTTTGTTGGTGTCTTACATAACTGGAATCCCGTGCTTTGAACTTACCCCAGATGATCTTTGCGATGGAATTGCAGAATTGGTAAATATGGTTGCCGGCCGATCCAAGGCTTTACTTTCAGGAACGGAATACCATTATGAACTTACTTCTCCATTGACCATTATAGGAAATGATTACACTATCATATTTAAGAAAAACACTCCAAGCTTGCTGAAAAGATATCAAAGCGGTGATATGGTTATTGAGCTCAATATTTGTTTTCTATAGATAACGAAGTGTAAACATAGTAAAATTCGAGAGATGAAATACCTGGTTTACTTAGGTGTCAGAAATCGAAATTTTACTTTTACAGTTCGTTATCTATAGAAGTGTTTATAGGATATTAAATACAAGATGTATATTGGAGGGTATTTTTATGATTAAAAGAATATTGATTGTAGACGATTCACCCATTATCCATAACCTTCTTAGAAAGACTTTGGAAAATCACGGTTATGAAGTATGCGGCGATGCTAAAAACGGTAAAGAAGGTTTGGAGCTCTATAAAGCGCTTTCTCCCGATCTGGTGTTTATGGATATTACAATGCCCTTAATGGACGGTTTAGAGTGTGCCCGGAATATTAAAGAAGTTAATTCCCATGCTAAAATTATCATGCTCAGTGCAATGGGCGATGAAGAA
Organism: Clostridia bacterium; assembly: GCA_026418275.1. Classification (GTDB taxonomy): domain Bacteria; phylum Bacillota; class Clostridia; order Acetivibrionales; family DSM-2933; genus SKW182. The sequence goes on from JAOABQ010000070.1 coordinate 136,622, forward strand.
ATTGTCTCAGAGGCCAAAGGTATTGGAATTGATATTTTCTTAAAGAAACCCTTTGATGATTATAAAATTATCAGCGCACTATCCAAAATTATTTAGGGGGGGTTAAAACATGGACTCAAGGCTTCAACAACCGTTTCAAGGCAGTGTAAAACAAATTTTATCACAAATGGCTGGTATTGATGTTCAAAAGAACGGTGAAGTTTTTGAAGAATGTGACGATATTGTATCTTACGGAATTTCATCCATTATTGCTTTTGCAGGAAAAATAAAGGGAAGGCTGCTCCTTGATATGGATCAAAACCTGGCACTTAAAATAGCACAAAATATTACGGGTGATGTTTATCCTTCAGTAAAGGAGCAAATGGTAATGGCTGTAATTTCGGAATTAAACAATATTATTTCGGGTGATGCTATTACAGTTTTAAATAACCAGTTTTCATTAAGTCTAAGACTGGCTCCCCCCATTGTTTTCACAGGCAAAGACATCATTATCTGCATTCCCAAAATATCTTCAACATCGGTAAACTATGAAACAGAGTTTGGGCACCTCAAGGTCAATATCGCATTTGAGGGGAGGCTGTGAGGCAATGGATGTGAAATATATAAACCCGTTTCTTGAAGCAGTAAAAATTATTCTAGGAGAATTCGGTATTCAGGATATCCGTCGGGGAAATATTGTTAAAAAAGAATCCATGCATGTAGATATGGATATTACCTCGGTAATCGGTTTGATCGGAGATGTCCGTGGAAATATTGCCTACTCCTTATCCCAAGAAACTGCGAAAGCTATTACTTCAGCCATGATGATGGGAATGCCGGTCACCCAAATGGATGCTCTTGCAAGAAGTGCCATTGGAGAGCTGACAAATATGATTACCGGAAGGGCATTAGGTATCCTAAACAGCACAAATTTGTTTATTGACATTACTCCCCCATCTATAATCTTCGGTAACGACATATACTTTATTATAAGTTCGGTCCAAACAATTACAGTCGATATGCTGACCCCTATGGGAAAAATTGAAATCAATATCGGACTAGAAGTGTGAGATAGGATTATGAGTTATAACATTTTAGTAGTAGACGATATATTTATCAATCGAAAGCTTATAAAATCTGTATTAAAAAACAACATCAACGATATCACTTTTTTTGATGCGGAGGATGGTTTCAAAGCATTGGAGATAATCTCAAAAATAGGTATAGACCTGATTATCCTTGATTTAATGCTTCCGGGCAAAGATGGTTATGAGGTCCTAAGCGACCTGAAAAGTCATGAAACCTATAAGGAAATACCGGTCATTGTAAATTCTGCGGTAGATGAACTTGAAAGTCTGCAGAGAACTTTTGAACTGGGTGCAATGGACTATTTCACAAAACCCCTTACCATCGAGGAAATGAGGGTCATCCTGCCTCTCAAAGTTAAGAATGCCTTAAAATATTATGAGCAAAAAAAACTGCTGGTTCAAATAAACAATCAAATGAAAACCGAACTTAACATTGCCAGGTTGTTTCAATCTTCTTTAATGCCCAGCTTTAAAAGCTTTGATATCGCCGATATGTATGGTAAATACCTTCCCTGCAAGGAAGTAGGCGGAGATCTATATGATTGTGTACAGATTGGCCATGACTTATGGTTTATTATCGGTGATGTAACCGGCCACGGCGTGACATCCGCAATGGTCTCGTCCATGGTCAAAATAATGTTTAACAACTGCATTCAACGTTTTTCATCTCCATCGGATGTCCTTTCAGAAATCAATAAAACCTTTTGTTTAATGATAGGAGAAAGTACGAATGTGATTTTTTCCGCATTTCTGGGAGTCATAAGAAACAATACACTTTATTACTCCAATGCAGGCCATCCTTATCCGATTGTGATTGATCCACATGCAGGTAAACTCACAGAGCTTAAGCAAAACGGTCACTTAATCGGTATATTTGATAGTACCACCTATCAGGTAGAGGAAATGAAATTAACCATAAATCAATGCATATTGACTTATACAGACGGCTTATTTGATACTCGAAGCGATGCCCATCTTAATATCTGGGACGAAGTTTACGAATATTCTAAAAAACATGCTACGCTGCTTCCAAACGCTCCAAATGCGTTTTTAGAAGCACTTATGAATTCATTTTGGAATGTGGGTCACAAAGATTTTATAGATGATATTACCATGATGCTTATAAGACTAAAGTAGGACCTTAATATAATAGTGTCAAAAACAATAAGAAACAGGAATCAAGCCCTGTTTCTTAATTGTTTTTGACTAAAATTTTTCGATTAAAAATTTGTTAATAGAAACAACTCCCGCCCACAAATTCTCTAATAATAGAGTTTGCCGGTATTTCCTTCGTATCTATAGGCAGGAAGTAGCTTAAAAATTCGATCAACCTTCTTGCTTCCGAGTACTCGGGGTAAGAAATGTCAACGTCGGCCAATAGCGGCTCTGCTAACATTTTTAATACACTTAACTCATAAATGAGAGATGAGTTAAACATGATGTCTGCTTCCTCCTGGAAGGGAAAAATATTTTTTTCCTCCCCTCTCCTTACCGAAGGCCACCTCTTAATGGTGCTGATTGCACTGCTTCCTCTAAACTGGAAGTCTCTTACAATCCTTCTAATAATTCTAGTATCCGTTGTTTGTATCCGGTTGTGGTCATCAATATTCATCGATGTCAAGGCACTGACATATATTTTAAACTTGCTTTCTTTCGGTATGGTTGCGGTTAGTTTTTCATTCAGTCCATGAATCCCCTCGATTATCATTAATTGATCATTTCGAAGCTGCATTTTCTTTCCGGTACATTCCCTGCATCCCCTTGGAAAATTAAATATGGGCACTTCAACCTCTTTTCCGTCAATCAACGCTGCCAAGTGCTCATTAAAAAGCTTCACATCGATTGCCTCCAGTGCCTCAAAATCATAGTCCCCATCTTCGTCCTTGGGCGTACTTTCCCGGTCCACGAAGTAATCATCCAAGGAAATATTCACAGGCTTTAGCCCATTGACCCTAAGCTGAATTGCGAGCCTCTGAGCAAAGGTTGTCTTCCCGGAGGATGAAGGCCCGGAAATCAGTATAACCCTCTTTTTATGTTCACTATTTTTGATCATATCGGCAATTTGAGCAATTTTTTTCTCATGAAGGGCTTCAGAAATCCTTATTAAATCCCCTACACCGACTTCCTTTATAATATCATTTAAAGCCCCAACATTTTCAATGCCTAGAATCCGCCCCCATTTCTTATATTCCATAAAGATATTAAAAAGCTTTTTCTGCTCTTTGAATTCGGGAAGCTTATTGGGGTTTGTTTTATCGGGAAATAAAAGAATCAGTCCGGGAGTATAGTGCTTTAAGGAAAAATGTTGGATATAACCGGTATGCGGCACCATATAACCATAAAAATAATCATCCAATCCACCGCAGTTATAGATTGTAACATAGGGTTTCCGTCGGTGTTCTATGGCATGATACCGGTCCATTCTACCGCTCTTCATAAATATATCCTTTGCCTCTTCCGAAGACATGATCCGCTTGATAAACGGTAGCTTCAAACCTACAAGCTCCCGCATTTTTACTTCCAGTTGGTTTACGTTCTCTTCGTTAAGTTCCTGATCTCCACGGATTTCACAGTAGATTCCTTTACTGATGGAGTGACTGATTACCACTTTTCTTTCGGGAAAGAGGTCATGTGCAGCTTTAATTAGTAAAAAGTAAAGACTCCGTCTATAAATACGCATCCCATCTTCATTGCTCATGTCGATAAAATCAACCTTGCAGCTTGATTGAAGTTGATAGCTCAGTTCTTTTATATCATTATTCACCTTTGCAGCAACAATGGATGATTTATACTTATCTTCGTAATCCTTACTCAGTTCAAGTAATGAGGTTCCTTCGGGAATATTTTTCTCAATTCCGTCAGAAAAAGTTACTTTTATTAAGGTTAATTCATTTTCTCTCATAATCATATCCCCTTTTAGTAAAATATCTTAGTTCATTCTTTTGGTAAAACCGTTAGATTGCATGAGCCATCCCAAATTTCACCAAAGCAAGCAAACGTTAAAAATTTCCTATAGAAACAACGCAAAAATCCATACATTCTGCTTTCTTAAGTCACACAAAAAACATTGTATATCGGATTGGCATTATGTAATATTTAATACGTCACATATAGGTTAAAATTGGAACGGAATATCGTTTTCAACCAGATAATATCTATACTAATATTCTATGCTAATAGTATAAATTCCTCCTTTTATTCCATTCAAAAATTTTTTTAAATTTCTCACGCACTCATTCAACCCCTAATAAAATCTGCAATTTTTTAACTTATATCCTGCAAAAATTGAAATAATTTACTTATTACAGATAAAATTTTAACAATAAATTCTTGATTTTTTGAATGTTACCTGATAAAATACGTCTTAAGTGGTATATGCCTTCAAAGGGTTACTTAATTATATACCTATTTTAAATAAAACTAATATTACTGAGGAGGTCATTCAAGTGGCGGAAATTAAAGTTCCTTTTTATGGTCATCAAAGACAGTATCTTAGCATTAAAGAAGAAATCGATTCAAAAATGCAGGAAGTTATCATGAGCGGTCAATATGTTCAAGGCCCCATGTTGAAACAGTTCGAAGCAGAACTGGCTGAATATGCTGGTATCGAGTATGCAATCGGTGTTGGTAACGGTACCGATGCTCTCTGGTTAACTTTCATGGCTTTAGGCCTTGGCCCTGGCGATGAATTAATCACAAATGCAAACACATTCTTTGCTACTGCTGAAGCAATGTGGATCGCTGGTTGTACAGCAGTTCTCGTTGATTGCGACGAAAATACTCGTTGTATCGACCCTCAAGCAATTCGTAAAGCAATTACAAAACGTACAAAAGCAATCGTACCTGTTCACCTTTACGGACAATGCGCTCCAATGGACGAAATCCGTAAAATCGCTGACGAGTTCGGACTTTTTGTAATCGAAGATAACGCTCAAGCAATTGACGCTGCAGGCGATACTTTCAAAATTGGTGAACTCTCCGATGCAGTTTGCACAAGCTTTATCATCCAAAAGAACCTCGGTACTTTCGGTGATTCTGGTGCACTCTGGACAAAACATAAATACATAAATGACAAAGTTCGTAAACTCCGTAATCACGGTTCCAGCCAACGTGACCATCACAGCTATGGCTTCAACAGCCGTTTAGATGATTTGCATGCTGGTATTTTGAGTGCGAAACTCAAACACATTACAAAGTGGAGCGACATGCGTATTGCAATCGCGAAGAAGTACGATGAAGGCTTAAAGGATGTTAAAGGCATTGTTCTTCCATATGCTCGTCCTGGCTACCGTCACGTATACCACCTGTATGAAATCGAAACAGTGGATGCTGCTGATCGTGATAAATTGCTCAAACACCTCGTTGATAGCGGTATTGACGCAAAAACTCACTACTCCATCGCAGTTCACCAACAGGAAGGTTTCCCATGGGGCAAAGATGCTCGCTTAGTTGGTCCGTTAACTAACGCAGAAAAGAATGCTGCTTCATGTATTTCCTTGCCAATGTTCCCTGAAATGACTGACGAAGAAGTTCAACTCACTATCGACGCAGTTAGAGCTTGGAAGAAATAATTAAACCAATTTGTTATTAACCAATAAAAGACACTCCTTACACCCTGTAGGGAGTGTCAAAATATGTTACGGAGGTTTTATATCATGAGTAAAAAATATACCGTTGCTGTTTTAGGTGCAGGTAAAAGAGGAAAAATGCACGCCAAATTATTCAGCCAAAACGATAGATTCCAGCTTGTGGGGCTTTGTGATATGGATACTGAAAGATTGAATGCTGCTGCTCAAGAGTGCGGCAACCCTACACTTTATACAGATCTGGATAAAATGCTTTCAGAAACAAAACCGGATATTTTCTGTTTCTGTACTCCACCGGCAATCAGAACAAGTCTCTTCAAAAAAGCTGCTGATTATGGCATCAAATGCATTGCATATGAAAAGCCAATGTCAACCAACTTGGAAGAAGCAGCTGAGTTGATGAAAATTGCAAAAGAAAATGGCATTAAAACCGTTGTTAGCCACCAGCAAAAATACGGACCGCATTACCAAGCTGTTAAAAAGATCGTCGACAGCGGAAAGCTTGGAAGAATCCAAAGCATTTACGGTCATGTATGGGGATGGTACCTCCACATGGTAACCCATGTAATGGACTATATCAGATGGTATAACAACAACGAAGAAGCTGAATGGGTAACAGGTTCTATCGCTGGACGCGGCAAATTGGAAGACAACCACCCATCTCCTGAATACGCTGGCGGATTTATCCAGTTTAAAAACGGAGTTCGCGGTATCGTAGAAATCGGCGCCCTCTCCCCTGATGTTCCTGAAAGTGAATATCCTTGGCATAAAGGCCGTTTCTGCATCCAAGGTACAAAAGGTTTTGCAGAAGTTATTATCGGTGCCGGCTGGAGAGCTTGTACTGAAGACGGTTACCAAGAAGGCCCGGGCTGCTTCGATTATGAATACGACGGAGCACAATATATCAATGATATCGCATTATGGCTTGACGGTGAAATCGATCATCCATGCGACCAGGAAAAAGCTTATAAAGGATTCGAATTGGCAATGGCGCTCTTACGCTCCGGTGTTGAAAAGAAAATGATTAAGCTCCCCTTGGGACCTGGCGAAAATGAAGTTGATATGATCAAAAAGTCAATACCTGAAGATTCAATATAAAAATGAACTTTAAAAAATGATTTGTGGGGCTACGAACTTTTCAATAAAAGTTGTCTGTAGCCCCTAAATTAGGTTTTACCTATGAATTTAAATCATGATCATTATTGTTAGTGCCTTTGGGAAATATGAATAATCATAAAACCCAATTTAATATAAATATTTTGTTATAAAAAAAGAATAATAAAATTATCTATGTTATACTAAAGATAAACTGATTTTAGTTTAACTATCGTGTCAAAATACTTTCATTGGAGTGATTATCAATGGTTCAAATGTGGAATGAAATTTGGGAACAGCCTGTAGTACTTGAAAGATGCCTAGAAAAAAACAACCGGGCAATAAAGGAAATCGTGAAAGACATTCACTCCCATAACGTTGATTCAATATGTATCGCCGCAAGAGGAACCTCTGACCATGCTGCAGTATATGGCAAATATGTACTTGAACTGGAGACGGGAATACCGGTTGCACTTGCTGCCTCCTCCGTTGTTACCATGTACAATAAAAGCTTGAGCTTCAAAAATAGTTTGGTTATTGGGATTTCCCAATCCGGTAAAGCGGCCGATGTTTTGGAAGTCATTAGAAATGCAAATCAGCAAGGTGCTGTAACCGTTTCCATTACAAATGCCCCCGATTCACCCTTGGCAAAAGAAGCCAAGTTTCATCTTTATTGTGAAGCAGGCTTAGAAAAGAGTGTTGCGGCTACCAAAACTTTCACAACACAAATTTTTCTCCTTGCCCAACTTGCTTCAGAATGGACAAAAAATGAAGATTTAAAAAGCGAACTAGCTCTTGTACCCCAAAAACTTTTGCATACGTTTGAAGTTTCAAGACAAATTGAAGATAGGGTTGCAAGATTCAGATTCATGAATGAATGCTTTGTCCTGGCCCGTGGTATCAACTATCCGGTAGCTTTGGAAAGTGCTTTGAAAATTCAGGAAACAACCTATGTTCGTGCAAAAGCTTATGCAACATCTGATTTTCATCATGGCCCTTTTGCTATGATTGATAAGGATATGCCGGTAATTGTATTCGCTCCGGAAGGACCATCTTTAAAAGATGTTACCGAGATGCTCAACAAATTGAAGCAAAGCCAGGCAGAACTCATTGTCATATCCAATGTTAAAGATATCCTGGCTATGGGTGCTGTGTCTTTCCAAATCCCAGATACCAATAACGACATAATCTCTCCGTTTATGAACGTGGTGGTCGCGCAAATGTTTGCTTGCCAGCTTGCTTTGGTAAAAGGATTAAACCCGGACGCTCCAAGAGGCTTAAATAAAGTTACCGTTACACGGTAAAATTTCAACCGGATACACTATAATTTAATTCATACATGTTATTATTTCATTGGCTATTACGCTGCAACTGCAGTAAATATATAAAACCATACATTTATTGCAGCTTGATGCTATGAATAAGCTGCAATAATTCTATTAGGAGGATATAATAGTATGAGTTCCTTTAATTTTCAAGTTACACCTAAAATTGTTCCTGTATTGGACAAAGATTACCGGCCTATTGCCTTAGAAAACCGTGCATACCTGGATGCAGTTAAAAAATCAGGTAAAAGTGTTCCTTTGGCTATCGCTTTGGAACGTGGGGACGGTGTTATCTCTACTTATAAAACACAAGTTTTTGCAGATGATTCGGATATGGCAGAATCCAATCTTCTTTACGTTGAACGTCTTGTAAAAACGCTTCTCTGGGCTAAAGGCGGTTGGAAGGTTATTATCGGAGGTTCCAAAAAAATCGGGGAATACATCAAGAATGCTTACACTCCGGAAGGATCACGGGCTTTCGACGCAAAATTCATGTCACGGGTATACGAAAAGCCTTTCACTGTTGAAATCACAGACTATGATAAGGTTCCTGAAACCAATGAAGTTTCAAACCCTGTAGGCCGCCACTTGGATGGCTGCCGTATCGGATTTGATGCAGGCGGAAGTGACCGTAAGGTATCGGCTGTTATCGATGGTCAGGCAGTCTATAGTGAAGAAGTAATCTGGCATCCGAAAGTAACAGAAGATCCCGAGTATCATTTTAATGAAATACTGACAGCAATGAAAACTGCTGCTTCCCATATGCCGAGAGTGGATGCGATCGGTGTAAGCTCTGCAGGTATATACATAAATAATCGTGTTATGGTTGCTTCCCTCTTTTTAAAAGTTCCGGAAGACCTCTTTGATAAAAAGGTAAAGGATATCTTTTTAAAGTGTCAGAAGGAAATGGGCAAAGTACCGCTTGAAGTTGCAAATGACGGTGATGTTACAGCTTTAGCCGGGGCAATGGATTTAAACGATACGAATGTATTAGGCCTTGCCATGGGAACCAGTGAAGCAGTTGGGTATGTTGACAAGCTGGGGAATATTACTGGCTGGCTCAATGAATTGGCATTTGTACCCGTGGACTATAATCCTAATGCAATGGTTGACGAATGGTCCGGAGACTACGGCTGCGGCGTTAAATATTTCTCCCAGGATTCAGTAATCAAGCTTGCTCCTAATGCAGGTATCGAGCTTGATCCAAACGCAACTCCCGCAGAGAAGTTAAAAGCTGTACAGGATCTGCATAAAAAAGGAGACGAAAGAGCAACAAAAATTTTCCAATCTATCGGGACATACTTGGGCTATGCATTAGCGCATTATGCAGAATTCTATGATATCAAACATATCTTGATCCTTGGCCGTGTAACTTCAGGTGAGGGTGGAAATCTTATCCTAGCAGGCGCTGAGGCTGTACTTAAGGCTGAATTCCCGGAACTTGCGGAAAAAATCAAAATGCACCTTCCGGATGAATCCAACCGTAGAGTTGGACAGTCCATCGCAGCTGCAAGCTTGCCGGAAATCAAAAAATAAAAAGCAATGTCTCTTAGCCCCTCTCCCCTTCCCGGTAGAGGGGCTAAACAGGTTAAAAGCAAAAGCATTTTGATAAATTATTAAATTTATAAAAGGAGTATGATCGTTTATGAAACTTAAAAACAGTAGTGCAGAACTTTTTATTCCGGATAATAAACCCGTTGAAGAAGCAATTCAAAGAACCACCCATATGGCAATTTCAGCTCATCAAGACGATATAGAAATCATGGCACATCACGGCGCTCTCGAATGCTTCGGCAGAGATGACAAATGGTTCTTCGGTGTGGTTGTTACAAACGGAGCTGGAAGCCCAAGAGATGATCTCTATGCCAGCTATACCGACGAAGAAATGCAGAAGGTTAGAAAGCTCGAGCAGAAAAAAGCGGCTTTTGTCGGAGAATACGGCGCACAAGCACTTCTTGATTATTCAAGCTCAGCAGTAAAGGACCCTAACGGAAGGGATGTTATTGAAGAAATTAAAGAGCTTGTAACTATGGCTAAACCGAAAATAATCTATACTCATAACCTTGCGGACAAACACGACACGCATATTGGCGTTGTCACTAAGGTCATCAAAGCTTTAAGAGAACTTCCCGAAAGTGACAGACCTGAAAAATTATACGGCTGTGAAGTTTGGAGAAACTTGGACTGGGTTAATGACGACGAAAAAGTAGTTTTTGACGTATCTGCTCATCCAAATATTGCGGCAGCCCTGGTAGAAGTATTTGACTCCCAGATCTGCGGTGGAAAGAGATATGATCTTGCTACAGTGGGAAGAAGATTGGCAAATGCTACATACGCAGCATCCCACGGAACAGACAATGCCTCCTCCTTGATTTACGGTATGGATTTAACACCACTTATCAAGGATGTCAATTTGGATATCGTTGAATATGTTCAAGGATATATCAGCCGTTTCGCTCAAGATGTAACCAATAAGCTTAAGAAAACATTGTAAGATATTTTATATCATTTTATTCACAACTCCCTATGCAAGTATTAAATTCATAGGGAGTTGTTCTATTATTCCGATTTAAAATTGTTCTTTGCTGTATGGCTTAATATACTTTATTTTACAGCATTCAATGAAATACTGTTTTCATTGCCCACTGTATATTCATAATTACTTTGATTGTTTAACTATAATTGACAGAACAATGTCAATACTATAAAATGAAATTTGCTGTATAGTTCTAAAAGAAAGAGGAGTGCCAGATGCAGGACTTGAAAGATCAAATATGTAATGAAGTATCCAGAAGAAAAACCTTTGCAATTATATCTCACCCTGATGCAGGTAAAACTACGCTCACCGAAAAACTTCTTCTCTATGGAGGGGCCATCCGGCTTGCCGGTTCGGTAAAGGCAAGAAAAGCCAACAAATATGCTGTTTCAGATTGGATGGAGATTGAAAAGCAAAGAGGAATCTCTGTAACCTCTAGTGTGTTACAATTTCAATATAACGACTATTGTATCAATATCCTAGACACCCCCGGCCACCAGGACTTTAGTGAAGATACTTACAGGACTTTGGTTGCCGCCGACAGTGCGGTCATGTTGATTGACGGCGCAAAAGGTGTGGAAGAACAAACTATAAAACTGTTCCATGTTTGTAAAATGCGGGGAATCCCCATTTTTACCTTTGTAACTAAAATGGACCGGGCAAGTAAAGATCCTTTTGAATTAATGGAAGAAATTGAACAGGTCCTGGGTATCCGCTCATACCCTATGAATTGGCCTATAGGTACCGAGGGGGACTTTAAAGGAATCTATAACCGCAAGCTTTCCCAGATCGAGTTATTTGACGGCGGGGACCACGGTCAGACTGCTGTCGCATCAACAGTAGGAAGGGTTGATGATTCCATATTTGCAGATCTTTTAGGTTCACACTATCATGGAAAACTTTGTGAGGATATTGAGCTTTTGGATATGGCCGGAGATGAATTTGATAAAAAAAGAGTAATGAAAGGTGAGCTGACTCCTATCTTCTTTGGTAGTGCCATGACCAATTTTGGAGTCCAACCCTTTCTTGAAGAATTCTTAAATCTTGCGCCCAAACCTGGAATCAAAACATCCTCCATCGGTGAGGTAGACCCTGAAGGTGAAAAATTTACAGGTTTTATCTTTAAAATACAAGCCAATATGAATCCTACCCACCGGGACAGAATTGCCTTTTTAAGAATATGCTCAGGGCGTTTCAGCCGAGGTATGTCAGTCTATCATGTACAAGGCGGTAAGGAAGTCAGGCTTTCACAACCACAACAATTTATGGCCCAGGAACGCACCATTGTTGAAGAAGCTTATCCCGGCGATATCATCGGTTTGTTTGATCCGGGAATATTCAATATTGGTGACACACTGTGCGAAGGAAATGCCAAGCTTAAGTTTGAAGGAATTCCCATCTTTCCTGCCGAACATTTCGCAAGGGTAGTTGCCGCTGACTCAATGAAACGCAAGCAGTTCCAAAAGGGCATCAACCAGCTTTCGGAGGAAGGGGCTATTCAGGTATTCAAACAAATTGATATAGGTATTGAAGCTCTCATTATCGGCGCCGTAGGTGCACTCCAGTTTGAAGTCCTTGAGCACCGGTTAAAGTTTGAGTACGGAGTGAATATCAAGCTTCAGCACTTACCTTATAAACACGCCCGCTGGATTGAAGGCAGTGATATTGACCCACGCAAACTGAATCTTACCAGTTCTACACTTATCGCGGAAGATAAAGAAGAAAGATATGTACTGCTGTTTGAAAATGAGTGGTCCATCCGCTGGGCTGAAGAACGGAACAGCACTCTTAAACTGATGGATATTGCAACACAGGATTTTAAATAAAATTGGGGTATTTTACTCCCTGCAAAGCATGACCTTTTAGTAAACCTACTGCAGCACTGCGGTAGGTTTTTCTTTTTTTCTGTTTATAAAACGATATCGAAAAGTCAATGATTGATTGCTTCCTAAAAATTAAAAAATTTTGAGAAATTTCAGGAAATTTATTTCAAAATATAAAAAAATCATTTATAATAATATCATATAATATTCACCATATTCAATATAGTATATAAAGAGATTAATTAGGTTTATGTTTATTTATAAGTAATGCGTGATTTGCATAGAGTAGCTAAAATATTCATTTTGATGATTTTACTATGTAAAGGAATAAGCATTCGGTCAGTACATAGACCCGATGCTTATTTTTATTTAAATTTTAATTTTTTAGGGGGTAACCGACATGCAATCCAATCAAAATCAAGAAAAAATCATCGCTAAATTTAATGAAATTCAGGAGGAAATTCTAAAAATCGGATGGCAGGGTGTTTTGGAAAAATATCATCCCGACGCAAATTGTGACGACCCGGGTGCAAGCGAAACCTTTAAGTTATATAGACATATCTATGAAGATATGAAAAAAAGGATTATTATTTCATAAGTTTATAGAAAACCAGCCTCATTGAATTAGCAAGGCTGGTTTTTTTGATGAAATCCAATGATTGTAAATTGATAAAACTTTATTATATAATAGTTATATAATAAGTGCTTTTAAAAAGTAAAGTGAGGCAGGCCTAAATGTCTTATAATGTTAGATTAATGGGTCATGATGAACTATACAAATTATTGGAATTATACAAACACTTGCACCCAAGTGATCCGGATGTTACTTTAAATGCATCTTTAAAATCACTATGGGACGAAATCTCTAATGACCCAAATTTATATTACGTCGTAATCGAAGAAGATTTTAAATTTATTTCCTCCTGTACAATTGCAATCATAAAAAACCTTACTCGTAACTTACGCCCCTATGGTCTAATAGAAAATGTCATTACACATCCGGACTACAGAAAAATGGGGTTAGGTACAAAAGTTTTGCACAAAGCCATTGATATAGCAAAAGACCACAACTGTTATAAGGTTATGCTTCTGACCGGTTCAAAAGAAGAGGAAACATTAAACTTTTATGAGCGGGCCGGGTTTGTAAAAGGTGTTAAAACAGGTTTCATCATAGATTTATAACAAGATAAAAAGAACATCAAACCTAATTCCATGCAAACAAAAAACGTATAAATATAATATTTATACGTTTTTGTTTGGTGAGCCATCCGCGACTCGAACGCGGGACACCATGATTAAAAGTCATGTGCTCTGCCAACTGAGCTAATGGCCCTTATGGCAGGGATGGCAGGACTCGAACCTACGAAATGCCAGAGTCAAAGTCTGGTGCCTTACCGGCTTGGCTACATCCCTACGTTTTTTAATGGGGTGGATGATGGGAGTCGAACCCACGACCTCCAGAGCCACAATCTGGCACTCTAACCAACTGAGCTACACCCACCATAACTGTGCCGTTCCTCAGGCACATAAGATATTTTAAGGCAGATCCGGATAAAAGTCAAGAGGATTTTATCCTAAATTCAAATTTTTTTATTTAAAATGATTAGTTTTCTTGAAATATGGGAGGATTTAGGGCAAAAACCTCTATTAAATAGAGTAAATCCCCACAAAAAAGGAATATCTGTACTTTTTAGGATATAATAAAAAGTATGATTTAGGGTGCTTCCTTTTATTTTTATCTTATAAAAATATCTTTTTTCCTTCAAATTTCCAAGATTCTGTTATTAATATTAATATTTTCTGAGAAAATAGCCGATAGTTATAATTGAAGGAAAAAAATAATTGCTTTTGCTATAAAATCTTACATTCAGCGTATTTACATTTTTTTCAAACTTGTGTATATTTATATTATACGATAGTAATATGTATGTTGATTAGAAAATCATAATTATTTAGAACCTTTTTTACTTTATAGATAGAGTTCGACAATGGGTCTATTATTGGACAAATTACGTACAATAAGCTTTTATGAACCATATGAGAACAATTGTTGATGATTTATCGTAATTAGCATGTAATTACCTATAACTCTATTGAAAAGGATGAGTGTTTTTTTATGACATTGGCAGTTTTTATGTCTGGCATCATTGTAGGGATTATTTTTACCTTAGGAGTATTCCATCTAAGTAGAGTTTGGAACACGCCAAAAAGTGTTAAGGAACCGATTTCCAAGTCACCTTATAGCGATATCAACCTAATGGATACAAAAATAAAAGAGTGTGCTTAAAACACACTCTTTTATTTTTGTTCTGTCTACTAACATATTATTTATTAGCATTCAGTTATAAATTAAATCACTGTGGTACTAGTGCTTTTTAACACAGCAAATTTCTAATTTTTAAAAGTGTTAAAAATGCACTTCATCTGTTCGTACCTCGCATACCTAGAAAAGAATTACGTTACGAGGCACTAGCTTTTCAAGATATTCATTGCCTTTATTTCAAATCCGCATCAAGATCGGCTAGCCACACTTTTGCTTCTGCATCACTCGGCATTCTCCAATCCCCTCTTGGAGACAAACTGATGCTTCCCACCTTCGGCCCATCGGGAAGACAGGATCTTTTAAACTGCTGGCTAAAAAACCTTTTATAAAAGACTGCAAGCCATTTCTTGATGGTTTCCCTATTATAGCTGGTTTTAAATACTTTTTCCGCAAGAAAAAGTATTTTCTTGGGTGTTGCCCCATACCTTATCATATGATAGAGAAAAAAGTCGTGAAGCTCATAGGGGCCTACAATATCCTCAGTTTTTTGATGGATTTTTCCTTTCGTATCGGGTGGCAAGAGTTCCGGAGATATGGGTGTTTCCAAAATTTTATGAAGAATCTCGCCGATTTTCGCCTCGACCACATGATCTGCTACCCAACCGACCAGAAATTTAACCAGGGTCTTGGGCACACTGCAGTTAACAGAATACATAGACATATGATCGCCATTATACGTACACCATCCAAGGGCAAGCTCCGACAAATCCCCCGTACCGATTACAAGGGCACCGATTTTATTTGCTACGTCCATAAGAATCTGCGTACGTTCCCTAGCCTGAACATTTTCATAGGTTACATCTAGGATTGCCGCATCATGCTTTATATCCTTAAAATGCTGCAAGCACGCCGGTTTTATATCTATTTCATC
Organism: Clostridia bacterium; assembly: GCA_026418275.1. Classification (GTDB taxonomy): domain Bacteria; phylum Bacillota; class Clostridia; order Acetivibrionales; family DSM-2933; genus SKW182. Next base: position 152,248 of record JAOABQ010000070.1, read on the forward strand.
CATGGTAACACCCATGGATTTCATTAGGTTTAGTGCATTATTATACGTCTCATCGGTAGTCCCGAATCCGGGCATGGTAATGGCATAAATGTTGCTGTTGGGAATATCAAGCATTTGGAATGCCCTGGCTACAACCAAAAGTGCCAGTGTAGAATCAAGTCCTCCTGAAATGCCTAAAACAACTTTTTTTATCCCCGTATGTCTAAGTCTTTTAGCAAGGCCCGCCGTTTGAATATCAAAGACCTCATTACATCTTTTATCCCGTGTATGAACATTTGCCGGTACAAAGGGATGTGGTGCATATTCCCGTTTAATCTCGGCAACCCTAGTCTCCATAAGTGAAAAGTTAATTTTCCGGTGGGTTTTATCCATACAAGCTTCCATAAAACTTGTATTCTTTAACCGGTCGTTTATAATCTTTTCAGTATCTATTTCGGAGATTATGATTTGTTCATTCTCACTAAACCGCTTTGATTCAGCCAGAATGGAACCATATTCGCTGATCATTGCATGGCCTCCGAAAACCACATCGGTGGTAGACTCTCCCACCCCCGAGGAAGCATAAACATATCCTGCTATGCACCTTGCTGATTGCTGCCTTACAAGCTCTTGCCGGTATTCATATTTGCCGACAATCTCATTGCTGGCAGATAAATTAAATAGAATTGTAGCACCCAAAACAGCCTGTCTGGAACTTGGAGGAACGGGCACCCATAAATCTTCACATATTTCCAGTCCGAAACAAACTCCCCCGGCATTTTCCGCCTCGAACAGCAAATCGGTACCAAAAGGCACCTCCTGCCCCAGCAGCTTTATTTTGCCGCATAAAGCCTTAAGACCGGATGCAAACCATCTTTCCTCATAAAACTCGCTGTAGTTGGGTATAAAGGTCTTGGGTACAGCCCCAAGCACTCTTCCCTTCTGAATAACTACACCACAGTTAAAAAGCTGATTATCCGCATTGATTGGCATTCCCAAAATCACAACAATCTCTGTATCCTTTGTCGCATTCAATATACATTGAAGCTGTGCCAGGGATTCTTTTAAAAGGACCTGCTGGTGAAACAAATCACCACAGGTATATCCTGTAATAGAGAGTTCGGGAAATACAATGATTTGTACCTTTTCATCACAGACTTTACGAGTCATCCGAATGAGGCTTTGGGCGTTATATTCACAATCGGCAACCTTAAGGCTTGGAACAGCTGCCGCAACTCTCACAAATCCATAATTCATATTTCTTCACCAGTCCTTCATTCAATTAATAATTTTCACCTTACTAAAAAGAATACAGGTGAAATCGCATCATTGATAGTCGGTCATATACAAACTCATAACACCGTTTTCTTCGGATAAATATAAAATTTTATCTTCAAAATAGGACCAATCAGGGTAAAGATTTTTACCTTTACCTGTTGTTATTTGTATTTCCGTCTTTTCATTCAGGTTATATAAGTAAATATTGGCCGCTCCGTCGCCTTCCAATTCCGAATAAACTATTTTGCTGCCATCCTTTGACCATCTTGCACTCAATATAAACCTTCCGCTGTCTGTCAGTTTTTCAGTATTTTTTGTATTCAAGTCAAGAATCTGCAAAACCGGATTCCTGGTACCCTCATCCCGAAAACAAATTAAAAGCTTACTCCCATCCTCTGTTAAATCCATCCATGTTAGCATGTCTTCCACGTCCCCTTTGGCAGGGATTTGATAGACTATTCTTTGATCCTTTAAATCCAAATCATTGGATACAATCTCCACCATGCTTTGTGAAGCATTCCGGTTTAACCTGGCATAAACAATTCGATTGTCCAATTGATTAAAAACAGCCCTTCCCACAAGCGTATTCTCAGGATCTGAATAGATGGTTTTGCTCTCGGATAAAGCAGCATCATGAAGAACAATACTTTTTTTGCCTCCAAAGTCCGAAATACTCAAAATGTTATCCAAAGCGTTTCCGGAGGAAATATTGTAAAACCCTTTCGTCCCGGCTTCCACCGGCTCCTTGGTGATAAGCTTTGGGGTTCCCATGGTGCCTTCCTTGCTTATATCCACCTCATAGACTCCCATTTCATTTTGTTGTACCAAAGTATACCCAATGGAATTCCTGTTCCTAAAAGAGCTAAACTCCAGAAAATTTAAGTTTGAAGTGATTTTGCTGCTTTTCTTTTGAAATTCAGTCTTTTCTGCCGGCAGCGTAGGTGATGGTGCAGGTAGAGGCGTTGTCTCCGGACTTGCTGCAGCAGTCGGTGATGCAGTTTGTTTTGGGTTGCCTTTATCCAGCGTATCCTTTGGTTCATTTCCCAACAGCCAGACTGTAACACCGATTGCTGTAACACCTGCTCCAATGCTCAAGGCGATGATGATTCTTTTTGTACTCAGTTTCATATTCCTCACCTCAATTGATCGTTATGAATATGTTTAGGAGCAGGACTTAAGTGCCTGCTCCACTCTTAGCTAATACTATTTCTTAATACTCTTTAGTCTTTCTAAAACCTTATCATACATATCCTGGTATTTCACCCTTTTAGCCTGCTCCTCTTCAATTACTTTCTGAGGCGCTTTAGCAACAAATCCCTCGTTGTTAAGCTTACTGGTTACCCTCTCCAATTCCTTCTCCAGAGAACTTTTTTCCTTCTCCAGCCTTTCAATTTCCTTTTCAATGTCAATCAAATCTTCAAGGGGTATAAATATTTCTGCTCCAGGTATTACCGATGCAACTGCATCGGAGGGAATTCCACTTTTATCCCCTTGGACTACTACTTCAGACGCAGAAGCCAATCTTTCAAAGAAAGGTTTTCCTTCGTTAAGTATGTTGCTTTCATTGGCACTGCTTGCAACAAAAATCACCTTTGCCTTCCTTGAAGGGGGTACATTCATTTCAGACCGTATATTTCTTATATCTCTGATTGCGCCCATAATCAATTGCATCTTTTCCTCTTCCGCAGGGAAATGATAGTGATCACTGTACTCCGGCCATTTTGAGATCATGATGCTTGCATCCCCATGGACTAAATGCATGTAAATTTCCTCAGTGATAAAAGGCATATATGGATGTAACAGCTTCATTGAAGCCCCTAAAACATAATTTAATACATATTGGGCCTCCAGTCTGGATTCACTTTCCTTGTCATAAAGTCTCGGTTTTACAAGTTCGATATACCAGTCGCAGAATTCTTCCCAAATAAACTCGTATATTTTCTGGAGCGCAATACCGAGTTCAAACTTCTCCATATTATCGGTAACTTCTTTTGATAGGCTATTTATTCTGCTTAATATCCATTTATCGGCAACAGTGAATTTATTTTCATCCACTTTTGTAAAATCAATGCCTTCATCAAAATTCATCAACACAAACCGGGATGCGTTCCATATTTTGTTTGCGAAATTCCTGCTGGACTCAACCTTTTTATCCGAGAACCTCAAATCATTTCCCGGGGAAATTCCTACTGTAAGTGCAAACCGCAAGGAGTCGGTACCGTATTGGTCAATGATTTCCAGAGGGTCTATCCCGTTTCCAAGGGATTTACTCATCTTCTTTCCCTCGGCATCTCTTACGATTCCATGGATGAATACATGTTTAAACGGCTCTTTCCCCATTTGTTCAAGCCCTGAGAATATCATCCTGGCAACCCAGAAGAATATAATATCATACCCGGTAACCAAAACATTGGTAGGATAGAAATATTTTAAATCCTCCGAGTTTTCGGGCCATCCCAGCGTAGAAAACGGCCAAAGCGCTGAGCTAAACCAGGTATCCAAAGTATCGGGATCCTGTTCAATCCGGGTGCTTCCGCAGTCCGGACATTTGTCGGGCATTTCTCCCTCAACTATCATCTTTCCGCATTCCTGACAGTAATAAGCCGGAATCCGGTGTCCCCACCACAATTGCCTGGAAATACACCAGTCTTGTATATTTTCCATCCAATTGAAATAGATTTTGGAGAACCGGTCGGGCACAAACTTGATGGTCCCGTTTTTAACCACTTCAATGGCAGGTTCTGCAAGAGGCTTCATTTTTACAAACCACTGCTTTGAGATAATAGGCTCAATAACCGTGCTGCACCGGTAGCAGGTACCCACATTGTGCTTATGGGGCTCAATTTTGATTAATAAATCCAAATTTCTAAGATCTTCAATAATTTGCCGTCTAGCTTCATAGCGGTCCATCCCCTGGTACTGTCTCGCATTTTCGTTCATGCTTGCATCATCATTCATCACTCTGATTTGGGGAAGCTGATGCCGAAGCCCTACTTCAAAGTCATTCGGGTCATGGGCCGGTGTAATTTTAACAACCCCTGTACCAAATTCCATTTCAACATAACTGTCCGCAATGATAGGGATTTCCCTGTTCATAAGCGGAAGAACCACAGTCTTGCCTACAAGATGTTTGTACCGTTCATCCCCCGGATTCACTGCAACCGCAGTATCCCCAAGCATTGTCTCCGGCCTGGTGGTTGCTACCACAATAAATTCGTTGCTGTCCTTAACCGGATATTTGATGTGCCAGAAGTTCCCTTCTTTTTCCTCAAATTCAACCTCCGCATCCGATATAGAGGTATTGCACTTGGGACACCAGTTGATAATCCGTTCGCCCCGGTAAATGAGTCCCTTGTGAAAGAGCCTGATAAAAACCTCTTTTACCGCCTCCGAGAGTCCTTCATCCATTGTAAAACGCTCCCGCTTCCAGTCACATGAGCTTCCAAGCTTCTTAAGCTGTTCGACAATTCTTCCTCCGTAATGTGCCTTCCAGTCCCATGCTCTTTCCAAAAACTTTTCTCTTCCGATATCTTCTTTTGAAATGCCTTCCTTCGCCATCGCTTCAACAATTTTCGCTTCGGTGGCTATACTGGCATGGTCGGTACCGGGAAGCCATAAAGTGCTGTACCCCTGCATCCTTCTCCAACGGATCAGGATATCCTGAAGGGTGTTGTCCAATGCGTGTCCCATATGAAGCTGCCCTGTAATGTTTGGCGGCGGAATCACAATAGTATAGGGCGTTTTGCTTTCATCAACCACTGCATGGAAATAATCCTTATCCATCCACTCCTTATATAACCTATCTTCAACCTGCTTGGGATCATAAACTTTCGCAATATTTTTTTGATCTTCCATTTCGAATCCTCCTTATAAATAAATCATTCTTTAACCCAGTTAATGTAAAAATATATCTTTTTAATAGTTTTCACAGACTTTTCTTGGACCTACTATTTATAGGCATACAAAATCATCACTACGCCCGGAAGTGAAATAGCAAACCCAATCATTTTAATTTTCAGTACAGCATGGCTTACCTTGTATTTTTGAAGTTCCTCCTCTGTAAGCTCATCTGCAAAGCTGCATTTTGTATTCTTATCCAATTGATACTTCTTTACAATGGTCGCAGCTAAAAAAACCATTCCAAATCCAAGCACCAAGAAAAACAATGACAATACCTTCAGCAACTTCATCCCTCCCGTTTTTATTAAAAAAATAAAGCCTTTCATTCCAACACTTGGACGAAAGGCTATTTTCCGCGGTACCACCAACATTCCCATTACGGGCATCTTTATCGAAATAACGGCTCTTTACCGCTGCAGTTTACTCATAGTTCAACTGCAGAGCTCATAAGCTACCTTCAACAGTATATCTCTTAGGAAAACTTTCACCCGGCGGTTCTCCCTCTCTGAAAGCCAACACTGTCTACTCCTCTTCATCATCGCTTTTAAATATGAATTTATCAAAATCATATAGCAATTCAGAAATCATGTCAAGGACCTAATATAAAACAATTTTATAACGGTAATTCCATTGATTAAAATATAAATTTCTTTTCCCGCTTTCTATTTCCCCTCTTTGAAAATCCACATCGTCCGACCGTACAAATTCCTTTGGGGGGATAAGCAGCCGATTATGTCCCTTATTGAATACAATACGGTATGCGTCTATATTTCCGTAATAGAAATCCCGGATTTCCTTTCTTTCTCCAGCGGTCAAGTCCTCTGTCACCGAAGTAAAGTATACGCCCATGTAGGTATCCACAGGAATCCACCCATAAGGTTTGATGTGAATTTCCGCCCAGTCATGGGGTATTTGCTTGGATGGAAAAGTCAAAAAACCCGACTGCCAGCGGGCAGGAATCCCTGAAATCCGGCATAACGTAATAAAGAGCATCGCTTCCTGGCCACAATCACCGTACTTTTTATCCAGGCAGTATTCCCCCAAATTTCCAAGGGTGGAATATTCCCGGGCATAACTATATTTGATATTGTCACAAATCCAATCGTATATCTTTTTTCCCTTCAGATATGGGTTGGTTTCGGAACCTGCAATATCCCCTGCCAGCTTGATCATCTTTTCACTAAATACGATGTGGGGCTCTTCCTTTGTATATTCAATATATCCCGTCTCATTCCCTGAAAGCTCCCCTACCTTCTCGGGATCTTTTTTCATATATTTGCTGTAGGAAGTATAGCTATACTTCACATCAAACACGTTTTCCACGTTTCCGTTTGCTTTGGTTTCAAAATACACAGACCGGATACTGCTTGTTTCTTTGTCTATACTTTTTAGGGAAGCGCTTGAACTGATCTTTTTAATATTATCCTGATTTTCGAATACAATCGGGTAAGGAAGCCAGCAGCGTAAGCTTTCACCGGTTGGTACCACACCTTTTTTAAGTGTGAGTGTTTGCTGCATCGTGCCGTTTTTAGGCAGTTTAACCCACCCATTGACAGACTTGCTTTTCTCCTTCAAATTTTTTATATGGTTTAGGACTTCCTTTGCCATTTTATCGGCTTTGCTATAGTCAACTCTTCTTTTCTTTAGTTCAGGGTATCTAAAAAACAAATTACTTTTACTTGAATTTAAAAAACGTTTGCTGCCGTTTACCGTTAATATGTCAAATCGGCCTTCATTCTGCCATTTTTTATACTCTGTCCTGCTTAAATCGGGAATTAGCTTTTTTAAGCTATTGTAAAGCGTTTCCTCATCCAAACTATAATCCAAAATAATCCGTTTGTTCCGTTCCAATTCGAATTCAAGCAATTTGCGGACGTTTTCATCAGGTGCATTGTCTTTTAAATAACTTTGAATCAATGAATCTGCCTCATTCAATTTGCCTTCCTTCTGGAGTTTGTTAATTTTATGCAAGAGCTCTTCACCCTGAGTTATTTTGGTGGAAATGGTAACCGTATTTGTCTCCTTGCTAAACTCAACCTGTGCATTTAAGTTTTCCGCAGAAAACCTTAGCGGCACCAAAACCCTGTCCTGCCGGATGAGTGGTGCAACATCCATTGAAACCGCCTTTCCATTTACATCCGCGATCCTTTCGTTGAGCCGGAATTGAATAACATTGGAGTTTTTTATTCCTTTGACAGTCTTTTTATTGCCATCCCATTCAACCGTTCCGCCTAATGCCTCGAAAACATAGCGGAAGGGTACCATGAGCCGCCCTTCCACATTCAATGGAGGTACTTCAGGTCTCGTCAGACTGCCGTTAATGATAATTTTATAATTTGAATTTATTGATGCATTCGCTGCTTTGATATTGGCATTCTCCCGTCCATATACAATCAAAATAATCAACGCTGCAAATATGAAGACTCCGAATAATTTATATTTCATATTTCCTCCTCCAATGTATGCCTTTTCACAGTTTTAAAGCCCTGTCTAAAATCATTCCCTGCCTATACTATTTTATCATTCCACATCCCGGCAGAAAAGTGTATCCCATGGATAAATCATGGTTTTACAAATGGTAATATTCGCTATAAGCCGGTACAATCAAACTTTAACCTTTTGTTAATTTATTTGCCTGTCATTTTTTATATAATATAAATGAAGCATAGCCTTGTTTTAACTAAACCATTACGAAAGGAATGATTGCCACTATGAAAAGCAGGCTTTCAGTTTTCATTGTACTGATGCTCTTCATCTTACCCCAAACCGGCTTTGCTGCCGGAAAGTCGCAATATGTTTTTTACGGGTTTTCAAGCGATGCAAAATACTGTGCCTTTGAAACCTACGGATATTATGACGGAAGCGGTTTTCCATACAGCAATATCTATATCGTTGATACTATAAAAAACGTTTATGCAGTAAGCCCGATCATCCTATGTGACAGAGAGGAAAAATACCGTGATGTAAATCAAGTCAGGGCAGCCAATATGAAAATTGCTTCTACCTATTTTAAAAAATACAAAATAGAGAAGAAGGATTTAGGAAAATCAATTTTTATACATCCAAAGGATAAGCATCTGACCTCTTTTAAAGTCGGTTCCAAAAACTACAAACTAAAACTGATAGAAAAAAACTTTGATATTAAAGATACCACTTTTGTAAAAGAAAAAATATTTGAACTGCAGTTGATCAAGCCAAACGGTCAGGTGAAATCCTTGCAAAAAGATACCCGGTTACCCAAATCAAGACGCTTTCCATTTACCTATAATCTTTTGACCGGATATGTCAAGGACAGCAAATTGGTTGTCTTTATTGAGCATGAAGGCTATGGTTTTGAAGGCTCAGATTTCACCCAAATGGTTGTAACAGGTACTTTGGATTAGGCCACCCCCATAAAAACCGGTCATGTTTTTATATTACTTCCTTAATATTTTTTTATGACTGCCATCACTTTATAAAAAAATATACAAATATTAGAATATTAGTGATAAATATTTTATAAAGGAGTAATGCATCATGCCGGTCTTTAAAATTTTTTTTGTGGTATTTATGTTTATTCTGTTTTTAGGAATGCTTTGCTTTGTGTATCAACGGTTTGCGATAAAAAGGTGGCGCAAAAATGCTTATTTTTATGGCAATATGGTGGACCTTGGCGGTTACAAATTCTTTCACCGCACCTTGGGAAAGGGTAAGGTTACCGTTGTTTTTGATGCCGGGCTTGGAATTGCTTCTCCTGTCTGGTGGGATATGCAGGAAAAGCTTGCCAAGCACGCAAAAATTGTGTGCTATGACCGGGCCGGCTATGGTTGGAGTGATCAAAGCCCTCTACCGAGGAATACGGAAAACATGGCCCGGGAACTGAAATTATTTTTGGAAAAAGCAGGCTTTAAGCCTCCCTATGTTTTGGTCGGACATTCTCTTGGGGGGTTCATAGCCCAGCATTTTGCAAGGATCTACCCTCAAGAAACAGCCGGTGTACTCATGATTGACTGCGCTCTGCCAGGAACAAATCCGCAAAATTTAAAAGAAATGCCTACATACGCGAAAGTAACTTCCATAGAGGGCTATACCAAGATGATGAAATTTGGATACCGGCTTGCTCAACTTGGCATCCTTAGGGCATTGAAGTACATTTTATTATCCAAGCATCCCTTATATACATTTCTCGGCCATTTTCCGAGTGAAGCCAGGGAAAATATGTTTCAGGGGTATATGATCCCATCATTTTCCGAAACTTGTATCAAGGAGTATATCCATCTGGGGGAAACTGAAAAAATCCATTTATCAGGCCCCTTCCCTGAAATCCCCTTAAAATTTATCCGGTGTTCCCCGGAAAAACAAAAACATGAAATGGTTCAAATGTTTAAACTGCCTATGAATGAAGTAAATTTCTTTATGCATAAAACGGAGGAAGTTGTAAATGCATATTTAAAGCTATCCCCCAAAAGTGAACTTATTCATGCCGGTAACAGTACCCATACATCGGTTTTATACGATGCACAGGAATTGCTCATTAGTGAAATCACGGATCTAATTCGAGAAGCACAGGTGGAGCTCTATAAACCGTCCCATGTCAGTTAGTTTTATTTTTAAATAAACATTTATATCCATTTTATATTGTAAAAAAACCCCTCTTTCTTAATCCTTTATATCCGGGTAAGAGGGGTTTTCATATTTCCCACGGCTTTTACACCGCTTCTTTTAGTTTTTCTGCTTATTTCACATTAAAGACCGTTTTTATTTCTTTGAATAAGTCTTTATTTTCATTGATCTTCGTTTCACTTCCAACCACGCAGTAAATGTTTTCATCCATCAATTTTTGGAGCATCTCGGCATAGCTATTGATATCTTGTGCAGTGGTTGACAGAATTTCCTGCCGCTCCTTCTGTAAAAATTCCTGAGGAGATCCGCTGAAATACTGGTAATCTGCTAACAAACCCTTTATATCCGGTGTGCCATTGAGGTCTTCCTTGCCGATGGTTCCGATAATATAGTTTGTCATTTCCTCTTTCGTTGCTTTAAAGTTTTTCAAAAACTCCGGTGTCTTGTTAAAAACATTCATCGTCTCTTTCAAGTTGGGATCATAGTAGGAATACATTGCCCCAATGCCATTGGAGGAAAAAGCAGCACCAGCCCCATAAGCACCGCCTTTCAAACGGACTTCCTGCCATAAGTAACTGCTGTTTATTATATTTGCAAGAACCTTCATTTTACCGCTGTATTTATATCCTAATTTGCTAAAATCGCCTTCCTTAAGGACAAACTGAACCTGTATAGGCATAGAGAATCCTTCATTGATATTTCCGATCTCAAACCGGTACTCCTGGCGGTCATAAGTCTTAGCTCCAAGCTTTGCGGTAAAAGCTGTCAAACTGCTTAAGAAATTGCTATAGTTGGTTTCCTCGCCGGTATAGCTTACGGTAAGTCCCGGTTTGTTAAATACATAACTACTTACATCTTGAAGATTTTTTACAATTTCATCATAGCGGCTGTCAAAATTCTTGCTCAAATCACTTAGGAACGCATAATATGAAAGCCCTTTGGTTTCATCCATGTATTTTCCGCTTTCCGCCAGATATGCTCCCGCTCTTTGAGAAAGAATAAAACTAGGCATGTTTAAAAGGATTGCTTCCATTTCGGTTTTAGCCTGTTGTATGATTTGTGCAAGCCTTGCCTTGGATTCCAATTTACTTTGATTGATTATTTCTTCAGTCAGTGTCAGCGCGTTTGGTAAATTGTTGTTTAGGCAAGCAATTTGCCCTAAAACAAAAGGCTTGTATTCGTTCATATTGGAGTAATTGTCATAAAGTGTACTCGTAAAGGTAATACTTTTAGCACTTTCATTAATCTTATTGGTCAATTTCAAATAATCGTAATTTTTGGTATCGATTTTACCCAGTATCTTGGTCAAGAGCTCAAGGTAGTGCAGCTTTTCCTGGGGTACACCCGATGTATCAAAATAGAGGTTTACAAAGGATATACCATTGGTATACATGGGATGTTGTAAAACTTTTATACCGTTTTCTGTTTTAACGTTTGTAGGCGTTATTTCAACTTTGGTATCCAAATCCGTCAAAGTCAATTTGGGTATTTTAGCGAGTGCTTCTTTTGAATCCGGCTCCTGCTGCCACTTTTTAAGTTCTTTGGTATAGCTTACAAGCTTCTTTAGTTGGTCTTGCGTCAATTTTGCTTTATAGTCCGACAGTTTTTTCTTTAACTTTATTTCACTTTTCTCATTTAATCCCTTGGCCGGTTTTAATACGATCAATGAACTATGATTGCTGTTTAACAGGTATTTTTCAATCAATTTTTCAAAGTACTTATCCTTTACCACTTTTTTCATTTTAGCGATGGCACTTTCACTTTGGAGATACAAAGTAGGATCACCTCCATAAAGCCAGCTTTTCATTACATCCCGGCTATAGGTAAGCCCTTTATTGGTTGAAATTTTTTCTTCTCTTATTTTATACTCATACTGATCAAAGGCTGATTTAATAAGATCTTTATCAAAGCCTTTCTTCACAATATTCTTTAGTGTATCGTTGACAACCTTTTCAAACTGATCCTTTTTACTTTCTTCACTATTTTCAGCGATAATACTTAAAAAGGGCTGAAGACCGTTATCGTTATACATTCCGGAAACACTTCCTGCAATTTTCCGATCCTCCAGTGCTTTCTTAAGGGGAGATGCAGGGGTTCCCATCAGTAGATTGTTTAAGAATTCCATACTGAGGCTAAGTTCACTATCCGTACTCTTCCCAACAACATAGTTTAAAGCAAGATAGGTTTTATTCTCAGTATTGCTTTCCTGTCCAATATCATATTGGGAAATCCTAACCCGTTTTTTTCCCAAGGGTTTCTGTGCTGCTATGGATGTATCCACCTTTTCTTTTTTCAATTTGCTAAGATACTTATCATCAATAAACTTGAGGGTTTTATCCATGTCAATGTTTCCATACAGCATGATATACGCATTGGAAGGCGTATAATTTTTCTTGTAAATCTTCACAAGCTGATCTCTGGTAAGATTTAATATTTCCTCAGGGTTTCCGCCGGATACCCATTTGTAGGTTGATTGGGGGAAAAGAGACTGATTAATGTTATTAATCAGTATGGAATAAGGTGCTGAAAATGAACCCTTCATTTCATTGTAAACAACGCCGCTTACCTTAAGCTCGGATTCTAATGCATCCAGTTCATAGTGCCATGCTTCCTGTTCAAAAATTTTCGGGTTGCTCACTACATTGGGATAGAAAACTGCATCCAGATATACAGCCAAAAGGTTTTGAAGATCCTTTTCATTTTTACTTGCTGCAGGATAAGTGGTATAATCCGCAGCAGTCATCGCATTGATAAAAGTCCCCAAAGACCCCTTTGTCATTTCTAAAAAGGGTGATTTCACAGGATAGTTTTTCGAACCGCATAAAACAGAGTGCTCAATAATATGGTTTACCCCAGTATCATTAAACGGAGGCGTTCTAAAGCTGATAGAAAACATTCTTTCCTGATCGGAGTTTTTTAAGAACAGAAGGTTAGCACCTGTTTTAACGTGCTGGAAAATATACGCTGTTGATGCCGCTTCAGGAATATTTTTCTTTTCCTTTAAAACAAAGCCAAAATAGTTCTTTGACACACCGTATTGATCACTGATATCCTTTTTGCCGACTGCAGCAAAAGTGATTGTACCGCTTTGAGGAATAATGGATGAAACTGTGGTAAACACCGTCAAAATTAAAATTATTAATGCCCTTTGCATTGATTTCTTCATTGTATAAGCCCCCTTCGTGGATTTTGTAGTTACACACTCGTTGAACAATCTATTAATACACTTTTAATATATTTTCACCTTTTATTATTTGTAAAATGAGCATAAAAAATAATTGTCATACATACCTCAAACATGCATAACTTCACCTATGGGAAAAACTTACTATAGGTAAAATCTAATTTTTCTATAATCCGGAATATAGAATGATTGTAATATAGTACCTTAATAGCCAGCACTTACTACAGCCATATTAAACCCTTTCCCAATTTTAGTCAATATACCGAAAGTCACTATTTTTTAGCCGAAAGTCATATTTTATTTGTGACTTTCGGCTATGAATGATTTTTGATTTATTGCAAACAAGTACTCTATACCTTTCATTTGAGAAGGGTTCAATCATTATTATAAATACAGAACCTTACATCCTTATTAACGGATCATAAATATAAGGTAAATCATTTATAAACTTTTTCTTAATTTGTGTAAAAAGTAAAAGCCTAATGGTATATACCATCAAGCTTTTCAACTCATAGATTCAAATTTGTTATTTTGATATGGATAACGAAGTGTAAACATAGTAAAATTCAAAGATATGAAATACCTGGTTTACTTAGGTGTCAGAAATCGAAATTTTACTTTTACAGTTCGTTACCTATAATAACCGAATTTGTATCTTCATCAAATTCAATATCTATGCCCAAGCTTTCACCAAAGAACCCGGCAGGAACAAACGCCTTGCCTTCCATAACAGTTGCCGGGTACTCCAGAACCCTTTGTTCACCGTTTACGTCCACATCGATGCTGCCGGTTTTATATTTGACTTTGATATCGTCTTTTAAAACCTCAAATTCGCCATTTTTACTCCACCTTACTTTAGCACCCACTTCCTTGGAAATTTCTCTTACAGGCACAAGAACCATCTCATCTACTTTTACAGGATGAGTGTCAAGGTCTAGTATTTTATCTCCCATTACTAAAGACACAGGCTCTTCAAGCATTTCGTCTTCTTCTACAATTTGCGGCGCATTCAGATTGACCAAATCACTAAACTTAAATGAGTTTTCCTCGGTGATTTCAGGGCTTGTGATATCAATATCTTCATTGAAGTGATGCATATTTACATCAAAATCCATCTGAAGTGTTAGTGTAGGAAGCACCTCTCCCGGGAGTACGGCTGTATTTTTTTGATCATCCAGTTTTTCAGCTGCTTTTACAATCGCCTTTGTGTCCAATATGAGGTCGATCACCCCGTTTTGATTCACAATATACCCTTCATCATTCACAGAAAAATTAACTACCACGCCTCTATTTCCAAGGAATTTTACGTCCTTGAACGCGTCTCTCACCTTTTTAAAATCCTGCTTGAAATTCGCAGAGCCGTCACGCAGCTCATCCAACGCTTCATCAATTCCCTCTTCAATTTCCTCGTCCCCGGACAATTGGGCCATTAAAAGGATAAAATCCTTTAAAAATTCTTTTGACTGCTCATTTTGTGCAAAGTTTGTCAGGACATATTTTACCAAAGACCTTAAAGAAGCATCATTTAGCCTAAGCTCAAATACCGAAACCTGCTCCCCCTTTATTTCTTTCTCTCCTACCTTTTTTACATATACATGTTTAGGGTCCATTTCTTTTGCAAATTCCTTCATGAAGTTAAGAAGTTTCGGCTGAAAGCGGTTAACCGCTTCTATGACTTTTTTATAGTCAGTCGCACTTGTCCCGTCGGTACCCAGCATTGCCTCGTCCATCACCATGTACTCCTTACCGGAAAACGCAGGCCCAAGCTTGGATGTCAATATGGAAGGCAGCTTTACAATTTGATTTAGCAGAGGCTTTTCTCCGGAGAAATCGGAAAAATTCCAGAGTGAAGTGTTAAAGGATACACCCCCGGCTTGAATAGTGGCATCGATTTCCGAATCGGATTTGGTTCTGTCCTGATTTTGATTTAACTTTTGGTTTGAAAGGATCCTTATATTCCCTATGGCAGCTAAAAATTCATTCACTGCACCTTGTTCATCCTTCGGTAGGCCTGTGATATTAAACTTCAAAGTAACATCACTGTCACTTTCCATGGACCGGATTGACATTGACTTTTCCAACGCATTTAAAAGTGTCATTTGATCCGCTGCAGCACAGCCTGTGAAAAGACTCCAAATAAAAGTCAATAATAAAGATATGGCAATTATTTTTACCCGTTTATTCATAAATACCTCCGAATGTTCAAAAAATGTATGCATGTTATGTTAAGTCCAATATGTGTAGTATATTACGCTTTTTGAATTTCAATGCATTTACGGAAGTTTTCTGACAAGGTAATATCATTTAAGATTTACAAACTTTATAAAAAGCTTATTTTTATTTCCAAAGTTCAGCGTAATCTGCTACAAACTGTTTCATAGAAATGGGAGGCCTTTTTAGAAGCTTTTGGACTTCATCCGTCACCCTCTTTGCCAGTCCGATTTTAGCAGTAAAATATATGGCCTGCATCACCTTTATAAAACTATCGTCTATGCCAAGTTCCCTCATTCTGCGTTTATATCGCAGCGGACTGGGGTTTGCATAGGTGATTTTTCTTTCCAGCACCTCTGTAAAAATATCCGCCACTTCATAATAATCAAGCGCCTCACTGCCTGTAAGGGAATAGGCCTTATTCCTGTGAGAAGGATCTATTAGCGACATGGCCCCGATTTCGGCAATATCCCGGCAGTCAATAAAGCTCGTTTTCCCTTTTCCTGCAGGGACAAAAATCTCGCTTCGTTTTTTAATTTCTTCCCGGTAAAACCCGCTCAGATTCTGCATAAAAAAACTGGGTCTTAAAAATGTGTAAGGTATATTCCTTTTTAAAATATGTTTTTCAATTTTATAATGGGGTACAATTGGATTTTTCTCCACTCCCAGCAGAGATAAGAAAACAATATGTTCTACTCCGCAATCGATGGCCGTATCGATGGCAGGATTGATATACTTTCTTACATTGGATATGGCAGGAGGTCTCATTAAAAAGACTGCTTCTACCCTGTTAAAAGCATCACTATAGGTTTCCGCCTTTTCAAAATCAAATTGTACAACCTCAATTTCTCTTCCTAAATCTGCCTTGGCCTTTTCATGGTCTCTGCCGCGGACAGCCGCTTTGATCCCGTGTCCTTGTTCCAGCAAGATTTTTGCAACTTCATTTCCTACATTGCCTGTTATCCCTGTAATCAATATTTTTTTTCCCATTTCCCTGCACTCCTTCAAAAACTTTATTCACCCGGCGCCTATCTACTTGTACACATTAAAAATTTTTCAATCCGTCTGCAGCCTTAATACCTGTTTCTTATGCTTTTCATCCAAACGTCTCAGTTCCTTCAAAATCAAAAAAGCAGTCAGAATTGAAGCCCCCAGGTCTGCCACAGGCCCAGCCATAACGACACCTTGGAGTTTGAAGAAAAGAGGAAGTATCAACACCGCGGGTATTAAAAGCAATACTTGCCTTGATAAGCTAAGCAAGGCAGAATACTTGGCCTTCCCGATGGCCTGAAAATAATTGGCTCCAATAATTTGAAATCCGATAACCGGTAAAAAAATCATGAAACCCCTTAAAGCATAACTGCTAAACTCTATCAATTTTTCATCCTTACTGTTAAATAAGGAAGCAATTTGTCTTGGAAACAATTCTGTAATAACAAAACCAATAACAACAATAATCGTTGCCGCAATAATGGCAAGCTTTAGTGCTTCCTTAACCCTGTCATACTTTTTTGCACCGTAATTATAACCGATAATAGGTTGTACACCCTGGTTTATTCCAAAAATAGGCATCATAATCAGTGTAAGAATACTGGTCACAATCCCCATACCGGAAACAGCTACATCTCCACCATAATAACTCAAACTGTTGTTAAGAATAACGTTTACAAGACTTGATGCAAGCTGGAGCAAAAAAGGAGCAGAACCCAATGCCACTACTTTACCCACCAATTTCTTATCCAGACTAAAATTGGTTTTTCTGATTTTTAAAGTACTTTTACCGGAAATGAAATAATAAAGCACCCACGCTGAAGAAATGCCTTGGGCAATAACGGTAGCCAAAGCAGAACCGCGGATTCCCATACCCAATCCAAAAATAAGTACAGGGCACAGTGCCGCATTTAAAACTGCTCCAATCAACATGGTCAGCATAGCTGTCCTTGGGTTGCCTTCCCCCCGTATAAAGTTATTCATCCCAAACCCGATGCCTTGACAGACCGCACCCAATAGGATGATTTGCATAAATTCCCGGGCATAGGGTAAAACATCCCTGCTGGCTCCAAAGAGTTTCAGCATCGGATCCAGAAATAAAAGCCCAAACAACGTAATTCCAAGGGATACAAGAATGAGTAATATAAATGCATTCCCCAGTATCCGTTCCGCTTCTTCTTTTTTACCTTCCCCAAGTTTGAGGGACACCAAGGAGTTTGCCCCAAGGCCTATTAACATCATAAATGCCATCATAATGAGCATAATGGGAAAACCGATGGTAATTCCGGCAAGACCAAGCTTTCCTACACTGTTCCCGATAAAAATTCTGTCAACCACATTATACATGGCATTGACCAGCATACCGATAATTGCAGGAATGGAAAACTTCAGGAGCAAATCCATTACTCTTCCTTCTCCCAATTGTTTTGAACGTTCCATTATAAATACTCCCTTTTAGAACTCTGATAAATTATTAAATATCCGCATAAGATAGTTTTCAAATACATCAATTTCTTCTTCGGTGAAACCTTTATAAAACAACGTGCCAACCTCATGAACCACTTCTTCATACACCCGCTTCATTGGATCGTTCTTATCTGTGGCAAAAACAAGAATTTTCCGGCGGTCTTCTTTACTTGGTACACGTTTAATATACCCGGAAGCTTCCAATCTATCCAACATGCTTGTAAGTGTTGATTTTTCCAATGAGGTCATTCTCGAAATCTCCTGTATGGAGATTCCATCGTTCTTCCATAGAAAAAAAAGAATTCTTCCTTGTGCTGCATTGATTTCTTCCACATTTCTATCCTTAAGTTTTTTGGAAAAAATCCTTCCTGAGAGCTGATGTATTTTTGAGAGAATAAATCCTCCCTGGCGAAGCTTTACCATTGTTCCCTCCGGATTAGTACTATATAATACTTTATTATATAGTATATTACTATACGGTACTTTTGTCAAAGGATTATTACCTGTCTTTTATCATTGTCTATTTTAGATCCTCAATCGATAAAAAGGGCGTATCATCTGATACGCCCTTTTTATCACTATATTTTCATTGATTTTGCTAACAGCTTTTACTCTGTACCCTGGCCTTCATCATCTTTCACTTTAAATTCCACATCAATCACCTGTCCCTTTGGAACTTTTTCACCCGGAGCAACATTTTGTTTTACCACATTCCCTACTCCACTGGCTTTTATATTCAAATCAACCCTACTCAGTGCTTGTGTAGCCTCGGATATCGTCTTATTCTTCAAATCCGGTACTGTCACCATAGATGGCTGCTGTTTCTTTGTATATAAAATAACTACCGATTTTTGCGGAACACTCATTCCGAATTTAGGCATCTGGTCTACAACCACAGCATTTTGATCGTTCTCTCCTTCCACTTTATAGGTAAGCCCGATGCTGCTGTCCTTTAACACCTTTGCAGCCTCCTGGACCGTTTTATTCCGAACATCCGGTGTCAAAACATCAAACCGCATCATTTCCTTATCCTTCTCTGTATAAACCCGCTCAACCCCTTGATAACTTAAAACATCCTCAATAATTTTTCCAACTACCGGAGCCGCTATAGCGCCACCTCCGTGATCCTGCTCCTTGTCCATGAAATAAAACACTGCAAGGACACAAATCGTTGGATTCTCCACCGGTGCAAAAGCGGAGAAGGATGCATGATATTTATTGACTTTCTTGATTTCGGATGTACCGGTTTTTCCTGCAACCCTGTAACCTTTCACATAGGCAGCCTTACCTGTTCCGGTTTCACTGGAAACGACACCCTCCAAAATATCCTTTAAGGTGTCGGAGGTCTTTTTGGATATTACATTTCTTACAACTTCAGGCTCAATTCTTTTTACAATATTTCCTTGATTATCCTTCAATTCTTTTACAATTCTCGGCTTGTAAAGCTTACCTCCGTTTGCAATGGCTGCATATGAAGTAATAAGCTGAATGGGTGTAACGATAAACTGTTGTCCGAAGGAAGCCGTTGCCATATCAATTTCTGTAGGCTTGGGGTGAAAATTGCTTTTCCCCTCCTCCGGCAAATCAATATTTGTCTTATCATAAAAACCGAATGACTTGACATACTGATAAAACCGGTCTATTTTCAAACTCTGTGCAACCCTTACAAAAACCGGATTACAGGAATGATATACTCCCTCTGCAAAAGTCTGGTTTCCGTGAAAGTTGGGCTTATGGCAGTCTATCGGCCACCCCGCTACTTTTACCGTAAAATCATTCACCGGACTATTGGGTTCCACAACCCCTTCTTCCAGTCCGGCAGCGGAAGTGATTGCTTTAAAAGTCGAACCGGGTTCGTAGGATTCTTTAATGGCTTTATTCTTCCAGACTGTATCAAACAGTACTTTTACATCCTCCTTGGTATCCCCCTTCCACTTTGCTGCGTCCACCCCCGGCGGAGCGGCCCAGGGATTATTAAGGTCAAAATCGGGTTTGGACACCATGGCAAGGACATCTCCATTTCTTGGGTCCATCACAAGAATGGTGGCGCCATATTTCACATTGTTTTCCTTAATCGCTTTCTCTGCCGCAGTTTCCGCTATATGCTGTATAGTTTCGTCGATGGTCAGAACAACATTTAATCCATCCTGCGGTGCAATAAACCCCTCTTCATCAAAAGGCAGTTCCCTTCCGGCCGCATCGGTTTCTCCGATTACTTTTCCCGGAACCCCCTTTAAATAGTGTTCCATGGAGGCCTCAATGCCATCAATCCCCTGATTATCCACGTTGGTAAACCCGATGACATGGGATGCAAGACTTCCATTTGGGTATACTCTTTTTGTATCGTCAACAACATAAATCCCCTTGATCTTCTCCTTTTTCGTCCACTCAAGAACCTTATCCACCAGGTCTTTGTCAACCTTCATTTTAACCTTTTCATAACGGCTTTTATTGTTTAATTTTTTCACCAGTTCCTGCTTGTCCAAGGAAAGTATTTGAGCCAAGCCTTCCGCAATAAAGTCAACATCTTTTTTTGATTTCTTTACCTCGGCCGGGTCGGCAAGGATTGACTGAACAACCGTGCTGACAGCCAGTTCTTTTCCGTTTCTATCAAATATGGTACCCCTTTTTGCACTTATTTCAGTACCTGCGCTTTGTCTTAAAAAAACTTTTTGTTGATACCATGCACCGTTAATCATTTGAATCCAGGTAATTCTGGCAGCTAATACAATAACTAGCGCTGTCAAAAAGAAAAGCATAAACAAAAGTCTCTTTTTTGTAGTTAAATTGATTCCAGACATTGTTGCCCCCTCACATTTCACCGGTAAATGTAAATATCCAACTAAAAATGAATATAAAGCTTGTCCAAATACCTTTTTAATATAAGAAAAATTTCCTGAAAAATACCATTTTGGATGGTATCATGGGCTATTATTTAAATTTGCTGCTTCATTTTTTTATCCTATCTTATTTTAACAGATTCCTCGTCTGTAAGAAATAAGTTTTATTCTTTTCATCTTTTAAATTATTGGCACTTTATTTTGTCATATCCACCCGGCCCCTTATTTTACTTAAAACTTCCAAAATGGCATAAATTCATATAAAAGGCCTGTATGCAATCATTGTAAAAATTACATACAGGCCTTTTATATAATTTGATTATGATTTTCTTCCACTTTTAAAGGTAGTACAACAGGTCTCATCACTAATATCAGCCTTATGGCCATGCATCGCATTCACTTCCAAAGCATCTGCATGGCATAATGTATCCTCATTATAGACACAGTTTACAACACCACATTTAACTTTCATACAGGGAGCATTATTCACATCCATTGATATCACCTCCTCCGAGGGTATTTAAAACAATTGATCTTAGAGATAAAGGATCAAAACTCATTCTATTATTCAGCATGAACATTTCTAGTATTTCACTAAAGAAAAGGATTATTCGGATAATCCTGACATAAAAAAAAGTTGCTATAAATTACCTCACCATTTCAAGCTTATACCGGGTTGACATTATTTTCTTTCCAAGTGTATAATGTAATATGAAGTTATCATTCACTAACACCATTCGTGTCATTTCTATTTAGATGGATTTGTATCTCTGTTAGAAAACAATCAATAAAAATCATTACTAATAAACAAATATTTATGTCTGCTTTTCTTTTATCACGTTGGGAATACAATTCAAATTTTTAATGAAATCATAGTATTCAGATCATTATTGATAACATTTAATATTGACACTCTTTATTTCCCTAACATTTTTCAAAATATCCATTTTTTTATTTATCCAACTTCCAATAGGCTGCATATGCTGAATTTATCTACATCACTTGAGTCAAACAACAGCAATTTCAAACCACTTCTTGCTTTAACAAAGTACATTCAATCCAAAAAGGAGGAAGAATACAATGAAATGGTTCTACGATTTAAAAATCAGCAAAAAATTATTATCAAGCTTTATTCTCATTTCACTCATCGCTGCAATCATTGGCTATATGGGCTATAACGGGATGATGCAGATTATGAAAGCCCAAGAGGAAATCGCCATTGTCAGGCTTCCCAGTGTACAAGCCCTATTGATCATAAGTGAGGCTCAAACAGCTGTACTTGCCGGAGAACGAGGCCTGATCAATACCAGTATGATGGAGAGTGACCTTCGTAATGCGCAGTACAACTACATAACCGATGCTTTTTCAAGGGCTGAAAAAGCATGGAAAATATACGAACCCCTTCCACAGACCAAAGAGGAAGCTGAGAATTGGAAAATATTTGTCCCCCAGTGGGAGCAGTGGAAAAAAGATTCTCAGGAAGTTGTAAATATCTCCAAGGAAAAAGACCGGCAGTTGGCATCCGGAGTGTCTATCCATGATCCTAAAATTTCGGCATTGGATAAAAAAGCACTTGATGCATCCCTTGTTTCAAGAAATTCTTTTTTAACAGCAGAAACCACCCTCAATAGTCTTGTGGATATAAACGTAGAAGTGGCGGATCAAGAGGTCATTAAGAGTAATCAGGTCTATAGCCAGGCAACAAGCATTTTAATTCTTGTACTCATCATAGGCCTTATTATGGCTGTCGGCTTGGGAATATTCATTTCCCGGATCATCAGCATTCCGGTTAAAGCAATGGTTTCTGCTGCGGACAAGCTGGCCGTGGGAGATATCAATGTGAATGTGGAATCCAGTTCCAAGGATGAAATCGGAAATTTAATGCTTTCCTTTTCCAAAATGACTGCAAATATCCGGGAACAAGCCCTTGCTGCGGAAAAGATTGCTGCAGGAGACCTTACCGTTAAAGTGAATATAAAATCGGAAAATGATCTTCTTGGTAAAAAGCTCAGTGAAATGATTGAAAGAAATAATGAAGTTTTGAGCAATATTAATGCAGCCGCTGAACAGGTCGCTTCGGGAGCCCGGCAAATATCCGCCTCCAGCCAAGCCCTGTCACAGGGATCTACAGAACAGGCAAGTTCCATTGAGGAAATCACTGCATCGATGGAGGAAATCGCATCCCAGACAAAGCAAAATGCAGTTAACGCCAGCCAGGCCAACGAGATTGCTTCTAAAGCAAAAGAGATGGCGGCACAGGGAAATGGCCAAATGAAGGAAATGTTAGGTGCAATGAAGGATATCAATGAATCCTCCAATAGTATTTCAAAGATCATAAAAGTCATTGATGAAATTGCCTTTCAAACAAATATACTCGCCCTCAACGCAGCTGTAGAAGCAGCCCGGGCAGGCCAACACGGAAAGGGGTTTGCAGTTGTTGCCGAGGAAGTAAGAAATTTGGCTGCCAGAAGTGCAAACGCAGCTAAGGAAACCACCTCTATGATCGAGGGATCCATCAACAAGGTAGCCGTAGGAACAAAAATAGCAAACGAGACAGCCTCCGCGTTAAACCAAATTGTAGAAGGAGTAGCCAAAGCTGCCGATCTTGTAAGTGAAATCGCCATGGCTTCCAACGAGCAAGCCTCAGGAATCACACAGGTTAACCAGGCCATTTCCCAGGTAGCACAGGTTGTGCAGACCAATTCTGCTACATCGGAGGAAGGTGCGGCTGCCAGTGAAGAGCTTTCGGGCCAGGCGGAAATGCTCAAAGATCTGGTTAGCCAATTCAAGTTGAAAAGGAATACAAAATCCTATACTCTCGATAATTTTAATCCAGATATGTTAAAAATGCTTGAAGGCATGATGCAAAACAAAAAGCCATCTCTAAACAAGACTTCTCAGGACAGCTTAAAAATTGATTTAAACGATATGGAATTTGGAAAATATTAAGCTATAATACCCTAAATTCTATATCCGGTTTTGGGTGAATTCCATTAATCCCACAAATAAAGCCTTGCGGGCGTAAAAGTTCGTAAGGCTTTATTTTTATTTATTCTAATTCAGTATCCTGATATTCCATCCATTCAATTGTTGGACCGGATAAAAGGTATAGATTGTTCACAGCTGTCATACCTTGAATCTTCTTTCAATCCGCCTTAGCTTCCGCCCTTTTTCCAGATGAATGTTATGGATAAAGACAATCTTAACCGGCCTCAATCCTAGTTTTACTAAAAGATCGGATATGTTTTTCTCAACTTTCTCCCGAACCCCTTCCATATTTCCGCCGGCCAAGCAGATTTTTATAAGGCCCAAGTCTTCTTGAATCACGACATATTCTTCAATGCTGTCGGAGGCTGTTATCACAGCCCGTCTAAGAAAATCCGGAAATACGGGAATCAGCCTTTTTTCTTTTACACCTTCAAAGTAAAATAAATCGTCACATCTTCCTTCGATAAATTCCAAGGGAGTCAGCAAAGAACCACATTCACAGGGTTCTGCCCTTACAGTCAGGATATCGTTCAGCCTGTATCTTATCATGGGCTGGGTCCTTCGGTTAAAATCCGTAATAATGGGAACAAATTTACCCAATTCCTTATCTATATATTCCTTTTCAATGAAAACCGCGTCTTCATTGAGATGCAGCGTGCCATGACAGCAGGTATACCCAAGAAACCCTTCCGTACACTGGTATACCTGATGTACTGTCTGGTTGAAAATTTTCTCAATATACCTCTTATCAATAAAATCTAAAACTTCTGCCACAGATACAATTTTTACAGGGTGTATGGATAATAAACTCTCCGTCTGGGCTTTTGCCAGCATCCTAAGCATGGACGGCGGCGCTACCAGTATGGTAGGCTTAAAATAATTGAGTTCTTCTATATGGCTATCCATATCCTCCAGTAAATCGAAGAACTTAAAGCTGATTTTTATGCTGTTTAAAGTTGTATAAAGGTTACTGTTGGCTCTTAAAAAAAATGCAATTTTTTGCTTTTTCCCAAAAAACAAGGAAGATGGAAGAACTTTTCCAATGATGCTTCCTGCCCAAGCCATCCTTTCATGGTCGCTCACAAGAAATAGCCCTCTATTCCCGGATGTACCGGATGAAAGACCTACGGTAACCCCGTTTATTTTCGGGGTAAAATCCCTTTCCTCCTCACTTTTCAGCGCTAAATGAAAGGCCTCATCCTTTTTTATTCCCAGTGTGTTGAGATTGTCAAAATTGTCCATCATAATCTGCTTGTCTAGAATGGGGAATTTATCTAACCCAATATTCCCTTCGTCTTTAAGGCTTGATCGGTAGAATTCCGACTTTCCAATAATCTCCCGCAAAAACTTGAGAATCCTTTTCTTCTGGTATCGTTCCAATTCCTCCCTGCTATTAAAACGCAAGTGTCTTGCCATCCAGTAGTGTTTCAGGAATGTACCTACCCTGTTCATACGTCTCCCCCATTTTAAAAATAAACCTTCTCAAAAAGCATGGTACAAAGCAGTTTGATTTGTAAGACGCTTCATTTTGAATACAAACCAGGATCAAAAACCGACATACAATGAGATGGAATCACCTTCAAAAACGGATCTTCCTTTGACAACCGATACAGCTTCAAAATATTCTCCCTATATTTCTTATCATCTTCTATAATGAGCTTTGCTATTTTATTAGGAAATATGAGCTTTTGATATGTATCTGAAAGCCAGCAGGCATCCGACACGAAAAAAAAGCAGCCCTCGGGTACCTTAAGCATAATTCCAAATTGTCCTCCTGTATGTCCGGGTAAAGGAATCCCAAAGATGCTTTTATCGTTTAAAAGATCATACCCATCATCAAATACGCTGTTTTTTATAGGAAGGGGAGCCTTCTCCTTTTCTTCCAAAAACTCTACCCGCGTTTCGAAGTCGGAAGGAAGTAAGGATGGAATAAATCCATGCCTTAAGGCTCTGAACCCAGACTTATTCTTAAGTTTTTGGTAGTCTGTTTTTGAGCAAATAAAGGCGGCATTGGGAAAATCCCTGCATCCTCCGATATGGTCCGCATGAAAGTGCGATAAAATTATATACTTCACCTCATCATTGGAAATACCCATAACCGCAAGTTGTTCCTTTGCGCTTTCACCCTTCTTTAAAAAGATAGGGGTTATTTTCCTGTAAAAACTGTAAGGAAACTTTCCCGTACTGCGGAAAATATGGCTTGAATATCCGGTGTCAAACAGAATGACCCCTTTTTCCGGATGTTTTATCAGGGCAAAAAGTGCCGGGAATACAATCTTTTTTAAACGTCCCTTGCTTAAAGCTATTTTTTCAATCTGGGTACAATACCCCGCTTTGAGAACTTTTAATTCCATACTATTTCCCCTCTTCATGTTCTCCATACCATTTTGCAAAGCGCTGAATTCCTTCCTTAACAGAAATGGAAGGGGAATACCCTAAATCCCTTTTGGCTTTTTCAATGTTAAGGGTCTGATCTTTGGCCAGTACGCTCACCGAATACCGGGTTAGAAGAGGCTCTCTCCCGGTAAGTATATACCGGTGAACCAGCTCCATCAATCCTGCCATGTAAAATACCGCCCTGTAAGGAACCCGGATTTCTCTCATCGGGCAAGCCAGCGCATGAAAAAGCATCTCCAAAATATGAATAAGGGGCATAGGTTCGCCATTGGTAATATTATATTTTTCTCCCAGGCAGCTTTTATCCGCATTCAGACATAAAACCAGTGCATCCGCTACATTTTCCACATAAGTCACATCCGTAAGGACAGCTCCTCTATGAATCAGAGGAACACCTCTTTTTTCATTGGCTTTGATTAACCTTGGTATGATCGCATTATCCCCTTCGCCAAAAATGGCTCTGGGCCTTACGGTAATGACAGGAAGGCCCTTTGAAAATGCCTTGTCCACTTCCTTTTCTGCCAGGTACTTGGTATGGGCATAATGATTTACCATTTTTAAAGGCACAGGATCATTCTCTTTTACATCCAGCCTGCTGTCGTAACAAAAATAGATGCTTGGGGTGGAAACATGCACCAATCTCCCGACATTATTTTTTATACAAGCATCCACCATGTTTTTGGTTCCGGTCACATTGCTTTCATAAAAATCCTTATACCGTCCCCATGGAGAAGACAATGCACCGCAGTGTATTACAAAGTCCATCCCCTTGCAGCACCGGCTTAGCCCATCAGCATCCTGGAGAGACAACCTTACAAAATTAATCCCCTGCTTTCTAAGCAACTCTCCCTTATCCGGGTTTCGACCAAGTGCATACACATCATACCCCTGGGCCTTTAGTTTTTTTACCAGGTGATAGCCAAGAAAACCTGTTCCACCGGTTACAAGAACTCTTTTCACTTCTTTCCCTCCCAAACCAGTTTATCCGCTTTTGATTCCAATACATATTTGAAGCCTCAACTATATTTACATTTAATAGACAAGGACTATTCCTCCGACGCTAAAACCGGCAGAGGTTCCGAGGAGTAACACTTTGCTTCCTCTTTTTATCCTGGCTTTAACAATTGCTTCATGCAGTGCCATTGGGATAGAGGCAGAAATAACATTTCCGTGATCTTCAATAATATTCATAATCCTTTCCTCTTGAACGCCCAGTTTCTTTCCGATAATATTAATAGCCATCCCGCTCGCCTGATGAGGGATCAGCAAGTCTATCTCTTTCATTGTAACCCCTGCTTCCTCAAGAATTCCTTCAACAAACCCGTTAATCACCCTGGATGACAGCTTAAATACTGCCTTTCCGTTCATATCGAAAAGAAACTCCTTCTCATTTTCCCTTGAATGATGCTTAGGATGAATTTTAGTTCCCCCGCCTCTTATTTCAGTAAAGTGTGTTCCTTCTATATAGGTTTCCATCTTTGACGACAGGATTCTTGAACCATCCTCCTCTGCAGCTTTTCCAATTACTACAGCCGCCGCACCATCCCCGAAAAGTACATAACTCTCATGCTGCTCATAGTTTATTCCCACCGAAGAAATATCGCTTGAGACAAGTACAACATGATTATATCTGCCTGCTTCGATCAAATAGGAGAGCGTATCCAATCCCACCACAAACCCCAGGCAGGTTGAGTTGATATCAAAGGCGGGAGAATGGCTGTCCCGGATCCCCATTTTTTCTTTAATCAATGCTGCGGTGCAGGGTATAGCCTGTTCGTATGTCCCGCTTGTACTGATTATACACCCGATATCGTCAATGGTAAGATTGGCATTTTGAAGGGCCTGGTTGATTGCCATGACAGCCATGTCCGACGCGGTTTCCCCATCCACATGATGCCTGTGCTTTATCCCTGTCTTTTTATAAACCCATCCGGATCTTAATTCCAATTTTTTATCAAGTTCCGCTGAAGTCACCATTTTCTTCGGGAGATACTTCCCTGTTCCAAGTATTTTTACATATCTCTTCATTAAGACCCCCCACTATTTTACCGAAGATACAAAAATTAAACATACGGCTTCCATAAGATTCAACCCAACAGAATTCTACATTTTATAACATGCTATTATAAATTATAATTGCGCAGGGCATAGATGTAAATACGGGTTAGGCTCATATCTAAACTCTCCTTCTTTTAAGCCGCTGCGTTAAGAAATATGTTATATTTATAATGTGAGTTCAAATTATTAGGAGGATTACATGGGCAAAGTGGTGTTTTTCAGTATCCCTGCATATGGGCATATCAACCCAACATTGGGAATCATAAAGGAATTGGTTAACCTGGGTGAACATGTGATTTACTATGCCTTTGACAGTTTTAAAAATAAAATTGAAGAAACCGGGGCCGAATACCGCAGGTACAATCTTGACAGCAGTGCTTTGGACGCCAATCAAATCACATCCAATTTTGCTTTTTTATACAGGACACTTTTAGAGATTACCGAGAAGTTGCTTCCCGGAATCTTAGAAGACTTAAAAAAAGAAGCGCCGGACTATATAATTCATGATTCCCTAAGTCCTTTCGGAAAGTATGCAGCAAGGCTCCTGGGCATTCCTGCAATCAATTCGGTAACTACCTTTGCATTTAAAAAATCACTTTGGGAATTGCCGGCAAATATCTTAATAAGTTCACTTATGCTTCCCCTATTTTACCGCAAGGATATCCTAAAGGGGCTGAAAATACAAAAACAGCTTGAATCAACCTATCATATAAAGACAGAGGGTATGGTTGATATTTTTATGAATGCCGAAAGTCTTAATCTTGTGTATACCTCTAAGGAATTCCAACCCGGCGGCAGTTCCTTTGGAGCCCAGTATGTATTTGTCGGCCCCTCCGTTACGGGAAGGAGTGAAGACGCTTTTCCCGAATTGGATCGTATTTCAAAGGAAAATCCCATTGTATATATCTCATTAGGAACGGTTAATAAAAATATAGACTTTTTTCCTATGTGTTTTCATGCGTTTCAAAAAATGAAAATAACCTTCCTTGTATCGCTGGGAAGGCAATTTAGCACGGATGAATTCAAAGGGATACCCGAAAACTTTATTGTAAAAGATTATGTCCCCCAGTTAAAAATACTGCGCATTGCGGATGCCTTCATAACCCACGGTGGGTTGAACAGTGTCCACGAAGGACTAACAAACGGCGTTCCGCTCATTGTTTATCCCCAGCAGGAAGAGCAGCGGACAGTAGCCCTAAGAGTCCGGGAAATGGGGGCCGGAATCTACTTAAAAAACCCCAAACAAAAGAACCTGATCGGTTCTCTGGAAAAAATATTGAATGAAAAAAAGTTTAAGGATAACTGCCTTGCGTTGAAAACTTCCTTTGAAAACTCCGGCGGCGTTAAGAAGGCCATCCATGAAATTATGCGGTTTAAAGAAGCTTTTTCGATTCATTAAATATAAGTCATCCATGGAGGCACAGAGGTCAAGACAGTCGACTTGCAATAGCATATAACACATTGATTCTCAAACTAACGGTCCCTCCCTCCGGTAATATCAAAAAACAT
Organism: Clostridia bacterium; assembly: GCA_026418275.1. Lineage (GTDB taxonomy): Bacteria > Bacillota > Clostridia > Acetivibrionales > DSM-2933 > SKW182. The sequence continues at coordinate 181,651 of JAOABQ010000070.1, forward strand.
TTTAAACGGCAGCATACATATTAAGCGTTCAGATTATACCGTTATTATTTTACAGATGAATCAAACAAGTAATTACTGTTTATATCACGCACACGGTTCCTTTATACCTTTCTTAGGCATATTTTAAGATCTCTGAGCCTATAATCGTTTAACCGGTCACCAACCCGCTCTTTCCATTCCTTTACTTTCCATTCATATGGATTGTCATAGTCAGGCAGTGTTACCTCATATCCCAACTCTGTAGTGCCTTCAAAAAACTCTATTTTAAAAGGAGATTTTTTTAAAATCCGGGAGTAATCCTCATATTCCATTCTGTTTAACCAACTGCTAAGATATATATACTCTGCTATGGTTTTAGCAAGGCCATATTCAAGCCTTGACGACAATATGTCAAAGATTTCCCTGCAGTTATAAATTAAATGGTACCAATCAGGGACAATCCTGTTTTCCCAAAAATTATAAACCTTACCGTTATAGTTTACATTTTCAAGATGGCTTCCGTCAGGGGCAGACCAAATAGGCCCGAAATTGGAATACACTACTCCGTTGGGCTTTAATACCCTGAAAAACTCTTTCACCGCTTGCTCAAATTGTGAGATATGGTGAAAGGCATTACAGGAAAAAATATAATCATATGTATTATTTGGGGCGGGTATCAATTGCGCAAAACCTTTAACCGACTTGTACTGCTCATTAAGGGTTTTATCCTCATTCCTGGGATCAACCGCTACCCAAACCTTTGGATTGCAGCCTTTAATATATTCATATGGCAAGCACCCGCCTATCTCCAACACAGCTTTGCCACTTAAATTAAAATTACCTGCAAAATCACTAAACACCTCATACTCGGATAACGCTAAGCTGCTTTTTATCAAAAACCACACCTTCCTTCTATAGCTACTAAACTGTAAAATAATTTCATTCCTCGAATTTTACTATGTTTACAAGTCATTTTCTTTACTTAAAGACCCATATTCTCTCCATGAAAGCATCGCCTTTAAATCTTTCCGCACACTTTCGTATGTTTAATAACAGATCTGATTCCAACTGGCTTTGATAGAGCAATATGTCCTCTATCTTTTTGTCAAAAACCCGGGTGATATCAATAAAATATTCTTTAAGCTCACCCAAATCCCCCTTAATACTTTTATATATTTCCAGTTCATTATATTTTACTGCATAGGGTAAATCCTCATAAAAGAGTATTTTTCCGGGCTCCATCCCTCTTAAAGCCTCCAATACTATTTTATGATCAATGTGGTTTCCAACCCCTACCGGGCAAAATATAAAATCATACTGCATACTCTTAATAAGTTTTCTAAGGCATTTCAATACATCGTGATAGATTTTGTCATTACAAACCTCTGCGGCAAGTTCCGAATCTGCATCATACCCTCTAACAGAGCTATCCCGAAATCCAAGATTCATTTGTTCTATCCCGTATTTCTCACAATAGAACCTATCCTCACATGTTCTCACGGTCTCAACTTTTTCACATTTTACTTCACCGATTATTCCCGGAGCCCAAAGGCTTTTTGTAAAAACATTAATCAGCACTAAAGACTCACAAATTGTCGAGATTTCCCCTATCAGTCCTCCGCTTGACAAAACCATATCATCATGGTGAGGACTTACATAAACCAGTTTTTTATGGTGAAACTGTTGTATATTTAAATACTCCAATCTGTTGGTCCTCCCTAATCGTATCTCCCTCGTGGTTATGCGCTATATAAATCCTTTACAAATTTTATTTTATCCTCATAGGACATATCTTCGATGCATCCATCAATTTGGTTGTATGCTGTTTTAAAAATTTGTTCCTTGCTTACGGATTTGCCCAAGCTTGCGGGAAATCTTTTTGAAAGTACGTCCAGTACCTTCTGAAGCCTGTTCAAAGCCTCCTGGCAAACTTCTTCGGTAAAAGCATAGGATATGCACTGATTATCTTCTTTAAAAAATATTAGCCCATTCTCCACACTTTCCTTATAAAAAGCCTCTGAAAGCTCCTCTTCTTCAAAAACAATTTGAAATAGGTTTCCATTTCCCCGGATTGTGATGGGAAGTTTTACTTCCTCCATTTTTTTCATTGCCTCTTTTATGAAGTAATCTCCTACTTTCCTAATTTCCCTGATCACATTTTTTTCTTTGATTTTATTCAAGGTACAAACTGCCGAAGCAGCAGCAAAGACATCGTAAAAGCTTGTAAAGCAGTAATATTTAATATGCTCCATCATATCTTTCGCACCAATGACACAGCTAATCCTTGCTCCATTCGCAATACACTTTGAAATAATATACATGTCCGCAGGAAAAACCTCTGGACTTAGAGAAGGACCTATTGAGTACCGGTAGCCGCACTTAACATCGTCAAGAATAGTCGTTAGGCCGTGGTCTTTACATATTTTCCATATGTTTTTGTAATAAGCCTCACTAAAATAACTTAAATCCGGGGAAATAACAACCGCGGCAATCCTATTTCGGTATTTCTCTGCCAACGCTTCTAGTTTCTCGGGTATGAAATAAAAATCAATGACTCCGTAACCATTGGGTTCAAAGGGAGCTTTGCTCATCTCCCACATAGGGTCCCAGCCGTGATACCCCGCACTCAAAATAATGTCTCCTTTTGAAGCGTTCACAGCCGTTTGCACGGCTGCCCTCACGGCCGGGGTTCCACCCGGGTAAATAGCCAAAGAATCCTTTCCCGGATAATCCTCCAGTATTTTATCACCCAGCAGATTTAAATAATTCGTTGGTGCTTGAAGGGAAAATGCCTTGCTGTCAATAATCTCCTTTATAGCGTTAACAACATCCGGGTCATTATATCCCAGCAAAATAGACCCAAATCCGTTCCAAAAGTCTATATAGTTTTTTCCGTTGGCATCATACAGGTATGCCCCCTCTCCTCCGGAAAAAATAATTCTTTCCCCGCTTTTATCTTCAATATAATACATTTCCTGTGGATACATCCATCCCATTCGTTCTTTTCCCCCTTTATATGGCTTGATAAAAATAAGCCGCCTTTATACTGTCAATGAATCCATCCTCTGTTCTTTCATCTTCCTTAGTCCCTAGAATCAAGCTTATTTCATTTTTTAAATATGCATCTGTTTCCCCTTTTAAATAGTTTACGACCGTTCTGGTAAAGTCACGCCTTACATCTTCTTCATCCCGGTCATCCGGGGCCCAGTTGGATATCCTCAGCATATGGATTTCCTGAAGGTCCCAGAAATACTTCCCTATCTCTTCAAACAGGTCCGAGTAATTTATATTCCTGCTTTCCACAATTTTTTCAATGATTTTTTTATAAATGCCTCCTCTATTATAAAAATCGATACCAGCATTTAAGCAGTAGGATAAAACCATCTGCTGCAAATCATAGGAACTGCTGGAAATCACATTATAGGGAGGGGTCTTATTATATACAATTCCAAATTGATCCGCCGACTCATATAGCTCGGTTCCCTTAAAAACCCTCAGGGCTTGATAAAATATCCGTCCGCCTAGAGAAAGTATGTAATCTACGGATTTTTTATAGTTTTCATATACATCTCCAGGAAGGCCATATATCAAGTCCATGTCAAATTCACCACAAGTGTTGGAAATCGCCTTTCTCAGCTTGAATATCTTCTCATGAATCACTTCTAGATTATTTTTTCTTTGAACATGTTTATTAACTTCTTCAGAGCTTGACTGTATACCGATAGCTACCTCCGCTACATTGAGCCTCCTTAATTGTTCGATCAGCGGTTCGGTAAGACAATCCGCCCTAAGCTCAAAAGCCAATGGCATGGAAGGATTGTACTTTTCAATGATTTTTAGGATTTGTAATGCCCGTTCCTCATTTTCATTAAATGTAGGATCAACAAACCAAATAATCTTCACATAAGGGGATAAAAGAACTATTTCAAGTTCTTTCTCTACCCGTTCCAAAGAAAAGTATCTTACACAGTTCATACCTTTTGTATATAGACAATAACTGCATTTAAACCGGCATCCCCGTACAGTCTCAAAAGCGACTTCTCCATCACACTTTGAAAGATCGATCATTCCCGTCAGCAATGGAGAAGGAAAATCATCCAGTACAGGATGAAGGGGCCTATCCTCATTTGAAGTGATTTCACCGTTTCCCTTCCTGTAAGTAATGCCCTTTATATTCTGTAATCCTTTATGTCCAAGAAATAGGTCGGATACAACTTCATTAAAAGTTATTTCACCTTCTCCCCGTATGACAATGTCAACTTCCTTTAATTCCTCCATAACAGCCTCTGTCCCATAGGAAACCTCGGGACCTCCAAGTACTATGGTAATATCTTTTAGTATTGCTTTTAAACCCCGTACATAGCTTTTTACCTGTTCAAAGTTCCAGCAATACGTTGAAAAGCCGATTACATCAGGTTTGAAAGAAGCTATCGCAGAAATATTGATATTTGCTGCCCCAGGGTACAAGGAATTAAAATTGAAATTTTGAATTTCTATATGGTCGCGGTATGGATTTTTCTCCTTAACATAAGCTGCAAGCGAGTAAACAGCCCCACCTGCCCTATGTCTGGTTTTCCCTACCATTGGGTCAATCATTACTAAAGCAATCCTCATAAAATCCCTTCCTCATGTATATAGAATACGATAGTGACGATATATCCGGTAACGCATGAAGAGCACTTTAACCCTATTCAAAATACCGGTATTCGGATTTTCCGTAATTTCTACCAGTATCAAAATTTGAAGACCGAACGTATTATACCGTCCTTCCTCTCCTTCATAAGATTCAAAACCGTTTCATACTCCTCCAAAGGGAATTCGTGGGTTATCAACTTCTCCGTATCTATCACCTTATTCTCAATAAGCTCAATAGCTTGCAGCCATGTTTCGGTAGGTGACAGCACACCATATATAGTGATGGATTTGAGCATGATCATACTCGGCTCTATATTTACCTTTTCATGGGCAGAATACCCAATATATCCGATTCTTCCTCCGGGCTTAACAATCTCCAAGGCAGTATTAAACGCATCCGCGGACCCGGTTGCATCAAACACCACATCAGGCAGAGGCATCCAACCCTTTTTATAATCTTCAACCAGATTCCCCTGATTCATATCATAGGTTGCTGTTGCCCCCAAAGAGCTTGCAATTTTGAGCCTGTCCCCGATATAGTCCATAACTTGAATTTGTGTAGCTCCCATTTGCTTTGCCAGTGAAACAAGGAGGAGTCCGATGACTCCACTGCCTAAAATTGCAACCTTTTCAGCCGGTCTTATGCCAACTCTTTGTATGGCATTGTATACAACGGCTAAAGGCTCTATCAGACAAGCATCCTTCAAGGAAATACTGTCGGGTATGGGAATAACATTCTTTACGTCAGCCACCACATATTCCGCATAACCGCCATTTAAATTAACACCGATCTCATTCATATTTTCACAAAGATTCCGTCTGCTTTTTCTGCACTGCTCACACTGTTGGCAAGGAAAGAGAATATCTACAACCACTTTTTTCCCAACGAGGTATTGGTATTTCTCAGGAGCTTTAGCAACAACGCCGCTCCACTCATGGCCAGGTATCAAAGGCAGTTTCAGCCCGTGAAAATCCCCTCTTATGAGTTTTACATCACTGCTGCACATCATGGAGTATTGTACCTTTATAAGTACCTGTTCTTCGTTAAACGCAGGTTCTTCGGTTTCACAAAACTTTAATTGGTTGGGTCCCAGTACGTATAAAGCTTTCATAAACATTACCCTCCTATATCTCGTTTGAGTATTTTTTAACTTTTTCAAATGCCCTAATAATATCATCCATATCTTCACGTTCTGCCAGTAAAATGGAATGGTGAAACACAGCTAAGCTTTTATATATTTCTTCACAACAAGGAAATTTTTTTGTCTTAAGTTCTTCAAACCTCTTGTCCCTACAATAAAACGCATAACGTTTTTTTGTCCAGGGTGAAAAAAGCTTGTTCCGATACACCGGTACATCTGTCGGATGTATAGAAAATCCTGTCTCTTTGCTTAGAGCATTACAAATATCCGCCAGGTCTTTCCCTCCAAACATCCCTGTATCAAGCCTGACTGCATATTCGTAATACGTTCGCTGCGTTACTTTTCCATAGGGCTTTAATGGGGTAATTCCGGGAATGGAAAGGAGATGCTTATCCAAATACCGGGCATTGCCTTCTCTTTTCTCATTCCATTCCTTCAGCTTATCCAATTGGGCGATCAATATTGCTGCCTGGAATTCAGACAAACAATAGTTGCTGCCCATAAATTCACTGTCATATATCAACTGATCCTCGCCTAAACTTTGACGTGCCTCATCAAAACTGCATCCATCCGTCTTTGTCCTGAATACCATCTCAAATATCTTAGGATCATTGGTTAGGAGAGCACCTCCTTCTCCACAAGTCAGAACCTTTTCCTGGTTAAAGCTAAAAACACCCACATGCCCGACGGTACCCACAAAATGCTCTCCCCACTTTGCTCCATGTGCCTGAGAGCAGTCTTCAATAACATATAGGTCGTGTTCTTTTGCTATCTTCATTATTTTATCCATATCAGCTACCGAACAGTGAAGGTGTACAGGTATAATCGCCTTTGTTTTAGGCCCTATCGCTTTCCTCACTTCCTCAGGGTCAATACAGGTTGTATCCTTATCAATATCCACCATCACAGGAACAGCCCCTGCATTTAAAACAGCGGTAACAGGTGCAATCCACGTAAGGGCGGGAACAATTACTTCATCCCCCGGTCCTATATTTAATGCTTCAAGTGCCAATAATAAGCTGACTGAACCGGATGTTGTCACGGCACAATACGATGCACGGTTATACTTTGCAAACAACTTGGAAAACGCTTCTTCCTTGCATGGAAGCCCGGTCCAACTCCCCCGCACCGACCAGCGACCCGATTTTGCCACTTCCGCAATGATACCGCCGGCAGATTCAATCCAAATAGGCCATTTAGGCCATTTTTCCCTTATAACCGGTTGGTTGTTGTGTACTGCAAGATTCATACGAGTTACCTCTTACTTTATATTTTTACACTTTGTTTTTATATGATTTCATGGGCAAATCTCCGAACCTTCTCAAATGCCGCGGCGATATCATCCATATCCTGCCTGTCACCTAAAAGTATGGAGTGGTGCATGACAATTCCTTCGTTTTCTGCTGCCTTTACCGAAACCGGAAGCCTGTATCCGTCGGTGGATAATGCTTCTACATAGGCATCGCTCCATGCATATCTTTTCTTGGTTAGAGGTCTATATAAAGGTGATGTATGAAGAGGCTTGTATGGCTGCTCTACTGTACAATTGAGTTCCGCCTCCAGAGCTTTGCAAATCTTATCAACAGGACTTCCTGCGAAATACTGATTGTCAATCCGCACCGCATAACGGTAATAGGATTGCTTGGTTACCTGCTCATGCCTTTTCATGATTCTTATACCTGGAATTTGGGATAACTGGCTGTCAAGGTAAACAGCGTTACTTTCCTTCAATCTGTTTTGCTTCTCCAGCCTTTGAAGCTGGTCAAGAAGGACAGCTGCCTGAAACTCGGACAAACAGTAATTTGTACCCATGATACTTCCCTTTTCAATCAACTGCATTTTATCCATTTGAAGCTTTTCTTCCTCTATGTATACCCTGGAATTTGACCGGAGCTCAATACATCTCTCATAGTAGTTTTTGTCCTTGGTTAAAATGACTCCGCCCTCGCCTGACGTAAGAACCTTTCCCTGCTGCAAGCTAAAAGCGCCTATATCGCCGATAGTACCTGCATATTGATCTCTCCATAAAGACCCATGTGAATGTGAACTGTCTTCTATAACATAAAGATCATGCTCTTTTGCTATTTTCAAGATTTCATCCATATCCACCATGCATCCGTATAAGTGAACAGGTATAATTGCTTTTGTTTTGCTTGTGATGGCTTTTTTAACCTCAGCACCGGAAATACAGTATGTATTTGGGTCAATATCTACAAAGACCGGTGTTGCATTCACATCACAGACAGCAATGGCAGTGGCCACCCAGGTAAGCGCAGGAATAATCACTTCATCGCCAGGTCCAACCCCTAAGGCTTCAAGAGCTATAACCAAGCTGCTTGACCCATTGGTGGTAGTAATACTGTAGGGTGCCTTATTAAACTTTGCAAACGCTTGTTCAAACTGCTCACACTTGCTCGTTGTTCCTTTCCATTGTCCGCTAATTGCCCATCTGCCGCTATGTAAAACAGATTCCAGTTGTTTTAGTGTGTTTTCATCCCATTCGGGCCATCCGGGCCATTTTTTGTCCCTTGCTGAAGTTCCTCCGTTTATAGCAAGCATATTTTTCCCCCTTTAGATTCCCTTTATCTTTTCATAGCACGAAAAAACCTTCTCCATCACTTTGGACTGGTCAAACCTCTCTTTAATCTCACTGTAAAGGTTCACTCCCAATGCTTTTCCTGTTTCCTTATCTTTTAAGAGGCAGTCCAGTTTTTCCGCAATGGCAGCCGGTGACTTTGAAGGAACTAGAATTCCACTGTACCCGTCTTTGATATTTTCCGTCAGTCCGCCTACCGCGGCCGCAATGACCGGTTTTTTCAGGCTCGCAACTTCCAGAAGTACACTGCCCAACTCCTCGTGTACCGAAGGTATGACCATCACATCGGATATAGAAATTCCCACCGCCACCATATCATTTGAAATAAATCCGGTTACAGTAACCCGGTCCCTTAATCCCAAACTCTCAATCATTTCATCCAGTTGTTCTCTCTCATTCCCGTCACCACAGAAAAGGAAGTGCACATTCGGAGTATTTATAAGCTTGATTGCCTCAACCAGATAATTCCAACCCTTTTCATGGGCAATTCTCCCCGCAAACCCAACAACCCTCTTGCCCTCAGGTATTTTAAACCTCTTATAAAACCCTTGAACCTTCTCCTCTGTAACATTACCCGGAAAATCATCCATTGCGATCATATCAGGTACTACAAAAATTGGTTTTGAGCTGAGTTTTTTATATTCATTGATAAGAAGTCTTTTCGTCCGATCCGTCAAGACAATCACTGCATCCGCACTTGACAGGCATATCCCTTCAATCTTTATAATATAACGGTTAATCAGCTTGTCCAGCTTGTTCATAGGTTCATAGGTACCCATTCTGCAGCAGTGAACGGTATACACTAAGGGCTTTCGCATAATCCATTTTGAGAAGAGGCCTACGATGAGAGGTGCCGCCACTCCACTGCAATGGGAATGTATAATGTCAAACCTTGTCTTTTTAGAAAAAAGGGATTTTAAAGCGCTTCCCGCTAAACGGCCAATGACACCCACACCCCAGTAAAAGTTTAATCCTACTGTCCCTCTGACCTTGGAACGTACAGGTATCATTGGGATATTCGCAGCTTGAATTTCTACTCGTTCGTTTAGGTTCCAGCTTTTGGGTGCCCCTTTCATTCCAATCGTTAGTACAGTTTGTTTGACACTTTTTTGGGACAATGCGTCAGAAAGCCTATAAATCTGTGTTTGCATTCCTCCGATCGGATCAAGGGGCACATGCCAACTTTCTACAATTCCCGGCGGAAAGTAAAAATGCGGAGTTAATCTAAGAATATTCATGTTCATCACCATCCTATACAAGGATTAAAAAGTCATTCTCCTTATTACCCGGTGGAAAATGAAATCCGGCAGTATTTTTCTCATCATGAGAATCATGCTCGCATTGCTTCCGGCAGCATACCGCAGCTTCCATTTCCCGTCATCGACTGCCTTATATATGGTTTTGGAAATTACACTTGGGTGTGACCCCTTTTTAAGAAAAGATCCCATTTTTTTCTCGCTTTTTTGGTACATTTCCCGGTATATGGATTCGGGGTCCTTGTCTATTCTTTCCATGGACCGGTTGTAAAAATTGGTTTTAATAATACCCGGCTCAACCAGCTTCACCCTGATATTAAAAGGTCTCAATTCATAATGAAGGGATTCCGAAAAACCCTCTACAGCCCATTTGGTTCCATGATAGAGGCTGTAATAAGGAAAAACAACTCTTCCACCGATGGATGAAATATTAACAATTGTACCGAAGCCCTGCTTTCTGAATATGGGAATGATTTCTCTTGTTACATCCATGAGCCCCAGCACATTTGTTTTATACTGTTTCAGGATCTGGTCCTTTTCGGACAATTCAAAGGGTCCCACCAAGGCATAGCCTGCGTTATTAATAACCGCATCAATTGTTTTATACTTTTTAAGCGCGGCACTCATAACATTTTTTATACTTTCATGATCCTGTACGTCCAAATATTGGAGTTCAATGTTATTTTTACCTAAAAATTCACTTTGACTTTTTTCCGGCTGTCTCATTGTCGCAACAACATTCCAACCTTTCCCTGCAAAAAGCAAAGCGGTTTCCAACCCGATACCGGATGAAGAGCCGGTAATAATCACTGTTTTTGGCATAGTCGGTTTCCCTTCCCTTTCCTTATGCATTTTCCCGGATGGTATCCTGTTGTAAATCCTTTAAATCTGTTTTTTAAACACGGTGTACGATAAAACTTTGTCCAAAGGCCTCAAAGGGCAAGTATGGACTTAATTTAATATCCTTATGACGCTCCAACCACTCTCTCACTGCCTTTTGTTCACCATGTTCGGGACTGCTTTTAAAACAGTGCCAGTCGTCAAACAGTATTACCGTCCCCTCTACAAGATAGGGCGAGATGAATTCAAGAACAGGAACCGTTGAAATGTAAAGATCACAGTCAACTAAGACAACAGCGGCTTCTTTTAACGGCAGCTTACTGCGCAGTTCTTCGGTAAGGACTTTGTCGTACCATCCTGCAATGGTAGTTACCCTGGAAATATCCACACCACCCCGGCGAAGATCCTTGTAAAATTCCTTTTCACTGGAGGAAAACTCACCCTTCTTAAATTCTGGAATGTCCGCATCTACGCCTTTAATGTCCGGAAGGCCTTCAAAGGAATCAAAACCATAAAACTTGATTTTATTCATATCGCATCTTTTTGCTGCCTTATAAGCCCACGTCATGGTATATCCGCCAAAACATCCGAATTCTAAATAATCCCCCTCCAGCTTCATTTCCGAAACGAACTCAAATGCTTTGATCATCCCGCTTCCGAACTCATCTACCGAAAGTTTTTTTAAATTTTCCAGTATGATTCTGGTCCTGCTAAACTTATCATCATTTCTTAATCTATCAATAAATCCTAAAACCCCCATACTATCTATCTCCATGTTTCATATTTTTTCAATACAATACTTACATCCTGCCCTGCAAAGGCAAAAGAATTGGATATACCCACATTTAAAGCACATTCTCTTTTGACATTCGGAACATAATCCAAATCACACTCGTCATCTTTATTTTCATGGTTTATAGTTGGCGGGATCACTCCGTGGTATAAGCTTAATGCAGTAGCAATACATTCCGCCGCACCGGCCGCACAAATCAAATGTCCGAAAATAGATTTGTTTGCAGTTATGGGTATTTCACCGGATTTTTCCTTGAAAACTGCCTTAACTACCGCTGTTTCCACCTTATCGTTGATAAGGGTGGAGGTTCCGTGCGCATTGATGAAATCAACGTCATTGATCCCTAGCCCTGCATCCTCAAGGGAATTTAATATGGCTGCTTTTTGTATATTGCATGTAGGGTCCGGCGTTGAAATATGTGAAGCTTCGTTAAGATTTGCATAACCTGCGACCTCCGCCCATACTTTTGCCTTTCGAGCAAGAGCAGATTCCAGGGACTCCAAAATCAAAATACCGGCCCCTTCTCCAAGAACAAAACCGTCTCTAGCTTTATCAAAAGGTCTGGATGCCTTGGCAGGATCGGTGTTTTGCGACAGTACGCCAAGGGAACTGAAAAAGCTGATACCTTCAAGGCTTACCATGGAATCCACTCCACCACATAAAACTACATCCAATTCACCGGCTTTAATCATTTTCATAGCTTCCCCGACAGCTTGCGCGCCGGATGAACAAGCAGAATTGATGATGCTTACAGGGCCCTCAATGTTAAATTCCTTTACGATAGGTTTAGTGATATTATGCGCATCACAGTACTGGGTCAGTTCCTTTAATTCCTTCAACCTTTCGTGAGACAAACTTCCCTTTTCACGTTCATCCATAAACAGCTCAAGGAGGGGTAAGTAGTTATACCGGTATATGCCGCTGCCAATACATATTCCCATTTCCCGGAGACTTTCCGATCCCAATAAACCTGCATCCTTTAATGCCTCTGTTGCAGCTTTTAAGGAAAATCTCATGACCCTCGTCATTTCGTTTCCTGCTTCATCTGCCTCTCCATGAAAACAATCTACTTCCGCTGCGATTTTTATTGGAAGACTATAGGTTTCAAACCCTTGAATATGCTTAATACCGGACACACCCTCTACCAAGCTGCTCCAATATGTCTCAAGGTTTTCTCCTATAGGAGATACAATTCCCATTCCGGTAACAACAACTCTTCTATCCTTCATTGGGATTCACCTTTTTCTCATCTTTATCGGCAAGGACTATAATCTGCTCCGCAATCCTTTCGATGGTTAAAAGTTCGGCAATGATTTTGGAAGTCTCACTTGAAGTAATTTGGCTGCTTTTTTGATATAAGCTCCGGATAAAATCCAATTCCTCTTGTGTCATCTTTGAAGACAGCACATCCTCCAAGCATTTAATTAAATCTTCCGGAGTAATGTCCTCGTTATTATTTGCAGCCGCTGTAGCATCTTGAATAAGCTTGGCAATAGAAAATTTGATATTTGTTTCCTTCTGGATCTTACTGACTAATGCCATCAAGTCAATGGAATCAACTCCCAGGTCATTGATAATTTTGGTCTTATTATCAATTTCCTCTTTATCAATGTCTATGATATTGGAAACAATCTCCTTTACTTTTTCTATAACCTCATCCTTCGACATTTTGGTAATTTCCATAAATACACCTCCGTACACAGTATTTCAAAAGGGATCATTCATTTAACTCTTCTTATAGGTAACGAAGTGTAATCATAGTAAAATTCGAGAGATGAAATACCTGGTTTACGTGGTCTTTCAGAAATCGAAATTTTACTTTTGCAGTTCGTTATCTCTAGAAATTATTATCCTATATTTTTTTTACGCCAAGCAGTAAACAAATCCATGCCGGCACAGAACTTTTCAAACGCAGATACAAAAACGTCCACATCGCTTACAGTTGTATTTAAAGGCGGCATAATCATAAAGCTGTTATTTTGGGAAGAACATAAAATATTGTATTCGTCCAAAAGCATTTTGCTGTTTTTCTCATCTACCAACCGCTTTATGATCATCAGCACATGATAGGACATTTCTTCATAAAACCGGCCCATCATTTGACTAAAGTCACTAAATGAAAAGAGCTTTAGGTAAGCAAGTTCCTGGTTAACCATACTTAGTGCGTCACTGAAAATTTCACCCGACACCTCATCTGAAAATGCTTTCAGCTTAATATTTACAGTGAGTCCCTGCCCACTTACCTCCGTTATTAAACGGTTCCCGCTCTGAATCTTTTGCAGCTGCCCAAGAAGATAGGCACCCACCTCTTTTGACTTTTCCATGAGATTTTCTTCAATCAAAACATCGATAAGTTCACAGGCTGCCAAGCCAGCGATAGAGTTAAGCGGGGAGCCGGCATAATAGCTCTTTGCACCGTAATCATCCACACCCGCCTTTTTTAGGATACTTTTAGTAGTAATTAGGCAGCTTAAGGGAAACACTCCTGCCCCAAGGGAATTACCTAAAATAACCATATCGGGCAGTACATTTTCCCTTTCCAGAGCAAACATATATCCCGTTCTCCCCAAAGCAGTTCTTTGTTCATTGATAATAAACAAGCAGCTGTACCTTTGGCAAATTTCCTTAACCTTTGCAAGGTAGCCGTCGGGAGGAACCATGAGTTGACCATCCGTACTTAAGGGCTCTGTAATGAAAGCTGCAAAGTCCCCAAGAGACAAGGTTTTCTCTATTTCCTCCAAATTCCCATACCCAACCTCGCAAATGTCCCGCACCTCTTCTTCATTAAGACCTGTTTTATTTGAAGTAAAAGCAATTTTCCTTTTTCCGGTACATTGTCTTGAAACACGGACCGCTTCTTTCATAACCTGATCAAAGGATTGGGCAAAAAATACTTTGCCCATATGCCCGGGAGCAAGAGATATCAACTTTTTGGAAAGTATATCGTATGCTCCGTCATGACCAGACGCAGTGTAAAAAAACATATTGTTTTCTACTGCATATTGAACAACTTTTTTTATTCTCGGGTGATGTCCCAGCAGGAGTTCTCCGTCAGAACCGTAAAAATCAAGGCATGTTTTACCTTGGTATGTAAAAGTGTTCCCATCTGCCTTCAAAAACCCTGACTGACTACCGATATCACGCATACCTTGATTGAACAAAATGCTGGTATCTTTTTTGATGCTGTTCTTGAAATTGGAAATCAATTCTTCAGAAACAGGCAGGCTGGTAAAACCGTCATAAGGTGTTATCACTTCAAATCCATGCTTATGGCCCAATTCACCAATAAGTTTTATTTTCTCAATATCCAGTTCCCTTCCTATAGAAAATGTCTTATCCATATTTTCAAGGGCCAGCAGCATTGTCTCTCCAATACATCCAGGGAAATTATTCCTAAAGAATTTTCCGTAAACACCCCCATAGTTTACTTCCTCGCAAAAATCAAAGGTACCGCCATAAACATAAAGTATATTCCGGTTATCCGGCAAAATATATTTTACATCTCCAGGCACGGCAATATCGAGGAAAATAGTCCATGGAGGGATTTCTATTGGATCAATAATTTCACCTGAGCTTGTGGCGGAAAAAATAATATTGCATCTCTTCAAAGCCTCGTTAACATTGCTGGAAAACTCAATTTCAGCAGCAGGGCTCTCATCTTTAATCTTGCGGATAATATTTTCAAAGAACTTTGCTTCTCTTCTTCCCACTAATACGATAGGTACCTCTTTCACTGCCAGTATTCTGGCAATCGCCAAGCCTATACTCCCCGGGAACCCTACAATGGCCACCTTCTGCTTTTTCATATCCATTCCTAGTTCTTTAACCAGAAGTTCGGCGGCATACACGGAATTGTAAACTGTAAAACTGTTCCCGGTGGTAATGGGAACATCCAGTTTTTCCTGCAAATCCAATCCCCTGTTTCCTATAATCCCTGTAAATCCACCCAAACCGATAATACCCGCACCCCATTTTTCCAAATCTTTTGCTGCGTTGTAAACTGCATTAAAAGCCTTTTCCTGATCCTCCACCATCTCTTCAGCCGTCATTGGAAGGTATAAAATTCTGCCTTCAGTGGTACATCCGGCCTTTGAGGTAAGCTTGGGGATATGGATCAGATCGACACAACTGGTGTCATCCAATTTTTCTGCTCTAAAATCAGGAAGAATCTCAAAGCTTCTGCCAACCTCCATAAACTGAAAAGATTCTAAATCATAATCTGCACTTGCATGTGCAATAAATCCAAATTTCATCCTTGTGCCTCCCTTGTGCTTTTTATTAACCAAGTCCCTTAAGCATAACACTAGAGCCAAAACCGTCTCTACCAAATACACTCACCAATGAAAACGAGCTTCTAAAATCAAAGCCTTGCATCGTCTTATCCCTATCCACGCTGCCTGGAAGCTTAAATGTGGCAGTATCCATAAGTTTCTGTTTTGAAAGCTGCAGCGCAAAATACAAGAGTTCAAGAAGGCCGGATGCTTCGCCCATATACTCGTTTCCAGGCCTAAAATTCTGTACAATCAACGCTTTATTCTCTTTGATTAACTCTTTTACAAGTTCCGTTTCGGTCTCCGAGAACCTTTTTTCAATAAAAGCCCCAGTATTGGCCAGTCCAATCTGTTTGATTCCGGAACCTTCTTTTTCTAAACCGCCTTTTAAATTTTTTATAAAGATACCTTTGACTCTTTCCAGGTTTTCCATCTGGGGAAAGGAATAGCTTTTAGCACAACAAACTTCCCCATAAGCTTCTCTATCCCTTTTTTGAGAACATGCATCACTTTCCAGGATCACTGCTGCACCACACTCTACAAATCTTCCTTCCTCAAACATCTCTCTCAATCTTGCCTCTTCCAGTACTTCAAGCCGGGGATTAACGCCACAAACAACCGCAATATCTATTACACCCTGTCTTATATATCTGGATGCATATTCCACCGCTTGGAGTCCTGAAACCTCGGTACTCAAAAATGTTAAGGACGGGCCGTTTATTTTATATGCGGCGGAAATAATGTAGCTCTCCAAGTTTGCAATTGCTTTCAACAAGTCTATGGCAGACATTACCTTGGACCAGTTCTCGACGATTTCAGTATAAAGCTCTGTTTTATCCCTACCGGTTCCTTCGGGTAATAATTCCATATATTTTTTGTGATCGTAAAACCTGCTTTCCTTTTTTGCTACAAAAAGCCCAACACGTTTGCTATCCAGCTTTTCCAAATCAATACCCGAATCGGCTAAAGCTTCATGTACTACCTTTATAGCCAGATTTGACGAATGGTTTAAAAACCGTTTTAATTTCCGGTCCAGCCTCAAATTTCCCAAGGAAAGCCGTGCATCATCAATAAGAAGTGCCTCTCCTTGGGGAGAAGATGGGTTCTTTCGTATAAATAGATGATAAGCTTCAAGCTGGTCCCATAAGGATGAATATTGCATCTCTAAAGGAAGTAAAATACCAAGGCCTGTAATAAATACTTTATTAGCAACCATCAAAATATTTCCCCCAATACTTAACCCATTTTAAACATGTACCAATAAAATATCTGCTACATGCTCCGTTACATTTAAGAATATGACGACCTTATTCTTTATATATCAAACAGGACAAATACGCCTGCCAGCTTTCTAATAGGTATATTTCCTTTTCTCATGTTCGTCCAGGATTTGATCCCACGGCTCAGACGCAAAGAAATAATTTCTATCCGGTTTTTTACATTGTGTACAAATATCAACCTTCTGTTTTTTATTCAAAACAGATAACTTTTTATGCGCTAATTCCCAAGGATCATTGATTAGTAAGTTTCCTACGGTGTTTTCTTTTTTATAATAATCACAGGAACATATAATAAGGTCACCGTTCCAACAAATCGTATCCGTAAAAAAAAGCTGACTGCACCAAATTTCTTTTTGAAAGTCTACACCGGGATAATTTTTAAAATCAGAAGCCTCTGATGGTTGACCTTTTAAATATCCCCCTCTGTTCCAAGGATCGTTCTCACAATCGACCATGATTCCTCTTTTGTCCCAAAATTCTTGAATCTCCCGTGCTGTACTTTGGATAAACTCGGTTTTAACCCAAATAATTGTAATAGGAATTTTTTTCGGTATTGCAAGGGAAGACAGATACTCCACGTTCTTCAAGGTCTTTTTGTAGTTAAGTCCCATTGACTTGGTATATTCATCTTCCTTGATTCCCCAAAAGCTGATGAAAATATGATTAATGCCCGAATTCACAAGTTCATTTGCACAAGCCTCATCCATAAGTGATGCATTTGTGAAAATGACAGTATAAAAATCTTTTTTCCTTGCATACCGGATAAATTCAAAAATCTCCTTATGAAGAAGCGGTTCTCCCATACCTGCGAAGGTAAGGATCGGATATTTTTTTCCCCCTGTCAGCTTGTTAATCGAAATACGTTCCCTATAGATTTCATATTTATTTAATATGGAATAAAATGTTTCACTTTGCATATAGCCTTTTTCCGCGGTAAGTTCATCCCGTGGACAAGCAACACAGTTCGCATTGCAATAATTTGTAAGTTCAATTTCAATTTCGGTTGGCTCTGGAAATTCAGGTAATTTATATTCCATAAGTATCGTCCTTTTCACATTTGAATTTTTCAGCCAATTTGGTAAAACACTGATTTGCCGCTAATTCCATACAAAGGTCACAAATCGTGAAATACTGTTTTTCTAGCTCCTGGTGATACCCCTGATCCTTTAAAAATTCAACAAATTCTTTTATCCTTGTTTCACTTGTAATGATTTTTAGAAAACAATTTGTTTTTTCCATTTGAAACATGTCCCGGATGGGTCCATTAAAAATGTTTCCCAAATACATAGGTGTTTTCTTTAACATCCAATTCTCATCGCTTATATTGCAGCATGAAAAAACATCCCCATTGGGTAAAAAGGTAGTTGTTATGCTTTCACAACAGCCTAAATCATCGTACTCCTTTTTGGCTGAAGCATTAAAAAACTTTCCTGCTCTTCCGAAAGGTAGAAGTTCATCCTCAAACATCTCATAGGATGCCTTTGTAAGCTTCTCCAGTATTATTGCGTCTTCCCCGGGACTATCCGATCTGGTAAACATAATTTCATGCTTTAAGCCTATACTTTCTGCAGCATCCATAATCCGATTAATATTGCTAAAGGGAATATAGGGGCTGTGAAAAGCATCATAGCTTACGAATAAAACTACAAGCCCATTCTCTTTTAATGCTGCAAGCTTCTTTAATGTTTCGTCAGTATCGGATGCCCAGAAGCCGTTTGTCTCGATTAAAACGTCAAGTCCCGCATTTGCAGCATAACGGGTCAGTTCCAAGAGTTCCTCGTAATACAAAAAAACTTCTCCGCCGCTTAATATGACAACTTTTTTATTAAATTCCAAAGCTGTATCCATAATTTCCTTGGCCTTCAGAATATCCAGCTTTTCATGTCTTTCCATATTGGATTTTGTTATACAATGGCCGCATGCTGCCGTACACTTGAATGTATATAAAATACACAGCTTTTCCTGAGGCGCATAGTCAAAATAATGTGTTTCGTTCATTGTCATGCCCCCTGTGAGCTTTTACAAGCTTTTATAAGTTCGTCCCTTAAGCACGGGTCCATAAATATATCCTCACAAAACTCACAGCAGTGTGAATAATTCTTGTCTTTAATCTTTTGAAAGTGTGGGTTTTCCGACAGCAGTTCATAAAAGTGATTGAATCCATAATGGGTAATAGCATCCACTACAGGTGACGTAAGAAAACGGTCAATACTCTCTTCAAATTTTTCCTTCCCTGAGCCTACGAATATAGGCGATGGAGCTTTCACCGTCGGATTGCAGCAGCCTATCAAGCTGCCGTCCGGAAGGACCAAGGGGCCCAGTTCTCCACAATCTCCAACACTTTTTATAGACAGGGTATCAAATTTTTCAGAAGGCAATTTTTTTGCAAAGCCAACCCGTGCCAGATGCGCATCTACATAAGGCAGTTGATTCTCCTTCAACTTTATCAGGATATCCTCATCCTTTTTAACATCCCCGCTGTATGTAAAACAAACACGTACACTCAGTCCTACTTCTTGCGCACCCTTGACGGCGTTTACAATCCTGTCGAAGGGAACATAAGGGGCATGAAACGCATCACAGCTGACATCCAGGTGAATCAATCCCGCTTCTTTAAGCTGCCTAAGCTTATGAGCCGACTGGTCTATTGAAAGGGCCCAGTAGGCGTTTGTATCAATCGAGAAAAGAAGACCCAAGGCATTTCCATACTTCGTTAATTCGAGTATCTCATCAAAGTAAATAAACACTTCGCCCCCAGTCCACAAAATCCACTTAAAACCCTTTGCCGCTGCAACATCGAGGTAGTGTTTTGCATCTTCCACACGCATCTTATCGTTCTTGTCAGGTGTCGATTCAGCCGCACAATGTGCACACCTCGCCGTACACTGATTGGTATATAACAACAGCATTCTTTCTTTGAAACTAAAATCCTCATGTAACCTTGGAAATCCATCTTTAGTTGTCATTTATTTCACCCCTCCCTTTTGCTCACTTCATTGAGATCAAATCCGAAACGAAGTGAGTTTAATTTTGAAGATAGTTCAATATGCCCGTGATGCGGTTCATAATAATCGGGTTTGACTTTCTTTGAGCATATTTTGAGCGGGTCATGGACTTCTATTTCGCATTCACAATACGACTCAAGCTTCTTAACTGTGTTTTGGGATATGACCCCATGGAAATAGGATGGAAAATCATACTTAAATGTTCGTTTTTCAGGAATTTCGCGCCCATAGTATCCCATTACAAACTCCTGTATTTCCATTACTGTCTTTAATTTGTCGTCAAATAATATTTCGTACTGTTCTTCTATGTAACTTTCCAGCTCACTGTAAAACTGTGGCCACCGGTTATGATAGACAATATCCCACAATACATCCTCATCCCCTAAAAAGGAAATGGTTGAAGCCGGCGAGTCTCCCATATCCCTTACCTTCGCCAGCAGCGGGTATTTTGCAAGATCATCCTCTTGAAGCTTAAACATAAATTCAACCTGAGAAATCCCGTATTCCAGATTCAAATAAAACATAATATACTTAAGTATGGATTCTCCATAAAAAATATGGAATACCGATACCAGTTTGAGCATTTTGACAAACTCATCTTCCCCCATGCTCGCTATGGAAACAACCTGATTATCCCTAATAGATTTAAGTCCTATCTGCTCAAGAAATTTAGGGTCTGAAAACCTTACACTTTCTGAAGCATTAACCATCTCATACCGATCCTTAAATTTCTTTGTACCTATTTCCGTATTGGGAAGCAGCAAGGTGGAGTGTACATAGACCCCCAGGTTAAAATCGCAAGCCCACTGCAAATCCTTTTTAAAGGACTCAACGCTGGATTCAGGCAGTCCCAGCATAAGCTCAACAGTAACAGGAAGCTCAAGTTCCTTAAAAGCCTTTAAGGATTTTGTATAGTGCTCCTTGTTTAAATTCTTTCTTCCAATTGCCGAAAGGGTTTCAGGGTTTAGTGTTTGGATGGATAAAATCGCTTGTGAAACCAGCCCCGCTTCTTTTGTCATTTTTATAATTTTGATTACATTCTCATGCACATTTTTAGAAAAGTTCGCACATATTTCTTTCGGAAAACCGTATTTTTCCTTTACTTTACAAATATACTCGCAGGCTTCTATATCCCTCTTTAAAATTCCGAAATTGGAATCCGTCAATTCTATAATGGGTATTTTATTTTTCCCAACCCACTCCAATTCTTCATAAATTCTATTTAAGGAAAACTCTCTGATCTTCTGATTGGTAGATTGTCCCCAATCACAAAAGGCACAATGGTAGGGACATCCTCTGGAAGTCTCCAGGGATACAATCTGGGTATTGTTGCTGATAATAAATTCATCAAATTCGCCCATTAAATAAGGTGAGGGAATTTCATCCAAAACAGCAACACTTGTACTGCCTGTGTGAATGATGCTCCCACCTTTACGATATGTAATTCCTCCGATTTCTAAGTCTTGAGTTCCTCTTAAAAGGCTCCGGGCTGCTTCAAGTACCGCACACTCACCTTCACCGTGAAAAAGAATATCTATTTGTGGATTTTCCCTTAAAAATTCTACCGCCAATTCCTTTTCCCTCGGGATAAACGGCCCCCCAAAAAGAATCCGGGCACCTTCAAACCGTTCCCTAAGAAGCTTGCTCATTTCAAGGTGACTTTGCTGATTCCATATATAGGTCGAAAAAAGAAATATACCTTCACCATAATGCACTATCGATTTCTTCAGTTCCTCCATATCGACAATATAACCAGGAGAAAAATCCAACCTTTCCAACTCATCCTTCGTCAGATTTTTTTTCATATTACAGATAATCAGGCCTAAACCTAAGGGAGGCCGGTCACATTCCAAGTGTATGCTGTAAACAGGTGTCCTATTTTTGCTCATGCCCTTATCACCACCATTCTATTAAAATCTACCTATTTATCCTTTTAAACAAAGCTGAAAAACTCTTTTACAGATATTCACCATATCGTCAATAACCTTTTCATCTACGATGTAAGGCGGCACAAAAACAACATAGTTGCTTTCAACAAAAGCAAAGAGTCCGTTATGGATAAAAAGGTTGTGAATATTCTCCATTTTCAAATAGGGTTCTTTTGATGTCTTATCCTCTACAAGCTCAATGCACAGCAGCAAACCACTTCCTCTGATATCCCCGACAATAGGAAAATCATATACCTCACTTTTGAGTTTTCCAAGAAAATAATCACCGAGTTTTTGCACCCGTAAAGACCAATCCTCTGCCTTAAAATAATCGATGACGGCTGACCCCAATGCAGTACAGACCGGATTTCCATCTTGGGTGGAACCGATTTGAATATCCCGTTCCTTTAAAAGGCTGGTAATTTTATCGTCAAAAACAGTCGCACCCAATGGAAGCAACCCATTAGAAAGGGTTTTGGAAAGACATATGATATTGGGTTTTAGTGAATATTTAAGGAAGGCAAAGTCATATCCTGTACGTCCGAATCCTGTGAGCACTTCATCGGCTATCAGCAAAATGTCATGCTGCTTTGCAGCATCCTCCAGTACCCTAATATAGCTTTCAGGCAGTTGAACAACACCGTTCCCCTGAACTGCCTCAAATATTATGACCCCAACCTCCTCCAAATCGATCTTTTCCAACTGCTGCTTCAATGCATCCGCACATTTTTCCGAGCATTTGCCATAGGCAAGGTTTAAAGGGCACCGGTAACAGTATGGCTGTATCAGCTTGATATACGTTGCCGTATCATTAAGCCTGTATGCCTTATTAAACTCCCCATGCTCCGAAATTTCGGACATCAATGTTGAATTCCCATGATATCCCCCTTGTATAGAAATGACTTTTGTCTTTTTTTCTCTATTTTTAAGCAGCCAATAATCCCTGGCAATTTGTACCGCAATTTCACAGCTTGAGGTTCCGCTGCCCGAACAGTATACCGATTTAAAATAAGGAGGAAGAATTGACAACAGTTTATCTGCAAACCTTTCCGCAATGGGATTCCCGTGCCCATCCATCGTGGGCATAAAGGCTACCTCATCCCATTGCCCAAGCACTGCCTCTTTAAAAGCTTTCACCGAATGGCCGAAGCTTACATTCATCATTTGACTCTTCCCGTCAATATACTGGTTGTTATTCTCATCATATAAATAAAATCCCTCTGAACTTTTTATCCGTGGAAACCTAAAAAGTCCCTTTTCATATGCGCTAATACTTGTCCATCCGCGAAGAAGTGAAATGTTGCTCTCCAATTTAATCACACCTTGCTCAATTATTTTCTGTCTTTAAAAATGCTGTATTCAAAGTTTCCATCAAACTCTTCAGTCATTCTGGCTTCAAGGGCTTGCCTTGAAAGTGTCCTCTTTCCTGAATCTTCTTTAATATCCCCGTTTGTTTTAAGCGCCTCCAGGGCAGAATGAATTTTCGACAGAGCATTGTCAACAATTTCCCTTGTGTGCCCTAAGGACAACATATTTTCATAGTCCTTTGATAAGAGAACACCTTTTTTGGCACATTCAAGAACAAATTTTCCAAGCAGTTCATCATCTTCGAAAACAATATGAAAGATATTTGGATGGGTAAATAGTTCTCCGGTTATACCAAACTCATTGAATAGACTTTTTAATTTTTCGGCAAAGTACTTGCTCTGCTCTTCAATCAAGGCAGGCACATTATATTTCTTCATAATTTCAAGGGTTTTTTGAGAAGCTACAATTCCCACCAGTTCACTGTTGTAGGTGCTCCACATATGTGTCTTCAAGCAGGCTTCCTTCATAACACTGTTCTTTCCGACCACTGCAGCAATTGAGTAACCGTTTGCCAACCCCTTCCCTAAGCAGGTTATATCCGGGTCCAGCCCAATCTTTTTTTGAAGCCCTCCTAAGCAGAATCTAAACCCGGAAGCCACTTCATCCAGGATAAACACCAGATTATTGTCTTTTACGATCTTTTGCAGCTCAATAAAAAATGCATCATCGTAGTAGTTATATTCCGGGGTGACTATTACACCCGCAATTTGGCCCTTGTATTTTTCAATTTGATTTCTAAGAAGATCAAGATCATATCTGAAATTAATATGCCTTTCATCGCTAAACCTAAATCTTTCGAACATATTTAGCTGCCAGTCATGCCATCCGTGATATCCGCTTGTTAAAATAATATCCTTACCTGTTGCCATCCGTGCAATTCTTATGGCAGCATCTGTCGCATCCGAACCTGTTTTAAAAAGGACAACTCTTTCTAAATTAGGAAACACCTCTAAAAGTGTTGAAGCAAGCTCTACCTTTTTTTTCGAATACTGTGTAGCAAAAACATTTCCATAATTCTTTATTTGATCTATAACCGCATTATCAACATCCTCATTACAATAGCCAAGGACAATTCCACCGTTAGCATTTGTAAAATCTATGTATTCGTTGCCGTCAATATCCCACACATATGCCCCTTTTCCTTTGCTGATAAAGAAAGGATAAGCGGTATCCAGATCATCTCTTGCATCACCAATGAAAGATAAGCTTTTTCGGAATAATTCCTGTGATTTTTCAAACATAATGCCTCTCCTTTACCTTTTTCTTTAATAAATGCCTATAAGTCTTCAGGCCGTTTTGCTTTTTCAATTTCATCCAGATCTCTGATCCGGTTATACCATTTTATTAATGTCCCGATATCATGCTCTCTGGTATCGTAAGGGCATGGTTTTTCTGTGAGCCAGTAGCTGTCGTCAATAAAACCGTCCCTTACAGCATCGCGGTATATTTGGGTTCCGGGGAAAATAGTCAGGATACTGGGCGCCACAGCAAAGGGTTTTACCGTTTCAATGAGCTCGACCGTTTCTCCAATGGTTTCATCCGTCTCTCCCGGGCTTCCTACGATCAATAAAAATTCAATATTCATGTCCACGTTGTTGCATACTTCACAAGCTTTTAAAATTTTCTCTTTTGTCACTTTTTTATTTACCGCATCCAAGACTTTTGCGGAAAACGACTCAATTCCGAAGGCAGTAAACAAACATCCCGCGTTTTTCATCCATGTTAGCAGCTCTTGTGAAACCGCATCCACCCTGGTGCAGCAATTCCAGCTTATGTGTACATTTCTTCTTATAATCTCCTTACAAACATCAATTGCCCATGCCTGGTCCAGAGTAAAAATATCATCCGAAAAATCAATAAACTCATAGCCGTATTCCTTATTTAAAAACTCAATTTCATCAACAATATTTTTAGGAGACCTTTTTCTCCACCGCCGATTCCAAAACGTCGGTGTAGAGCAAAAACTGCAATTATAAGCACACCCTCTGCTTCCCACCAGAGCGGTCCACTTCATATTATCCGCTTTTCTCCCGTTAATTTCCAATTCTCGAAACCAGTTTATGGACGCATATTCTGTATTTAGAAAATGCTCATATGCAGGAAAGGGAAGCGAATCCAAATCTTCTATCAGCTTTCTCCCCGCTGTCAGAACTACCTTTCCGTCTCTCTTAATCGCTATACCCGGAATGTTGTCGATGGACTCATTTTTCAAATAGGCTCTTGCAATCTCCAAGAAGGTTATTTCTCCTTCCCCTAAAATTACAACATCGACAGGATAGCTTTCTAACAGTTGTTTATAGAGATAGTTGCTGTGAGGCCCACCCAATACGATCAAAACATCCTTGCTTAAGGACCGGATATATTCAATCATTCTGTACGTAGAAACCCGTTGTTCTGAAAAGCAGGAAATTCCTACAATTCTGCCAAGTTCCTTCTGGATTATCGTTTTTGAGCTTTCAATAGGCGTATAGTACAAATCCAATGCTTTAACATCAAATCCATTACCCGAAAGTACAGATGCAATATATGCAATCCCTAAAGGCGGTGACCAGTGTTCATCACAATCCAATTTCCCAAGCTTGGTGGTATCATAGATCGGTGGGTTTATTAATAATATATCTGCCATTTTGACCCCCTTAAAATTTTATTAAAATCCAAGCAACTTCAATCAATACGTCTTGATATATTCCAGAGTAAAACTATACTACCTTCTTGACGGTTCTAATCCATAAGCTTCTTTAATGCGTGCTTTACTATTTCCTCAGGTACACTTGTGAGAAGGCTTCCGTTATTCATAAGGGGCTTACCTATCTTTTCCAAAATAATCATGTGAAATTTCCCTTTTTCACTGCTAAGGTATCCTCTCTTATTATCAAACCGCATTACCGAAAGAATGGATTCCAGCTTCAGTTCCTCAGGGATTCTCGTGATTGCTCCGATTTTCTTCAGCAAATCCGTATGTAGAACCACGTCCGCTTCGGTTAAAAAACCCATTTTATGTGAAACTTCCGCAGCACAAAGCATGCCTAAACCCACTGCTTCCCCATGTGAAATACTTCCTTTCGATGCCAGTTCAATTGCATGACCGATTGTATGTCCATATTCTAAAATCAATCCCTGCTCCTTTTCAAAAGGATCCTCTTTCATTACCGCCATTTTTGCTTTTATGGAAATATCAATAAAGAATTTATACTCTTTAAAGGAATATGCACTTTGCGCATTACATAAATTGCACAGTTCCTCAATCCTCTCGGGAATGATGGTTAATGCGTTTTTAACAACTTCACACATTCCTGATACAATCTCAGCCTTTGGTAAGGTTTTTAAAAATTCTATATTGGCTAAAACCATATCCGGTGTGTGAAAAAAGCCGATTAAATTTTTTCCGTAACTGGAATTGATGGCCTGCTTTAAAGATAGAACCGAATCCAACATAGCCATTAGGGAAGTAGGTATATGAACAAATTTTATACCACGAAAAAGCATTGCAGAAAGCATACCCGCCATGTTTCCGCATATACCGCCACCAAATCCGACAATACAGGTACGCCTGGTGATCCTGAGCTCTAAAACCTTCTCAATCAATTGCTCCAAGACCTTCAAATTCTTATTCGGTTCTCCACAATGAAAAGAAATAATATGACAGGTATAATATGCTTGTATTTCTTTTTTAACTTTTTGGGCATACAGTCTTTCCACTTTTTCATCACAAACTATGACAAAGGAATCGACTCCTTCAAGTTCAAGCAGTGGTTTAACAAATTCCCGGGATATTCCATTCACCAGGTGATAAGGATATGTATACTGACCAAATTTGATTTCATATGTTGAGCAAATTTCATTCTGTTTAAGATCATTTATATCAAACAATTTCTCAAACATTTTTAACACCCCTTAATGTTTATGCAAAGAGTTTTTAATGTATATGTCAGTAGATGTCTACTCCTTTATTCATTAAATCAATCATTCTATTCATAATTCAAACAACGATTTTTGCTTTTGATAGACTGCATTAAAAGCTTTACATTTAGCAGAACATTGCGTGAGAGGTTTAAATGTTGGTTTCAATAAACAATGCTAAGATTTCACCATTGTCTACTTAAAGATAACGAAGTGTAAACTAGTAAAATTCGAGAGATGAAATACTTGGTTTACTTAGGTGTCAGAAATCGAATTTTTACTTTTACAGTTCGTTATCTATAGAATTTTTTCAATGGAATATTTTATTTATACATCCCAATTTTCTACAACTTTCTAAATATTATAATAAAATATATTATTATTTTAAAAAACAACTCATGTCCAAAATGGAACTTTTATTGTCTAAAAAGGTATAAAAAAAATGCCCCTTATACCGAAAAGGACATTATCCAATTTATTTCTAAAACGCAGAGAAAATCATAAAATCTACAGCGTTCTGCAAGCTTCGACAGCGCTAAATAAAACTCACTGCAGAAGGCATTAAAGAGTTTGCCATGTACTCTGCCAAATGCTTGAGCACTATCGTGTTCAATATTAATTTCCCAGTATATCCCCCATATGAACGGATCACAGATTCTTTTTTTAATAATTTATAGTTTTCAACCGTCATCAAAGATGTCTCATTTATATAATTCAGTTTAACCAGATAGGTTTTTTTTCCGTAGGGTAAGATCTCTTTTATCATTGCCTTGTTAATAATATATCCTTTGTGGCACCTAAAAAAGTTCTTTCCAATCAGATTTTCAATTTCCGATAATTTTGTGTATGTACTAATAATTTGTTTTGTAGTGTAAATATATGTCCTTCGGCCGATACGTGTTACCATCACAATATCCTCGGTATTTATGCAATAAGTGATTCCATTTGAACAAATATTTATTTTTTGTTTTTGGCCCATTGCACTTTCTAAAGCTTTCTCCTTTTTTTCCTTGATCCGGCTTAATGTTTGATAAATCCTTTGGATATCAAAAGGCTTTATAAGATAATCACAAGCGTACACATTGAAGGCATCATACATATAATTGCTATAGGCGGTTGCAAAAATAATGAACACCTCGGGATTGCTCTTGAAAATTTTCTTAGCAGCATCAATTCCGTTTATTTCCGGCATCATAATGTCCAAAAAAACAACATCCGGTTTGAGTTCCTCCACTTTTTCAATTAAATCCCTCCCATTTCCTACCTCACATTCAATCTTTACCCAATCCAAACCGTTTAAGACTCCCCTTAAAACTAAAACCATATACGGATCATCTTCAGCTATGATAACTCTTAACACATAACTCCCCTCCCATCCAAGCATCACTTTTTTTGGGAATACTCACTATAAAATAATTCTTTTTATCTCTATGAATCAATTGAATTTTCCCTTGGTATTTGCGTACCAACTTGCCAATACTATAAAGCCCTATCCCCCTTCCTTTCTTCTTACTGGAAAATCCGAAGCAAAAAATCCTATTTTTGATACTGGGTCTTATGGGCTTACCGTAATTACCCACTTCAAAATACACATTTTCATCATCCTTATATATATTCAAATTTACCTTCCTCTTTTCCAAAGGCTGGTCTTTCACTGCCTCAATAGCATTATCTATGAGGTTTCCCAGAATCGAGTGCATATCATTATCTTCTACAGCTATATCACTCCGCCTTACCCTAACATCAAACTCCAACAAAACACGATGAACTTTTGCTATACAAGTCTTCACATATAAAAGAGCAGTAAGGCTAATATCATCTGTTTTCAGTATCTCAGATGTTAATGAAATTTCTGCCATTGATTTGCCTATATATTCCTTTGCTTCATTAAAAGCCCCTAATTGGAGCAGACCATATACCACTTGCATCTCATGCTTAAAATCATGCTGCTGTATATGTATATTTTTAATCAGTTCTTCAACCTTAATAAGCGATTCCATTTTTATCTTATAGTTCATCTCATTTTGAATATATGTAATGATTCTCTTGGTGGCTAATATAGTTAAAACAGGTAATAGTGCAATTATAATAACAATATATTTGGGCATAATATTTTTAGAAACTTGGGGCGGGGGATAATGACTTCCTGGATAATCACCCAAATAAAGCAGTAAAATCATTATAACTTGTCCAAAAAACATACTGATAAAGGGAAAGGATTTGTTTATTCCGGTTATTGTATATGTTTTTTTTGTATCCGTACAACTCAAATCAATTATTTTATAGTTTGACTTGTTCAACAGTATAATGACTGCAATTAAAACACAATCCTCCAACAAGGAAAAACTTAAATAATGCTGGCTTTCTTTTGAAATTAAATTGGAATTAATTTGCCAGTAACTAAGAGAATGAATAAAAACAGATTTTATACAAGCTTGTATGCACAACCCGGTCATAGCGGCTATAAAACTCACTCTTAGCGGCATTTTCATGACTAGATGCAAACAAAAGGCAAAAATAAGTACATGAAAAATGGTATGAAAACCAAAGGGTAGTCCATCCGAATGTAAATAATAGTTGAAAAAGGTTATTACCAACCCGCAAAACATTATCTTTCTTAAGTTAAACCTACACCCAAACATGGTTAGCCCAAGAAAAACAATTAAAATAACTTTTATAAATGGAACCATAAAGTTTACAATGAATATTAAAATATCACGAGTATACATACTCCACCTATTATGTAAAACCGTACTTATTTATGTTTATCTATTCTGAATGCGATAAAGCTTTTGCATCGCACTTGAATTTCGTTGATTTAATAACGTAAAAATTCTATTTATTCCATGAAAATCCTTTTCACGGTCTATATATATTTTAATACATTTTTTACATTACGTAATCTTTTTATCATATTGTTCACAAATTATTTGAGTTTTTCACCTCATATTTAATATTCCACAAATCAATTTTAGGAAACCAACAAAGAATAAAGGATCAAAGGCATATAAAATCGGCTTGAGTCTACAATTCGTCAAGCCGATTGATAATGATTCTACTAATTCACATTAAACACAATAATATTCTACCACCTATTGTAATCATTGCTTTCGAGAAGGTTAATATACCTTTTAGAGATAACGAACTGTAAAAGTAAAATTTCGATTTCTGAAAGACCACATAAACCAGGTATTTCATCTCTCGAATTTTACTATCTATAATGAAAATAGCATGAAATATAAAAAGCTCTGTTAATAAAAGATATCACACTTTCCTCAGCGCCGGCGGGAAATAATTTTATAGGTTATGAAGAAGCATAAAATAAACCATCCTAAAACAATGACAAATGCGATTCCTATATTTCCAACCGGAAGGTTAGTTAAATTTCCACGGATTAAATCCGCCATATACTTTATTGGAAGGATACGGTGAACTGCTATTAGCACAGACGGCAACCGCTCAATAGGGTAGTTTATGGGAGAAAATAAAAACAGACTGTAAATAACTACATTGCATATTAAAAAGGTAATTTGTGCCTTTGGCGAGGCATACGCAACAGCATATCCGATAACAATCGACGTAGCAGCAACAAGTAAGAATGCAGGCACGATCAAAATGCTTATATTCATCTGAAACTCGTAATATAATGAGCCCACTAAAAGTGAAAGTACGACTCCCGGCAAAGTAGCAAGTGTCCAGATGGTTAAATCTGCAAGCAGAAATACAAGCCGTGAAATGGGTAAGGACCACAAATACTCAAAAATCCCTTTTTCCTTATCTTCCGCTATCATTTCAGGAACCAGCACCAGCCCTATTGCCATAAGCGTCAGCGCAGGTCCGCCTGTTGCTATAAATAAAGCCGTACTTACGTCTATATTCGGTATGATATAGCTAAATCCAATAATAGTTCCAATTCCCACCATAATCTGTATAATAACAAAGAACGGTAAGATTACTTTCATTCTTAAGGACTGCCATCGAATCATCAGAAAGTAGTTTTTTAAAATCCGGGGCATATAACCTACTCCTTTCTAAAGGTAGTTAAGTATTAAAAAAACATTTATTACAATAGGACACTGCAACCAATCTACATTGAATAGTTGGCCCATTCTATCAATTGAACTATAGACTTGTACCTAAACCAAATCACTTTGACTGTTTTCTACGCTATGGTCAGCAGTCATTTGCATATATGCATCTTCCAGATTTATCGGTCCAATAAAAAACTCTTCTACAATTCCCTCACGCTGCAGCGCCTGGGCCCAACCAACCGTTTCCGTCAAATCCTGTGATTTCACGTAGGTCCTAAGCCTCCTGCCTGCTCTATGCGGCTTAAATATAAATGAAGGCAGTTCCATTATTTCTTGAGAAGGTTCCAGAATAAGTTCCAGCGTAAGGTTTTCCGAATCATATTCTTTAAAAGCTGCCGGTGTACCAACCTTAAGAAGCCTGGAACCGTTAATGATTGCCAAACGGTCAACAGACCTCTCTGCTTCAAGTACATTGTGGGTTACTAATAATACTGTGTTTCCTTCATCTGCAATACTTCGCACCTCTCCCCACAACAAGCGCCTGCGCAGTGGATCAACGTCGTTTGTGGGTTCATCCAGAATAACGATCTTTCCCGGTACAACAACCGCCATACAGAAAGCAACCAACCTTCTCACGCCACCTGACAGCTTTTCTCCCGATTTTGTGGCCCAAGGGGTTATTTGAAGCTTTTCTATCAACTCACATGCTTTCTTTTTTACATCATTTTTTTTTCCTCCCCGAAGTCTACCGATGATTTCTATAGCTTGCAGGGGGGATAGACCATCTATCGGCACTTGGGACTGAGGTTGGAAGGAACAAACCTTACGGGCATATGCGGGATTTTTTACAATGTCTATTCCATTAATATGGATACTGCCTGAAGTTGGAGCCGACAGTCCTATTATCTGACTGATAAGGGTTGTCTTCCCTGCCCCATTTGGTCCTAAAAGTCCAAAAACTTCTCCGCTATCTACTGTAAGGGAAATATCGTCATTTGCTATTGTCCCATTTGGATATTTTTTTACAACATGATTAACCTCTAGAAGCATACTTTCCTCCTCGCATAAAGAATGGTATTGTCAAACAAAACATTACAATCAAAAATTCTCTATAAATAACCATGAAATATGAAATAGATACATTGAAAGAAAATGGTGTGTTTATGGTAGCACAGGAAAACTTATCCTGTCAATGAATATTCAAATAGAACTCATTTTCCATATATAAATAATTTAAGTTCTTACAAGAGATGCCTCATTCTTTAACGAAAAATACAGGGAGATCATATAAGCAATCTTATGGTGCTGCCCAACTAAAGCTGTATATATCCATTCCCCTTAAGGCCAGCATGGGTACCGGTTTCGTCAAATCTACAATCCACAATTCATTGGCTGTTCCTGTTAAACACCCTGATAAATAGGCAGCCTTTCTGCTATCGAGGGACCAACCGACAGGTGTGGAATAGCAGCTTGAAATTGCCCACGTCCGGTCGTTTTCTCCCCGTGCTCCGGCTGCTCGTATAAGGGAGTAATAACGCCCACCGGTATATGTAGTTGAACTGTACGCAATTTTTTGGGAATCGGGAGACCAAAGAGGATAGTAATTCTTTGCCTCCGGTCCGCCAGGAACCTGATATGTTCTTCCAGTTGCAAGCTCAAGGGTATAAATCAGCGATACACTTACTCCCGGTGAAGTATACAATACATATGCTCCATCCGGAGAGAGGCTTACCCAGTTTAAGGAACCAAATGTATTGTTCGTTATCTGCCTTCTGCGGCTCCCGTTTGTATTTATCCTATATAATTGACTGACATTGGCTGTATCCCTTGCTTCATATAATAGCTCGGTACCGTTTGGAAACCATTGCACATAGGATGTACCGGGTATGTTTAATGTCGAAGCTTGAAATGCGGCAATATCATAAATAATGATGGATTGGGGCTTGCTGTAAGCCAGCTTTCTGCTGTCAGGGGACCAATCCAGATAAAAGGGTTCATTGAGCTGATCAATTCCAGATAACGCCTTTGTCGCAACGTGAATGACATAGAGAATCCCATCTTTCCCAACAAACGCAATTTTAGTCCGGTCAGGTGACCAGTAAGGTATGGATGTTATTTCCACTTCATTGGATGCAATGAGGCTGCTGTTTCCGGTTCCGGGATCGTAAATCCACAACCCGTAACCTTGGCCTAAGGATGTTACATATGCAATTTTCCCTGTACCGCCCGGAGGAGGATAGGGAATTCGAATCCGCATCCCCGGTACGATATTTTGAGAAATCTGATTTGCCTTTTCAATATATTCCGGTCTTGGCTGACCGTTAACAGTGACATTAAACCTTCTTGCAATCCCATACAAAGTATCTCCCGATTGTACAGTATAGTACGGAACCCCCGGGGGAACATTTAAAACCTGTCCGGGCTGGATGGTAAAGGGGGGCGTAAGAGCATTAGCTTCAATGATGACCTGGGGTGGAACCCCATATTTTTGCGAAATGGAAAAAACGGATTCACCCTGCTCTACAACCGTTGTATTCACACCCGGTGGAATGGATAACTGCTGCCCAGGAAATATTACATAAGGCGGCAGCAAATTATTTGAAGCCACAATTAAATCCACGGGGATTCCCCAACGCCTTGCAATCGAGTATGCCGTATCGCCCCGTCGAACTATATAAAATCTCTGCATAAGTCCGGTACCTTTAAAAATTCTACTGGTATAAGTATATGTATTCCATATAGATTCAGTGAGAATGAATCAATAATTTCCTTATCCCAAACGCGCAAAAAGCCCAAGAATGTTAAATCCTGAGCTCTTCACATCAAGTGCTTATGCTTTTCATAAAAAGCAATGCTATATATTTTAATGTACCTTATCTTCTTCACTAAAAGTAACTTCCCCAGACTCAATATGGTATTTAGCACCTACAACTAAAACCTTCTTTTCTTCTTCCAGCTTTTTAATAATCGGACTTTTTTTAATTTCAGCAATGGTGTTCTTTATATTTTCATCGGCGCACTTTTCGCATAACACCTCTTTGTCTGCTGTTGAAGATTTTACCTTTTCAAAGGAAGGATGAATTTTTTCAACGATGGCCTTTATGCTTCCCGGAGCTTCACCACCCTCAACTGTAGCTTTTACAGCACCACATTTTTCATGGCCCAATACGACAATGAGGGGAATATGTAAGTGTTCCGCACCGTATTCAACACTTCCTAATGCAACGGGATCAACGACATTGCCCGCATCTCTTATTACAAAAATATCTCCCAAAGCCTGATCGAATACTACTTCTGGAGGAACACGGGAATCAGAGCAACTGACAACGGCTGCAAAAGGTTTTTGTCCTTTACTGGATAATTCCTTACGTTTTTCCTCACTCAAATCATCTTTCAATACGCTCCCCTCTACAAATCTTTTATTTCCATCAACCAGCAGCTTCCTGGCCTCAATCCCGGATGAAATATTTTCCTGCCTTTTATAAATCTGGTCTCCGGTTTCTTTACCATCTGTTGAAGCAGGCTTACTACACCCTACGTTTAAAGCAATAGCCAGTGAAACCATCGTGACGATGGCTAGCATTTTTACATACTTATTTCTTAGCATCAAAAAACCTCCTCACAAATTTTTTAAAAAATTACCATCTTTGTTAATAATGCAAAAACCATTATATAAAGACAGTAAACTTTTTTCAATAAAATTAAGTATAATATTAAAATTTCACTAAAATTCCTGAGTATTATTTTCACCTTTTTGAAAATAATAACTTAAGAATATAAATAAAAGGAGGTGTTATTTTGGCAATAGGACAAGGTATTGCACCACACGAAACCTTTGAAATTCATGAATTATTGACATTTAAAACTTTATGCGCTACAAAATCGGCTACCATGTCAAAGCTTGTGAGCGATTCAGAACTGAAATCAATTTTACAGGACGATGTAAGCGCATCCAAGGATGCAATCCGTGAATTACAAAGCTTACTCCAAAGATCCACATTTGCTGCCGGCACGGATACAACCGGGGCAACTACTACGACAAGCACAACAACAACCATGTAACCATAAACAACAAAATTAGGAGGTGAATCTGTGAATAAAATTTTAGAAAGTCTTACGGGTATGGATAAATTAAGTGATCAATTGATCGCAGCAGATTTTTTAAATGCAGCAAAGGCAGGCATCAAGAACTATTCCTGGGCACTCTCTGAAACAGCTACTCCCGAAGTAAGAGATACGCTTCGTAGACAACTGGACACAGCAATCTCTACACACGAAAGAATTACAAATTATATGCTGGACAAAGGCTATTATCATGCATATGATCCTTCCGAACAAATTAAGCTTGACATGAAAGCAGCAGAAACAGCGATGAATCTTCCCAGCTAATTTTATATTTCTACTGGCATGAAATCATGAGGGATTGCCGGAAAATTGGCAACCCCTTTATTTAAAACTACCGATTTTCATCTCCTGCAAGTTCCTTACTCATTTCAACCCTCACCAGCGGTTCATTATCCGGGCCATAAATGGTTTTTCTATAGGCTGTCTTTCTTTCTTTTTTGGCTTCCCTTCTTACACGGTCCGAAAAAGTATCCCGATCATCCGGAAGAACATGCTTATCTTTATTCAAATAAACTCACCTCCAAAGATAGTATTTGAACGAACAACTTATATTACAATACCAATATTTAAAACTAACCTTCTTGCCGGATGGGTAAATTTATAACTCATATCCATTCTTTTTGGGGATATAATAAAATCGTCCGCATAATAAATTTATAAAAGGAGGTCTAAACCTATGGATCAGAATAACTTAAGCAGTATAAACCAATTACGTGAGCAAATTTCCTCTATTCAGAATATAGTAAAACAGTTGGAACAGTCTGAAAAAAGTAACCAGCAGCTGCTTCAAAAACTTGCACAGGCAGAGGAAAAAAACAGGAGCTTATTGGAACAGTTGAGTACTGCTGAAGGTGCTGCTCATCAAGACCTCACACAATTGGCAGAAGCTGAGGCTAATGCCGCCACCCAGCTCAGCCAGATCTCCAACCTATGTAACCAGTTAAGCCAGCAGGTTGATCAAATTAATACATTGAATACAACCTCCTTTGCTGCCGGATCTGCAACCGGTACAAATGCGGGTACAGCTAAAAACACGTTTTAAAGATGGGGGTAGGGATTGCTTCCCTACCCTTTTATAAAATTTTCGGTATATTTTTTGAAATAAAGGAAATATTAAATATATTACTTTTAAGAGTAAAACACTAAACATACGGCTCCTCCTTTGTTATAAAACACTATATTCAATTATGTGACTTTCGCAAAAAGTGATTTCCTCTCTGCATCATGCCAGCCAGAGAGGAAATCGCTTTTTATGTAAGATAATTTGTGTTCTTCGCCTTTTAGATCTGTTTCCTATCCCCTTAATCAAGTATTTCATTTTTTAAATATCCCTTTTTGGCACCCAATCCGGATAAGGATGCATAATCCAATTATTTTTGGAAAAAATTTATTAATGTACCTATGGGATTACTTTATAGATGCATATAAAAAACTGCTTCAATCAGCTTTTTGAGGCCTCTCAAAGCACTAGATGCCTGCTTGGCATAGTGCAGAGTTTTAAAAGTGTACTATATTGATCCCCCTGACAGCTTTCTGTCAAATTTTATTACGTCCATCAAAGGTGTTTACAATATGGAAAAGCAGATACTCATTTTTAAAGGATATTTTAAAAATATGAAGACCGGGAATAAGCCCTTTAGAAGACTTTTGGAGAGCTTACCCTCTCCCTATCTTTATATTTTTATGATGTCTCTTATTTTTGCCCTATCCCTGTTTACGGATTTACTCCTTTCAGGAACCTACTTTTTTACCGTAGCAGGCTTACAAATATCTTTTGCTATTGTTTTTATACTTTCTGCAGTTTACCTATTCTATTTATCCATCACAAAAAAGCTTGAGATTCGTACCGTAACTACCGTTATTATCTTTCTTGGCATTGTACTTAGAATCTGTTATTCGCTTTTTACCGGTTCGGGTACCAGAACCCATGATGTCTACAGGGATGAATGGGGGCACATTGATTATATTAAACATATCGCGAAATATTGGTCTCTTCCCCCTGTCAATACTTGCCAGGCATACCATCCCCCGGTACACCATATTCTTTCTGCCGTTGTACTTTATATAAGCAATCTTTTTACAGCCAATGAATTTATGCAGATAAAATATGTTCAATTGGCTTCAACATTCCTGAATTCACTCACTTTAGTTTTTATATATAAACTGTTAAAGCAGTTAAAATTAAGTCAAGCCGCCATATTGGCAGGAACTGCCTTTTTTGCATTCCATCCGACAAATGTTTTCTTTTCATCCAAGATTAATAATGACAATACCATGTTCTTCTTTTATACTGCAGCATTTTACTTCCTTTTTAAGTGGATGGATAAAAAAACAACAAAAAACACCGTTTTTTTATCTCTATTTACTGCCCTTGCGGTCTTAAGCAAAATTTCTGCGGTGATGCTTCTGGTCCCCATATCGGTAGTATTTGCGGTTCATTTTTTTAGAAATCTTGCAAACTATAAATCATATATGAAGCAGTTTTCGGTTTTTATTCTCATTTTCATCCCACTATCTATGAGTTACCCATTGCGAAACTATCTTCTTTTCCAACAGAAATTG
Organism: Clostridia bacterium; assembly: GCA_026418275.1. Classification (GTDB taxonomy): domain Bacteria; phylum Bacillota; class Clostridia; order Acetivibrionales; family DSM-2933; genus SKW182. The sequence goes on from JAOABQ010000070.1 coordinate 219,362, forward strand.
GGGTATGTTCCTTCCTTGGGAAAAGGATTTGAACCAAACCTTTATAACCTTTTTTACCTTCCGGTTGAAAATTTGTTTATACATCCGTTCAACAACGGAGGCCTTCGGGGCGGAGCGTATTTTACCGAGTTTCTTTTAAAATCATCCTTATTTGGTGAATGGGCGTATCCGGGCTTGGAAATTCTAGGTGTACTGTTAATCATATTAACCCTTTTACTCATAGCCATATTTTTAATCCGGCTGTTTGGGTTAAGGAAAGAAGGCATCAAGCCTTACGGATATATATTTTTACTCAATCTCCTGGTCCCACTCATACTTGCTGTAAAATTCCGTACCGATTTTCCCGTGGCCTGCTCACAAGACTTTAGATATGTTGCGCCCATTTTAATTTCTATGGCTTATTTCCTGGGAACCTTAGCAGATAAAAACACCATGTACTCAAGAAATATGCTTCTAAGAAACATTGCACTCGGCGCTCTAGGAATTTTTAACCTTTTATCCATCATCTTTTTACTATCACTGGGCTATTACAACTAACCTAAAAAACATCAGTCTGACAGGAGGTGACCTATGAATACCTTTACTAAAGGAATCAATATCTACTCAAAAGATCATACCCTCGGCCAATTTTTAAGATATTTAATCATTGGCGGACTTGCCGCTGTTGTTGATATCTCTTTATTTAACATAGGGGTGTATTTATTTCATATTCATCATATTTTATCCAATATCATCTCCTTTACGGCGGGGCTTACCATCAACTATTTCCTCAGCAGGGACTGGGTTTTCAATAAAAAACAGCATCAAGCGGGCAGAGATTTTGCACTTTTTGCTTTAACCGGAATTATCGGGGTTATTCTAAGTACCCTCATCCTTTTTATATTGGTTGATTTAAGAATCCTTTATGATCTTTTATTTTTCCTTAACGAAGATTTAATCAAAGCAACAGCTAAGATCATCGCTGTATTTTTAGTTTTATTTTGGAATTTCTTTGCACGCAAGAAAATTGTTTTTTAAAAATATAAGAACGAAGGAGTGTTGGAATTGAAAAAAGCAATCATTATGGGAGCCGGTCCTGCCGGCTTATCAGCAGGCTATGAACTTCAGAAAAAAGGGGTGGATTCCGTCTTATTGGAAGCAGAAAAGGAAGTTGGGGGAATTAGCAAGACCGTAAAATATAAGGATTATCATTTCGACTTGGGAGGGCATCGCTTCTTTACCAAATTTGATGAGGTAAACCAGCTTTGGAAGGAAGTCCTTGGCGATCATTTCAAAAAAACCCCCAGGCTTTCAAGAATTTATTATAAAAATAAATTCTTCAACTATCCATTAACCCCGGTTAATGCACTTTCAGGGGTAGGTATTTTTGAAACTGCATCCATTTTACTTAGCTACTTTAATGCAAAAATCAAGCCTGACAAGGAAGAAACCTTTGAGCAGTGGGTTTCCAATAGGTTTGGTAAAAAACTTTACTCTATTTTCTTTAAAACGTATACCGAAAAGGTTTGGGGGATTCCCTGCTCCTCCATACAGGCGGAGTGGGCTGCTCAAAGAATTAAGGGCCTTTCCCTTTCATCAGCAATCAAAAATGCCCTTTTCAAGACGAAAAACAGCAGTATTAAAACCTTGATTGACCAGTTTGACTACCCTACCCATGGCCCCGGGATGATGTATAACGAAATGAAAAATAAAATTGAGAAAATGGGAGGAAATGTGCTGCTGGATAGGAAGGTAAGCAGGATCTATCATCAAGAGGGCCGGATTCAAAGCATTGAGTATCAGGATACGTCCGGAAACCGGTATACCCAGGAAGGGACGCATTTTATATCCAGCGTGCCCATCACCGAGCTTGTAAAAATGTTGTATCCTGTTCCCCCGGAGGAGGTAATCCAAGCTGCCAACCATTTAAGCTATCGAAGCATTATTACCGTGGACATTATTGTTAACAGGAAAAACCTGTTTCCGGACAACTGGATCTATATACACTCCCCTGAAGTCAAACTGGGAAGGATTCAGAATTTTAAAAACTGGAGCAAAGATATGCTCCCGGATACAAACAAAACCTCCCTGGGTCTGGAATACTTCTGCAATGAAAACGATGACCTTTGGAATAAGCCGGACGAGGACCTGTTCCGGTTTGCAGCTTCGGAGGTTGAAAAAATCAACATCTGCGAAGCATCGGATATTGAAGACTATACCGTTGTAAGGGTCCCTAAGGCATATCCTGTATATATGATGGGATATAAAGAATACCTGGGCACCGTCCAGGAGTACCTGAAAAAATTTGATAACCTCCAGCTAATCGGAAGGTATGGGCTTTTCAAATATAATAACATGGATCACTCCATCATGACCGGATTATACGCAGCCAAAAATATTCTAATGGACTGTCTTGCTTTCGATACCTGGGAGGTAAATACGGATGAAGAATATCACGAAGAACAAAAAGAAAGGCCCCAAAGGTTCAGAAGACGGAAGGTTCCTGTACTCGGGACAAGCAGCACCCAACAAGAAGTCGGGTACGAAAAATAAGGATATATTGGGCTTATTAAGATATTTACAAATAAAAGCAGAGTTATGGAGATTATAGAATGCATAGGATCACGGCATGATCAATCCTTCGGCCGCACATGCAGCAAAGCCCTAATAAAGGCCGGGTATTCAATTTGCCGCATTCACTGCAGGACTTAATTTACTTCAAAGGAGGATACCTTATGGCTAAATTAGAAACAATGGACGGAAATCAAGCAGCCGCATATGCATCTTATGCATTTACCGATGTTGCGGCAATCTATCCCATTACCCCCTCATCCCCCATGGCTGAAGGTGTGGACGAGTGGTCCTCTCACGGAATGAAAAACATCTTCAACCAAAACGTTAAAGTGGTGGAAATGCAGTCGGAGGCCGGTGCTGCCGGTTCCATGCACGGCTCACTTGCTGCCGGAGCATTGACCACCACTTATACCGCCTCTCAAGGCCTTTTGTTAATGATTCCCAATCTATATAAAATGTCCGGAGAGCTATTGCCCGGAGTACTTCATGTAAGTGCAAGAGCCATTGCTACCCATGCCCTCTCCATCTTTGGGGACCACCAGGATGTGATGGCATGCCGTCAAACGGGTGTGGCACTGCTTGCCTCATCCAACGTTCAGGAAGTAATGGATTTGGGCTCTATAGCCCACCTATCCGCAATTAGATCCAGAATTCCATTTATCCATTTCTTTGACGGCTTCAGGACCTCCCATGAATACCAGAAAATCCAAATCATTGAATATGATGATCTTGCAAAAATAGTAGATTATAATGCCATTTCAGCGTTCAGAAACAGAGCATTAAACCCCGAACACCCCGTAGCAAGAGGTACAGCTCAAAATCCGGATATTTATTTTCAAGGCAGGGAAGCCGCCAACAAATTCTACGATAAAGTCCCTGATGTTGTAGAAGGTTATATGCAGGAAATTAAAAAAATCACCGGGCGGGAGTATCATCCCTTTGACTATTATGGCGCACCCGACGGGGAAAATATTATCATTGCCATGGGATCTGTTTGTGATACCATTCATGAAACGGTGGATTATTTAATGAAGAAAGGTGAAAAAGTCGGCTTAATCAAGGTCCGCCTATACAGGCCCTTATCTGAAAAGTACTTTTTTAACATCCTTCCGAAATCCGTTAAAAAGATTGCTGTTTTGGACAGGACAAAGGAACCTGGCGCACCTGGAGAACCACTCTATTTGGACGTGGTTAAGCTATTTTTTAACAATCCTCAAAAACCTGTCATCGTGGGCGGACGATACGGTCTGGGATCAAAGGATACACGGCCTTCACAGATTCTTTCGGTGTTCAACAACTTAAAAGCTGAGGCCCCCAAGGATCATTTTACCATCGGTATTGTAGACGATATAACTAATACTTCCCTTCCTGAAACTGATATTATTGAAACAACGCCCGAAGGAACCGTCTCCTGCAAATTCTGGGGCTTGGGCTCGGATGGAACTGTCGGCGCAAACAAGACAGCCATTAAAATCATCGGGGATAATACGGAGCTTTATGTCCAGGGTTATTTTTCCTATGACAGTAAAAAGTCTGGGGGAACCACCGTATCCCATTTACGGTTCGGAAAGGAACCTTTAAGATCGCCATACCTTGTATATAACGCAGATTATATCGCATGCCACAACAGGGCCTTTTTATACCACTATGATATATTAAAGGGATTAAAGAAAAACGGTACATTTGTACTCAATTGTCCCTGGAAAGAGGAGGAATTGGACAGCAAGCTTCCTCCTTCCATCAAAAGATTTATTGCAACGAACAATATTAACTTTTACATCATTGACGCCATTTCTATTGCCTCGGAAATTGGCCTTGGAAACCGGATTAACATGGTCATGCAAGCAGCTTTCTTTAAACTGGCCAAAATTATTCCACTGGATGACGCGGTTCGCTATTTAAAGAAATCCATCGAAAAGGTATATGGTAAAAAAGGGCAAAAAATAGTGGAAATGAACAATGCGGCCGTAGATAGAGGCATAGAGGCGCTGATTAAGGTTAAGATCCCCTCCCAATGGCAAAACGTAGAGGAAAAAGAAATCCCGGTGAAGGATGAACCGGAATTTGTGAAAAGGATCCAGAGAAAGATTGCAAGACATGAGGGGGATGAACTGCCTGTCAGTGCTTTTTCAGGTATGGAGGACGGGTCTTACCCTCTTGGTACTACAGCCTATGAAAAGCGCGGAATTGCTGTTATGCTTCCCGAATGGCAAATTGATAAATGCATCCAATGCGGACGGTGTTCTTATGTTTGTCCCCATGCTACCGTAAGGTTATTTCTTTTGAATGATGAGGAAAAAAGGAAAGCCTCCGATACCTTCAAAACAAAAAAAGCCGCAGGAAAGGGATTGGAACACTTGGAGTTCCGTGTGCAGGTATCTCCCTTGGACTGCACCGGGTGCGGAAACTGCGCGGATGTATGCCCTACGGAAGAAAAAGCGCTCATTATGAAACCAGCGGAGCAGGAAATTGAGGCAGAAGCAGAAAACTGGGAATACGCCATGACACTGACTGCCAAAGACGATCTGATGGATCCGAAAACACTCAAGGGGAGCCAGTTTGTAAGGCCCCTTCTGGAATTCAACGGTGCATGCCCCGGCTGCGGCGAAACCCCTTATATTAGACTCCTAACCCAACTATTCGGGGATAGGATGATGATTGCGAATGCCACCGGCTGTTCATCTATCTGGGGGGCAAGTGCTCCTTCCATTGCGTACACAACCAATGGGGAAGGAAAGGGTCCTGCATGGGCAAACTCACTGTTTGAGGATAATGCGGAGTATGGTTATGGTATGTATCTCGGCGTGAAGCAAATCCGTGAAAAGCTTGCGGATTTGATGAGGCAGGCTATCAAGTCGGACATCAGCGATAAGATAAAGGATGCCTTCAGGAAGTGGCTGGATTCCATGGATGACGGTGACGGTTCCAAAGCCGCAACCAAGGCTATTTTCGAGGTTTTAGAGGACTTTGATTATAAAAGCAGCAAACTCATCGAAGAAATCATGGCAAAAAAGGACTATCTCATTAAAAGATCTTTCTGGATGATCGGTGGTGACGGTTGGGCTTATGATATCGGCTTCGGCGGCGTTGACCAGGTGTTGGCTATGGGAGATGATGTGAATCTCTTTGTTATGGATACTGAAATTTATTCAAATACAGGGGGGCAATCCTCGAAAGCTACGCCTACCGCTGCTGTAGCAAAGTTTGCGTCGGCGGGCAAAAAGGTACGAAAAAAAGATCTGGGTCTTATGGCCATGAGTTATGGCTATGTCTATGTAGCTCAGATTGCCATGGGTGCAAATATGAATCAAACCATTAAAGCCATTGTGGAGGCTGAAAGCTATAAGGGTCCTTCCCTCATCATTGCGTATTCTCCCTGTGTCAGTCACGGTATTAAAACAGGTATGGGCACCAGTATTTTTGAGGAAAGAAGGGCTGTAGAAGCAGGCTACTGGCACTTGTACAGGTTTAACCCCATGCTCAAGGACCAGGGAAAAAATCCGTTTATTCTGGAGTCAAAAGAGCCGTCAACCCCATTTAAGGAATTTATTCATGGTGAAGTACGCTACTCTCAGCTTATGAACGTATTTCCGGATATAGCGGACAAGATGTTTGATGCTGCAGAAAATCATGCCCGTGAGAGATATGAAACATATAAACGCTTGGCCGAGCAAAAATATTGAAACTTCCGAATTAATCTTTTGAAATGATCCCCCTTAAAAGTAGAGCAGGGACTAACCCTTTGTCTATTTTAAGGGGGATCCGTTTTAATCAGAAAGTTACTATTGATGAGAAACGCTACTTTTGGTTGGTATCCACATGTTCCTTTGCATTTCTCACCTGGGTTTCATTCGGAATGGAAACGTTAGAAAACCGTTTTGTTTTTGTGATATTCGCCCATGCAGCCGTATCATGCTTTTCTATGGGCATTGCCATATGTCCTTCCTTATACCTGTTTTCAGCCATCATATACCTCCATTATGTTTAAAATTGATATCTTTTGGGTCTATTTTTTGTATCAGAAGTACAGAAAATTGAGTACGTAATATTATTGTTTGCTGCCGTAAGCTGCTTTATGTAGCCATATGCGTTCTAAAAATATAATTCATTGTATTTATAATAATTTAGGCTCATCTTGTAATAATAATATAAGTTTCACAAGTTTGTTAATCAAAATAGGCAGGTGTTGGAAAGACTATGTTACCCCTTAAAAAAGACTGGTGGAAATACGCTGTATGCTTAGCTTATAGTGTACTTTTAACCATAGCAATTATAAAACATGAGCCCTGGTTTGATGAGGCACAAGCTTGGCTTCTAGCCAGGGACTTAGATCCGCTTACCCTGCTTACAAAACATATGCGGTATGAAGGTTCCCCGGGCTTATGGCATTTGCTCCTGATGCTTCCTGCCAAACTCAACCTCCCCTACATATTTTTAAATATACTATCAGGTTTTCTTGCGCTGGTTAGTGTATATCTTTTTGTGCGCTGCTCCCCCTTTCCGCCACTGGTAAAGGCCTTATACCCCTTTTCATTTTTTGCCTTTTACCAGTATGCCGTTGTGGCCAGGAGCTATGTCCTCCTGCCCTTAATGTTGTTTATGATCGCTATTATTTATAAGCATAGGATCAACAAACCCCTTTTATTTGTAATTTTACTCACCCTTTTAGCTAATGTAAGTATGCATGGTACAATTATCGCAATGGGTCTCATGCTGGTCCACTTTTTTTCTATCATAAAACACTGGAATAATATAAAGCCCGGAATAAGATTCAGGCAATTTGTTGGGTTTGGTGCCTTTGGAATTGTAGTTTTACTACTCTACCTCCAGCTAAAACCGGCTCCTGATTTGATTTCAGTTGCAGCCTTCAGCCGCGATCTAACTTATTTAATCCCGAGGAGCCTGTCTATTTTTAGTGAATCCATATCAACCAATTTTTCTGTCCCATCCGAAAAAACCAAGTGGCTTTACACCATCTTACTTTATTTTTCCAGAATCGTTATGATCGTTTCACTAATTTGGTTGTATCTAAAAAAAAGGCTCAGCACTTTTATCATTCCCATTACAGGACTATTTTTGTTTTTTACCGTTATATACGCCAATGTATGGCATCAGGGTACCCTGTTTTATATCTGGCTGTTTGCCCTATGGATTAGCTTTGAAAATAAGGATTTTGTGATCACACCGCGGGTTAGGACCACCAAGTGCCTTATGACTGTCCTTCTGGTACTGACCCTTGCCATTCAATCTTACTGGTCTTTAAGGACCTTCGTATTCGACTACAAATTCAATTACGCGGCAAGCCGTGATGCAGCAGAATATATAAAGAAAAACAGGCTGGAAGAAAAGAAAATCTATATCTCCGGGTTTCATACCATTTCTATCCTTCCATACTTTTCAAATAATATTTTTATAAATCATAATAATAAGGAAAAACCGTGTTTTTGGTTCTGGTCTAGAAAGAATAAAATTTACTCCGAATCCTATCTTGACATTGCCCCTTATGACCCGGATATTATTATCCTAGGTATAAAATATAGTTCCCAAGATATCTCAACCAAAGAGAATACATGGCTTCCCGAGATCACGGGCTATAGAATGACAAAGCTTTTAAACGGCAATTTGTATTGGAAGGATATCCCTTATGAAAAGGATTCCTTTGCAATATATGAGAAGATACTCCCCCCCTTCTCCCAGAGTTTATTACAAAAAATATTGGTACATTAAGATATGTGATTATTCAGTACGCGAAAAGGAATTGAACATCCAGGGTAATACAAAATAATATTGGCACTCTACGCTTTTATGCCTGTCACCTTGCTTTTATCTTTCAATTTAAAGAACCAAACATAATATTTTCTTGAAAAATAAAAGGTTAAGAAAAGGGTAATCCATGTTACATACCAACTCCAATGGATATACTTTATGATATTTGTGTATTTTTCACATAGCAATTCAATAATTGTCATTGCCGTGCAGAAGTAAAAGTAGTATATAAATTGCCCTATCGGAGTTTTCTCTTCCGGATAATGCAAGTTAAACACAACACAAATTGCAGGGTATATGAAAAATTCAAAAGTAAAGCTTGTTCTAGTTGCATAAGCAAATTCCCTAACAGGATATTCAATAAGCCCAAACTGAGCAACTGTAAGACCTGTAATCCAAGTCATCAACTGCTTGAAAAAGAAAATGACATACGCTTCTCTCAATTTATTTTTCGGTATGAACAATATAAGCATGATGATTGCCAAAATCCAAGCAGTTATCAATATTACTCTATCTAAACTCATATATTCTCCTTGATTTTTCAGGGCATTAATAATTAGTTTGTGACTTGTTGAGCAAAATTATTTATACTTTATAGACATATACCTTTCTTTTATACTTGAATTAATCGGAATCCACCCTAGCTTCTGCAATAAATAAAGCAAGCTCATGGAAAATATGGCAATGTACCACAAGCTTGCTTTGATTATATAAAATATTCGATTAAACAACTCTAAAATGCTGCAATCCCTAAATTTACATTTACAGTTTGAATTGTGAAGTCAGTTTGTTAAGCCGTTCTGCCATAGCATTCATTTCATGTGTTGTTGCACCTATTTCCTCAAGAGTGCTTACTTGCTCCTCAATGCTTGCACTCATTTCCTGTGCTGTTCCTGCGCCCTTGTTGGTCGACTCGTTGATGCTATCCATGGAAGCACTCATTTCCTGCATAGCTGCTGCTTGTTCTGTTACGATTGACGAAATTTCAGATATTTTTGAAATAACATTTTGAATACTTGTGATTATTTCATTTATATTATCCTTTGTGATATCTGCCTTTCTTACGCCATCTAATACCTTCTGCTCTGTTGCAGCTACAACGGCAACAACATTCCCGGTCTTTCTCCTGATATCACTTGTAAGCTCGACTATTCCCTTCAGCGACTCTCTACTCTGCTCATCAAGTTTTCTTATCTCCTCGGCTACTATTGCAAAGCCCTTTCCAAATTCACCGGCACGGGCGGCTTCAATCGCTGCATTAAGTGCCAGCATATTTGTCTGCTCCGATATTTGAGATATAATATGCACGATGTCACTGATCCGAACAGTGGAAGTCTCCAACTCTTTGATTACATTTTGAACGTCTTTGGAAGACTCAGATATATCCTTTATAATATTCACTATGGCCTCAACAGATTCCTTACCGTTAATTGCTGAAGTTCTTACAACCTGAGTATATTCTGTTACATTATAAGATGCTTCAGCTGCCTTCTGGGAATTACTGGTAATAGTAACAACCGCCTCAGTAGTTTGCTTAACAGCTTCCGCATTTGCAGCAAAATCCCGGGTCATATTATCAATGCCTTTGGTAATACTCTCAATTCCAATGTTCACTTCGCTCATTGCTGCATCCAACTGCTCACTGGATGATGTAACCTGCTTTGATGAAAGCTGAATCTGCCCAATCATCCCTCTAAGCTTGTCCTTCGCTATCATCATGGACTCAACCATTCTACCGATTTCATCCTTGAAATATACCTTTGCAGTCGGTGTCAAATCGCCTTCTGCTATTGCTGCTGCAATTTTTTCTCCTGCCTTCACAGGTTTTATTATCAATACCGTTAATGGGATACTTGCTACAATAGAGAATAGGACTATGAAGCCAAGAAGGAATAAAAGACTTTCGTTTCTGGATTTAGCAATTGATTTGTTGAGTATATCCAGCGACAAACCAATATCAAGAGAAGCGACATGATTGCCCTCAATTGTTATATCCACCGGTGTCTGATAATCAAGTATCTTGATTCCGGCATCATTGGTCCAGAAGCTTTTGCTTATTTGCTTCTCTTTCACCGTTCGAACTGTTGCAGGGTCATCAGCATAGCTTTTTCCAATATCAGCCGGTTTACTATCCGCTATCCCTTTACAATTTGAATCTAATAGCACTGCATATGAAATGCCCTCGGAACTTCCTATCGCTTCTGTCAGCTTTTGTGCATCGGCAAAACGGTTAGTGGTTTTTATAATATTTTCCAAGGCTAATTGATATGCCTTTGCAATATTGGATGCATCAACATACATTTGACTTTCCATACTTTTACTTTGCCTTGATATCAATACTGCAGTTATACTTCCGCTTGTCAGGGTAATGGCTACTACAATAATCATGATCAGTCTAATCTTAATGGACATATTTTTGAAAAATTTCATCAGCTTTTACCCCCAATTATTCAATCCTAAAAATATTATAACACTTTAACGGGCACTTTGTTGAAAAACATTATAAATAAGTACTAGTATATTTTTACTTTATATACTATATTGAACGGGATAAAGATTTTACATCTCGCGCTCTAATTTCCTTGATTTAACATCGTGAAAATTCAACTTATCCATGCAAAATCATTTTCACGATCTAATTATAATCACTAAATCCAATTGAAGGTAACCTCTGAATGCTTTACGTAAAACAAATAAATGACACTTCATTTACCATCCTTATTCTCTTTTATTCTTTCCTTCCCATTTTCGGTAGCCGCCTTTTTCCTTTTCATGGCAGTTATTTTGTCAACATGCTTGAAGCGCATAGCTGACCAATCTGCATCAATCGCAACTTGTGTAACAGGTTCAAATTCAAAGGGAGCAAATACTTCCCAGGTCTTTTCTCTATTAATATCGGACTTGTATTTTTTTGAAGCACCTTTCGGATAGCATAACCAGATATGTCCATCCTCTTCCAATGCTTTACTGGCCGAAGGTGTTAGGTTCAATGCTTCATCCATGTCTTTTGCGAAAATCTGAATGAATTTATATTGACCAACAGGTGATGTATCCACTTCCGCTTCAATACCCGACATAATTTCCTTATACTCGTCCGGTGCTTTTATGATAAGTATAGGGTTTTGATTGATTAGTCCTAACTTTTTAAGAATTGGGTTCATGAATGGTACCTCCTTTTACTTTCATAAAATTAAAACCTAAGGATATTATTCCCCAAGTTTTTTTTTTAAAGCAATAACAAATCTTAATGGCACCTTTTGTATTTAACATTGATCAGCAGCTTTATGTGTAAAAACAGCGGAAGGAATAAAGTCAAATCTACCAACACACAAACGTTTGGATATACATATATTTCTATTTCTACATATTTATCGTCAGAAGGTAGTTAAGATAAGTAGTATGTATATATGTTTTAAAAAGTACTGCAATCAAGACCTGTTGAATTTCAATCACGGTTGTAGAACTATAGAGAGGAACAATCCTTCCATTTTCATCTATATCCTGGAATAGTGCCTGCTTCAATCCTTCCACATAAGTTGAGAATTCCGGGTAGTTTAGTGGTGGGATTATGAACTTCTTCTATTCCATCTAGGTAACTTCCTTTTGCCGTATTGTTTATTGGAGGGAATAATGGGGTGCTACCTGTTAATGCAGTATATACTTTTATTAGAGATGACCGGATATATGTATCTTCTGCATACATATGTACAAGCATATTTCTTTCCATATCTGTAAGTGCTTCTGTAATTAATGTTTTATAGTACATTAACGTATATGTAACTTTTCTTATACTCTCTAACAAATCATTTGTTGGCACTCCAATCAGTTGCGAACAGTTGTACATAAGGTTAGTCCTCCACCTTAACCTTTACTGTTGCTAATAGTATTTTATGCTTTTGTACAAAATAAGTTACATAAATTAAGCCACAACATAGACGGTTATTACTATTACATTTTTTCCTTCAACTACTTCTCTAATGATCTAATGCTTTTTAACACAACAAATTTTAAGTTTAAAAGTGTTAAAAATGCACTTCATCTGTTTGTGCCTCGTATACCCTAGAAAAGAATTACGTTACGAGGCACTATCATAAGGTTTTTTTACTTTAATTGAGCTTGTTTTACACCTTTAATCAATAACCATAAAGTAAATGACAACTCTCCAATTGTTGAAAACACAAGTAATATAGAAGCGATTGTTGCCATAACTACATTCGCAGGCAGCAGGATATTCCCATAGCTATCTGTAAGATAACCCAAACTTCCAATCATCAACAATATACCAAGAGTCTTTGGTAAAAAACCTGATTTGAAAGCCAAATAACCTAAAACGATCAAATGAAATCCAAAGAAAATCTGCCAAATATATACACCATATGTATGTCCTTTTATAAATAATGAAACCAGCGTATTTAATTGATTTGTTCCAAAAGCGGTTGAATAAGCGGTATTAGTAAGAAGTTCCAGTGCAAATAAAGAATTTATGATATTCACGCCCTGGATAACCGCCATTGCTGATCTGGAAAATGCAGCAGCTAAAGATAAGGGTTTATTTACTGGTTTAAACAGAACGTAAAGTAAGACAACTATTACGATTTCAATTAAAAAGATGACCGTCTCCCCCACCATGCCGAACCGAAAAAGTAGATTATTGGCAAGTATATTATTCGCAGTTGCTGTTGCATCTCCCGCTACAATTAATTTTGAAGGAACATACATCAAACTAAAAGGAGCAATTATTGCAAGTAATAAATATAAAAATCCGGTAATTCTCGCTAGTTTATTCGTATTATTCATAATTTTCCACCTTTCTTGTCTACAATATCTATATTGGGAAGTTTTTTTGCCTATTGATAAATAAATACCGCTTCAAGCGGCAAGTCCACAAAAACCTCCTTTTAAGTAATTCTATTTTTACTTCATGTAAATATTTATATACACATTATATATTCAACTTGACATTATGTCAATTATTTTTTACACAAAATATTAAATATGCATGGTTCATTTTGTGAAAATCATAGGCTATTACAATAAGTTCACACCCCCGTGGACTGGTTTCTATGAGGAAACGAAACATTTGAAAGTGCAAAATTAACAAACCAATTCATGTAGCTAAAATGAAAAAGTCATTTAGAATAAATATATTATTGACAACCTTTAGATATTTAATATACAATATACTCACATTATGCACTCAGTGCAAATTTTTACCTAGTGCATAATGTAACATTTTTCAGTCATGTGCCCGTCAATACGATATGAAAGGAGAAAATTGAATACATGGATGAGGATTATAGCAAATTTCGTGGGATTCCTTTGAGAGAAGTAAAATATGCGCAGACAAAATTTAAAATTTACAAAGCTTTTATTAATGAGCTAGATACCACTTCTTTTGATTCAATTAACATAGATGCTTTATGTAAAGGAATAGGTATTTCACGTAGGGCATTTTTTAACTACTTTCCATATAAATCTTATGTTCTTCTATATATGGTACAAATATCAATCATAGAAATCGCAATACATACATTTCAAAAGCATGGGAAAAATGCAGGTCTTGAGCTTATTTGCACAGGATTTAAGGAATTTGGAAAAAGGGTTATTCAATACCCTGATATAATTTTCGAGGCTATCTCATGTCTTTATAAAAAAGGCACTGATTTATCTAAGTTCTCCAAACTGACAAATGCAGAGGAAATTCTTTGGAATTTGGATACATCTATTCTTAATGAAGTCCCGACACTAGGTTTCAGAGAGTTAACTGTTACTGCTATTAACAATGCGGTTCTTCTCAATGAACTGCCAGAAGGTATCAGATTCGAAACCGTAGAAATGGCATTAAATTCTATTCTTTTTGGGATACCATTGTCACTCAAGAATGCTGGCCTTGAAAAAATATGTGAAATATACCAAGAGCAGCTTAACATCCTTTGGGCCGGACTTCGTGCTAAAAGCAAGAATTAATTTTAAGGAGGGTTTAAATTATGGATTCAAGGACTATTAAACCTGCACCTTTATGGCAATCCCTGTGCTTCTTTGGCATTAGTTCAATACTGATTATTACAAACTTATATGTTATAATGCCACACTTATTGGCCTCCGGTATTCCTTTTCTGACAGGATATTTTATTTTGTTTTATACTCCTTTTTTATTGTTATTTGTAACGGAAATTATATTTTATAAACGTAATATAAGAAAATTATCATGGGAATCATTTAAAGGCTACTTTAGAATAAAGAAACTGAATAGGAAAACCTTATTCTGGACAATTGGTCTTTTCTTATTCTGGTTGGTGTCATTTTTCGGTCTGGGATTCACTCAAAAGCTTATTGCAGAAATTCCTTTCTTTAATCCGCCTTCATACTTTCCTCCAGAAATAAATCCTTTAAAAAGCATGGTTTCCGGAGAATTAATGGGAACCCCTCTTGAAGGAAATTGGTGGATTATAATCGTGTGTACAATAGGCTGGTTTTTTAATATATTCGGGGAAGAACTTCTGTTTCGTGGATATTTGCTACCAAGGCAAGAAATGAAATATGGAAAACATGCATGGATAATAAATGGAGTACTTTGGACCCTTTGGCACTCTTTCTGGAGATGGCAATTGATTCCCTTGTTTTTCACCTGTATGTCCCTAAGCTTTGTAGCACAAAAAACCCAAAGTACCTTACCAGGAATTATTGTACATGGTGTACTAAACTTTATACCTATTATTATGATGATAACATGGCTCTTCTAAATAAGTGATTCGTGCAAGCCCCTGTAAATATCAGTCCTGTTAATTATCAAGAGAAGTTTTTAAATATTTTCCTACTGGTCAGTACGATTCAAACAGCTATGTTTTTGGTCAAAAATGGCGAAGGAATTGTTATAGATGCTGGTGTTAAACCTCAGGAAATCATTGATGCAGCCACCCTCTATTCCTAAATCTATTACCTAATCCGCATGTATTATACCATCAAGGCTATGTCAGCAATTATGACAAATACCAGCTATTTAATAAAAACCATATTCGCCAAATTCTTATAATTTACGCACTAAAAACATCCCTGTATTCGTATACTTATTCTCTTAATGGAATTAAACAAATCCTTCAGGAACTTGATTATAATGACGTTGAAAAAGTTGGAAAAATTGCTTATGACTTTCAAACACACTTAGATAAAATTAACCGTTATCAAATGCGTGGGATACATTATCTTTATCGCCTATGTGAGAAGCTGGGATTTGTGATATGAAAGCCCTGGTATCCATGGGAAGAAGAAGCGTTCCAAAAAGCAAAAGGGGAGGGCAAGGCTGTATTCATGTTTGTGGGCTATTCGTAGTGGAGGTTACCATTATCCACATGTCATTGGTACCTCTTCTGTCATGATATCTAGACAAAAGGTTCCATATTCGAAAATATGAAACCCTTGTAAGATTAATTATGGTCAGAGTAGTCATTTCTCCGGTCAAATTAGTTTGTGCCTTTATTGTTATAGGGAATACTTAATAACTTTCTTCGGACACGAGTCGATGCACTCCCCACAAAGTATACATTCAGAATCCTCTACCGGGTCTCTCTTTATCATCTCCTTAACATTTATACTCATGGGACATTTTTTATTACACAGACCGCAATCGGTGCACTTTTCTCTGTCAGCAGAAAGCTTAAGCGAAGGATACTTCATTCGGCTTTTTAGCTTGCTGCCTAGCACCATGAAAGGTGCCGCCCAGCACACGTAGTGGCAGAATGCCCTTTTCCCGCCAGCAAGTGCCAATATAAGCACTATTGATAAACACACATAATATACTATGTATGCTTGTGTATTTAAAAGCGATATGCCTCCTGTCGTACAATATGTAAAATCAATCCTCTTAAAACCCCCAGCCAATACTGCCAGTATCAGAATGGAAGTTAACCACGGAACCCAAATAAAATATTTAATAAGGTTAAGCTTCCCCCCCTTCGTATTTTTATTGGAAGCTGAAGTACAGCATTCCTGCATTCCTCCGACGGGACACAGCCATCCACAAAAAGCCCTTCCCCAAAATAGTGAAGCAACAAGTAACACTGAAAAAACTACCATACTGCCACTAACGATTCCTTCCATTGCCCCAAAAAACGGTATTGCAGGTGAGAAGTAAAGAAATATCACCGGTAGTAGTATAAACATTATGAGTATGAGTGCTCTCCTCACATTTTGCCTTTTCATAGTCTATCCCCTCCAATTCGTAAGTTTTAAAGATTTCCATGATATAAACACTCCTAACCCTACCAAAACAACAATGATAGCATATAAAACCACAAATTTTGAAACAGTTGCCAAACTTGAGACAGCTGCTATAGTAGTTAGTTTGTTAGGAAAATTAGAAAGAATGGTTAGAATGAAGCAATTTTCTATTATATCTAACACACTTCGTAGAAAAGGTAATAAAATAATAAAGTTAAATCGTTTGCCCAGTCCTGCCTTTCCTATAAGAAAAGTAATTACTAAAGACAGAAGTAGCATGAAAATAATAATAAAAATAAAATCAATTATCAAAAACCTTGAGTAAACCTGACGGCCCGGAAATCCTATACTGTTAAGTAAGTTATACACACTTTCCGGCGTATAACCGTTACTTTTCATATCTAGCATACCGTCTTTTAGTATAGGATAGTTTATGGTGCTCATTTCCATAGTCACAAGTACACAAACAAATATTACAAACAAAGGAATTATGAATTTTTTATAAGAACACTGTTGAATTTTATTAAAAATATACAAGGAAGTCTTCATTTTCATCACCTTTCATTCCTCAACTCTTTTCTCCCGATAAATGTGACGTCCATAGTTTTACACATCATTGAATCTGTTCTTTATTTTTAAGTTATCAGCTCTCTTCCTATATGGAGGGCTATTCCACTAACTCTTTGATGCCGGCTATGTGGTAACTATTTATTACCTGCAAAAAAACCTTAATTTGCGAATCCGAATATTTTTGCTTTAGAACATCACAATACAAATTAATCAAATTGCTATATATAATACGTAGTGTAACATCTAGATTTTTTTGCATATATAAATCACTCTTTTGTGGATCATAGAAATTATCAGTAATTGTTTTAATAAAAAACTCTACTAACTCTCCTTTAAAACCACTATAGTCCGTATCTCTCCCATGTTCAACAAGTATAATAAACCGTTCCTTATTTTCAATGAGAAATTCATAAAATTCATCTGTCAGCACTTTATACTGTTGATCCCCTTTATATGCAGCTAATCCCTTATGTCTTGCTACTGTTATTTTCTCATAAAGCTTGCCTTTGAATGCGTCTACAAAATCTCGCGGAACAACTGTGTAGAACAATTCATCCTTATTCTTATAATATCTATATAGGTTTCCTACAGAAATTCCGGCTTTAGCTGCAATGTCCGCAATTTTAGCATTTGCATATCCTTTACCAAAGAAGATTGCAAGAGCGGCTATATCAATACTTTCTTTAACCTCATCTTTTTTATATTGGACCATTTTTTCTCCTTTGTAAAAGCGAATTAATAATTCACTTTTATGATAAATGATTATTAATTTTAAGTCAATAGTTTTTTGATTACTTATTTTATATAAAGAAATGCGATAGAGGGACAGTTCTACCCTATCGCATTTCTCCGCCTTCCGGCGCGGAAACACATTTGAGCCAATGTTTACGTTCAAAGTTGATTTCCCTTTTCTTAAGGTAATGGCAAAGCACCTCGAGTGTATCCAGTGGATTTTATTATGGCTAACCAATCAAAGTCAATAAGGCTTTCAGAAGTGAAAGGAAAGTAACTTCCATTCTTTAAGCTACCAGAGCGAGTCGGAAGAGATGATATCTCTGAATTTAAAAGTCCTTGAACCTTATTTGTTGGAATGAACATTGCAGACTCTAACTTGTTAGTTAATAATGATTCAAGTGTTCCACATTCAGGCTCCCCAATGCTGTTATCTTCAGAAATACCCAAACCTGCTCCGATTATTACATACTGAGACCCAAATATCGAACAAAGATGTGCTCCTGCTGGAGTCCACTCGACAAGATTGGGACCTAAATTCCATTGTACGTTTGTTCTCTTCAAATGTTGATTATGTGCGAAAACTAACACTTTTCCCCTATTTTGTTCACGAGATACTGCATATACTAGATTGTCTGCGATTATCGCATCTCGGATTCCGAGAAGATTTGAGGTCCTTTTTTCTGAGTTTCTCGCCATTTCAGCATGATAGTTTAATAATTGACGAGCAACTGAAGCATAATGTACTGCCTCCATATATCTATCCTTATTACTAGCTTTGATAAGTTCTGGACGGCGAACTTTTAGTTCGGTGATTAGGTCTTCCGTTTCGATGCGAAGTGATGTTGCAGGATCAGATAGTCCTATCGACTTGGACGCATCCATCATTGCAGAAGGATTTTCCCAATCTGAGTCCAAGCCAATAAGTGCCTCAATACGTTCTCGACGGGCTTTGCCGCTTTCATCATCAATTAAATCAAGGTAGTCCAGCACAAACAACAGAACTTGCCTTGGGCTATCAGTACCAGTCATTTCAGTTGGACTGTCAATTCCGTAAAATCGAAGTTTAGTGATATGAGAAGAATCAGCATTATATTGTCGCATCCACTCCACAAGTTCTCGATTGGCTTCAAGTAGACCACAGCCATGACTGAAGCCATTCTCTTTTATTGAATCATAGGAATCTGAGCCATTACCATTCACATATTCATTCACAAAGTGTCCCTTTGGAAAGCTACTTTCAATTGCAATGGCACTAAAACCATGCACATCAACTAATCGTTTGAAAAGTTTATTACGAAGCATAAGAAACCCTTCGCCTCCATGAAGTGCTTCTCCAAGAGCAATTAACTTTACGGAATCATCAAGCGAAGCCATAAATTGATCAGTAGCGTTGTTAAATGACTCTATCAAATCTATAGAAAACGAAATTCCATCTTGTGCGACCCAATCACCTAATGTTTGACTTGTCGCCATACCAATCACCCCCTATTCCTAAATTGTAAAATAAATGGAATTACCACAAATAACTCTCATTTTATTTGGTTTGCTTTTTTGTCAATTTATATTTCTGGTAAAGCATATCTTTTAAAATTAAAGCGGTATCCGCATCGTCAAAGCCGAACTTATTTTTAAAAGTATCGTACAACTCAGACATCTTCTCCTTATAGGTATCTATCCCCTTAATGCCTTGATAAGAAGCTAAAATCGGATACTTTTTACTCCATGCACTTGTCCAGTCAATTTCATCGACTATTAATTCAATATCAGTAACATCACCTCCAATAGGGCATCCACTAATTAGATAATCATAACTTACATTGTATAGTTGACTTAGTAGTTTTGCCTTTATTAGTTCAGGAACTGTTTGGTCTGTTTCCCATTTACTTACCGTTTGCCGGGATACACCCAATTTTTCAGCAACTTCTTCTTGAGATAAACCAGCTTTTTTACGCAAATCCAATAATTTTCCACCTAATGACATAGTTATCACGAGCCTTTCATATATTTCAAGATAATTTATAGATTTAGTATACTTGAAAAAAAAATTGTCTTCTACCAAGTAAAGTTGGAATATTGTCAACCAAACTTAACATTTTAACGCATGCTATTCAGTTATACTTTTCCTAAAGAATTACTTAAAATAAAACACATATACTTTTTTGTAAATTATAATACATTTCCGTAAACAACACATTATGAGTCCGTAGCCTTTGTAAATTATTCTTGACTCTTTTTATATCATATGTTAACATTAACATATGATATAAAAAGAGGAGGCTGCAATATGTCAATCAATTATGCAATTTTAGGAATACTAAGCTACAAGTCCATGACAGGATACGATTTAAAAAAGATTATTCAAGACTCAGCTTTTATGCATTGGTCGGGAAATAATAATCAAATATACAGATCACTAACAGAGCTACTTGATAAAGGCTTGGTAACTAATGTAGTCAAGCATCAAGAAAGTTCTCCGACAAAAAAAATCTATACAATAACCAGTGAAGGACTAGCTGCTTTAAAAGAATGGGTTCTCTCTCCAGTTGAGCCCAGTGAAATTAAAAAGCCTTTTCTCATTCGGCTTGCATGGTCCAGGCAACTCAATACGAGTGAATTGAATAAGTTACTTGATGAATATGAAAATCAAGTTAAGATGCAGTTGTTAATAGAGCAAAGCAATATACAAGATACAAGTTTTTTACCGGACAGAACCGCTCTGGAAACAACGATATGGAAATTTATCAATGATAATATTCGAAGAACATATGAAAATGAAATTGGATGGATTCAAGACCTGCGAAGTATTATAGCCAAAATTCCTAATGAAAACGATATAACTGAAAATGAAAATATGAAAGTAACCGGTCAGGAAGTAAAAAGCGATGGAATAATGAAATATACCTTAAACAGCAATAATGAAATAAGTTATGTTCATTTTAATGATTTAGAAAACAAATTTGAAACAGAAAGAAATATTTTGGACATAATTACTGCATTAGCTGAAAATAACACACAGTTTGTGTTGTTTGGCAGTGAAACACTTTCCAAGGACTTTCTGGAACTTAAAAAAGGATTGGTCGGAACTATGCTTCAAAAATTTACGATGTATAATATTAAATCTGCAATTGTTATCAAAGATATGAACAGCTTGAAAAGTAAATTTAGAGATTCAATTGCCGAAAGCGGAAAACATGATGTTCTTAGATTATTTACAAATATTGCAGATGCAGAAAAATGGTTCTTGAGCTTAAAGCAAAAGGGGGAATTTTAATTGAGAAATAATAAAGCATTCAAAACACAGCAAGGAAGGGATGAAGTACTTAAATATTCTGATATGCTTCTTGAAAAGCTGACAATACCCTATGAAAGGTTAAATATAAACACTCGCCATGGCAACACATTTTGTATCGCTGCCGGGGATATTTTCGCACCACCTATGGTATTGCTGCATGGGAGCAGTATGAATTCAATTATGTGGGTAAGTGATATTTTAAAATATTATCAAAAATATCGGGTGTATGCGCTTGATATACCCGGTGAAGCAGGGAGAAGTGATGAGAGACAGCTTCCATTTACCACATCGGATTTGGATGACTGGCTATATGATATATTCAACGAGCTGTCAATAAGCAAGGCAGTTGTGATAGGAGCATCTTTAGGTGCTTGGCTGGCGGCTAAATTTGCTATAAGGTATCCGGACAAAATAGATAAATTAGTTTTATTATGTCCAGCTGGCATAGGCACTCAAAATAAAACCTTTATATTTACAGCATTGTTTCATATGCTTCTTGGTGAAAAGGGTATAAGAAGGTTGTTCAAAATTATTAACGGTAATGTTGATATGCCTGAAATAATATTAAAATTTCAAATATTAATAGGAAAAAATTTCAATATCAGGCGAGAACCTATACCGATTTTCAGTGATGAAGAGTTGAGACACCTGACTATGCCAGTGTTCTTATTTGTTGGGGCAAAAGATATAATGCTTCATTCTATGGAGACTGCTGACCGAATGAAAAAACTTGTTCCAAATGCTAGAATCAATATTTTGCCTGAAGGAGGGCATAGTATAATAAATCTTACTGATACAATATTTGAACAAATAAAGTGAGAAGGGGATATTTAAATAATGAAATACACTATTTTAGGGAAAAACGATTCCATTGTATATAACATAGAGAATATAAACACCTGTCAAATGAATAAACTTTCCACCTTAATCAACTAATAAATTGCCTTCTTCATCCAATTTCTGTTCAAATCCAAAGAATGTCATTTCCACAAGGCAATGAGCAATTATGTTAGGGTATGATAATTTGGCTAAGGTGTCTTCATCAATATAAAAACTAAGCCATTTTTCAAAGCTACAATTAACAATGGAATATCCACACCATTCATCATCTTTTCCAGAAACATCAAAATAAAGTTCTTTGTCATTTTCATCAAAGCTATCTGGACAATAGTAATCATCATTCCCATCATCCATAAATACATTGATATAAATGTACATGTTTTTACTATTTTCAGCTGGGGTCAATGTTGATAACTCTTCATATAAGGCTTTATATTTGTCTTTAAAATTATCTATAGAGACTTCTTTTCTAATCTCATAATATCTTGCTGTGCATTCCCACACTTTACTGAAATCAGTTTCTACTATTAATTGTTTAAAAGTAACCATTCCCACCTCAAGAACTTTAACAAAAGCTATCTATGTAGCTTACTTATTGTTTTCAATGTAATAATCCCTTAAATTATCTGTGTTTTTTGAGAAGCTTTAATATCTTTTGGATTAATATTATCAATAGTCCTGCTAAAAGCATAGGAAAGGCAAATTTGTAAAAAGTTTGTCCAATGTTAACATAATGCATGTATTTCTGTAGAAGTTCTGGAGTTGGGTCTTGATATGGAATGCCTGCCAAAATACCTTCATATATGAAACCAAGTAGTATGAGTACAACTCCTAATATGATTATAAATAATCCAAACCTTCTCATTACCATGATTTCCCCCTAGATTTTTCACTTAACTCCATACATTTGCTTTTATGACATGATAACACTATGAATAAATATATAAATCAAAATCAACTTCTGCTGTTATTTCATCAAGAAATTTAATAGTGCCAGTATCTAAATACATTGCAGGCTTTTGATTATTCTCAATATTAATCACAACACAAAATCTATACTCAACTCCCAAAGTACTTCTTAGTTCTAGTAACTCCCAAGTTTTTGGAGTCAGAACACATAATATTGCTTTTAATTGGTCATTGATATCAAGTGACTCCTCATATTCAGTACTCATAGACCAAAGAGTATGCTTCCTGTACAGGTCTTTATCCTTGATTTGTTCTCCCTTTATCCAAACCTCAGTAGGATTTATTTTTAATTTCTGTGTTACAATATCTGGATTAAAGGTGTCTCCAATTATATTGAACTCAACCTTTACATTTGTTTTATCAATTTCAAAAATACTTTTACCCATAAACAAGCCCTCCAAGAGGTTTTCATTATTACTTATCAAAGAGGCAATAATCTCCACCTGGCAATGATATCAAATTATAATTTTTGCCATCTGATAAAGTCCAACTTTCATAAATACTGCTATCACTAAAAAGCTCAAGACAGCAAACCGGAAACATCCGGACACTTTGCCGTGTAAAATGATTTTATGATAGTACCTAATTTTTTTCAATGGTTTTTATGGTTTTTTCCGCCATTACTTATGCCCTTTTTGTCTAAAACTATTCTGCTGCAGTCTGTCTCATATTTTACTGTCATCATAAGGTCAAGAGCAGATTGCGAATCAGTTATTAAAATATCTTCACTCTCAATATATCAAATATCCTTTGAGGCATTAGGTTTTCTCCAAATTTTCCAACTGAATATATAGTCACTTTCTTTCAAATAATAGTTTGGTGGTAAATAAAAATAATACTTTACTATAAAAAAGCCAACAAACTATAAAATTATGAAAGGAAGTGATGCCCACATGTCAACTAATAAACAAGCCAATAGACTAATCCATGAGAAATCCCCCTACCTGTTACAACATGCTCATAACCCTGTAAACTGGTTTCCTTGGAGTGATGAAGCTTTTCAGAAAGCCAAGTCAGAAGATAAACCTATCTTCCTGTCTATTGGCTATAGCTGACCTGTATTCAAAGAACTTGTCACTGGTGTCACGTAATGGAAAAAGAATCCTTCGAGGATGAGGAAGTTGCCTCTATCCTCAATAAGCACTTTGTTTCCATTAAAGTAGACCGGGAGGAAAGGCCGGATGTGGACCATATCTATATGTCGGTATGCCAGGCACTGACCGGACACGGTGGATGGCCCATGAGTATTTTTATGACACCGGATAGAAAACCCTTTTTTGCCGGCACCTACTTTCCCAAGAAAAATCAAATGGGGATGCCCGGATTTATAAAGATTTTAGGTATTATCCACGATATGTGGAAGAATGAAAAGGAAAAACTCATTGAAACCGGAAATCAAATTACGGATGCCATTAGCCGGGATATAGATGCTTATGATCAGGATCTATCCGATGATTTGATCAGGGAATCCTTCTATGACTTCAAACATGATTTTGACAGCACCTACGGAGGATTTGGAGGCGCACCGAAATTTCCTACCCCCCACAATCTATATTTTCTTCTTAGGTATTGGTATAAAACAAAAGACCCCTCCGCCCTTGAAATCGTCGAAAAAACCCTGGACGCAATGCACCGGGGTGGAATATACGATCATATCGGCTTTGGGTTTAGCAGGTATTCAACCGATAAAAAGTGGTTGGTTCCCCACTTTGAAAAAATGCTTTATGATAACGCGCTTTTAGCCATTGCATACCTGGAAGCATACCAGGCAACCCGGAAACAAAAATATGCCGATATTGCAAAGCAGATTTTCACGTATGTTTTAAGGGATATGACCTCCCCGGATGGCGGATTCTACTCCGCAGAGGACGCAGACTCGGAAGGTGAGGAGGGAAAATTCTATGTATGGACTCTTGATGAAGTGAAGGAAGTCTTAGGCCAAGACGCCGGTGAAAAGTTTTGCAAATACTATGACATCACAAAAAAGGGTAATTTTGAAGGCCATAGCATTCCAAACCTGATCCAAAATAGTATTCCTGAAGAAGAAAGGGACTACATTGATAATCTCAGGAAAGCACTCTTTTTACACAGAGAAAAACGAATTCATCCCTATAAGGATGATAAAATTTTAACCTCTTGGAACGGGCTCATGATTGCTGCGTTAGCGATTGGAGGCAAGGTGCTGCAAGAAAATAAATATATTGAAGCTGCAAATAAGGCAGTCCAATTCGTTTTTTCCAACCTAATCCGTGAAGACGGACGTTTGCTTGCACGGTACCGTGACGGTGAAGCTGCATACCCGGGCTATGTGGATGATTATGCCTTTCTTACCTGGGGGCTGATTGAACTTTACGAATGCACCTATAAGCCCGAATATCTCCAATCCGCCCTAAATTTAAATGATGATATGATTAATTATTTCTGGGATGAGAAAAACGGCGGCCTGTTTTTATACGGAAGTGACAGTGAACAGCTGATCATCCGGCCAAAGGAAGTCTATGATGGAGCGACCCCTTCCGGAAATTCTGTCGCAACACTTAATTTCTTGAGGCTTGCCCGTTTGACCGGAAAACATACTTTGGAGGAAAAAGCAGACCGTCAGTTTAAAACCTTCGGGCTTTACCTTGAAAGGGCTTCCCGTGGCCAAGCCTACCTTCTTACCGCATTTATGCTGGCAAGAACCGGCTCAAAGGAAGTTGTAGTGGTAGGTAAGGACCGTTCGGAGGCTTCTCCCATGCTGGAAATCATCAACCGGGATTTTAGGCCTTTTACCCATTCCATGTTTTATTCCGATCATCACAGAGAATTGAAAAATATAGCTCCCTTCATTGAGAATTATAAGGTTATTGACGGTAAACCAACCGCATATATCTGTGAAAACTTTGCTTGTCAATCTCCCATTACGGATGTTGGCCATCTAAAAGAAATGCTGCATTAGAAAATACGATTCCGGTAAGGGAAGCAGCAGAATTGCCGCTTCCCTTTTATCATGAGTTTCATCGAGTGCTGGTTACTATTCATATTGTATATTCCATGAAAACAAGTCCTCACAAACTAAGCCTTTTCCAGTCTCGATCACTTAAAAAGTCATACTTATTTATGACCGTTCAACGCCGTTTTCATGACTCTGCGATTCCTTTAAGCAGCTCTCCCATAGTTTTTACAAGTGTGCTGCGCTACTACCTGGTAAGTTTTCCGGTTTTCATATTTATGGGGGTTCTGAGCAGTAAAAATAAGATTGCGGAATACATATTTACGGTACTGCTTTTTGGTTTTAACGTGTTATATATCATAGGCTTTATCAACAACTATTTCTTTGTGGTATAAGCCTCAATTGCTAAATTTTCCAGTATATTCTCCCCTAAACAGCATAGATAATAGATAGAAGGTAATTTAATAAAAGGTTTCATAAAAGGAGGCTTTCCCGCTGAAAACTCATTTTCTGGTCCGGCTTGTAAAAAATATTTATAAACGGTATGAAGAGGATAACGTTACCGCTTTAGGTGCAGAAATGACGTTTAACTTTATTTTAGCCTTTTTTCCCTTTATTGCGTTTCTTCTTACGCTGATTAGCTATCTGCCCATTACCGGGGAATTCGTTTTATATGATCTTTCAAAGGTACTCCCCACCGAAACCTATAAAATGGTGCTCGACATTACAGGTCAGATCATGTCAAGCCGGAGCACAACACTTCTTTCCTTCGGTATGCTCGTTACTCTCTGGGTTGCCTCCAACGGGATCTCTGCGATCATATCAGGATTAAATAAAGCATACGATCAAAAGGAAACGCGTCCCTTTTGGAAAGTTAAATTGATTTCCTTTTTCTTCACCCTGGCCATTGCCATGATGATTATATTCTCTTTCACAACCATCGTTTTCGGTAGGCTTATCGGTGAATACTTTTTTAACTACATAGGCTTTTCTGCCTTTTTTACATCCATTTGGAATTATCTGCGCTACCTGATTACCCTGCTTGGCATGTTCCTGGTGTTTTTAACACTCTATCATTACATTCCTAACCGCCGTCTAACCTTTAAGGAAGTGATACCCGGTGCCCTCTTTTGCACCATAGGCTGGATCATTACTTCCATTTTATTTTCCTTCTATGTAAATAATTTCGGAAACTTTTCGGTAACTTACGGGAGCATCGGGGGTGCCATCGTTCTCCTCTTATGGCTGAATTGGAGCAGTATTATCATTCTCCTTGGGGGAGAATTGAATGCAACCTTAAAGTTTGACCGGCATAAGACATAAATATAACTGATTAAGCTTAAGAGCCTGTGCCGGAATAACTATTGACTCCTTTACACCAAACGAAATAAGCCAAGGCAAAAAACAATATGCCAATAATGGGAGATAAAAACACGACAAAACTGATCTCACTTGGCCTTAAAAAGATCTGCGAAGGATAATAGGCAATAAATCCTACCGGTAATACATATGTAAAAATAACCCTAAAAAACTTGTTGAATATGGTTATGGGGTATCTTGCATAATCCCTGAACCGGTTAATAAATATTAAAAAGGATTGGGAATTCAATATCCAAAAACCCGTTGCTCCTGTCATTACCGTAAGTGAAATCATACTCAAGGAAGAGCTAAACAGGGTTAAAAGTAAAAGGGCGATTTTGTAAGCACTCCAGGTGATACCGATCTTTACCGATGCATATATGAGTGCTCCAATGCCGATGACAAGCTGACTTAACCCCTTTAAGTCCAGGATCTCCGACATATAATAAAACATCATGTTTAACGGTTTAAAATAGTACTTTAAAAAAGTTCCCCTGATCAAATGATCCTTAAGATACCATATATGGTCGAAAAAAAGCTGCAAGGGTATAAGGGATAAAAGCGAATATCCGTAAATAAATATCAACTCATCAAAGCTCCAGCCCTTTATCTGGGATATGGAATGAAACAAAACCCAGAAAGAAAAAACTCCCAGCAAATTGGAAAATATCATTCCCATGCTGCCGATATAAAAATCAGCCCGGTACTGCATCTTCACCTTGATATATTGTGATGCGATCATAAAATAAATTCTTATATAATAACGTAGCGTTTTCATTCCTATCCTCCATTTACCGTAATAACTTTAATGGCTTTCCGGTAGAAAAGCTGGCATATGGCAAAAAGCGCCAAAACCCAAAATCCCTGTATTGCAAGAAGTCCCATATAATCCATAAGCTCTAACCCTTTTGCGGTCACCATGGTAAGAGGGACATTGTAGACAGCTTGGAACGGGAGGAGCATAGCGATTTCCTTCAGTATGGGAGGAAAAAAGTTTACCGGAATAACCGCACCTGAAAAGAACAAGACAGTCATTTCCTTAGTGGCACTAATCCCCCAAATGGATTCGGTATAAAAAGAAATAAGTCCAACAAAGTAATCAAATTGGAAGGAAATAAAGAAAGCCAGTAAAACAGAAATAAAAAAGAATGCAAGATTGATCCCTACGGGTATTTTTGCCTGAAGTACAAATAGAATCACCAAAAGGGAAGGCACAACGATAATAATAAAATTGACAATCATAACTCCAAGTTTGTCAAAAAGATACCGGATTTGCAAGTCTATAGGCTTAATTAGATCCATCACAATATTCCCGTTAATAACATTGCTTGAAATATCCCACTCGGTCCAAGTCAAAAACAAGCTGTAAAGAGATGTTGCCAAAGTAAGGTATACAATAACCTGGTTAAAGTCCATGCCGTTCATCACTTCGCCGCTGTTTTCAAAAATAGCTTTCCATAAAAAATAAATGATGGCAATATACAAAATATTACCCGCCGCAGTAAAATAAAAGTGAGCTCTATACACAGCACTGGCCATAAAACTGCTTTTAATAAAAATCAAATATCTTCTCACTTTAATTCTCCTTCATATATTTTTCGAATTACATTCTCTGTCTGAATTTCTTCAACTTTAATATCTTTTATAGAATACTCTCGCATCATAAAGCTTAAAACATCAAGGAGTTTGACCTCATCCTGATTTATGGTAACCGCAACCCATCCCTCATCCTGTTTTTCAACCGTAATCGGGCTTTTACACCGGAAAGCCTCATTAATCTTACTTTCCAGCCCTTTATGCTCCTTACCCAGATCAGCCTTTAATGTCCGGTATGACCCGAAAAGCCGGTTAATCTTTTGAATATCGCCGTCATAAATGGTAGTGCCCTTATCGATAATGACAATCCGTTTGGCTAAAGCCTCAATATCACTTATATCATGGGTGGTTAAAATAATGGTGGTTTTTTTCCTTTCATTGAGATCCTTTATGACTTCCCTTATCTTGCTTTTGATGGAAATATCCAAACCAATGGTTGGTTCATCCAAAAATATTATCTTCGGGTTATGCAAAAAGGATGCCAGAATATCGCAGAGCATACGTTGACCTAAAGAGAGAAATCTTACCGGAGTTGAAAATAATGACTTGATATTTACAAGTTCATCAAAGGTCTCCATATTTTCTTCGTATACCTTTTTATCCAAACAGTAAATTTCCTTAAGAATTTTAAATGACTCAATTACAGGCAGTTCCCACCAGAGCTGAGTTCTCTGTCCGAAGACCACTCCAATATTCTGCGCGTTTTTTTTCCTGTTTTTATAAGGGACATTACCGTTTACAAGAATTTTGCCGCTTGTCGGTTCCAAGACCCCGGTCATCATTTTAATGGTTGTGGATTTCCCAGCCCCATTAGGGCCCAGAAAACCTACAATCTCTCCCTTTTCCAGTTTCATGGAGATCCCGTCTACCGCTTTAACCAATCTAAAATCCTTGGAAAAAAGGTCCTTCATTGCCCCAATAAGCCCTTCTCTCCTATTGAGCACCTTAAAGTGCTTACACAAATTTTCAATTTCAATAATATCCATTTCGGTAACCTCACACAATTGACCTTATTTACAACAACATAAATGATAATTTTTCCTATTTTAACAGCAAAGTAATACATCGTCAATTGAAAAACAACATAAGTTTATAGATTTTACAAAATAAAAAGTTCCGTAACATTAAAATTAATGCTCCGGAACTCACTGATTTCATAGATAAGCATAATTTATCTCACCTTAGCTAAAAGCGACTCTAGCTTGCTTCTGGTTAAAATTTCGTGGGTTACAAACTTCCCATGATAGAAAACACTATAGTTTGCAAAAGGTACAGGCAAGTTTTGTGCCTCTTCCTTTGTCTTTATATTGATTGCCTTCAGCGGAATCCGGTGGTCCTCAGCGAACCTTTTTGCTTCTTCAATATAGAGGCAGGTGTAAGGGCATTGTGCAGTGTAGTAAACGGTTAATCCCTCTTTATTCTCACATTGAGCTTTTTTAGCGCAATCCTTGATCAAGGGCATGGGCGCATCCTTAAACTTTTTTACCAAAAGCTCAAAGTAAGGAGATGCAGCATCACAAACTTCAAATCCCCTTTGTATAAAAAAACGCTTATCGGATAAAAAGGGTTTTTTACTCTTACCTACCAGTACAACAATACCATTTTTATTTTTTGCATCTTTCACACACTCTTCAAATAATGCATTTCCATAACCTTTTCCCTTAAAACTTCCGGAAACCCAAAAACAGCTTATAAACAAATACCCAGGTGCTTCAATTGGACACCATGCATTTTCGGAAGGAACATATTCGATAAAAACCTTTCCCCGGACATTGAGTTTCTTAAAGACATGGCCGTCATTAAAGCGCTCTTTTAACCATTCCTTTTTCCTTTGTACACCTTCCTCACTCTTCTTATCCGCTAAGGCACAGCAAAGGTGTTCCGAATCGATATTAGCTAAATCCAACGTGATAATATCCATTTTTTCCATTATGGTCTCCCCTTTCCAGCTTATAGGAACAATATAGCACAATAACCCTGACAGCGCTATGTCATATTTTGTTGTAAGTTTAACACTATAGATAACGCATAATAATTTTTGTTTATATGTGCTAAATACTTAAATTAAAATTTCCCACTTAGTAATCCGCCCATAAAAAAACTCCGGGGCAAATGTTCATATGCGCCAACATAAGCTATATGTCATCTGACGGAGTGAAAGTCTCTGTGACTTTGGAGTCAGCAGGGACAGTGACAGTTGTGGCTGACTCTCCACTAAATGCAAAAAGACTGAAATTCCCTTCAAAGAGGATATTTCAGCCTTTTTCCATACCCGACAACCCGAAACCTGCAGAGAAGTCACCTGAGATATAAAAAACCCCTGCTTGTAAATGTTCATCATTAGCGATTTGTTTTTACAAGCACCAACCAAATTAAGTAAAATGAATTACAGTAAATTCCACAACTAAAGGCTAAAATGTAAAATGTACCCCATAGGAGAATTTAAAAATCCTCCAAACCTTGGTGGTTTCATATTACAACCAATATGATGCAAAGACACAAACTGTTAAGGGTATGCAGTTTTATGAGATTTATAATACGAATAACGAATTAGTTAATAAACGCCTCCTTGATATCATTTCTCACTGGTTGACCGTAATGCTTTTGAAGAAATGGCTAAAAACAGCAGCTTGGTTGTTGAAAATGTGTTTGGTGACTATAATTATTCCCCGTATTCCGAGGACAGTATGTTTATGAATTTTGTGTTAAAAAAAGATAAAAAAAAGATGATAGCTTGTGACTTTAAATTAATATTGACAATTATGCCCAAATGTCGTACAATATGAATGAACGTTCATTCATATTGAGAGGGGTGAAACATGTCTATACAAAGTGAAGAATTAAACAAAAAAATACTGGCAGGTTTTGATGAGAAAGTACCGGACAAAGGGACAAGGCAAATTCTTTTAAATGCCATAGATGTTTTTGCAAAGAAGGGATTAACTGGTACCAAAATCAAAGATATTGCCTTGAAGGCAGGGTTCAGCCAAGGATTTATCTATAACTACTTCAAGTCAAAAGAAGAGATTTTTGTACGAATTGTAGATATAGCTGCTGATGGAGCTGCAAGCATGGTAAAAAATGCGTCAGAACTTGATGGAACCCCATTCCAAAAAATATACTGGCTTACAGAGGCTCTTGTGTGTCCTAAAAGTATAGTAATGCATCATTGGAGATTAATAATGCTCCAAGTTGCGACCTCAGATGCCGTACCTGAAGAAGCCAAGAGGATATCAAGCGAAAAAATGAAAAAACCTTTTGAACTTCTAATCCCAGTAATAATAGAAGGTCAAAATAAGGGTGATATAGTTAAAGAAGATCCCTTAATATTGGCGATAACATTCTTCTCATGTATACAGGGCTTAGGAATAACAAGGGTCCAGGGCGGAGCCGATATGCCTTTTCCATCGATAGATATGATATTGAGTTTTATGAAAAATAATTAATTCATACCTAGGGGGAATTTAATATGAGAATGGTATTGGTTACATTGGGGAGTTTTGGCGATATCAGCCCATTTATTTGGATGGGGAAAACCCTTGCAAAACAAGGAAATGAAATAGTATTTCTGGCAAACCCATATTTTGAAAAAAACATAGCAAATGAGGGGTTTGATTTCCGCCCTATAGGTACTGTTGAGGATTACAGGACAGCCACTACCCCTTTTATTCCAACAGGAAATAAATTCAGCGACAAAGGTAAAAGGATTAATGCATCACGAAGGCTCTTCAATTATATGTTTTTAAAACCTGTAAAAGTAACATACGAAATTATTTCCGAATTGAAATCCAAAGACATGCTAATATTAAATCATTTTTATGCATATGGTGCAAAGCTAGCCGCAGAAAAACATGGACTTAGAAATATAAATATAAATTTGTCACCATATTGGCTGAAAACATTCAAAAAAGTTGGTAGTTTATCCTCGTTCTTCGAAAACAAAATGACAAAATTAACAAACAGCTTTATCGATAAACAACTTTTCAATAAGCCAATAAATAATTTGAGAAAGGAAATCGGATTGCAGCCATTGCAAAAAAGTAGCATTGAATGGATGTTTAACGGCATGAATTTATCTCTTTACCCAGGCTGGTTCCAGGATTTCAAGCTATCAGACGGAATAAAAATTGACTTTATAGGGTTTCCGGAGCATCATGAGGAAAAAGTTTTACTGCCTCATGATATCAGGGTATTTCTACAAAAGTACGAGAAACCTATTGTATTTACTCCCGGAACGGCTTTTGAAAACAATAAAAAGTTTTTCAGCGAAGCAGTACTGGCTCTTGAAAAATTAGGAAAACCGGGTATATTTTTAACAAGGTTCAAGGAATCACTTCCCCAGAAACTGCCTGATAACATTATTTATATGGAATTTGTACCATTGGATGCACTGCTTGATAAATGCAGCATCCTTGTTCATCATGGAGGAATAGGCACTAGTTATCAAGCTTTGAAGGCAGGTATTCCTCAGATTATTTGTTATAGGATGGGAGAGCAAAAAGAAAATGCACGGGTGCTTGAAGCTGCCGGAGTTTGTACTTCACTGTTCTTTGATAAGATTGATAGTAATTTGCTGATTAAGAATATTAAAAACCTCATATATAATAATAATGTCCCTTTGAAGTGCAATGAAATAAAAAACAAACTAAAAAGCCCATCATCCGAACAATTGTTAAAAGATATCCTATAAAGATTCATTACTAAAGTCACAGAAAAGTCATGACCTTTGATAGATGTATACTTGATTTTCCTATAGTAAAATATTAATGTAAAAAATTTGTATAAGGGAGTGTTCAAAATGAAAAAAGACTTTTTTATCGGTTCATTAATTATTAGTACAGTTGTTTTTTGCGGTTCAGTGTGCAATGTTTTCGCAAGTAACATCCCAATCCCATATTCAACTTCAAGGATTATTTTATCAAGTGATTGTAGTAAATCAGTTGTATCGTGTCAGCCTTATATATCCGGTTCCTATACATCAGCAATTAACGGAAATGAGGCTGGTACTGCGAAGGGTGTTATTTCAAACATTTATGTGTCATACAATACAGGAAATATGCCCCAATATTGATTTTTTGCCATTCGTTATATTTAAAGTTCAGGGTCATTGCACCTTGGCAAAACTCAAGGAGTACAAGTAATTTGAAATAATCACGATAATAAAGCCTAGTAAGCGAGTCTTAAGTAATGGGGATGTTTCTTCACAAAATTCATAATGGAGCATTCTCACAAGCCGGATACAATAAATAATTTATCCGGCTTTACTTTATAGTTACACAAGTTTTTCAGTCAAATGTACAGAGGTTATAAGTACAGGAGTTCCCAGTTCCGGTTTTCCTTATGCCAAAATTACGGCTTGGTTCACCACTCTGTTTTTTGTCTCACGGGTGGGCGCAAGTCCGGTATAGTAGATGGTGATTATATTCTCCCGATTCACAACAACAGCTTGCAGCAATTCCAATCGTTCTTGGGGAAGGTCACAAATTTTTAACTGCTGCCCGAAAACAAAGTGGCTCCGCCACATCTCCCTTTGGTCGAAATTGACCACATTTTGTGCTATAATCCATAATATGATAGCGCAAAAAGAATTTACGTCCCTTAGAACTAAACCTAAATATACTATAAAACAAATTTTTGCTGACCATTGGCAACTATTTTTGAATACATATTCCCACTTAACCATCCGTCAAGCAGTTCATTGTAATGTGAATAAAGTTTTAAAATGCCAAAGAACGCTCAACTGCTATTGCAGCTAAATGCATTAACTGTAAACACCGCCATCTTGTCCTTACCATCCCCAAAGAATTAAGAGATTTTTTCCGCAAGGACAGGAGTCTATTAAATCTTCTTTTTGATGCTGCAAGCCACCCCATCATACATTTTTATCAAAATGGAGCAATTTCCTAATAAAAAAAGGGGATTCATCCTCTATGGATTCCCTCCATGTTTGCAATGCTTTTAATAAATTTAAACATAAAACCAACACCATGAATTCTATATTATTCCAACCATTGTATGTGCTATGTTTTTCTAGTTATACATAGA
The DNA here is from genome assembly GCA_026418275.1 of Clostridia bacterium. Lineage (GTDB taxonomy): Bacteria > Bacillota > Clostridia > Acetivibrionales > DSM-2933 > SKW182. The sequence goes on from JAOABQ010000070.1 coordinate 254,236, forward strand.
AAAACAATAAATTTTCCCTTCTTTTCCTCATAAAACCTTACTTAAAAACTCCCTGGTCCGGGCATTCTTTGGGTTTCCAAAGACTTGATCCGGGGTGCCCTCTTCTGCAATTTTCCCTTCATCCATAAAAAGAATCCTGCTTCCCACTTCCTTCGCAAAGCCCATTTCATGAGTAACAACAACCATTGTCATTCCTTCGGATGCAAGTTTCTTCATGACTTCAAGTACCTCTCCCACCATTTCCGGATCAAGTGCTGATGTTGGTTCGTCAAAAAGCATGACGTCGGGTGACATAGCCAATGCCCTTACAATTGCGATTCTTTGCTTCTGTCCCCCGGAAAGCTGCCCGGGATAGTTATCCGCTTTATCTCTAAGGCCAATCCGTTCCAACAAGTCAAAGGCAATCTTATTTGCCTCATCCTTTTGAAATCCTTTGAGCTTTATGGGAGCAAGGGTGATATTATCCAATACGGTCATGTGGGGAAACAGGTTGAATTGCTGGAAAACCATTCCCATTTTCTGTCTCTGCTTATTGATGTCGTTGTGCTTGCTTGTTATGGATACACCCTCAAAAACAATCTCTCCCTTTGTTGGATGCTCCAGGAGGTTTAGGCACCTTAAGAAAGTACTTTTTCCCGAGCCGCTGGGACCAATCACAACTACAACTTCACCTTTTTTTATGTGCACATGAATTCCGTTTAATACATGTAGCTTACCAAACTTTTTATGCAAATCGGATACCTTAATCACCGGTCCTCATCCTCCCTTCAAACCGTCCGAGCAGTTTTGACAATGTAAAGGTAAGTACAAAATAAATTACCGCAGCAACAATCAGCGGCTCAAAGGGCTGGTAGGTGATTCCCCTTACTGTCTGCGCATTATACATTAACTCTGAAACGCCAATAATTGAAACGATTGATGACTCTTTGATTACCACGATAAACTCATTTCCCAGTGCAGGCAGTATATTTTTAAATGCCTGGGGAAGTATGATATACCGCATTGCCATTCCATGTGTAAGCCCTAAGGACCTGGCCGCTTCCATCTGTCCTTTATCGATGGCCTGAATACCGGCACGGATGATTTCCGCCACATAGGCGGCACTGTTAATTGCCAGGGTAATCACCCCCGACATAAAATCTGAAAAATTAACGCCTAGAAAAGGTTTTAGTGCCGGAATATCCGGAAACCGGATGCCGATCCTCTCAAGGCCATAGTATATAACCAGAAGCTGCACCATCAGCGGCGTTCCCCTGACAAACTCAATATAAGCCGATGATATGGCTTTTAATACTCTATTTTTCGATATTTTCATAAGTGCAAGAAAAATCCCCAGCAAAACACCGAAAAAAACAGTAAGTATTGCAAGTAAGACTGTATTCTTTGCACCATTTATAAAAAACATATAGTATTCCGATAAAAAGGAAAAGTCCATCCTCACACCCCCCCAAACCACGGTTGTACATAGACAGGTATTGCTAACATTAAAAAATAGCGTTTTAATGCTAACGCTATTTTTTAATAGATGTGTTTAAACTTAGTTGCTTTCAATAGACGCATCGCTTGCTTCTTTAACAAACCGCTCCAGACTCTTATCCAGCGTTATCCGGTCTATGGTTTTATTCATGGCTTCCACCAGTTCCGAATTGTCCTTTGCAACCGCCACAGCCGATCCGCCTACATCATCGCTTACTTTAATATCTGAAATGACAATATCCTGATTTTTATTGATATATGCAGCGGCAACAGGTAACTCCATAACAACCGCATCCACCTTTTTGTTTTTTAACTCAAGGACAAGATCAGATACTTTCCCTAAAGATTTAAGCTCTGCATCCTTGATCTGTTCCTTCGCAATTTCCTCCTGAGTAGAACCCTTTTGAACTCCTACTTTTTTACTCTTCAAATCCTCCAGGGATTTGATTTTATCCTTATCTTCCGTCCTGACCACAATACCCTGCTGCGCCCTATAATAAATCTTTGTAAAATCAACCTGTTTCATTCTCTCTTCTGTCGGTGTCATCCCTGCAATAACATAATCTACTTTTCCGGTCTGAAGTGCAGCCAGAAGCCCCTCAAAATCCATCTCTTTAATTTCAAACTCCACGCCTAAATCCTTTGCAATTTCTTTAGCCACCGAAATGTCAAACCCGATAATTTCGTCCTTACCGTTGATACTCTTATGGAACTCATAAGGTGGGTAATCCGCACTTGTACCCAATATAATTTTTCCTGAATCTTTCACTTTTTTCATTGTATCTACTTTTCCGCATCCTACAAAAGAAAAAAGCATCATTCCTGCAAGCATGAGTGTAACCACTTTTAAAAATAGCTTTTTTGACACCTTTACTTCCTCCCCAAATAAAAATTTCATCGGTTTTTATTATAAATCATTTTCTATTAATTAACAAGTACTTTCATCATTTTATGTATACTTGTCTTTATATTCTTTCATTTATATCCTATGCAGCTTGGACATAAATAATGCCTAAACATTTAATGTTTAGGCACTTAATAAACCGCAAAAACAATCCAAACCAGAATACATGCACAGACAGCAATGTCATTTTATGTTAATCAAACTTTCTGTTTTGTAATTCACTTTCAGTTAATGCTGCAACTCCTCCTGGCATTTGGTTAAAAACAATTGGATATTCTCACGCTCCTTCTCTATCTTTTCGCCGGTCATTCCGCCTCTTCCCAAACGGTCACACAAGGAAAGCAGTGCCACTTCATCAATGGAAGATTCTCTTGCCATGGCTTTTATATCTGCAAAAGGCAGACCCCGGGTCACAAAAAGGGTTTGCATATGCCATCTTACCATCCGTGAAACTTTTTCTGTAAACTTTTCTTCCGCTCCCAACGCTTTCAGGAATTTGACAGCTAACGCCTTTCCTTCTTTATCATGATCATAGGATGTAATTTTTCCTTTTCTTACTTTTGTAGTGGTCCCCTTTCCCAGGTCATGCAGCAGGGCCGACCACATAAAAACTCCGGGATCACTGCTTAAGTGCTTTAGCTCGGCAGCGTGGTCCACTACCAGCATGGTATGGTTCCATACACTCCCCTCCGGGTGATGCAGGGGTGATTGCTGTGTCTCTATCAACTCTCCAAGAAGTGTAAAAGGGTATTCCCTGTGGAAAAACCCGGTTCTAGCCAATTGATTAAAATAATCCGATGGTTTTTTATCCTGCATGAGGTGTGTATCAAATTCCTCAAAACGCACATTTTTTTCCTTGGTCATTTTCCTAATCACTCCACATTAGTTTCGGTATTTTTCTGAAGAATGCTTTGGAATGTTAGCGGTACTGCCCACATACCTTTAAAGCACTACTAAGTTAAAAACGAACAAACAACGGTTAAGCAGGATTTACATGCACCACCACATCCTTTATATTTTTTATATCCTTTACCTTTTCTTTTATTCCGGCAGCAATACTATGGCTTTCATGCACTGTCATGCGGCCTTCGATGGAAACCTTGACAATCACAATAAACCCGACACCTACAGGTTTTGCAGTGACATCGTCCACATGATCAACACCTTTCACTGCTTGAATGATATTTACGACTTTGATCTTTAACGCTTCATCAATGTCGGTGTCCATTAAAACCTGATAAGCTCCTTTAAAGATGCGGATGGCTGTATATAAAATCCATAATGAAATACCTATGCCCACAGCCCCGTCTACCCAGTAGATTCCAAAGAACCCGAAAACAATTCCCAAGAGTGTTGATGTTGTTACAAATACGTCGTTCCTATGATCTTCTGCATTTGCCGAAATTAATAAGTTTTCTTCTCTTTTTGCCAATCTTCTTGCATAGATAAACAGAAAAATCTTACTGAAAATGGTAAACAAAGCAACCCCAATAAGCCACCATGTAAACTGGAATGCCTTATTGTAAAGAATGGAGTCTAAAGAACTCCGGAATATTTTATATGCAACAAGAAGGAGTGAAAAGCTGATTACCATAGAAAATATATATTCCGCCTTGCCATGCCCGTAAGGATGATCTTTATCTTCGGGCTGGCTGGCAATCCGGTTGCCTACAAAGGTCATGGCAGAAGCAAATACATCACCCAAGCTGTTAAAACCGTCAGCAATCATTGCCTGGCTCCGGCTGAAAAAGCCTGCAGCCAGCTTTAGTATAAGGAGTAATAGGTTTGCAGCTATTCCCAATACAGCAACCCTCTTGGTAACTTTAAATCTTTCCATTTGAATACCACCTATATTGAACGCGATGAGGATTTTAAACCACGCTTCAATTTCCTTGATTTAATATTGTGAAAATTCCATTTGTCCATGTGTAATCATTTTCACGGTCTATACAGTCTTCCCATCAAAGCAACTTGCTTTCATCAGTAGATGTATCTATTTTGCACAAAATTGAAGCCTGCAATTCAGTACCATAAAACAAAGAAATACATGAAAAAAGGGCCTCACGGCTCTTTTTTCAAAGTTATTCTATTAATTCCCAGTAATCATAATGACATTCCCACTCATATATCCTTCCATCCATCCTAAATGCAAACCAAAAACCATTTTCAAACTTCCCAATTACAAACCCATGAAATAATTTGTTTCCATGTTTAATTGTTGAGAACTTCATTACAATCACTTGCTTTACATAATAACTCCTAATTATAGATTACCATATACTTCCTGTCCTAAACATCTTTTTTAATTTTTTTATTCCACTCTCGCCTTCAGGCTGTCTGCCATGGAAATGCCGATAATAAGCCTTCTGCTTAAAAGCTTTGATATTTCATAGGTTGTAAATATAATCACAAACCCAAGCACAATACTGATGCCTTGAAGTTTAGGCAAAATGCTCATATCCATTTGAGATGTAATCATATCAAAGAATTTTCCTACAGCCATAATGATAATTGGAACGGATAAAGCATAGCCAATAACAACTAAAACCGTATTAGAGTTTAGCACCAGAGAATAGATTTTCTTTTTGCTATAACCTAGAATTTTCAAAAGAGATATATTGGCTCTATTCTCTTCAATAACCATCGAAGTTACAACATATATGATAATGAGTCCAATGATAAAGGATATGATCCCTACGATCAAAACCATGATTTGCATAGGCTCTACCATGTTTTTAAAGCCTTTTAGTATCTCCTGTTTATCCAGCTTTGCAATCAGCATATTGGGGTCAAATTTCATTTCCTTATTAGAGAGGATACCCAAATAGCCGTCTTCCGGAAAACCGCAGTGCCTATTAAATTGTTCCAAGGGCATATAGATATAATCTCCAATATAAGCCTCTGCAATTTTATCAATTGTTAAGGAAAATTCCTTTGAACTCAGTTTACTTTTAACCTTCAGCAAATCCTTTTCCTTTAGCCCAAGCTTTTTTGCCAAAGGCTTGGTAATAATCACCCGGTCAAAGCTTATTTTATTCCCTTTCGCATCTCTGAGTTCTACCAGTTTCGCGTCCTTTTGGATCCCGTTTATTGTAAAAGCCTCTTCTTTTTTATCTCCCACCTTGGTTGTAAAAAGCATACTCGACATTTTTTCAAAGTCTACAGGTTTTTCAAATTTCATGGTATTAAAAATATACGCATAATCATACTTATATATCTTTTCATAGCTGTCGTAAACAGTACTGTTAATGGAATCGTTGGTTACAAAGCCAAAGAGCAGAAGCATGGATGCCAAGGAAACACCTAACACCATGAGTATTGCCCGGGGGATATTCCGGACAATTTCCCTTATCTTAAACTTTGTTGCAAATTTAAACCGGTTTAGATTTAATCTTTTTTCCAAAAATCCTACCTTAACCTTGCTTCCTCCTCCCCTTATCAATAGGAGAGGCGGCATTGCAAGGGCCTTCCGAACCACCAAAAACGTGGAAGGAACAAGAAAAAGAAAGGGAAGCATGAGGCTCATTAAAAATCCGATAACATTGTAATTAAAATGAATAATGGGTAAACTATACTGTATTTCCTGAACAACTACCAAAGGCCTTGCAAGAAAAATCCCTGCAGCCGTTCCTGTTACGCTGCCTGCTAAAGAAATCATAACCGCATAGGCAAGGTAATGTTTTAGGATTTCCTTTTTCCTGTACCCCAGTGCATAAAGTGTCCCGATTTGAACAAATTCACCTTTTAAAAGGCGCCATAGAACCACTGCGATGAGCATACAGGTCAGAACCAGAATCGCGACCGGAATTACCTTTCCTGCCTCAATAAACGCAGTTATATCCCCATTAAAGGCGCTGATCCTTGTGTTTTCTTCCTTGCTCAGCCATTTTATAACAATATAATTGTCATTTAAGTAATTTTTAAATTCATCCAGGTTGTCTTTATTAAACTTTACCAGATAATTTAAGGATCCTTTGCTAAAGCTTTCAAATGCCTTTGCGGAAACAACGGCAAAGCCAAAAGCATGCGGATTATTGATAAGTTCATTCTCAGCCTTCAAAACATATAGATAATCAGGTAAAGCGATATATCCTACCAATGTATATTTTTTGCCATCCATTTCAAACTTGCTGTTTAAACTTAATTCATGTGCTTTGGCAAATTTCATATCCATTACAATCTCACTGCTGTTTTCAATCCTTCGTCCCTCTATCACTTGATATTTGTTCACCTTGCGCGTTTCGGAAAAAACTCTTAGTGTAGAATCCTTGTCATACTGATAATCCCTGAATAACCGTTCTTCCAAAACAACATTAAACTTTGACTCTATCTCCCCAATATGTGCAATGGGTTTTTGAAGTATGAAGTTTGCGTCTTCCATTTCAGAGTCTTTTCTGAATTGATCCACACTTTCCTTGATGCCGGGACCGCATATTGTGAAAGAAATATAAAGCATACAGCTAAAAAATACCAGTAGGAAGGCACCAAAATATCTGGATTTGTTTTCCAATATAGTTCTTCTAATCTTTCTATTTAAAATCATTACCAATCAATCCTTTCTGCCGGAAGTACATTGTCATTGTACCTATCCTCAACAATTTCTCCGCTCCGAATCCGGATAATCCGGTGAGCCATGGAAGCAATAGCATTGTTATGGGTTATAATGAGGATGGTGGTATTAAACTTCCTGTTCACCTCCCCAATCAATTTGAGGATCTCTTTAGAGGTAGTATAATCCAATGCTCCCGTAGGCTCATCACATAGGAGGAGTTTCGGGTTTTTCACCAGTGCCCTGGCTATGGAAACCCGCTGCTGCTGTCCTCCGCTCAGTTCCCTTGGAAACCTGTTTTTCATATCGCACATTCCTACAGCCTCTAAAATCTCATCAACCTCCAAAGGGTTTTTACTGATATTTTGGGCAACTTCCACATTTTCACTTACTGTAAGATTGGGTATCAGGTTGTAAAACTGAAAAATAAACCCTATACTGTCCCGTCTATAATCGGTCAACTGATTGTCATTAAGTTTTGTTATATCCAGTTTGTCTACCGTTACTGATCCCCCGTCCACCAGATCAATTCCCCCAATCACATTGAGCAGTGTGGATTTTCCCGACCCTGAAGGCCCAAGTATAACAGCCGTCTGGCCTTTATCTACAGACATGCTTGCACCCTTTAGTGCTTTAAATGTAACCTCTCCTGTTTTGTAAATTTTTTCAACATTTTTAACCTGTAAAAACATAAGTATCACCTCATCCTATTCTTTTAACCCTAAACTATTATCTACTCTCTTCTGTATCATAACTTTAAGTGCAATGATACATCAAAAACTATCAACTGCTCATTATTCAGATAAAAAAAATCATGCTTTCATTCCATCCAGCATTTTAATAACCCCAAAAGCGTACAATAAAATATATTCAACCAGCAAGCCTTCTTTTTCCTCACCACTCCTGTCTCCTCGAAGGATTTCAAGGATTCCCTCTAAAAAACCTGCTGCAATAATACTTGGCAAATCTTTATGGAAAAGGCTTTTATCCCATGACGGAGTTTCATCCAAATGTTCCTGAAAGTGTTCCGTCATAAGTGTTAGCAGGTCCTCTTTCATGTTCACATAGCGGGTTCCTTTACTTCCGTCAATTAAGATTACAAAAATGTCTCCATAATCTCTTATATAGTTTTTAAAAAACCCAACAATGAATTGTTTTAAGACTTTAAAGTTCATGTTTTTGTAAGCTTCCAAATCAAGCTCATCATTTTCGCTGTGGTTTTTCATCAAATGGATAACACTGTCATAAACAGGTGTTGTAATGGCATAGAACACATCCTCTTTACTTTTGAAATAGTTATAAAAGTTTCCAATGGTGGTTCCTGCTTCCCTTACAATCTTCCTTAAAGAGGCCTTTTCAAACCCATGCTCCATAAATTCCTTAATTGCCTTTTGGATAATTTTGTCCCGCAGTTCTTCTTTAAGTACTTGCAATAAAAATCACCTGACCTTTATTAAATTGTAGCACTTTCATAACCCTTTGTCAAATATATTAAAAGAAGCAAGTTGTATATGAAACTAAATGGAAATTGCAGTGAGATTAGCTGAATAGACTTTTAATTCAGCCCCGGATTGGAAGCTATTTTCTCTCTTTTTATGGTATAATAGTTTTTACCTACTTAATGTTATAAAATTTTAAAATGCAAATACCATGAACAAGGAGGGGTTTTGAATGGGTGAAATATGGGGACCGGTCATAGGAAGCTTGGGGTTTACAGCCTTGATTATAACACCGATCATCATCAATAAGCTGATTAAATACAAATTGGAAATCGCTAAAATAAATGCTGAAACAACGATAAAAGCGGAGGAAATACGTGCCCGTAATCAGTTGGAAATTGAAAGACTTCTGGCACAGGATAAAAATTTACAAAACCAAGAAAGTCCAAGATCCCAAAGACGCTTCTCAGATGATGAGGAGTATTTTGAGAAGCCGGATAGAATTAGGGATAGATTATAATACCATATTGTATGCCAAAGGTATTTTCAACATAAAAGCTTATTCTTTCAAACAAGAAGCTTCAATATCCTATGAAAATGATAAAAGAAGAATCGGTAACTGCTTCCGAAACTTCTTTTGTCATCCGCACAATTCTACCTTTTTGAAGGCTGGCGTCCGGAGTCTGCCACATACTTATGGAAGACGTATTCCCCCACTGCCAAAAATACCGATGTGAGTAATGCAACAGAAAAATCTATATATACGTCCATATATATATAGTTGAAAAACAAGATGATCGCCATAGTTATAAATGCGCCCATAATTGTTGCAACTGCATTATTGGTCCTTCGTAGAATAATTTGATCCTCTATGATATAAGTAAGTACTGTTACAGCCAAGGAAATAAATAAGCCTCTCCCAAAGGACACATTTGTAAAAAGCAAAAATGAAATTTCCAGAATGATTGTAACGCCTAAAAACTTCGTTAAAAGGTGACCGACCCTTCGCATTTCACCAACTCCCCAATTTTATTTTGATCGATTAACTCCTATCCATCAGTCCGTTTTCCTGCGTCCTTAACTTATATATGCTGTAAAGAAGCGCGGCTAAAAGTACAATCCCGCCATACCCAACCACCGGGTAAAGGTACCTTACCAGATTTGAAAATCCAAGCTGGCTTGCTGCAAATGCCAATAAAGTACTTCCTATGACAAGATATTTTGTGTTTATCTTTTTTATATCGGTGATTCTGGCTGAAAACCCATATAAGCTGCCAACCGCTGTCGTATAAATTTCAGCCAATAGGACAACCGCATATAGGATTTGCATTACAAAGGAGATCCGGCTGGCAATAAAAATCATAGGTACTTCTATTCCCCTAACCTCATTTATATTTCCCTCTAAAGCAAAGAAAATCGCAAGTGCCGCCACACCCAAGCCCAATCCGCCTAAAACCGCCCCATTCCGGATGGTTTTTCTGTTTCCTGCTGTAAGTCCAAGAGGGCCTAATACCGATATTGCCAGTACAATATTGTAGGAAGTATATAAAATAGCTGCCCAAAACCAGTTTTTAATGAGTGCACTTGCCTCATTTGCTGCAACCGGCATGATATCCGCCCCTCCAGGGGACACAAGAACCGACGCAATACTGATCCCAATGGCCGAAACAATCAGAAATGGCACTACTGCACTAATGGAATTAATGACTCCGTTTAGGCCGGTAAGTACTGTTAATGCGGTAATGGTTCCCATAAAAAGGTTTCCCCAGATTCGAGGGATATGAAACTGTTGTTCCACCAATGCACCTGCACCTGCAATCATCGCTGTCAAAGCTCCAAAAAGAAAAAAAGTAATAATAAAGTCAATAATAGAACCGATGAATCTCCCACCGGAATATTTTATTATTTTAAGATGGGATTCCGAGTGAAGCTTAAGTCCCAGAACCATAATAATGTATCCGAAAACAATAAATAATAAAGATACTACAGCAAGACCCCAAATTCCATTGTTGCCGAAAACCGCAAAGAATTGCAGGATTTCCTGACCGGAAGCAAAACCTGCACCAACAATAGTTCCTATATACGTAGCCGCAATTTTAAGTGTCGATATTTTTCTTTCACCCATGATGAAGCTCCTTTAATTGAATCCTGTTTAAATATAATATCTACATAATAGATGAATTTATGTATCCTACATAATGACAGCAATCTTTCCTTTTACATGAAAGAAACCTGCCAGGTACAATCCGTACCTGGCAGGTCTCATAACCTTATCAGTCCTTTTGATTAGCTCCCTTGAGGTATGAAAGTTGCACAGTCGGTTTCCTGTGTATTTGCTGCGTTTCTTGGCTGCACTTCAATTTTTTCTGCCGAACATTGGTCACCATTCATATAATAGTAACAAGTATTAACAATACATTTGATTCCTTGGTTAGGCTGGTTCATTTTTTTAACGTCCATTAAAAATTCCTCCTGAATTCATATTTTCTTTAATTATTTTGAACAAAAATAAAAAATTAATGCCTTAAAAATGAATTCATTTTTTAAGGCATTAATTTGGACGGGTATCCTTTACTTAAATCTCTGCGTAAACGGCAGAGGTGTCATCGCTCTTTTTAAACCTGGGATAACGCACACATTCCGGGTCATTGTCCTCTGTTGTTCTTATCATTTCATATACGTAATTCAAGCCCCTTTGTTCAATAGCCTCTAGTAGTTGTTCAGCATTTAACAATTCATAGGTATCGCTCACCGCAGTAAATCCATCCGAGGCAAGAAGAATTTTAATTTTCGAAAAATTCTCAATTTTTCCGTAAATCGCTCTCTGCACAGCACTCTGATCAAATTCAAGTGCCCAGTACCCTTCGTCCGTATTTTTCAAAAGCCTGTTGCTGATTAATAGGTCGTTTGCCTTCTCTCTAGCATCCTTAAAGGAATCCCCCTTTGCCATCAGAGTGCGTATAAGTTCTATTGCTTCATCATCAAACCGTTCTACCCTTTTGTCCTTCATTTTTACTACTTCTCCGCCATCCTTTTGATAAAGAAGTGAACAGTCTCCCAAAACAAAGTATTCCAGGCCACCATCCACGATTTGCAGCGCAGCAACCGCAGCGGATGGGAAGTCCAATTTCCCTACTTTCATCCCGTTTACCAGGTCAAAAAATTTTGCCTTTATAATCTCAATACCCTCGGTAAAAATCTCGCACAAATTCTTTGAAGGATCCTTCATAGCACCCAGTAAATAGGCGTTCCATTCTTTTACAAACCAATGGGCATCAGTCTCATCTTTAGTAAAACACTTTTTATTGAGCCCGGTTGAACCGTCAATGACCCATGCAAACCGGTCCCCTGCATAGGCAATATCTTCATTGACCCGAATCCCGGGGTAAGATATGGATTGGATTTTGGTAAAAGTCATAAACACACCTCATTAAAAAAATCAGGATTTCTCCTTTTAGGTATTTTGGTATGAACGTGAATCCAAGTCATTGAACCTCATAAATCTTGGCACATGTCTTTCTATAAGTGTTATTGATATCCGTAAACAGAAGTGTTGCAAATATTTTGTTGTTTCTAATCCAAAACCTGTTCATACAAACACCCTGCTCCAAGGAATCCCCCTTACATAAGGTAGTGCGCATATTTCTATCGATGTCATAAACAAGAATATCTGTAGGCGTTTTCCCCTCACTGCAAAGAATCCTTTTAAAGTCAGGAGATGCTTTCATATACGTACCGAACCAGTCCTGCTTTTTTCTCTCCAGTAAATTTCCATCCAGATCCATTTTACAAAGCTCGGTATTGATATAGAGATAAAGAAAATTTTGATCCGAAAATTTTAAAAGGTTTATTGCATCCACTTTACCTTTTATTTTAGGCTTTATTGGTTCACACTTCCGGTCATAAATATGAAATAACTTGCTGCTTCTATTTGAAGTGTTTTTAGCATCCAAATAATTGATGCTTATAAAAACATTTCCGCGGGAATATTGAAATCCCTCTACACGATAAAGCTCATTACCGTATTCATCCTTCTCCTTTGTTTTGAGAGAAAATTCATCAAGCAAATCCACCTGTTTCTTTAAGTTATAGTCGATAAAGCAAACTGCCCCGTTAGGGACAGCCTATATTTTAAATTTAACCTTCTAATCATATACCACATTTCCTTTATACATGTTTCCGCCAGCGGGATACCGTGTATTATTCGAGGCCTTTGCCGATCCGGCAGGAGCATTTACCACATACGGTGCCGCTAAATCCAAATAAACCGTGTTGCCGGTAAAATTGTTGCTTACGCCCCATCCGTCAAGCTGTTGGTGTACCTGAAAAGCATCCACGATAATGTCATTGGATTTTCTATAGCATATATTAAACCGGATCACAGCGTTATTTCCTTTTGCGTCAATAAAACTGTCTGCATAGTTTTGTCCGCTGATTCCGGTTCCATCCATGGTACAGTTTTCAATCACAGTCCCTACGGTCCCCTCTTTAATATCCACATGCTCCGCTGAAACATTGGGTCCTAATATACAGCCCTTAATAATGTTATTGTCACATGCTTTGTTGAATGTAGCCCATTTTCCGTTGTCTGATCCTACATAAATCCCTTCTCCAAATCCTTGAGACAGCTTCCCTGTATCGTACACTTTGCAGTTTTCCACCCTGTTGTTGCTGCTGCCGTCTCTTAAGTGAATTCCTTCATGCCCCACATTAAATACTTCACACCCATCGATTACAGAATAATTTGAGTTGTCCAGCATAATCCCCTTTTGCCCTGTTGTAATTTTTATATTTTTGATTTCCCAATAATCGCCTGTAATATAAAGGACATATCCAGAAGCAGTACTAAGACCTTGAAGTATTGCAGGATTGGCAGGATCCTCACTTTCAATGGTAATGTGCCCGGTAGGAGTCCCATCGTTCCCGGAATAGAAAAACGCACTATTGATCCATTTCCCGGTATAAGTCCCTGGCCTTACAATAATCCGGTCCCCGGGCTTTGCATTGGTGAGCGCATTTTGTATTTCTGTCGAAGTACTGCAGTAAATCGCGTTTTGCGGCTTTATTTCGACAGTCGGGTAATCCCCGGAAACCCGGTTGAAGTGCATAACAATCACCATAATATCCGTCATATTAATAGCCTTATCTCTGTTCAAATCAAAGTTTTGATTGTACTTTCCATCCCCTTCGGCTGAATTGTAATACTGTATGAGCTCCACAATATCACTCATATTGATGGCACCATCCTGGATGCCGTTTACTGTAAGGTCTCCTGCCCATATATCCAAAGGTTTATCCTTTGTAGACAAAACCAAATCTCCCGACAAAAACACATTCTTGATTGTCCGGGTCAAATAGTTTGGCCTGCTCACGGTTAAGGTATACGGCATGGTACTGCTCGGCACTCCCGGAGTTGTGGTCTTAGGAACATCAACAAACTCAAAATATCCATTTTCATCAGTTACACAAGATTTTGATGCAATTCCCGAAAGTTCCATTTTAAAACCGGCCTTCACCAAAGGTGCTTCTATCTGTGAAAACACAAAATCCGGAGACAAATATCCGGAAATTTTAAAGCCGGTCACTTCAGCCCTGACTCCTAATACACATGAAGCCATTAATATCATGGACACACTGATTCCAATTAATTTTTTCAGTACTTTATTATGCATACTATTCCTCCTGATAAAATATATAGTATACCTAAGATCACTCCGGCAGAGCATGTGTAGGCTTCAACGCTGCACTCCGGATGAATCATGCTTCTATATTTTATAACCGCTTATATCTTCTATACCTATTTTACTTCTTCCTTTCACACAATGGTATATGCCTATTTTGGTATTTACTTTATAATTATGGCCTTTTTAACGTATGTAATTTTTACAATGTGTGCAAGTTCTAAAAACATTAGACGAGCCGGGTTACTGTATGTTATAATATGTCGAAAATAAATCTAAGGAAGGTAAATATTATGATCAGTACCAACGGTATATCCCTTCGGTATGGGGGCCGTGCATTATTTGAAAACGTAAATATCAAGTTCACACCCGGAAACTGTTATGGGCTTATTGGCGCTAACGGTTCGGGAAAATCAACTTTTTTGAAAATTTTATCGGGTGAAATCGAGGCAAATAAGGGTGAGGTATATTTTGAACCCGGAAAAAGACTTGCCGTATTAAAACAAAACCATTTCGAACACGATGAATTTGAAGTGCTGAAAACAGTCATCATGGGCCATAAAAGGCTCTGCGATATTATGGATCAAAAGGAAGAGCTTTATGCAAAAGCAGACTTCTCTGAGGCGGATGGAATTAAAATCTCGGAGTTGGAAGCAGAGTTCGCGGAATTAAACGGCTGGGAAGCCGAATCGGAAGCAGCCACACTTTTAAACGGCCTTGGGATCGGAGAAGAATTTCATTATAAAAAAATGAAGGAACTGGATGGAAATGAAAAGGTAAGAGTTTTGCTTGCCCAGGCTCTTTTCGGAAATCCCGATATCCTTCTTATGGACGAGCCTACCAACCATCTGGATATCCAATCTATTTCCTGGCTTGAAAACTTTCTTTACAATTTTGAAAATACAGTGATTGTCGTATCCCATGACAGACACTTCTTAAACAAGGTTTGTACCCATATCGCGGATATAGATTTTGGAAAAATCCAGCTCTATGTGGGAAATTACGATTTCTGGTATGAATCCAGCCAATTGGCTTTGCAGCAGGCAAAGGACCTCAATAAAAAGACAGAATCCAAAATAAAGGAACTGCAAGAGTTTATCCAGCGGTTTAGTGCCAATGCCTCCAAATCCAAACAGGCTACCTCCAGAAAGAAGCTTTTGGAAAAATTGACCCTGGAAGACATCAAGCCTTCCTCCCGTAAATATCCCTATGTAGACTTCAAGCCGGACAGAGAAGCAGGCAATGATCTTCTCATGATCAACGAAATAAGCAAGGAGATCGAGGGAGAAAAGGTGCTCAATACCATCAGCTTCATTGTGAATAAAGGAGATAAAATCGCCTTTGTAGGCCCCAACGGACTTGCCAAAACAACCCTTTTTAAAATTCTGATGCAAGAACTGCCGCAAGACAGCGGAGATTTCAAATGGGGCGTAACCACCTCACAGTCCTATTTCCCAAAAGACAACTCCTCCTATTTTGACGGAGTAGACCTAAACCTGGTAGATTGGCTGAGACAATTTTCAAAGGATCAGACAGAAACCTTTTTAAGAGGTTGGTTGGGTAGAATGCTCTTTTCCGGGGAAGAGGCTTTAAAAAAAGCCAGTGTCCTTTCCGGAGGTGAAAAGGTCCGGTGTATGCTTTCCAAAATGATGCTTACAGGTGCCAATGTTCTCCTCCTGGACGAACCAACCAACCACCTTGACTTGGAATCCATCACGGCATTAAACAATGGGCTTATCAACTATAAAGGAACCATTCTGTTTGTTTCCCATGACCATCAGTTTGTACAAACCGTAGCAAACAGGATCATTGAAATAACACCCAAGGGCATTATCGACAGGCAGATGACCTACGACGAATATTTGGAAAGCGACGATATTGCTGCACTAAGAAAAGAAATGTATAGTTAGACCGAATATATCTAAATATTAAAATTCACTGCATTACATCCAGCAGATGCAATGCAGTGAATTTTTTTAAACCGTTTACTTTTCTAATATAGGACTGCCAAAATTCAGGGAACCTTACCACCCAAATCTTTGTTATGATTGCTCGTCCCATTCAATATGGTTATATGCTATAAATCCAATAGCTGTGATCAGCAGTTGAATTATTACTGCTAATACAAGTCAGTATTAAAGGATATTTTAGCTCTGATTTTATCTGTCTCCAGTTCTCGCCCGCTACTGTAATACTTTCTTCAATACTTTAGAAAGCCGTTTTATTCCCTCTTCAATCCTTCCTTCGTCTGAGTTCGAGAAATTTAAGCGCATGGTTTCCTCTGCCATTTCGCCGGTATAGAAGGGATTCCCGGGTACAAATGCTACATTTTCCTTAATCGCTTCTTCAAAAACCTCCATGGCTTTGATCCCTTGTGGAAGTGTAGCCCATAAAAACATCCCGCCCTCAGGCTTTGTATATTTTATCTCCTCGGGAAAAAGACGTTGGATTTGTTCTACCATAAAATCCCGCTGTTTTCCGTAAACCCTTCTTATTTTAGCAATATGCGCATCAATGTCATTTTCCATAATATACTGGTAAACCACTCTTTGGGAAAGATAATCCGAGTGCAGGTCGGACGCCTGTTTTACAGTAACCAGCTTTTCAATGATGTGCTTTTCGGCACATATCCATCCCAGCCTTAAGCCGGGAGATACAATCTTTGAAAATGACCCCAGCAATAGGACTCCTTCTTTATTAAAACTTTTGACCAGCGGCAGATTATTCCCTTTAAACCTTAGTTCTCCATAGGCGTCATCCTCTATCATAAGTGTGCCCGTATTTCTTAGCGCAAAGGACAAAAGAATCCTCTTTTTTTCCGAATAGGTTACACCTGAGGGATTTTGAAAATTCGGTACTCCATAAAAAAGTTTAACTTTTTCCTTATTCAGTACATGATCCAACGCCTCCATATCAATGCCGTCTTCTAATAGAGGTATGGAGGAAAACCGGGGCTCAAAGAGGCTAAATGCCTGGATAGCTCCAAGATAGCCGGGACGTTCGATTGCAACAGAATCTCCCTCGTTTAAAAAAACCTTTCCGATAAGATCAAGTCCCTGCTGTGAGCCGCTTGTAACGAGTATTTCCTCCGGCGAAACATCTAGACCTCTTTGGGTACGGTACCGGTCCGAGATGAATTTTCTCAGTGGGTAATACCCTTCTGTAACTGTATATTGGAGAATCTCATTTCCATCCTCTTGAAGTACCTTTGAAGCGGATGCTTTAATTTCATCCACAGGAAATACACTGGGATTGGGAAGTCCACCGGCAAAGGAAATGACCTCCTTGTCTTGTGTTACCTTTAAAATCTCCCGAATAAATGACTTAGGTGTGTTAAAAACTCTCTTGGCAAATAAATGATTCATGAATACCACTCCTTCTTTTATACTTCCTCCTATGGCGCCTGTAGGAAGATAAAAACATTCGAACCAATTAAAAAACCCTCCGTCCTCAATAGGACGAAGGGTAAGTCTCCGTGGTACCACCTAATTTTGTACAATAAGTACACTCTTTTCTATAGTACGGGTAGAATATACCGATACTACGTCCCCTGTAACGGCGGGCTTCCGTTGAAGTCTACTCTCTTTAAGATTTCGGTCCACAGCTCAGAGGCTACCTTCATTATCTCCATCACGGGGAATTTCCACCTACATCCCCTCTCTATACTTCCGGATGATAAATACTCCTCCTCATCAAAGCTTTTACAAATATGTTATTTTTATTATTATATTACTCCCATCATTGGTTGTCAATAGATCCTGATAAATTTGAATGTATTAGAAAAGCTCCCTTTACGACAGCTCTTTTGCGTGCATATCATACTCTTTTTCAATCAAGTTCAGCATTTTTACGGTTGCTTTAATTGCTGACGCAGTTTGGTCGGAATCCAAACCTCTTGTTTTAAACTCCCTGTCAAGCTGCCAGGTAATGACGGTTTCAACCAAGGCATTGGTTTTTCCTCCAGGAGGAATGGTTACAATATAATCCGTCAAAGCTGGAAGAGGTTTTTTCAGCTGGGTATAAATTTTCCCCAAAGCTTTCATAAACGCATCGTACTGACCGTCCCCTGTAGCAGTTTCCTCATAAACTTCCCCACTGATTTCAATACTCAATGTGGCAACCGGGCTTAAATCCTTGGCATGACAAATATAATAATTTCTGATTTTGATTTTCTCGCTTATAAACCTGCTTCCCAATACATCGGAAATGATAAAGGGAAGATCTTCAGTTGTAATATTCTCTTTCTTATCCCCCAATTCAACAATTCTTTCGGTCACTTTTGCAATCGCTTCCTTGTCAAGCTCAATTCCCAGCTCTTCCAAATTCTTTAATATACTTGCCTTTCCGGATGTTTTTCCCAAAGCATATTTACGGAGGCGGCCAAATCTTTCCGGCATAAGATCATTGTAATAAAGATTTCCTTTATTATCCCCATCCGCATGAACTCCACAGGTCTGGGTAAAAACATTTTCACCAATGATCGGCTTGTTCGCGGGAATTCTTACCCCTGAAAAAGCTTCTACAATCTTGCTGATTTTATTTAACCTGTTTTCTTCTACCGATATTTCCACTTCTTTATAGTGATCCCGCAATACGCCAATGATACTTGAAAGGGTCGTATTTCCTGTTCTTTCCCCCAAACCGTTTACTGTGGTATGGATTCCGGTAAACCCTGCTTTTGCAGCCATAAATGTATTGGCTACCGCCAGGTCATAATCATTGTGGGCATGGAAATCAAAGCGAAGATCAGGGTATTTCCTTGTCATGGTGCCGCAAAACTCATATGCCTCATACGGGTTTAGAATACCAAGGGTATCCGGCAGCATAAAGCGCATAACATTTTCCTCTCTGAGTTCTTCTACCATTCTGAAAACATACTCCGGAGAGTTTTTCATCCCATTTGACCAGTCTTCCAGGTATACATTTACCTTCACATTATTGTCGTTGGCATACCGGATCACCGACTTAATATCTTCCAAGTGCTGTTCCGGCGTTTTTCTGAGCTGGTTTGTAACGTGGTTTAATGACCCCTTGCATAAGAGGTTAATGACCCTTGCGCCCGCTTCTATCAGCCAATTTACCGAAACCCTGCCATCAACAAACCCTAAAACCTCTACCCGGTCAAGGTAATCCTTTTCCTTGCACCAGGCTGTAATCATTTTTACCGCATCCATTTCACCCTTGGATATCCGGGCTGATGCCACCTCTATTCGGTCTACTTTGACTTCTTCAAGGAGTATTCTTGCAATATTAAACTTTTCACTGTCGGTAAAAGCAACTCCCGGTGTTTGTTCACCGTCTCTTAATGTGGTATCCATTATTTCAATTTTCATTAGACAGCCTCCTTTTAATCCTTATAAGATTCGTTGTGCTGAAACTACTCCCTATCCCATTCCCCACGGAAGTTGTAATTGGGGAATAATTTGATCAAAAATCACAGGTTTTTATCAAACGGCTCCCTTATCCCCAGGGACTTTAGTTGTTTCAGTAAAATATAAGATTGGTTTAATCGTTAATAAATAAGCATTGCTTATTATCTCGCTGCTAATGTCGTCTTCAATCATGTACAACACCTCCCTACCATGCTACTTTTTTGGAATGTCGTGGTGCTGTATGAATACTCACTTATATAACAAAAAAAGCCTTCGTCCCTATAACAGGACGAAAGCTTATACTTTCGCTATACCACCTGATACGACATACCAACATATGCGTTCCTGGTAACGGTGGAAAACCGTCAGAACCTACTTTAAAGCATTTCGGTCTGAAACTCTGGAGTGATATTCGATACATTCCTATTAAGATTGGGCTCCCACTACCCCCAAATCGCTGAACCTTTCAGAAAATATCTACTGTCCCCGTCATCGTTTTTTCATGCTATTTATAAAATTATATGCCAAAACAAACTATTTGTAAAGTATGTTTTATAGAAATTTTATAATTTACTTTTTTTATCCTTTTCAATCTTTTCGGCAATTTCATTGAGGTATGCCCAGCGTTCAATGGCTTGTTCCAAGTTTTTCTCCATCAGTTCCTTTTGAGACAGCAAATCCTGCAGCATTTCAAAGTTGCTGGAGGAGGCGTCAATCTTTCGGTTTACTTCCTTTAATTCTTCTTCTAAACCGGCTATGACCTCATCAATTTGCTCAAACTCCCTTTGCTCTTTATACGTGAATTTGAGCGGTTTTTCCTTTTTCCCTTCGGTGTGGATATCTCTATTACCTTCTTCTTTCTGCCTAGATTTTTCATCCCTTTCCAACCGGGATTTCTCAAGTTCCTCATAGGCATCGGAATAGTTTCCGGTATACTGTTTAATCATCCCTTTTCCTTCAAAAGAAAAGATCTTTGTGGCCACCTTGTCTAAAAAATACCGGTCATGTGAAACCACAACAACTGCTCCTGGAAACTCATCCAGGTAGGATTCAAGGATTGTCAGGGTTTGAATATCCAAATCATTCGTGGGCTCATCCATAAGCAAAATATTCGGTGCCCCCATGAGGATTCGAAGCAAATACAGCCTTCGTTTTTCACCGCCTGAAAGCTTGGCAATGGGGGTCCATTGAACACTTGGAGGGAAGAGAAAGGTTTCCAGCATTTGGGATGCACTGAGCATACCATCCTCTGTATTTAAACAATCTGCCTCCTCACGAATATATTCGATCACCCGGAGTTTTTCATTCATTTCCTCATTCTCCTGCGAAAAATATCCGATTTTTACCGTTTCTCCCATGGATAACTTTCCGGAGTCAGGAATTAATTTGCCCGCAATCATTTTTAAAAGCGTCGATTTCCCTGCTCCATTCGGACCAATGATGCCAATCCGGTCATCCCTTAGAAGAATATAGCTGAAATCGTTGACAACAGGGTTTCCGGCAAAACTCTTTTTAATATTTTCTACTTCAATGATCTTCTTGCCCAGCCTTGATGATACTGCTTTGATTTCAATATCCTGTCCCAAATTGACTGGAGACTCTCCCTGAAGCTTCTCAAAGCGTTCGATTCTGGCTTTTTGCTTTGTAGACCGGGCCTTCGCTCCTCTTAGGATCCACTCCAGCTCCTTTCTAAAAAGACTTTGCCGTTTCCTTTCAGAAGACTGCTCAAGTTCTTCACGTTCTGCCTTCAGTTCTAAAAACTTGCTGTAATTTGCCTGGTAGCTAAATAGCCTGCCCTGATCAAGCTCAATCATCCGGTTTGCCACTCTGTCTAAAAAATACCTGTCATGGGTTACCATGAGAAGTGCCCCTTTTCTTTTATTCAGGTACTTTTCAAGCCAATCCACCGTATCGTTGTCAATATGGTTTGTAGGCTCATCCAGGATTAATAACTCTGCAGGGCTTATTAATGCCCCTGCCATGGCAATTCTCTTTTTTTGCCCGCCGGATAAATGATCTATCACTGCCTCATAATCAACAATTCCCAGCTTGGTTAGGATGGACTTTGCCTCTTTTTCCACTGTCCATGCGTCCAATGCATCCATCTTCCCGGATAAGTCAATCAGTTTCTTTTGCACATGCATATCCGAAGGGTCCGAATTCAACTTTTGCAGTGTGTCTTCATATTCTCTAAGCAAAACCATCATAGGAGAGTTTCCTTTAAAAACATGCTGAAGCACGGTCACACCCGGTTCAAAAACAGGGTTTTGGGGCAAATATTGTATTACTACTTCTCTCCCTTTGATAAGAGACCCCCGGTCCGGCTGCTCAACCCCCGCAATAATCTTTAAAAGCGTTGATTTTCCCGTACCGTTAATGCCTATGACTCCGATCTTTTCCCCTTCGTTGATTCCAAGTGAGATTCCGTCCAATAATACCTTTTCACTATAACTTTTATATATATTTTCTGCAGATAATATGTTCACTGTTTTCTCCTCACGTCTAAATACTTTATCCCGTTAATCTTATCATTTTATTGTAAGAAATAAAATATTGGATTCAATATTATCCGCAAGCCGTTTTTTCCCACCGTTAATGTATTTATTCTACCTTAGCGCTTAACCGGAACCTTTCGCGGTATTTTCTTAACCTCCACAATACTTCCCATGTACATGCTCTTTGGAGAAATTTCAATTTTGAAGGCCTTTTGGATTTCTTTAATAAACTGCAGTTCCCTGTCTGTAACAATTGAAACAACCATTCCCTTGTTTCCTTTTCTGCCCGTTCTGCCCGCCCGGTGGAGATAGGCCTCCGGCTTTTCAGGTATGTTCAAATTGAATATATGGGTTACACCTTCTATATCAAGGCCTCTTGCTGCCAGGTCCGATGCGACAAGGAGTTGAATCTTGCCTGACCTGAATAATTCCATGGTTTTTTTACGTTCCAGTTTGAAACTCGTTCCCTGAATTCCTTCCGCTTTAAGCCCATGGTACTTTAATTTGGCAGTAATGATACCGATTTCATCGCTCTTATCAATAAACACCAATGCTTTCTCAGGATTTAAAATCCTTACAAGTTTTCTCAGCACCTCGATTTTATCCCGCTGCTCTGCTTTGAAATACAGATGTTCAATGGTATCCGGAACCGATACATTTCCTTCTCCCTTGATATACTCGGGCTCTTTCATCACTTCCCTTGCTTTTTGAATGGTGTCCTCCGTGATGGTCGCAGAGACCATCATAAGCTGTCTTTCCTTCAAGGTACTCTTAATGACTGCCTTCACATCATTTAGATTGTTTTCATCCATAAGCCTGTCCGCCTCATCGAGTATAATGGTTTTAATCGTATGGGCAGAGATTTTCCTTTTTTTTATGAGTTCAAGAATCCTTCCGGCAGAACCGGTGATAATATGAGGCCTTTCCTTCAATTTTTCAATTTGCCTTGAAATATTCACATTGCCTATAATAGGAACACTGTTTAACTTTATTCCCGAGTTTTCTGACAAGCGTTCAACTTGTCTTTGTACCTGTATGGCAAGTTCATGGGTTGGCACAAGAATCATCGCCTGCATCTCTCTGGCTTCTGAATTCAGCTTCTCATAAAGGGGAAGCAGATATGCCAAAGTTTTCCCTGTGCCTGTTTCGGATTGTATAATTACATCTTTGTTTTCCAATATTTTAGGTATGGCTTTCCTTTGTATCTCTGTCGGGATGGTTATATTTTCTTTTTTAAGTGCAGCGACCAATGCCGGATTTAAATTAAGACTATTGAATTCACTCATAGCAATCTCCTTAAACATCTTTACTCATTGAAATATTTTATCCTTACCCAACAAATATTATCATATTTTTCTAAATACAATCTACATTATTTATAAAGATGTTCGGCAGATATTCTTTGGATCAGCAGAATTCCTTAACCATCCGCAGCTTTCCAGTTAGTATCATTACTTCCTGATTTCCTGCTATATCTATTTTCAAATCATGCAAGCGGCTTAAGCAAGGACTGTACCCAATCCCTCTTCTCCCAGAGAGCGCATCCTCCCTGCCCCTCAACAAGCAAGCTGTGATTTTGACGGATTATTTTTAGGAAGTCTGATTTCAAAGCTTCTTCTAATGTCTTTTCGTTTAAATTGGTGTCTGAAAAAGGTGCAAAGGGACAGGGCTCCAAATTCCCGCCCGGACTGATATGTAAAAAGCCACGGCCTGCTGCAAGGCATCCTCCAAGGGCCTCTTCGTCTCCGGGAAACGCAATAAAGAGACTTTGGAAGTTTTCTCGGAGCCGATCCATCCGGTTGGATACTGATCTTGCCTGGTTTTCGGTAAGGACCCAATCTTCGGTCCCCTCTTTCATGGGTACATATTCCACATAGAAGAAGAGTTTAGAGCCTTCCCCCACCAGCCCTCTTACAAAGCTTTCATCGGTAACAGCATCATAATTTGACCGTGTCAATGTGATGGAGGTGCCATAAAATATTCCTTTTTGATCCATTTTTCTAAAAATATTTGTAAGGTATTCATATACCCCATCGCCCCTGCGGCGGTCAGTATCTTCCTCAAAACCCTCTATGCTTATCACCGGGATTATATTTTTCCGGTGTTTTAACTTCTCCAAAGTGTCTTCATTTAAGAGCATTCCGTTTGTAAAAAGTGGAAAAATGATTTCAGGAAATTGACTTATCAAATCAAGAATCTCCTCTTGCCGTACCAGTGGTTCTCCGCCTGCAATCAGTATAATTGAAATACCCAGTTCCCTTGCTTCGCTGAAAACATCTTTTAATTTTTCCATGCTCATTTCAACTTCCTGATTCCTATCCTGTGCCTTAAAATAGCACCCTTTACACTTAAGGTTACATCTTTTTGTTATACTGGCAATCATAAAGGGAGGTACATGAAGTCCTTTATATTCGTTATCTGCTCTAACCCGGGCTGCCTCCTTTTGCCACTTGATCGTTTTTAATAGAAACAATGCTTGAGAAGGATTTTTCAAGCTAATATGCAATGCCTCTTTAAAAAGATTGTTAATAGACTCATTGATCCGGCTGTTAAAAGAATTGAATTCACTCATGGTAATCTCACCGCTTTCATAGTTATTAAATATGTTTTACCTATCTGACTTATACCTTAGAAAATGTTGGATGAAAGGCCATTTATTCCTTTTACAATATGGATGCCGCTTCCCGCTTTGGTGATATTTTATGCACTCCATACAGTTTCCGTGTCTTACGCAGTTCTTCTTTTTGCAATTACAAACCGGTATACCGTACTCTAGCATCTCCAACACCTCCTCACATAAAAAACCTTCCTTTTGTTTTCTTGTTACTATATTAGATATAAAAACAAAAGAAAGGTTACGGTTTTTTTGAACTTTTATATAATTTTTTTTAGCAATGCTTCTTTAAGGTGACGCACGTTGTATTGCAGCTCAGGAAACCTACCGTAAATATATTGGACCGGATCACCTTCATTCTTTATCTCCTTCGCCTCCTCATACACGCCTGCTTCTTCCGCATTCTGCTGCACTCTTTTTAAAAGTTCGGTATCCTGGGCAAGTGCAAAGCCGATTTTTGACTGACAGCATAGACCAGTTTCTCCTTTCATATACCATTCACACTTATGCTGAAAGTGGTTTAGAAGGCTTGATCTAGCCCTGTTGAGCCTTGCTTTTATAACATTTTCACCGATGCCAAGAATCTCGGATATTTCACTGTAGGACAAGTCCATCATTACCCTCAAAACAAAAACCACTCTTTGGCTGTCGGGCAGCTTCTGCATGACCACTTGACGGCAGCCTAGCCTGATTTCCCGGATAAGCTCGTTCATCAAGCAAGCCTTCTCGGGATTTGAATACCATTCCTGCACTTCCAAGGGCACCTGGTCTTTAAAATAGTTGATTTTTTCTTCCAGCGATTCTATATATGCCTGATCTGCTCGACGCTTATACTTTAGAGAGTTATTGAGGGCAATTTTATAAATCCATGTATAAATACTGCTTTCCCCTTTGAAATGCTGAAGATTTTCATATACCTTAATAAAGGTTTCCTGGACAATATCTTCCGCATCCTGAGGGCTTGCGGTGATCCGGTATGCAAGGTTATATATCTTTTTGCCGTATTGATCCACCAACTCATCAACGTTTGCCATATATCTGTGTATCCTCCCGGAATTTCTTATCTATGATTATACCATACTGAAGCAAAGACCAAAGCAAACCATGAAAAAATCCATGCCCTATCCATAATTTTGTTTATATGGATAAGGCATAGATTTTACATAATAAACATGTATTGTTTGTCAAATCCTTCTTAACGAATTCGTTTAAATATGATTTTCCCGGTTTGCATATACGTCCTTTGAAATCACCGAGGTTTTACATCTCCGGTTTCATCAATTTTAACATTAAAAGACAACGATTCAATCTTTCTTATACTCTGAATTACCTGGTTTTTGTCTTTTAGGAGGACAGGCCTAAAACTCTCTATTCTGCTTGGAATCACCTGTACCTTTTGAATGCCTTCCTTATCAGATTCTATTTTTAAAATCATTGTATCCTTTTTATAATTGGTAAAAATAAAGTTTCCCAAGCTGTAGGCAATCACTTTACCCTTGTAATATTCAAGACCTTGTAGTACATGGGGGTGTGAACCAAGCACAATATCCGCCCCCCGGTCGATATAAGCCTTGGCTAAGTTTTTTTGGTATTTTGCCGGTTGTTCCTTAAGTTCTTCCCCCCAGTGAATATAGACAACCACTATATCCGCCTGAGATTTTGCCGATTCGATTTCTTTCAGCAAACGCTCCGGATTGTAGGTTGTTGCAACTCCCGGGCTATTTTTCGAAGCCGCCCAGGTTGTGTTTGGTATAACACGACTGGAGGCTATAAAGGCTACCTTAAGCCCATTTTTTTCAATATAGAAGGGTTTGCTGGCCTCATCAGTATTCTCCCCCGCCCCTACTGAATGAATCCCTTTTTCACCAAGATATTGAATGGTATCTAAAAGAGCTTCCCTTCCAAAATCCAAAATATGATTGTTCGCAAGGGTTATAATATCAATCCCGCCAGAAGTTAAGACATTAAGACTTTCCGGTTTTGCCCTGAACGTGTACTGTTTATCCCTTGCCTTGGCACCTTTTTCACTTACAGGACACTCCAAATTTACCATTGATATATCCGACTCATCCAAAACCGGTTTGACATCCGAAAGAATAAAGTCTGCACCCTTTTGATTCACCAGTGTCGCAACATGCCCATCCAATAAGACATCACCCATAAAGGAAAGTGTTACAGTATCTTTCTGGGCTCTGTTTTCATCTGCCGGTGCTGCTGTTGTTTCTACTCGGCTATTGTCACCGGAGTCTTTAGAATAGGAGTCTTTTCCAATAATGGGGTCTATCACAGAAACATAAAGGACATAGCCTGTAACGAAAAATAAAGCACAAAAAAAAATGATCAATATGGCTTTTTTCATAAAGCACCACACAAACTAAAGTTTTGTTAAAATTTCAACCGAATTAAATACTTTTGGACAAATACAAATATTTTATGATTACTGCCCCTTTAATACACTCCTTGACTTTTTAAGAACTCTTTATATTTCATGTCACTTTTTAGAATATGCGCTGAAATCCAGTCCAAAACAAAGGTATAAATGGCAGACGCCGTTTCAGCCTGCTGGCCGTCAATATCCTTTTTCCCGATTTTATCCAATTTCTTTATAAAGAATGTATGTTCAATTTCCTGCTCTTCCAATCCTTTATAATTATATTTCCTTAAAAGATTTTCTTCATACTCAAAATGATATTTTGTATAATCACTTAATTCCTCTAAAATAGAAATAATTTCATCATAATGGTCGTATGAATCATTTAGTATTGATACTTCGTATATTTTGGAACCGATTTCGAAAAGCCTTTTATGCTGTTCATCAATAGCCTCAATATTGATACTGAATTCATTTTTCCACTTAAACATCACACCGACCTCCATCTTTATATATTGCAATATTATTTCGTCAAAGCAGTGTGAATTTCCTGCAATCCTAAAGGCTTTTCCGTTGGTGATTACTACCTTTATTAGAAAAAAGACATCCCCTGTCAATCTTCAATTTTCATTAAGGGTTTTATAAGGAAGCTTAATACACCAATTAGCAAGATACATATTCCGCTAATAAAATACAAGGTCTGCACGCCGAGGAGATCTGCCAGTGGACCTATTATGATTAAGCCAACCGGCGATAATATAAACATTAAACTAGCCGCCAAAGAAAGTAATCTCCCCTGAATTTTTTGATCTGCTTTATTCTGGATAATAGCAAGAATCGGAGCATCCGCCAGTGGAAAAGCAAACCCGTAAAGCCCCCCGGAAATAACAGCTAAAAGAAACATTTCCTTCGGCAATACACCCAACACCAGCATAAAAGTTCCCGAAATCGTTACACCGATAAGGATGGTTATTATTTTTTTTGTAAAGCCTCCCCAAATTCCTATGAGTAAGCCCCCGGCCAAGCTTCCAATGCTGTAAACAGTCTGATAGAGGCTATAATGCCATACATCTCCACCAAAGTGATCTTTTATTAATAGTGGAGTTAAGGTTGTGGCAGGTGAATACAAAAATGTCAAGCATGAAGCTATACACAATAAAATAAGCATCCCCGGCCATTTTTTAAGATACCCAATCCCCTCGGTCAAGTCCCTTAAAAGCTTTCCCTTCTCCCCTAGCATTACCACAGCGTTTTGTATCTTTGGAATACTTACAAGGATAATTAAGCCCCCCGCGAATACCGCAGCCGCAAAGTTCACTCCAAGAACTGCAATTAAAGATATCCGCTCTATTAGGAAAGCCCCCAGATTGGGAGTTATAATACTGATTGCTGCACGGATTGTTTGATTGAGCCCAGCTACCCTTGTTAGGTGATGTTGGGGAACAATCTGAGGTATGGAAGCCTGCAGCGAGACCCAATGAAAGGTGCCCCCTATGGAGGTTAGCACAAAAATAATATAAACCTGCCAAAGCTGTTCTAAGCCTGTAAGAAACAAAATAACCATGAGCAAGCTGCATACCATGTTCAAAACATTGGCAAGCAGCATAATTATTTTCCGGTCATACCGGTCCGCAATTACACCTGCATAAGGACTTAAAAGGATTTGCGGAAGAAATATGGTTATCATGGAGATGGAAAGCTCTGTAGCCGAGCCAGTCTTTTGAGTAATCCACCATGTAACCCCAAATTGCACCAAATAACTGCCAAAGAGGGAAAATGACTGGCTGATCCAAAGGATAAAAAAATTCAGCTTCCAATTATAAATGTGTTTATTCATATACATTAATTTGATTCCCCTAAAACATCGAAATATACTTTTCTTAATGCATCCATTTTTATAATTTGTAACCTCGCCCGCTGCATTCACAGTTTCGCCGGAAAAAACACTCAAAATACTTGATAATAAAAAACAAAAAGGTGTTAAAAAGTTATGTGTTTTTTCACTTTTAGCCCTCTTCATTTTTTATTCTATTCCTATCATATATATTTTACAAAAACAGTAAAAGAGTTTAAATTGTCATTTATTGCACAAAATTGGCCTGTTTTTATTGAATATATATGAAGTGGCTTTTACTCGGTATGGTGAACCTTTGCACATTTTCCAAAACATTCACAAGCTGGCTTGCTGTCTTTTTCACCTCATAAAAAGTATTGCCTGTTGTAATAATTGTTACCGGCATATTCAGATCTTTTGATCTTTCAATATGATCATATCTTGAATACTTTTTCATCAGCCGGATATATTTTAAAGACTGAGCAACATCAGCCTTTTTAAGCATTCTCATTAGCCTTTTATCCCTGCCTGTATTTTTTAGAGCCCTGTGAAGAGCAAGCATCTTCATTCCTATTTTCCTTTTGATCATAAACTTGAGCACCCAGGAATTCAAATATTTTACTAAAAGTAAATTTAACCATAGCGGAAAGTAAATCATGGTTTCGATCAGTATCAGTTTCCTTACTTTTTCCTTATGTCGGATGGCAAAGTCAAGGGCAATAATCCCACCCATGCATTGTCCGAGCAAAGTAAAATCATTTAATCCGACATATTCCGCAAATTGCTCAAGAATCTCATTTAAAACCTCAAAAGTATAATCGTCAAGACCTTCAGATTCTCCAAACCCTGGAAGGTCAACAGCATATATTTTATAACCTTGCAAAAGACTTTTATATGCCCTGGTTTTAAATACACTACACTCTTCATTCCAACCGTGAAGACAAATGACCGGTTGGCCCTCTCCAAAAACCTCAAAATGAATGTTGTAACCGTTTAAATCCGCCTTCATTATTTTTCTCCCCTTAGGATTCTGTAAAAACCTGGTACACTTTGAGATTCACATTTACAACATGCTAGAGGCAAAGTCTTTGCACAAACGGGATAGCTTTTAACACTTTTTTCTAAAATTCCACTTAAATGATGCTTGCTAATACAATATTCCCTCGGTCCTCCCACCGCTTCGTGCATTCCCTCCCATAATTTATCCACTGGGGTCTCAAAAACATTACCGAAACTGATCGGTACGAAATCACAGGGATATAGATTTCCCTGGTGATCTATATAGGAATGTTGGACACCTGCGCCGCATCCAAACTGATCGTCGGATTCGAAATACGAAAACACCGATGCTTTGGGCATGCTCCTATTTCTATTGCACGCCTTATGAAATTCAATTAACTTTTTACTCTCACTTTCATTCAGTAATACATCTTCCCTTGAGCCAAGTTTGCCGCAAGGAAGCGGTTCGATAATCCTCATCTCATCCACATCCATATTTTTCATAAAACAGGCCAAATCATGCAGATTTTCACCCTGTAAAAGCTCTTTCGAACATACTGTTTGAGACATGGTATACAGGCCTGCTTTTTTTGCATTTCTAATTGCCTCCATGGCTATCTTGTAGGCTCCGTTAAAACCTCTCATTCTATCATGCTCATCCTCATTTACCGAATCAATACTAATTGCAATACCCAGTAATCCGGCTTCTTTTAGTTTTCTTGCCCGTTCGTATGTAAGACCGTAACCGGTAGAAAAAACAAAAGATACACTTCTCTTGTCCATACTCTTTAAAATCTCTTCCAAATCATCTCTAAGTAAAGGCTCACCTCCTGTAAATCCAATAATGCCGACTCCCATATCCTGCAGCTTTTGAATTAGCTCAATCATTTTGGAAGTTCCGATATCACTGCCCGGATTCCTTTTTGCAGCACTACAATGCCAACAGCTATACATGCACCTGGAAGTTGCCGATATATAAATTGAGATTGGAAATTTTCTTTTGCCCGAAATATGATGGTCAAAAAACTCACTTCCTCTTCCTGAAACTCCCATTAAGATACTTTCAAACGCGAGGGAATTCAAAGGTGGAATAAAGGAGTTTACAATAAACATACCATCATGAACTTTAATCCTGTCGTTTTTAACAACATGAAGCCCGCTTTTTATAAGATTTCTAAGTTTATATTTGGGATTTGCTGAAAATAATTTATGAATTTTATAAGCCAGTTTGATGCAACTTTTATTTAAGCCCATTTTTAAAAATACAGGAATGTTTACTCGCATTTTTTCGCTCTCCCCCATACAAAATCATGTGTAACCGTCATTATACCGAATTGTCTAAAAAGGTTTGAAACCTGTTCCTTAATATTTCTATCGTGCAAATCAACCATAATATCAAAGCCCGCAAGTGCACCTGTTGAAGTAACCCATTGGGTCATATCCTCAGTTGAATCAAATCTGAATTTTTCCGCACCCCCAAAAGTATATATTTCTTCAAAACCAGCTTTTATAAACCATTTTTTCAAGTGCTTTTCGTTTTTAGGATTGGGAAGCTCAAGCATTAATTTTTTAATCCCTTTTGAATTCCTTATTAACAAGTGCTTATAAATCCTGCGAATTTCAGGCAGAGTATGTCTGGAATTAAGAATCACCGCTATTTGTCCGCCCGGTTTTAATGCCCTATTGCATTCTTTCAAAACTTCCAAGGGAGGTTGGTATTTTAATGCCCAGCTGCAAATAATCATATGGTACTCTTCATCCTTACAGTTTTTCAGGAAACTCAGCATTGAATCCTGATAAAGGTTTACTTTTCCCCTAAGCCTTAAAGCCGCCTCTTTCAGCATGCCCTCCGAAATGTCTACTCCGTCTATGGTGTAATTAGGTCGAAGACCCAGCAAATATTCAGAGTTGAAGCCCGTACCGCAAGCCAGATCCAATACCTTTGCCTGTTCCGGCAGCGAGATTTGGGAAAGCATGACAATATTGTATTTGTGCATAATGTTTAGAAACCGATCATTGTAACTACTGCTTACCAAGTCATATGAATTTCCGATGTCCGTTGGTGTAACAACATTTCCAAGCAGATAATTTTTTAGAACTTTATACCAAAGTTGAACTCTCCCCATATTTCACCCCCACATAAACATACTCAAAAGCATTGAGTAAAAAAACATGTCCTTGACTTAGGTTTTGGTACAACATTTTATCTAACGCTTCTGGATCTACCAGTTTGGTTTTTTCCCCCAATATCCTTTCAAAGAAATAAATAAGCTTTGATTTTATACTCTTTGGGTTAAATTCCATGATAATGATTTTCCCATTGGGCTTAAGTACCCTCATCGCCTCACGAAGTGCCTTTTCCTGATTTACTATATGGTGCAGGCAATCTTTCATACATACCCTATCAAACAGATTATCAGCAACGGGTATGTTTTCGGCATTTGCATTTATAATTTTAATCCTTTGGTCCTTTTTTTTTGCAATCGCAGTCATCGCAGCGCTTGAATCAATAATGGTCGCCTCCGCTTCCAAACCGGCCAGCAATAGGGACAAAGAACCCGTGCCTCCTCCAATATCCGCAATCTTCATCCCCTTGACGTTTCCAAAGTATTGAAGTATCCTCTTCTCATTTGCAAGACCTGTATGATGCATAAAGCCGTCATAAAGGAAAGCAAATTTATTAAACAAAAAACTCATTTGTCTGACTCGCTCCTTCGATAATAAAGCATCCGTTTGGCCTAATATCTTTATCTATATAAATAGATAATCAGCCGTAAAAGTACAATTTTAATTTTCGACCTCTCGCTAAGCAAAACATGTAATTCATCTTTAATTTTACTAAGTTTGCACTTGGGTTTTATAGTTCGCTAAATCTTTTTTTGATATACTCATAATTAAAAGAAGAACAAATTCTCCGGTCTTCTTTGTCCAAGATCCTATAGTGGTTGGTAATGATATTCTGCTGTACTTTAATATTCTCTTTGCTTTCTAAATCCCGCCACCAAACCTTGCCTCCCATCGTCTTACCATAATCTCCTTCATACCCGTTAAAGGCAAGCATAAGAATTAGTTCTTGGGACTGGCCGCCAAAAATCATCTGCAGAATTTCGCTATCTTTAAAAATAGTACAAACCGTCACTGCCCCAGTCCACCCAAGACTTGCTCTTCCCTTTTCTATTTGAACCAGCGTTTTTTTAGATATACCAATAATTTCTGCCATTTTATCCTGTGAATAATCTTTTTCATTTCGGATGAGCTTTAGCTTTTCATCCACTTTTTTCACAAATTCTTCTCTCGTCATATTCCCACTTACCCTTTCAGTGTAATTTTACACCTTTTAGCTATATTTGTAAATATAAAATTAGTTTTACATTAAAAAACAAAGTGCCCTTGCAAAAAACAATACCACTATGCTTATTATATAATCGTCTGCACTTTTTGAAATTTTTGTTTATTCATCAATATATTAGGGGAAGTATTAGTGCTTGTATAAAATACTTAATTATACAAAAAAAGGAGAGATACATTATGAGAAAAAATAAAATATATATTTCACTATTTATGGTTTTATTTCTTTTAACAGCTAATATCGCTTCAAGCTTTGCCGAAGATCCACCGGATACATTCTATTTGTACTCTTATCCCGGTGATGCAAAAGCATACCTTGAATGGACTTCCTTCGGAACTGGAGCAACTTACGAGATAAGGCAATATTCACCCTCAGGCCCTGGGTATCAGCTCATTGCCAGTGAGCTCACACAAACATTTTATACCGTGACAGGGCTCACAAATGACGGTTATCCAAAAATATTTGTTGTCATTGCCCGGAATGGAAACCGTTCAATTGATGCCACAACACAGGTTACACCGAGTGCAAATGCACCCGGTACAGTACAAGCCGATTCATCCAACTGGAACGGTTCCAGAAATTACTCCGTCACCTGGAATCTTTGGTGGGGAAATAATGCTACCTCATGGCAGCTCTTTGAAAACGGCAGAAGTGTCGCCAGTGGGAACCTGACGGCGAATACTCCGAATCCGCAAAGCGGCAGAGTTGATTTTACCAATCATGCGCCTGGCACTTATACTTATAAAGTACGGCTTACAAATGCCTTCGGCATATCCGAAAGCAACATTTTCACCGTAACAGTGAACTAATCCCTTAGAAAAGCGGGTTAATTCCAAGCAACTATGGAATTAACCCGCTTTTCATCGCATATACCTGTCTATCTTCATGTTTTTCAAATGGTTTTGAACTTATCCCTAAATAAGCACATCATGTGTGTCGATGTAAAAATATTCTTATATTTTTCCAAAAAACGAGCAGAAATTCTAATCCATATATAAAATCTGCAAGTATCAATTACATATATTGACATATTGTATAAACTATAGTATTATGATCTTGTACTGTTTTTACATATATTGGATATCTTTTGATTCTCATTTTAAAACATTGTTATCCAGCGTTTCTACGGGCAACACTATCTATAAGCCTGATTTTAAATTTAATTAAGAAAGGCGGTCGATGAAATGAAAAA
Organism: Clostridia bacterium; assembly: GCA_026418275.1. Classification (GTDB taxonomy): domain Bacteria; phylum Bacillota; class Clostridia; order Acetivibrionales; family DSM-2933; genus SKW182. Next base: position 288,511 of record JAOABQ010000070.1, read on the forward strand.
AAAATTATCTACCCTGATGGCAGTTTTATTGGTTATATGCTTCATGTTTACTCTTAATGTCAGTGCATCTCAGGAATTAAATGCTGAAAAGTCCGGTCAAAAGTGTTTAGGAAAATGTCATGGGGAAACCAAATACCCAATTACTGTTAAGGATGCTTGGGGTACAGAAGTTACACTCAGCAAAAAGCCTCAAAATATAGTTTCTGTGACATTGGCAACAGATGAAATTCTTTTATCCCTTGTAGACAAGTCCAGAATCAAAGCCCTTACATATCTATCCGTAGATCCGGGATTATCAAATGTTGTAGAAGCAGCAAAGGAAATTCCGATAAAAGTTGTAGGCAAGGCAGAAATAATAACTGCTCTTGAATCCGATCTTGTGTTTGTGGCAGACTGGCATAGTAAAGAGTTTGTACAGAAGTTGAGAGATGCAAAATTGAATGTATATGTGACAAAAACAGCTAATAATATTATAGGAGTGCAGGAAAACCTTCGCAAAATAGCCTATATTGTTGGGGAATATTATAAAGGGCAAAAAGTTATATGTTGGATGAACAGCAAACTAGCAAAAATTCAACATAAGGTTAAAAAAATCCCTATGGATAAACGCCTTACGGTTTTAGACTATGACCCCTTTGAATCAACAAGTGGAAAAGGTACTTCCTTTGAAGACGTTGTTACCAGGGCGGGACTAATAAACTTACCATCAAAAGAGGGAATGGAAGGGTGGCCTTCAATTAGCAGAGAACAGATAGCAAAACTCAACCCTGATGTTATCATATTGCCTTCCATTTCCTATGATCCAAACATAGACCCTCAAGCATTTGCAGAAGGGGTAAGGAAAGATCCAATTCTTGCAGATGTTGGTGCTGTTAAGAATAACAGGGTTATAATTCTTCCAGAGTCCCATATGTCATCCGTATCCCAATATATGGTTTTAGGCATTGAAGACACAGCCAAGGCCATATATCCACAACTTTTCAAATAACGTCATTCCATGGTTTTTTACTCAAATTGTTTTAAAGAAGTTATTTTCTAGTACGCTGGTTTTAAGAAGCTTATGGGTAGGTATCGGAGCATAATCCCATGTTGTCCGTAAATAATCAAATAATTATGTGTAAACTGGGAGCACTTTTCTTGGGTGCTCCTTTAGTTTTGAATTAAATTATAATGACTAAAGTGCCTGTAAAAATCATTCCTAAATAAAAACAAAGCGCCTCTTTGAAAAACAAGAACACTTTGTTTATCGTTTATCTTTTGCAAATCGGTAAATAGCTTAGAACACCGTTAAATCAGTTTTAGTTCTTTTACCTTATCCATTAACTCGCTAAAACCGTTTACTCTTACAGCTTGAATACCTAGCTCCTTAGCCATATCCACATTGGGTTGGTTGTCATCAAAGAATAATATCCTGTTGGGATCTGTGTTTAAATGACTTAATACATATTCATAAAACTCCCTATCCGGTTTTTGCATGCCGATATAGTGTGAAAGAAAATTCTTATGAAACAGTTGATCCATTTTATCTTCCCTGCACAGCTTATCCCAATGGAGTGCACAGTTGTTTGAAAAACTGGCCACCGTGTATTTGTCAGCCATTTGACGTACTAATTCTGCGGCACCTTCATAAAGTTTTTTCGGGTAACTTTCATATACCTTGATAAAAGTATCCCGGTCCACAGACAGCCCAAACTCATCGGTCATCTTTTGGATAAAACACTCCGTACTAATTCTACCTTTGTGATAGTCATCCATCGTAGGCGAAGAAAACCATTTGTTCCTTAGTTCATTTTCATGCTTTATCCCGCTCATCCAATTCATGATCTTTGAAAAGCCCTCCACTTCAACCAAAACACCACCTATATCAAAAAGCACCACATTAAAATCTTTATTCATAGCATCCTCCCCCAATTTGAAACTTCATTCTCACTTGTTCATATTTCTAAACAACAGTAACGATTTCAAAAATATTTAACACTTCACTCATCATATTACATCCCATTATAAAATGCAGTTTTCCAATAAATATTGTATCACAAATATTATATTTTCCTAAAGCTTATTCCGCTTTCATTTGCGATTGCGGCTTTTGGGTACTCCAGTAGACCGGGGTATTTTGTTGATCCAAAAGTACATACCCTCCGAATGTATGGGAGCGTCCCTGCTTATTGCCCGCCTCTCCAGTTACTCTAAAATTAAACCTTAAGTCGGACATGGTTACGAGGGTTCCCTCTTTATGCTCACTTACTCTATAATAAATATAGGGCGAAAACCTTAATAAAAATTCCCCTAAGGGCGTTTCCTGAGCTCTTTTTATTGCTGCAGCGTCCTTTGCTTCCTTTTTCAATAAAATTACATTTGCGTACTTTCGGTCATTAAAGTTTAGATCTCCTTTTACGAATTCATCTTCGTTTTCGATGATAAACCGCCATGCATTGATGCCATAAGAGGTTCCAAGAATAGAAATCTTTTGTAGCCTTTTGGGTACAGCGGTCTCTGTAAAGCTACCCTTTTCATATTCCTTTACAATATAGTCCTTGAGATCAAATTGTACATATATCTTGAGTCCTATATAGCAAGTAAGAGCCACTAAGACAAAACCGAATATTTTTCTTTTATAGGTTCTAAGCGGCTTGAAAAGGGTTAGGGAGATGGAGATAACATATATACTGATAATATATAGATCATAGATGGGCAAAAGGCCCAGACTATACATTCTATTTGAAAACGGCCACAAAGCAAGTGTACTGTAGACGTTAGTCAAATCCAAAAGAACATGGGATACGGCACCCAAGAGTGCTCCGAAGAGCAAAACCCCATATTTCTGGTCTTTTAAAATCACCTTTACAATAAAAGCACATAGTACGGACAGAATAAAAAGCCCAAGAGGAGAATGTGTAATTGTCCTATGAAACATAAAGTAAAACGTATTGTCCCTAAAATACCTTGCCAAGGAATCAATATCCGGAACGGTGGCTCCCATTATGGTTACAATACTCAATGCATTCAATGAAGCCATTTTCATGTTGTTTTTATTTTTATAAAACACATTGCTAATCACGTAGCCTGTTAGTGCATGTGTAACCGGTTCCATATCTGTCTCCTTTCCAAGCCGAAATAACCTTTATGATAGATCCAGATCTCTTACATTTTAGTCTCCAATTCACACCCATGCATTGGATGCCTGACACAAAGGTAGATTTTTAGTGCGTTTTGTACCGGTTTCAATTTTCTTCCCCTATCCAACTTGCAATATACTTTAGGTCGCCGGAATCTATCCCCGGTTCGTTTTCCATCCATTTTCCCTTTAATTTGAGTTCGCCGGCAGACAGTTCAAAATGGCACATGGCTATCCCCATATCCAGATTTTGAATTTTTATTTCCTTAAAGTAATTGTTATACCGGGGGTTTTCTTTTAAATAAAAATGATAAATATTGTTATCTTTTGCCTTAATGATTCTCCATGGCTGCTTGTTGCTTGCAGAGGGCCCGAGTCTCACCGATTCAAGTACCTGGAAGTACTCCCCGCACAAATCAGGGGTTAACACTTCCTGATGACTTCCACTTAGGAATAGTTCTTCAAAACTCTTGCGTTTTTTAGACCCTGCTACAAACCTTATAACAGCATCCGCAATCGACCTTTTATCTGCCGGATACCCAAATGGAGTAACTGCCGGCACTACTTCATCCTCTGAAGCATTTATTTTCACGGCAAAAGCACTTCTATTGAGAAAACCTCCAAGCCATACGGTGCCAAGTCCAAGGGCTGCAGCCATCAATATGTTCCTTTCCATACAATAACCGAAATCCTCCATCGCGCCATGGCCCTTTTTAACCGCACCGGCAATAAAAAGATGCGCACCTTTAATGGCTCCGTATGTACCAAGCTGTTTTAATTCATTTTTGTCATTTTCACTTGCTTCAACAATTTGAAAACGTACTTTGTTTCCAAATGGACCTTCACAATTCGCTTTAAGGTACTCATTGATCTTTTGCTTTTTATCTTCTTCAATTGCAATGCCGCTGTAACTCCTGACAGAACAGCGCTTCTTTATTGTTTCAATAACCGATTCCATGTATATCCTCCTCTACAATCGTTTTTTCCTATATTTTTTTCCGGAGCCCATCCAATATTAACGATATCGTAAAGACAATTTCACTTTCAACGGAAGAATAGTCAACTTCTGATGCAAAGCTGCAATTTTCAAAATTGGATGGCCGATTCTTTATTCCTTCCTTCACTGTAATAATACTTCGTGCAACTCTTTTAACATCGCATTCAATAATTTCACCATTACTGACACAACATTGGAGTATCCCGGACAAAGCCTCGGTTTCCTTTTCCATTATTTTTTCATACAGATGATTAAATAGGGGACATAAACCTTGAACCCTTTCAAGCGTAAGGCTATGAAGATTTATCGCCTTCCTTATATACCTAAGCCACTCGACTAAATAGGTTATTATTTTATCCTTGCAGCCTTTAACCCCTGATACTTTCTCCAAAACAGCAGTCAGAAATTCATTTGCTTCATAGAGTATCACTTCGGTAAATATGGATTCCTTGTTTTTATAATAGTAATAAATAGATGCTTTGTTCAAACCTATCAGCTTTCCAATATCGTCCATAGTTGTTTTCTCATATCCGTAACGGGCAAAACAATTCCCCGCCGCTTTTAATATTTCTGTTTTTTTATCCAATGAGGCAATCCTTCTCTCCATTATTCTACTTTTCAAATATTTTATATTATTGTTTGAATATTTGTCAAGAAATTTTTCCCTTCAGGCACCTAACATCATTGCAACAAAAAACTGACTCTAATATTTTAAACATTTAATGTTCCTCTAAGTCTTGAGGAAAACATTAAACAATAGAGTCAGTTTAATGAAGAATCTATACCATTTATTTTTACGCAATGGTTTTAACTTCTACTGTTACAATTTCTGGCTTTTCATACCCGAAATCATATACCATTTCTGCAAATTTTTCTGCCTCTTCCTTTGATTCAAAACTTTGGGCCTCATTTAATTTGACTTCAATATAATCATCTTTCCGGCCATCGTATTTTACATATTTCTCTACGTCATTAACCCACTTGGTAATATAAATGTTTTTCTCATTGACTTTTTGATTTGCCTGCGTCATTTGGATATCTCCCCTTATTTGCGAAATATTCTTCAACGGTTATATTATTCATCAACAGGATATTTAATATTTTATATAATATCCGGATTTGGTGGAAAACCGTGGATTTCGCAAATCATTCTTTTAAAAGGGTATTTTCAGCACTGCATCACTTACTTTTAAGCTATTCCATACCCGCTTTTAAAGCCTCTGTCATGGAGATACGGTTAATTTTCTTTCTGCTTAACGCCTTTGATACTTCGTAGGTAAAATAAATCACTACAAATCCTACCAAAACATAGCCATATTGAATGGTTACAGGGAAAGCAAAATTCATGCTCCTGGTTATCGACTTAAACATGGCACTCATTGATGTCAAAAGCAGCGGTACACCTATAACATATCCGATGATCACCATAAAGAATGAACTGTTTAATATAAGCGAATAGATTTCCTTCTTCTTATAGCCAAAAACTTTCATCATGGATATGCTTTGCTTGTTTTCTTCTATAACCAATGAGGTTACAACATAGATAACAATAAGCCCTATGAGAAAGGATATAAAGGCAATGGCACCCAAATAGGCTTGCAGCGGTGCAGTCAATGCGTCAAAGGCTTTTTTCAAATCATCAATGGTTGCAGTACTTAATAATTTGCTTTCGGGTATGTTGAGTTTATCCATGCTCCATAAACCGATATAGCTGTCTGACGGATACATAAGCAGTGCATTAAACTTTGCAAGGGGCATATAAATATACTCGCCTATATAGGTACTTGCAATCCTGTCAATGGTGATGCTGTACTCTCTTGAATCAAGCTTGTTGACTACCTGGATCGTATCTTGAGGCTTTACCTTGAGTTTATCTGCAAGGGGTTTTGTAATAATCACCTTATCTTTCCCAAGCTCCGTCCCTTTAGTGTCTTTGAGTGAAATATATTTTGAGCCAGGATTGATTCCATACACGGAAAAGCTTGTTTTGCCGTCGGATGTCAATTGAAAAGGTGAAATAGAAAAAGCTTCACCGTTTGCAGGCGTTCCCTGTTGAAAAGAATTGAACATGTACTCATACTGATATTTATAGGCATCTTCATAGGTATCCCTCATAAGAAAATCCATGGAGCTTTTTGCTACAAAACCTAAAAGTAAAAGCATGGTTGCAAGTACAATTCCAAGTAAGAGAAACGCGCTTCTCGGGATACTTCTAAGCTGCTCCCTAACTTTAAACTTTGTTGAAAACTTAAGTTGGTCAAGCTTAAGCTTCCTTTCAATAAAACCGACCTTCCCTTTTTCCCTTCCTCCGCGCATCAATTCTACAGGAGAAAGTTTAAGGGCCCTGTTGATGACAAAGTACCCGCATATACTTAAGAAAAGTACCGGCAGCAGTATGCTGATGACTATAAACTTGATATTAAAGGTTATCGAATCTACCGGCATATTAAAATACATCAACATAAAGTTTAGCATCGGTCTTAAGGCAAGGCCTCCAAGTATAGTTCCAAGGATTCCACCTGTCAGTGCAATGAATACCGGATAGGCCAGGTAATGCATCAGGATTTCTCTTTTTCTATATCCAAGAGCATAAAGAGTCCCTATAATGACAAACTCTCTCTTCAGCATTCTCCACATCACCACTCCGGTTAATATGCAAGTAAGAATCAAGATGGCTACCGGCATGACAGAACTTACTTTATTAATGCCCTCCAGTTTTGCGTCTACATAAATCACCCTTAGATTCTCGCTGATGTTGGTCCATTTTAAGATATGGATATTTTCGTTTTTGAGGGCATCCTTAAACTGTGCAATTTTTTCATCTACACTGTTTTGATCATGACTAAACTTTATGGCATAAAAGCTGCTGCCTTTATGGATATCCTTATAATCATCCTTGCCCATTACAGTTATTCCAAAGCTATTGGGATCATTCAATAAATCACTTTCCTTTTTTAAAGGATAGATATAATTGGGAAGTGACATAAAGCCCGAGATCTTAAAGTCTTTGTTATTTATATTGATCAGGTCACCGATTTTTATCTTATTTGCTTTTGCATAAGCAGGATCAAGCAAAATATCATTACCGCTCAAGGGCTTCCCATCAATAATTGCCGGTAAATTGACCTTTGCATTTTGGCTGAATATCCTTAAAACTTTATCCTCAGATACGGGATAATCCTCTACCCCGGTCTCCTCTATGCGCATATTGAATTTTGATTCCAAATTCTCTATACTGCTTAATTTCCTGTCAGCGATAAAGCTTGCATCCTCCTGTACGTAATTCTTTTCGAAAGAAGATGTAATATCCGCCATATTGCTTGAAAGCTGATTGAACATGGTATAAAGCAGACAGCTTATAATAATGAGCGCCAAGGAACCCAGATATTGGGACTTACTTTCCATCATGGTTCTCTTTATTTTTTTATTGATAATCATTACCACTCAATCCTTTCTGCCGAAATAATTTTATCATTTATTATTTCCTCAACAATCTCTCCGCTTCTTACCCTGTAAACCCTGTTGGCCATAGCACTTATAGCCGTGTTATGCGTGATCATCAGTATGGTTGTACCAAATTTCTTATTGATTTGCTGCAAAAGCTTCAAAATCTCTCTGGAGGTCGAAAAATCCAGTGCCCCTGTCGGCTCATCACATAAAAGCAGCTTTGGATTTTTAACTACGGCTCTAGCAATTGATACGCGCTGCTGCTCTCCTCCGCTTAATTCCCTGGGGAATCTATATTTCTTATCCAGCATTCCTACGGCGGTTAGTATTTCCTCTGTGCTTAACGGAGCTTTGCTGATGTTTGAAACGACTTCAATATTTTCACCGACAGTGAGGTTAGGAATTAGATTATAGAACTGAAATATAAATCCGATATGTTCCCTTCTGTAATCCGTAAGCTGGTTATCCTTTAATTCTGTAACTTCAATGCTGTCTACGGATACTTTACCCGAATCACTGCGGTCCACTCCGCCGATGATATTCAATAAAGTCGATTTGCCTGAACCGGAAGGTCCAAGAATGACCCCTATCTCCCCTTTATCCAGGTTCATCCCGACTCCCTTTAGGACCTGGGTACTTACATCTCCTGTTTGATAGCTCTTTTTTAAATCCAATACCCTTAGAAACATTTATTTTTCCCCCATTCCATTTTTTATCAGGTCGATAATCATTTTAATTTCATTTTCATTCACTTGGTAATCTTCGTCGATGATATACTCTCCCGCAGCCCTTGCTTTATTCATGATGTATTCTTTAAATTTTAGTGATGCTCCCGTAATAAATAGTAAAAGTATCTTATCATCTACATCCTTTCGGATAGAGCCATTTTTTTTACCCTCTTGGATCATTTGCAGGATATATTCCTCCGAAGCCTTCATGATGTAGCCCATCGATTCATCTTTCATACTGCCGTATTTGCCGAGAAAAACGTCTTGTACAAAGATAACGACCTCTCTTTCATCTCTTAATTGAAGCATCATATCCTTAGAGCTTTGGTAAAAGAAATCAAACAAATTCATGTCTTTACTTTTGGTATCTTTATAATTGCTATACCTTTTCACAAGCAGCTCTGTAGACCATCGTACCGAAAATAGAAAAAGCTCCTTTTTATTCTCAAAATACTGGTACATACTTCCTTTCGCAACTCCGGCATTTTTTGCGATATCTCCTATATTGCCCTTTTCAAAACCGTGCTTTAAAAATTCACTGATTGCAGCTCGCATTACCTTCTCTTGTTTTTCTTCGTTTAGATTAAAAAATGTTTCCTTTGGCACTTTATCACTCCTTGTGCTTTCACTCTATTTAAATGACTTTTGCATTATGTTTTCAGTATTCACATTATGACTACCTAGTCACATGACTCTATAGTCATATTATGCGCCTTAAATTTTAAAAAGTCAATATGAATTTCAACGTACCCTGCTAGTGCCTCATAACGTAATTTTTTTCTAGGGTATGCGAGGCACAAACAGAGGAAGTGCATTTTTAACACTTTGAAACTTAAAATCTGCTGTGTTAAAAAGCACTAGGCAGGTATTGTTATGCTGTATGCAATATGTCAGAAGAAAACAAGTATAAAAAATGGATCATGTGTTGTAAAATAGTAAGAGACAAGATATTGGAAACTTACTAATATTCTTATTCAACACGCTTCATTATGCCAGGGTGACCCGCTTGGAAAAATCTATTTAACATTGCTGACAGCCCGTAAGCATGGGTGTACCTTGTCAAAATGTATGGATTCATGCGTTATATAGCTGATTTTAGGCAGAATATATAATAACTTTATAAAGGGAGGAATGACATATGAAAATACTGACCAATCATATCGGTTATGACCGTTTTTTTAATAAACGGGCCGTTTTAATGGGCACCGATGGAGACACTCTAGCGAGCTTCAATATAGTTGAGGAATCTTCCGGAAAAACGGTATTTACCGGAAAACCTTTAGAAGCAGGTACAGTGGCTAAGTGGAAGGTAGGCTATTTTTGGACAATGGATTTTTCAGAAGTTCGGGAAGAAGGCACTTTTTATATCGTGTGTGACACCTCAAAAGGTCTCATCCGGTCAGGAAACTTTGTGATTGAAGAGAATATTTTGGCCAAACAAAGCCTTTCGGATGCAATTTTTTACTTTAAAGCACAGCGCTGTACAGGGGATTTAGACTGGGCAGACCGCACTATGACCTTTGAAGGAGAGCGTAAGGGGACCCATGATGTACACGGAGGATGGTATGATGCCACCGGTGATTACAGCAAACACTTTTCACACCTTTTTCACTCTACTTATTTTAGCCCTCAACAAGGCCCGCTTACAGTATGGGCGCTGTTTAACACCCTAGAGGAACTAACCGCCTCAGGCAAGCCGCATTATCATGAGTACAAACGAAGATTGATAGATGAGGCTATGTATGGTGCAGAGTACATGTACAGGATGAAAGCACCCTCTGGGGCTTTTTTCCGCTCGGTTTCAGGAAAGGGACGGCTGAAAAAACCGGAGGACAGATGTCTTGCTTTACAGTATAAAGGGTCTTCCAGGCAATTCGGAAAGGCTGAAACAGCGGATCAGGAAGTCATCACGGATGAATCCTATGAAGCAGCCTTTAGAATGGGCTCGGGGCTTGCCATCGCAGCTTTGGCAGCTGCAAGCCGCTATACTTATCCGGGAGAATTTACCTCGGAGCAATTTCTGGAGGCAGCAATGGAAGCTTATGCCTACCTTGAAAAGAATAACGAGAAATATACCAATAACGGTAAGTGGAATATGCTGGATGAATACTGCGCATTGATTGCATTAGTTGAGCTTTACAAGTCGACACAAAAGGATGACTACCTGGATAAAGCAAGAAATATGGCAAAACAAATTTGTATGAGGCTCGCTTCATCCGGTGCGTGGAACAATTACTGGAGGGTAGAAGATAGGGACCGGCCCTTTTTTCACCCCTCGGATGCAGGTATGCCGGTTGTAGCACTGCTTCATTTCCTGGAGCTTGAAAAGGATGAGGGAATCCGGAAAGGGCTTTTGGACACTATACGTAAATCCATGGAATTTGAGCTTTGGGTCACCCGTGAGGTCAACAATCCCTTCGGTTTGGCACGTCAACTGGTACAACGCAGGGATAACAGCCGTTATACTGCGTTTTTCTTTCCCCATGATAATGAAGCGGCTCCCTGGTGGCAGGGAGAGAATGCGCGCCTTGCTTCTCTTTCGGCTGCTGCAAGGCTTTGTGCCCGACATTTTAATGAGGATAAGGCTTTTCAATCCAAACTTCTCAGTTATGCAGATGATCAAATTAACTGGATTTTGGGGCTCAATCCCTTTGACAGCTGTATGCAGCAGGGCTCGGGCAGAAATAATCCGCCGTATTTATTTGAAAACGGATTTGACTATACCAACTGCCCCGGAGGAATTTGTAACGGAATTACATCCGGTCTGGAGGACGAAGAGGATATTGCCCTTTATTCGCGGACAATTCCGGGAAAACTGGACGACAACTGGCGCTGGGCAGAGCAGTGGCTTCCCCATGCAGCCTGGTATATCTATGCGGTATCACTAGGCCTTCGGTAAAAAAAAGAAAGATGAATTTCCCGGCAAAGGAAATTCATCTTTCTTTATTATATTATATTCAAAAGACGGGCATAAGCCACTTCCCTGGCACTTTATATTATCCAAGGGTACACATCGTAATTTTCTGACCCTTACCATTACATTAAAGTATATTCTGAAGCTCTAAGCATTCCAAATCTCATTTTTAAAGCAGCATCTTACATCAACATATTCGCCTATCATCCGCTTTTTAACAATTTCATATTCATAGGATATTCCCTCAATCGATTCAAACAAATTAACCAGCTGGTAAAGCTTTATTCCATGCTTTGTGCCTATAGGTTCACGTATAAAGAGGGTCCCGTCCTGTTTCAGATTTTTCATAAGCTGCGTAATGATCCTTATGTGGTATTCATCGGGAAAATCGTGAATTGTATCATGCACAATAATCTTATTATACCTACCCCCATGAATGATACCGTCAAAGTCACACAGGTGAAGACCCAATGCCCTATTAAATGGCTTAAGCCTTTTAGCCGCTTGATGAAGCCAGCGCCGGGACACATCCACAAAAACAAGCTCTCCCCATTTTAAATATTTAGCTGCTTTTTGGGATATGATCCCACTCCCCGAACAATAGTCCAATATTCTATCAGTCGTCTTGATTTTCAAATGCTTCACGAAATCCAAGTAGTAAAATTGAAGAAATGTGCTTCCGATGAATCCGGTCCAAAAGATTTCCTGTTTTGAAGGTTCAAAACTATACTGTTTATCCATCCGCGCCCACCTAACCTCTTAGTTATATCACAAAAGGTATAAACATTTTTGTTTTCTTCTTGTAACTAACGTACTCCTCACCAAACTCCGCTATCATATCCCTTTCTTCTCTCTTCGCAAGCCGGTAATACATCCATACAATCATTGGCCACATTATCAACGTAGGTAAAGTTGCCCATTGTATAATCATGCCGGCGGTTAGCAGCATAAACCCAGTATATTGGGGATGACGGATATATTTGTACACACCTTTATTTACAACCTTTCCCTTACCGGATTCCTTTGACCAGTATTTATGGTAAATGTTATACCAGCCGTTTCCGATCATGCATAAGGCAGTAATCGCACATACAATGTTTATATACATTCCGGTATATCCTATTTGGTTAAACAAGGTATGCCCCCATAAAACACCTTCAGGGAGATTCTTCCCGATAACCCACGAAATCAGATACATACTCATGGGGATTCCATGCATTTCAATGGCAAAGGCCAATACAAAGGCAATATACGCAGTTGCCGGCTTCCTGTCCATTTTTTTATAGAATGGAACAAACAATAGTGCTACAGCATAAACTGCTGTAAAAAATAAAACACCCCCCCATTGATGATAATGACTTTCTAAACTTTCCATATTCGATTTACCTCCTGTTTTTTTGTTATGCTCTCATTCTACAGGAGAACACGCCAAAAAACGCCTAACCCAGGTTAGGTATTTGGATAGGTTTTGGTTAGGTTTTTGGTTAGGAAACTTATATGGATTTAAATATGGAATTTCCCCCCATATTGCAAAAGACTGTTTGTTAAAGGTAATTCACACACTGGAAAATACTGAATTTACCTTTTGTTATGGGTGGATAAGAAAGGATAGCGATAGAAAATTGAAGAGATAAATTGCCCATGGAGCCTAACTATAAGATTTCTCCAAGGCTTTTTGCTTTTTCAATGGCCTGTATTCTGTTCTTGACTCCCAGCTTCCCAAAAATGTGGTTGATATGCCATTTAATCGTACCAATACCGATAAAGAGTGTTTTACTGATTTCGTCATTACTCCTTCCCATGGCTATCAGCATCATGATGTCCTTCTCTCTTGCCGAAAGCAGAGAACCTTTGGGAAGTACTGTGTTTTCCTCATTTTTCCTATTCAACATATTATATAGACTCTGATCCATCTTTTGTATCCGACTTAAGGACTTCAGAGGTACCCTATAAAACCCAGCACTGATACCAAACTCTTTGTAGATATCTACTGCCTCTTTCAGATATTCGTTTGCTTCCTCTAGACGGCCATCATTGCAGTACATTTCTGCAAGCAGTACTAAAAACAACTGAACCTGCGGTATCATGCCTATAAACCGAAGCCTTTCCAGATTTTTTACTAATACCCAATCTGTGATAACATCACTAAGGCCCTTCAATTTTAAATAAGCGAGTGTTTCAATCACAATATCATGACTTTTGTCACCATTTTTCATGTATTCCACTTCAAAGTTTTCGATATCCGGCTGCAGCTTACTGTCATGGCCCGGTTCACATGACAAAATCCGGAACATGGATATAAGTAAATCCGTCATTTTATAGTGCATATGTTCAAAGTTAGCAATAGACTCATTTCTGACCTCTTCCATCCCCGCAGTATCCTTTAATAGGTAATAGGATTTAAACAGGTAGAGCTCAATATGTCCATGCATATGAAACATCCCCATGCGGTCTATACTTGACTTTGCAAGCTTTAAATGCCGGATGGCCAAATTGGGTTTATTCATCTCATAATAGCACATACCTAAGGGCATATGTACAACATTCCAGTAATCCTGCATTTCATTCTTAAAGCTTGACGACATAACCAATGCCTTATTACATGCATCGATAACCGCCGAAAACTCTCCCAGCTTGTATCTGTTAAGCAATTCATTCACCAGCGCCACAACTGCAGGAAACTGGAGATCTAAGGAATAAAACATCTGGTAGGAGGACGCAAACATTTCTGATGCCAGACGGAATTGATCCACACTTGCAAGCAGCTGTCCATAAGTCAGTTTGGCATTTGCCATATAAAAGCTCCTATCCTCCTCGGGAAGAACATCGAGTGAGAGCTTCGCATACTTCATTCTGTCGTTGTGATCCGATAAGAAACCGGCCAAAGCCTTGAGTGAATAGTAAAATGAACTTTCATATTGATTCCCCAGATCCGTTTCTTTTATATGCTTCATAATCCAGGACAAGCCTGCATTATCTCCGCTTAAGAAGGCAAGCCATGCCTTTATGATTTTAGGCATCGTTTTCTTTGAAGTTGATATATCCGTATCTTTTAAGATTTGATAGTATTGAGAAATATAAGGCGTTGAGAGGAAGTCAGTAATATTTTCATCCATATACTCAAACAGTTCCTGTAAAGATTTACTATGTAGAAGACTTTGCAATTCCTTTTGAAGTTGATCCACGCTTTCCTATCCTCTCTCCCCTATGGGTTCTGGTCCTTCATTGGAAACATTTACTTACGGCTTAAATTCCCATCTCATTATACCATTTAAAAAAGCCTTGAAAAAGAAGGAAGTTAAGTTTTGTACCCGCTGAAAATGGAGAACCATAAAAAGAACTTAAAAGGGGGGGGCTGTTGTAATAAACACACCCAAGTACGCATATTAAAGAATATCCTTACTGCTTTTTTATGAATCTCCCTCAATCACGTAATACCGCCTTTCACTCAGTAGGATAAGGCGGTTTTTATTTTTGACATACTTAATATCACCAAGCGGCCCTACCATAAAGGGCTTTCCGAGGGTTTGGACGCTTCCGGAATTCACATCAAAGTCATAAATGATAACCCCTATGATTGAATCGCTGGGACAACCCATTTGAAGTTCTTCCAAATCATAAAACCTAATATTGTGAAGAAGTGTAAGTTTATCCCGGCACGCATCCAGAATATAATAGCAGGTAGACATATCGGATTCGATTGCCTCTCCCTGGGTCAAATTATCTTTGCACTGATCCGTGTCAAATTCGATATTCGGTATAGCGTACTTCCCAACCAGCTTAAAATCCTTCATAACAAGAATGCATTCATTAAAGGATATGAATAAATCATCATCTTGCCCGAAAAGTTGGATGAAATCATCTGCCCAAGATGCTACAGGCAAAATAGGCAAGGTCAGAAGTCTGCTTTGATAGAATATGAGTGTTACGCCATATACTGTTTTATCCCACCCTTGATTGTCTTTATACTGAAAAGCCTCCATCACTTCATAATCTTTTTTATTACTGACATAATCAAGATAAAGAATTTTATCTGTTGCGGGAATCTCTCCAGCAATAGACGGGTACTCCAAAAAATTATTTACATTGAAGGTTTTTTCAACCTTTAAGGACTTGGGGTCTACCAGCCATAATTCTTTAAATCCCTTGTGTGCAAGTATAAGTTTTGACCCTTCAACAGTTGTATAAATGTACTTGGTATGTTGATAAAATATAATATCACTTTCAAAGACCTCTGTAGGATTTTCAAGATCTACAGCACAAAGTACCACCCTTATACGGTTTACCTCTTTGCAATCGTCATAGGTAACATTCCGTTTTGTTTCCATCAGAAAATACAACTTTCCATCCTTATAGTTTACATCACTGATGGCTTTCTCTACTGTAATTTTAAACTGAATCAGCAAATCGCCCTGATGAGGATCAATGCATACCAGATGGGAGTTCCATCCAATGGTCCAAAGCTTTTCTTTATATAAAAACACCCCCCAAAGGCAAAATTCCACCTTTTCCTTGGTAAAATTCGACTCCCATACTTTTTTGCCGGTCTCAGCGCTTATCGCCCAAATGAAATTCCCCGAAGTAAATATATATAGCCCGTTATACTCTAAAAAGCTGTATACCTGGGTTTTTGCTTTACCCCTAGCCTTTACTGCACCTAGGGGAATTGATGTTTTTTGTTTTTCCAGATTTATAAAAGAATTATCCATTTTATACCTCGTAAATCTTATTTTTCATTATTGACATAATACTACTACCCTATTGGGCCATCGTACATGATTGGTTTATTATGACTTATGTATCGCTTGGATCTCCAAGGTATGTATCTTCCTGCAAAACCTAGTGGCACAAGGATCGCACGTCCCTTAATCAAGTAATATCTTCTATAATATTTTGTTTAGGTACACTTCAAGTATTATTCTAATCCTTATTTTTACTTAAATAAAGTCTATTCTCTCAGCCCTTTTCTCCCTAACATACAGGTTTTCCCTTAAAGGTTTACCATCTATGTATTTCCAGTATTTCACTTTGGTTGGTATAACTTTAATAACTACCTGCTGATCAAGCATACCATATGTGTCAAAGGACGATTTATGCGCTGCTTTATATAGCTTTAGCAATTCCGCATTCCTTTCCTCTTTCCAATCTCCGATTTCTTCAGCTGTACCTTCAATAGATACATTCATAAAGCATAGGGAAACATTTCTATTTTTAAACATTTGAAGATATTTAATATACCGCTTGTTAGTTTGAAAAAATATTTCTAATCCAATATTAATTATACTCATTGACCGAGATGTAACAACATCATTTTCAGAGGTTGATAATACCCATACCTTATTTTTATCTAAAATCTCGACAGTTTCCTTTTCCAATTCAAAATAGCTTATTTCCATTGTATAATCTCCTCGTTTTTATGACTTCTTAATATTCTATCATCCTGAATCCTTCTTGGAAAGGCTTGGATAAACATATTCACTTTATTCTTCATAAGCCTTATACATATTTAACGTTCAATCACCTATCTGCAAAATATGTTTCGCATGTTTTCCAATAATACCTTTAGTAAAATGAAGATTTTAAATGATTTGATATGATTTAACTTGCTAAAGTGTGCTATGAGTCCCTAGAAATTTTGATTTTCCACATGTTTAATCTAATCCAAATTTCAAATAATTAGCAAAAGGAAATATAATAGTTATATAGAAACATAATTAAGGAAGGGGATATTTATGGCTGCTTTTTTAATATTTATACTGATTGCAATAATAGGTGCAGTTTTATACTTCGCGCAGCTTAGCACGCATGAAACCCGGATTTATGAAGAAATTCAATCTATCGGGGGGAAAAGTTATCAGTATTGAAAGGAGAAGCTTAATGACAGGACCCTTTTTCTTTAGGGGAAAAGGTACAACCGTCTATCACATTGATTATGAAATCGGAAACAGGAGGAAAGAAGGCTGGGTAAAATTCGGCGGGTTCCTGGGACCGGATTGGAGATTATAGCACATAAGTATTTTTGTTTTATCATTCAGACTGATCTACTTTTTATACTATCAAGATATACAAAAGGGATAGAATGGTCTTCTATCCCTTGGCTTCTAAACTTCAACCTCTTTACGGGTTTTTCTCCTATGTGTTTCGTAATTTGGGTCACCTTTTTTCCATCCGGTTCTGCTCTTCTCAGTCGTCATATTTTGAGCTTCCTCATTTAATACGAAGTCGTTCTTCATCAGGCAAAAATATGCGGCACTTCCCATTTTACAATTTTCACATTTAATACACTCCATATCGCTTACTACTGCCCCTCCGTTCAAGGTTTTTTAGTTGTACTACAATACTATTTTACAATATCCAATATATGTTTGTCCATAGATTCCTCATGTATACAAGTCTACCTGAACCAAAGGGCCATTTGGAAATACTTCGCTTTTTATATATTACCTTACGTATTCAAATTCGAAATCAATCATCTTTACCGTATCCCCTTCTTGGACTCCCATTTCTTCCAGAGCGTCTACAACCCCTTTACTTTTGATTGCCCTCTGAAAATACTGAAGGGATTCATAATTTCCAAAATTGGTGGACCCTACAATTTTTTTAACCCATTTTCCTTCAACAACAAAAATCCCATTTTCCCTTCGGATTTCGAAAGGCTTTTCCTCTTCTGCCTTATATACAACTTCCTGGTCTGTTTCTTCCACCAAAATGGTATCAGGAATTTCCCTAAGGGCTTCACTTATGTAGTACATCAATTCCTTCATACCTTTGTTGGTAGCAGCGGAGATAGAAAATACCTTAAAGCCCCTGGATTCTATTTCCTTCCTGAAGACCTCCAGGTTTTCATCGGATCCGGGAATATCGGTTTTATTGGCTGCAACAATTTGCGGCTTCTTGGCCAAAACCGGATTGTACTGGGAAAGTTCCTTATTGATTACATCAAAGTCTTCAATAGGATTTCTGCCTTCTATCGAAGCAATATCCACAATATGAACCAAGAGTTTTGTCCTCTCAACATGCTTTAAAAATTGATGTCCTAAACCAATTCCCTGATGCGCCCCTTCAATCAGTCCAGGAATATCCGCAATCACAAAACTTTTCTGTTCATCCAGGCTGACTACTCCCAGATTAGGCTCCAATGTGGTAAAATGGTAATCCGCAATCTTGGGTCTTGCAGCGGAAACCATGGAAAGAATAGTCGATTTTCCCACATTGGGGAATCCGATTAATCCTACATCTGCGAGAAGCTTTAACTCGAGCACTATGGTCAATTCTTCGCCCGGTTCACCACTTTTTGCAAAGTTGGGTACCTGTCTCGTGGATGTAGCAAAATGCTGGTTTCCCGCACCGCCCTTTCCGCCCTTTGCAATTATGTGGGCTTGTCCCGGCTTGGTTAAGTCGGCAATAATCCGGCCTGTAGCTTCATCCCTCACAACCGTTCCCGAAGGTATTTTAATGATCAGATCCTCCCCACTGCGCCCGGTACAGTTGGATGCTCCGCCATGCTGACCCGGTTCCGCTTTATACTTTCTTTTATATCTGAAATCCGCAAGTGTACGGATTCCTTCATCCACTACGAAAACAACATCACCGCCCCGGCCTCCGTCTCCTCCGTCGGGACCTCCTGCTGCAACATACTTTTCCCGGTGAAAGGAAACTATACCATTGCCTCCGTCGCCTGCTTTGATAAATATTTTGGCACTATCAATAAACATAGAAATTCTCCATTCCGCCGCTGTCGCTGGCGGCACAAATAGTAATGAAAAAATAGTGTGCGACTTTCACTACTTCTGATAATATTAAACCGAGGAGAAGATACACTACAAAGCACGGTAGGAGGAGTCGTAGATGG
>JAOABQ010000113.1 GCA_026418275.1 Clostridia bacterium
CTCTAATTAAATTAAAATTTATATAGAAAATTTGTTAGCTCTAGTTTTACTTACTGACTTTTATAAAGTTCGCAAGTTACTCAAATTTATTTTCGAGTTCCTTTTCACTATTTACACTGTTTACTTTTCAAAGTCCATTTATTCAACTGCTCTCACCGAGCAGCTTTAGTATCTTACCATACTGTCTTCACTTTGTCAACACTTTTTTTATTTCCACTTTTTATGTCTCCCTATGCTGCTTTATTTTGTCTTGTCCCGTGCGACAGCTTGTTTATATTATCATCGTTCCGGTCCCCATGCAAACTGTATTTTCACCATTCACATAATTTATTCTGTTCAACCTTTTATATACACATGTATTCTGTCGAATACTTCGTTATCCTCATCGCCAACCTCGGTGGCGTATAAATTAAAAACATCCATTGCTCAATCTATCTGTAGAGGGGAGCAATGGACATCCTAATGATATCTAGGTTTAACAGATATCATTTTATATTTCTCCTGACTTATGAATATGCAAAGTGCCTTTATTTGATACTATTTTAAATTCATCCGTTTAGTCATTCGAATATCCTCTCCAACAAATTTAAGAAGTACAAAACTCCCTATAATCCGTGAAACAACCCTTTCCTGGTATAGCTTGTATAACTCATTTGTTCCTGCATTTGTTGAAATAATTGTTTTACAGGGTCTCGAAAGATTATTGATCTGCCGGGTATTTAATATATTTAGAAGCTCTGCAAACCGTGAACCGCTCTGTGATTCTGTTCCCAAATCATCAACTACAAGAAGGTCCACGTCAAAAATGTTTTTGTAACTTGAATCGTCGTATTCATCATCTCTAAAGGATTTCATTTTATATTCTGTAATGATGTCAAATAACCGTGGTGCAGTTTCATAGAGAACAGTCCTTCCCTGGTTCAGCAATTCCATCGCAATACAGTTTGCCATAAATGTTTTTCCAACACCCGTAGGTCCGCTAAAAAACAAATTCTTTTCTTCAGATACAGTAAAATTCTCTATGAATTTTATACACCGGTCTTTAATGGTTAAAATATTTTCTCTGGGTGACTCAGCGATGCCGTACTTCTCCATATTTGCGGTGTCAGAATAATAGTTTTCGTTAAAGACAGAAAAGTTTTCAGTTCGTGCCAGCTTTAAATTGGCTTGATCGTGTAAATGGTTTATCATTAGCTGTTTATAGCATACACACTTTTCCCTAAGGGCTGTAGTTCCTGTATCCTTACATAAGCTACACTCGTAAGCCATTTCCAGATAATTTTCAGCATACCCATTTTGAATAAGAAGCTTTTTCTTTTCATTTTTAAGCTGCACTATCTTCGACTCAAGAACTGCAACAACATCTTGAGCAGAATTTTGACCGGTCAATATCAGCTTGTTATAATTGATTCCTGCTTTTTGGATAAGAGAATCAATTTCTTCGATCCTGGGTATTTTTGTATAAATCTCGCTTCTTTTAGCTTCAAGCTTATCGAAAGCCGCTTTCTGCTTTTTTTCATATTCTCTGGCTATGAGGTTATGTACATTCGCACTCATTTATGTAATCCCTCTCGAATCTTATCAATCTTATTTTGTCACCACATTTTCAAAAAAACTATTTAAATAATCGTTGTCATATTCTCTTTGTTTATAATTTTCATGCTGCGGAACCGATGCTTCCTTGACTTTTATGCTATTTACTGTCTTATTGACCGGTTTAGCATAAGCAAGAATCTCTTCCTTTGTCTTTAAGCCATTTTTATGCCAATCACTTATAATGGCATCAACATATTTAAGGTTGGGATTGGTCTTTGCTGTGGTTTTCTTTAAGGCAAGTTCGATTACCTCAAAATCATATTTAAATTCCATAACCCACTTTTCAACATAATCGTCCTCATATTCGGTTAGATTTCTGGATAGTTTCAGCTTTTTAATAATTTTTCCCCGAATATCTTTAAATTTCTGGTATTCCTCAAGATACATTTCCATATCAAAGTGATTTTTAATATTTTTGCTGTACCAGTTCTCTGCTACCTTTGCGATATAATTTTTTGCAAGGCCTTTGTGGTCATAGCAGTGTTGGAACAGGGCATACATCACATCTTCATCAAACTTATACCTGTCAAACCAGGCGTCAATATCCGTATACCAGGAAGGTGACATTACACCCTGGAAAAACATATTGTTAATTGCTGTGATAGTGCTGCTCCTTTTTTTATTTCGCTCCAGGCTTAATGCAGCTTCCTCGGGTGTGGATGAAAGCTTCATTCGGTATATTTTGTTTATTTCCTTCTCTTTAAGATCGGTAAGTATAATATTATCACCTTTTCTGGTAAGTACACCCAAGCACTCAAGATACGTAATAGAGTTTTTTACCTTTTCTCCATCCATCTCCAGTTTCTTGGATAATTCCTCTACAGTAGCCTGCTTGTTGTATTTCTCCAAAAACAAACAGTACACGTATACTTTGACTACGTCTCCCTCCATGGAAGGCAAATATTCGGATATAAATATATCAGGCAAAAGTGTGTCTTGATATAGAATTGATTTAAAAGATTCAAAATACATATATGACAACCTCTCCAAACTTGTACAATTGTAATTTATTATATCATATAAGATTGACATATAAAAAAAGGATTAATCCATATTTAACCGTTTTATCGGTCAAAGTTGTAAAGATTAATCCTTTTTTATCCCTAAGGCTCCAAGATGTTATTTCCTGGTTTTTACCATTGTACTGGGTGTCTACACAGCCTCACTTTCAAGATTTGCACCCGTAAACTGGCTGTTGTATAGATCTGCATAGAAGCCGCCTTTTGCAAGCAATTCCTTATGATTACCCATTTCAATAATACTTCCTTGATTCATAACCAAAATGGTTTCGGCATCACGGATGGTTGAAAGCCTATGTGCAATAACAAAGCTTGTTCTATCCTTCATCAAATTGGCCATGGCTTTTTGGATCAGTACCTCAGTTCTTGTATCCACACTGCTGGTCGCTTCATCCAGTATAAGGATGGTTGGATCCGCAAGGATCGCCCGGGCTATTGTAAGAAGCTGTTTTTGCCCTTGTGAAATGTTGGTTGCCTCTTCATTAAGGACTGTATTATACCCTTCAGGCAGTGTCCTTATAAAGCGGTCTGCATGTGCAGCTTTAGCCGCACGCACGATTTCGTCCATCGTTGCACCTTCTTTTCCATAGGCAATATTGTCTTTGATGGTTCCGTTAAAGAGCCACGTATCTTGAAGTACCATACCGAACATGTTTCTTAATTCGCCACGTTTGATATCTTTGATATTCACACCATCAATTGTTATTTTCCCCTTGTTGATTTCATAGAAGCGCATCAAGAGGTTAACAAGTGTGGTCTTTCCTGCTCCTGTCGGTCCAACAATCGCTATCGTATGACCTTTTTGAACATCAAGATTCATATTCTCAATAAGAGGAACTTCTTCCTTGTATCTGAAAGCAACCTGTTGGAACCTGACCTCTCCTCTTGGCTCAACCAAAACTTTTGCATCCTTATTGTCAGGTATTTCCTCAGTCTCGTCCAGAACCTCAAAAACACGCTCTGCACATGCTATGGTAGATTGAATGACATTTGCAATGTTTGCTGTTTGGACAATAGGCATTGTGAATTGCCTGGAATACTGAATAAACGCCGTCAAGTCACCAAGCTTTAATTTTTCCTTTGTCATCCAGATACCACCAATGATACATATCAGAACATATCCAAGGTTACTCACAAAGTTCATAAGAGGAAACATTATCCCCGATATAAACTGTGCTTTCCATCCAGCCACATCGAGTCTTGTGTTAATCTCTTGAAATTTTTCAATGGACTCCTTTTCTTTTCCAAAAGCCTTCACAATCTTATGTCCCGTGTACATTTCCTCAACATGTCCACTGAGCAGTCCAAGCTCTTTCTGCTGCTCCGCAAAATGCTTCTGTGACTTCTTAGCAATAAATGCGGTAAATACTACGTAAAGGGGTAGTGTCAATATCACGACAAGCGTCAGGATAGGGCTGGTAATTAACATCATAATTATAAACCCAAGTATTTGCAGCATCGAAGTTATAATCTGTGTCAAGCTCTGCTGCAGCGTTGTAGATATTGAGTCGATATCGTTTGTAACACGGCTCAAAACATCCCCATGGGTACGGGAGTCAAAATATTTCAGCGGAAGCTTCGCCAATTTGTTGTTGATATCGCTTCTTAAATCATACACGGTTTTCTGCGCAACACCGGACATGGTATACTGCATAACAACACCAAACAAGGCACTGAAAACATACATGGTGATTAAAACCAAAATAATTATTCCCACATAATTAAAGTCGATCTTCCCGTTTGTTTCTTCCAAAGCCTTGGTCATAGAGTCTAGTTGTTCTTTTGTCATATTCATCCCTTGAGACTCTTTTGAACCTTCAAGTAATTCCGGATGGCTCAGTTGGAAATTGATAAACTCCCTGCAAATTTCAGCCTTCTGTTTTGGATCATCCACCGTATCAAGAAGCGGCAACTTGCTCAATTCCATTATTTGTGCTATTGTTTTGGGATCCTTTGGCATCTTTATTTCGGGAGAAGATCCAGGATTTTTACCCCCCTCTAACATTTTCTTCTGCCATTGCTGGACACCCTCCAGCATTTTTCCCGACATATAGCCGTCAGAGAGCTTATTCATGGCTTCTCCGCTTACTTTCGGCCCGGCAACCATTAAAGCCGTACTTAATATTGCGAAAATCAATACAATTGCCAATTTTGCCTTATGGGGCCTCAAATAGCCCAGCAGTCTTCTAAAAGTTCCTTTAAAATTCTTAGCCTTTTCAACCGGAGCCCCCATCCCTCCAGGACCAAATTGACCTCTTCTCTGTGGGCCTCTGAGTTTCTCCTTGTTTTGCGATTCACTCATGCGATCTCCTCCTCTGAAAGCTGCGAGTAGACAATTTCCCGGTATACGTCACAGCTGTTTAAAAGCTCCTTATGGGTTCCAATTCCTGCAATGCGACCTTCATTCAAAACAATGATACGGTCTGCATCCAAAACAGTCGCAACCCTCTGTGATACTATCAAAACAGTAGCTTCCGCAATCTCACCTCTTAGTGCTGCACGGAGTTTTGCATCCGTTTTAAAATCCAAGGCTGAGAAGCTGTCGTCAAAAACGTATATTTCAGGTTTTCTTACCAATGCCCGGGCTATGGACAAACGCTGCTTCTGTCCCCCAGAAACATTGGTTCCGCCTTGTGATATTTCATGGTTGTAACCGCCATCCATTTCGGATATAAACTGGGCAGCCTGTGCAACTTCAGCAGCATGTCTTATTTCCTGCTCTGTCGCGTCATCCTTACCATACCGGATATTATCGGTAATGGTACCTGAGAACAGCACCGACTTTTGCGGCACAAAACCGATTTTATTTCTAAGGCATTCCTGAGTCATTTCACGCACATCAACTCCATCAACCAAAACACTTCCGCTATCTACATCATAAAACCGGGGAATCAGATTTACCAGTGTTGATTTGCCTGAACCGGTACTTCCGATAATCGCGGTAACCTCACCGGGCTTTGCACTGAATGTAATATTGCTAAGGGCCGGCTGCTCTGCTCCATGGTAACTGAAGGACACATCCTTAAACTCAACAACACCTTTTGTTGTTCCACATTCTGCACCTTCTTCAGGATCATTGATTTCAGGGACTACTTCCAATACCTCGTTGATTCTGACCGCTGCAGCCTGGGCTCTCGGCACCATGATAAACATCATGGAAAACATGAGAATAGAGAACATAATCTGCATTGCATATTGGACAAATGCCGAAAGTGCGCCCAAATCCATCTCTCCAGCGTCTATCCGAAGGCCTCCAAACCAAAGTATGGCAATGGATGTGAAATTCATAATCAGCATAATGGCCGGAAAAAGAAATGCCATTATTCTATTTGCAGTGATATAAGTATTTGTAAGATCTTCATTGGCATCCTGAAAACGTTTCCTTTCATGTTCAATCCTGTTGAATGCGCGTACAACACGGATCCCCGTCAAGCTTTCACGAAGTACCAGGTTAATTTTATCCAGCTTGGATTGGATAATTTTGAAAAGAGGTATAACCTTTTTGGCTACAATGACAATAAAAAGTATAAGTGCGGGAATCGCTACACCAAGGACAATAGTAAGGGGTTTATCTTTGTTAAAAGCCAGAATAATACCTCCAATACACATCATAGGTGCTGCAACCATCATACGCATAATCATCATGGTTACCATTTGAACTTGGTTAATATCATTGGTGGTTCTGGTAATCAGTGTTGACGTTCCCAGTTTGTCAAATTCATTCAAGGAAAAACTCTCAACCCGGTTGAAAACCTTGTTTCTAAGGATTGTTCCCAAACCTACCGAAGATTTTGACGCAAGATAGCTTGCAATGATCGCAAAAACTACACCAGCTCCGGTTACAAGCAGCATTTTCCCGCCGATACGCATAATTTCATCCGTATCTCCTTTAATTACCCCGTCATTTATGATATCAGACATGAGTGTAGGCAGATACAGATCGCAAATGGTTTGTAAAAATACAAGCACCAAAACACCAGTAATTGAAAGCCAATACGGTTTCAAAAACCTAAACAGTTTAAGCATAAAAATATCATCTCCTCAATACTCCATAAGTAATGATTTATGGTTGATTTTATTACTAAAAATTATTGAATACTTTTATCCAA
Organism: Clostridia bacterium; assembly: GCA_026418275.1. Lineage (GTDB taxonomy): Bacteria > Bacillota > Clostridia > Acetivibrionales > DSM-2933 > SKW182. The sequence goes on from JAOABQ010000113.1 coordinate 6,725, forward strand.
CACTTTTTTCAAAGCATCTAATCCTTCAATAATCTTTTGTATTTCCTCAGGCGTGCCTTTTTCAAGAAGCTTTGCGAAGTTTTCCTCCGCTTTTTTATGAAAATCATGATGCCGTTTAGCAAAATGCGGAGATAATTTTACATGCACAATCCTTTTATCGGTTTGGCTTCGTATTCTCTCCACAACTTGCTGTTTCTCAAGCCGGTCAATGATTCCCGATACAGTACTGTTGGATAAACCAAGCTCTTTACTTAATTCACTAATTTTCATTTCACCATGTACGGACAGCATTCCGATCACCATTCCTTGCGGCATGGTAATCCCCATATCCTCAAAAGATTTTCGCATGTTGTATTTTAACTTGTGGCTCACATCACGAAAAAGTTTTGCAACCTCAGCTCTTTCATTTGTTATCAAGTTTGTCGCTCACCCCTTTATATATAATACTCGCAGAAGAAGTATCGACAGAAATTTCGCATGCGATTCATTAGCATGCAAATATTTCGGATACGAAATAATTGTAGTCCTTTTTTGTTTTCCTGTCAAGACCTCAGCCAATTATTTTATTCTCCTGATGTAAATGCTTTCCAATGATTATAGGCATTTCTTTTGAACTCCACTGTCCCTTCTCTATAAAAAATGGACCTACAAGTTTGTAGATCCATTTTTAAGCCTGCTTAAAAGCTTTAAACTAAAGGCTTAAATTCAAAGGTTACAGTACTTCCGTTGACAGTCACCAGTACATGCTTTACCAAATCCGCATTGGATGGATTTAGTCCATCAATTTGATAACCGGTTGTTGAAATATACCGTATTCCTTTTTCTACATAGCTTGTATTCGTACTTCCTTCATAGAAAACCCAAATGTTTTTACCCTTTTTCCTATATTCCGTCAATTTGTCCTGGAAAAGGTTAGCTTCCAGTCTATCGGTAAAATACTTCGGAGAATCGGCCATAAAGACAAATATATTGCTGCCTTTTGCAGATTCCAACTGTCCCATAAACCATGCCCATTGGTCTTTATCCGACTCACGGAGCCCTCTGTCACTGGTATCCAATTGAATAAACCGGCTGTTTTTCACGTCAAAAGCCTTATACCCCTTATCGGTTGAAATAAACGGAACCTTTAAGGACTTTGTAATCTTATGGGCACTTTTTCCGATGAAAGCTGCTGCTTCATTGCTTGCCGTCTTATCCAAAAGCCTCCTTAAAAGAAGCTTCTCCAAAAGATTTCGGGGCTCATGGGTCTGAGCAAAAACAGAAAATTGAAAGGAAGTACTACTTTTTTTGAAAACAACACTTTTATTGGCTTCATCCTTCCACGGAGTATCTTTAGGAAGAGTGTTTAAATCTACGGCCGGATAACTTGATGTTGTAAAGGTCAAATCATCCATATATACATATCCTGAATCACTGATATTGTCCGTTTGCACTACGTACAAGCGTGTCAACCTTTCAGGTGATTTAATCCCTTCAAGATTAGCCTCCAGGTACTTCCACCCAGTCCACTCCATCCCTTTTGCTAAGTATACAGCGTGTTTTTCTCCCGCTTCATTATAAATTTCCGCAGCAAACCAATTTGTATTTACATGATCGTTGTATACCCAAAGACCGACTTTATACATATTGGAATCCAGCTTAATACCGTCATTTGAAAATACTGCGTAAGAAGCCCGTGTTCCCTCAATGCTTGTAAAGTCATAATACAGCTTCCCTGCATAATTCCCGGAATGTTTTTCCTCATCGGTAATGAGGTAATCCCCACCCAATCCTTGAGGATAGGACATAAAAGATCCATTGATTACTTCAAATCCATCTTTCATTACAGTTTCAATTTTTTCAACCGCTACTGCACAATAAGCATGGGCATTTCCTAAAGATGCATCCAAATACCCGGTCCCCTGTCCGCTTGCTTCAAAAATACCTTTGTTGATCTTTCCAATATTCCCATTTACTTTCCATGTTAAGTCCTCCGGACTAATCTTTGCTGTAAAACCGTTTTTGTTTTTACCCGTTGCACTTACAGATGCTGTTTTATTTAAGCGCACTTCAACCTTTTGAGTACTTAACTCGATTGAAACAGGTAAACTCAGCGCACTTATCTCCAGTTCCGCAGAAATCTTTCCGACAGCTGCTTTAACCTTTCCATCCCCAATAGCCTTTGCATGAAGTACATTTCCTTCAAAGCTGCCCTTTAATCCCGAAATGCTCCATTTTACATCCTCCGGTTTTACAGCAATAGGGTTGAAATATTTATCATATCCTTTTACCGCAAACTTCCTGGATGTATTGACGAACATATTCGTATCTTCGGTATCAATGACAAGTCCCTCCAGCTCACCCGGAGGTGCAACAGAAAAGATCCCCAAGGCAGTGGATATTTTCCTGGGTGCCCCATCCGAAGAGACGTTGGCCATCTCTGCCTTACTCTCTCCCAAAGGTCTTGCAGCTATGGTAGTGGACCCGCCTCCGTCAAAATTCAGCGCATTATATGCGCCCAACTCCTGCATTAACTTTGCCATTTCCAATAAAGTCATCCCAATAATAGAACCTTGGTTTCCATCTACAGTTGCAACGATCAGCTGTTTTCCATCCTGTGTACTTCCAACAGCGGTTCTCGGCTTGTTTCCCATTATGTCCGACCCTGTGTATGAAAATTTCGCCGGGATCTGCCCATCCTTAACCAACATCGCGCTTCCTGTTAAAGACGTTTTGATGTTCTTCCAATCCGGCGTCGTCGCTATATCCATATTTACAGGATCTCCAGCAACAAAATTTTTCAGTAGAAAGTCTCCGCCCACTTTTCTTGTAATGACGACATAACCGTTTTGGGGTATCTCAACCGCAGGCTTTGCTTGACGGATTTCCAGTACCTTACCACCCTCCACTACCATTTCCACAACATCCGGATAGGTCTGGGATGCCCCCAGGCTGGTGGTACCCCATTTTCTATCCCAAATGGTAAAATCGGTATATTTGAAGTTGGGATGGCTTGGCTTGTTGTACTGCAGCACTGTTGCAGTTTTGCCATTGGGAGCAATCAGCTTTATGTCGGTTTTCCAGTAGTTATACATTACCTGGTTTAAGTTATTTAAGGAAAAAGAGGCCATGGATTCACTATACCGGTTATACTCATTGGAAGCCGTGATTATCTTTCCGTCTTGAACAATAGGTCCGTCAGGATAGGGGTCATACCCGGCTATCCTGTTGAAGAAGCTGGCATTTACCGCCGCTACCGCCCCGCTTGCATTGGCAAGGTCTTTTACATTTACCAGCTTTTTCACCGTTTCCGAATGAATAAGAGTATCTACTTTAACATAGGGGTTGGTCAAATCTGCCCGCAGAACATTAATTTTATACCAGCCGTCCACAGTAAACCGGGTGATTTTCTCCAGCGTTACTCCTGACGTCACCTGTTCCTTCGTTGTTTTCCCGTAAATTACTCCGGACTCTGCATTTGCAGTAACCGGTGTGATTAAAGCGATCATCGCAAATATGAGTATCATGGATAAACTTTTTCTTATGTACTTCATTTTCACCCTCCTATTTTTTTACCATTCATCAATATGGGAACGTTTGATTGCTCCAAAAATATTCGTCTTAATGTCCCGGTTTTGTTTCTGAAGTCCCAAGAGCAGTTCCTTCATGACCTGGCGTGTTGTAGTACCGTTCACAGGACAGGGACTTGGAACGGTTTTAATATTAAAATCCTTAATAAAACTTTTGACATCTTTCTCTTCTGTATAAATCAGCGGTCTGATAAGATATAATTCTTTGCGCTTTAGGTACGTTACGGGAGAAAATGTGTGAAACCGCCCCTCGTAAAACGTACTCATTAAAAGTGTTTCAATCACATCGTCCTTGTGGTGTGCCAGTGCTACCTTATTACAGTTTAGCCTTTTTGCCACATTATGAAGTGCTCCCCGTCTTAAGTTCGCACATAAAGAACATGGGTTCTTCTCCTGCCTCACCTCAAAGAGTATCTTTCCGATATATGTTTCCTCTATGGTATAATTTACACCGATTTTGCTGCAAAGGTCCTTTACCGGGTTAAGGTCAAATTCCCCGATCCCCAAGGTTAAAGTAACCGCCTCCAGTTCAAACTTCTTTGGATAGAAGTTTTTTAGCATATTGAGCGCCACCAGAAGCGTAAGACTGTCCTTTCCTCCGGATACCCCTACAACAACCCGGTCCCCCTCTTCAATCATTTGGTAGTCAGCGATTGCTCTTCTGATCTGACCTAGAATTTTCTTTTGCATAGCTCCCTCAGCCTAAGTTTTATTTGTGTACTATTATAAACCAGTTGCCGGGGGGGATCAAGTTAATGTAATGTTTCAATTTTGTTACAATTCATATGGAGAATGGAAAATCCAGCCCTCCGATTTGTTAGGCTGGATTTTTAACAGAACGGTAATTTAATTTATGTAATTATGTAATCTAAATTTTGATGCACTTAAGATTTGAATCGCAGTTCTTGGAGTCTCAAATCAAATGAATTTTGACTCTTCAAGTACCCACTAACTTTATATCCATATTAAATATCTCCCTAAAAAGCTGTTTCTTCCGCGCCAGCCTATCGTCCAAAGCTTCCGGTTTGACACCCTCAATCTGTATTTCCAATATGGATTCTATAACCCTTACACCCTTAATGGCTACTTCCTCCCGGGTATAATCAAGCGCATCCGCTGCACGAAGTATGGCACTTAGCTTCCTAACTGCCTCCCGCTCCCTTTTTGACAAAAGATAAATATCCGGATGCTCCTTTTTCCTGTGGCTGAAAGTTATGAGAGAAAGCATTTCCTTACTCTTTCTCGGGTATTTCTCCAAAAGCTCGTCATTCTCAATGAGGAACTTTGTATGCTTGTGGTGCTTTCTCCCGCTTACAAAGCTTCCGATATCATGAAGCAAGGCTGCATGCTCTAAAATAAGCCGCTCTTTTGCACCCAGCTTGTGTATGCTCTCTAATGCATCAAATATTTTTAAAGCACATGTCCTTACAAATTGGGCATGCCTCTCCTCATATCTGTATTTTAAAGCGAGGCTCAGAATGTTTTGCTCCTGGCTTTTTTCCTTTTCCATTAACCAACCCCCAAAAACTCCTCCAGGTTTTTTCGAAACTTTGCTTGAATTTTATCTATATTATCCTTCCCATTGACAACAATAAAATTATATTCATTTACCATTTCCTCATATTCTTTTCTTAAAAGTGCATGGTACTTTTTATAGCTGTCAAACATATCACTGGACAGATATAAGTCCATTCCGGACTCCCAGTAATCCAAATGCCCATACTTTGCAAAGGTTCTATGAAGCAGTGTATCTGCATCAAGGTCAAGGTAAAATATCATATCGGGAATCAGCGCAAACCCAAAAAGCTTGATAAGCCATTCTTTACTGGCTCCTCTTACAATATCCCTTGCCATAAGCGTATAGATATACCGGTCTGCAAGTACAATATATCCCGCAGAAAGGGCAGGTATAATTTTATTTTCCAGTTGGTCTGCAAAATCCGTACAATAAAGAAGGCCTAGAGTCGTTTTCCCCAGAATATTCCCTTTTTTTGCCTCGTTAATCACATTACCGACCAGCATAGACCTTTTTAATCCGGTATCCAATACAGCATGCCCCTTGGCCTCAAGCCATTCCTTCAGTAATGTTATTTGGGTTGTACGCCCCGAGCAATCCGGGCCTTCGATTACGATCAATTTTCCCGGCAAACTCTTTTGAGATAAGTATGGCAGGCCCTTCCCGTAAAACAAATTGTCCTTCATCTGATGTCTCCCTCTTATCCTTATGTTTTCTTTCGATAGGGTGATTTATAACCCTCCAGATTTTCTTTTACAATCTCCCTTACAATTTCCTGCTGCTTTTCGATGGATAAGGTGGCATCGATCACCTTGAAATATTCCTCCGCTGCCATATTGTCATAGTTCTTTTTAATGATCCCCTGAAATATTTTAAAGCTTTCCACCGGATCATTACTCCATCCCATATCCATTCCCGCCTCATGATATTTTAACTGCGGCCTGCCTGCCAATATCCTTTGAATGGATACCTCAAGGGGCGCTTGAAAATAAAAGGCAATGGATGGTTTTGCGGCAAAATCATATACATTTCTAACCCAGTTGCCGTCACACCCTCTTGCCATATCCCTCGCATAAGCCGTGTAGATATACCGGTCACATAGTACAATATAACCTGCTCTCAAGTGGGGCAAAATCAACTTCTCGTAGCGGTCCGCAAAGTCACTCGCATGAACCAGGCTAAACGTTGTCGGGGTTAAAAGATTTTTTTTCTTTGCTTTCTTTGTAGCTTCTTTAATGAGCTCGGATGAGTTCCATTCAGTAAAAAAAACAATATACCCTTTCGATTCAAGCCACTTCTTTAAAAGGTAAATCTGGGTACTTTTCCCTGATCCATCACAGCCTTCAACTACAAATAATTTTCCCGGAAAGGATTTTCCCAATCCCAAGCCTCTTACCTTTTTCAGCATAATTTCCCTCCAGCATGACCATTTGAAAGATGTGAGAAACCTGTAATTGTGCGCGGTATAAAAGCGCACAGCATATGCTGTGCAAAATGGTACATACCCTTTAATCCTTTTCGCTTATGAAATGACAAAAGATTTTCTAAATATTTTTTTAAAACTGTCGTTTTTCTCATTTGCCAGGCTGAGTTCAAGTTCAGCATCTCCTTCTTTAATTGTCTTAATCTTCACCGTACTCTCACAAATCTGGCATTCCAGAGCTTTAATAATACCCGTTTCACTCCTATCCAAACATTCGGCAATTCTTAAAAACATTGAAAGCTTGGTGAATATTTGTACATCCCCCAGTTTAAGAACCCCTTTATATTTTTTGCTCCATTCCAACAGCATATCCTTGTTTCCATGAGATGCAGCAACAGCGGCAACCAGCAGTGTCTCCCGGTGTGTAAGGCCGTTTAATCTGGAATGCAATATAACATAAAATGAATGTATGTGATGGTCATAGTAACTGATAGAAATCCCAATATCATGTAAGAGGGCAGAAATTCTAAGAAGTTTTCTTTCATTCTCACCCAAACCATGTAATTCCCCAAGCTGGTCAAACAATGAAAGACTTATATCACAAACATGTCTTGCATGCTCTTGACGGACATCATAGAGCTGCATACAGTTATTAAGGCTAAACTCAAGTGCATCGGAATACCACTGCATTGACTTATTCTTTAACACATATTCGAATAAAATACCTTCTCTAAGGCCATTCCCGCTAATATGCAATACTTTGGCGTTTGTCAGGACAGCAATCGCCTTTAGTATGGCAAGGCCCCCCACAATAATATCTGCCCTTTTGGACGATATTCCTTTTATTTTTCTTCTGGATTCCAAATCAAGGCTGCCTAAATAATCATAGGTCTCGAAAAAATCCTTTAACGCAATACAATAGTTGTGCATTAATTCAAGGGTATAATTATTTTGTTTTTTATGAATTTCAGCAAAATTTCGGATGGTCCCGCCTAGTCCTACAATGGCTTCGTTGTCTTCCCCGGTAAGCCACTTGAGCTCCTGCAGTCTGCCTTTAATATACTCTTCCAACGACTGAAGCTTTTCGGGTACGACCGTGTCCTTGCCAAGAAACTCCTCCGTCGCAACCACCGCCCCGATGGGAATACTTACATAGTTTACAACCTGACGGTTCTTTACCTTTATAACCTCTGTACTTCCTCCACCGATATCTACAATGATTCCATCCTTTACATCCATTGTACGCACCACCGCATTATAAACGTACAGGGCTTCTTCCTCACCCGAGAGGACTTTAAACTTCAACCCGGAGGCGTATTGTATCAATTTTAAGAAATTTTCCTTGTTTTCTGCCTTACGGACAGCAGCAGTAGCTACAGGAATAATATCCCTCAAATGGACCCCATGGTCCATGCACAGATTCTTAAACATTTTAACAATCCGGACTGCCCTTCTCATGGCAAAATCATTTAAATATTTACCTTCTATCATTCCTTCACTGAGCCTTACGTTGTCGCTTATATCATCAATAAGCTTAAAAGCCCCATTTTGTCTAATTTCAAAAATTACAAGCCGGATTGAGTTGGATCCCAAATCGATAATCCCTATTTTCTTTGCCAAAATACCACCACGCTAGAATTATTTTTGACCTTTTTTATTATTTGATTTAATTAAGGTTATTATAACATAGTTGGAAAAACGGTAATATGAGAATTGCAGCATCCACTTCCGCACCTGTTAAGTCGCTTTAAAATTCCGAATATTTTCCTTAAGGAGCGTTAATGTGCGTTACATGCCATGAGAGGTTAATCCTACATATATTCAATAAAACACTTTCTGATTTTATCCGCAAGCCCTGAAAACCTAAGTGCTTCCCGTTCATTATTAATCATCTCGTATAAAGCATCTTCACTCCCCACAAGCACCGCTAAACTCTTAGCCCGGGTAATGGCAGTATATAAAAGGTTTCTGGTCATAAGGATCTGTGGCCCCTGATAAATGGGAAGTACTACTACAGGAAACTCCGATCCCTGGCTTTTATGAATCGTAATGGCAAAGGCAGGCTCAATTTCGTCCAAAATACTAAAGTCATATTCTACAACTTTTTCGTCTTCAAATAATACAACTACCTTTTGTTCTTCCTGATCGATTTCCTGGATAATTCCCGTATCCCCATTAAATACTCCTTCACCTTCCAAGTAGGGCTTCCTTTTCTTCTCCCACCTTAAACCGTAATTATTTTTAATCTGCATGACACGGTCGCCCTCCCTGAATAAATATTCCCGGAAGCTTTTTTCACTTTTATTTTTATCCGACGGGTTTAGAGCTTTTTGCAGTTCTATATTTAGGTTTGTAACCCCGGTTTGGCCCTTTCTCATGGGAGTAAGCACTTGGATATGCCGCATGGGATCATAGCCATATGCGTTGGGAAGTCTGGTACAACACAACTCAACAACCGTCTTGATCATGTCCCCGGTCCCTCCACGGGGCATAAAATAGAAATCTTTTCCCTTCCGGTTGAGGTAGGGAATTTCACCTTTATTTATTCTATGTGCATTTACGATGATCATGCTTTCTTCAGCTTGTCTAAAAACATCCGTTAATTTGACAGTCTTTAGCATTCCGCTCATAATGATATCTTTTAATACATTTCCCGCTCCTACCGCGGGAAGCTGGTCCACATCTCCCACAAGAATCAGCCTGGTTCCCGGCATAATGGCCTTTAGCAGGTGATTCATCAAAAGAATGTCCACCATGGACATTTCATCAATAATGATTACATCCGCATCTACAGGGTTGGAATCATTCTTCGTAAATGTAAGATTGGAATCGTCCCCTGCAAAACCAATTTCCAAAAGCCGGTGAATGGTCTTTGCTTCCACCCCGGTTGCTTCAGACATACGTTTTGCAGCCCTTCCCGTAGGCGCTGCCAATGCCACTTCATGGCCTTCCCGTTCAAGGATCTTAATAATGCTTCTGATAATAGTGGTTTTACCTGTTCCAGGCCCACCGGTAATCACCATAACCCCATTTACCAATGCTTCCCTAATGGCCTCTTTCTGTCTCTCTGCCAGAATAATTTTATCTTCTATTTGTATGTCATGCATCAACTTGTCAAAAGTATCCTTTTCTTCTTCAAAACATAGGTTTGAAAGCTCTACCAAACGCTTGCATACGTTAAGCTCTGCTTGATAGAAAGCACTTAAATATACCTTATTATATCCATTCTCTTTTTCAACAAATACGGCTTTATCCATTACAAGGGTAATCAAGGCATCGTCGATACTCTCTATGCTTACCTCTAACAGTGCAGAAGTATGCTCCTTGAGCTTTCCATCGGATATATAGGTATGGCCGTTGCCTGCGGCCTGAGATAAAACATATTTTATGGCACTGGAAATTCTGTACTTTGACGCAGGATCAATCCCCATATTTCTGGCAATCCTGTCTGCCGTCTTGAATCCGATCCCGAAAACCTCATCCGCAAGGCGGTATGGATTTGACTTGATTTCCTCAATGGTATTTTCGCCAAAAGTTTTATATATTTTGGTAGCATAGGTGGAGCTAATTCCATATTCCTGGAAAAACATAATCACCTTCATTAACTCCCGCTGGTCTGCAAAAACTTGTCCGATTCTTAAAGCTTTCTCATAGTTGATCCCTTTAACGGTAGATAGCTTTTCGGGACTAAACTGGATAATATTTAAAGTGTCTTCACCAAATTTTTTAACAATTTTTTTGGCGGTAGCCGGGCCCACCCCTTTGATAATACCCGATGCAAGGTATTTTTCAATCGCATCCGTTGTCTCAGGAAGCATCTTCTCATAGGTTTCTACCTTGAGCTGCTCACCATAATCAGGGTGTGTCACCCATTTTCCCGTGATTTTAACTGTTTCTCCCACATTAATAAACGGCATATATCCAACCGCCGTCACAACCTCCTGCTCATGACGTACATCACATATGGTATAGCCGTTTACTTCATTGGAAAATATTATTTCTTCAATGGTTCCTTCGATTGTGATCAAACGATTCACCCTAACCTTTACAGCCGTTTATACCGGCAATTTCTCTATCATAAACAAATAAAAATACCTGTTTATATAAAGTATAAATTAATTCCACTTTCATGAAAAGATGTTTCATAAAATTACATAATTCTAGCATTCCAGCTTAAAGTCCGCAAAGACTTTTTCCTTTTCATGTTCTTCTATAATATGAAGATAGTCGTAATCTCTTTGAAATTTTTTTAATATGGACAGGGTTTCATCCTTTGAGCCCATATCCAGCACAACAAAATTTTTGCTATGGACTAAAGATCTTGATGTCTCATTCCCGAGAATTTCTCTCATAATCCCTTCTATGGTATCCTCCTGATCTTTAACGATCAGCACTAACTTAATATTGCTGCTTTGAGCCTTTATCCTGTGGTAAATGGAATGAAGAACGCTGTAGAGAAGGTAGATGGCGCCATATGTAGCTAAAAGGCATATCAGCACAGTGCCCAGGGTTTTAAACATAAAATCACCTCCAATTTATTATATGTAGGGGTAGGTATTAAAGGTGATTTGTTATATTTTAGTAGGATAATAAAAGGAACTGTCTCCTTTTTTGAGACAGTTCCTTAAACAACTTCTTATACTTATTTTATGAATAGTAGATAGATTATATAATCTCTGCTTCCTTCTTTAAAATTTCCGCCTTATCTGTCTTTTCCCAAGACAGTTCGATATCCGTCCTTCCCAAGTGCCCATAAGCTGCTGTCTGTTTGTAAATCGGCCTTCTCAAATTCAATGTTTGAATAATTCCGGCAGGTCTTAGATCAAAATGCTTTTGTACTAATTTTACGATTTTTTCCTCAGGGATGGATGCTGTGCCAAATGTGTCTACCAAGACAGATACAGGCTTCGCAACACCAATCGCATAGGCAAGCTGTACTTCACACTTCCTTGCCAATCCCGCAGCTACAATATTTTTAGCAACATACCTTGCCGCATAAGCTGCTGAACGGTCTACCTTTGTCGGGTCCTTACCCGAGAAAGCACCGCCGCCATGCCTTGCATAACCGCCATAAGTATCTACGATAATTTTTCTGCCCGTCAAGCCTGAATCCCCTTGGGGTCCGCCAATAACAAATCTTCCCGTCGGGTTTACAAGGTATCTGGTATTGCTATCTAATAAGTTTGAAGGAATAGTAGTTTTAATAACCTTTTCAATGATATCCTTTTCGATGGTGTCATGGTCTACATCCGGCGAATGCTGCGTAGAAATAACTACGGTGTCAACCCTCACAGGCTTGTCCCCATCATATTCAACTGTTACCTGGGATTTACCGTCAGGCCTTAAATATTTTAATGTTCCATCTTTTCTTATATCTGTTAGCTTCTTAACCAATTTGTGCGCTAATGAAATCGGCATCGGCATTAATTCCGGGGTTTCATCACAAGCAAACCCAAACATCATACCCTGGTCCCCTGCACCAATTGCTTCAATTTGGGAGTCTGTCATTTCACCTGCTTTTGCCTCCAATGCTTTATCTACACCCATGGCAATATCGGTAGACTGCTCATCAATGGATGTAATAACAGCACAGGTATCACCATCGAATCCGTATTTGGCTCTATCATACCCAATTTCCTTTATGGTATTGCGTACAACCTTCGGAATATCTACGTAACAATTTGTCGTAATCTCACCCATAACCAGAACAAGTCCGGTTGTAACAGCAGTTTCACATGCAACTCTTGCCATAGGGTCTTTTTCATAAATAGCATCCAATACCGCATCGGATATTTGGTCACAGATTTTATCCGGATGCCCCTCCGTAACTGATTCAGATGTAAATAACCTTCTCGCCATTTTAAACTCCTCCTTTATATTTGAGATTTTATTGAGACCATGCGTAAAAACATTGACTTTGAAAATGCAGGTATATCAATAAGCATTTACCAAGCATAAAGTTTTTAAGCACCTTATTAGATTTCAGAACTAAAAAAACCTCTTCAATGAAGAGGCTTATTTTCGCTCCTCATCTGGCAGATATAATCTGCTGGAATTGGCACCGTACTATAAGCCGGTTGCCGGGTTTCATCGGGCCGTTTCCCTCCACCTCTCTGGATAAGGTATATTACAATATTTTACTTTTATAAAAATAATGTAACATAAACATCCTTCTAAGTCAAGTATGTAGAAAAAACAGATTTGTATCCGCCATAGAAATACTTAAAATGACAGCAGGCACCCGCTGATTTGGGAAATGATACTGAAGGCGGAATGCCTCCAATTTTATCTTTTTCTCTTTAGTTGAACCACGCTTTCTTAAGCGGTATAATGAAAATGAAATTACTTGAGTACAAAGGATGAGATAAAATGGATTCGATTTTACTCCCCAAAGCATGGGAAAGCTTATTAAGTTCATCCAGTTTTCTTCCCGTCATTATAAAAACCATTGAGCGGTTTCATGATACAAGCTGGTCTATGGAGCCCAATCAGCATGAATTTTTTGAAATGGTATATATTAAAAAGGGAAATGCTATTTTTGAGATTGCCGGTGAACCGGCAGCCATTGGACCCAATGACATCGTAATTATTAAGCCGAATCAGCCGCACAAATTTATTGTAAAATCCGAATCCGGCTGTGAGTTTATCGTTCTGAGCTTTAAATTTATAAGTCCTAAGAATACGGATTATTCTGAAGTTTCTTTAGAGGATTTTTTGAAATTTATTACAGGCAGGGAATCCGGAGCTTTCATTACACTCAAGGTAAGTCAGAAGAACGAAATTATTACTTTATTGAACAGGATTTTAAAGGAGAAGGAAAGCAACGAACTGGACAGTGAATTTTTAAATTACCTCCTTGTTTTGGAACTTTTTGTACTTTTATCGAGAGCACTAAAAAGCGAATGGGAAAACAGTATCAAGGAAAAAAGCCCTAAGGTGAAGGAACTTATTGGCATTGCCGTCAACTATATCCGCAATAACTTCGAGCGTGATATCTCCCTCGGGGATATTGCAAAATTCGTTTTTCTTAGTCCCAGTTACTTTACAAGGGCATTTAAAGAGGAAATGGGCCTAAGCCCCATCAATTATCTTCTGCAAATAAGGATTGAACGGGCCAAGGAACTTCTCTCTGATACTGAATTAAAGATCAGTGAAATTGCACAGCAGGTGGGATTTTCAAACCAGCAGCGCTTTAATGAAATTTTTAAAAAGTATACCGGACTTGCCCCCCTGCAATATAGAAAACAAAAGTAAAAGGTTTTTTTACCTCAACAAAAAACGTTAAAAAATATAAGGATTAGGGTAAATAACAGGAAGATTTTTTGTTTCTGAAAATTTATAATGATTTTATCAGCATAAATATGCATTAAACCAATCGATTAACTTTTCGGTTTAATTTAGTATTTACCTTCAAAAACAACAATCATTAATATATTAAGGAGGATGAAGTTTATGGGAATGACGATGACCCAAAAAATTCTAGCAGATCACGCAGGTTTGGAAAGCGTTAAAACCGGACAGCTTATTAAAGCAAAGCTTGATATGGTGTTGGGAAATGACATTACAACACCGGTAGCAGTAAACGAATTTAAGAAAATAGGGATCAACAAGGTATTCGATGTAAACAAAATTGCCATTGTCCCTGACCATTTCACACCCAATAAAGATATTAAGTCTGCAGAACAAGTAAAATATATCCGCGAATTTTCAAAGGAAATGGGTATTGTAAACTTTTTTGAAATCGGCCAAATGGGTGTGGAACATGCTCTCCTTCCTGAAAAGGGATTAGTAGTTGCAGGAGATGTTATCATTGGTGCGGATTCCCATACTTGTACTTACGGAGCACTGGGTGCTTTTGCGACAGGTATCGGAAGTACGGACATGGCAGCCGGTATGGCAACCGGAGAGGCTTGGTTCAAAGTTCCTGAAGCAATTAAGTTTGTTTTAAAGGGCAAACCGGGCAAATGGGTCAGCGGTAAGGATGTTATTCTTCATATTATCGGTATGATCGGCGTGGATGGCGCACTCTACAAGTCAATGGAATTTGTCGGAGACGGCGTATCCAGCCTCTCTATGGACGACCGGTTTGCAATGGCGAACATGGCTATTGAAGCAGGTGGAAAAAACGGTGTCTTTGAAGTGGATGAAAAGACTATTGCGTATATTAATGAACATTCTACAAAATCCTATAAAGTATATAAAGCGGATGCAGATGCGGAATACGTAGAAACATATGAAATTGACCTTGCAGCGGTTAAGCCTACCGTATCCTTCCCTCACCTTCCTTCCAACACGCGGACAATTGATAATGTGGGTGATGTAAAAATCGACCAGGTTGTTATCGGTTCTTGCACAAACGGAAGAATTGAAGATTTAAGAATGGCAGCACAAATCTTAAAAGGGAAAAAAGTTCATCCGGAAGTAAGATGCATCATCATTCCTGCAACCCAGAAAATTTGGAAGCAAGCCATGAGTGAAGGACTCTTTGACGTATTTATCGACTCGGGAGCAGCTGTCAGCACACCTACATGCGGCCCATGCCTCGGAGGACATATGGGTATACTTGCCAAAGGGGAAAGAGCGGTTGCAACTACAAACAGAAACTTTGTCGGTAGAATGGGTCATCCGGAAAGCGAAGTATATCTTGCAAGCCCTGCAATCGCAGCGGCATCAGCAATAGTAGGAAAAATAGCCTCACCTGAGGAAGTTTAATACGAGGAGGGAATAATAAATTATGAAAGCACAGGGAAAAGTAATAAAATATGGGGATAATGTTGATACAGATGTAATTATACCTGCAAGGTATCTTAATACTTCAGATCCTGCAGAACTCGCCAAGTACTGCATGGAAGATTTGGATAAGGATTTTGTAAAAAAAGTTCAAAAGGGAGATATTATGGTAGCCGGCAAAAATTTTGGATGCGGTTCCTCCAGAGAGCATGCGCCTATCTCCATCAAAGCATCAGGTATTTCATGTGTTATTGCCGAAACCTTCGCAAGGATTTTCTACAGAAATGCTATCAATATCGGTCTTCCGATTCTTGAATGCCCTGAAGCAGCGAAGGATATTCAAGACGGCGACCAGATAAGTGTTGATTTTGATACAGGTAAAATTGTCAATCTAACAAAGAATAAAGAATATACCAGTGCTCCTTTCCCTGAATTCATGCAGGAAATCATGGCAGCAGACGGCTTAATCGGGTATATTAAAAAAGATTTGAATAAATAATGATAGTATACTTCAGATTTTATAGGAGGTAGTAAAATGAAATTTAACATTGCGGTACTTCCGGGTGACGGTATCGGCCCCGAAGTAATTGAGCAATCCATTGAAATTATCATGGCTGTAGGCGAAAAATACGGACATAAATTCATATTAACCGAAGCAAAACTCGGCGGATGTGCAATTGACGCATATGGCGAGCCCCTTCCGTCCGAAACACTGGAGCTCTGTAAAAACAGCGATGCAGTTTTATTAGGTGCTGTCGGCGGCTACAAATGGGATACCCTGCCCGGAAATAAGCGGCCCGAAGCAGGCCTTTTGGGAATACGCGCAGGCCTGGGTCTTTTTGCAAATCTAAGGCCTGCTGTTATCTATAATTCCCTGAAGGATGCCTCCCCTCTAAGAAGTGATATTGTAAAAGACGGCATTGATATCATGGTTGTTAGAGAGCTTACAGGCGGTATGTATTTCGGTGACAGGGGCAGGAAGCAAACAAACGATATGGGCCAGGCAGCGTATGATACAGAAATGTATAGTGAATTTGAAGTGGAAAGAATTGTCAGACTGGCTTTTGAAACTGCAATGAAAAGGAAAAAACTTTTAACCTCTGTCGACAAGGCCAATGTTCTTGAAAGCTCAAGGCTTTGGAGAGAGGTAGTATTAAAGGTATCCGCCGATTATCCGGAAGTAACTTTAAACCATATGTATGTTGATAATGCAGCAATGCAGCTCATCCGCAATCCCATGCAGTTTGACGTAATGGTTACAACCAATATGTTCGGTGATATTCTATCGGATGAAGCTTCAATGATTACAGGTTCTATCGGTATGCTGCCTTCTGCAAGCCTAGGGAAGGGAACTTTGGGACTTTACGAACCGATCCACGGTTCTGCCCCCGACATTGCAGGTCAGGATAAAGCCAACCCCATTGCTACCATCTTATCGGTTGCAATGATGATGAAGTATTCTTTCGGACTGGATCAAATAGCCAGTGATATTGAATCTGCTGTTTGTAAAGTGCTTGATAAAGGCTATCGGACAGGTGATATAGCTTCCCCCGGTTCCAATGTGATCGGAACTAAAATGATGGGCTGTCTCATAAAAAATGAATTACTTGCTTTATAAGATTAAGAATACTGCGAAGCGCCTGGGAGAACCCCAGGCGTTTCTATTTGGTCTTAAATTCCTTATGATTGATTTCTTACCGGTGCCCCAATCTAAGTTTTTTCAAAAAATATATTTTCAATACTATCATAATATTTAAAACATATTGAAATCATAATACTTATTAGCATTCATAGAATTGATATTTAAACACCTTGATTGGTTTAAAAGGGCAGGTGTATTTCATGCATTACAATATCTTATCCGTTGATAAAACAAGCCATGCAAAGGCAGAGCTTTCTTCACTATTTAAAGGTATTGATGTGAATATCCTCTACGTAAAGGATGACATTGAAGCACTTAATACTTTGTATGACAATAGGGCTCCGGGTATTGACGCAATTATTTGGACCATCCACTCTCCAAACCCTGATGAATTTGATGTAATTAAAAACGTTAAGCTTAAGGAAGCCTACAGCCATATTCCCATCATCATTCTGTCAAAATTTACAGATAAAAAATATATTATTAAAGCTATCGAAGTTGGTGCGGTAGAATATATTGCAAAGCCCTATGATAAAACAACAGCCCTCAATAAAATTATGAAAATCCTTGGCATAAAATTCGATGTTTCGGTTTTTGAAAAATCACATAATGACATGATCACTTTTAATTACTCCGACATGATCAGTAGAGAGCTAAAAGCCGCAAGCCGGGGCGAGTATCCGATGACCATGATGCTGGTATCCGTTACCTCTGTATATCCCGATATAAAAAAACAAAGTACGATTAGTGAAATTATCAATCTCATAAATAAAGTTATAAAATCAAGGATCCGAGAAACAGATACAACTTTTTATTACGGCATCAATAACTTAATCATTCTTCTACCTTTTGTGGGAAGAAATGCTGCATCCTTCGTAGAAAAAAAAATTCACAACATTTTTAAAACACACTCGCTCATTGGTGATGTTGGGAAGGGCTTTAGCCTTGTTGCAGCAAGTGTAACTTACCCTGAGGATGGGAAAATAAAAGAAAAACTTCTCGAGAAATTGGAGACCAATTTTAAATTTGCAGCACAAGTATAAAGATCATCTGTGCATGAAGCGCAGATGATCTTTGGTAATTGATCCCTTAAGCCGCAATAAAGAGAGCTTTCAATCGGTTTAATCTTCTTTTTAATCTAATATTTCGTATACTTTCCAACCAATTTTCCAACAATTACAACTTCATCTTTTTCAAAAGTATCTTTGTTTATAAGATTAACATCTGCCTCCAGCTTGATAAAATTCTCTTGCTTATCCGCAAAGTACCGTCTTAATAAAGAGTGGTTTTCATAGACGACCAAAACTGTATCCCCGTCTTTTATATCGCATTCTCTGGATATAATAAGCATGTCTTCGTACTTAATTCCACTTTCCAAAAGGCTGTTATCAGGACATTTAATCATAAAACAGTCTTTTTCCGATTCTACAATATCCGGAGCCACAGGTTGATATTTGTTGATATTGTATATGTTTAGCAAATCGGATACATTTCTTTTATTTACTTTTTTTACCTCTGGAATATATAAAGGATCTACATAGTGCGAATGATTTGATACAAGTTGAATAGACCGGGCCATACCGATTTCCCTCTTAATGACCCCCTTTTGCTCCAGTCTGTTTAATATTCCCTGAACTGCTCCGGGAGTCTTTTCTCCTACCATTTCACCTATTTCTCTTACTGTAGGTGGAATCTTTTTTGACTTAATAAAAGCTTCAATAGCATAATAAATCTTTTTTTGCTTAGACGTTAACGAACTAAAATCCGGATTCACTGTTATCACCCTTTTTCCAATATTTATCGCTTATTGAACATACTTTACATAACCACCGCATTATAGTTTACCAGACTTAATAAACATTTTCAAATCATATAGTTTCATTTATGTAAATTTAATACAATAAACCGGTATTAATTTATGGTATTTTTAATGGCCCTTGAATTTATGCACACGATTTGTATACCGGATACTAAAAATGGTCATACTAAAATTGGGTGATTTTATGAATAATGTGAATAATTATAATCAAAAGCAGATAAACCCGGCAAAAAACTTTGTTATTTTGACTATAGGCTGGGTTTGTGCAATAGTTTCTACTTTTTTTTATCCCTTTGTCTTCGGTGTTGTTGGGGTAATCATGGGAATTATAGCAACGAAATACGGTAGTAAAAAAGGTCTTCCACTAATTGTTACAAGTATAATTTGCATGAGTATCGGTTTAATATTCGGCGGGGTTCTATTAAACTATTTAACCCACTATATGGGTTTTTGATTCTTTGGAGGAATACGGTTTTAAAAAAGTGCGGCAAACATATCCTTCACATTCCTCCGGAATTAATTTTGTCACTCTCTTTACATTTTCAAGGTGGTAGTTTGCACTCTGAATAAGCTAGTGCCCCGTACCGTAATTCTTTTCTAGGGTATGCGAGGCACAAACAGAGGAAGTGCATTTTTAACACTTTGAAACTTAAAATTTGTTGTGTTAAAAAGCACTAGTGCCTCGTAACGTATTTCCTTTCTAGAGTATGCGAGGCACTAGATGATTTATTCATCTTTACGTATGTTAAAAAACAAGGGCCATTCCTTGTTTTTTTTACTTTTGGCACTGTTCCACCCCTTATTCCCTATAAAATTCTTTGAGATTTTTAATCATATGCAGTATAATGTTATATATATTTTGTTCAATGATTCTGAATCAAAGGGCTGGTCCCAAGCATTTGCCTTGTACTTTGCCTTGATGAACTTTCAAAAAGATACTATAAGAATTTATGTTTTAAAGAGAGGTAATAATAATGATAGATCAGGAACGTGTAAAAAAAGCGGTTCGGGAAATCCTTTTAGCTATCGGGGAAGATCCGGACCGGGAAGGCTTGGCAGAGACACCCGACCGGGTAGCCAGAATGTATGAAGAAATATTTGCCGGGCTGCACAAAGACCCGCGAGAAGATGTGAAAATATTTCAGGAAGACAACCATGAAGAAATGGTATTGGTTAAGGATATACCCCTTTATTCGGTCTGTGAGCACCACCTCTTACCTTTTGTAGGTGTTGCACATGTGGTTTATATTCCCAAAAAGGGAAAAGTCATTGGACTTAGTAAATTGGCAAGGATTGTAGATACAATTGCAAAAAAGCCGCAGCTTCAGGAACGTCTTACCAGTCAGGTAGCAGATGTCCTAATGGAAACCATGAGTCCTTTAGGGGTTGCCGTCGTAGTTGAAGCTGAACACCTTTGCATGACAATGCGGGGAATAAAAAAGCCCGGGTCCAAAACAGTCACCTCCGCGCTGAGAGGGAACATTAAAACTGACGCAAGAACAAGATCTGAAGCAATGTCTCTTATCTATGGAAGATAGAAATATTTTTTCAATAGATCTATTTGCTAAAATCATAACTTTTAAATAGCCAAAACACTGGTTAGGTTTTGGCTATTTTTATTTCAAAAACTTATATTTCGGAATACTCGTTGATAAACCAGAGTTTTTCCAAATTCTTTATCTTATCTGAAATGTTTTCTTTCATTTTTTCGTTTTTAGAAATATTTTTCGCCTTTTCATAGAGTTCAAGGGCACTCTCATATTTTTTTCTTTTCTCATAGCAATATGCCAGATTAAGTAATGTATCGATATTTTTGGAATTTAGTTTCATCGCCTTTTTAAAAAACGCTTCCGCTTCATCATACTTTCTTGCCAGGTTTAATATATATCCTTTCATCCGGTAGCTTTTCGAATTTGAAGGGTTTATACCGATTGCTTTATCGCATAAATTCAAAGCTTCCTCGCTATTTCCCATAAACTGCAGGGAAATAGCCTTGGATGTATAATTGTCGCAATCATCAGGATTTAAAAGAATTGCTTTATCATACCATTTGATTGCCTCTTCATCCCGCTTCATATAACTTAAGATAATTCCGCAATACCTTGAAAAATAGTAGTTGCCTGGATTCATACCGGCAGCTTCCATGCAGAGCCTTAAACTCTCAGCATAGTTTTGGCTGAAGAAATTACGCCTGCTCTGCCAGAAAAAAACCCATTCTTCCTTTCCAGCCTTCTTTGCTTCATTAATATAATTAATAATAAGTTTTTCCGAATCATTCCTGGAAAACTTCCAAAAGTCATCTACCAATTCTATAGAATATTCTATAAATTTTATATCATTTTTATCCAACCGGGCAGCACTATCCATATCTCAATCCCCCAAAACGAATTTCAAAAGTATATAATCACTTTGTATTTTAATTTTCCATTTCAATTATTATTTTAGTTACGATTAAAACTTGCATAAAAATTTGCTCTATTCGGTCTACGAATGAAATTATATGTTATCCCTTTTCGTTTGCTTTTTGCCGGCATTTTTTCTTAGCATAATTATACCACAGAATTACAAAAAATGTTATACACTAGATCATTGAGTTCATTAAGTAAATATATTTTCTATTTTTTTCTTAACCCTAATATGGCTCTTTAGAGTTAACCGCATTTACAAGGTTATGTTTATGGCTGTATAATAGAAGCATATAAAATAAAAAAGTAGTCATTTACCTGATTACGATTAGTTTCTAGGGGGTTAAACGTATGGCCGTCAGTGCAAGGAAAAAAAACATGCAGGGAAAAAAAGAGTCTTCATTCCGAAGTAAGATAAGTGATTTTTTTAAGTCCCAAAAGCCAGTCCCAAGAGATATATTTATTATCGTATCTCTCGCACTTGTCGCAATAAGGCTTTTGCTGTCACTCGTGCCGCAAAGCAAGATTGATCCGGGTTGTTACATGGCTTGGGCTACCTACCTCAATTCAAATGATTTTGACAACTTCTATAAGGATTTCCATTATGCTATTTATGGGCCTGTATATTTGTTTCTCATGTGGCTTTCCGGCAAAATCGGAGGCTTTCTATCCATAACCAACAACGTAGAATCCTTCGGATACCTCCTAAAGATGTGGTATGTCCTTTTTGATCTTATTGGCGGGTACCTCATTTTTAAAATTGGAAAGAAGTATAAAAAAGAGTGGTTGGGTTTAGTTCTGGCAATCTTTTACGTTTTAAACCCGGGTGTTTTTGTGAATTCTTCCGTTTGGGGCCAGTTGGACACCATTATAGCAACCATGATGCTGGCTGCGATTTACCTTATCAATGTTAGACAAAGTCTCCTTGCTGTGACAGTATTAATGCTTGCCATAATGACAAAACCTCAAGCAGGCGCAGTCGTCCCTGTTCTTGCCATCATGTTTTTTGCCCAGTTTCCTTGGAATAAATTCGCCTCGGATAAGGCAGGCTTTTTTAAAACCGCGTTTATTAGGACTGGCCTTGCCGCAGTCATTTGTATTTTGGTTTATACTGTAACCTTTTATCCGTTTTATAACCAAAGCCTTTCCCCCAAATCTACACTGGATGCCAAACAGGTAGAATTCAGGGATATGTCCAAAGCCAGTACCCTTACAAAAACTGCCGACTTCTTTACATGGCTGCCCAAAAGGTATTTAAGCGGTGTTGAGCAGTATCCCTATGCAACCGCCAATGCTTTTAACTTTTGGTTCATTGCAGGAGGTCAAACGGCCCATTATGATGGCCCATTCCTTGGCAGTACCTATAAAACATTCGGTACATTGCTTCTTGCTCTGATTATTTTACTCACCACACTCTTTATGATATTTGAATTTTTTATAAAAAAGCGAAAAAGAGTACTATCCCTTTACTTTATATCATACTTTCTTACAACAGCCTATGTAGCCTTTTATACAGCAGTCCACGAACGTTACCTTCTGCCAGCCGTTATATTTTCTACCATTTGTATCTTTTGGGATAAACGGTTTTGGATTGTTACCTTCCTTGTCAGCTTGTGTACGTTCTTAAACCAGTTCTATATTTATTACCGGATCAATAGTGACATGAACGCGTGGGTACCGCATGATGATAAAATTGGGATGATTACGAGTTATTTAACGGTAATCACAGCCCTCATCTCAATCTATATATTATTCTCTATCATGAGGAAAAACAAAGACGAGCTTCCGGCAACTGCGAAGTAGTTTTGATTATGATTATAGCAAGTCCATAATATTATACTGACTATTCCAGTGCCTCGTAACGTAATTCTTTTCTAGGGTTTGCGAGGCACAAACAGAGGAAGTGCATTTTTAACACTTTGAAACTTAAAATTTGTTGTGATAAAAAGCACGAGTATGGATAAGGTTTAATTGAAGCTTAATGAGGCTCATATTAAACCTTTTTTATTGTTTGCTCGATTTAACAGCCTATGATAAAAGTAGAGCCAGCATTTTTCCAGCACGCAGCAGAACAGCCTTAAAACCTATATAAGGTCAGAGGAAAGCGTTATATAAAAGGTCGTTCTATTGCATGCTATGTACCGAAGAGGCAGCCAAAATAAGCTGATTCAATTTATTGTATAAATTATATGCTTTTGCCTCTGCGTTTTTACCGTCCAAAGACAAGACAATCATGAATATTCTATTTTCAATATTATATTCAAGTGTTACAAAATAAGTATTTTTAGTATTTATATAACTTTTAAATTCATAATGGGATATACTTTTGACATCGGTTTTTGTGGAAAATGTCACACTAACGACATTACAGTTATCCAGTACACACTTATATGGATTTCTCCAAGACCGATTTGTAAGGTATACCTTATTTTGGAATAAATAAACATAACCTCTGCCAAGCCTTTCAAAATAGGGATGTCCACCCATATAAGTAATTTCCTCGAAAAAAACATATTGCCCTGCCATCTCATCCGAATGGATCTCTTGCTGCATATAAAGACGATGTTTTTCCCGGTGATTTTCCTGAAGTATCGGTATCAGGGCCAGGATAAAAAACAAAGTAAATAAGATGGATAACTCGATTTCAGTTCTGCCAATCATATATTCTGTGAAACATAGAAGTATGAGAAAAGAAACTGGAAGGGATAAAAACAAGATAGAGATAATAATTAATTTTATTTTATTTTTTAAAAGTAAATTCATTTGCTGTTCCCCCGATGTATACAACAGTATCATCCCTAAGCTAATAGTGGAAAATTTTACATCATTTTATCACTCTTTCTACACTTTTTCAATTGTCTATTTCAATTGGTAAGATCGGAATGAACATGTTTAGGAAATCTTAAGACACGGCTGCTTGCTTAGAAACCTAAAGTATCTAACCAAAACACAAAGAAAACCCAGTGGCTTCATATTCTTTCTGCTGTAAGATCATTGTGCTGTGTAACCAAAGACCACCAGGGTATGAATTCTCAAATTTCCATACATATCAGTACTTACTCACTTCAAAAAAATAATACCAGAGCAGTAATTCAGACCCCTGGTATTATTATGAATAATCTAGTTTTTTCCCCAACTATAAATCATACTTCTAGTGCATCGTATCGTAATTCTTTTCTAGGGTATGTGAGGCACAAACAGAGGAAGTGCAATTTTAACACTTTGAAACTTAAATTTTGTTGTGTTAAAAAGCACTAGCAGTGTAAACATGTGCGTCCGCTAACTTAATGCGTAGTCGGTACTATGGATAATACCATTTATCTTCTCAAACTTTTTATATACATCCTCAAGCACCTTTGTGAAGTCTTCCTCAGACGTCGCATCCGCACAATAAGGATAGATCTTCATCCCTTGACTTTTCATTTGGGAAAGTGCTGCAACCTTTTCTCCAAACTTCTCAGCCCGTGGGATATTTTTACTGATAACAGTTGAAGTTGGGATAAAACTTCTATCCGTGAAAATTAAATGAATTGTCGGATTAAAGCTCCACAGCAGTCTGGAAATCTTAATACCGGTTATATCCAAACCGCAAGTAATAAGGTAGACATTCTCACCTTTAACATGTATTTTTTCCTTCTTCATTCCAGCTTCTATGAATGTGACTAGATCTGACTTCATAAAGCCGGAAGGAGAAAAGTCATTTGTACAGCCTTTATCCGGCGTTGATACTTCCATGACTTCAACCTCTTGGACTTTTAATTTATTGATCAACCTCGCTATTTTCTCTGTCTCCCAGCCTAAAATGAACATGGATTCATTAACGCCCTTTGTCATTTGGGTGCTTTTCTCTGCTTCATCACAAGAAAGTCCTGGGATAGATTCCTTAGCGGATTCAACTCTTTTGATGGTGTATAGGTCAGAAAGCTGATTTTGCCTTTTTTCCGTTTCTAAAACCCTCCCTGTGGCTTCTTCAATCCTTTCCGCAAGCTTTCTCAGTGTAGGATACTTATAAAAGTCCGGAAGCAATAGCACATGGGGAAATACATTCTCAATTTCATTTTGCAAAGCTGCGAGCATAAGGGAACCGGAAATATAGGAACTAATATCCTCTGTTGGATTAATGGATTCCCGTTTTGTTGCTTTCTTGAAAATTTCCGACAAGGTCTCTTCTACCCCTCCTTGCAAGGTCCAAGTGCTGTTTTCCAGTGTCCTAATCTTAAGGTCAAGCTGATGAATGACCTTATTAAAATCGCCCTGCACGTACCTTCGGGAAAGTTTATACCTCTGAACTTTCCCACTGGTTGTTTTAGGTATTTTTGCAATTGGAAGCACGTCCTTAATCTGTATACCCATCCTTTCCCATACTTCACTTTTTACTTTAGCCGCGATGGGCAAAAAATCCTTAATGTCTTTCTTAAAAGTGATAAAAAGGATGATGGATTCTGTCTCGTTCTCAGGGTCGTATACTCCACAGGCTATAGTTTGCCCGAAGGGTAAATCGATTATCTCTCCAGCTGCTCTCTCAACATCATATGGATAAATATTTTGTCCGTTAACAATAATAATATCCTTTGATCTTCCTGTAACAACCAGTTGATCATTTCGATAAAAACCCAAATCACCGGTATCAACCCATCCATCACAGTCAACCGTTTTACGGGTCGCTTCGGGATAACGGTAATATCCTTGGGAAACGTTTTTTCCTTTGATCAATATTCGCCCCAGCATTCGTTCTCCCAAATCCTTGCCCTTTTCATCACATATTTTAACCTGGCAATTTTTCAACACTCTTCCCTCCACAACATAGGTGGAACAGTTTTTATGATTTGATTCGACTTCTTTGATAATATTACCGATTTTTAGAGAATCACGATGAATATGAACTGTTTCATATTCCTTTCCCGGGATTGGAAAGGCTACTCCAACTGTAGCTTCTGCCAGGCCATAGACCGGAAACATAGCTTCTTTCTTTAACTCATATCTTGACAGCGTATTTAAAAAATGCTGACAAAGCTTATGATGAATAGGCTCAGCACCATTATAGATCATGCGGATACAGGATAGATCCCAGTTTTTTTCTGTATCAGGGGCATATCTTGACAGGAAGTATTTGTATCCGAAATTCGGTGAACCTAAGGTGGTAATCCGGTGCTGACCGGCTTTTTCCATCCAGAACATGGGATTTCTTATGAATAATTCTGTGGGCATTATGTAGTGATTAATGCCGCAAAAAACGGGAAGCAGATGAAATCCTATCAATCCCATATCATGGAACATAGGCATCCATGTTAAGTAAGAATCTGTTTCATTAACTTGAGCGCCTTCCCGAATGGATTCCAAATTTGCCAAAACGTTGGCATGAGTTAATACCACACCTTTGGGTTCTCCTGTAGACCCTGAGGAAAACTGCACAAAAGCAATCTCATCAGGTCTACATGAATATAAGCTGCTAAAGTCTTCCTGATTTTTTCCATCTTCAAGAAGCTTTTCAATGTTTAATATTTCGATTTCTTGATTATTTAACTCATTTTCGGCAGCAAAGGTAGCCGTATTTTTAAACTTTTCCAATTTCCGTAGACTTTTTTCAGAGGCTATAATCACAGGACGCATTAGGAAATTCAGAATTCCTAAGAGTTTTTTTTCATGTTCCGCAGTTCCTCCCGAAGCAACCGGAACCGGAATCATACCGTTTAATATTGAGGCCCAAAAGCAAAGGAGAAAATGTTCAGTGTTCTCTGTTTGTAAAACCACTTCGTCCCCTTTTTTAATGCCTGCCTTCAATAAAGCTGCGGATAAGGCAGAAACTTTTATATAAAAGTCATGATAGGAAAGGAATTTTTCATAGTTAAACTCGGTAATAAAAGTAATTCCCTTATTGTGGACACCCTCTTTACTTTTTATAACCTCTCTCAGTGTCCTAAACATTTTGATCACCTCCATGCACTAAAGACTGCAAGTTTGCATTACCAATGCATCTTATTTTAAGCTTTTTGCATATTTGACCTTGTAAAAATCAAAGCCGCCCTTTTCCAACAACGCCATTACATTGGGATTGTGACTGAATACATCGGCAGTAATATATTTTAATCCTTGGGCAGCAGCCCAGTTTTCTGCTGCATTGACCAATTGTATGGAAACTGTTCCGGCTCTTTTATCCTCATCCACATACATATGAAGAATGTAGGCATAATCGTCTGCAAAAAATTGCATGTCGCTCCGGTGTTTCCATACCTCCGAAAACCCGAAAATTATCCCTTCGGATTCGGCTACAAATATCCCGCAATCCGGATTTGTAAGGGCATTTTCAAACTGGCCGATGCCCTGCCCATCAAGTTCCAAACTGCCTTTATAATAACAATCCTTTTTAAGATGCTCGAGGCTGAGTTTTTTCCATAATTCAATCACTTGATCCAAGTCTTCTATTGTCGCTTGACGCAATGATATTTGCATGGATTTTCCCCCGTTCATGTATACTATAAAATTTCAAACCGCAGATACAATAAATCTGATGCGCATCTTCCCACAGTTAAGCGGGTACGGGCTTCATCTCCCTGGCTTCCTTGACCTGTCCCTTTTCAAGAATGAAAACCCTATCCGCATCAAGTATCAAATTCTCTTTGTGGGCAATGACCAGCACCGTACTCTGGCTGGAAATATCCTTTAACAGTTGCTTTATAATTTCCTCATTTTCGGGATCTAACGCGGATGTAGGTTCATCAAAGATAAAAATAGCAGGTCTTTTTATTAAAGCACGTGCAATGGCAATTCGTTGTTTTTCACCACCTGACAGGTTGACACGCTCACTGATTACGGTGTGATACTGATCCGGCAAGGACATGATTTTATTGTGCAGATTCAATTGCTTACAAATCTCTATCACCTCTTCTGAAGACGCCTTTGGATTGCCTGACAGTATATTCTCCATCACACTTTCGTTAAAAAGCTCTACATCCTGGGACACATAACTGATATTTTTCCTTAATACATTAACCCCCAGTTCATGGATATTCATCCCCCCGATGGATACTTCTCCTCCGGTAGGACGGTAGTATCCAAGCAGCATTTTCACCAAGGTGCTTTTACCGGCACCGGAATGCCCCATAAAACCTGAAAAGGTATTTTGAGGGATTTGTAGATTGATCCCCCGAAGCGCCTGGGTTTGATCCGAATATTCAAACCGCACATCCTTAAAAACAATATCTCCCTTTAGCTCAAGCTGCTGCTTTAGATCGGTTTTTTCGCTTTCCAGATTGAAATACTCATACAGCCTGTCAAAAATAGGCGCCGTTTTGTTAAGGTCAATATTATTGTGTAAAAGCTCACTGATGGGTTGGACCAACAGTTGGAAATACAACCCCATCGCAATGACTGCGCCCAGGGTCAAGGTTCCGTTCATTACCCAAAGGGATCCTACACCGTAAATGAGGCACAAGGAGATAACCACCACCACGCCGGTCAAATTGCCCACCAATATGGAAAGTGCCATATACCGTTTATTGTCTTTATAGCTTTCCTTTAATACCTTCACGTAAGCTTCCCGTGTCCGATCTTCCCTAAGAAGCGCTTTAATGGACATAACCGAATCGGAAGCTTGATTGACCAGAACACAAAGTGCATCGGTATTTTTTTGCAGTTTCAGTGATAGCTGGCTGAATTTCTTTCCCATTAAAAAGTTAATCAAGGAAAAGATTGAAAAAAGAAAGACGATCATAATAGTAAGGCGGACTGAGATAAAAAGCATTCCTCCAAGTATCATGGCAATCTGAAATACATTTTTTATCACCACCACAAAAAAATCGGTGATAAATTGACTGGCTCCCCTTCCATCATTGATAACCCTTGCGATGATTTCACCTTTTTTTGCTTTTTCAAAAAAGGTTAAAGGCGCGTTCAGCACCCGGTTAAAGAGCTTTTGACGAATATCATAGGTAATTCCTTCGGATACCTGAAGAAAAACCAAATCCTTTAAATAGCCCATAACAGGTTGGGATACACAAACTGCAAAGAAAATAATAAGTCCGCTGTAAAGCTTTTCCGTTGAATGGGTAGGTATTATATCATCAATCAGGTATTTTGAAACAATGGGCGAACCGAAGACCGCCAAAGAAAAAAGCAAGGTCAGGATAAATCCGAGAACCTGAAAGCCAAGGTAAGGTTTTGCCAATTGTACAATCCTTGATATCGTAGTTTTCATACTTCACCTCTTACCATATAATAGCCGGGCTAAAGAAAGCAAGATCGTTTTAGGTATCTTTTTCAAAGATCCGTTATTTTGCAGAAATTCTACAGCTTTTTCAGCCACCGTCATAAAGATTGACACTGTTTTACAGGGGAATTCCGCTCAATATCCATGCTAAGGACTTCATAGGATTCTCCTCATATTTTTTTTACCCAAGATTTCATCAGCCGCAAAATCAATATTGCGGCAGAGCTTTGCCATGATTTTTACACTTCCGTATTGTTCGAAGAGCTTTGCCACTGCTGCGCCGCATACTTGATAAAAGCCGTCGGTTTCATAACTGCATTCATAAATCTCCCCTTCAAAGCTTCTCTTGAGTTTCCCGAAAACCTCACACTGGCCGGAAAGGTAAAGCGCCATTCCTTCATTGAGCCACAAGGGACAAAGCCCTCCTGTTCTGTAATGCATAAGAATATGAACAAACTCATGAAGCAGGATACGGCTTAAGGGGCCTTGTTCCCGTTCTTTCCAACATGCCTCATCCAGAAGATAAATATGGTTTCCCCTGTAGGCTCCAATGACCCAGAAAGGGACCGAATGCCCTAGAGAAAGGGAAAAACTTGTAAGCTCATCAAAAAGTAAAATCCTTACTTTCCCAGAAAATCCGAACTGCCGGCGGAGCTCTAAAAGCCGTTTTGTACAGACAGAATCCGCCTCCATATATTTTAAAAGCCTATAATCGTTGACGGACAAATTGAGATTATCCACAGCTGCAGCCATCCTTACATGCACATTCCTCTTCCGGAAGGTCCTTTTTCTGCGTATAAGTCAGCCTTAACACCTCATCCAAATTATATTTCCACTTTTCACATTCCGGCTTCATTCCGTTTTTTGCACCGTTATATGGGCACCCCCCCATACAAATAGGGAGGTAGGAACAGGAGACACATTCCTCATGGTTAAAAGGACTCCAAAGAATATAGTTCACATTTCTCATAAACATTTCGTCGTCGGGGGGCTGATTGAATTTTGTTACATTCCCAACAGCCGTATCAATACTCCCAACGTCATTCCAGCATTTATACATATAGCCTTCGGGATCAAGTACGAAAGAGCTGCTGGCATCCGCACAGCAGTAATTGGCTTTAATCCCCGGGTAATCCGGATATCCCCCATTTACAAACCCCTTGCTGATGAGGAGCTTCTGGTTTTCAAGGGTGTTTTTGGCATATTCCTCAACATTCATACAATGTTCAACGATAGAACTGCATGCCTCCGTATAGGCTGTAACCTGCCCCAACCCTACCTTCAAATCCTGTAAATCGTTTTCTTTCAAAATATCCAGGAGCTCGGAAACCCGATGCATATTGGTCTTGTCCACATTAATGCGTATACTGGGAGAGATACCGGCTTGTTTCATTTTTTTTGTATTTTCCAATATCTTATAAAAGGTATCCTCAGTGCTGTTTTTAAGCTTTCTTCTTTGATTATGCACATCCGGAGGCCCGTCCAGTGTGATCTGAGCACCATCAATCTTTGCCTTCTTTAACCGTTCAATGATCTCATCCGAAATCAAATATCCGTTGGTTACGATAAAAGATGAATAGTTGGCTCCGTTTTCTTCACAAATTTTAATGATTTTCTCCGACATGTCGGAAATCAGATTGATGGCCAAAAGAGGCTCACCCCCATACCAGGTAATACTGATATCCTTTTTCTGTTTTGCCCAGTTTTCTACCATATCAATAACGGACTGCTGTACTTCCGGCTTCATCATACCCTTTTTTTCATTCTCAAAACAATAAGGGCAGCCGAAATTACATGCAAGTGTCGGGGCAATGGTAAGTCCTAACGCACTATCGTTGAACTTTCCCGCATAATGTCTATATTTAATGATGCTTAATTCATCAATGTTGTCTTTAATAATGAAATTTCCATAGAGCATATCGTCGACCAGCTTCTTTTTTTCATCTTCCAGTTCATCATACCGGATATTTTCAATTTGGTTTAAAATATTTATAAAATCTTCATCCACTTCTGCCAGAGCACAAGTCATATAATTAAATGCAATATTTGCACCATCTTCCATCTTCCAAATTTTATTGTATTTTGATGCCTTCATGCAATCATCCTCCTTGGAAATTCTAAATATATCAAACATGGGGCAAAACTACTTACAAAGGTACCTTCTATTCTAATTTAACCGCAAACCTTTTGGAAACAGGCAAACGGCTTTCCGATTTAAATCTTAGGGAGGCCGCTTGCCTATTTGAATCCCCAATAGTTTACGGGTACATACCTACACATTCCCCTCTGCAGAATGTGCCGCACTTAGGATTGCAATAATGATTGCAAACACAGTAGCCTGATGCGAAAATATTAAGTGGTTTTATGAAATACTTCATAAAATGACCTCCTGAATTATCATGATTATCTTAGTAGTCTTTTTACGCAGATCTCACCGTCACGATCGCATCTTCCACTGCATTTTTCATTGCAGCGCCCGCTGCAATCGGTACTGCAGAAGCAGTATCCCTTTTCAATTCCTCTTTCGGGTTTAATGATGAATTTCATATTGAATTCTCCTTTCAAGACTTTTTGTTACTTCACAACAATTCTTGTTTTACAGTTTTGATCGCAGTAACTGCCGCATGAATCATTACCCTTTTGATTACAAAAACAGTAACCGATAGACGCTTTTTGTGGGCCTACTAAATATTTCATAGTCTCTCACCTCTTTCTTTATTATAGAATCAACGGACATTGGAACTT
The DNA here is from genome assembly GCA_026418275.1 of Clostridia bacterium. Lineage (GTDB taxonomy): Bacteria > Bacillota > Clostridia > Acetivibrionales > DSM-2933 > SKW182. Next base: position 38,780 of record JAOABQ010000113.1, read on the forward strand.
CTGTGGCAGTAACTGTCGCAGTATTTGACACACTGACTGCAATTACTGGTACAGACACAATATCCGGTAGAATTTAATCGGGTTGGAGAAACAAGATATTTCATATTTCACCTCGGTTTTATCATTCTTTCAGTCTTATGTAACTTACATCATGCTGCGATGATCACGTCCTAGTTGTACACTGCCTCTGGGGACAATACTGGCTGACACATTTACCTTCGCACTTGTTGGTACATTCATTGCAAAAGCCGCAGAGACAATAACCATAATTCAATACCCTTTCGGGCTTCATTAGCCATTTCATGAGACCACATCTCCTTGTTCTTTTGAATTTTTCCGTCTTAAGCAGCCTCTATTTCAACATTAATAAGGGTTATATGGGAATGTCCTGCAATTGGGCATATAACGGTCACAAACCTTTCCGCACCCTTTAGTATAGTTGCACTCGCTGCAATAACAATAACCGGTAGCCATAGTTTGATTAGGTTTAATAATATATTTCATGTTTTTACCTCCCTTTCTTAAAAAGGATAATTGTATTCCGATTTCAGACATATGAAGCATTAAACTTGTCTGCTTTTAGCTTCTTTCTTTTGACTTTATTTCAGTGTACGGCAGTACCACTTGCAAACGTCACACCGGTCACATCTATCACATTTATCACAGTGGCAGTAGCCTTGTTGATTAAATTTTACAGGTTTCACAATATACTTCATTGATCTTCACCTCCCTTCTACCGTTATATTCACCGGAACAAGCATCCGAAGGGTTTATGGTATAAAAATCAACTTATCGCAATGACTCGCAGTACTCTCTGGTACAGCGCGGGCTGCATTCATTACAGCGGCTGCAGTGCTGGCAATAACAATAACTGCGATTATAGTCCCTGCTGGGTTTTATTATGTATCTCATGGCACACCATCCTTTTAGGAATTGTGATCCCTTGCTTGTCCAATATTTAAAGTCTTTAAAAAATAATTGTTGTCCCTGTCGCTGTCGGTATATTAAAAAACAAATTTAATGATCGTCATATTGGAAGGCACGGGCATCGTTATAAAAAAAAACGGCCTTGTTAACTGGAATTTTTTATTGGAAATACTGAATCACATCTTTGACTGCATACCTGTTCACAATAGCCGTTGCAGACCTTTATACAGTTCTTTTTCTTGATAGAAAAACAATAGTTTTCATGCACAGTAGAGTCAGGCTGAACATAGTATTTCATAATCTCACCTCCACCTCCCGTCCGGGATATATTTCGTTTTTTCCGGTGGCTTGCAATTCATTTTCGGCATGCTCTGAGAAACGATTCAAGTATAGGTAAAACTTAAATCTCCATTATGTACCTTCATAAAAAGGCTGTTTACACAAAATATCTCTATAATTATGAAAAACTACAGCCATATAAGGACCTTTTTTTAAAAAGCCGAAGCTAAAACATATCGTCGCTTTATTTGACAAAAACATTAAAAATTGGTTTCGGTATTTGATTGATAATAAATATATATCACTTGAAGTGTAACTTGAGAAGTTCTAACTTTTTTAGAACTATTTTATTTTGAGTGAATCTAATGATTGACACAAGCGGATTGTACAAACATGTCCGGATTCAATTTACATATAAAAAAGTATGTATTTACTGCTTTAGCATTTCAAAAAAATAATACCAAGCTAGCACTCAGCCTGGTATTATAAAAATTCTAACTTTGCTTTCAATTTTCTTATTTCATATGCTTCAAAGCTTTTATAATCGTCTCTTCCTGGTTTTTGATATGTCTTTCCGCAACCCTTTCGGCAGCCTCTATATCTCTGTTTAAAATAGCTTCATAGATCTCTGCATGTTCCTTAATAAGTTCTTTCGGGCTGCTGTAATCCTTTAAGTAAATAACCCTGAACCTTTGCACCTGTTCTCTCAAGTTGTTTACAATCTGTATCAGCTTGTCATTTTTTGAAGAACGGTAAATGATCTCATGAAACTCTACATCTTTTTTTATCGTTCCCTGAAGGTTTTCCTTTTCCATATAATTGACAAACTGGCTGTAAACATGTTTCAGTTCCGCCAATTCTTCCTCTGAAATCCTCTGGGCGGATAAGGCAGCAGCAAGACCATCCAAGGATGCTCTCACCTCTAAAACATCCATAATATCCTTTACCGAAAGTTCTGCAACGTGGGCTCCTTTTCTGGGTATCATATTTACAAGCCCCTCGAGTTCCAGTTTCCTAATTGCTTCACGCACGGGCGTTCTGCTGACACCCATTTTTTCGGCTAGTTGTACTTCCATCAACCGCTCTCCGGGCTTGAGTTCACCAGAGATAATCGCCTCCCGTAAGGTATTGAAAATCACTTCTCTTAGGGGTTTATAGTCATTTAAATTTATCTTTGAAAGCTTACCAGCCATATTCTTATCTCTCCTCATGCCAATGTTTCAGTCAGGAAACTGTCCCATCTTTCATTTTTAATTTTTTCAAAAGCTTTTTTTGCCGCTTCCTTGCTCTCAAATATTCCGAACACCGAAGGCCCGCTGCCGCTCATTAAACTCCCCACAGCCCCCAGTTCCACCAACTGATTTTTAATATCATGAATAACCGTATACTTGGGAATGGTTACAGTTTCTAAAACGTTTTTCATATTCCTAGCAATGTTTCCTACCCTGTTTTCTTTTATATCCTCTATAATTAAATCGATATCCGGCCTTTCCTTAATCTCATCCAGGTTAAGATTCTTATACACCCATGGAGTAGAAACACCAATCCTTGGTTTAATGAGGACAATATCCGTCCTTGCAAGAGGACTTAGTTCTGTGAGGATTTCACCAATTCCCTCCGCAAGCATGGTACCTCCTTTTATGCAATAGGGTACATCCGCACCGATCTGCTTTCCAAGCCTTAACAATTCCTGTTCCGGCAGGTTTAAGGAAAACAATTTGTCCATTCCTTTTATTACGGCTGCAGCATCTGAGCTTCCACCAGCAAGACCGGCTGATACAGGTATTTTCTTATCAATTTTGATACGAACACCTCTACTGATTTTGTATTCATTGATTAACAAATTTGCTGCCTTGTAAGCAATATTTCCGCTTCCAGAGGGAATCCACCGGGATTCACAAACAACATCAATTCCATTATCAATTTCTTCAATTATCACTTTATCGTGAAGTTCCACCGTTTGCATGATCATCCTGACATCATGGTATCCGTCAGGCCTTTTTCTCAAAACATCAATGGACAGATTTATCTTTGCATGTGCCTTAAGCTCTACCGTATTTATCATAACTATTTTTATCCTTGCTTCAAGTTTTTACGGGTAAAATAATTTAAGTTCTTTACTATTCAGATTGTATACATTATATACAAAATACATTCCGATTTCAATAAAAAGTGCCTGAAATCTAAATTTCAGACACTTGAATTTAAAAAATTTTTATGTGTAAGTATTAAAAACACCTTGGTTGCAGGATTTATTTTTATCCAGTTTTTTCTTAATTTAATTTTTTCTTGGAATAATAATTTGCTGCCCCGGTAAAATTGTATCATGATCAGATAACGCATTTACCCTTTTAATGTCTTCGGTTGTTGTACCATATTTCTTGGCTATTTTCCAGAGGTTATCATCCGGCTGTGTAAAGTAAATGGTTATACTTGGCTGATATAACAACTTTCTATCTTCTAAAGGAAGCTCCTGTACTTTTACTACCAGTGGATGTGTTACCTGGTTTATTACCTTTACGTCAACCCCTATAACCAGTCTAATCTCAACCTGATTTGCCGACACCATGCTATAACTGCAGTGTTCGATCTCTAATGCCATCTTTGGCAGCATATTGGCTTTTACACCTTTAATATCAATATCATGCTTAAAGGGAAGTTCTTGATTATAACAGTAAACAGGCTGCTCATTATTTCCTGTAAGGTATAAAATGTTGTTATTGACCAATCCTTCAACAACGATTTTGTCTTCATAAACTTTGCATTCAGCAATTCCGGGTTTTGCAAGAACATTAAAAATTTCTGACACTTCCGGGCTTTCATTGTCTAAAATGATTAGATCCTTTAATATAACCTGCCCCTTATTCTCACCCACAATTTCTTCTGTTTTCAATACTTCCTTTTCAAGGTTTAGTCTAGTCCCCGGATAGTAAGCATCCGAGAGTATTTCCACACTTTTGCGCACACTGCCTTCTGCCGCGATGTTTAGTATAACATCACCGCTTAAGACGCGCAGTTCTCCATCGCTGTCTTCCACTGCCTCAAACCTGGCATCCTCAATGCGAAATTCCACTTCGCACATAGAATCCTCTTGAATTCCGGGCAAATCAAAGGATTGAGAAAATGGAATTCCTCCTTCCATATACTGAAGGCTCCGTTCCTCATCGTCTCCAATATATAGAGTTGAAATATTGATTTCTCCTTTTACAACCAGCTTATCGTCTGCCAATTTGAAATCTTTCTCTGCAATCTTAACATCATTTCTAAGAATCTCTCTTATGGTCGGTTTTCCTGCAGGAATTTCCAACTTATCGCTAACTGTAATTAAAGCATCACTACTTCCGATATATGCATTGATAAGGATATTATCACGAAGTACCTGTACTTCACCCTCGCCGTTTAAATCCGAAATAATGCCGTATTCAGCTTCCTCCGTGACCTTGCCGCTAATCCTGAGTATTACCTTCGCATTTACTTTTCTACCGTTTAAAATATTAAAATTGATGTGCTCAATTTCGCATTTTGCCGTTGACCGCATTCCGGATCCCGCATTTTGGATATCCAGATCATATGAGAAATTGGAACTGGTATTTACGCTTTTCACCAGTTGGTCCGGGTCTGATAAATAAAGTATCTTATAAAGAATGGTCCCGTCCACCGTTACTCTGTCTTTAGCCGTTTCTGTTCTATTTACAACAACCTCACCATCAAAAAGTAATATACGGCCAATATCCGGATTAATATCCGGTACAATTATATCATTCTCAACAATGGTTTGAGCCGAATCTTCTCCAACTACACGGTTTAGCTTAATCGCTTCCTTAACTAGTTCAAGAGACATATCTTTTGACCTCCTTTACCGGGCTTATAACAAATATTACTATGTAATATATATTTGCAATACATAAAAAATATTACAAATTAAGATTCTTCTTGTTAACTTCATTAGGGTTTTATAAAGTAATGCAAATCTTTCTGAACGCTTCTTTCCAAAGTTGTAAATGTTTTAGCATTTTTTTCCGATATTCTTTATATGCACCGCTCAAATATTATCCGTCACTGTTATAGCTTGTTAAACACTTCCATCTATGTTCGCAAAATAGAACGTCCAGGCATCTTTAAAAATGTCAAATTATAGTATACAATATTATTAGTTGTTAACAACAAATAAATTCCAAACTAATTGGATCGCGTTCAATATAGGAAACAAATAAGAGTGATAGGATATAAAAAATTTTAGATTCAAGAGGAGGAGATAAGTTTCATGCGGTATATTCTAGAGCACATTGAAGAGGTTAAGGAATACATGGTGCATCCACAAATAGAGTCCTTCCGCTGGAAGCAGGTTGCTTCAAGTAATGATGTTAAGATCCTTCAGGGTATCGCAGGAAGTATGGATAGGATCATAGATATTACAACAGGAACTGAATTATTTAGGACTGCTCCACTTTATTTATAAAACTAAAAGTATTTCTTTAACCGGATAAGCCATTTCATCTTGGATACTTTTAAAGAAACATTTAATCTTTTAACATTATACCTTTTGTTCAGCAAAATTTGTAAACATAAAGTTTTTTTCACAAAAGTATGCAACATTTTCTATGAAGGACTATATAATAAATTAGCTTTTATAGATGGTTGCATGCTTGCGAAAGGTATCCTACATATTAAAGTTTAAAAAAATTTAACATGGTATTCATGGTGATTTAATAATTAAACTTTAATATGAAAGGGTAAGTAACTACTTGGAGAGGAGGGGAATTTAAAATGAATAAAAACATGAATGATTTGGAAAGAAAAATTTTAGAAAAAAATTTCATGCTTAATTCCCTTAACACTGCAAATAGACTCGATAAGGAAAAAATAGGTACTATAAAAGCTGAACTGGATAATTTACTATATTTGTATTACAAATCTATGAAATGCAGCTGTAATAATACTTTTGTTTTATGGTCAGAAGGTGTTTAAGAGTCTATATCATTGTTAAGGGTATACAACGACGACAACCATTATTTTAAATGCTTTCCCGGGCAGGTTTCCTGCCCTCTACATAGGGAAACCGCTTAGATCCGCAGCCTATCGGCCTTGTTATCGCCAGTGCTTTTTAATATCACAAATTTCCAATCCGTTCAAAATGTAAAAAAAGTCTTTTTCATCGTTATATTCCTCTTTTGGGACGGATATTGTTATGAAGTATTTATTTAATTTAGCTCTATTTTATATCCGCAAAAAATCAGCGAGCCAGTAAAAATTTTTCAATTTATAATACAGGCATGTTCCTATATTGATTTTGTTTATTCAATATACCGGATATAATCTCTGCCAACTTTTGTAAACCTTCATGAATTTGTTCGGTATAAACCGCAGCAAAGCTTAAACGTATATGGTTCAATTTTTGTGAAGAAGAACTGCAATAAAATATTTTACCAGGTGCAAAAACAATATTATGTGCCGCACACTGCTTTACCAATTCACTGATTGAAAAACCATAGGGTAAATCCAGCCAGATATTAAGGCCTCCCCCTGGGTGCATAAATTGAATACTATCAGGCAAGTTTTCATCCAGCTGCTTTACAATTGCCAAATACCTTTCCTTATATATTTGATACATGAACCGATAGTGTTTATCCCAAAACCCATTTCGGATATAAAGGTCAAAGGTTCGTTGGATTAATCCGGATGTGGAAATGTCTGTAGTGTGTTTTGCTTCCAAAATATTGCCTAAAAGTTCGGAAGGTACAATCATAAATCCGAGGCGTAAGCCCGGCATAAAGATTTTTGAAAAGCTTTTTATAAAAATAACACGATGGTTTTTATCCAGTGCTTTAATAGGTATAAACCCTTTTAACTCGAAATCAAGATCACTCACATAATCATCTTCTATAATATACGCATTATATTTTTCAGCAAGGCGTAACAATTCCTGCCTTTTAAAGTTTGAATAAGAGTATCCTGTAGGATTTTGAAAAGTTGGAATGGTATAAATCAGCCGGGGCCTGTATTTATTTAGATTATACTCAAGAATTTTCAGATTAGGCCCGTCAGTCTCCAATTCTATATCGATAATCTGTGCACCTCTTGATTTAAAAACGGCAATCGCTCCCGTATAGGTGGGACTTTCCACAATAACATAGTCCCCCTGGTTAAGAAATGCCTTTGAAATAATATCGATTCCCTGCTGCGCTCCAGAAATAATTTGGAGCATATCCGCACTGCAGGGTATTTTGCTTTGGTGCAGAATTTTTGCAATAGACTCTCTTAATGGATAGAATCCCTGACTTTCCTGATATCCGAAGGCATTTCCCTTGTCACGGTCAAGCACTTCGTTCAATGCCTGCTTAAAATCCTCCACAGGAAATAAATCGGGGTTAGGTGTAGCACTTGCAAAATTGACTGTATCCTTATTAATTTTTATCTGCCCGTTATGAATAAGTGAAATATCATCCTGATGATACAATTCATCCGTCAGCATGCTTTCATTTTCCGGTGTCCTCGGCCTAATTAAAGGCAGCATTTTTGCCACATATGTGCCGCTTCCGGGTTTTGAAAAAGCATACTTATTGTTTTCAAGCATTCTATATGCTGAGACCACCGTAATTTGGTTGATTCCTAAAGAACCGGCCAACTGTCTTACCGAAGGCAGTCTCGTCCCAGCTGCCAAAACCCCATGTACAATCATTTCTTTAATTTTTTCATACAACTGGGTATATAAAGGATTTTTTGAATCCTTTGAAAGCTTGATAGAATGAAATATATGCTCCATATTTTACCCTTTCTATACATGTCCCCCGCAAATTATTAGGTAACATAAACTAAATAGATCGTGAAAATGATTTTGCATGGATAAATTGAATTTTCGCGATATTAAAACTTTATCGCGTTCAATCTAGAATTATATATGAAGTTACAGTAACTCCTACAGTATTTGTAAATTATACCGTTCATGCATGTGTCTGATATAAATCCTTACAGAAGGAGCTATCATTATCATAAATTATGTAGTCTAAGGAAAGCGAGCATATAATTTTTCGTGTTCCAAAAGCCACTTTTTTCGCCACACTTCTCCTGCATAGCCTGTGAGATCACCGTTTTTTCCGATTACACGGTGACAAGGAATCATTATATTGATCTTGTTTTTGCTGTTGGCATGCCCCACTGCCCTAACCGCTTTCTCATTTCCTATTTTTACAGCAAGGTCGGTATAAGCTATGGCAGCACCATAAGGTATTTCCTTCAGCTTTTCCCATACGTTTCTTTGAAAAGCCGTGCCTTGAGGCTGCAATACTACTGAAAATTCCTTCCTTTTCCCTTTAAAATATTCATCCAATTGCGTAACACAATCCCTTAAACATTCAGGAATAATGCCAGGTTCTACCTCTTCATTGCAAAAAAGTATGGAAATCACCCCTTGTTGATTTCCGCATATTTCTATAACCCCAATTTGTGATTTGTAATAGGCTTTAAAAATTTCTGCCATAAACACTCTCCTAAATATTATTTAGGCTAAAAACATGATGATTCTGGGACTGGTACAAGCTAGCTAAACAGGTTTGCTATATGTAAAATACTACTCCGCCCAGGATGCCCATACTTCAGGCTGATACCCTACGGTAGCTTTCCTGCCATTTCTTACGATAGGGGTTCTGAATAGGCAAGAATTATTTAGAAGTATTTCCTCCCGAAGGCTTTCGGTAACAATACGGTCCATATTAAGGCGCTGATAATCCTTAGAGTCACTATTAATCAAGGTCTTTAGACCTACTGCAGCCTTTACGCTTTGGAGTTCTCCCTTGCTTAGGCTTTTTATGTTTAAATCAATAAACTGAAATTTGATTCCCCGTTCCTTAAAATAACGCTCCGCTTTTTTTGTATCAAAACATTTTTTAACTCCAAAAATTTGAATATTCATTGCATATTCCTTTTTTAAATAATTTTCACTCACGGTTCGAGTAGAAATAGATTCTTTATAGTAAACTACTCCTTTTCAAATATTATACCACAGACTAGGTTTCTCTCCAAAATAATAATACTGCAATTCTACTCTTAAAGTCCTATTATAATCATCATTTTTACCCGTTCAGCCCCTTATGGATAAGCTAGTGCCTCGTAACGCAATTCCTTTCTTGGGTATGCGAGGCACAAACAGAGGAAGTGCATTTTTAACACTTTGAACCTTAAAATTTGTTGTGTTAAAAAACACTAGTTTACTTAGTTTACTTATTTAATGCATTTTCGATTGCTTTTAGATAGGCCTTACTGGTAACCGTAGCCCCCGAAACAATATCCACGTTTGTGGTTTGCTTTTCAATTACCTTGTTCAACACATTTTTTGTCCACTCCGGTTTTGGGAAAGTAACATCCTTAACCACATCCACTTTGGTTATTTTATGATCCTTTACTGTGACCTTTACCTCATTAGACCATCTTCCTGCTTCATATTTTCCTTGATATACCCCATCATTAAGAGCCGAAAGATTTACTCCTCCAACTTCAAGACTGCTTCCTGTTTCAAGCCCGCGGGTAAGGTAAAAGAAGGCACCTCCAACCACTAAGATTCCTAGAGTAAAAATGATCAATCCAATTTTAATCAACCGTTTCATTGAAACCACCCTTTTTCATTTTAGTAATATATTACGTATTATGCTTAAAAAATAGTTAACTACGTCTTTGATTATGCTTTGTTCATGATCTGTGCAAATGCATTAATCGCATCCTCATCAATCATTGACATATCCTTTTTCATGTCTACTGCCGGTAGATTCGGATCGTTCTTTGCCGCTGCCTTTGAAACCACCTTGGTTATAAACCTTTCTGCAAAGTTCATTTTACTGAATAAGAGTTCACCTCCAAAGCACCCCTTGGTAGCCGCGGCATTTAAAACCTCCTCGGCAAATGCACTCTTAAACTGGGCTTCTGCGTTATCTTTAAACATACAGCACAAAAATAAACCCATTTTCTTGTTTTTCAGTACAGTGAGATTCTGTAAGCAAAATTGACTTGCTTCTTTTTGAAGCCTTCCTGCGTAGATTGAACCGCCTACAATTACTTTATCGTATTGAGAAAGGTCCGGGGCTGGCTCTTTTAATTTTAAATTGTGAAGCTCTACCTTTCCTGTAAGCATTTTTGATAACATCGAAGCACATTTTTCTGTAGTACCATGTTTGCTGGTATAAAGAATTAATGTATTCATTTACATACCTCCCATAGTTAAATTTGTGATTTTTCAATATGCTTAATTTTTTCAAACAGCTTGTTAAATCCGCTGCATAGGATATCTATTTCCTCTTGGGTAAAATTCTTAAAAAGCTCACTCAAAAATTCGTCATCCTGGTGCTGGCGTTTTTCCCAGAACTGCCGGCATTTTTCTGTCAATTTAAGCCTTGTTGCTCTTGCGTCATCTTCATCCTTTTCAATTCTTAAAAAATCCTTTTCCTGTAATTTCAAGGCAAGCTGCTTCACATTCTGCCGGGAACTGCCTATGAGTTTCGCTACCTCGCTCAGCGTGGGATAATTATCTCCAAACTGCGAAATCATTATGGTCAAAAACCACTGCTTTGTAGTCATATCATCCTTGCCCAGATATTGATCTCCTATAACCTGGAGTTTATTTGCAAGTAGAAACAGGCTGCCAAATATAAATTTTTGCTTCTCTAAACCGTCCATATCCCATGCACCTCCATTGACAGTTTTAACTTGCGTAACACATTACCTATATAAGTAATATATTACGCATTTGTTTTTTTGTCAAGTGTTTTATAATTTTATTCATGGGCAGCAGTGTGGAAAGGGTTGTTACAAATATTTATAGATTCCTTTCTAAAATAAAAAGCCAGCTTTAGCTTTTGCTGGCTCTTTATTTTAGTAAAACTTAATTTGTCAATACAAAGTGCGTATACCTATCATTACCGTTCTCATAAGGCTTAAAGGATGTCTTAAGTATATTGGTTTTTTCACCTTTCAGTCCTATACCAAGATGCCATCCCACATACTCTGCCTTTTTCGGTTTTGAGCCGGTTACCCATTCCTCCGAATCAAATGATTTTTGAATGCTTTCGTTTAAACCAATATCTGTTCCGCCAATAACACTGGTCTTCCCAGAAATATACTGAAAATAGGGCTTAAAATATGCTGATGCATAAACTTTATTTTTGAACAAAGGATTTTTAACAGTTATATTATTGTATGTCAACGTGTACTTAAACGCAATATATTCCAACTTATCATTTTTCAAATCACTTACCTTATATCCATTCTTTTCTGCAAAACTAACAGCAGCGCTTCCTGTTAAAACTTCATTAACAGTCATTGTGATATCAGCAGTTAATGAATTATCTTTATATGTTGAATCCCATTTACCTTTATAAGTAGTTTTTAAAGGAATAGGGTCTTCCAATGTTCCTTTCGCGGTCGTTGTACTTGTATTGGGTTGGGGTGTGTTCGTACTTGGCTGGGGTGTACTGCTGCTTGGCTGTGCAGTGCTTCCGGTAGGTGTATTATCTTTATGAGGAAGTCCCTCATTATTCGATGTTGTGCTTATGTAAATCGACTTGGTCTCGGAATCCCATACCAGACCAGCTCCTAACATGTCGGTCACAGCTCTCACAGGAAGGTATGTTCTTCCATTCACTACAATTGGCGACATATTTGAACCGTCTGCCTCTTTAAGCTGTTGAAGTTTGTTGTTTACGTAGAGCTTAATACTGTCGTTTGCATATGCCTCTACCTTTCTTGCAACATTGGATGCAAAAATAGAGCCTGGTATTAATAGTGATGCTATTAACCCACCCACTAGTGCAATTTTCATTCTCTTCATCTCTTTTACCTCACTTTACTATTTAGTATATACTTCCATATCAAGCAGCTATTTTAATAACAACCTTAGAATCTTTAAAAAGGTCTTCCCCTATCTTTAGCAGTTCGTACTTTCAAGATTCGGGGCTATTATTTAATATGGCAAGCTGATTCATTAAATAGTATACCATATTTATGATGTTTCTTACAAAGCATATTAATATTCTACTCGTTAACTTTTGCTGCGTCTCACGGTAATAGCGGCAAATGAAAAATAGTAAAATGCGGGCCTCGAATGGCCCGCCAATACCATACCTATGCCTGAATCTAAATTCTTTCCCTTTCTTCAAAATGGGTGTGGAGAAGTTCATGGGCGATTTCCCCGAACGGCTCTCCCAGGTAACTTTTATAAAGCTCTAATATTTCCTTATTCTCATGAGATTTTCTGACTTTTTGTCTTCTATCCTCTTCATAGATAGCTTCCCTACGCTGTTTAACAATTTCATGATTGCCATGGTGGTAAGGCTGTCCTCCCCCAGCAATACAGCCCCCGGGACATGCCATAATTTCAATGGCATGGTAATCCGCCTTTCCATCCCTTATATCCTCCAAAATCTCACGAGCATTTCCAAGTCCGCTGGCTATTCCTATTTTCAGCTCCTGGTCACCCACTTTTACAGTAGCCTTATGAATGCCTTCAAGCTCTCTTAAGTCTTCAAACTCTATCTTTTCAAGCGGCTGACCCGTTATCCATTCGTGGGCAGTACGCATGACCGCTTCGATGACACCACCGGCTGTACCAAATATAACAGATGCTCCTGTTGTTTCCCCAAGGGGCCTGTCGAACTCACTGTCAGGCAGCCTGTCAAACTCTATGCCCGCTTCCTTGATCATAGCTCCCAACTCCCGGGTAGTAATAACGATATCTACATTATTATGCTCGTCCTTTGTAAGCTCAGGGCGTTTAGCTTCCGCCTTTTTGGCAATACAAGGCATGACCGAAACTACTACGATGTTATCAGGGTCCAGTCCGTTCTTCTCTGCATAGAAGGTCTTGGCTATGGTTCCAAACATAATGTGTGGAGATTTGCAGGTGGACGGAACGTGAATCAGTTCAGGGAACTGGTGTTCAATGAACTTGACCCAGGCAGGGCAGCAGTTTGTCAGAATGGGCAGGGTTTTATTGTTTTTAATCCGGTAAATAAGCTCGGAGGCCTCCTCCATTACCGTAAGGTCTGCACCGAAGTCGGTGTCAAATACGCCATCAAATCCCATTCGTTTCAAAGCAGTTACCATTTTCCCGGTTACGATGGTTCCCGGCTCCATTCCAAAAAGCTCACCCAATGCAACACGAATCGCAGGCGCTGTTTGCACCAAAACATGCTTGTCTGGATCGTTTAATGCCTCCCAAACCTTATCGGTATGATATACCTCTGTGAGCGCAGCAGTTGGACATACCTGTACACATTGACCGCAGTATGTACAGGAGGATTCTACCATGGGTATATTGGCAAAGGGTCCCACAAAAGCATTAAAACCGCGCCCAATTCCCGACAGTATGCCACAGGTTTGAACTTCGTTGCAACCTGTTTCACAGCGACGGCAGTATATACATTTATTGGCGTCCTTTACAATGGCATCACTGGATGTATCCTTGGGATAACTCATCCGTTCCCCTTCCCACCGTATTTCCCTTACGTTCAGTTCCTCAGCCAGAGCCTGAAGCTCGCACTCCAGGTTTTTCGGACAGGTAAAGCACTCATTAGGGTGGTTTGACAACAGAAGTTCAACGGCCCCTCTCCTTGCTGTTATTGCACGTAAAGTATCTGTTCGTACCGCCATCCCGTCCTGTACCCTAGTGACACAGGAGGGCACCAGCTTGTTCCTGTTGTTTCGGGCATCTACCAGTTCAACCATGCACACTCTGCAAGACGCCGTCTTATTGTACATTTGAAAGTCATGCAGATCCAAATGGCACAGTGTGGGTATCTTGATACCCACCTCATGGGCAGCCTCCAGAATTGTAATTCCCTCAGGAACTGTAATTTCCTGATCATTGATTTTAACGTTAATGATTTTTTCAGTGTTGTTGTTTTCGGTACTATCTACCATGAATTTCCCTCCCTGGTGTTCAGGATTTTATTCCGATTTTATTCTTGGGAACATATCTTCCTTCTCCCCGTGGATGGTCTACATCCTTTACAAGAGCCATATATTCGTGCCAAAAATGCTTCATTGTGCTGATAACCGGATTGGGCGCTGTCTGGCACAATCCACATAAGGAGCTGTCCTTGACCAGGTAAGCCAACTGCTTCATTGCATCCAGATCCGCCATGGTAGCCTTCCCATACGTAATCTTGTGGAGCATTTCAAATAGCCTTTTAGTGCCTACACGTCCTGGAACACATCTTCCACAGGCCTCGTCCATTGTAAATTCCAGATAAAATTTTGCGATATTTACCATATTGTCGTCTTCGTCCATCACAATCATGCCGCCGGAGCCCATCATGGAGCCAATTTTTAAAAGGCTGTCGTAATCAATGGGTGTATCCAGCTCCTTCTCCGTCATAACGCCACCGGAGGGCCCTCCTGTTTGAACAGCTTTAAACTTTTTCTCTCCGGGGATTCCTCCGCCGATATCATATATTATTTCACGCAGTGTAATGCCCATAGGCACTTCTACCAATCCCACATTGTTTATCTTGCCTGCAAGGGCAAAAACCTTTGTTCCTTTACTCTTCTCAGTGCCAATGGAAGCAAACCATTCAGCACCCTTTGTAATGATTACCGGAATATTTGCAAAGGTTTCCACATTATTTACGCAGGTAGGATGCCCCCAATACCCTTCTTCTGCCGGGTATGGCGGCTTGTAATTGGGCTCTCCCCGCTTGCCTTCGCAGGAATTGATTAACGCCGTTTCTTCCCCACATACGAAGGCACCTGCACCATATTTCAAGGTAATATCAAAGCTGAAATCGGTCCCGAAGATGTTTTTCCCTAAAAGTCCAAGCTCTCTGGCCTGCTTTAGTGCTATATTCAGTCTGGAAACAGCAAGGGGGTATTCAGCACGGATATAAACAATCCCTTTGTCAGCACCTATCGCATAGGCACCTATCGCCATGGCTTCTATCACACAGTGGGGATCACCCTCAAGGATGCTTCTATCCATAAAAGCTCCAGGATCACCTTCATCTGCATTGCATATGATAAACTTTACTTCACTTTCATGATTTTTGGTAATCTCCCATTTGCGTCCCGTGGGGAATCCACCGCCGCCCCGGCCCCGCAGCCCTGATTTTTTCACTACCTCAATCACTTCATCCCTGGACATTTGGCTAAGAACTTTTCCTAGGGCTTCATACCCTCCCACAGCGATTGACTCAAATATATCTTCCGGATTAATCAGACCACAGTTCCTTAGAGCGACTCGGAGCTGTTTTTTGTAAAATGACATGTCCTCCTGTGTATGAACCCTTTCATCCTTTAGCGGATCTTTATAAAGAAGCCTCTCTACCCTAATCCCTTTGGCAACGTGCTCATCCACTATGTCCTTGGCATCCTTTGGGCCTACACGGACATAGAATACATTGTCCGGCTCTATTTTTACAATGGGCCCCTGCTCACAAAAGCCAAAGCAGCCTGTACGTATAATTTCTACCTGATCTGCATATCCCCGGGCTTTGAGAATGAGTTCCAGGTTTTTAATAACTTTATCCGAGTCACTTGCCAAACAGCCTGTACCTCCGCAAACCATAATATTCATACGGGGTCCCGGCGCACTGCGGTGTTCCCTTAATGCCAGCATGTCCGAATGTTCCTGCCTGACTTTATTTAAATCATCTAAGGACTTTATTTGCATTTGCTGTCTCCTTTCCGAGATATTGATTAATAATTCTATCCACATCTTCCTCCTTGACCCTGCCATACACCTTGCCATCAACCATTACAACAGGCGCAAGTCCACATGCGCCTATACATCGTACATCCTTGATGGTAAACATACCGTCTTCGGTAGTCTCATTTGACTCTATTCCAAGCCGTTCCTTAAACTTTCCTATAATCTTGTCAGCACCCCGCACAAAGCAGGCAGTTCCCATACACACACTGATCGTATGTTTCCCTGAGGGTTTTGTACTAAAATAGGAATAAAAGCTTACCACGCCAAAAACCTCTGCACCGGGAATACCCAGTTTTCGTGCGATAAAAAGCTGAACATCTCTGGGAAGATATCCGAAAATATCCTGCGCTCTATGGAGGATTTCAATGAGAGCACCCTTGGTAGTCTCAAGGCCGTCTATAAAAGATTTAAGTTCATCATATTTTTCCTTCGGGAATTCTTGTCGGGCAGGCTTCATAACATCAATTTCCTGAGGTTTAGTCATATCCATCACCACTTTCAAATTTATGATATACATGCAGCTTATAATAATAATTCCAAAGAATGTGAAATTTAATACAAGCTTTTTGTGCATACTTCCCAAGGTAATTTTATACATTAGAGATCTTTTAAATAAAAAAGTACTCCTTTTCGGTTTGGTAGTCAAAATTTTACCGAAAAAGAGTATCTATAGCTTATGAGTGCATGCCTGTCTTTTATTCACTTGTGATACGGTTCAACCTATCACTCACCAACTAAACCATAAAATAATAATAATTATTTGTTAAACTGAGGGGGCATCCCCTTTTGGTGTCCCGATACTAACTTAAGTATCATTCCTAAATAGTACTTTAAGCTTTTCAAATGTTTCTTCATCAGCAGGTGTATGAACAGCAATTTTAATTCGAGGATCACTAGACACGTCAAAGCTTGTAAAGTCAAATACCAATTGCCCTACAGGTTCAACGTTCAATTTTTTTCGGAAATTTTCTTCAAAAGCAACATTATGTTCTAACCACCATTGCTTAAAATCGTTACTTTCAATCATCAATTCCTCAACAAATTTTTTAAACCATTGATCGGATGCATAGATACCACAGGAAAGCCTGAATTGAGAGACTATCCATCGTGCAGCTTTATCCCATTCAGCAAATAGCCCTTTGTAACTAGGATTTGTAAACATTCGCCATATTGTGTTTCTTTCTCTATCGTTCATTTTGTCAAAATTGCCAAATATCACTTTAGCGGATGCATTCCAACCGATAACATTCCAATATTGATCTGACGCAAATGAAGGAAATGGCCCCAACTTATCTAGTACAGCTTGAAGAGGTTTACTGACAAGCTGAGATTTTTGTGGCTTTATCTCTGTCATAGTCAGTTGTGAAAGCATAAAGACATATTGCATTTCCGTTTCATCCAAAAGCAGAGCATGTCCTATACTTTCCAAAACTTGCTCTGAGACTTTTATGGGACGACCTTGTTCCAGCCAAGTATACCAAGTCAAACTGACATTTGCCAATTGAGCTACTTCTTCACGCTTTAAACCGGGAGTTCTTCTACGGTTACCATAAGGCAACCCAACTTGAGTCGGTGAAATTCGCGCTCTTCTTGTCTTCAAAAACTGTCCTAATTCCTTGAATCTATATTCATCCATATACATATACCCTTTCAATATTTCAAAAACATATCCTATTACTTTTTATAATAGTATAATTGATAAACTTGTTGAAGTAATTATTCCCTATTATAATAACATCAAGATAATTACCAAATAATTGGAGGTATGTCATGAATATACTGGCTATAAATGGCAGCGGGAGGCCATCTGGAAACAATTATAACATATTAACAGCCTGTCTGGAATCTTTCAATAAAGATACTTGCTCCACGGAACTAATATATCTTGGCCACTTAAAAATCGGAGCTTGTAAATCCTGTTACAATTGCAAAAACGAGAGCGGTAAATGTATTATAGAAGACGATATGACCCATATTACCAAAAAAATAATGGAATCCGATCTTTTGATTATTAGTTCTCCCATATATATGTGGCAAATTTCCGCAGAAACAAAGTTGTTCATGGAGCGGCTGTATCCTTTATATCATTTTGACAGACCCCCTGAACTGAAGGGAAAGAAATTAATCCTCATTTTCACTCAAGCCACACCTGACAGAGAAATGTTTAAAGCTTATTTTGAACACATTAAGGATTCTATGAGTTTTTTAGGATTTGATGTCGATGATGTTGTTGTCATACCCGGACTACGCAAGGCTAACGACTATGCAAACTATCCAGATATGCTAAATAAAATTGCGGTCATTGGCAATAGAGATTGGAAGCTCTAATTCCTTCGTATGAGTCTTCTGTCTTGCATCAGATAAGATGTGAAAATATTATTTTGCCTATATTTAAAAAGGTACATCATTTTATTTTCTTTATTTACCTTTTTTTTATTTACTCACGGACATACTATACTGTTGTCTTTTAGAACCGCACCGGACAGGCTCCAAGTAAATTTGGAACTTATATTGAAAACCAACTATCACTTGTGATATGTCTCACCGTATATATCTAAAAGGATAATTTGTAGAAGTGTCCATTTTAGGCACTTCTGCCTCATTTTCTATGTTGCATTAATTTGTAATAAGTATAGCTTAATTGGTGACGCAGTGCATAGCTATTTTGAAACTATTTTATGTATTCTAATAACTCTTCGACAAGTTTATATACCTTGGTAGCAGGAAGCATTTTAGCTGGTGAGCTTACACAAGCTTCATCGTGAACTTTAATTAGTTTTTTTGCCCAACCAATTGCCTTTTGAACTTCTCCATATTTCCCAAGAACCTCAAAAATGTCAGTTCTGTTTTTTTCATATTTCCCAAGCCCTAAACTTTCAAAATATTCTGTCAATTTATCGCAATATTTTCCCCTTTTAATTCCAGAGTTTAAATACTCGAAGTGCAAAACAAACCAAAGTTCAATCGCTTCATTTGACCATCCTACATTATATCCATAAGATTCTGCCTGTTCAATAGAACTATTAAATTGGTCATCAGAAAAATCATCCTTGTCATAAATAATCCAAACGTGTCCATAACCTAGTGGAGATTTATTAATCATTTCTTTTACAAACTCAACAAGATCATTTGTATTTCTACCTGTTCCATGGATGTTAAGTTCAACTTTTGTAGCAACACTTATCTTATTGCCGCTATACTCTCTATTTATTCTTTTCTTAATTCCCTCGAAGTAATTAGGTTCTGTCTTTTCCCCTTCACATACAATCAAATACCTTGATGGTGCCATTATTCGGTTATTTTCTTTTCTCTTTATTTTTTCCCTTGTTCTTTTCTTAAATAAATCATCAGAACCCATATTACTCCTCATCCCCAATCATTTTGAATTCTTTGAGTAATGGGACAGCTCCGTATCTCCCTGATATATAATCCTTATTGTAAGTAGCATCATTTCTTACTTTCGTGTTCTCATCCAGATTGTATTCAGCAAGAGAATAAAGTGATGAAACACCATAATCATCCTTTTCAACAAACCAAATTTGATCTCTTCTGAATAAGTCCCTTGTCAAGTTATAAACATCATGTGTAGAATAAATTAATTGCGCATTTTTTTTATTTGTATCCTTATCATGAAACATTGTAATAATATACCTTAGTAGCAAAGGATGTAATTTCGCATCGAGCTCATCAATAAAAAGTAAATCACCCTTTGTTAATGCAGTACTAAAATAATTAAATAGCAAAAACATTTTTTGTGTGCCACTTGACTCCTCAGATAATTCTATTTCTTCAAGTTCATCACTATCTTTTACCTTATGTTTTGTATAGATTTTATAAGTAGAAGAGGAATTCATGATAATTTCTTCAACTCTTACCCCTACAATCCCAGTATCAATTGCCATCATAAATTCTTCTAACTTACTTCGATACAAATCTTCCTTTAGTTTTCTAACAAAATTTAACCTTCTAGATAAAAAGGTCTCATATCTAGCATCACCAAAATTCATCACATTTGATTTAATAAACCATCCATAAACATTTTCAGCTTTCTCAATTTTGGTTTGTGCTAACAAAGAAATAAATAATGTCTTTTCCTGTAAAGAAGCTTTAAATTTCTCAGCATCTTTAAAGTCTTTTCCACAATCTATCCTTCCTTTTTCTCGATAAAATAATGATTTAAACTTTTTAGCTTTAATCTTTTTCGCTAATAACCACTCTTCATGCACTTTTTCTTTGTCTACGATAAACCCATACTGATATTCTAAACCTTTATATATAAAGAATACTTCAAATAATGTTGCTGCCTTTTTACTTTCATTATCGAAAAAATAATTTTTAATAGGAATATTTTGTTCCCTACTTTCAATATCTAAACCGTTCTCTTTTAATGAAGCAAAAACATAATAGCTCATAAATTGAAACGCTTCGATCATATTAGATTTTCCACTTGCATTAGCTCCATATATTGCAGAAACTCTAAGATATTTATCATCTGTACCTATATCAATCAAGTTGTATTGATGCTCTTTAATGGAAGCAGCAGTCATATCAAAAGAAGTTTCATTTTTAAATGACTTAAAATTCTTAAAATTAAATTGTATCAGCATAACTCTCACCATCCCTAATAATTATATCGTACTATATTATATTCAAAATTACAATATTTTGTGAATATTTCTCAAATTATTAAATATTATTTTCAAATAACACAATATTATTCTCTTTTTTTGAAAATATATCTCCTAAAGCCTAATGATTAAATCTAATTTAGGATAACATACGGTCATCCTCACCTTATCCCAAATTGTCAAAATCCTTTATCATCAATACTTTCAGCAAATCACTTCTCCAAAAATAAAAATCTCCCAAATTCGCTTAAGTCCTAAAACCCTCGCAAATAGGAGATTTTCTCAAAAAATTATCCTTTACTTGTGATATGTCTCACCGTTGATAATCTTAAATGCCCTAAAAACCTGTTCCACAAGCATAAGCCTTACCAACTGGTGCGGAAAAGTCAAATCCGACATGGAAAGCCTTAAGTTTGCCGCTTTTAGGAGCTGTGTCCCCAAACCCAAGGAACCTCCAATTACAAAGGTAAGATGCGAATGCCCTGTAACAAAAAAGGATTTCATTTTTTTAGCCAACGCTTCAGAGTCAAGCTTTTCACCCTTTACATCCAGCAGTATGAGGAGGGTTCCGTCCTTTACCTTCTTCATAATCTTATCCGCTTCCCGCCCCTTAATTTGTTCCTCTTGAGCGGGGCTTATATGATCCGGTGCAGGCTCATCCTCCACCTCCATAATTTCCAAATCACAAAAGCGCCCCAGCCTCTTAGCGTATTCTGCAATTCCCTCCTTCAAATATTTCTCCTTCAGTTTTCCTACTGCAATTATTGTCAATTTCATCGTATTCACCATCCGTCATTTAAAAAGAGAGGATTTTCTCCTCTCTTCATCGTGTATTCCTTTTAGATTTTTAAACTTTACAATACCATCACATTACCTACCCGGTCTCTTAAAGCAATGTCCAGTGTGATATCACACCCAATTTTTATATTCTTTTCATTCAAGATATTCAATGCTGTTTGATAAGCCAGTTCAGGAAAATTATTTTCCCTGCTTAAGTGCCCGAGTACGAATCTCTTGGTCCCTTTTTCCGCCAGGTACGCAACGACTTTTGCTGCCGTTTCGTTGGATAAGTGTCCCCAGTCCCCCATAATCCTTTTCTTCAGCATCCATGGATAAGGTCCCACTTTCAGCATTTCCACATCATGATTGGATTCCAAAAGCAAAATGTGGCTATCTATCAAATTTTCCAAGAGTGGCTTTGTAATATGTCCAATATCTGTCGCTGTGGTAATTTTTTTATTATGCATAAAAAAGTTAAAACCAACCGGCTCAGAAGCATCGTGGGGTATGGAAAAGGCCTTTATCCCTATATCTCCTATAACAAATTCCATGCCCGTTTCGAAGTATATTTTATTTTTAACATTCACAGGGCCGATCCATTTCTCCATGGCAGACCAGGTTGCTTCATTTGCATAGATTGGAATATCAAATTTCCTTGAAAGAATCCCTGCACCTCTGATATGGTCACTATGTTCATGAGAAATTAAAATTGCGCTAAGTTCCACCGGGTTTTCCCCAATGGTACAAAGCGCTTCTATAATTTTCTTTCCACTTAACCCTGCATCAATTAAAACCTTGGTATTCCCATCACTTAGGAATATGGAGTTTCCACTGCTGCCGCTGTATAAGCTGCAGAACTTTATCATTCGTAACCACCCAATCAATCTTAGTATAGATTATGATTATATATTGCGGCGCATTCAAGTGAAAGACCCATAACTATTCGCTCATTCTCACAATATCTGCACCAAGGCCCTTAAGCTTAACATCAAATTCCTCATATCCTCTATCAATATATTTTACATTATACACTTCTGTAACACCATCCGCAACTAGTCCAGCAATTACCACTGCGGCGCCGCCTCTTAAATCGGTCGCTTTTACAGGTGCTCCGGAAAGGCTGCAGGCCCCTTCAATGAGCCCCATCCGCCCTTCAACTTTTATTCGTGCTCCCATACGCTTCAATTCATCCACATATTGGAACCTTAGATCCCATACTCCCTCGGTAATCGTGCTTGTGCCTTCCGCAAGACACAATAAGACAGTAACCGGGGGGTGTAAATCAGTTGGAAACCCTGGATAAGGCAACGTTTTAATATTTGCTTTAAGGATGGGACCATTTCCGATTACCCGTACCCAATCCTCACCTTCAACTACCTTAATATTCATTTCAATGAGCTTCGCGGTCAGAGACTCTACATGTTTGGGAATAACGTTTTTAATCATGACGTCCCCTCCGGATGCAGCTGCAGCGATCATAAAAGTTCCTGCTTCCATAATATCCGGAATAATGGAATAAGAAGCTCCACCACTTAATATGTCTACTCCTTTAATCTTTATCACATCGGTCCCTGCACCTTTAATATTGGCGCCCATAGCATTAAGAAAACTTGCCACATCAACAACATATGGTTCTTTTGCAGCATTCTCAATGATGGTCGTACCCTCGGCTTTAACTGCCGCCAGCATAAGGTTGATTGTTGCCCCTACACTTACAACATCTAAGTAAATTTGCGTGCCTATCAGTTTATCCGCAGCCATTTTTACAATCCCATGCTCAATGCTCACCTTAGCGCCAAGTGCTTCAAACCCTTTGATATGCTGGTCAATCGGCCTAAATCCGAAATCACACCCTCCAGGCAGAGCAACTTCTGCTTTTTTAAATTTTCCTAAAAGTGCTCCTAGCAAATAATAGGAAGCCCTCATATATTTTACGGTATCATAGGATGCCTCCCATGAATTTACATTTTGTGGGTTAATACCAACCACATTTTTACCATCTTGCTCTATATCAGCCCCAAGATTTGCAATGATATCCTTTAACAACCGAACGTCACTAATATCCGGAATATTTTCTATTTTACAGGGTCCATCCAGAAGTAATGCAGCAGGTAGTATCGCAACCGCTGCATTTTTTGCTCCACTTATGTAAACTTCTCCTCGCAAGGGCTTCTTTCGGCCCCGAATAACAAACTTATCCAATAGGATACACCAACTTTCTAATATTTATGATCCGGCTTTCCTTATTGCAAATTGATTCCCTCATTCTTATTAGATCGTGAAAATGTCTTTGCACGGATAAATTGAATTTTCACGATATTAAATCAAGGAAATTGAAGCGCGATGTAAAATCTTTATCGCGTTCAATATATCTTAAACTTTTAACGATATATTTAAATTTTATTCATACTAAAGTACCATTTACAAAACGGTTTTTAGGAATACAGTCCTATCCCCCGTGGTAATCTATTCCTACTTATTATACCATTTTATAAATAAAAAATAAATAAGTCTTAAGAAAGAAAAAATACAGATCTAAATCGGTAATGCTGTACCCCTGGTTAGGTCAGGCATTACCGTGTTTAGATCTGTATTTTTATACTCATTTTAATCCAAAATCATTTAATTTATTTCTTTGGAAAACACCCATTACAGCAGTTTAATTTACAAAATCTCTATTTATTGGCGGCCCCTTTAGAATTCAAAATTCTATCTTTGAGTCCTTATCTTTAATTGAATCAGCGTATTCTTTCGCCGGTATCCGCACTATAGAAATATTCCTCGCCTTGAGTGGCTTTTATTCTCCAAACCGGCCGTTCCCCTAATGTATTTCCCTCCTGCTCCATGTCATCATAGTTGTATCCCATCTCAATCGAGAGAATGGTCTTACCTATAAAATCATTTAAGTTTCTCGTTAAAACCATATGCGCCGGAACTATTTTTTCTTTATTATTGTCAAAGCCTATGACTCTGCTGAATTTTACATCCAAGGAGTGTACACCTCTTTTGGATAAAGTAAGAGTCATTTTATTGCTAAAGACATAATAGCCTTTATATTTCTCTTTAAATGTTAAAGTAAATGTACCATTATTATTACTGGTGAACTGATCCAATTCGTATTTCGAAACCGGAATATCCAATTTTTCCAAAAATCCTGCTGCATATTTTTCTATTTCCCCATTGCCGATTAAATTTAAATTTCCTTCCGGCCTTTGATTTTTATACTCTAAAACACCTTTTTTCTTAAATACTAAGTATTTTTCACCCTTATGGATCTGATCTCCTGCAATATCATTGTCAGACAAGGTATGATCATTCAAAAGCTCCTGAGCTATATATTTCTTATTAAAACGATACTCCTCAATATTGAGCTTGTCTGCCGCCCTGTTGAATCTAGGAATCTCGCAGCTTTTGAAAAGTTTTATGTTTCTATTATCCAGGATGGTTAGGGTATCCTTAATAACATCATTTGAAATATCACTATCAGAAAAATTGATGATTTGTACAGCCAAATAAATATTTAAACCCAAGAATAAAATAATCAATATGTTTTTTGCTTTTGACCAATCCATTATTCTTCACCCTTATACGTATGCATCGGCAATACATTATACATTCCGTCAAATTTCTTAATAATCCAAACAGGCTTCAATTCCTTGTCCAGTGAGGTCTCCCTCATGTCATAATAAATATCTATATCCCGTATCGTGAGGCTTTTATAATTTAACTTTAATTCTTTTTCAATATCCAGAAGTAAGGGAAGAAAATGAACATTATATTTTTTCATATCCTTTTTGTAAAATACTCTTGAAATCCAAGCGCATTCTAAAACACTTTTACTGTTTACCCTTATTTCAATTGCATGGTTTAAAACCGGCACATCCTTAGCTTCTGTTTTGTATGCGTTCGTCCATACCGGTATATTATCTACTTTGTAATCAAAGGAAAATATATAGGAGTCACCCTTCTCTTGGATTTCAGATAAAAACACATCCGCATTTCCATATAACGTTTTTTTATCACTCAAATATAAAAATGCTTTATTGAAGGCCTCTTTCATATCTCCTTTATCCCGCACCTCGGATGCAGATAAGTTTTTATACTGGATAAAGCCATCTCTATATATCTTATAAAGATGATTTAAATTTTTAAATGTGACAATTCCCCGATCCTTGTCAATAGAATGGTTGTAACTGCTCTTAGCCCTTCCCAGAATACTGTCTTCCAGCCTTTTAAATTCGTAGTCCTCCTTCTTATCTGCTTCAGGACCTTTCATCATTCCGTCAATATTAAATGGGGTACTGCAAGATATATCATGAATTTCCCGGTATTGTGAAGAATTAAAGCTTATGAACACATCCTTCCTTCCGGGATATTTTTCCTTTAGCTGGCTGCCAATCATAATATAATCCAGCGAGGTATTATTTCGTTTGAATTCAGCCAAAATTTCATTATAGTCGTTTTCTCCATCCTGATATGCAGCTAAGATATATTTATATATTTTTTGATTATCCAATAGATAAACTACTAGTCTGTTATTAATATCGATACTCGGTAAGATCAAAATTTTATCCATTCCCTGCGGGGAATCGGAATGGATATTTTTTGGTTTTAGAAAATAATCGATTATATTTATCTTGATATTGGTTTCAAATTCAAATAGAAAACTATTTCTTCCCACCAGCTTGGACCACTCTTTGAGAGTGCTGTCGTCATTTATGACCGACTGGGGCTTCAATGCCACAACTTCTCGCAAATAATCATTTTTTAATTTATCCCAAAGTTTTGAGTAAACACGGGTGCCTTTTTTTACTTCCCAAAAAAACGTATTATTCGATACAATAACACGTTCAGGATGAAAGACCCTCACCTTTTCCTCATCAACATCCACAGGTTTGAAGGCTTCCCCTCTATATTCTCCCCCCAATAAAGGAAAAGGAAGTCCATGGTTTTTGTAGTCCCATAGAATTCCCACTTGTATTAAACTTGAAAATATAAGTATCAGCAAAATTACAAATTTCGTTCTTTCCACATATGTACGGTTCATTTTTCAACCCCGGGCAGTATGGCTTAAAATCAGGCAATCATTAGTACTTAAAATATTTTTTAATATTTAAAATACTGCTTTTAAAAGCGTCTTTTCCATCCTCATCCAACAAGGTAACGGTAAAATTGTTTACTTGCAAGGTTTGCTTTAGCTTTAAGTTGTTCGCATTGCTTTTTTTATAAGCAGCAATCCTTATCTTGTTGGCACCTTTTGTAAGGTCAATTTCCTTCATGAAAATACCTGAAATCCCTATATCCCAAACTCCGTCATTCCCGAAATCCATATAGGGAACATACTCATCTTTCACATCATCATATAACAAAACGTGGACCCGTATGTTTTCAAGTTCAGTGACTCCACACAAGACGTAAGACTTTTTAAAGGTTGATTCATCCCCTTCCGGCCTTGTGATTGTAACTAAAAATTGATCCGTACTTTCAGTTTTAGTGTTTTTTAATAAGCTGGCTAAAGGTGCGGCGGCAAAAGCTGAAAAACTGCAGACTACCAATATGGTAACCAGAAGCAGCATTGCAGAAATTCTTTTAAGCATGACAAACACCCCAAAATATATACTATTTAATCAAACAATTTCTACTTCTATTATAAAGCATGAATGTTACAAATTTGTTACAACTGATTTAAGATTGAGTTACATATGGAAGTGTCACAATGAGCTCACTCCCTTTATTTTCCTCACTTTCTGCGGAAATACTGCCACCATGTGCTTCGACAATTTCTTTCGCAATTGCAAGGCCTAAACCAGTTCCGCCCATCTCTCTGGAACGGGCCTTATCCACTCTAAAGAATCTTTCAAATATTCTGCCCAAGTCATTTTTAGGAATACCTATGCCCGTATCTCTTACCTTGATATAAACTTCACTATACAGTTTTCCTATATAAACGGTTATTTTTCCACCCTCCGGCGTATATTTAATCGCATTGCTTAAAATATTGATAATCACCTGCTCGATTTTATACCGGTCCGCTTTGATGTTTGGAATATCACCAATTGCAAAGCATTCCATTGTTTGACTTTTATTCTTTGCGTCGATTTGCATATTTTCTACAACATCCTTCACAAGTTTTACAATGGAAATGTCTTTCATATCCCATTTGGTTTGCTGGTTATCAATACTTGAAAGCTGTAATAAGTCTTTCACCAGCATGGCCATCCGATCTGCCTCAGAGTTGATGACTCCAATAAATTTTTTAGCAGTTTCAGGATCCTCCAAAGCTCCGTCAAGCAGTGTCTCAGAATAGCTTTTTATAGAAGTCAGCGGAGTTTTCAGTTCATGAGAAACATTGGCAACAAACTCTCTCCTCATATTTTCAAGCTTTTGCTGCTCAGTAATATCCTGTAATACCGCAATAACTCCTTCCACCTTTTTTTCTTCATCTGTAAAAAGCGCAAAATATACCCGAAGGTACTGATCATCGATCCTTATATTTTTTTCCTTTGTAGAAAGTGATTCCAAGAATAAAAACTCTTCAAACTTTATACCTAAATCATATTTTAAGGAAAATTCTTCGAAATCCTTAATTTCTTTCACATAATTCTTTGAAGCGGGGTTGGCATGAATCACCTCACCCCTTAAGTTGAAGGCAATAACACCGTCTGTCATATAATTTAAAATAGTTTCAATTTTATTTTTTTCACTGGATACCTCAATCAGTGTTTTCTTTAACCTCTTTGCCATATAGTTAAAGGTGTTGGTAAGTTTTCCGATCTCGTCATTTGATTTCACCTGAAGGGAATGGTCAAAGTCCCCTTCGGCCAGCCGCTGTGCCCGGTGCATAATATTAACGATGGGTACGGTAATGGTTTTTGACAAGGCATACCCGATAATCAGTGATGCTATCACCGCAAAGAAAAGACTGGTTTGTATAATACGGTTAAAGGATTTAACCACATTGGACCAATCCTCCCGGTAATATTTAAAATAGATAATATAGTTACCTACCGGTTCTGCATAATCAAAAAAGGCGTCTCCATTACTTGTCCGGATTAATTTAGCTTTTTCGCCTGTTTTTCCGACCATCGCAGCAACAAAGTTTTCAGATTCGCTTATTTCCTTGTAAAACTCGTTTTTATCCTCACCGCTTGCTTTTTTATCTGTTGATTCCTGAATCTTTCCGTTTTTATCTAAAATGGTGTAGCTCCTGAAATCTCCTCCAATCGAGAAAAAGATCATTGCATTGCTGCCATCTAATTCCCTTTTAATATCGTTTAGACTTGGGTCTTCAACACCATTTAAGTTCCATTTTTCAAATCCGTTTTTAATACCGTTTTTAAAATAATCATAATAAACCGTTTCCACATCGCCTACCAGTAAAACCCATACGATTACCATAAGGAAAAGGGTTATGGAAACAAATATGCTGACTAGCTTCCACTGTAATGTTCTGGAAAACCTCCACATCAAATTTTTAACCAACATAACTCCCTCTCTGCTAAAAGATTGCACCTGCTATGTTTTTAAAATACCGATAAATCAAACCCCTAATTGTAAATAGGATTAGCGAAGTAAGGACCCTTACTCCGCTAATCAACTTTATGTTAATATATGCAAATCTCCTACCCTATATTACATGTAAAATCGGACAATGAACGATTCCAATATAAATCTCGTACACCATGCATATACCTAATTTGTCTTAGAAAAATAATACCCAACACCCCGTTTTGTCATAATATAATCCGGGTTACTCGGGTCTTTTTCCAACTTCTCACGAAGACGCCGAACTGTGACATCGACTGTTCTTACATCCCCATAGTATTCATATCCCCAAACCTTTTCCAACAAACTCTCTCTGGAAAAGATCTGTCCTTGCTGCAGTGCCAAAAATTTTACCAACTCAAACTCTCTTAGCGTTAATTCAATTAAATCGCTTCCATGCTTAACTTCATAGTGTTCTATATCAATCACCAGTTCTCCGAATTTCAAAACAGCTCCTGCAGTATTTTTAGCGTTTTCTTCTATGGTTGTCCGTCTCAAGTTTGCTTTTACTCTTGCCATCAATTCCCTCGGGCTAAAGGGTTTTGTAATATAATCATCAGCCCCCAGCTCAAGTCCTAAAACTTTATCCACCTCTTCTTCTTTTGCGGTTAACATTAAGATAGGGGTAGAAACGGTCTGCCTAAGCTTTTGGCAAACAGCAAATCCATCCATTTTAGGCAGCATAACATCCAAAAGTATTAAGTCAGGTTTCTCATTGAGTGCCATTTCAACTGCTTGCTCCCCGTCGTATGCTTCAACCGTTTCAAATCCTTCTTTCTTGAGGTTGAATTTCAAAATATCCACAATATTTTTTTCATCGTCTACAATCATAACCTTTTTACTCATTTGTCCACCCCTTGAAACAAAAATAAATAAAAACAATCATCCTTTTATTTCATGCTCATTGACGCAACAAGAACCCTCTTTTTTAACAAATTAATTATAACATTAAAAATACAAAATAGAATAACAATTTTAAAGCAATAGATCCATTATCTTCAAAAACTAAACTTTTTTACAAAAATAGGACTGAAAAGAGAAATTAACCTCTTTCATTCGATTCCATTATATGTTATAATTAGGCCATAATGGTTGTCCAATTCGTCGTGTAGGTAATACCCTGATTATACACATTTAAAGGGGGTTAACTGTCATGTCTCAGAAAATACTTTATATGTTAATTAACAAAATGCATCTCAAGTTAAACTCAATGATTGAAAGCAGCAACTACAATTTGTTAAACAATGAAGTTCAGCAGTACAGCCGAAGGCTTGACAGAGCTATCGTCCGCTACAACCGGATTACTGACAAAGAAAACATTTATGATACAATCATCTTGTAACATACACATTTAATTCTCATTAATTTATTCATAAAACCGTCATAGATGATCTATGCCCAAATCGCTGCATATCCTGTTACAATATTCCTGCAATATATTTTGTAAACAAATTTCATAATTTTAAGTATATAAAAACATTGCTATATACACCTAAAAAATCCATCCATTGTGCTTTTTGAGTCATACCCAAAAGCATCGGACATTCTTGATGAACAGCACAAGTAACCTCGCATTTTTCTATTGCATGTAACAAAGCTACCCACATACATGCAATAGAAAAATGGAATGGCCACTGTAATTTTACAAGGCTGCTTTTCATCCATTTGTGACGTTTCATCATCTGCAAACGGATTATATTGGCAAGAAATTTTTATACATAGAATTATGCACTAACAGAATCCTTTGTGTACGCAGGTACAATCTTTTGAATGTAATCCTTCACACTATCTGCATCTGTCATAATAATCTCTTTTAAATAATCAATTTCTCTTTTCAAAAGCGCAAAATCGACAAATAACGGCTGTGCCACAAATATCTTATCATTTACCGTTGATTGAAGACCTTCCTCCGCTAGCAGAAGCTCCTCATACAGCTTTTCCCCGGGCCTTAAACCTGTAAACTCAATTTTAATATCCACTTCAGGTTCAAATCCTGAAAGCTTGATAAGGTTCTTTGCCAAATCATAAATTCTTACAGGTTGTCCCATATCAAGAACAAATATTTCCCCGCCCTTTGCCATGGCACCTGCCTGGATTACCAACTGCACCGCTTCCGGAATGGTCATGAAAAACCTGGTAACTTCAGGGTGGGTTACCGTCACCGGCCCTCCCTGCTCAATTTGCTTTTTAAATAAAGGTATTACACTTCCGTTGCTTCCCAATACATTACCAAATCTCACCGCTACATATTCGGTGGTACTTTGCTTATTGAACGCCTGAATGATCATTTCTGCAATTCTTTTGGTAGCACCCATAATATTCGTCGGATTTACTGCTTTATCCGTGGAGATTAGCACAAACTTCTTTACTTTATATTTATCCGCGCATTCTACCACATTAAAGGTACCAAAAACATTGTTTTTTATTGCCTCGGTCGGATTGGCTTCCATTAACGGAACATGTTTGTGGGCTGCAGCATGGAAAACCACGTCCGGACGTTGTTTTCGGAAGATACTGTCTATCCTGTGTTTTTCCCGGATATTTGCAATAATCGTGATTAAATCCAACCGTGGAAATCTACTTAGTAGTTCATTTTGTATATCATATGCATTGTTTTCATAGTTATCCAAAATGATAAGGCGCTTAGGCTGAAAGGATGCAATTTGCCTGCATAACTCGGATCCAATGGATCCACCACCGCCGGTTACCAATACCACCTGGTTTTTTATATATGAAGATATTTCTTCGATATCCAGTTGAACCGGATCCCTACCTAATAAGTCTTCAATATTCACATCTCTAATTTTTTGTATCACAACCGATTCATCAATAAGCTGTGAAACAGAAGGTAAAATCTTAACCTTACAATGGGTTTTTGAACATTCACTGTATATATCGTTAATAATCTTATTGCTTGCCGAAGGTATCGCTAGAACAATTTCATCGATTTCCTTATGCTTTACTACATCCACAATATCCTTACATTGTCCGACAATGGTAACCCCATTAATTTTTCTTCCCTGTTTGCTTTTATCGTCATCTATGATGGCTACCGGAATACTCCTAAGCTCCGGATGGTTTTTCATCTCCTTAATGATAATCGCCCCGGCATCTCCTCCACCGATGATGAGAACCCTTTTGGAGTTATTCACCCTTATGACCTCACCCCGAATGACCCTTCTAAAAATCCTGTAGGCAAACCGTACACCGCCAATTAAAAAGATGTCCAATAGAAACGTAATAATAAAAATACTGGCCGGAACAGTAATATTTAAGATGGAAATATTTCTTTGGAGCAAAATCCTATCTACGAAAATCAAGCTAAACATCACAACATTACTAAAAAACACCGCATTGACCAGTGAAACCATCTCATAAATTCCTGCATATCTCCAAAGGCTGCTGTACAGCTTAAACAACAAGAAACATATCGTTTTAATCACTGTAGCTATTATAAAAACATATACTATATTCTTATTTAAAATCTCAGGAGGAATGTTCTGTACATCTCCGTCAAACCTTAGCGCATATGCCATCATGAGTGATATATTAATTAAAATGATGTCTATGACTATTAAGAGTTTAGCCTTTACTTTTTCTCGCATAAAGACCCCCCTCACATTTATATTTTTACAACTTCCTTTTTCTCTTCCTGTTTGCCTTCTACAACACCTTTTCCAAGTATTACACTAAAGGCAGTCTTATATATAATTTTTATATCCAGCCACAAAGACCTGTTAATGACATAATACCTGTCAAATTCCACTTTTACAGGGATGGGAAGTTCATCTCTGCCATTGATCTGCGCCCAACCGGTAATACCCGGACGGAGAAGGTTCACCCCACATTGGTCTCTTAACGAAATTAAATCATATTGGTTGTATAACGCCGGTCTGGGTCCTACAATGCTCATATCTCCCTTAATAATGTTAAAAATCTGAGGCAGTTCATCCAGACTTGTCTTTCTTAGGAATTTTCCTATCGGCGTTATAAATTTATCGGGGTTTTCCAGCAAATGCGTGGGTACATCCTTTGGCGCATCAATGTACATAGTTCGAAACTTATAAATATTGAATTCTTTTTTATCCTTTCCGATCCTCCGCTGTTTGAAAATAATCGGCCCCTTGGATGTCAGCTTAATGATAGCAATAAGGACCCCAAATACCGGCAATAGTAAAACCGCAAAAATAATAGAAAACAATAAATCAAAAAACCGTTTCATAAAACCCCCTCACTAACAATCACAAATATTAAAT
The DNA here is from genome assembly GCA_026418275.1 of Clostridia bacterium. GTDB lineage: Bacteria > Bacillota > Clostridia > Acetivibrionales > DSM-2933 > SKW182. Next base: position 71,884 of record JAOABQ010000113.1, read on the forward strand.
ACAGTTCAAATATGTGCTATCATCTTATTATATCAATATCCCATACTTCGGATTTCCTCTTCAATTCCCTCTTCAAAGGTTATAGGGCTATACCCGAAATCCCTGTCAGCCTCTTCATAGCTATAACACTTGTCTTCGCTCAGCCTACGGATCTGTTCAATGGAAATCTGCCCCTTTTTCCCAATAAGGGTAAACATAAAATTATATATAATTCCCATCATGAGTGATATCCTGTAGGGTATGTACAGGAATTTGATTCCGGGATTTACCCTGACCGCAATCAGCTTCAATATGTCTCTATACGGTAAGGGATTTGCCCCAGGTATATTATAGCACCTGTTTACTGCCATATTGTTTTCCAGTACCAAAAAAATTGCTTTTGCCAAGTCTCTTGCATGAACCGGCTGCATTAACCCCTTCCCACTTCCAAATACCGGAAAAAACTTATGTTTCTTAATATAATGGATCAATTTATGCATGTTATGATCCCTGATTGAACCATAAATCATGGTTGGGCGAAGGATAACATAATCCACCTTACAATTTGCGATAATTTCCTTTTCAATTTTTATATATTCTTCCGCATAGGCTCTAAATTTTGAATACATTCCGGTGGTATGGATCAATATGACCTTCTTTACGCCCATTTCCGCTGCAATTTGCATTACCTTTGGAGAGTACCTTATATTTACAATATGAACGATGGTTTCTATACCCTGGCAAGCTTTTCTAAGGGCCTCGTCATCTTCCATATCCCCATAGGAAATCTCGGTTTGATATTTTTTTACTTGATCCAAGTACGGGCTGTCCTTGCGAACCAAACACCGGATTTTGTAGTTCTTACCGCTTTTTTGGATTTCCTCAAGCAGGAACTGCCCTGTATGACCCGTTGCACCTGTTATTAATATCATACTGAATGTACCCTCACTTTTTTGGAATCCTTTCTTTGACTAAACGCGCAATCACATCCATCTGTCTTTTGATTACTATTCTTTCGTCAAATTCCTCTTCTGCCCTTAATCTGGCACTTCTCCCCATTTTCCTTCTTTCATCAGGATTTTCAATCAAATACCGGATTTTATCTGCCAGCGCCTTAGCGTCACCTACCGGAACCATAAAACCGGTCACTCCCTCAACCACTTCTTCCCTACATCCCCTTATATCTGTAGCAACTGCAGGCTTTGACATGCACATTGCCTCGATGAGAGACCGGGGCATCCCTTCACGGTAGGATGGAAGGGTAAAAATGTCGATTGCCGATAAAATTTCCGGAATATCCGACCTGCTTCCCAAAAAAACTATATTGCCTTTTAGATTGGCATTTTCAATAAATTCATCCAGTTCTTTCTTAACACCATCTCTATCCGACTCAAGGGTGTCTCCGACAGCAAGGAATTTTACAAAGGGATATTTTTTTATGATGTCTTCCGCAGCTTGCACCCACTCCATATATCCTTTTTCCTTGACAACCCTTCCTATAATGCCAACTACAATTTCATCCTTTTTTATACCAAGCTGTTCACGGATATGCTCCGGGCTCTTTTCTCTCTCTATCCTTTCCATACTGAACTTTTCAATATCAACACCGTTTCCTATGGCCGTAATTTTTGATTTTTTAATAATTCCTTTTTCAATGGCAGTATGATAATCCTCCATACTTTGGGTAAATATATAATGGGATAAAAGTCCCCCTAACTTTTCAACAGCGATAAAAATATTTTTCTTCAGCCTTTTCATGTTATCATGAAAATAAAATCCATGGGCAGTATATATGACAACAGGTACACGGGCAAGCTTTGCCGCAATTCTTCCAAGGATTCCGGCCACCGGTGTGTGTACATGAACAATATCAAATTTCTCCTTTTTCATCAGCTTATAAAGTCCAATAATCGACTTTAAGTTTTTAAAAGGATCAATTCTCCGGTCAATTTCAATATTGTGAATTTTATAACCTTTTGTCCTAAGCCGGTCGGTCACCAGATCATAACTGCAGACCACCGTAACATCATAATCCTTGCTCATCTCGTTGACAAGCGGAAGCAGCAGCTTTTCGACTGTAAACCCCACCGCACAAAGCTGTAAAACCTTATATTTTCTATCCATTTCCAAGCCCCATTCTATAATCTCCAGTATAGATAATCTGAAGTTTTCAATTCTTTAAGGTCACACATACCTTTAACATCTATCAATACAGGTTTACCGTCCGTGTATTTCGTTCTTAGTGCCTTCAGGTCAATTTTATCAAATGCCTGATGCGCAACTGCCAGTACAATTGCATCTACAGGCCCAATCTCCTCTAAATCCTGAATGGTTAACCCATACTCATGATAGGCTTCCTTTTTATCGGCAACAGGATCGCTGACATGGACCTTAAGTCCGTACTCCTTAAGCTCTTCTACAATATCAATAACCCTTGTATTCCTGGTATCAGGGACATTTTCCTTAAATGTAAAGCCCATTATCAAAACTTTTGCCCCTTTTATCTGCTTATCTGCTTTAATAAGCTGCTTAACCGTGTTTTCAGCTATATACTTCCCCATACTGTCATTGATTCTTCGTCCTGCCAGAATGACCTGGGGATGATAGCCGATTTGCTCTGCCTTGTAAGTTAAATAGTAAGGATCTACACCGATGCAATGTCCTCCAACCAAACCGGGTGTAAAGTTTAAAAAGTTCCACTTGGTTCCCGCCGCGTTAAGGACTGCTTTGGTATCTATCCCCAGCTTATTAAAAATGATGGACAATTCGTTCATAAAGGCAATATTAATATCCCGTTGGGCATTTTCAATAACCTTTGCCGCTTCAGCCACTTTAATACTTTCAGCCCTGTATACACCCGCTTCAACTACTAAAGCGTAAACTCCCGCAATTTCTTCCAGGGACTCTTCATCCATGCCCGACACAATCTTTGTGATCTTTGACACGGTATGAACCTTATCACCCGGGTTAATTCTTTCGGGTGAATACCCTACCTTAAAATCAATGCCGCATTTTAGCCCTGAAAGCTTCTCAAGGATTGGGACGCAAATTTCTTCGGTTACCCCAGGATAAACCGTTGATTCATAAACCACAATGGCCCCTTCACGAAGGTTTCTGCCTACAACTTCACTCGCTCCGATTACAGGCCTCAAATCCGGTGTTTTATCGTCATTGATGGGTGTTGGAACTGCCACAATATGAAACTTGGCTTTTTTCAAGTCAGCCTCATTATAGGTGAACTGAACCGTAGATGCCTTAAGCCCTTCGCTTCCCACTTCGTTTGTCACATCAATTCCCGCTTTATAGAGTTCAACCTTACCCTGGTTGATATCAAACCCGATTACATTTACTTTCTTGGAAAATTCCACAGCAAGAGGCAATCCTACATAGCCCAGCCCAACAACAGACAGGTTTTCTTTTTTATTTTTAATATTCTCAAATAGGCTCATCACATTAACCCCCTTAAAGTACGTTATCTTCTATTCTTCCGTTCATAAACCGCTTCTATAAAAAGTACTTCTTATACCAGTTTTGGAAAACATATAATGCCCACAAAGGATACGCATAATTGACTTTTTCATTTAAATGGTCCTCAATAAGTCTTTTTATAAATCCATAGTTAAAAATCCCCTGTTGGTCTATAAATTCCTTGGATAAAACCCTCAAAAGGCTTTCCTTCAATGGACCCTTAAACCACTCTCCTATAGGAACTGCAAAGCCTTGTTTCCCTTTTTTCAATACTTCCTTCGGGATAATATCACTAAAGGTATCCTTTAAAATATACTTTTGCTCCTTCCCCCTGATTTTAAACTCAGGAGGTATTTTAAACGCAAGCTCCAAAATATTTTTATCCAACAAGGGAACCCTGGTTTCCAGTGAGTTTAGCATACTCATCCGGTCTACTTTTACCAGCATATCCCCTTCTAAAACGATTCTGAAATCAGTATATAATGTTTTTGTCAATTCATCAAATGTTTCGTACTTGTCATAGACTTCCCTAACGAAATCATTGCTGGAGCTATCTATAAGCCCCTGCTTTAATAAGTCAGCCCTCGCACCTTCCTTAAAACCCAACTGCATTAAAGCAAGTCTTTTAGAAAAGGTTTCCTGGCTGCTGTTTTCTATGACCTTCCGGACCTTCCGAGTGAATGAGTTTTTATCCGGCAGCTTATACACAAGCTTTTCAAGGATGCTTTTCCGGATTACGCCAGGTATCTTATTATAAATATCCGAGTAATAATTGATCAAATACTTGCTATAGCCTCCGAATAATTCGTCCCCAGCATCCCCTGTCAATACCACCGTTACATGCTCTCTTGCAAATTTAGACACAAAATAGGTCGGGATGGAAGACGAATCCGCAAAGGGTTCATCAAATGTTCCCAGTATTGTCTCCAGTGCATCCATTGTATCATCATAGTCCAAATAATGTATATGATGGTTTGTTTTGTTTCTCTCTGCAACAACTTTCGCTTTACCGCTTTCATCAAAATCCTTTATCTTAAACCCAATATTAAATGTTTCAACAGGCTTGGAAGAAAGCTTTGACATAACTCCCACAATAATACTGGAATCAATTCCCCCGCTTAAAAAAGCACCTAAGGGAACATCACTGATCATTTTTTCTTCTACAGACCAGAATAAAGATTCTCTAAGCTTTCTTTTGCAAGTTTCATAATCCTGTATAAAGCCATTTTCTTGAGGCACTATATCCCAGTAATTTGCTTTATGGAATTCACCGTTTTTTAACAAAATATATGCTGCTGCTTCCAATTTATAAATACCCTTAAATATTGTAAGCGGCGCCGGTATATATGTGAAGGAAAAGTATTGGTTTAACGCTTTTTGGTTAATTTCCTTCTTTATATTAAAAACTTTTATAATACTTTTTAATTCCGAAGCAAAAATAAGCCGTTCATCATCTTTATAGTAATACAACGGTTTTTCTCCAGCCCGGTCTCTTGCAATAAAAAGTTCATTTTCTTTTATATCATAAATCGCAAAGGCAAACATGCCGTTTAGCTTGTCCAGACATTTCACGCCATATTCCTCGTAAGCGTGGAGTATGGTTTCAGTATCCCCGTTTGTCTTAAAACGGTGTCCCTTGTCTAAAAGCTCGTTTCTTAAGTCTTTAAAATTATATACCTCACCGTTAAATACAATTACCTTGGTGCCATCTTCATTAAAAATAGGCTGATTACCGGTGCATAAGTCAATGATAGCCAGCCTTCGCATTCCTAATGCGGCTGACTCGCTGATAAAAACACCTTCATCATCCGGTCCCCTGTAAGTAATCAGGGAATTCATCCGGCTTATTAAATTTGCATTTTGCTCCTTTGAGCCAGGTACAAAATTTATAAAGCCATTAATTCCACACATGGTTCTCTCCCAACTATTATAAACTCGATAAAGCTTTTACATTTTCGCTCGAATTTTCTTTATTTAACATCGCAACAATTCAGCCTACCCATGTAAAACCGTTTTCACGATCTATATACATAATTAACTGACGCCTATATTAATTTATCATTACAAATTTGTTTTGTACATATTTTTTTTGAAATTACACTTATTTGCCACGTTAGTCAACAGATGTTTAATTTTTATATTATGTAACTTTATTTTGACGGCATACAGTAAACCATCTCTTTATAATAATGAAGAAATCCATTCAAAAAGCAGATGAGTTTTTTTGTACATCATTTCTATAACTTTACATAAATTACAATTTTATAATAACCATATGCAATTGTCAAGATGCCGAAAGTAACTAAAATTTAGTGACTTTCGGCTACCAAATTATGACTTAAGTAATATAGACATATTATATAAATGGAGGTAGAATATACATAAAGTGTTACTACATCCTTTTAATTCATTATCGCTTCATTCATAGCACCTATATTTCCAAATAAAACCAAGCACACTTAACATCAAAAGGAAGGACTTATTACGTATCATTGAACTTCTCATATGTGTAAACTTAATACGAATTTTTACGCGTAAATAGTATTAAGTGATATTTATTAGCTTCTTTTCCATTTTTAAAATCTATGGAAGTACCACAACAAGCCCCTATAACAGTGGGTTTATAAAGTATTGGCTGGGATATGTATTTACATAAATAATTCATTCTGAAAGGAGGTTATATGTTTTTACTGCCCTGGCAAAAAATATAATTTTAAGGAGAGATCTAGTATGAAGATTCCAAAAAAAGTTTTATCCGCGTTTTTAGCCTTTGCTTTTGTAGTCACTTCATCTCTGGTTGTTTCAGTCGGCAGCGTATCCGCTGCAGCAGGACCTGAAGTTATCGTCACAAAACCGCAGATGGATGAAGCTTTTCCTAAAGGAAAACCGATGGCTGTTGAAGCGATTGTAAAAAACTGTACTAATGTTGCAAGTGTTGACTTCTATGAAATAGCCGGAAAATTGGGCGGATATGGTAAGTGGATCGGTCAAGACTCTACATATCCCTATAATATTTCATACACCCCTACCGATTATAGTGCTGCACAAGGTACAAGAATCAGTAAAAATCACATTGTCGCAAGGCTTAATATCACAGACGGTAGTTCTGTATCCTCCGCATACATAAGATTTTATGTTTATCCGGAATCAGAATTTATTGCAACTGTATGTAGATGGAAAGACAACAAAAAAGCTGCTTATACACCTACATACGATGATAGCTACTTAATCCAACATCAGAGGGATATCAATGCACTTCATAAAACACATGGAATTAAAGGTACAATTTTTTGGGATACAGCAGCAGCATGGGATTACACCTCTCTCAATGCAATTTTAGCAGATAACATGCTTGATATAGGATCTCACACTGTAAGCCATCCTGATTTAACCACGATCACTTCTGCTGCCGATTTAACAGCTCAGCTTGTTAATTCACAAAGCACACTTTATACACAAACCAACAGGAAACCTTACACCCTTGCATATCCTTACTATGGTACCAATCCTACTGTTGCATCCGAAACAATGAAGCATTACATTGCCGCTAGATGGGGCAGCAATAACGGGAACCTTATTGATGGCTCAATAGCAGTACCTGGTGACCCTGGCGTAGGAATCAATGATGCTTATACTGCCGAATACATGTACATCAAAGCGATGTGCCCAGAAAAATTTACTCCTGCTACTGTATTCAATGGATGGCTTGACCAAGCAATTACTGACGGAGGATGGCTTGTTACAAGCATGCACGGGCTTGCTGATTTAAATCCTGATTCATGGAAAGCTCAATGGAAATCGGATTTAAATACCCATTATGCTTACGCAAAAACAAAAGTTGATAACAATACTGTATGGACTGACACATTTGAAAATGTCTCATTTTACTTAAGGGAAAGAAATGCTGCTGTTATTAATTATGTGACTTCAACAGTTCCAAATCAATATAAATTTAATATTGATATTGTTGATTACTTCCTCACTGCACAACAAAAGGCTTTAATGACGCGTGACATTACTATGAAAGTTTCTGTTCCGACAGATTGGACATCCGTAAGTGTATCACAAGGTACAGGCACTACCCGAATCGTAAACACTGTAACTGAAAACGGCTTGAAATTCGCATACTTTAACGCAAAACCACAAGCCGGAGATGTAGTTGTAGCTAAGTACAATTAATATTTTAAAAAGGCCCTCGCGCTTAAAGCCACGAGGGCTTTTTTTATGCTTCTTTTTTCCGACTCACAGCAATTCTTTTATTTATAATGAGGGCTGTTATCCTGCCATTCATATTTATTTACTGCTATCTTAATATTTCTGCTTTTATCCATTTTCCAAGTAAAATTTATTTCCGGAAAAAATGATTAACTCAATTTTCAATATAATATGAACTAAAGGTCCCATGCTTAAGTTTTCAAGCACGCATCCCTCCATAACGGAACAAAGCCTTATGGTTGTGACCATAAGGCTTTGGAATAAATCTGGCGGAGACCTACTTTCCCGGGCCGTGTCCAGCCAAGTATCATCGGCACAGAGAAGCTTAACTGCCGTGTTCGGGATGGGAACGGGTGT
>JAOABQ010000037.1 GCA_026418275.1 Clostridia bacterium
ACTAGCGTGCTTTTGTCACCGTTGGGTTTCCCTTATCGGCTAAGCTAGTTTGTGATAGAAATTAATGTCTTTTCTAGTGCCTTGCTATTGGCACATTCCATATTTGCCCCATTCTCTCGAACTTTTACGGGCGCACCCAAGCTTCATCAATGCTGTTTTGCTCGATGATGGGCGTATATCTTTGCAATATTCGAATGACCTCTTGAGATTTTTGCTGATAAAATTCATGGTCAGGAGGAACAAGAATAAGCTCAGGACAAAGCTTTTTTGCTTCGTGAAGTACCATGGTTGTCTTTACCCCGTATTTTCTTGCTTCATAATTTGCGGCAAGAATAATACCCGAGCGTTTTATAGGGTCTCCCGCAACAGCCGCGGGCTTGCCTTTTAATTCGGTTTTCCTTGTCATTTCACATCCTATAAAAAAGGCATTCATATCTACAAGAAAAATTACACTCTTCATATGCGTGACTCCACCTGTATTATGTTGCAAAGGAAGCTCCGATGCAGTATAGAGTGCCATTTTAAACCTTTAATTATCAAAGGATCATCATGGCAATAAAGGGCAAATTGTCAAACCGGATTGAGTTTAATATTATTATACCCTTTAAATTTCCTAAGGGTCCAGCATTTTATCAATAAACAATCTAACATAGTGGGAAAGGTATCTTGTCCATTGGAAATCACATTTCTTATATTTATCATCCGATGATAATAAATGGTATAATAAAACTATTACGTAAACTCATCATTTAAGAAAGAATTTTGGAGGTTAAAGAAACAGTGAACCATTTATTTGTTATCAATCCTGCTGCGGGCAAGGGAAAGGCATTAAAGCGCATAGCAGAGATTAGGGAGTATTTTTCACATAGAGAAGATAATGTCACTATAGAGACTACCCAAAGGGCGGGTCATGCGACAGAAATTGTAAAGAGGTATGTTAGTCAGGGAACCTACAGGGTATATTCACTTGGTGGGGATGGCACACTCAATGAAGTTTTAAACGGTCTTGTAGGAAGCAGTAGTAGTCTTGCAGTTGTTCCCAGCGGCTCAGGGAATGATTTTATTCGCAATATCGTAAATGATCCTGAAGACCTGGGTATCCTAGAGAAGACAATCAATGGGACTGAAGTGTTAATGGATATAGCCCGAGTTAATAACCGTTACTTTATCAGCATTTCATCAGTCGGATTTGATGCGGAAGTCGTTTTTAATGCAGTTCGCTTTAAGAAAAAAAAGTTTGTTTCGGGTAAATTTGCCTATCTTTTATCTGTAATAACCACTTTATTCGGTCACAAAGGGGTTCAGCTAAAGGTGTGGGTGGACGATCATAAATTCGAAATGAAAACATTGCTTTGTGCTGTGGCCAATGGGAAGTTTTACGGAGGGGGAATGATGCCGTGTCCGGATGCATCTATTTATGATGGAGAGCTTGACATATGCCTGGTGAGGGATATTGGCAGGTTTAAAATACTAAGGCTGTTTCCTAAATATATGAAAGGAAAACATTTGGAGATTAAGGAAGTCAGCATGTTAAAAGGGAGAAAAATTGAGATTGAATGTGACCGTGAAATTTCTTTAAATATTGACGGTGAGATCGAAATATCCAGGAAAATGGTTTATGAAGTGATACCGAAAGGATTAAAAATAGTCATTCCATCTCATTAACCAAAAAGTTTTAAAAGTTGAAAATGATTTTTGTAGAATATGAATAAGACGGTTCATAGTTTGAAAATATATAAATAAATAGAAATAGCAACATGCATTTTCATAAAAACCATTAATTTTTAAAGATAGGATGTGGATAAGATGGATAGCATGAACCGTAACGAAATTGAAATCACTACCTATGATAGATTGCTTCGTGCGTGGGAAAATTCTATGGAAATGGTAAGGGATTTTGAAATGTACTCAAAAAGAATCGAGGATGAAAAAATCAAGGAAGTATTCAAGCAGTTTGCAGAGGATGAAGGGATGCACGCAACAAAGCTTCGGGAGCTTCTTTTAGACTGCCGGAAAGAAAAGGGATGTGGACATTAAGTTTAAAATCTATTTGCATTGCATGGATCAAGTAACCCTTGGGATAAAACCTGGGGGTTACCTATTGAAAAAACAAGTAAAATAGTTGAGATTACTAAAGAAATCCGGTGATAATTAAAGAAAGAGGAATGTATAAAAGGATAAGTTTGTATAATCGGGATTTTGACTCTTGACCAGATATAGGAGCATCAGTATAATATTATTTGTGTTTGAGAGGACGTACCGACTTCTTAAAACATGTTGAAGTATTCCTCAATAGCTCAGTCGGTAGAGCATGCGGCTGTTAACCGCAGGGTCGTAGGTTCAAGTCCTACTTGAGGAGCCAATCGGGCCTTTAGCTCAGTTGGTTAGAGCAACCGGCTCATAACCGGTTGGTCCGGGGTTCGAGTCCCTGAAGGCCCACCATAGGAATCCATCTGTTATAAACAGGTGGATTTTTTAATTATATTCTAAATATATTGTTGCAATTTAAATTCAATATAGATTTTGAGAGGATTCTATGGAACTTAAAGGTAGGCTGAAGTTGATAGCGGATATGGTGCCGCATTGTAATAAGATTTGCGATATTGGTACGGATCATGCATACATACCGATTTATCTTGTCTTAAAAAACAAATGTATGAGGGCAATTGCGGCGGATGTTAGAAAAGGGCCAGTAGAGGCGGCAGAAAGGAATATTAAGCAGTATAAATTGGACTCGGTCATTGAAACACGGATAGGGGACGGCCTCCAACCGATTGAGGAGGGGGAAGCCGATATTATTGTGATTGCAGGTATGGGTGGAGTATTGATTAATAAGATTTTAACCGAAGGGTTTAATAAGGCGAAGGCTTCAAAAGCCTTGATTTTACAGGCGATGAATGCAATTGAGTTGGTACGGGAATGGCTATATAAAAATGGTTTCGAAATATTTGATGAATCACTTATTGATGAAGGTGAAAAGATATATAATGTGATTGCGGCCAAGTGGACCGGGAATACAGAGTATGTGGATGATCCTACAGGTTTTTTGGTTGGAAGGAAGCTGGTGGAAAAGAAGGATCCACTTTTGAAAAAATATATCAATAAAAAAATAATCCTTCTTATAAAGATTAATGAAGGGTTAAAGAACTCTGAAAATATGGCAGGAGAGATTGAAAAAAATAGTAAACTGATTGAAAAATTACAAAACACCCTCAAAGTAATAGAGATATGATTTAAGCCGCATGATAGATATGTGAACTATGTGAACTATCAATGTAAAGTAAAGGAGAGTGGCCATGGGCATTCGAATAAGAGAAATTACAAAGTACATAGAGGGAATTGCCCCTTTAAACCTGGCTGAAGAATGGGATAATGTGGGGCTTATGGTCGGCAGTATGGAGCAGGAGGTAAAACGGATCCTGGTATGCCTTGATGTAACTTCTAAAGTAGTTGAGGAGGCAATTTCCAAAAAGGCGGATCTTATTGTATCCCATCACCCTTTCCTATTTAAGGGTATGAAAAGGATCACAGAGGATGACATAAAGGGACAACTCATTTTTAAGTTGATAAAATTCGGAATAGGGGTGTATAGTGCCCATACCAATTTGGATGTAACGGTTGGAGGCATTAATGAAACCCTTGCATCCCTAATTGGACTTACCGGTATAAGGAACCTAAATAAGTATAAAGAAGAAAAATGTTATAAAATCGCAGTGTTTGTTCCCTTGGATCATGCTGATAAGGTAAGGGCGGCTATGTGCGATGCCGGGGCCGGTTGGATAGGGAACTACAGTGACTGCACCTTTATGACAAAAGGCACCGGAACATTTAAGCCCCTGGAGGGCACCAATCCTTATGTAGGAGCAGAAGGCAGCCTGGAAAAAGTGGAGGAAATCAAAATAGAAACCCTTTCAACCAAAGATAAGCTGCAAGGTGTATTGAATGCGATGCACGAAGCTCATCCTTATGAAGAGGTGGCTTATGATGTTTACAGCCTTGAAAAACCAGGAGTAGAGTACGGCTTGGGCAAGGTAGGAGAATTGAGTGTTCCCATGGGTTTTAAGGAGTTTGTGGAGGAACTCAAGAAAAAGCTTGCGCTAGCGCACGTGAGAGTAATTGGAAGCCTAAAAGGAGATGTAAAGCGGGTAGCCGTATTCTGTGGCAGCTTTGACGGTAATTTTTCAGGTGTAATAAAGGGAAAGGCGGATCTTTTGGTAACCGGTGATTTAAAGTATCATCCATCCGTAGATGCGGAAGAAATGGGATTATGTATCATCGACGCCGGGCATTTTGGCACCGAAAGGATTATTGTGCCAAAAATAGTGAAGTGGCTATCAGATAAATTTGTGGACATCGAAGTGATGGAAAGCAAGGTGGAAGCCGACCCTTTTAAAACCATTTGACAATCGGTGTGAAAGGGATTATAATGATTGTCTTGGTCAACGTTACATAATATATTTATTGTATTAAAGTAAATTGTATTAACCTACTTAAATACGAATGAGTATATACAATTGTGAGTAAGCCAGATGGTCGCGTATACAGTGCTGAAAGGCCGTATATGAGGAAAGTCCGGGCTCCACAGGGCAGGGTGCCGGGTAACTCCCGGTGAAGGTGACTTTAAGGAAAGTGCAACAGAGATATACCGCCCTTCTAAGTTTTAGGAGGGTAAGGGTGGAAAGGTGAGGTAAGAGCTCACCAGCGGCATGGCGACTTGCCGGTCTATGTAAACCCCACCTGGAGCAACACCGCAGAGGGACATATTGGTAGCCCGCCAGTCCCGAGAAGGTGGCTTGAGCGGTGCAGAAATGTATCGCCTAGATAGATGATCATCAAATACAGAACCCGGCTTATAGACTTACTCATGAATATATCAAAACCACCGGCTTTTAAGGCTGGTGGTTTTGTTGTAGGTAAAAGGATATTTTATTACTGAACATCCCTAAGCAGCCTAAAACTGTACTTATAGGTTTTGAGCGGGCAGCATAGATCCAAATTCCTTGCTATTACCCGTGATACTGTGTGTAGAAGAGGAGTTGTCCCCGGAAGATGTTGATTTTTGAAAAGGGCAAGTGCTGTTTTATCAGAAGGCAGCTTTTTAAGTTTTCAATTTTTTCTAATGCTTTTTCCCTTGAAACTTTTGTGTTATCCTTAGTAAGGGATAGGATATAGTCTAAGACAGCAATCTACTCATAGAAGGCTTTGAGAATAAGTTTTCTGGATTTTTCGCCATTTGACGGGCAAGTAGGATAATTTTGCGGCGAAGAAAGTTATGTGTGAGCGTTGCGTTTTACAAAAGGTCGCTATAATTTAAAAACAAGTTAATGCAGCAAGTGCCTTGTAACGTAATTCTTTTCTAGGGTATGCGAGGCACAAACAGAGGAAGTGCATTTTTAACACTTTGAAACTTAAAATTTGTTGTGTTAAAAAGCACCAGTACGGAAAGGAATGAAAAAGTGGAGTTTTTTAACCGTTTAAAAGATCAATATGAAATCGCCCTTGACCAAGATCAAGAGAGGGCTGCGGCGCATGTTGAGGGACCTGCTGTAATTCTTGCAGGACCCGGATCCGGGAAAACCACTGTAATTACGGCAAGAACTGCTTTCCTAGTGCTGGAAAAGGGGATTGATCCCTCCGGCATCCTTACTTTGACGTTTAACAGAGCTGCCAGATATGAAATGGAGAATAGATTTAACCGGATTTTTGGGGAAACGGTTAAACAAAAAATAAATTTTTCCACCATGCACAGCTTTTGCAACTGGGTTGTGATGGACTACGAAAGGAAGCGGGGAAAAAGGCTTAAGCGTATTGAAGGGGACATAGAAACGGAAGACAATAAAAGAAAAATCATCTGGCGTATCTATCAGGAAATCAATGGGACCGGTCTAAACGATGATCAACTGGAAGATGTAATTAATGAAATCGGCTTTGTAAAGAATAAAATGATAAAAGACTTCCAAAATATGAGTTTCAATACAAAGAATTTCTCTGCACTTTATAAAGCCTATGAAGATTATAAAAGATCCAAACTCTATATGGATTTTGATGATATGCTGTCCTTCGCCTATGGCATATTGGTGAAATGCCCCGATATTTTAAATTATTACAAAAGCAAATACCGCTTTTTTCAGGTAGATGAGGGGCAGGATCTATCCAAAATTCAGTTTGAAATTCTCAAGCTCCTTGTTAAATCTGAAAAAAGCAATTTGTTTCTTGTTGCAGATGATGATCAATCGGTTTATGGTTTTAGAGGGGCAGAACCTCGATATATCTTTGATTTGGAGAAAGAATTTCCGGAGTGTAAACTGTTTAGGCTGGAAAATAATTACCGGTCCTCTAGAAATATTGTGGAAATCAGCAGCCGGTTTATAAAAGGGAACATTCAAAGGTATGATAAGGTGCACCGGACTGAGAACGGGGTTGGTGTAGATCCTGTCATCCTTCGCGTAAATGATGAAGAAAAGCAGTTGAAGTTTTTAAAGGAGGAGGTCCACAAGTTTTTGAGGGAGGGAAAAAAGGTTGCCGTTTTATATAGGAATAATCTTTCTTCACTCTCTATTGTGGATGCCTTTGACCGTAAAGGAATTCCGTATAAGGTAAAACAAAACAAACTCTTCTTTTTTAATCATTGGGTGGTTCAGGATATTTTAGCTTTTTTTAAATTTTCCTTAGATCCCTATGATAAAAATTCTTTTTTGAGGATTTACTACAAAATGAACCGGTATATCTCAAAGAGTATGTTGGAGTGTGCCTTGGAGAGCGAAAACGAAGATGCGGTAATTGATGGCATTCTAAAAAGCGATGAGATTAAGCCGTATCAACAAAAGATATTAATAGAATTAAAAGGTGAATTTAAACGCTTGGCTAGAAGCCATCCCTCCTTCGTGCTTCAATATATAGAAGAACAATTCAAGTATTTTTCCAATGTAAGCGATTATTGTGAGAATACAGGTCTTTCCTTTGAATACCTTTACAGCTTTTTTGGTATTATCAAGACCATTGCAGCAGGTTGTCAAACTGTCCCCCAATTCTTGCAGCGAATGGAGGTATTGCAGGAGTTGGTGGATAAGCCGGGAAAAGTGCAAAGTGAAAATCCTGTTACACTGACAACCCTACATTCCAGTAAAGGCTTGGAATATGATTGTGTCTTTATGGTTGACTTGACGGAGGGGGAGATACCGGGGAACCGGACATCTGAAATGGTAAAAAAGGAACAGGATTCTTCCATAGAAGAGGAGCGGCGTATATTCTATGTAGGAATGACCCGGGCAAAAGAGTATTTATATTTAATCAGCCCGGAGACAAAAAATGAAATACCCGAAAGCAGATCTCCATTTGTGGATGAAGTCATTCAATGTATTCATGAAAGAGTATTGGATGAGCTTGGTGAAGGGCTTATTGTTAACCATAAGTATTATGGGAAAGGTGTAATTGAAAATGTAAATCGAAGGAATAAGGGTGTTGTTGTTCTGGAAATTGATTTCGACGGTATCCGGCGTAAGGTGGATTTTTTTACCTGTATGGAGAGCGGGGTATTAAAGTATTCATAATTCATAATTAACCATAACGGAAATACGATTAGATAAATAATAAAAAACACAGATTTTTAAGACTGTGTTTTTTATTATAGCTATTTATGGGTGCATGTTATTTAGTGATGTGGGTTTTCGCTAATACTACATGCATTTATTTTTTGAATTTATCAAAGTAGATATTCCTTCACATTTGCCATTCTAAGGATACGTTGCTTCCGGGATTTAAAAGTTTTTGGTGACTTTAGTCATTAAAAATAGTGACTAAAGTCACTATTTTTAATTTAAAGTTTAAATATTATGAAAACATAATATTGACTGAAATTAAATTTAATATCCTAGATTATGTAAAACATGTGTTTCGGAAATCATAGCGCTGTGATTCTGGAATGACCAAATTTTGAGCCTGTTTGTTTTCGAACACCAAACAAAATAATGAGCTGGAAGTTATAATTTATGTTATGTATACCATAATATAGTTAACGTAATTAAAAATGTAAATATAATATCAAAATGGATATTGTAAAAATTTTATCAAATAATGTAATTAATTGCGATAAAAACAGTTGAAAATGTCTGCACTTTTTTGATAAAATGCTTGTGAAGAGTGAGTGGATGAAATTGGATGGATTGTAATTATAAATTGTAAGGAAGCATAATTTAACATTTTAAATTGGCTGGAAGCATTCGAAAATCTGCAAAATCTTATCAGAAGCAGCTTTGACAGTTTACATAGAGATAAAAAATAAAGGGGGATACAGATGGAAATTATTTATCAAACAAACCGGTGCATGCTATTTGAAGAAATTAATCCGGAAAAGCTTGATCTATTAACGGTTGTTGGTGATGTAAAAGGGATTGACAGTTTGAATGATGAAAAAATCAAGGAAATTAATCAGCTTCTCCTTGTGAAAAATTTTGATGAATTCTTGGAAAAGTTCTCTCCCAGTGTATATTCATTTTATAATGCGGCCAACCAAAAGGTCATTTATACTTTGAAGAAACCTGAAAACCTTCCTGAAGAATGTGTTTCAGAAATTAAGCTTGATCATAACAATGATTTCTTAAAAATGCTCTTTACACTTATAGACGCGAAAAGAAGTCAGGGAATAAAAAATGTGGATTTCAAATTTGAAAAGGTTTTGGATATGATTTCTCCCAAAAAAGTGATGGAGGATATAAAACAGGTTCGGAAGGAAATCCACTATCTGTATAACAAGTATGAAGAGTTGGAGGATGGAGACCCTAAAAAGTTGGATATGGGGGATAAACTCAACTATAAGTTTGAAGAAGCAAGTCAAAATTACAATAATGTAATGGCAATGCTTCCCCTTGCAATAGAGGATATTAAGACAAGGCTATTATTCGGAAGGTCTCAGGATGAAAATAAATCCGAAGCCATACAAATCGGTCTGTTGACCATGGGCGAGAACGGTGAGCTGAAAATCATTGAGGCTCCAAAAAGTGACAGCAATGCGCTGATGCTTATGGATGAAAGCCGAAATAACAGTCTTGTTACCGTTTTTGAGGAAGATTATGAAGCAGTTACTGAAAACGCTTCCGCTTATGTTAAAGATCTGGTTGTGAGGACTTTTTGCCCATTACCGGCTGTGCAGACAGAAATTGATATTGAAAGAGAAGTTGCAAATTATAACACATATCTTGAGTTTTATAAAAACGCGAAGGATGATTTTGTAAAAACAGCAAAGCCCTTGGTAGAAAAAATTCTTGGAGTCAAAATGTTTTTTGACCAGTATGCAACCAAAAACAAGGGAATGCTTCCAACCCTTTTAGTAACAAACAATAAGCTGGATATGATGGTAAAAAGCAATAATGTGCCCAGGTTGGAGACATACCTCAATACCGTTAATGCAAAGAATGATTTTGCCGACACCATATGGTTCGGGATTGTTCCTACCATCGAAATTGAATCGATGGGACAGGTCAAATCAAGAAGAGAAAGATTTAAAGGGAATGAAAAGGTAAAAAAAGAAGAGGGGAACACAATAGAATCACTTACTTCCCTGCTTCAAATCGTGAAAAAATATAGAATTCAAGTTTTCTTCAACTATGAGGCAAATGAAGAAACTACATTTAACAATATGGCTACACAGGGAATTGACAAATATGTTGAAAAATGTGAAGTTTTAACCCGGCAGGATTACAGTGAATTTGCAATCCCGTGCATGCCCAACTTTACAATTATTCCAAAGGACAAATCCGGTGTAATTATAGACAGTAAAATGCTGCAAACCGAAGAAGGTGTCATGCTTTCAAAGGAAAAGGAAGATATTTTGAAATTGTGGATTGAAGGGGTGTATGTGGATGCATCCTATATTGCGGCAGGGATTGCAGCCGCATATCAATGCCCCGAATATTTAAGAGAAAGTTTTAAAAATGTGAGTAAAAACTACCCTGGGGTCAGATTTGATATCGAGTCTGGAGAAAACAATCTCAGAATATTAACAACGATGGCAAAGGAGATTTCAGGATTTACAAACAATATAAAGGATGCCATCAACAGAAAGAGCTTCGGATTTGTATTTTCATCGGAAAATGCACAAATCCAGGGAAAAGATATAAAGCGGATCAGTGTTTATAAAGCGAGAAGTCTTGCACTTACCGATGATGGGTTCGACTCCATATACAAAACGCTGGTAAGTACTTACATAGAAAGAATTTTACGTTTTCAGAGCAACGATTTCAAACAAGATAATATTGTTAAATTCTTCAGCAATAATCCCAACAGTCAAAAAAGCAAATGGCTCAGTGACCGTACCTATGTAAACTCAATCATTCAGGACGGGGATGATCTTAACTATATAATTGATGATAAAAGCAACTTGTGCCAGATTGACCTTGTCTTTAACGGAAATGTTAAAAACCTTGAAGTTGAGATCACCAAAAGCACCAGCGCTGCAAAAATATAACTAGTGCTTTTTAACACAACAAATATTTATTTTTTCAATGTGTTAAAAATGCACTTCCTCTGTTTGTGCCTCGCATACCTTAAAAAAGAATTACGTTACGAGGCACAGGGGATGATTTCCGCGTTATACCGGTATTAATACCTTGAAAAGTATTAATATAAATGGACTTATTTAGAAAAAGGGTAAAAAAGGAGGTCGTATTATGGGATTTAAGTTAAAAATTGAAGGTGGAGAAACCATCGAACTTGGAATGGATAATATCCAGACTGTTAAGTACAAAACAGATACGCCGGACGATTCAAATGCAAGATCCACCGATGTTGGTTCTATTCTTGAGATTTCTGGAAAAATACTCACGGCTGTGGACGGCGAAAAGGCTGATGACACGATGAAGTTGGCTTTATGGTCTTTGGTACCTGCAGAAAAGGCAGATTGTTACAGAAAGGCTACGCTTGAAGTGATTGCAGCAGATCAGGTAGTAAGAAAGGTTTATTTCCCGAATGCTTTCGTAGTAGACTATACAGAGGAGTTTGGGCATACAGAAGGGGTAGGAACATTTACACTTCTGATTAAACAGAAAAAAGATAAAAATGATTTGGTAAAAATCGAAGGCGGATATGCGGCAGGATAAGCATACACACCTTTATCTTATAGCTTTTTCAAAAAAAGAAGCTGTGAGGTGTTTAAGATTTGTAAAAAAGGCAGAGTACTCTGCCTTTTTTACAAAATAAGCATATTGAAATAAGTGGATATAGTGTAATAAAATTCTTATTATGGTAACGGGTTGCATCTTGATGAATGAAAGGCTCGTTATAGATACCCATAAAATTAAAAATTCGATTTTTGAAAGACCCCAAGTAAAACGGGTATTTCACACCTATAAATTTAATATGTTGATACCTCCTTACCTATAAAGAAGGTATCCAAATAAATCATTGGAACGTCACAAGAAAGTCATAGGTCTAAAAGGGGTAAAAATGAAAAGTTATTATGAAATTCTGGAAATCAGAAGATCTGCTTCGCCGGAAGAAATCAAAAAAGCTTACAGGGTGTTGGCCAAAAAGTTTCATCCGGATATAAATCCGGGAAACCGGGAAGCGGAAGAACGGTTTAAGGAAATCAACGAAGCTTACAATACATTGGGGGATGAAACACTAAAAAAAGCTTATGATGATAAACTGGACGGTAAAAGTGAAGCAAAAGAAGGACCTGGGAGTAATAAGAAAAGGACACAAGGTGGACAGAGTGCTCAAAATCAATATCAGAATATTGACCTTGAGGATATCGAAAAAAGTTTTGAGAATTTTTTTGGGTTTAACCCCAAAACCAAGAAGCCATCTATGAAGAAGGAAAATAAGAAAAATCCTTTGGATGCAACGGGTTTTTTTGATCAATATTTCGGAGTAAAGAAAAAATAGCACGTAGGGGTCGTTTGACATGAAAAAATTTTTGGATTTAATAAATATTCCTAAAACGATTAAAAGGTACGTCATTATAAAGCGAATTGAAAGATATACAAAAAGTAAAAGAAATGCCTTTTGGATATACCTGATTGACATCCTCATCATGGTATTATTTCTGGCAGCACTTTTCTATATTTATTTTATTAACGCGGACCCAAACTTAAAAACAGCGGGTATCGTTGTGCTGGCTTTATTAATGGTATTTTTTATGGTGCGCATTACTATATTTGTACGCAAGTATGATAAAAAAAATAGCGGAATTAAAAGGTTCATACTGATTAATGAACAAGGGGTAAGTGTGAAAACCTGGGAGCTAGAAGGAAGAACAGCACTGCTAATCGGAAAAAACACGAAGGATAACGAAGTAGACATAGACCTGTCGGATACGGAGTATGCTTCTCTGGTAAGCAGACAGCATGCTGTTTTAAATTGTGCAGGGAACGGTTGGTATATTGAGGATATTGGATCAGCCAATGGAAGCGGAATTCAGAAGGCAACCGAAAAGTCAAAGTCCAAGATGGAACGGGGAAAACCGTATAAATTGGATTCAGGAGATATGATTTATATAGCGAATACAAAAATCATTGCAAAATAAATGCGTATAGTAGAGATAAAAATGTAAATGGGGGATTACGAAATGAGCCTGGCAAGATGTATAAACGGTCATATGTATAGTACGAGGAAACATGGAACGACTTGTCCTTACTGCAATGTCTCCATGGAGCAGACTCCGAAGGTGGAACCAAAAAAAAGTGTTAATAAAATGAGCACAGTATCCAATACAAACGATGATGCGAAAACAATGGCTTACTGGGATGACCGTGACGGTATTGAACCGGTTGTCGGTTGGCTGGTTTGTATAGAGGGGGCTCAGCGGGGCCAGGATTATAGAATCAGAACGGAAAAAAACTTTATTGGTAGATCCGAAGAAATGCATATACAAATCAACGGTGATAATGGAATTTCAAGAAGAAACCATGCAATCATAAGTTATAACCCCATACAGAGAAACTTTTTCCTGATACCGGGAGACGGTGCCGGATTAGTGTATCACAATAACGAGGCGGTCTATACACCTGTGGAATTGACTGCCTATGATGTTATTCAAATGGGAAAAAGTAAGTTTCTCTTTATTCCTTTATGCGGTATACATTTTGAGTGGGAAAACGATGAGAAAAAGGAATGGTAACAAATGACGGAAAATGGTTATTTAAACCCCTTCCTATTCGCATTGATTTTTTTTGTTGTAATCATCTTGCTGTTTTGGATTAGACATTATCTGAAAAACCTTATGATAAAGCCGGATGTACTGATTGGAAACGCGCAGATCATGGGAAAGAGGAAGGAACAAGAGGATTACTTTTCAACCGTTGTGACAGAAAAAGGGGTTATGGCAGTACTTGCAGACGGGATGGGGGGGTACTCCAACGGAAAAATGGCCAGTAATGTGGCTGTAAATACGTTTATACGTGAGTTTTCAAAAACACGGAATTTATGTCCCATAGAAGATTTTTTCATCAATACGTCCCAATTGAGCAACAAAAAAATCCTTGAGAAGGGAAAAGGGATAAAAACAGGAACCACGCTGGCGGTGGTAGTTATTTTGGAAGGTCAGCTATACTGGGCTTCTATCGGGGATAGTGCTATCGTGCTTTTTAGAAACGGTGAAATCATGAATCTTAATAAAAAACATATTTTTGAATCAATTTTAGAGGAACAGTACATCTCTGGAGAAATCTCCAGGGAAGAAATGGCCGGTAATTCAAAGAAAAAAAGACTTACTAGCTTCATAGGACATGAAGGATTCCGGGAGATTGAAATTTGCAAGGAGTCTATAGCTTTAAGACCGGGAGATAAGATCATATTGTGCAGCGATGGTGTTTACAACAGTATCACTGAAATAGAGATGGAACGCATCCTGACAAAAAATGTAGAGCCTTTTAATGCAGCGGAGGAAATTATTGAACTCATTGACATGAAAGACTGTAGAAATCAAGATAACGCAACCATTGTTATCTTGGAAAAAAATAATTAGAAATAGATTAATAAAAAAGATTACAGAAGTTTCAAAATGGGGGATTGAAATGAGAAAAAACAGCAGTGAGTTTAAAACCAGTTTTGTGTCGGAGGCCGGTACCTTTAAAAATAACAAGGATTATTTTGCGTATGTGGAATTGGACGACCTGGCTTGCTGGGTAGCGGCTGACGGAATAGACTCGGATGAAGACAGTGAAAGTGCCAGGACTGCTATAAACAGCATATTTACTGATTTTATGGAAAAGCCGTCTATGTCAAGAAGGAGAATAAAAAAGTATTTGAATAATGCACATAAGTTTCTCAATGCGGAGAGTAGAAATGTAAGGCTTAAAGCCAGCCTTATCATGGTGGTGACCGATTATTCCAAAATTGTATGGGCGGTGGCCGGGAATGCAAGAATGTACCACTTTAGGAAAGGGCGGTTCAATTTTCAAAGTAAGGACCAGAGTATTGCACAAATGATGGCCGACGCCGGAAAAATTGGACACGAAGAAGTAAATAGCCATGTTGAAAGAAATAACCTGGTGAGCTACCTGGGACAGCAAAAAGGGTTTAAGCCCTTTATATCCCGCACCTATAGACTTTTTGAGGGAGATGTGATGTTGCTCTGTACGGCCGGTTTTTGGGAGAGTACGAGTGGCGCGGAAATTGTAAACTCCCTTAAGGACGCAAGAGAGCCGGAGGAGCTTGTAGATACACTGGAAGAGGGGCTTTTGGCAAAGCAAAACAAGGTAATCAATAATTATACAGTTGCTGCTGTGTATGCGAACAAGGTTTTTAACGAGGTGGTGAAGCCTAAATCCCGGATTGTTAAACGAATTGCTGCGGTTTTGATTCCAGTTGTTATGCTGACCGGAGGGTTTTTCGCTTACAGGTATATCAAAGACGGTAAATTGAGGATTGAAGCAGCTAAACACGACAATAACGGAAATACGTTTGTTAAAGATGGCAGCTTTGCGAAAGCTATAGTCGAATATGACGGAGCAGAGCAGTGCTTTAAGGGGATTTTTTTTAAAACTATAGAAGATAAGGAAAAGGAATCTCTTGTTGATAATAAAAGCAGGATAACACAATTAATTGTAGATGGAGATAATCAATTTAATAGTAAGGATTTTGGAAAAGCTTTGGATAACTATTTAAAAGCAAGAAGTGAAGGTGATAGAATAAAAGAGTATGATAAAGAGGAATTGGAAGAAAAAATAACGAAGGCACAGAACTTTATAAAAGTTTTAAATATTGAAAATGAGGGTGACAAAGCACATGAAAGAAAGAAGTATGAAGCAGCATTAAGTAAATATAAAGCAGCAGAGGAATTGGCAGGTAAAGTATTTTTCTATGATGGAAGTAAGGATTTAAAACAAAAGATTTCTGACACAGAAGCGACTATTACAAAAATAAAGGAAGACGCTGCAGGAGAAGCGGCCGCAGAAGAGCAAAAGAAAAAGGATATAAAGAAAGCAAGAGAAGATGCTCAATATTTAGAGCAACGAGGACGTAAGAAGTCTGCTGCTCACGACTTCGAAGGAGCTATAGTGAATTTGAAGGAGGCAAAAAAATTATTTGAAGATCTTCAAATAAAGTATCCTAATCTTGATATGAAGCAAGAGATCATAGCATATGACAAATTGATAGATCATGAAGAAGAAAAACTTAATGCACAAAATAAAAACTAGAATATTATTAAGTAAAGTATCTTTTTTGATAAACAACACTAAAGAATTTTGATATAAGGAGTGGATGTAAGTTGAAAAAATGGACGGGTTCTTTATTAACCCTTAGCGCATGTTTATTATTTATAAACTTTACCAGCTTTGGACAACCGGATCAAAAATTTACCATCAAAGTGAATAGTGTGCCTGTTTCCTTTACGGATGTAGGACCTTTTATCGATGAAAAAAGCAGAATCCAGATTCCCATAAGATCCGTATCTGAAATCCTTGAAGCCAAGTTAGACTGGAATGGGGCGGAGAAAAAAGTAACTATTACAAAAAACGATGTTGTCGTAACCATGATTGTGGGTGAATGCCGTGCTATTAAAAATGGTAAGGAGATATTTTTTGACACCTGCTCTATTTTAAAAAATGGACGGACCTTTCTCCCATTAAGAGCATTGAGTGAAACACTGGGCGTTTTGATTAAGTGGGACCAAGCGAGTAAGACTGCAATATTGGCGACTGATTACAAGTATGTTGTATCAGACGATTTCCGTAAAGTTCTAGATAATGTTAAGAATACGGTTATGCATAATGAGGAACTCTTATTATTCTCCCGTGATGGAAAAGCTTCACTGGAACACTGTGATTTTTCCTTGGGGCTGGGGGATAAGTATTATATGTATTTAAGAATAGAGAACAATAGTCCCGAAACGTTGAATGCAGTTAAAGAGCTTTTGAAGGTATATTATCCAAATCAGTATGAAGAGGTATATAAAAAAGCACTTGAAATTGTAAACGGACCTATTGGTAAGGATGGAAAACTGACATACAGTGGAACGGATAATCTTTACTTTGAAGAAAGGTATTTTGGAGGTAGAAAATTTGAAAATGGGACGGTCATAGATATAGGAAAAGAGGGGGAAAAGTACGAATGAAGCTTTTGAGAGTGATGGTCATATTTATTGCTGTTTTTATTTCTTTCGGGTCCTTAAGCTTTGCAGAAGAGGGGTTTATTTTAAAAGATGGAAAAAAAGGTTTTATGAAAGACAATAATTTTATTCCTGTTCCGGCAGATATCAAAGATGCTGTTAAGATAGGTGCAAAGGAATACAAAATTAACTTCGACATTTTTAAAGAAAAAGGGTTAATAGTTTATGGGAATTTTAAAGATGTTCCCCAAAACGAGTTTACAATAGACGAAACCGGCCAGACGCAAAATAAATTCTTAGGCTATGACATAAACGGAAATCCATTTTTTAATATTTACTATCCTGAGAATCTTAAAATTCCTGTGAAGTCTTGGGAGAAAAAATGGATCAAAGAGCCCTGGACCGAAGGAAAGTGTTTGAAATCAAAGCTCAATTTGGATAAGTATTTTGGAAAAGCTTTAACGGCTCAGGTGCAGCAAAAAGGCGAATACTGGTGGAATAAAAAGAATGCAGCCGGTGAAGTTTGGACTGCGGATTTATTGTTTGATACCTTTAATATCCAATCTGCACCTTCTACGTATATCCCGGGAAAAGCGGTAGGGTGGTTTGAATATGAAGGTACAACGATTCCTGAGACGGTGCACCTTATACCGCAGCTTGCAGATTTTAAGGCTGAAATTGTTGAAGCACCCAAGGAAGGGTATACCGGATCTTTTGTAGAGGTAAAAGTGAAAGTAAGTTGTATATCCATCAATGGAAACCCTCAGCTTGGAAAAACCAATGCATTCTTCTGCATCAATAATAAAGAGGTCATAAAGGATTTGAACTTCATAGTTGATAAGGAAAGGATTGAAACATATCGGGTAAAAGTCCCAAAGGGGGGCGTAAATGTCCGGTTTCTAATTAACCATGATAACAGCGTAAATTTGGAGAGCGGTTTTGGACTGGAAAATAATGAAGTGAAATGTTTTATTGCATCCAAAGACTTTGATATTAAAACAGAAATAGTCGATTCAGGGGTTCCAGCAGGTCAAAAGGCAAAGCCGGGAGAAAAGTATATTGCCAAGGTGAGATACTACACATCCATTGGCGTGGACAAGGTTTGTGACAGTAGTTTTCTTTGTGATGAAACTTATTTACTAAAAGGTGCATTGACTATCAATGATCAAACCAAACAAGGCATTACAGGGGATTTTATTTATAGGGAGATCGTTAAGGAATGGATTTGCCCAAACACTCCGAAAGTGGAACTGAAAAGTTCTATTATGAAGGATTCCACTGAATTTGATTATCCGGAATGTAAAAATAACAATGCTTCACTGACCGTTGAAGTAGATGTAAAGGATTTTGATTTTGCTGTCGGAGAAATCCTTTACGGAAAGTACCTTGTGAATAAGAATGCAGAATCGGAAATTATCGTTAAAAACAAGGGTTCAACCCCTGCAATAAAAGTACCGGTAAAATTGACGATAATAAACCAAAACAATAACAGTGTTCTACTGAAAGAAAATAAGTTTATTGATGTACCTGGGAACTCGGAAAGTAAGGTTAAATTTTTCTTTAAGACACCTGCAGAGAAAGGTAAGCTTGTTTTAAAGGCAGAAGTTAATGTGGATCGCACTTTGTACGAAAACAACATGTCGGATAATGTGCGTCAAATGACTGCCGAGCTAACAAAGGTTGAAGGAGTAGAAAGTATATCCTTATACGGGGAGGGCAGCAAAACCTGGTCTGAGCCTCATGTATCCCATTATGAAAATAATGCACCTGTTTTCAAGGATTATAAGTATCTTGCAAGCATACAAGGAAGCGGGAATATCAGCTTTAAATCCGAGCCTGGCAATAAGGCAATTCAAACGGGTTATGGATTTTCCCTCCAACTGAATACAAATATGTCGGTTCAAAAGCTTGAACACAACAATGGAAGTTTACTTCTGGACGAAGTTGCGGGGGCTAGGAGTGCAACGGTAACTTTCCTAGGGAAAACATACAAAATGGAACTGACATCATCCTCCAGCAGGAAAGCGTCTTTCCAGCTTGCGAGAAGTGCCAACAGCAAATCCAACGGCCGCAAAATATTTATTCCTTTAGACACCAAGGATGGTACCTATGAAATAGTAATAAGAATTGACGGTGCCAGATGTCCGTCCGGGTCGGTTCCGATGACGATAAAGAAACAAATTACCGTCAGAAAAGGCAGCAGTTACGAAGATGACTATAAGAAGTAGGGCGGGCAGTTAGTGCATTGAATAATAAAACAACCAATTCAACTACACTGCAGACGGTGTAAGACTTTGTTAAGGAGGGGAAGAGGGATGAGTGACAGTTATGTAGTTCAGACAGCTGCATTAAAGTGCAGCTTTGGGGATAAACAAAGTAGTTTTAAAGTACCCATGAATCATGATACTTTTATCAACGATAAACCCCAGGGAAATATTATGGATCATAAATCCAATGTAAATATCCTGCCTTTTGGTAAATGCAGCAGTCTTGCAAACCCTGTCGTAGCTGCAGCAACGGCTGCCAATAAAGGGGTGCTAAAAAAAATGCCTTGTATACCTGCTACCAATACTCCATGGATCAATGGTAAAACGGATGTACTCATAGAAGATTTCCCGGCCCTATTGAAATCCTCAACCGTTATGTGTATGTGGTGTGGTGTCATAAGTATTGAGGACGACGGACAATAAAGAAATTAAAGCGGCATGAAAAGATTTTCATATTCAATATAGCAACGGTTTACATAGCACAAAATTTCAAATCAACAATAGCTATGTATTTACGCTGAAATTTTGCCAGAATTATTCGTAGTTGTAGACCGGCGGGAATAATTCTGGCGTTCATGTTTATATAAGTCGGATTCATGTTGTACTTTATTTCAACCGGACATGGACATGAATAGATGCTATGAATTAAAGAACGAAAAAGGATGGGATGTGTTGGTATAGTTTTAAGGGGGGGATCCAGTGATAACCTATAAAAATATAAAACTCAAATCGCCCTATGAAATTCAAAACCTTCTTGAATTGAAAATAGTAAAAGATATAAATCAACATGCAAAAGTATTTTTAAGAGGAATCATACCCGAAGAAAAAAAAGATACATATGTTGAAAGGGCAAGTATACAGGATAAGATTGAAGTGAGTCAAACTGATGATAATAATGAAACTCTAGACCTGTTCACAGGGATTATTACCGGGGTTGAAATAAAAACAGTAAGAGGAATTTACTACATTGAAGCAGAAGGTCTATCCTATACCTATAACCTGGATATAAAACTAAAGAGCCGTTCTTTTCAGGATGAAAATATGCACTATAAAGAACTGGTAAAAACAGTGATTGCAGATCTTAAAGGTGCGGACTTTATTGACCTTGCAGCCGGCAGCAAAAAAATAGATAAATTTATTGTTCAATATAATGAAACGGATTGGGAATTCTTAAAAAGGATGGCATCCCACTTCAATACCGGTTTGGTAGCTGATGCCGCATCCGAGAATCCAAAATTTTGGTTTGGAATACCTGGTGGAAATGAGAAAGGAAATTTGGAAAACTACCACTACAATGTTGTGAAAAAGATTGGTGACTTTAGGAGTTCATCAGAAAATTTTATAGAAGGCATTGATGAGAGAGATTTCATTTATTACAAAATTGAAACAGAGCAATATTTTAATATCGGGGATACGGTAAACTATAAAGACAAAAAGCTCTTTGTGGCTAAGGTCACAACAGAGATCAAAAACAGTGTACTAAAACATGAGTACATACTAACCCCTCGGAATGGATTAAGTCAGAACCTTGAGTTCAATAAAAAGGTGTTCAGAAGGGCTATCGAAGGAAAAGTAATCGACATAAAAGAGGACCATGTAAGGATTCATCTTGAAATTGACCAAGACCAAAAAAAGGAAGAGGCTTATTGGTTTCCTTATTCCACTTTCTATACGACAGAGGGAAATACAGGATGGTACTGCATGCCTGAACTCAACGATTTTGTAAAGCTCTATTTCCCTACGACAAAGGAAGAGCAAGGGGTTGTTCTCCAATCCATAAGAAAGGGAACAAAAGCTGGAGACAAGATAAAGGACCCCAATATTAAATATTTCAGGACCAAGTTTGGAAAGGAAAAGATGTACAACGAGAAGGAAATCGTTGTTTCAGCAAAAGATGAAAAAGTATTAATCCGGTTCAATGAAGATAAGGGAGTCGAGGTTTTCAGCGATAAAGAAATTAAAATAAAATCCGACGAAGACCTGGTGCTGAATGCAAAAAAGATAGAAATGAAGGCTAGGGAGGAGATTGTCTGGGTATGCAATAATAGCAGTATCAAGATGGAGGGTGAAACACACATCCGTGGGAAGTTTGTTAAGGAAATGGGAAGTTTTTCATGGAGTGTGGAATGGAAGGAACCCCGTTTTGAACCCAATGAAATTGACCGGAGCGGCATCACTATGCTTGGTAAATCAACAGAACGCGGTGGGATGGACCATGGAGACCAAGCCGGAAGCGAACGGCTCTTACCCGGGACCCCCGGGGTTGTGACCGGAGGGGATTCTACAAGGCTTGGAAAGAATATGATGGAATCCATGGGACTCAAACGATCGGCAAAGTGGAGCGGTTATCAGGCACAACACATAATACCTTCGGAAATGGCGGATCATGCTGTAATTAAAAAGATCGGAATGGATATGGATGACGCGTCCAACGGTCTTTTCCTAAGGGTGCCGGATGAAAGCATAAGCCCAATGTCAAGGCACAAAGGATTTCACTCGGTGTATAATGAAGTTGTACAAAGGGCACTGGATAAAATGAATATAAACCAGAGTGTGAACGCTTTACAAAAGCAAGTCTATAAATTGCAGCAAAATCTAAAGTACCTTCAGCAAAAAGGCTTACCCTTGTACCCGAGTCAAGGGGCTACAGTAGAACTTTGGGAAAGGCAGCTTAGCAAATTGTGATAAAATATAAAGGACACCATGCACTTAAACCATTTGGCAGAGCATGCAGGAGATGCATTTTCATGCCAACCGGGTAAAAAGGCTGTAGAATAATCGGAACTTCTACGGATAAAGCCAGGAAGGGCTATATAGAATAAAGGTTAAGGATGTGGTAATGATGGATAACAAGGATTTAAAATGGATTGATGAATTATTACACTCTGAAGACAGAGAAAAAATGATAGCCGAAATAATGAGGATCAATACGCCGCTTTTTCTTCATATCATAGCAGCGAATTATAACTGGGATAATGGATTTGATGTTCCTACTGCCATTCTAAATAATGATAATTGTGATTTAGGGACCGCATTAATGCTGTTTTATAGCGCAGACGGCTACAGGATGTTGGAGTCAGCGGAGGATTTTACCGCATCTCCTTTGGAAAGCTGGAAATCCTTTCTTTCCTTTGTATATAAAAAAATTATAAATAATGAATTTAAGATTAGGCAAATAACTTTTACACCACCCATTAGCAAAGTGCAGATTTACAAATTAAAGAAGATCAATCCGGATATACCAACAGTATTTATGGAAAAAACACCGGGGGTTGAGCCGGATATCCCAAGGTTATGACATAGTAAGGGCCAAGCCAATAGAGGAAATGTTGGTAAGTATAAAGTTACAAAGGGGGATTTAATATGTCAGCAGGTGCTGGAGCTCCGTTAATAACATACGACAATATAAAAATATCACCGTTTGAGATAAGAAATTTACTGGAATTAAAAATTGAAAAAAGGATGAATGAGCATGCAAGGCTGTATTTTACCGGGATTGTACCGGAAGGCCAAAGAGACCGGTATGTTGAACTGACTGAATCCAAGACCGAAATTACAGTTGATTGTATAGACGAGGGTGCAGGAAATACAAATCTTTTTAGGGGCATTGCTACCAATGTAGAAATCAAGTCGGTGAGGGATATTTATTATATCGAAGTTGAGGCGTTGTCCTTTACCTATGATTTGGATATAAAACTTAAAAGCAGGTCTTTTCAGGACGAAGGGATGATATACACCCAACTTGTAGAAGAGGTGATTGCAGATTACCCGGGCGCAGATTTTATAGATACTGCCGCCAAAAGTAAGAAAACTGAAAAGTTCATTATTCAGTATAATGAGACGGATTGGGAGTTTTTAAAACGAATTGCCTCTCATTTTAATACGGGACTTGTCCCCGATGCCCTTTCCGGCAAACCTAAATTTTGGTTTGGGATCCCTGAGGGGGGAGTAAAAGGGAGACTGGAGGATTTTCATTACAGTGTTAGAAAAAAGATATTTGACTTTAGAAATTCTTCAGAAAACTACATTAAAGGCATCGATGAAAATGACTTTACATATTTTGAAGTTGAGACGGATAAGGTTTTAAATATTGGGGATTCGGTAAGCTTTAAAGATAAAGCCCTCTATGTATACCAATCGGTTGCAATGATAAAAAACAGCACTTTTAAGCATCAGTATATCCTGGCATTTAAAAACGGATTTAGTCAAAATACGCTTTTCAACAGTCAAATTGCGGGGGCTTCTGTAGAAGGAAGAGTGATTGATATAAAAGAAGACAATTTAAGGGTTCATCTGGAAATCGATGATGCACAGGAAAAGGAAAAGGCATACTGGTTCCCTTATGCAACCTTCTACACCACCGAAGGGAATACAGGGTGGTATTGCATGCCTCAACTGGATGACTTCGTAAAGCTTTACTTTCCTACCAGCAGAGAAGAAGAGGGAATTATCATGAATTCTATAAGGAGAAGGACCAAGGGAGGAGATTTCATAACCGATCCTAATGTGAAATTTTTCAGAACCATCTTTGGCAAAGAAATTACGTTTAGCGAAAAGGAAATCATGATATCGGCAAAAGATGGAGAAGTATTGATGCGCCTTATAGAAGACAAAGGAATTGAGATATACAGCAAATTGGATATCCGTGTCAAAGCGGATGAAAACATTGTGATAGAGTCAGGTAAAACAATACAAATTTCTGCCAGCGATGCGATTGGTATTCAATGCAAGGAAAGCGGGATTAACATGGACGGAACAACCAGCATTAAGGGCTCAAAGGTAAGAACAAATTAAAGGTATAAATTCTAAACGGGATGAAGAAGGACATGAATGATATGAAAGATATAATACTCGACAGATTAAGTAAAATGGAGGACCTGGAACAGCGGAAATTGCTTAAAAATATTATGGCAGGATTTTTTACAAACCTCATTGATTACCAGGAAACCATGAATAAAAGTCTTGAGGAGAGGGTTTTTGCAGAGGTAGAGGATGTTCAAAAGAAATATGATGTCTATGTAACGGTTTGCCACAAAAATGATGTGGATCCAGTTGACGCTTTTTTGTATCCGGTTTTTCCAGAGGATATGGAAGATACGAACTTTGATTTGAAAGAAATCGCAAAGAAGCTGGAGGAGCGGGATGCGATTAAACTCTTTACCGTGTTTATGAAATGCGGCTATAAGGAAATTCAGGAGTTAATAAAGGGGAAAAAAAGATACCGAGGAGAAATTATAACAACCCAAAGAAGGTATGGAATAGAAATAAGGCTGGAGCAGAACCAAAGTTATTTAAAGGAAATAGAAAACCTATACCACATATTTCAAAGCAATGACATCCCATGGAAAACCATAAACCATCCTTATGCAAATAAATTTTTCGATGTTGTTTTAGCTGAGTGTGAAGGCGGTCTGAATCCTACCGAGGAAATCACTGAAATTACATTCCACCTAAATGAATATGAGCAGTTTAAAAGAATGGATATGGTTCCTCTTTGGAATATAGAAAGGCTTTCCTTAAAAAGTGACGGGTTTCCTATGCCGGCACTGGACAGGGTAAACTTTGAACATGCCATTTCATTAAAAAAGACAGGGACGGATCATGGATATTTGGTTGACAGGGAACAAAATCCAATCCGGTATATAAAACGTAGCCCGGAGGAATTAATCATTGTGTCACCCGAGGAAAAGGCGGGTGTATGGAATATTTTAAAAGTGACACAGCCTGCGGAATTACAAAATAGAAAGCTGGAGTTCGCGCTTATTTCCAATAGCCGGAAAAACAGCTTTATCAACCGATTTGCGGCAAAACAGGCTGCTATTATAAGAACAAAGGGAGAAATCATAAGGATTGTAAATTCTTTCGAGATATCGAAATACTTTGAAATGAGGGAAATTGAAATATTCGGAACCAAAACGACTGCTTCCACCTATGACATGAATTCATTTATTATTGATGATATCCGTGTAGGAAATGACAAAAAAAGTATGAAGCTATACTTCGGAACTAATTTAAAAGACAGCTTTATTGTGTATGACTTGCTTAGTTTTATTGTATCCGAGATACAAATGTACTTTCCCGAATACGAATGTCAAGGAGTCTTAGTATGAATTACGTATGGGATCTGATTATTAAAGCCGGCCAAACCGGGATTCCTAAGAAAAATATCAAGTTTACGGTTGCCGAAAGTTATTCTCCTTATATGGAGCTGAGTCATGAAAGCATAAACTTTAGTAAAATTGATCAAGAGGTGGAAATCAACCCGTACTACAGATTTTACGAAATTTTTAAAGATATGTTCAATATCAATCATGTTGACGATGTAGAGTTTCGGAATACACTCTTTGATATTGCAGTCCATTTTTTGACCGAAATCGATATCCGGCAGGGTATGAGCAAAAAGGAATATTATATTAAGTTTATCTTGAAAGAACTGGGTGATGGGGTACTTGGCCCAAAAGTAAAGGAAAGTCTGGAAATATTAAATGAGGAAGACAAAAATATCCTTGCAGAGAATATCTTAAGACTCTTCATAACAGGAGAAATGCTCTACCTTTTAAAAGATACGGTAAGAAGAATATTTAAAAAATCAAAAATTTATGCCAACTATGAAACCATGGATGAATTGTTGTTTTTTATTGATTATAAGAGAACTGAAGTCAATGAGGCAAAGTTCCAATTAATTAAAGATATTTTCCTTCCCATACGGTTTCGTACAGAAGTTTATTGGGAGGATCATTTTGGAATCATTGGTGTGGAAGAGACCATGATGGTTGACAGCATTGCACTTTATTAAAGGATGATTAAATCTAATGAGTTTAAAAATAGGGAGCGTTTAACATATGCCTTCGTACAGACTTTTTAATACAAAAGAATATATTAAAAGAAGATATACCCGGGAAGAACTGTTGGAGATGACAACACTCCAACTGAGAGAAATCTGTTATGAGGAGAAAATTGTAAAAGGATTTATTAATACTCTGGACAGGGAAAGCCTCATCCGGACCATCTTGAAATACCGGGGAGCGGAAGAAAACCTTCTTATTCGGGACTATAGGGAAAACGGATTTGAGAGGGTAAATGAAGCACTGAAAAATTATCTTATAACAAAACTCCCTGATCATGAAAAAATTAAGATTCCTGCAAAGATAACTTTATTTCCGGAAATAGGGATTACCAAAGAAGACATGTACAAGGTTGAGGTAGAAAACGACTTGGTGGAAGAATCCAATGTTCTTTTAGTAAATGAAAACAATCATTTGTGCGGAATCTTTAATTTGGTAAAAGATGTGTCAAGTATTGACCTATACTATCTGGTTACCGAGAAAAATTTAAGGATAGAAAAGTCAGGCAACCGAAATTACAGCTTTTTATTCTTTAAGAAGGATGATTCGGAATATATCTATAAAACATATTATTCTGAAAAACCTTTAACGCCTGCAAATTTCCAGTATTATAAAATACCCCTGGCGGACTTGGAGATTAGAGAACTTGAGGAAACAGGCACTGTACTTGCTGTGGATTTCGGTACATCCAATACGACGGCGGGAGCTTATTTGGGCAATAATTACGTATCTTCTCCGTGCTACAACGATATATTGAACGAGAGAATCAAAATCAATGAAATCAATTTTGTTAAGTTTCTGGATGTGACCGAAAAGGATGAAAAGTGGATAGAAATGCTGCCTACTGTAGTATATGTGGCGGACTGTGCCGATTCTCAAAATATCAAATACTATTTCGGGTATGAAGCGAAAAATATCATGCGAAAGAACGACTATACCAGTAACGCAAGTGTTTTTCAAGGTATCAAGCGCTGGGTAAACAATTATACCAAAATAGAAGAAATCTATGATGAACAGGGAAACGTAGCCTTTGTAAAGAGAGGGGATATTGTCAGAGCTTATATAAAGCATATCATCATGAGGGCTGAGCACCAGTTTAAATGCCGGTTTAAATATATACATATATCAAGCCCGGTAAAACTCAAGCAGCAGTTTATTGATATGTTCCAGGAGATTATACCCGAGTATGTGATCGAATCTGAAGATGCACTGGATGAAGGGATTGCTGTTCTTTACAATACCATTGCGAATCAGATTGAAAAAAATAAATTCGTTGACGGGGAAGAATATAAGGCCCTCATTGTAGACTGCGGCGGCGGAACTACCGATTTGTCCTCCTGTGCCTTTAGAATTGAGGAAGGATATATTTCTTACAAAATAGACATTAAAACAACCTATGAAAATGGGGACACCAATTTCGGGGGAAATAATATTACCTATAAAATCATGCAGTTTATGAAGATTGTTTTTGCAAATTATTATAAGAATAATAGGGAAGTCTTGGATATTGACGACCTCATCGATATACCCAGCGCGGATATTTTCAGGCACGTGGATGAAGAAGGGGTGGCGGCAATCTATGAACGGTTTGAAAAGTACTATGAAGAAGCGGAAAAAATCATTCCTACAAGGTTTAAAGAGTATGAAAACAAAGTGCGGGATGATTACCAACAGGTAAAGAATAATTTTTATTTTTTATGGGAAATTGCTGATAATATGAAAAAGGAATTTTTCCGTAAGACCAGCATTCTAAGAAACCGGTTTGACTCCTCGGAGATGGACAAAAACGAGAGTGACCTTCATATTACCACCCTCAACAAATGGTGTATTTCCATCTTGGATAACGGCGAGTTTAAAACGGTTTACGAATTTCCAAAGGTTGTATTCAATATAAAGGAAATTAATAAGCTGATAAAAGCGGACATTTATGAAATTGTCAGGAAGTTTCTTGAAATCTTTTATCAGAACAGGAAGCTTCAGGATTACTCTATCATTAAATTGACGGGTCAGTCATGCAGAATCGACGTTTTTAAGGAAGCGTTAAAGGAATTTGTACCGGGAAGGAGTATTGAATTCAAGCAGAAAAAGCAGGAGGATGAAAATATTTCGGATTTGAAGCTCTCCTGCTTGAGAGGGGTTCTTCGGTATATCAATTCAAAGAAAATCGGGGACATAGAAGCATCGATTCAAAATGATATCCCGGTCATACCCTATTCGGTAAGTGCGTTTACATACAATAAACAAGAAAAAACATTAATCTGCAGCCTGGAAAGGATGAATCAGGCTAAGGGGTATATCTCCAGGCCTATTGGTGTTGAAGAGATTGAATTTTATTTAAAAAACCCTGAAGGCATCTTAAGACAAAAATATGTTTATGAAAATGACTTTAACGACTATGTTTCAATCATGGCGGAAGAAATTGTAGGAAAGCATGAGGGGAAGATCTTTCAAGATGAAACGGATACGATACGGAATGGGGAAGTAAGGTTTTTCCTGTTTGCACATGATAAAAACTGGGGATTTCATGTAGTTCCCATTGCCCGTAAGGATGAACAGCTTTTTATGGGCAAAAAGAAGTTCTTTGCCTTTGAAGATGAATTGTCCGAACTTGACTTTTTTGATGGGTTAAAATAAGCAGTATTTTGGGAGGAATCACATTGTTTGTCAATTTATATCCGAATTTCGGCAAAGGCCGCATTTTAAAAAAGGAAATGCTTGAGAATTTAAGAGATTATCCGAGGGATTTTTTAAATATTTATTTTAAGGACTACTCAAACGGAATCATTTCAGGTGCACAAATCATTGTGGGGGGGAGCAGCTTTACCGTTACACCGGGAGTTTTAAAGTTTAAAGAGCAGATCTATATGCTAAGTGATGTGGCAGAAGTGCCATATTACCCTACCAATAAGGAAGTAGTTATCAAAATTAAATTTTTTAACGAAGTTTCTGAATCTGATTTTAAAAGATACCAGAGCAAAGTTTTTATCGATGACAACACTTCTCTGGATGAGGATGAACTGGAGCTTGGGAGGTTTAAACTCCGGGAGGGTGCAGTGCTCCGTTCCGAGTATACCGACTTTTATGACTTTTCAACTGAATATAACACTATCAATATTATCAATGCAGCATATTCAGGACCCGGGCAAAGTACACTAAACCCACTGGTGCTCAAATATTTTTCAAAGGTTGTTTTTAAAAGCAGCACCGAAAACGTTTACGACATTGGCTTTGCCATGCAGTGCAGCAATCAGGATTTGATCCACCGGGAGCTAATCCTCTACTATATTTCAAACCGGTTGGGGATGGAATACAAGGAGTGTTCCAACATCCAGATTTATAAATATCTGACATTGATCGTAAAAGAGATCGAAAGCGGTATTCGAAGAAAAATGGAAGTCAAGCAAAGCGGACCTTCCAGGATTATTGTAGATTAAGTTTTTATATAAGGTAATTTAAGTAAGCGGGGTTACTTGCAGGGGGTCATCTCAATGAGCAAGTCAAGAATTGATGCAAAAAGGGTTAGTTTGACTGAGGAAAATCAAGAAAATAAGGAAGCGGAAAAGTGGAATATGCCGGTTATTCTTATCCACGGCATAACCGATAATACAGCCGAATGCTTTGGGGCGGTAACGAGTATTACAAGTAAGATGAATTTCAATTATGACTCATATTTTACCAAGCCGTTAAGGAAGCCGCCAGTTCTTATGGAAAGTGAATATGGCAATCGCTACAACATGGTCAATCAAGGATTGGAAGAGGAAAAAAAAGAAACATTATTAGATTACAGGGAAGTGGAAAGCCAGAAGATCGTAAGCTTGTCTGGGGTTAAAGAAAAGGGAAAACCCTACAATTTGGCATCGGTTTTGTGCTATGAATACGGCTACAGACCTAATATCAATCTGTTTGCCTTTAATTACGGCAGTATTGGCCGGATAAAATTCTATGGAGAGGTTCTGGCCAAGTATATTGAAAACCTTATCGCTTATGCAAATGCCCGATCTGAGGGGGATATCTACAAGGCTTTTTTCTCAAACGGCTTTCAATTTAACCTTGTGGGTCACAGTATGGGGGGATTGGTTTCAAGATACTTTATAGAAAACATGGGGCAGTCAGCCAGAATAAAAAAACTGGTTACCATTGATACACCCCATTGGGGGTCGGGACTTGCCGAAGTGGCTGAGTGGATTAGAAACTATCCCTGCGATTTGGGACTGCAGCCTGATAGTACGGCCTATGGGGGGAAAGATCGGTGTGGAACACCTCCGCTAAACTACCAGAATCATGGAAGTACTCAATATTATGCAATTGCGGGTGTAAATCTGTATGAAGCAAGCAGCAACAAGGAAGACGAAATAGTTGAAATTGAAACCAGTTTGGAGACATACGCCGGGTTTGACAATTTGGTAAACAGTTGGGAAGTTGTTAAAAACTATGTTAAGAATCATATCATGAACCGGCCGCCTCACGGTATGTCCCCCAATTATGACGTATACCAAAATCAAAATCCTAATATATTTAAACTTCGTGCCGATGACTTGGCCGATGATGTGGTAAACCTTTTAAGCCAGGTGGGGTGGAGTTTTTTAGAACAAAGAAAAAGTCCTGTGCCTTTAAAAAAAATTCAAATGGAGAGAATCATCGTAAATATAGATAGCAATGGTGGAAACTGGCTGGCATCACATTTTCACGGCAAAAACCAGCATCGCAAGGAAGTGATTGAAAAATTGGCTGAATTCTTAGGTGCTGAACGAGTCTTAAATGATTAAGAAAAATTAAAATGCCCTTATAAGAAGGATGGGGAGTATGGAAAACTTTGATATCACGATGGAGGCAGAAAATGTAGAATCTGTTCCGTATGGAGAAGAACAGCAGGAAATTTCCGATTACAGCATCGAAATTACAAAAAAATATTATGTATTAAAGGAACGTGAAGAAGGCAGAGAGGAAAGGATTAGAATCAAGGACTTAAAAGCTGTCCTTTCAATGGCCGAACCGGCTGGAAATAAATCTAACCCTATAGGAGAAAAAAACCTCTTTATAGAAGTGGCAGGCAGCTTCTTTCCTGATTTTTTTGAAGAAGGCGGCATTTATTTTTTATCTCTTACATTCTTTGAATACCTCAAAAACAAAATCAATATAAGGGGGATGGAGTATAGGCGGATTGGTCTTGTCTCAGAGAACCGGAAGAGGGTTGAAGAATACTGCCTGGTCATGCCTCAGGAAGTGGATTGTGTACTTCCGGATAGTAGAGAGACGGCGAAAACCGGTGAAATTGTATATTTTGAAATAGATGACGAGCGGACTGGCGTATTGGAGATTTTCAAAGTGAAGGGCTTTCCACACCTTTTTGTGACAGAAAAGCTTAGCCGGATTGGATTTGCCGGATTTGAGTGCACCAGGATAGAAAACTATTTTGATTATGAAGGTATAAGAGACCGGAATTTTAAGGAGCGTTTAAGTGGAAAAAGATTGGAAGAAGTGTTAAGGGAATTTGAAAACGAAGCGAGAAAATTGGGAAAAACAGATTATATATATGGACTGAGACAGTTTTTAAACCCTGAAAAAATCAGAAGAGATGTAGGGGAGGGGATCAATGACATTCTGGATAGCTATAACGGAATAGAGTTCTGGATTGACGAATTATCCGAACGGTTCTTTGTTTTTTTCTGGTCTTGGGAGACCGGCAAGGTTGAACTGGCTGAAAGCCATTGCGTATATTTCGATCAAAAGGAATTTTATTTAAAGGGTATGGAAGACATTAAAAATTATATAGCAAGGCTCCCTCAGCAGTTAAAAGACTTTGGGAAAA
Source organism: Clostridia bacterium (assembly GCA_026418275.1). GTDB lineage: Bacteria > Bacillota > Clostridia > Acetivibrionales > DSM-2933 > SKW182. The sequence continues at coordinate 31,468 of JAOABQ010000037.1, forward strand.
AAGTTTGTGTTGAGACCATTCTCACGTGTTTTTCAGTCCAAAGCAAAATTTTCGAAAAATATGAGAATATTCATCACGGTAAACGATTTAGAATCTATCTGGCAGAGGAAGATTTTAAAAGCATGAATGTACCGATGGTTTATGACTACAAAAGCAAGTTCCAGCTTGATATGGAAGCTTCTAAGAATATAAAAGGCGTTGACATCAGCGAAAAAGACTTGCGGGAGTTCGATTTTAGCGGGAGGGACCTTAACGGAGTTACAATAAAAGAGAGCAACTTAAGAAGAGCCAAGTTTAACGGAAGTATACTTAATGGGGCTGTTTTTATAAATTGTGACCTTACGGGAGCAGAATTTAAGAAGAGTAGTTTAAAAGATGCCAAATTTATAGATTCAAAGCTAGATAGAAGTATTTTTGACGGTGCGGATATGCGCGGCATACAAATGACCGGATGTGCGGTATATCATTCAAGCTTTGTGAAAAGTGATATGAGCGGAGGAATGATAACGGGCGAGGATTTTTCAACGGCATATTTCTATAAAGCGAGGCTCTTTGAAACCGTATTCCGAATATTGGTGGCTTTTAAGTACAATATATTTCAGCTCTGCGATTTAAGGGGAGCAGTATTTGCCGGATATGATAAGGAAATCTCCAGTTTAATGGCAAGCTGCGATTTTAGAAACTCGGATCTTAGCGGCTCAAAGTTTGAATTAGACCGGATTTTAAATTGCAATTATACAAAGTCCAAACTTCATAATGTGAGTTTTCAAGGGAGTTCTACTATAGCCGGCTGCAATTTTAAATGGAGTTCTTGTCTTGGGATGAACTTGGAAGGGGTAAGGGTCTATCGGTGTGATTTTACCTTTGTGGACCTATCTAAAATGAAAACAATGAAGGAAACAGTATTTATGGAAAATAACTTTTCTTATGCCAATCTTTCCAGATGCTCTTTTAATGGAGATTTTCGTAAAAATGAAATGGTTTATACAGATTTATCAAACTGTAATTTTAAAGCTTGTGATTTGAGTACCAGTAAAATATTATTTCCGGATTTGCAGGGGGCTATTTTTAAAGAGATTTCTTTTAAAAAGGAACAGTTAGAGTTTGTCCAATTATCTCCGATGCAAGAAAAACAGGTAAAAATTCTGTAAAGAAAAGGTAAAAATTTGGAAGGTGAAAAGGGGGTGTAATATGGAAAAAATAGGACTCATTACAAATAAGCTCAACGAAGTGCTTAGGGTAAGAAAAAACAAGATACACGAAAATAAAAAGAAATGTCCTTTCTGTTTCGGTCAAAATGAAAAGTGCAGCTTTTTAGAGGAAGCTTTAAAGGAGAATGTGGAAAAAAGCTCTCAATGGGCTGGTTTGCTATTTCCACTCAATGAAGAAGGTATAGGAAAGCATTTACAGTTTATATTGGAAGACGTTGAGGGGACACCAAATCCTTTACAAAGGTTAATATTTGAAGAGATGCTTTATGAAAAGGTTTCTAATATAGAAGAAAGGATATACCACCAGGGGCAAAAAGGAGTTTATTTTTGTTCCGATTTGCTAAAGACAAACGAAATTTTAAACAAGGAATTGGAGAGTGTTACAAAATTGTTGAGGGAAGAGTACCACAAAATTCTCTCGAATATGATTTGAATTAAAAGGTTTATTAATTAACTGCCTTTTTAAAGATATTTCACATATTGGGTTATGTGATGTTTACAATATTTAGTGTAAATCACTGTGAGTAAAAAAATTTAAAGTGAAAATGTTGGAGGGCTTAAAGCAACATGCAGTACTATGTTATTGAAGAAGATTCAAACTCCGAATATAAGCTCTTATTAGGAGATATAGCTATTTCGCCTAAAGAGCGGAAGGCAATGTTTTTGGGAGAAGATATTTATATTTCCGCTGAGCCGCTCCTCATCCCTTTAAAGTATAGAAGGAAAGAGGAAATGTCGGACTATTTGAGCATCAAATTTCCATTTGTTTCTCATGACCTTATGTGCATTCTAAAAGCAAATGTAAATGCAAGGGTCTTTTACAAACCGACCTTTCTTCTTTATGATGGTCGAGAATATCCATATTATTATATTTTACCCCCAAAATCTGAATGCATCAATTTTAAAAACAGCAAATGTGAGATAGATGAGAATATGCCCGGAGGTATAAGAATCATCGATGGATTTACGTTAAGGGAGGATGTAGTGAAAAATATCGATATATTCAGAGTTGAAGGGCTATCCAACAGAAAGTTGGTTATTTCCGGCAGGCTCAGAAAGATTTTAGAAGAAAACAAAGTTAAAGGAATTCAATATATTGAGTCGGAAATGTATAAGGATTTTTGACGGGGGATTGGCCCCTAAAAGTTAATTTTCATGTGTAAAGATAATCGTAAGCTTAAATGGAAATAAAATTGTATGGGTTCAGGAATTTTCTTACCTCAAATAATGTAAAAAGAACTATTGACTTCAAGGAACCCCAAGTATATGATGAAGTAAAAGAAGGGCAAAAGGAAAATGCCGTCCAATCTTTAGGAAAGTAAAAGAATTATGAATGAAGAAGTTTCTTTATACATTGAATAGGGTCGTCGTTGAGGTAGGATAAATATGAATGAAGTTATAGCGTATTTGTGGCTTGAGCATGGTACTATCCTAAAGGATCTGTATCAGATCAAGCGGAAGTTATCTATAAGTGAACTGTCCATTGTTTATATTGGTTGGGATTTAAAAGAAAATAAAGAGCTTATTATAAAAGAATACTATCCAAAAAAGCTGGCTTTACGGGATCTGGACAAAAAAACAGTTTTATGCAGGCAAACATCCCTAAAGGACGAGTACTACAAGTCAAGGGACATTTTTTTAAATGAAGCCATTATTCTTAAAGCATATAATCATAAAAATATTGCTAAATATATCGATCACTTTGAAGAAAACAATACCGGTTATATTATCATGGAACATCATGAAGGAAAAACCCTGGACGAATATATGCGGGAGGAACGGGAAATTTCAATTTCCGGGTTTATGAAATCCATATTGATACCCTTGGTGAATGCAGTCAATGAACTCCATAAAAAGGGGATTATTCACAGGGATATTAAGCCCAATAATATTGTAGTGGATAAAAACAATAATCCCATCGTAATTGATTTTGGGTCTGCCATCCATTTTAAGAAATGTGCCTGGAAAAAAATATTTGTTACACCGGGTTTTTCACCCATAGAGTTTTATTCTGAAAAGGCAAAGCAGGGTAAATTTTCGGATGTATATAGCCTTGCTGCTACATTATACTACTACTTGTGCGGAAAGGCTCCAATTGAAGCGACAGAAAGAATTATTGAGGATGAAATTGAGCATATACGGAGTTATAACAAAGAAATTTCATACCTGTTTTCTAAAATAATCATGAAAAATCTGTCTGTAGACTATAAGCGGCGGTTTTCAAGCCTAAGACTTTTCAAAATATTCTGTTATCTGGAGTATTTCCACCTAAAAGCAAAGAAGGTTTAATAAAAATAGTATGCTTATAATATAAATGGATTCAATTGTAAAGGATTCCAACAAAATTTTTATCGTAAAGTAGATATTATACACCGGGTATATACATAAGTGAGGGGTAAAAGTGAGTGTAAGGCTGGAATTTAGGCTAAGTGCAGGATTACTTTTATTATTGCTGACAACTTTATTATCTTTTTCTATGATCATATTTTTTATGATGAAAGCGAAAAAAACGAAAGTATTTGCCAGCTTTTTAAGCTGTCAGGTTCTTATTTTTATTTGGTCATTAGGCCAACTTCTTGAAGTCCTTACAAAAGCAAATAAAGTTTATTGGATTTTCGTTGTTGTTCAAACCTTCAGTATATCCTTTATTTCACTCATGTGGTTTGTTTTTTTGATTCAGTTTACAAATGGGGAAAAGCTATTAAACAAAAAAAACCTATTTCTTCTCTCGTTACCTCCTGTAATTTCTTTTATCACGCTTTTGACCAATCCATTGCATAAAATGTTTTATAAAGATTTTGGGCCTCAAGGTTTTCAGTTTGGGGTATTCTTTTGGATGCACTTTTTATTTTGTTATACTTATCATTTTATAGGAAACTTTTTACTCATAAAGTTCTCCATAAGCCATCCCGGTAAGGAGCGCAAGCAAACACTTTACTTTGTTGCTTCGGTTGTCATTCCCATCGCGGCCAATATAGCACATGTTTTTGGAGTGTTTAAAACAGATGTTGACATTACTCCGGCAAGCCTTACTTTTTCTCTACTCCTTTTTGCAGTTGCAACCTTTAAACACAAGTTTTTAGATATCATGCCCCAAGCACTAATGAAAATGGTAGATAATCTAAGTGAACAGATTGTTTTAATGGATAGCTATGGTTATATCGTAAAATGTAATCAGTCTTTTATCCGAACATTTGATTTTTGCAATATAAATCATTCAAAAGAGTTGGTGGAGAATTTTAAAAAGATTTTGAAGGATAACGAAAGAAACCAGGAAATAATGAACGCGATAGAGTGGGGACAGGACCGGGATGTTTGCGGAGAAATAACCGTTTGCTGTCCAAAAGTGACTTACTATTACGTTAACGTACATACAGTACACGATCAAAGAAAGAAAAAGCTTGGAAGAATTGTATCCTTCAACGATATTACCAATTATAAAAACCTTTTAAATGAATTGGAAATAAGAAATGAAAAGCTGGAAGAAGCGAATACTTATCTAAAGGATTATTCTATAGCTGTGGGTAAGCTGGCTGTCGCGGAGGAGAGGGAACGGATCTCAAGGGATGTCCATGATTCATTGGGGCAGACAATGACCTTACTTATAAAACTTCATGAGGCGGCACTTATTATGTTAAGAGGCAATCCTGACAAGGCTGAAGAGCTTATAATAAAGGCCAACAGGTTCACCAAGGAAGGTTTTAGAGAATTAAAAAGACTTATAATGGGCATAGCAAAAGGGAAAATGCAAACCGACGGATTGGAGGAATCGCTAAACAGTATTATTGAAAAATTGAAGCATTCCGGGATGCATGTGGATCTTTGTATTGAAGCTGATTTAAGCGGTTTGGAAGAGGTGGAAAAGGAAACAATTTTCTGTATTTGCCGTGAAGCCCTTACGAATTCCATGCGTCATGGAAAGGCTGCTAAAGTTAATATATTTATCAGAATGGCTGGGGGAATACTGAAACTATTTATTGTTGACAATGGGGTCGGCTGTCAGGAGGTCAAGAAGGGCTTCGGACTTACCAGTATGGAAGAACGGGTTAAAGATTTAAGCGGGAATATTGAATATGGAAGCAGTGAAGGAAGCGGCTTTAATATTCATGTAGAAATTCCTGTTGGAAGGGGGGAGGTCTGTGATCAGGATCTTGCTGGTTGACGATCAAAAAGAGTTTACGAATACATTAAAGCTGATCTTGGAACAGGACAGTGAGTTTAAAATCGAAGGGTGTGCTAGAAATGGTATTGAAGCACTTGAACTTTGTAGAAAATACTTGCCTGATATTGTGCTGATGGATCTTGGAATGCCGTTATGTGACGGAGTTGAGGCAACCAAACTTATAAAAAAGGAGTTTAAATGGATTAAGATATTGGTTTTAACTACTTTTGCAAATGACTTTAATATAAAGAATGCGATATCCAGTGGTGCTGATGGGTACATTTTAAAAGAAATGGATGCCAAAAAGCTCATTGTGGCAGTAAAAGGTGTTGCATATGACTTAGGGGTAATGAATAAATCCGTATATAATAGTATATTGCCTACCGAGAATATTAAATTGGATATAGAAGAATTAGGACTAGGAAGAAAAGAAATAGATATTATTCAGATGGTTGTCAATGGCAAAAATAACAAGGATATTGCTACAGCACTTTACTTTTCAGAAGGTACAGTAAAAAATACAATTACTTTGATTTTGAAAAAGCTCAACCTGAAAGACAGGACACAACTCGCAATATTTGCCATCAACCATAAGTTGGTGTAAGAGAATTTGTCGAAAAGAAATGACGAAAGTCACTTCTTTTCGCTATGAGTTGATTTTTCTGGAGTTGCAGGTGTATAGTATTAACATAAATATACATTTACCTGCCTCCTGCTATGGATGGAAAAGGGTGTGATGGATAGGGGAGAGATGTTCCTTCGTAGCAGGAGGAGTTTTTTTACTTGATGCATAGTGCAAAATGTTTATACTCATTTCGGTTATGAAGCATATCAAATGTCCCTCAAAAAGAATATATGACAGTGATTTCACTTTTCATCATTATCTCCCATAATGGGCTTAGAAAAATACTTTTTCCGCTTTCAAACACTTCGTTTTATTCATTGCTTACTTTAATGTAAATTGTAAATGTGCTTTATGTAAGGGGTGAGAGCACAAAATAGTGAATGTGCCACTCTCATTCTAATAACAAAAAACTTTAATGAAAAAAGTTTTAAAGGAGGGCTTATATTAGCCAAGAAAATACAGTATAAAACAAGATCTGCAATTGTTCAGGCTTGTAAGAATTTAATAAAATTAAAATAGCAAGATTTATACCATTTTTACTTTTTTACTGTTTTATTTTTTTATCTTTAATAGGAGGTATGTATATGAACATTACGAAAAGAAAGTTTTGGCACAAGGCTTTAGCGCTGTCTATAAGCCTCATGCTGGTTCTTTCAATGCTTGTCACCATGGGAATTCAAAGCTTGGGGGCTGGGATTGCCGAGTGGCAGCCGAACACTGACTATGCCAAGGATGATGTGGTATCCTATCAGGGAAAGCTTTATCAGTGTATTGCACCACATAAGTCCTTAGATGGCTGGCAGCCGCCGAATGTGCAAGCGTTATGGAAGTTTATTGAGGGAACAGTCCCTCCGCAGCCGACACCGATAGCTACCAACACACCGGTCCCAACAGTGCCGCCAAGCGATGAAGGTTACACGATTTCAGGCTATATTAAAGCAGATGTGGTTTCCAGTGATCCAAGCGTCAATGCCGGATTCAAAGTAGAATTATGGGGACTCGAGTACCCTTCTTATCCTGGGTTTGATACAGTAGTATACACGGATAATAACGGATATTTTGAAATGAAAAATGTAAGAACAGATATTCCAGGTACATATTTCCCGCTTAAGATAACCAAAAATAATTACCTTCTCAGAGAAATTATTATCTCGGTAAAGGGAAATGTTACAGTAGGATCCAAGAGTAAACCGGTACCGATGTGGGCCGGAGATATGTTGATCGATGGTAAAATGGATTATGCCATCAATATGTCCGATATCGTACAGCATATCACTAAATTTAACACATCTTCCCAAGATTCGAATTATGATGTCGGGTATGATTTTAATAAGGACAAAGCCATTAATATGGAAGATATTTTGACAATCATCAACCATTTCAACAAGACTCCGGATGATTATCCGAAGGATGTTGAAATCATTGTTACTACACCGACACCCAAACCCTCAACACCACCTCCGACAATTCCGCCAAATGGTCTTCCCACCAGAATTATGAGCGGATACTGGCATACATGGGGTGGCGGCCCAGCTGGAGGGGTTCCGTTTGTTAAGTTAAGAGATGTGGATCCGGGATGGGATGTTATCAATGTTTCCTTTGCTGAACCGGTATCCCCTGGAAGCACCGATGGCAGAATGAAGTTTGTTGTTTCTGGTTTGCCTACCGGCTATACCATTAATGACTTTAAAGCAGATATCAAATTGCTGCAAAGCCAAGGCAGGAAAGTTGTTCTTTCCATCGGCGGATATGAGGGTTATTTCTCATTGACATCCTCTGGCGCTGTAAGCCAGTTTGTAAGTGATATCAAGGGCTTTATCAACGAATATGGCTTTGATGGAATCGATATCGACCTTGAACAATCCTCTGTACAGTTAAATGGTGGGGCTGACCCGGATTTCAGAAATCCGAAATCACCAAAAGTTGTCAATATGATTGCAGCAATCAAACAAATTTGTGATTCCTATGGTTCTGAATTTATTTTATCATGGGCTCCGGAAACCTTCTATATGCAATTAGGCTATACAACCTATGCTGGAATCAATGGCAATGTTGATGCGAGAGCAGGCTGCTATATACCGTTGATTTATGCACTCCGCGACAAGACAACTTATGTACAGGCACAGCTTTATAACTCCGGGCCGATTACTGGCTTGGACGGAAAATCATACAACATGGGAAGTGTAGATGGAATTGTTGCAATGTGCGAAATGCTCATTAAAGGTTTCAATGTAAATAAAGATCCAAACTACCCATTCCCACCACTTAGACCGGATCAGGTTGTAATTGCAGTACCTGCATCTGCAAATGCAGCAGGTAGTGGACAAATCTCAAATGCTGGGCTGCAGCAAGCATTCAAGGCCTTGGCAGATAAATATCCTACTTTGAGAGGGATCATGGCTTGGTCCATCAACTGGGATAATTTCCAAAATGGAAACTCCTTTTTAAAGGGCAATAATGCCGTCTTGAAAGGTTTACCGCCAGGAACACCACCGGTAACCACACCGCCGACAACTCCGCCGCCAACAACACCGCCGACATCACCGCCGATACCATCGGTAACGCCACCGACAACGCCACCAACTGCACAACCTACCGGATTACCCAAAAGGGTTATGGTCGGATACTGGCATACATGGGGTGGCGGCCCTGCTGGAGGCGTTCCGTTTGTTAAGTTAAGAGATGTGGATCCGGGATGGGATGTTATAAACATATCCTTTGCTGAACCGGTATCTGCAGGCAGCAGCGATGGACGGATGAAGTTTGTAGTTTCAGGTTTAACTACAGGTTATACCATTAACGATTTTAAAGCAGATATCAAGTTGCTGCAGAGTAAAGGAAAGAAAATTGTTCTATCCATTGGCGGATATGAAGGCTTCTTCTCCCTCTTGTCAGCAAGTGCGGTTAATCAGTTTGTAAGTGATATAAAAGGATTCGTTAATGAATATGGATTTGACGGAATCGACATTGACCTGGAGCAATCCTCCGTTCAATTTAATCCAGGTGCGGATCCGGACTTTAAAAATCCTACTTCACCTAAAATTGTCAATATGATCAGTGCAATAAGACAGATTTGCAACTCCTATGATTCTAATTTTATGCTTACATGGGCTCCGGAAACATTCTATTTCCAAATGGGACAGCAGTTCTATGGTGGGCTTAACGGAAATGTAGATGCAAGAAGCGGCGTCTATATCCCAATGATTCATGCACTAAGAGATAAGACTACCTTTGTGCATGCACAGTTATACAACTCTATCCAGATTCAGGGATTGGACGGAAAATACTACAGCATGGGTAATACGGAAGCGATAGTAGCTATGTGTGAAATGCTTCTACAAGGATTCAAAGTAGGTGGAAAAGACTTATTCCCACCATTAAGACCCGATCAGGTTGTAATCGGTGTACCGAGTTCTCCAGGTGCGGCAGGAAGCGGACAGATCTCGAATGCCGGATTACAGCAGGCATTTTCAACTTTGGTAGGTAAATATCCTGCATTTAGAGGAATTATGACATGGTCCATCAACTGGGATGCATATCAAAATAGTAACACCTTTGTAAAAGAAAATGGTGCATTTATTCGTAAATTCAACTAATATCTAATAGAGACATGATAAGGTATTAAAAGTAACGCGGAATATAGCTTTATAAAAAAGAGTCAGGGAATAAAAATCCTTGATTCTTTTTTTATGGGAATAATTACATCTAAGGGGATAAGGAAAAATTTACGATAATTTAATAAAACCTTTGGTTTTTACGTGGCACATTATGGTATAATGGGATAATGCTTTTAGATACATGGAAGGGAGTGTAGATAGTGAAAAGAAAGTATATGGGAGTGCTTTTAGGCCTTTTCATCGCCATGAACCTCGGTGCTGGCACTGTGGTCAATGCTGCACAAAATGGGAAAACTGCGGTCTATGTTAATGATAAATTGATTCCAGTGGAAACGAAGGTAGTGGATGGGAAGGTATATGTACCGCTAAAAAGTTTTACAGAAAGTATAGGGGCTGAGGTCCAGGTCAATGAGAAGGAAAACACTGCGAGAATAAAGACGGGTGGAACAACTGTTTCCTCTCTTTTAAACAAACTAAGTCCATCTGTGGTAGGAATTATCGGCAAGCTCAGAAAAAGCAGCCAGGATTACAGCTCACGGGGAGAAAATCTGGTATTTGGGACAGGGGTCATTTACAGGTCCGATGGATTCATTATTACCAATGCCCATGTAGTGGCGGACATGGATACCATTGTTGTTGTGCTGTCAAACGGAAAAGCCTATAAGGCAAGACTCAAAGCGATGGATGAAAAATGCGATGTAGCGATGATAAAAATAGATAAGGGCGGTCTTACACCTGCAGTATTCGGTGATATAAAGGATATAGCAGCAGGGGAATCGGTTATTGCCATAGGGACTCCACTATCCTTTTCCCTTAGAAACTCAGCCACCATGGGAATTATTAGCGGGCTTAACCGCTCAGCGGAGGGAGAATACAAATTTATACAATCAGATGCTGCTATCAACGGAGGAAACAGCGGAGGGCCTTTGGTAAATATGAAGGGAAAAGTCATAGGTATCAATACAGTGAAATATACCGGTTTTGGTATCGAAGGATTAAGCTTTTCCATTCCCATCGATACCGTGAAGTATGCCATATCACATTTTGAAAAGTATGGAAAGATACGCCGTCCCTATTTGGGAGCGACTTTTTCAGAAGGTGTGGCTGCAAAGTACGGATTACCGTCAAACGAAGGGCTTACCGTGACCGAAATCGAATCCAATTCCCCTGCGCAAAAAGCAGGCCTCAAGGTGGAGGATATGGTAATCGGACTTAACAAAGTGAAAATATCGACGAAGATTGATTATAACGAAGAAATGAAGAAATTTCTCCCGGGAGATACAGTTGTACTGACGGTGATCCGAGGGGAAAAGCAAGTTCAAATCAAGGTAAAATGCAGCGAAAGCAGCAATACATAATGAAAGGAAATACATAAATGAAAAAGTCAATGAAGCTAGTAATGGGACTTGCCGTTTTTTTTGCGGTTATCGTATTTACTTATATTCCCTCCAATAGTTCCAACGATTCGGTTGACATCCGGATGAGTTTGGGAAGCGGAAAAATGACTGTAAACGGAAGTGTTAAAATTATTGAGAAGCCGGTTTTAAAAGGCAGCAGTGTATATGTTCCCATGCGGGCGGTTTTGGAGGCTTTCGGTGCTGAAGTAAACTGGAAGGGCAATGGGAAAATACTGCTTTTGTTTAGGGATACATCCATTGAACTTACACTGGGAAGTAAAAAGTGTGAGGTCAATCAAAAGGAGGAAGAACTTCCGGCGCCGATATTTAAAGTGAATGGGGCAACCATGATTCCAATCCGTTTCATATCGGAGCATTTTGGGGCGAAGGTAGAGTATAACAACGGAACAAAATCAATCCGGGTTTTATTGGAAGATGATGGGGCACTTACAGACCTTTCCTTTTTAACTGACGGGATCGGCAAATCAAAAATTGGAAACAGTTATTTTGGATGGTCTATCAATATTCCGAAGGGTTCTAGAATCAACCACATTTCATTCAATTCGAAAAATGTTTCGATAATAAATCTTGAAAGACAATTAAGCTTGGATGTAAACGTATATTTAAGTGATGGAAAACTTCTTACTGAGGTTTTTGACGATATTTCGGAAGATTCCAAAAAGTACTTTGACGGAGAGATCATGGACGCATCTTTAAATGAGGAGATGGGATTCGGAGAGTTCTTTTTAAGCGATGAATATTCCGGTGCTTCCTATGTAAGGATGTATGTTGAAAATGAATATACTTATTTCGTAGAAATCAGGTCTTCTGATTTTGCAGATCCTGCAAAAATAAAAAACAGTACCTATTTTGCAGGAATCATGGATTCTTTTGAACTTGGATTTAAGGGAAATGTAAAGGATGTCCAAGATCTTTCTACGATAAAGTTCGGGCTTGCAAAATATGAAAACTATATCAATTACAGCAGTGAGAAAAAATATCTGAGCTGGGAAATTGATGTTCTCCCCGAGTGGGATATTTTAAGGTCCGAAGGGGAGAGTCCTTTTTTTACAAAGATCGGTCTTGGAAATAAGGAATATATCGGTGTTCAAATTGAAAAAAATGAAAGCAAGGACTTACTAGCTTATGCTGGAGATGTCAAGGCGGATTATGACGAGAACTTCAACAAGAAGTATTATGAATTTATTGGGGAAAAAATTGTTGATATTGCTGGTAAAAATGCTTACAAGATGGTGTTCTCTTTAAAAACCGGAGATGTGAAATATATTGTTGAAGAGGTCATGATTGAGGTTGACGGGTTGATTTTTGATGTTACCCTAAAGGTAAATGAAGAAAGGTACAAAAAGGAAAGCAAAAACTTTAACGATATTATAAATTCTATTATGCCTTCCAAAAAGGAAGTTTCTCTTATTAAAAAGGATATCGAAAGCTATCGATTTGAGGAGGATAAAAGACGGGTTTCCAAGTCAGATGAGATTACCGAAACACAAAACAAAACCTATAAATGGAAGATAAAGCTTCCTGGAAATTGGATGAAAGAGGTTTCCAAAAACGAAGACAATATGTCCTTTAGTGACAACCATACAGGGATGTCAGTCGGTATAGCCGCTGTTGAAAACACTTCCCAGACAAAAGGCCTACCCGATGAAGAAAAATTTGAATATTTGGGTAGTATAGCAGAGAGTGATACTCTAGAGCTGATGGGCAAGGAGAATATTAAAACAAAGGATCTGGATGTCCGGATTTATAAATACAGGATAGAAGATTCGGAAGAAGATATTTTTGCAAATATCCAATTGTATGTTTTTGAGAAGGACAAATATTCCTATTGCTTTACCACCGTTATTCCGGATTTGAGTTCAACAGAAAAGAATATTAAAAAGGTGAACGATATTTGGGAGTCCTTTAGCATAGAGGGCGAGGCAAAACAATAAACCAACGGGATGGTCTTTTAAAGAACCATCCCGTTTTTAAATTCCATATTTTTTTAATATGTTACACCTATGTTAAGAAGATCAGCTTGTTTATCCCTTTTATTATAGCTGATCAGGATAACCGGGACTTAAAATCTTCATAACCGAATTGTCTTATTACTTTAATGCCTTCTGTTTCATTATATAAAGCAATGGAAGGCAGGTTTACACCATTGAATGTATTGTTCTTAACCATTGTATAATGTGCCATATCGCAGAATACAAGCCTATCTCCCGGTTTTAAAGGTCTTTTGAATGAATAGTCTCCGATAATATCCCCTGCAAGACAAGTATTTCCGCCAAGCCTGTAGGTGTAGGAATATTCATCCGGCATTCCTGCGTCAAGAATATTGGGCCGGTAAGGCATTTCCAATACATCAGGCATGTGACACGCTGCTGAAGTATCCAAAATGGCAATTTTCATTCCGTTATCAACAATGTCAAGAACGGTGGAGACAAGGTATCCCGTATTTAAAGCGATAGCCTCTCCGGGTTCCAAGTAAATATCGACACCATATTTGTCCTTAAAAAACAAAATGGAACGGATCAGGGTTTCGATATCATAATCCGGTCTGGTGATATGATGTCCCCCCCCTAAGTTAAGCCATTTCATCCTTTTAATATATTCTCCGAATTTTTCATCCACAACTTTAATCGTACGTTCTAAGGTATCTGAATTTTGCTCACACATAGTATGAAAATGCAGTCCGTCAATGCCGTCCAGATCATGGGGCTTAATGCTCGATAAGGTCACTCCCAGTCTTGAGTACTTATAGCAGGGATTATATATAGGCGTCTTAATTTCAGAATACTCAGGATTTATACGGATACCGCATTCTATTTTTTTAGAACGGACATTTTTTACTTTATCCTTAAACTGGTTCCATTGGTCGAAAGAATTAAAAACGATATGGTCACAATAGGTAAGAAGCTCATCAAAATCCTTCTCAATGTATGAAGGTGCATAAATATGAACTTCTTTTCCCATTTCTTCGAACCCCAATCTGGCCTCAAATAAGGAACTTGAAGTTATACCTTTTAGGTATTTGCCTACCAAAGGAAATACCGAGAACATGGAAAACCCTTTAAGCGCAAGAAGAATACTGCAGCCTGTACGCTTTTGTATAGAATCTAAAGTTTCAAGATTTTTTTTAAGAAGTCTCTCATCAACAATATAGCATGGTGATGGTAGGGCATTAAAATCAATATTCATAGTCATATCTCCATTCAACTGCCTTACATAGGCAAATCTTAATAAATTAATTTCCACGACTTAAGCTGATGAGGCTCTATATAGAACTGCAAGAGCCATAAAAATATTCTCTTATCAAATGTATAGTATTGATAAGAGAATATTCTTCACACAGCCATCTTACCGGAGGCAAAACGGCTATACCCAGCTAAAACTTGTCCAAGGTATAAATCGAAAAATGAAGTTTTTAGATTTACCTTAGTCCAGAAGTGTCGGTGAGAAATCCTCTTTCCAGGGCAAACCATATTTATTTAAAGCGTCCATAAACGGGTCCGGATCAAACTCTTCCACATTGAATACGCCAGGCTTTTTCCAGATGCCTTTTAAAATCAACATGGCACCAATCATTGCCGGAACTCCTGTTGTATAGGAGATCGCTTGTGAACCTACTTCCGCATAACATTCTTCATGAACACAAACGTTGTAGACATAATAGGTTTTTGGTTTTCCGTCCTTTATCCCTTGGATAATGCAACCTATATTTGTTTTTCCCTTGGTTCTTGGCCCCAGAGATGCAGGATCAGGCAAAATAGCCTTCAAGAACTGCAAAGGAATGATTTGCTTTCCTTCATAATCAATAGGCTCAATGGATGTCATTCCAACATTCTGAAGCACTTGTAAGTGATTTAAATAGTTATCCGAGAAGGTCATCCAGAACCTTATTTTCTTTACTCCTTTTATATTAACGGCTAAGGATTCTAATTCTTCATGGTATAACAGATAAATGTTTTTCGGACCGATTTCCGGTAGGTCATAGACTTTTTTTTCCGAAAGGGGTGCAGTTTCTATCCATTCACCATTTTCAAAGTATCTGCCATTTGCTGTTATTTCACGAATATTAATTTCTGGGTTAAAGTTTGTTGCAAACGGATAGCCATGATCACCTGCATTGGCATCTACAATATCAATCGAATGAATTTCATCGAAATAGTGCTTTTGTGCATATGCGCAGAAAACACCAGTAACACCTGGGTCAAAACCGCTGCCTAATAAAGCGGTTATACCGGCTTTTTCAAATTTTTCTCTATATGCCCACTGCCATTTATATTCAAATTTAGGTGTGTCGGGCGGTTCATAATTGGCAGTATCCACATAATGAACACCTGTTGTAAGGCAAGCATCCATAATGGTCAAGTCCTGATAAGGAAGAGCAACGTTAATTACAATATCTGGCTTGAAGCTCTTTATCAGGTCAATGATCAGATCGGTTTTATCCGCGTCAAGCTGAGCCGTGTGTATTTTTGTGCGGCTGCCGGTCAATTTATTTTTTATAGCTTCGCATTTTTCCAACGTTCTGCTTGCTATACAGATTTCTTCAAAAACATCCGGGTTCTGGCAGCATTTATGGATTACAACATTAGCAACACCGCCGGCTCCAATAATTAAAGCTTTTCCCATCTCAATACCTCCTAAATTCCTTTTACAAATTCAACAAGGTTGATTATACATAAAAACTCTCAAATAATCAAGAAAAATGACAAAAGATAAGAAATTTTATATCATAGACGCATTATCTTTAGGATATCTCCAGAATGCACTAAATTACTTCATATTTCATAGCTTTAAAGCTGTTAAAATTTAGGACCTGGTGATAACTTTCACAACTATAAAGAAATAAAAACTCCTAATAAATATAGTAGGCTGAATTTCAATATTTTGGGAAGCTAGATCCGCTTTTTCTACGATATTTTGGCCTTCCTCAGAAAAAAATAAGTCTATAAGTTCTTTGGCAAAAATATTGCTTGAAGTGGCAGGTGATACAAATAAAGCCGCCTTGTTAAAGGATATTCTTATGCTGTTAGAGCCGTTAATTTAAGTTCTGGTGTAATTATTCCTGTTTCATAAGCTTTTGCATTTGAAAGAATAAACCGGGAAATAGAAATGGTTGTGAGGAGGGAATAGTAAAAATCATTTTCCATGCTTTTTTTATTGAGCTTATATTGGTTGTGAAAATCATAAATATATTCTTTAATATTGCCCTTAAAGTGCGGCTCGGTTTTTTTAAAACTAAAACAAGGTATATTTTTTGAAAAAAACTTTTTAAGTCTGTTTTCATAAATAAAATGAAGTATAGGGTTTAAATACTTGAATTCATTATGTGCTCTGCAAAAATAATCCGATATGAAATGAATGACGACCCCCAACCGAAATGAAAACTCACGTTTACATCCTTCCTCAGCAGGATCTGTATTGAGGAGCCATTCAACCTGCTTGGTCACAAAGCCAATGGACTTGGTTTTGGTATGGGGGATGATTACCATAGTGGGAGCGGAATCCGGAGCAACACTTCCTTTTAATAGATTATCGTAGTCTAAAGAGATAGGATAATCATTTGACAATGCGTTGTAGACAGTATGGGCGATTAAGCGGTGGGTTGCACAAAGCATGACTGTATTCTCCTTGTAGGTATTTTATACATTCAATGATAGTATGAAAGTGATAATTGAGTTTTAAGGGAATGTTAAGATTCTATTAATTATACAGAAAAAGCCTGGCCATTTTTAAGGCAGAAGAAGGGATGGGAAATATTTACTCATAGCTGAAGTTTTTCATAGCGTTTTCGGAAATGATTATAAATTGGGATTAAGCGGTTTTTACTCCATTTTAATTTGTATAAAAATATTATGTAAATTTTAATAGAATGTTTTTTCCATGTTAAATTTTTATGTATAGTTGTTACAGCTGTTTTCTTGTTATATAATAAGATAAATAGCATTTCTTTAACAACTTCTTCAACATGCTGGTTCACTATTCTATTATCTAAAAGGAAACCTAGTTGCCAAAAAAAGAGAAATGAATATGATTATAAATGTTGTACTGAGACGAAAGCTGTTTATAATGATTATCGTGTTATCTATTTTTCCTGTGACTTACTATGGTTTTCAAGCAAAAGCAAGCGGGAAAAACTTAAGGAAAATCAATACGATTATACTGTTTCTATTTCCAATGAAAAGGGTGGTTTTAGACAATGTTTAAAAATATTACACTAAAACGAAAGTTGTTTTCGTTGTTTATCCTCCTGTCAATACTCCCTGTGCTTGCTACTTCGATGATTATGTATTTTCAAGCAAAAAAAAGTGTGGAAAAAATGGGGAAAAATCAACTGGATTATGCAAATTCTGTTGTAAACTATTATTTTAGTCAAAAGGCACAGGAGGCATTGACATTGGCAAGCCGTTATTCCCGCAATAGAGATTTTGTTTTTTTGTATGAAAGAAAGGACCGTGAACTGTTAAACGAAAAAGTACAACCTATTTATCAACTGCTGAATGAAGATAGCCATGTTACGGTGTTTGAGTTTGGCGATGAAAAGGGAAGTGTATTCTATAGAGGGCATAATGCAGAAAAGTTTGGGGATAGTAAGGCGGACAATGCGTCAGTTGTAAAGGCATTAACGGGAGAACCTGTAAATGGCTTTGAGTTTGGAAAAAGCGGGTTGGCCATACGTGCTTTTGTACCTATTAGAAATCATATTGGAGTTATGGGTACATTCCAAGTAGGATTTAACTTTAATTTGGATAGTAATTTAATCACAGACATCAATAAGCTGATATCCGCAAAAGTTAGTCTTTATGCTGAAGACACCCTAATTGCATCATCCAATGAAAAGATGAAGAAAAACATTGGAAAAGCCCTTCAAGATAGATCGGTTTTTGATCGAGTGTCCAGAGGGGAAACTCTGTATACTAAAACGGATGAAGGTAATTTGGAGGCATTTTATCCGATAAAGGACCCAACAGGGGTAAAAACATACGGAATGATTGGAATTATCCAGGATACGGCAAATATTAATGAACTGCAAAAACAAACTCTTATTTATACACTTTTTATAGCCATATTCGTATTTTTATTGGCAGTAGCAATTTCTTTCTTACTCAGTAAAGCTATTACCAAACCGTTAAAGCTTGCAGTAAATGCCTTGAAAGAGGTATCCGAAGGTAATTTGAACGTACAATTGGATGATAAAGAGATTACAAAAAGTGAGCTTGGTACACTTCTAGCTTCTCTAAAGGTAATGATCAAAAATACAAAGGATTTGATTGGTGAAAAGGAGCGGTTAAAAGTAGAGGCTGAAGCTGCAAATCAGGCAAAAAGCGAATTCCTAGCCAGTATGAGTCATGAAATAAGAACGCCGATGAACGGAATTATCGGCATGACGGATATTGTACTTCAAACCGGTTTAGATCAGCAGCAGAAGGAATTTATAGGCATGATTAAAACTTCTGCAGATGCTCTTTTGAATGTTATTAATGATATTTTGGATTTTACAAAAATTGAAGCCGGTAAGATGGAATTGGAGGAGATTGAGTTTGATATCCATCAGACGG
This sequence comes from Clostridia bacterium, assembly GCA_026418275.1. Lineage (GTDB taxonomy): Bacteria > Bacillota > Clostridia > Acetivibrionales > DSM-2933 > SKW182. Next base: position 50,054 of record JAOABQ010000037.1, read on the forward strand.
TAGAAAAGACTGTGAACTCCTTTGCTGTTTCTACCCAAGAAAAAGGGCTGGAACTTACCTGTTATATTGAACCGGATATACCATCGTTCATTATCGGGGACCCGGGAAGAATAAGGCAAATATTGATTAACCTGGTTGGAAATGCCCTAAAGTTTACCCACCAAGGTGAAATAAATGTGGAAGTTGAAAAAATAAGGCAAAATGAAGAGGAAGTTCAGCTTAAATTTACTGTCAGGGATACAGGAATTGGCATTCCTCCTGATAAATTGGATAAGCTTTTTAGAAGCTTCAGTCAATTGGACAGCTCTTACGCAAGAAGATACGGAGGAACAGGACTGGGGCTTGCCATTTCCAAACAACTGGCAGAAATGATGGGAGGCACTATCGGTGTAGAGAGCAAGGTAGGAAAGGGAAGTGTATTTTATTTTACTGATTCGTTCCGTATAAAGGCGGTTCAGGAAAAAAACATGCCCAAAACTTCGGATATTGACCTTGGAGGACTTAAAGTTTTGGTGGTGGATGACAGCAAAACCAACCGTATTATTTTACAGAAAACCCTTGAGTTTTGGGGGATGCAGGTTGTTATGGCATCGGATGCGGAGGAAGGAATTTCAATTTTGAGAAGAACTTATCCGGCTGGTGAGTACTTTAGTTTGATTCTGGTAGACTCTCAAATGCCAGGGATGGATGGCTTTACCTTTATTGAGAAGATAAAGGGGGAGCACCTGATCAATAAGGAGGTTGTTATGATGCTTACATCCCTTGAGGTAAAAGGTGATTCAACACGCTGCAGGGAGTTGGGGATTGCTTCCTACATGATAAAGCCAATCAAACAAGGTGAACTCTTGGAAGCAATAAAGGAGGCTATATCCAAGGAGGGGCATGGATTGAAGAGACTGGAAGATACCCCTTTGCCAAAAGGAGGGCATATGGATAAAAAAACGAATAATCACGGTGATTCATTGGAAATGCAGCTTAAAATACTGCTTGCAGAAGATAATTATATAAACCAGGTGGTAGCACTTAAGGTACTGCAAAGTAAAGGATGGAATGTAACTGTTGTAACGAATGGGAAGGAATTAGTGAAAGCATATGAGAAAGGTAAATATGATATCATTCTGGCAGATGTCCATATGCCTGAAATGGATGGGTTTGAGGCAACACGCGAAATCAGGAAAATGGAAAGCTCCCTTGGCCGCCGTACTCCGATTATTGCCATGACTGCGCTGGCAATGACAGGAGACAGGGAAAAGTGCCTTGAGGCTGGAATGGATGGTTATGTATCCAAGCCAATTAATGCAGATGAATTATATAAAACTGTTGGAAGCCTTGTAAGGATTGGGGAGAGTTATACGAAACCCATAACAGGCCAAGCTGAACCGATCGACCTTTCAAACCTGGTTACAAACTTAAACGGTCAAAAAGATGCAGTGGTTGAATTGATTGAATACTTTATCAATCATTATCCTTTGGAAGTAGATAAACTTGAAGGCTTTATAAAGACCAAAGATAGGGAGAACGTACAAAGTGTTGCCCACTCATTAAAAGGAGCTTTGGCCAATTTAGGAGGAAGGCAAGCTTCAGAAACAGCCCACAAACTTGAAATCGCAGCGAAAGACGGTCAATTGGATCGTGCGGAAGAGTTACTTGCCGAACTTAAATCGGAACTGGAACGGTTTAAGGAGTATTTCTCTGATCCCAAGTGGAAAAGTCAAATATAAGTGATAGAGAAAGACATAAAAAGTGACTGTTCAAAATCTGAATTTTGAACAGTCACTTTGATCTTCTAAATATATTTATAAACAACCTATTCAAGTTTATAAAATAAAATGCGCTAAACTCTAGGATTATCTACTTTCCGGTCCATATGGGTGCGGTAACCGCGATGTTTCCATCCGCTTCAGTAACTTTTACGTAATAATATTTATACTGGGATGGAAGTGTTAGATTCCAGTTAACTGAGTTTGATGAAAAGCTGCCCCGACCGGATACAACGCCTCCATTGGATATTAGTTCAATTTTAGAAATGGTGTCCTTTGGATCAGGATCAGTTGTGACAAAGGAAACCTTTAAGGCTGTTGGATTTAATAACTTGTTTTAAAGTGAATTGATTTCTTTTTAGGATTTAAAAGAGTAAACGACATGTGTAATAATTTTACTAAAATATATTATAAAGTACAAAAGATAAGATTATGTTAAGCAGATGTAAAATTATGGTTATTTTTAATGAAACAACTTAAAAATAGGAGTTTATATTTATACATACGCTGGATCCATTTTGAGACCATATGGATACTTTGGGTAAAGGAGATATAGAATTGAATCCGTAGTGATACAAGTTATCCCACAAACATATACTAATTCTAAGAAGTATTAGCATACACAAGTAAACATCAGGGGATTGCCATTTTTTACACCAATGAAAAACACATGAAATGACTTATGAAAATTTAAATATAACCGATGTTTATTTTGAATGTTTTTTTCGTTAGTGTAAACGGGGGTGTCTACTTGGCTTTATTCATTCTAAAAAGAGTTGGTTACTCAATCATTACGTTATTTATCATCATAACTATCATATTTTTTATTATGCACAGCATTCCGGGTAATGTTTATTCATCCGATAAAGCGCTACCGCCTGCCATAGAAAAAAATATCCGGGCTAAATACGGACTGGATGAACCGCTTGTAAAACAATACCTTATCACTGTGAAAAATGCTGTGACACTTGATTTTGGCATGTCAATGAAAAATGAGGGACGAGGGGTCAATGATATCATCTGGGAACATTTCCCCAAGTCTGCCACGGTGGGGATATTTTCAATTATAATTTGCATAGGTTTGGGGGTGTTCCTTGGAATTATTTCAGCGATCAAAGTCCGTAAATGGGAGGATAAGACTGTGATGCTCCTGGCTACTGTGGGTGTGACCGTACCTTCCTTTGTGGTGGCCAGTTTACTGCAATATTATTTATGCGTTAAGCTTCGGATTTTTCCTACAATGGGTTTAAATTCATTGTGGCATGCTGTATTGCCTGCCTTTGCACTGGCATTATTTCCGCTTTCATTTATTTCCAGACTCATAAGGTCCAGTATGGTCGAAGTGATGGAACAGGATTACATTCGAACTGCAAGAGCAAAGGGGCTTAAAGAAGGGATCATCATTTTCAAACATGCTCTCAAAAATTCCTTACTGCCTGTAATCACATACATGGGTCCTCTTATTGCAGGAATTTTAACCGGAAGCTTTGTCATCGAAAAGATTTTTAATATTCCGGGATTGGGAAGATATTTTGTTGAAAGCATTGCAAATAGAGATTATACCGTGATTATGGGAGTAAGTATTTTTTATGCAGTGTTTTTAATTGCTGCAAACTTTGTTGTAGATATTCTATATGTAACGGTTGACCCGAGAATTAAATTAAAGGGTTAGAGGTGAGGCACAATGGAAATCACAAGAGAGCTTTTTAAACCGGTCAACAGAAAAGAGGATGGACAACTTCAAAATATGAAGCCAAGTCTTACATATTGGCAGGATGTATGGAGACGTTTACGATCCAATAAGGTTGCCACCATAAGCCTCTTTTTTATCCTGTTCATTATTTTGTTTGCCATTATCGTTCCCATGATATCCAGTTATTCGTATTCTGATCAGATTAAAGGACAGTTTGGTCAAAAACCAAGCTGGGCACACCCTTTAGGTACGGATACCCTGGGACGGGATATGCTGGTTCGGATTGCTTATGGGGCTAGGATATCCCTTAGCATCGGTTTGGTTGCCTGTTTGATCAACCTTACCATCGGTGTCCTATACGGGGGCATTTCAGGATACTTCGGCGGAAAAACCGACCACATTATGATGCGCATTGTGGACATCATTTATAGTGTTCCCCTTATGCTTTATGTTATCTTATTAATGGTGGTTTTGAAAGAAAGAATGGGCGGCTTGTTTGAACTGCCGGTTTTATCCGTTTTTAAAACTGCGGGTGTTGGTTTGGTTAGCGTCTATTTGGTGCTGGGGCTTATTTATTGGGTTGACATGGCGAGGATTGTGCGGGGGCAAATCTTAAGCCTGAAGGAACAGGAGTATGTTACTGCTGCCAAAACTTTGGGCGCAAGCAATTTAAAGATCCTTTTAAGACATCTGCTTCCAAACTGTATAGGGCCCATTTTAGTTACCATAACACTTCAAATACCTACAGCAATCTTTACAGAAGCTTTTTTGAGCTTTGTGGGATTGGGGGTTGATGCACCCATGGCAAGTTGGGGAAGCCTGGCTTCGGCCGGCAAAGATGCGATACGGTCTTATCCGCATTTATTGTTATTTCCTTCAATTGCAATATGTATTACCATGCTGGCATTTAACCTATTTGGGGACGGCTTAAGTGATGCGATGGATCCAAGGCTTAGAAAATAAACAGGGTGAAAATTATGGAAAATTTATTAGAGGTAAAAAACTTAAGAACGGTATTTCATACTTATGCTGGAACAGTTTTTGCTTTAAACGGCGTGTCCTTCTCTCTGAAAAAAGGTGAAGCATTAGCCATTGTGGGTGAATCGGGGAGCGGTAAAAGTGTTACCATGCTTTCGGTTATGAAGCTCCTTTCGGAAAACGGTCAAGTGAGCGAAGGAAATATTCTGTTTAACAATCAGGAGATTCGGAATTTAAGTACCGGGGAAATGCAGAAGATAAGGGGAAATGAAATCGGTATGGTTTTTCAAGACCCTATGACATCCTTAAACCCGGTTTTAACGGTTGGCAGCCAGCTTATCGAAGTCATTATGAATCATAACCGGATAAGTAAAGGGGAAGCGCTTGGAAAGGCAGTTGAAATGCTGAAACTGGTAGGAATCCCGAGTCCTGAGAAACGGATCAAACAGTATCCCTTTGAATTCAGCGGAGGGATGAGACAAAGGGTCATGATTGCCACGGCGCTATGCTGCGAACCCAAGCTTCTTATTGCAGATGAACCTACCACTGCACTGGACGTAACCATTCAAGCACAAATATTGGAGCTGATGAAAAAATTAAAAGAAAGGACAGGAATGTCCATTATTCTCATTACCCATGATTTAGGGCTGGTCACAGATATATGCGATAAAATTGTTGTCATGTATGGGGGTACCGTGGTTGAACAGGGAACAGTCGAGGAAATTTTTCACAATCCTGTACATCCCTATACTTTAGGGCTTCTTCAATGCATACCCCGCCTTAATATGGGGAAAGAAAGGTTAAAGCCCATTGAAGGGCATCCGCCTGACTTAATTCATCCTCCACCAGGGTGCCCATTTGCGGAAAGATGCCCCAAAGCCATGAAAATATGTGAGATTCAAAAACCTTATTATAAGGACATAAATCAAGATCACAGTGCAGCTTGCTGGCTTCTTTATGAATTTTGCGAGGAGGGGCTTACATGACCGATTATAAAAAAAACCTGCTTGATGTCAGGGATTTGTCAAAGTTCTTCCTGCTAAAGGGCGGATTTTTTTCAAACACCCATTCTAGGGTAAAAGCGGTGGACCAGGTCAGCTTCCATATTCGTCAAGGCGAAACATTAGGACTTGTGGGAGAAAGCGGCTGTGGGAAAACAACCTTAGGGAGAACAATTTTACGGCTTTATGAGCCTGATGAAGGACAAATATTTTTTGATGGTGAGGAAGTTACATCAAAAAATATAAAGAAATTTAGAAAGAGAATGCAAATGATTTTCCAGGACCCATATGCTTCTTTAAATCCCAGAATGACTGTAGCGGATATCATCGGTGAAGCTCTTGAAATTCACAAACATCAAAACAAAAAGGAAAGAATGGAAAGAATTTATTCAATGCTTGAAACCGTGGGCCTTCATAAAGAGCACTCAAATCGGTATCCCCATGAATTCAGCGGAGGGCAAAGGCAGAGAATAGGGATTGCCAGAACCCTTGCGGTAGAACCTGAATTCATTGTATGTGATGAACCCATTTCGGCCCTTGATGTATCTATACAAGCACAAATTGTTAATATGCTGGAGGATTTGCAGAAGCAGTACGGACTTACCTATTTGTTTATTGCCCACGATCTTTCCATGGTTAGACATATCAGTGACCGGGTTGGGGTCATGTATCTTGGAAAAATGATTGAGCTTTCGGGGAGTGACACGTTATATCAAAAACCGGCACATCCTTATACCCAGGCGCTTTTATCCTCCATTCCCATCGCAGATCCTGACGAAAGCAATAAAAAACAAAGAATCATTCTGGAAGGGGATGTACCAAGTCCTATCAATCCGCCGTCAGGGTGCAGGTTTAGAACCCGGTGCAGGTTTGTGCTGCCTAAGTGCAGTGAAATTGAGCCGGAATTTAAAGAAATAGCTCCGGGACATCTATGTGCATGTCACCTTTACTAATAGTTATTTACTTTAAGAGAGTATAAGACTGACAAGGTCAATTCATTCAATAGGATAGATCCATTGAAAGATACGAGTTGGAAAATAAATGATCACTTCATTTATTCATAAAGGATTTTAATAATAAAGGAGGATAAGGAAATATGCTAAAAAGGGCTTTTGCAGTAATTGTTGCGTTAACGCTTTTGCTATCCTTATTTACCGGCTGTGTCGGTGACAAAGGGAGTGAAACCTCGTCATCTCTCAATCTTATTGAGGGACCTGAGCCTGAAACCATCGACCCTGCACTGAATTCATCGGTAGACGGAGGAACTTATATTCTTCACTTTTTTGAAGGCCTCACCAGGATAGACAAGGATGAAAATGTGGTTCCGGGTGTTGCTGAAAAGTGGGATATTTTAGAGGGTGGAACAAAGTATGTTTTCCATTTAAGAGATAATATTAAATGGTCTGATGGAGAACCTGTCAAAGCACAGGATTACGAGTATGCGTGGAAACGTGCATTGGATCCTAAAACCGCATCGCCCTACGCAAGCATATTGTACTATATAAAAAATGCGGAAGAATTCAATACAGGAAAAGCGAAAGTAGAAGATGTGGGCATCAAAACAACCGACGATAAAACAATCGAAGTAACGCTTAAAGCACCCACATCCTATATGCTTAAACTGATGGGATTTCCCACATATATGCCTGTCCGTAAGGATATTATAGAAAAATACGGCGATAAATGGACACAGTCTGCCGAAAGCTATGTCACCAACGGTGCTTACAAGCTGCAGGAATGGAAGCATAAAGATGTACTTGAAATGGTTAAAAACGATAATTATTGGGATAAAGAAAATATCCATATCCAAAAAATCAACTGGAAACTGGTTGAGGACGATAATGCGGCATTGAATGCCTATGATTCCGGGGAAGTTGATGCGATTTTAAACAACCACATTCCGGTAGATGAGGTTCAAAACCTGATCAATGAAGGAAAAGCCAAAGTATACCCGATGCTGGGAACTTATTATATTGAATTTAGTATAAAAAACAAACCGGTAGATAATGTAAAATTAAGAAAAGCATTAAGCCTTGCCATCGACCGGCAGCAATTGGTGGATACAGTAACAAAGGCAGGACAGAAACCGGCAACGGGATTGGTTCCTTATGGAACAACCAGTGCGGTTGAGGGGAAGGATTTTAGGAATGACGGTGAAGGGATTAATTTCTTTGAACCTACAGCAAAGGTGGATGCAGCAAAGAAACTGCTGGCAGAAGCCGGGTACCCGGATGGGAAAGGTGTACCTCCTATAGAAATTGTCTATAATACCAATACAAGTCACCAAAAGGTAATGGAGTTCCTTCAGGAACAGTGGAAAAAGAATCTCGGGATAGATGTAAAGATCTCAAATATGGAATGGAAAACATTGATTCCTAAGAGGCAAAAACATGACTTTATCATTACAAGGTCAGGCTGGTTTGCGGATTTCAACGATCCGATGTCATTCTTAAGCATCTTTGTGACAGGGGATGGAAATAACAACCCGGGCTATGACAATCCACAATACAATGCACTTATAAAGAAGGCTCAGTTGTCTGGAGATCAGAAAGAGAGAATGAAAGCAATGCATGAGGCAGAAAAGCTATTAATGGATGATATGCCTGCGGTTCCGTTATACTTCTATGTAATATACCAGATGGAAAATCCCAAGTTAAAGGGGATGATTACCTCGAAGCTTGGATTTAACTATCTCCATTATGCTACGATTGAATAACTAAAGGTATTACCAGAGGGATATAAGCTATCTCTTAAAAAGCGTTTACCACAGCAATTTTTATTTATAGAATGAAAATGTCTTTAATACCAACTAAAAGAGGTTGTGCCGGATTTTTAAGGGCAGCCTCTTTTTTAATGGTATTTTGCAATGTGAAAAACTATGTTATAATATAGATACAACTTAGAAAAATGAATACTATTCTGCTATTAAATTATTCGCATTTGGTTAACAATTCAATTTTACATTTCTAAAAGTTTAAGATTTAAGAATTTTTATAGATAACGAACTGTTAAAGTAAAAATTCGATTTCTGACCTAAGTAAACCAAGTATTTCATCTCTCGAATTTTACTATGTTTACACTTCGTTATCTATAATATAATAATAGCTTGCCTTTATTATTTATCCGAGAGACAACCAGATTGCAAGTCAAGGAAAGTCAATGACCGCTAAACATCCGATAAAAAAATAGAAAAATGGTGAGTTCTATGGAAATAGTAAATAACCGGTATAAGATTATAGAGCGTTTCCAGGAAGAGGCAAATGATTCGAAATTCTTAGTTTTGGACCTTCATAAAGAGGATAGGCTGATGGTCATGCAAATATTGAATTTAGAAGCATCCTCTGAAAAAGTGATTCAATACTTTAGAAGAGAGTTTATTTCCATTCATACCCTGAGCCACCCCAATTTATCCAAGGCATATAGTTTCAATTTGATGAAAACTGTGGATGGCCGAAACTTATCTGTCAAACAGTACTTTTTTACATATGAGCATGTTGCGGGAGAAGACATTTTTAATGCTTCTTTGTCATTAAGTATGGATCAGATTCTTGAGATGCTGCTGCAAATATTGAATGCAGTTTTGTTTCTTCATCAAAGAGGGTTTGTTTATAGAAATATTGATTGTAAAAACATTGTTGTAGGCAAGGTGGAGGGAAAGCCTCAAATTAAGCTTACAGGCATTATCCTTGATGAAGAAGTAGAAAAAATAATATTAAGATCAAAAAGAATTGCACATCAATTTAGAGCGCCAGAAACATATTCAACAGGACATTTCGATGCCAAGTCGGATATTTACGCTTTGGGGGTATTGTTTTTTTACCTCTTGACAAGGAAGGATCCGGAGAATCATAATTTTTTGACACTCTGGGATAAATATAAAGCAAACCCCCAATGGATGGATGAGGGCATAGATGCTCACTATTTTAATGTAATTGAAAAAATGACAGTAGCGGATATTGAGAGACGTTTCGAAGATATTTCACTTATAATCGATGAGTTAAAAGTCATTTGGGGGAAAAGAACCAAAAGCATTCACAAAAAATATGTGCAAAGAATTATACCAAAGACCAAACTTATTGGCAGAAATGAGTGCCTTGCAGCATTAAGCGGTCAATTGAGCGAAATGGTATTTGATTCCACATTCCGGAATATTACCTTTATTCAAGGTGAAAAGGGCGTTGGAAAAAGCCGCCTGTTAGAGGAACTGAGTTTTTATACTAAAATGGAAAATATCAATGTTTATCAGGGGAATTCATTGGATCCTGAGAATGATTCGTTGAGGCCTTTTACCGATATTCTAAAGCAGGTTATACCTTCAATTAATACTTCTTCAGTTTTAAAGTATGGACCGGAACTGATTAAGATTGTACCTGAGGCAAAAGAATTTAAGGATATCATCCCGTCTTCTTCCCTTCCTGAGACGAAAGAAAACTTAAGAATCCGGCAAAGGCTGGCAAACTTTCTTTTAGAAACCTTTGAAACGGAGCCATGTGTTTTAATGTTTGACAATGCCCAATGGATGGATGGCGATACCCTGGAAGTTATAAACATGATTTTAAAAAGTGCTAAACCCGCGTTAATATGGGTTATAATAGCTTTTACCAGTGAAGAAATGCCTTCAAACAAAATTGCTTTAGAGATGCTCAATCAATGGAGGGCTTCCGGATTTACCCATGAAATAAGCATACCCAGGTTTAATTTAGAGGAAACGGGAGAGTTTATAAAAGACCTCCTTGGCATGGGAAGCATCCCTGACCGTTTTTTAGAAAGAGTATTCCGGGAGTCGGATGGTAATCCTTGTTTTATCAGAGATATCATTACTACCCTGTATGCTCAAAAAAAGATATATATGGACATGAATGGAGATTGGTGCAGCGATCATGATGATGATCCGACTTATTCCACATTATCCTTGCCCCTTTCAATGAATGAGGCTGTTTGTAAAATGATTGATACCTTGGATAATCCCTCCCGTGAGTTCTTGGAATACTTATCCTGCTGTAATGAACCTATTTCGGATAACGCAATCAAAAGCATACTGCCTTCCTTAGAGAAATCTAAAGAGAGGATTATTTCCCGGCTCATTAAATTGTATATCATTGATCGAAGGTTTGATACGTTTGGAATAGTTTATTTGATCCGTGTAAAAAGTACAAAGAATTATGTTTATAATGGAATGTGTCTTGAAGAAAAAAAGAAAAAACATAGAATACTTGCTGATATCTATAGAAAGATTGACATCGAAGAAAAAAGAGAGAATAAGGATGAGCTGATTTTACACCTTACCGAATCCGGAGAATTAAATGAGGCTCTTTTCTATATTGTGGAATCCGCCAGAAATATGTTAAAGAATAAATTGAATATCCAGGCGCTTGCTTTACTACAAAGAGGATACGCCCTTTCTTTAAGAATGTTTTCCATTAAAGACGGCATACATATTCTTATGATGCTTGGAAACATATACAGCGATAAAGGAGATAACAATAAAGCGCTGGATTGTTATGAGAAAGTTTTGGAGTATGCCCAAAATCTGAATGATCCTATAACATTCATAGATTCAAAGTTAAAAATTGCACTTATTTTTTTTAGAAGAGGAGAGTTGGATAAATCAAATTCCATATGTGAAGAAATAATGGAATTGTCTGAAAAAGCAGATTATGGAGGAGGATTTCTTGAAGGTGCGGGCCTCTTTTTGGCCAATTTGTATTTTCAAATAAGGTATAAGGAGATTCCGGATTCTCCTATTGTCAAGAAATGTTTTGAAAAGTATGGGGAAGAAAAATATCCGAAGCAGTTTGCGCATATGTTGAATTCTCTTGGATTAGGGTATTATGGGTGTCACGATATTGAAAACGCCATCCGTTATTTAAGGAAAAGTATTGAGTTGTTCGAAAAGGCTGGGGAAACCGTTTTGATTGCAAACCCAATGAATAATCTGGGGTGTACCTACTCCATTTTATTGGGAAATCCTGCGAAAGCCAGACAAAATTTTGAGAAGGCACTGGAAGTATATACTAATTCAAATGATGAAATGCGTATGGCAATCGGGTTTTTTAATGTGGGTGAAACTTACCAGTTGGAAGGTAATCTATTTAAAGCGCTTGAATACTTTTACCAAGCGGAAAGAGCAGCAACCGAATCGGAATACATCGGTCTTCTCCCGCAAATCTATAATGGAATTTTACATTATCACATGTACCTGGGGGAATATTATAAGAGCTATGAATACCTGGAAAAAGGAAAGAATCTCCTTGAGAACGGTGCAAAAATGGGGGCTGCGGAACTTATTCCGATTTATTTCAGTTGGTCTTCATTTTATTATGAAATGGGATGTTTTGAAGAAGCTGAAACCTTTATAAATAAGGGGCTGGATATTTTAAGGGCACAGGAGGAGAGTGAAAGGCCGGAACTCTCCAGCTTAAAATTATTGATTCAATGGAAAAGGAACGGGCAAATTCAATTGGATGAACTGGATAAAGTATTTGAGTTATACCGGAACTCCAACCAAGTAAAGGAATTTAGAAAGACGATTCATACTTTTGTGGAAGCTTTTGCAGAAGAGGGGAAAATTAAAGAGGCACATGCCCTTTTGCAGCAAAGTTTATGTTTGTCTGAGAAGGAAGATACACCCCGTTTGAAAGCTGAAATTCTATATCTTGAAGGGATTATAAAAGGTGGGACTCAGGGGATTGGGTCAATTTATGAAGCTTTTTATTTAAATCCCGACACAGAAGATAAAAGCTTTGAGTGGAAGGTATATAAATCAGTTGGAGATATTTGCTACCTGCTGGATAACAGAATCGATGCTGCTGGATATTATATGAAAGCACTGGAGATATTATATGAGCTTGCGTCCAATGTTCCTCTGGAATACAGGGAAATGTATCTTTTCTCTCACAGTAGAAATATGATTAGGGAAAGAATGTACCGGATCAAAAGCTTTTTCCTTCAAAAATTACAAAACGATGTAGAGGAAAAACGATCGAAGCCAGCCAATAAAAACGGCAATATCTTAGATTCATTTTTTGAGGGAGTTGCACTCAGTACCGAGTTTACAGGTGATGAATGGGAAGTTTTTAATCATAAAGCCATCTTTGAACAGGATGATACAAAAGAAAAAATTCATAATTTAATCAATCGTTTTTCATGGAATTATTGGAGTAACCTTTGCTTAATTTTGGATACAGGGAAGGATATCGTTCAGGCTGAGACCGGTTATGTGATCCGGATTACCGAGAATAACGACCTGGAGATTATTGTAGAGAGCGGGCGGAAATCGGAAAACCTGCTAAACGAATATATTTTAGATTATGTAAGAGAGTATATGGAAGGGATCTATGCCGCCCAAATATTTGGAAAGAGAGTAGGAAATGCAGATATATTCGTTCCTGAAAACACGAAAGGCGTACTATGTGTTCCTATATTCGGAGGGAATATTTATCAAATGTACAATAGTGAACACAACTGGAAGGAGCTTATGGGGGAAAGGATTTCTGAATATACGGCAGTCAATCCCCATAGGGTTTTAAAAGGATTTCTATATCTTGCAACAAGTTCTACATTAAATAACTTTAGCAAAGAGGGGTTTGAAGCGTGCAACAAACTTTCCAGATTGGCTTCTTTGGCCCTTGAAAACTATAATTTGAAAATTATTTCTTCTTGTGATAAATTAACAGGGCTTTATACGCGGAAATATTTTGACAGTATGATTGAAGATCAATTGAGAGAAGTGGAAAGTCAGAAACGTACCCTTGGACTCATGATGATCGATATTGATAAATTTAAAAGTGTCAATGATCGCTATGGTCATCAAAAAGGGGATGAAATTCTATCCAAGGTAGGTGATATCATAAAACGAAATATTCATTCGGGTGATATTTGCTGCAGGTATGGCGGCGAAGAGTTTATTCTCATTGCGCCCGGTTTAGATGCGGATAAAGCGGCAATTATTGCTGAAAGAATGCGAGGTGCGGTTGAAAGAGAACATTTGCTGGGGGCGAATAATAAGCTTACCATTAGTATCGGTATTGCCATTTACCCCTTGCATGGGAAATATAAAGATGAACTCATCAGCAAAGCGGATCAGGCACTCTATAACGCAAAGGAATCCGGGAGGAACCGCTATTTCCTATGGAACGATCAAATAGGCAGGTCCTCAAAGCGGAAGAACGTTTTAGCCGGTGTTATCACAGGAAATATTGTGCAGGACCAAAGAAATGTGCTGACTATACTTGAAATTGTCCAATGGCTTAATCAAAGAATAGCTCTCGAGGAAAAAATTTATAGAATCTTAGGAAGAATGATTGAGAGCTTGGATGCAGAGCTTGGAGTTTTGTTTGTTTTGGAAGAAGATTCAAAAACCGTTCGGAAAACCTATGCTCGTAAAAGTCTCACAGATGAATGGTTTGCTGAACCGGTATTCAATAAAAATATTATTGAAAAAGCAATTATTTCAAAGAGTGGGGAATATTTGGTGGACTGGGAAGGTGTAAATTCAACCGAAGGTATTGGAGAAACTCCAAAATGGCAGTCTGTTTTGGTTTTGCCTGTTATGGATCATGAAAGTGTAAAGGGTGTGATTTACCTTGCATCACCCATAAGTAAAAAAGAGCTTGGATCCAATGAGTTTAGCTTTTTAAGTACCTTGGAGGAGGTTGTTAAACCTTTGTTTTACTAATATGACATAGAATGGAACAAACTATAATCGGGCAAAGTTATATATACAAATTAGCAAAGCGGCGTACTGGGTGAAAAATACCAGTGTGCCGCTTTTTTTTATGGTCTGAAATTCTAAACGGATTTAGGGATATTGGAGAAAGGTTGTATATTATTAATATATTTAGCCAAAACTAAACAATAAATGCCAAGGGAAACAATTGGTATGCTTGTTGAATGGTGCTATAATTGAACAAGCACTGTTGTTTGTTGCTTACGAGTGATCCAATTATGTTAAACAGTATGGTGCATGTTTATACCATTTAAATATAAAAGGGGATTCTCAGATTGTTTACTGAAGATTGAACCTTTTCATTATAATTTTTAATTCTTTTAAAGGGGAGTTTTTATGGAAAATGAAGCACTTAATTTAATTAAACAGGAAATGGACAAGAACAATCAACAGTTACATTACATCTATACCGAACTAAAAAAGGTGAGTGAGCGATTAAACGAAGCTTGTGAACTGACAGGCGCAGCCCAAAGAGCAAGAGATATAAGAAAAGAGATCCTGGAGATGGGGTGGCAAGAAGTATTTAATACATATCACCCTGATATCAATCACCTTGATCCTGCAGCTAAGGAGTTATTTGCTTTCTATAGGTTTGTTTATCACGACATGAAAAAGAAGGGCGAAATCTCTTAGTGTTGTAATTTAAGTGTGTTAGATGTTTATGATTTATATCAAAAGGAAAAAATACCCGTGGCAAGTACAGTGTTTTCGCTGCTTGCTGCGGGTAATTTATTTTACAAGATCTTTTCTACGTCGAGGGGATAATTGCCAAAATGGGGCGGGTTTCTTTAGTATACCCTAACCCCTTGAATAATTTTTCAGAAAGTTTCATTTTTGATAGTAAAGTCAAGCCCAAATGAGTGACTTAAGTCATTGTAAAGTGATGACTTGAGTCACTCATTTAGTAAATTTGATCCACTATAATTTTATTGTAACCATAATATTTGAAAGGAGATATGTTTATGAAGAAAGTAAAAGTAATCTCTTTTGCAGTAGCTTTTGTTTTCCTGTTTTCTGCCGTAATGCCTCTTAATGTGTTTGCTGGTACCGAAACAGTGAAAACCTATATCAAAGTCCTAACTTCTGCATCATCCTTAAAGGATGGGGACAAAATGATTTTTCAAAATCAAAACACAACAGGTAAGTCATGGCTCTTTTGGTATATGGGCGGTAACAACGGTTTTTACCCCATGCTAAAGACCGTTATAAATGCTCCGCCACCCAATGCGTACGGATATGAATTTACAGTAAAAGCACTTTCGAACGGAAAATTCGGGTTCTATATAATCAGCCCTTACTCCGGTCAGCCTTATTTTATCAATTATACCGGTTCACTAACGCAAGCCGGCCTATCCAGTGTACCCTTGGAATGCACCTTTGATGTGGGGGCAGGATCAAATCCGTCTCAGGGTGGAATCCTCTGTAGTCAATTTAAAGTTCCCTATGGACCCAATAATACACTGAGTACCCTTTACCTTTGTGCTTCGACTTCAGCGATTGGCTGTGCGCCAGGTGCAGTAGGGAGCGTAGACAACAAGATGTTTTGGAAAATGTATAAGGGTGAAAATGCTGAGGTAACCTTCAATCTAGGCAGCAGTTGGTCTACCGGTTTTTCCGGAACCGTTACCATTACAAACAAAGGAACTGCTGCAATTAATGATTGGACAGCTGAATTCCGGGTAAGCACAACAAACAAAGTTACCAGTATTTATGATGCGGTTATAACATTAGTTGACGGGACCCGCTATGTGGTTAAAAATGCGGGTTGGAACAGTACCATTCCAGTGGGTGGTTCGGTAACTTTCGGGTTTAATGCAAGCGGTGCGTATTCGTCACCATGGCTTTTTGGTGTTGCTGGTACCATGCAGTACCAACCGTAAGGAAAGGTAACTTAATAATTTAATTTTGACTGGGCCTATAAATTGTGGGCTCAGTCATTTTTATGTGTTTATGTTTGGCGGGAATTGCTTGATGATTATAGGATAATTTGTTAAAAATATTGAAAAATTTTATGATATATGGTAAAGTATTGTAAAATAAAAGTGAAATATAGTAAAAAGTTGTAGATGCCGGAGGGTTATAAAAGATAGTATAGAAAAATAGAAAATCCATTGATTAAGATTAGTACTTATTTAAATTTATTTTATTTTAATATGTTTTGGGGGAGTCTACAATACATAGGTCTTAAAAGTTATTTGAAATTAACATAGAAACTTTAAAGTAAGACAGCGTAGTTGCTATATGTTAGTAAGTAAAGGATAACAATATTTGAAGATGCTTGTTGAATGAAGTAGACAGGCATCTTTTTGTTTGTTTCTAAAAGATTGAAATATAGAGAATAGAAATTTAAAATTTTATTTTTTAGGAGGGTCAAGTTCAAAATGAAGAAGCTTAAAATGTTGATTTCACTATGTCTGGTATTGGTGATGACTGTTACATCACTGGTATCCCCTTTGGCATTAGTGAACGCAGTAGGGACACTTAGCTATAAGGTTTCAGGGTATATTTCTCCTGATTTCGCTTTCTCTGAAACTTCAGCACCTGCCATAAAAGCCGGGTTTAAAGTAGAAATCATTGAAAACGGCTTTTCGGCTTTTACTGATTCAAATGGGTACTTTGAAATCCCAAATGTACCTGCAAATCAATTGGGTTATTCACTTAAGATCAGTAAAGAGTCTTACCTCTATAGGGTGATTAGTAATGTGGTTGTTACAAACCATATTCAAATCTCAACACAAGCAGCACCTGTTGATATGTGGGCAGGGGATATTCCTGTGGATGGAGTACAAGATAATGCAATAAGCATGACTGATATGCAGGAGATTATTGCCTCCTTTAACAGTTCGCTAGGTATGAGCAATTATGTGGCGTATAAGGATTTTAATAAGGATGACGCCATTAATATGACAGACCTTACTATAGTACAATACCACTTTAACTCTACAATTGATAGCTATCCTAATTTTGTAGTTCCAACACCTGTTCCAACCGATACACCTACATATACACCTACATATATGACTACAAACACACCAACGAATACACCTACAATCATACATACAAGTACTTCAACCAATACACCGGAAATTATGTCAACCAATACACCTACTCTAAAACCAACCAATACACCGACAATAGCACCAACCAATACACCTACAATGATACCTACAACTACTTCAACCAATACTCCTACAATTATGCCAACCAATACACCATCAATTGCACCGACAAATACACCGACTACTAAACCAACGAATACACCAACGAAAGAACCAACCAATACCCCTACTTTAATATCTACAAGTACACCAACAAATATTCCAATTATTTCACCTACAAGTACAGCAACGGCTGCACCAGCTTATACACCAACTGTTACACCAACTAGTAATCCAACCAATACGCCTACAACGGCATCGACGAATACACCTTCTTCTACACTGATTGCTACTGTTACTCCGGTCTTTGCTTTCAATGGACCAACGTATATAAGTGGGTATATCTCGCAAAATACGGTTTGGACCAAGGAAAACAGCCCATATATCATCACAGGAGCAGTAGTTATTGAACAGGGGGTTGAGCTTAAGCTTATGCCGGGAGTCGTTGTGAAAAGCGCATCAAGTTCTGGAATAATCTATGTATATGGAAGTTTAAATACAATTGGAACAACTGAAGATCCTATTGTATTTACAACAATGAAGGACCCTTCATATGGAGGTACCTTAAGTAATAGCGCAGAAGACTACTGGTTTGGTATAAACATAGCAGGAACGGGAGAATTTGCAGGAGACAATGTAAAGATAAAGTATGCAGGAAGTTCGTATAATTTTGTCAATAAATATGCTGCAATTGGTGTATTAGGAAAACTAAATCTAATAAATGCAGAAGTAAGCAATAGCCAGTATCATGCGATAAGAGTAGATACAACAAAAAGTGTAGAAGTTAGAAATAGCAAGATAGAGAATAATGGAAGTATAGGTTTGTATATTGAAAATTTACAGGGAGCACTAGTGTTTGATAATAATGAGGTTAGGAATAATGGAAGCATGGCAGTATATCTAACCTCATTTGGGACAGGGACATTGAGTATAAAGGGAAATCGAATCATAAATAACCTAGGAGAACCAATATATGTACCTCTAGATGGAATTGGCTCGTCCATATTTGAAGGAATTACAGGGAATACCTGTGAAGGGAATGTGAAAAATGGTATAACATATGGAGATATTGTGGTAACTGGACGTTTAAATGTAGATATGACCTTTGCTAAAAATAAATATATATTTGCATCTAACTTAGTAATACCAGTAGGAAAGACACTGACAATCCAACCTGGAGCGGTTCTAAAAGCATCCAACAAGGATGTAATCATTGCAGTAGAAGGAAAGCTGACAGCCCTAGGTACAGCTCTAGAACCTATTGTATTTACAACAATGAAGGACCCTTCATATGGAGGTACCTTAAGCAATAGCGCAGAAGATTATTGGTTTGGCATAAACATAGCGAGAACGGGAGAATTTACAGGAGACAATGTAAAGATAAGATATGCAGGAAATTCGTATAATTTTGTCAATAGATATGCTGCTATTGATGTATTAGGAAAACTAAGTCTAATAAACTCAGAAGTAAGCAATAGCCAGAATCATGGGATGCGGGTAGATACAACAAAAAATGTAGAAGTTAGAAATAGCAAAATAGAGAATAATAAAGGTCTTGCTCTGTATATCGATAATTTACAGGGAGCACTGGTGTTTGATAATAATGAGGTTAGGAATAATGGAAGTATAGCAATATATATAAACTCATTTGGTACAAGCACACTAAGTATAAAGGGAAATCAAATCATAAATAACCTGGGAGAGCCAATATATGTATCTCTAGATGGAATTGGCTCGTCCATATTTGAAGGAATAACCGGTAATACCTGTGAAGGGAATGTTAAAAATGGTATAACCTATGGAGATATTGTGGTAGCAGGAAGTATAAATGTAGATATGACCTTTGCTAAGAATAAATATATAGTGGTACCTAGCTTAGTAATACCAGTAGGAAAGACACTGACAATCCAACCTGGAGCGGTTCTAAAAGCATCCAACAAGGATGTAATCATTGCAGTAGAAGGAAAGCTGACAGCCCTAGGTACAACTCTAGAACCTATTGTATTTACTTCAATGAAGGACCCTTCATATGGAGGTACCTTAAGCAATAGCGCAGAAGATTATTGGTTTGGCATAAACATAGCGAGAACGGGAGAATTTACAGGAGACAATGTAAAGATAAAGTATGCAGGAAGTTCATATAATTTTGTCAATAGATATGCTGCAATTGGTGTATTAGGAAAATTGAGCTTAATAAATTCGGAAGTAAGCAATAGCCAGTATCATGGAATATATTACTATTCAACCATTAGTCCTATATTAACAAATATTACATTTAAGAATAACAAAAGCTATGCAGTATTTAATGATAACAGCAGCATTTATACTATTAATGCATCTTACAACTATTGGGGCTGCCCAACGGGGCCGTCCGTATATGATGCAGCAACCAATAAGTGGATAGGTAATGGAGAGAAAGTAAGTGATGGTGTAATCTGGTGGCCATACCTCGCGGATGAAAATCATAATGTTCAACCTTACTCGGATGCCAAATTATCCGACATTAAAGTCAATGGGCAATCCATTGCCGGGTTTAATCCTTTTAAAACCTCCTATGATTACAAGCTGCCGTCTATGAAAAGCGCAATGCCGCAAATTACAGCGACTGCAAATACCCCAGGAGCTCGTATTACGATTAATTACCCTTCTTCACTGCCAGGGCCTGCATATATTAACGTTGTTGCAGAAGATGGGATTAGTAAAAAGACCTACAGCATTGCAATTTTTAAGCCAACAGGCCTTGGAGAGGGAGAGGTAGAAGATATTGATTCCTTACCTATGGCCAGGGAAGATTTTGCAACTATAGAATCCAATGCAAGGATTTATACATTTGGAGGATATGCGGGAGGACAGTATCTAAAGGACATAAATATGTATAACCCTATTCAAGGAAAATGGTCAACAGACCTTTCTATAATGAATACTGCAAGATCTAAAATGGGAATTGCCGAATCCAATAGCCATATTTATGTCCTTGGCGGGTTTGACGGTTCGGCTAGTTTAAGTACTGTTGAAGATTATGATACTGTGACTGGTGTGGCCACAACCATAGAACCGATGAACACACCGCGGAAAGGTCTTGGAGCCGCTGTTGTGAATGGAAAACTGTACGCAATCGGTGGTCATGATGGCCAAAATGTTCTGGATACCATAGAAGTGTATAATTTCCAAACAAAGCTATGGGAAATATTATCACCTAGAATGAATACCCCAAGAACAGACTTCAGTACTGTTGTATACAAAGGTCTAATTTATGTAATTGGCGGATTTAACGGCAGCAGTATCGTAGATACAGTCGAGTGTTTTAACCCGGTAAGTAATACTTGGAGCGTGATCAATAAGCCAAATCCGGAGCAATGGATTCAGCCAGTCAAGGGGGCAGGCGCTGCTGTTGTAAACGGTAAAATGTACTTACTGGGAGGAATAAAAAACGATTCTACATATACGAAAGATGTATTTGAATATAATGAGTCCAATAAAACATGGGCTAAAATGGACTCTTCCATGGATGTAAAGAGAGCATATTTCGGTACCGCGTCTCTCTACAGCCAAATTTACATGATTGGCGGTAAAAATGAAGCAGGCATGATCTTAAAGTCAGCAAGATATTTTCCTCGCAAGCTTCCTGGCATGAAGACGATTACAGCCAAGAAAAAAAATGGGTCTGGAGAGTTGACAGGAAACTTTTCAACCCAAGTTGAGGACATGCGTATTGAAAGCAGCGGAATTGACTTAGTCTTAGTGAGGAGTTATGATTCGTCTAACTCCGGGCAGAAAAAAACATTAGGGTGTGGATGGACATTAAATTATGAATCTTCTGCTAAATTAGAGCAGTGTGGAGAAGTACTTGCTTCAAAATTATATGTAAGAGAAGAACCATGGGGTAAGATCAAAGGGGTTATTTTAAGAGGTACACCAATTGCTTATAAAACAAAGAACGCAATAGCCGATAGCCAAAAAAGGTATTGGCATGAAGTTCAACTGGATGATGGAGACACCGGATATATTGCAAGCTGGTGGATGAAGGATATTGTTGATGGGGTGAGGGTAACTTATGGAACCGGAGCCGTATCTATGTTTGAAAAGGATAGCGCTACAGGCGGGTATAAAGAGCCTTATGGAAATTTTGACAAACTCAAGATAGTAAATGGAAACTATGTACTTACTACCAAGGGACAAGTTGAATATTCATATAATTCCGATGGCAACCTGGCATTCATTAAGGACAAAAATGGTAACTCCATACGTATTGAATATGACAGTTCAACGCGAATTAGTGCAGTGAAGGATTCCATTAATAGAGGTTTTGATTTTACATACTCGGGTACGAACGTGATTGTCCGCGATACAAATAACCGTTCGGTAACCTATAGCCTGGATACAGGGAATTTTCTGAAAAAGGTAACTGATGTAAACGGCAGGAATACAACTTATGAGTATTCAAAAAATAAACTGTTTTACGAAATCAATGCCCAGGGTACAAAGGTTTTTGAAAACACCTATGATGAACACGGCCGTCTGTATAAACAGAAGGATGCAATGGGAAATGTGGTATACCGCTATTATCAGGATATTTTAAGTGATGAAAACGACAAGGTAACAACTACACAAGGCGACATGGCTATTTACTACTTTGACCAGAACAATAATATGCGGAAGGTAAAGTATGACAAGATTAGCCAAAAGCCGGTATTGGAAACCGACCCGGATGGAAAAGAGACACAGCACACATATAAAGTATGGGTTAATAATGCATGGAAGGGTATGGAAGAGCTTGATGAAAATAGCCCTCTCTATAATAATCCCAGTATGGAAACCATTGTGGATCGAAATGCAAATACCAGCATAATAGAAATGGATGAAAGAGGCAATTTGACTAAGACCAAAGTGATTAAAAAGGGTGTAACTGATCCACAAAATCATATTATCAAAACGATAACCTACTATCCTGACAACAATATTGAGTCCGAAACGGACGAGGATGGAAAAAAGACCTATTACAGGTATGATGCGAGAGGGAATCTTACAAAAAAAATACAGCCGCTAAATGGTGTTGAAGCATACAGCGGAACAGATGACCCCTTGAAGTTTGCCATTACATACTACACTTTGACTGACAGCTATGTATTTAAAGGCCTTTTACAAAAAGTGTACAATAACGACTCAAATGGACAAGAGGTCACTTATACCTATGATGCCAATGGGAATATTCAAACCGTTACAGAGAAAGTAAGCAGTACCGTGTCCAATGTAAAGACCTACCAATATGATGCGGCAGGACTTTTAAGGAGCTATATTTCACCTGGAAAGACTAAAATTACTTATTTCTATGATGCAAGCGGTAGGTTGGAAAAAACGGTGGTAGGCGATAAGAATGATGCTACAAAGAGCAGTACAACAGTAACTACATATGATGCGGCTGGAAATGTTACAAAAAAGATCTCACCCAACCAGTACCGGAACTCAGATGATCAGTTGGCTGCTTCTCACAGCTACAGCGGAGATTACGGAACACGCTATACCTATTATCCGGATGGCAAGGTAAAAAAGTTGGTAGATCCGGAGAATAATGAGACCTCATATACCTATAATGCTGTCGGTAATCTGCAGACCGAGACAAAAGGAAACGGTGCAGTTTATTATCATGAATACGATGAGTTGAACAGGCCTAAAGCCGTATATTTTAAAGAAAAAAATGAGTTTGTTCCTATGCTGCTGGAAGAGTATTTCTATACCATCAATTGGGATGGAACTACCAGCACCCTCAAAAGGACCTACTTTGATGATGTAAACTACAATGATACCATCACCACATACGATTATGCAGGCAGGGTTATCAAGGTGAAAAACGGAAAAGACCAACCGGAAGCAATAACTGAGTATAATAAGAACGGTACAGTTCAAGAAACTATCGATCTTATGGGATATAGAACCTTTTACAGGTACGACGGTCTTAACCGGTTGGTGGCAAAGAGAACACCGGTAGAAAAAAGGGACAACAATATATATTACAATTACAAAAAATATGAATATGAGCTTTCGGGTAATAAAAAGGCTGAGAAAGTATACCGGGAAATGGTGCTGGCAAACGAAGCTGTTGCAGCAGAGGACGCAAAGTATATCATCAAATCTTATGATTACTACCGGAATGGAAGCTTAAAAGCAGTGAAGGATGGAGCAGGGAATATACGTTCCCAATACTGGTATGATGGAGACGGAAACCTTTCAAAGGAAGATGTCTTTAGCAGTAAAACGGATAAAACGGTCACAGATTACCAATACAATTATTTAGGGAAAACCGAAACTAAGACTTTAAATGTGAAAAGCGGTGATTTGGCCAGCAACAACTATACGGATAATACGGTTACCACACTTACAACCACCTATACCTATGATCCGGATGGAAACCTAAAAACATCTACTTTGCCTAATAACGTAAAGACGACCTATAACTACGATAATATGGATAGACTTTTGTCTACCAGTCAGCCGGGACAGGATGAAAATGGGAATGTCGTAATTATTACAACATCAACAACCTATACCTATGATGGAAAGCCTGATACAGTGACAGATGCCAAGGGTTATACGACAAAGTACACCTATGACCAGAAAGGCTTAAACAGGGAAGTTATCAAAGGAATTATTGTGGTTGGACAGGTAGATGAAGGGTTTACCAAAACAGGAACTTGGAATACAGTAAACCTACCTTCTTACAGAGGAGTGGCTGCATTGGAAAGCAGCACTTTCGCAAGTACTGTGAAATGGACACCTGATATCCCTGAATCAGGAAGTTACAAGGTCTCTATATGGTATCCTCATAGCAGTGAAAACACAACAAGTGCCCATTATACTGTTGTATATGATGGAGAGACTAAGGTTGTTACTGTGGATCAAACCACAATGGGAGGACACTGGAAAACCATAGGCACATTTAATTTCCAGGCAGGTAAGTCAGGAAGTGTAACTCTTACTGTTGGCTCCGGAAAAACCATGGCGGATGCGATGATGTTCGAACCGGTAACTCCGAGGAACGCATCTGCATTCTACTATGACAGAGCCGGAAGAAAGGTTGCAGAGGTAACACCTAAGCATTATGTGCCTAATATACTGGATTGGCCGATTTCAAGCTATACTGGGTACACTTATGATGATCTGGGAAGATTAAAAACAAAAACGATTCATGGAAAAGAGAAAAAGTATGATTCAATCAAAAAGGAGTGGACAGAATTACCTGTTAACCGGGTTGTTAAGGCTTACGATTATGATGTGAACGGCAATGTGCTTGTGGAGTACGATGCACAGGGTTATTCACAGAGTAATGAAAACAGGTATGGAACAAAATATTCTTATACAATTGCAAATCAGGTAGAAACTGTATTGGATCCTGAATCAGCATCAAGAGGCTTAAGTTATTCTTTAAAATATACGTATGATGCCTTGGGTAGAAAGGTTGGAGAAATAGAGCCGAAAAACAGCCGGACTTATTTGTATGTAAAGGAAACCATCTATACCTTTGATGATGACGGAAATATAAAAGAGGTATGGGTAAATAAAGACACCAATGACTCCACCTCAGGTGGCGCCATTAAGCGTGCAAACTATGACTTCCTTGGCAATATCACTGACAGCACAGATGGAAACGGAAACACTACCTATTATGAATACAATGCGTTTGAAAAGGTACGGAAGGTAACTCATCCATGGGATTCAACCATACCTCAAACAAAAGAACTCTATCAGTATAACAGTGTTGGAAATCTAAAACACCAATGGGAAGACCGGGATGAAAATGTTGCTGAGGATGAGGGAACAGAAATTGTATACCAATATGATGAACAAGGGAGACAAATAGAAAGTAAGGAACTGAAATACGGCGGTGGACAAGAGATTACAACCAAGGTTTTCTATGATAAAAACGGAAATAAGGCATGGGAAATTGACGGAAATGGAAACAAAACCGCTTATACTTATGATGAATTCAACAGGCTTATAGCAACTACAACGATCACAACAGATTATAACAAATTAAATCCGGTTGAACATAAAACTACGAACGTCTATGATTTGAACGGCAATGTGGTAAAAGTCATCGACAGGCGCGGAAATTATACTGAAACGGTTTACGACGATTTTGACAGAATAGTTGAAAAGTTCGATCAAAGCCGTAAGTCAATACAAAAAATAGAATACAACTCAAATAGTGCCCAGGATAAATCCTATGATGCAGCAGATGGAGTGACTACCTACGTCTACGATAAAAACGGAAGGGTTACTGATACAAGCGACCCTGCTTTACATAAAGTAACCCAGGCGTATGACTATGCCGGAAATGTAGCCAAAAAGACAGATGCGAGAGGAAATACAACAGAGTACACCTATGACGCATTCGGTCGCGTGGTGGAAGTTATCGGTAAGATAAACGGAGTTGAACAGAAAACGTTTTATACCTATGATGATAATGGCAATATGACAATCCGTAGAGATAGCGGTGGTGTGAAAATTACATTTAAGTACAATGCCGCCAATAAAGTAATTGAAAAGATTGATACAAATGGGGAAGGTATTTCCTCCAAGACCGAAAGCTATAAGTATTATGGAGATGGAACCTTATGGACAAAGGCTGACAAGAACGGTAAAACTACCACCTATACTTATGATACTCACGGAAGAATGCTTACACAGACCGTTGGTAGCATCACAACATCTTATACCTATGATAACAATGGAAACCAGACCCAAATAACCGAAACGGTAGTTAAAAACGGTACACCTGTAACCAAGATCATAGATCGGCAGTATGATGAACTTGACAGGGTGGTCCGGAAAAATGTATCCGGAACTGGAGAGTTCAAATACCAATATGATATTAATGTTGAAAGTCCGTTTAAAGGTACTGCAGAAAGATCTACCGATCCTAAAGGGAATATTACGACAAAGGCCTATGATCCGGTTGGAAGGCTTTATATTGTGGCAGATGGAAGCAATATAGACACTGCGAATAAGACAGTATATTCATATGACGATAAGGGCAACCGGACAAGTGTTACCTACCCGGATGGTTCGAAAGAGGTATACACCTATTATGCAGACAATCTCCTGGAAACCTTAAAGAACTTTAAAAAAAGTATTCCTACTCCAATGGATGAGTACAGCTACAAATATGATGCAGCACATAACCAGATAGAGAAAAGGGAAAAGATAAATGGCGGCATCGAAAGAGTTACATCCTATAGTTATGACGAGTTTAACAGACTCAAAGTGGTGGATGAACCTGCAGCGAATGCTGTAAACCGGAAAATAACTACCTATACCTATGATGCTTCCGGAAATAGAAAGACAGAAACGGTTACAGAACCAGGCAAACCGGAGATACTCAATACTTATGTTTATAATGATCAAAACAGGCTTACATCCGTTGAAAACCGTGAAAATAATGTCATCAAGGAAGTTACCTACTTCTATTACGACAACAACGGTAACCAAACATCGGTGAAAAAGTCTGTCTACACGAATGGTGTAGAAGGGCCGCTAACGGAGATAACTGTAAATGTTTATGATGACCTGAACCGTCTGACATCCTCCGAGGCTGGTGGGAAAACAGCAACATATACTTACAACCCTGATGGTTTAAGGGATTCAAAGAACCTTGACAATAAAACAACGGTTTATATCTATGAGCACGACAAGGTAGTCCTAGAAACAGACGGGGCTGGAGTACAGATTGCCCGCAACATTTACGGAACCAATCTGTTAAGCCGTACCGCTGATGGAATGACCCTATATTATATGTATAACGGCCATGGGGATGTAGTTGCATTGGTTGATACAGCAATAAAAACCAATATGGTTCAGGGAAAAACTGTGACTTCGAATGGAACATTGACTAATCCTGCATATGCAACAGATGGGAGAATTGATACAAATCAATATACTAGCGTAGGAGCTGGCTCAAAATGGGTACAGATTGACCTCGGAAAATCCCGCTGGAATGACAGAGTTAAGCTGTGGCATTTCTTCGCTGGCACAAGAACATATAAAGATGTCATTGTTCAGTTCTCTAATGATCCAAGCTTCCAAAGCGGTGTTACTACGGTATTCAACAACGATACAGACAACACTTCAGGACAAGGGATTGGAACAGATGCAGAATATGTTGAAACCAGCGCTGGAAAAGAAATATCCTTTAACCCCGTTTATGGAAGGTATGTTAGGTTATGGTCCTATGGGAATACTGTAAACGCAGGAAATCACATTGTTGAGATCCAAGTATATGAAAGTAATCTTGTTGGGACTTATTACTATGATGCTTTTGGAAATGTATTGGTACAAACTGGGGATACCAGCAATAGCATCATGTACGCAGGGTATCAGTATGATAAAGAAACAGGTTTGTATTATTTGAATGCTAGGATGTATGACCCTAAAATTGCACGTTTCTTGCAGGAGGACACTTACCTTGGCGATCCGAATGATCCGCTGAGTTTGAATCTCTATACGTACTGCCATAATGAACCAATCATGTATTGGGATCCAAGTGGCCATGTTAGTCTTCATCGGAATATTGACAGTTATGCTTTAATTCCTAACACGCAAGAAATGAATGCTGAATTTAATTTTAATTATAAAACTAGATCATCAATTTCAGTTTATCGGCCTTCTACTAAACAAAAAATAATTGATTTTCTAGAGAATGGAGAAGAAAAATTTAGGGTTGGGGTGCTTGCTTTTGGTGCGAAATTAGGAGGAGACGCACTTTACCATCTTAGTACCAGAGTACTTTACAATGATTGGACAGAAGATCAGCAAAACACACCTGATGAATTTAGAGTACCTAGAACAGAAGAAGAGAAACAACGTGACCAGTTGGAACGATTGCAGTATATAACTGGGCATAGTCCATATTGGGAACCTGATAAAGGAACGAAAATAGTATGGGGAGTATGCGCCTTTAGTGGGCAATTAACTCAGACGATTTTGATATCTAAAGGTTTTGGTTCTTTGGGAATTGGCGGCACCCCTAACCTAATATTATCAGGGGGTTCAAGTGGTGCAGTTAATGCCTTTAGTGAAGGAAAGAACGGCAAGGATTTTATAGATGAAGTTATCTCAACGGCAGCGTTTTCCTATGCCGGTGGAAAAGTTTTAGGATACTTAGGTGGAAAGGTTAGTAAATTTGTACAGAACCACCCACAAATATTCCAACCGATTAACAACACTATAACCAAAGCGCTTAATAAGGTTAGTCCTATAAAAAATGTAAATAGTGTAGTATTAAGACCTCTAGCAAGTAATGAAGGGTTTTCATTAGGCGCGATGAGACGTCAGCCACCTAATTTTAAATTAAAACAAGTTACAGGGACATTTACCCGTAAAAGTTCAAATACGGGAGTTGGTAATGGTTCGAGTAATATTAATAAAATAACAGTTTATGTTGATGAAAATATTTCATACATGGCATCAGACTTAGAAAAAGCAGGATACGTTGTCAAAGCTCCGACACCAGGTACTCTTGACCCTGAGGTGCGTGCAATGGTTGAAGCAGATGATGCGATACTTATTACAAGAAATTATAAAGATTTTAAGGGAATGAATAAAGTTATAAGATGTAGTGATAAGTCTGGGTTAGAAAGTGAAGTAAATACTGTATTGGATAGTTTAGATACCGTATCTAAAAATTCTAATATATGGGATAAAATGAAACAAGTACCTGCATCGGGTATTAACAAAGGGCTTATTAAGCAATATGAATTGAATAAATAATTTATATTAGAAATAATAAATATGGTATTAAAATAACTATTATTTTGGAAATAATAGTTATAAAATGGAGGCAATAGTGAATAATAAAATTGTTAGCACAAAAGATATCTGTAGTGGAGCACCAAGAATAGATGGCACAAGATTAACATGTGCAAATGTGGTACAAACGTTATCACATATGGACTTACACAAATATTTAGAGTTTTATAAATATATAGATGTAAGTGATATTAAAAACACTTTAGAATACTGTATGAACAAAAAATGTACAGAAGATAAAATTATAAATTATTGTCATCAATGTAAGCTGTGTATATCTGACGGAGAAGAATATTGGATCAAAGCAAAAAAGATACATTCAAATATTTTTCTTCAAGAATAGTGTAAAGAAGTTGTAGAGAAGTCATCCGGGATGTAAAAAACCCCTGCTTGTAAATGTTCATCATTGGCGACTTGCGTTTACAAGCATCAACTAAATTAAGTAAAATCAAATACAGTAAATTCCACAACTAAAGGCACTTGCCAGGTTGTGGAATTTTTTTCTATCCCTTGTCCCCACACAATCCCTAATTTTATATAAAATACCATATAAAACATAGAAAAGTCCCTGTCAATGTTTTAGGCTAATAGTAAGCGTCAAATATACGTAAGCGTCAAATATACCATCACATAGTATAACAGTTGGGAAAGTGGTACAATCGCAAAGAATATGGTTTGAAAAAGTTGAAAAAGTAAGCAAACTATTTCAACCAGGAACGGAGTGATTGTATGGACACACAAAAAGT
>JAOABQ010000045.1 GCA_026418275.1 Clostridia bacterium
GAGGGGGATTTTAGGTGTAATGCGGAACACCTTAATAAATTTATCAATATTATTAAGATATTGGGTGCCGATATTTTGCTGTGCCCATAGTGCAATCCTCGTCATAAACATGAAGGTATCTTTTCCCGCTTCCAGTCCCATATTAACCAGTTCAATAGGGATATTGTCATTATTCATTATGTCCTGGTCATACCCGGCTATACTTAGAGCAGTACGGATTTGTTTGTTTATGTTCCTGTCAGCAGTGCTAATGATAATTGTTGAGCTGTTAAAAGGTTTTCCTGGCACTCCTTTTGGAGTATTATCAGTCCAGATATTATAATTGTTTAATTGATCACCTAAACTGGCAAAGATCATGTGGTAGAAGCCGGTATAATCATTACCAGCCGTAATATATTCACTGTAGTCTTTTTCCAGTTTATTTTCAATAAATCCGACATAACTTCGGAAACAGTAATACAAGGCAGGAGGAGGTGTCCTTCCAATTAATACAATGGCTTCATCAGGTCGCAGCTTATACGTAAATCCAGGCGCTAAATAGTCAATATTGGCTGGATAATTGTTGGGGTCACCAGGAGTGTATCCTACTGGAGGCTCCTGTCCTTCTGACGGATTCTGGTTGGGGGCTGGCGGAAGGAAGCAGAATGCATAGGGAGCACCTGCGTTGTTAGCTAAACAAGAGTCAACTTTACCTTCACTGCACAACTTTAGTATATCAACATAGCTGATTTTTCCTTCCTGAACAATAAAACCCCGGTTTTCTAATATTGAGATAAAATTTCTAATGCTTTCGTTTTTATCAAAGTGGAAGTTACTAATTGGTGTGCTGGGCAAATGGTAATATGGGTACATTTTTTGAATATTATATGTATTGGGCGATTTATTCATTTGTGCGTTAAAGTAATGTGGACATGGATACTTAATATACATATTGCTCACTCCTTTCATAGACTTTATAATGTTATTTTTTCTTCCCACCAGCCGAAGGCTACTCTGGCCTGTACCTGTTCTTTACCCGGGGATAAGAAGAATAAAGCAAAGGAGCTTCCTGGAGGAATAATATACATGCCTTGGAAGTCATGCTTTGTAAGTGTTTCGTTCGGTTCAACCCTTCGCACAAATGTATACGTCCCGCCAGTCGGTGTTTTTGATACCATACTTGCATTTTGAATTTTAACCGTGGGTATGGGTGATGGAACTATGGATTGGTTTCCGGGAGCAAAATATCTGGATACTTTTGAATTTCCAGGAAGTACGCTGCTTAGCCAGCCTTCCGCAGTTAATGGTGTACTTGCAAAGTTGGAAATAGTATAAGCATTCAAAAACATATTTACATTTGAGTTTGCCGGGTTAATGAGTGCTCCCCAGCCATTATAAGAATCCCCGAAGGTTATCATATCTGTTTGACCCAGAAAGTATTCACCCAGGTACGAATGATAAACAGCATCTGACAATACGATAACCTCTTTAGGCTGCTTTTCTTTTTTTATAAATGCGAAGTTCATAGCTTTTCCTCCCACCAGGTCAATACGATTGTTCCAGTGATGTTTTGCTGTCCCGGTGATTTCAGAAGTATTGAAAATGAGCCTCCGGGCGCTATAATTATTGAGCCTTTGTGTGAGTCACTAACAAGGGTGGAATTCGGGGCAACAATTCTACCGAAAATATTCACACCTTTTGTCAGCGGTTCTGTTATATAACCGGCATATTCCAGGATGGCTTTTGGCCGTGGAGGTGGAGAAATAGCCTGATTTGATGGAGTAACGGTGGCGGAAATTGTGGATTTCTTTGGCGGCTTGGCATTTAGCCAAATTTCCCCGGTAAAGTTTTGAGATGAAAAGTTTGTAATAGTAAAAATGTCAAAGTAGAGATTAACTCCTGAATTACTCGGATTTATTATACCGCCCCAAGCATCGTGCTTGTTACCAAGATACAGCATCCCGGTTTGACCTATAAAATATCTTCCCAACATGGAATTCATTGCGGGACTGGTAATATCTACTACCTCGACGGGGTGTTTTGATTTTTTTTCGAACATATTATTTCCTCCTGATTGTGCCATCTCTATAGAATATGTTCTTTTATGGCTTTGTGTTAACTTAAACGATAAGAACAGCATAGTCTGTATTATGTTTATCTTTTCAATTTTAGTAAAACGGATATTTATACAACTCAAATAATAGATTTGTAGGAGTGGGTTTTACGAATTGCTATGAGAGTGCAATCTGCCAGAGAATAAAAACAATAGTGGCAGAATCGGAGAACTATATCAATTTAATATATGCAACACCCTGTATATACACCAGAAATATGCTTTTGTATCAACTCGAGGCCAAAATGAATGAGATGTACTAATAAAATTATTGTTGTTGGCGAAATTCACTTGCTGATACCAATGAAGTACTAGTTAAAGAGTGGAGCCATAATAATGAACGGAAACCCACAGAAGTAATGAAATCTTATGACCTAGATGTATTATGGATTTGCCCAACTTGTTATGGTGAATACTCGTATCCTATTCGGGAACGTGAAGTTAATGATGATTCATGTCCTTACTGCAATAATGATAGAGTCCTTGCAGGTTACAATTCTTTATTAGATACAGATTTTGATCTATCAAAAGAGTGGAGTCCTTCAAATGAACGAGGTCCAGAAACATACCATAAAACTAACAAAAGTTGGTTTTATGGATATGTCCGACATGCAGTGGAGAATATCGAAATCCAATAAATGAACGAGAAGTCGGCGATGATTCTTGCCCTTATTGTAAAGGAACAAAAGCTTTACCCGGATACAATTCTTTCAAGCACAAACATCCTGATTTAATGGAAGAATGGGATCACATAGATAATTATATTTTGTGTGATCCGGATACAATAACCGATAATTGTTCTGATAATGTTTGGTGGATATGTAAAGTTTGTTCTAAAAAGTATCAAATGAGTCCAAAGTAAAAATTGTATTTTCAAAAACGTAATATGATTTCTTGCTTTTTTATTAAGTATAAAGTCGTTTTATTTCATTAGTATTTGTTAGATATACCTGGCGTTTTGGATGAGAATCTTAAAATTTTGCGTTGTTTTAAAAAAGTATGCAAAATACCATATGCTAAAATCAATGGTTGGGCGCATGGGATTTTTACCCAGAATATATCAAAAAATAACTTAAAATACTTAAAATATATTCTATAACCAATTGACTTGCCCCCGATGATATTCTTCCAATATACAGTGTTCCAGTCCTTTGGATCTGTACAGAATGTGGGTTAGGGTGGTCAGGCGCTGTTAAAGAGTGTGTAAATGGGGAAATAGAGTGTCCTTACTGTGCAGGTAAGAAGGCGATTCAGGGGAAGACTTCTTTCAAAGCACTATACCCTGAAATGGCAGTCGAATTCTCGAACAGGAATGAACAAGACTCCGATAATATTCTCCCAACGTACAGTATTCCAGTCCTTTGGAATTGTACAGAATGTGGGTTGGATTAGTCGAGCACAGTTAAAGCACGAGTAAATGGGGAAGCAGCGTGCCTGTACTGTGCAGGTAAGAAGGTGATTCCAGGGAAGAATTCTTTTGCAGTCACTAGACCAGATCTAATGGAAGAATGGAACGTTATAGCTAATTGGATGCTTATTGATCCTAATAATGTTCTTCCAGATAACC
This sequence comes from Clostridia bacterium, assembly GCA_026418275.1. Lineage (GTDB taxonomy): Bacteria > Bacillota > Clostridia > Acetivibrionales > DSM-2933 > SKW182. Next base: position 3,660 of record JAOABQ010000045.1, read on the forward strand.
AGAAACGAGTTTGGTGGAAATGCAATGTATGTAATCGTAATTACCTAATGTCAATAAAAACACGTGTATATTATGATTTCCGTCACAAGAAAGCTTGCCCCTATTGCAAAGTCTATCGACGTATAAAAAAACATTTTTTATAACCTACCCAAAAAACTAGAACGAGACAGCTTTGCGACTGTAAATCAATACCAAAATATCTTTGGTATGTGAACGGTGGGGAAAGAGTATTGCGACACAATTATGTCGTTATTATATTTTTACTTCTTATGGTCAAAAATATAAAAACGACATAATTATTCTAAAAAAATTTTTTTTACTTATTTCCATAGTGTTAGCATTACTAAAAAAATTTATAACTTATATCCGTTTTATTCCTTTGGGGTACTTGTGATATCTGCCAGAGGGTTACTGTCAACAGCGTTTTTCAATTGCTGATTGTCTACATGGGTATAAATCTCTGTGGTGGAAATGCTTTCGTGTCCCAAAATTTCCTGCAGGGCACGGATATCTACCTTTCCATGCTTATACATGAGTGTAGCGGCAGTATGTCTTAACTTGTGTGTTGAATACCTCTCCGGATCAAGCCCTGATTGTTTTATGTACTTTTTTACGATGTATTGAACCGTTTTATTGCTGATGCGCTGCTTTCTTTCGCTTAAAAAGAGCGCGCTCTTATCTTTTACACCATCTACCGGACGAACTTTTAGGTAGGTATCGATGGCAGCCTTGCATGCATGATTTAAATAAATTGTCCTTTCCTTGTCGCCTTTACCGATCACCGTAAGCGTATCCTTTTTATAATTGTTGATGTTGATATTTACAAGCTCCGAAAGCCTGAGTCCGCAGTTTAAAAAGAGTGTGATAATGGCATAATCCCTTTTTGAGTGTTCTCCTTCAATAGAATTTAAAAGCTTTTTACTTTCGTCTATATTTAAATACTTGGGAAGACGTTTTAGTATTTTGGGAGATTCCAGTTCACTTGCCGGATTATAATCTAGAAGTTTTGCTTTATTTGTGATATAATTAAAAAATGATTTGATACTAGCTACTTTTCTTGCTCTGGAACTTGCGTTATTATCCCGTTCACGGCTTACATAAGACATGAAGGAATATAAATCGCTGAGTGTCACTGCTTTTATATGTTCTATGTTTATATCGGATATGTCGATTTTATCCAATTCTTCGTCTTTATTTAAATGGAATTTTGCCTGTTTAATAAAGCGGAAAAATAAGCGTAAATCATAAAAATATTCTTTGGTTGTGTTTTTTGATTTTCCTTTAATGGTTTCCATATAATTAAGAAAATCTTTGAGGATAAAAGGTATATCTTGCATTTTGAAACTCTCCTTTAAGTTTTTTAAAGCGTAAAAAAAGAATGGATTCAAACTTAATTATGTTTATTATACCATGATCGTTATTTTACATAAAGATCAAGTGTATTTAGAATCATTGGTTTATTCTGAGTATAAGCCTTGAAATTTACATAACGTAGTAGGGGCACTTTCTAAGATTACATTTATGTTACAAATTAACAGAATGGGGAATAGAACCAAGTAGATTTATAGAAAGTTTTTATGTTAAGATAGAAAGTGGTAGGAATTTAAAAATCTTCTTGTCAAGTTCATCCATATTCGCTTAAATATTTTTACCCAGACATCCGGCGGCACATTATACCAACGGTTTCATTATGATAGGGCCTTGTAACGTAATTTCCTGCTTTTGAGTATGGGCAAAGTACATTTTTAACACTTAAAAATTAGAAGCCTGTTGTATAAAAAGTTTTGACTAGACTTTCTTTACGTTTAATATAGTTCTAAATAGCTTACACATAGACCCTTATTTTATCAAATATTCAACAAATAATAGGAGGCCGGAAAACACATGGATGTAAACTATATTAATCCGTTCATTGAAGCAAGCAGAAATGTAGTAAAACAAGTTGCAGGGTTTGATCTTTCCATAGGCAAATTATACATAAAACCATCTCCATTTAATGCAGATGGAATTGTAATTGTCGTCGGCATAACAGGTCAAATCAGAGGACAAGCCATGTTTTCACTTACAGCACAAACAGGTCGTGATATTGCTTCTGCAATGATGATGGGTATGCCTGTACTCGAACTGGATGAATTTGCAAAAAGTGCTTTAGGTGAACTGGCAAATATGATACTGGGAAATACAGCTGCGATTTTTTCTAAAAAGGGACAGTTTATTGATATTACTCCCCCAACTGTTTTGATCGGAAACAATATTGAAGTGACAAGCACCAAACAAAAAACGGTGTGTATTCCGCTTGTAATCAATGAAAATGAGGGTAAGATCGATTTGGATATATCCTTTGTCGAGACGTAATACAACTCAAATTTGTCTTCGATACATTAAATGACCGGAATTTGCCTTTAGAGAAAATGAGGCTATGTTAGGTTATGTTATTTTTGTATAGACAAGATATGGATTTAGTGATACAATCGTTTAAAGAAAAAGTGAATATGATAGATAGTAAGTGATCGGATCAATAGGAAATACAATGAACTAATGCTCCGGTTAGAGGGAAATGGGTGAAATTCCCATGCGGTCCCGCCGCTGTAAAGGGGAGCTGTTTGCATGATCGCCACTGGTTAACTGGGAAGGCGCAAACGGCTGTGAACCTAAGCCAGAAGACCTGCTTACTGTCATTCATCGTTTATCCTACGGGTAATAGGGTGATGAAGGTATAATCTTTGTTTTTGTATATTAAGCCTTTTATCCTATTTTGGGATAAAAGGCTTTTATAATTTAGGGGAGTGATAAAATGCATTTAATGGATGGGACTTTGCCGGTAGTGCATTCGGCTGTTTATGCTGCTGTGTCCGGTGTGTTTATTTTAAAGGGAATGAGGGATTACTATAAAAATTCAATTGGTAAACCGGAGTACAAAATAATATGTGGAGCCTTTGGTGCGTTTATTTTTACAGCAACCTTTTTTGAGATTCCAATGCCCTTTGGCTCAAGTGAGCATCCCACGGGGACGCCCTTAGTATCGATTTTTTTAGGTCCCTTTGTTACTTGCCTAATCAGCCTGGCGGTATTGATTTTGGAGCTTTTGTTTAGAGAGGGAGGCTTTCTTACTTTGGGAGCCAACGTGTTTTCCCTAGGAATTGTAGGTGCTTTTACCGGTTTTGGGGTGTTCCATTTTGCGAAGAAGGTTAAAATAGGACTTGCACCTGCTGCTTTTCTTGCCGGGTTCTTAGGGGATTTATCGGTATATGTATCAACCGCATTTCAATTGGGGCTGGGAAATCAAGCAAAGCATTCCGTTTTATACTATTTGCTTTCTTTTATGCCGGGACAGCTTCCCCTTGCAGTCGTAGAGGGAATATTTACAGCCTTGGTTTTAGGATTTATCTATAAAAGAAGGCCCGCACTGCTTGAAAAATATAAAGTTACAGCATAGAGAGAGGTTTGATTAAACCTGTCTCGTGTTTTGCAGATGTAGAATATAATAGTTTTTTTGCGTTCTATAGACAGATATATTTGGAGGGAAAATGAAATTGCAGACAAGAATGTATTTTATTCTATGCTTTCTTTTGATTTTAACGGTTAATTTGATTTCGGATTTATATATCCTTATCCTTTCTATGGCCGTCATGACTGCATTTCTCATCTTTTTTACCGGTAAGGAGAGAGTTAGTCTCAAAAGATTTTTTTACTTTTTTCTGCTGGCTGCCTTCATTTCATTTATTCAGGTGATCACCATCGGAGATACACCCCTTTATCATGTAGATGCTCCTTTTATTAAGCTTCAAATTTACAAGGAAGGTCTAATACAGGGGACCGGCACTTTTATGCATATTTTACTTAGTGTCGGCATTATAAACCTTTTCCTTAGAAGGGTAAGCAGGAAAGACTTATTGGACACCCTGAAGGAGATCGGCTTACCTCATGCATTGGTTGAAATTATTGTTTTTTCAGTCAAGTACATTTATATATTTAAAGAAGAGATTGGTTCCATCCGGATGGCTCAGCGGGCCAGACTGGGTTACAGCAATACGCGGAGGTCAATAAGGTCTCTTTCTGCTGCCGGGGGAATTATTCTTCTCAGGGTATTCGATAAAAGTACCCAGCTTGCTAAAGCCATCCGCTGCAGAGGCTATAACGGAAATGATATTATACGTTAAAGGAAGATAATAAATGACACTCTTGGAACTTAAGAATATTTCATTTACCTATGATAAGGGAAAGGAAATATTAAAAAATATACATATTCAGATTGAAAAGGGATCTTTTACTGGGATCTTAGGTGCTAACGGATCGGGTAAGACTACACTGATACAGCTTTTGAACGGACTTTTAAAGCCGGTAGAAGGGCAAGTTTTATTGGAAGGCAGGGATATAAAAAAGCTTAAGGACAAAGAAGTTTTTTCAAAAATTGGCCTTGTATTTCAAAATCCGGAAGACCAGCTATTTTCCTATACGGTTTACGAAGATGTGGCATATGGGCTCAAGAATTTGGGATTGAAAGGGGAAAAACTAAAAAATAAAGTCCTTGATGCATTGAGCTTGCTTGAGATATCCGATTTGGAGGAAAGGGAAATTCACAAGCTCAGCTTTGGGCAAAAAAAGCGTGCTGCCATTGCCGGGGTATTGGCCATGGATCCCGCCATACTGATATTGGATGAGCCCACGGCAGGCCTCGATCCCATAACGGCAAGCCATCTTATAAAGATTTTAAAAAGGCTTCAGTTGGAAAAGGAAATGACCATTATTTTATCCACCCACGAAGTGGATTTTATTCCTTATAATTGTGATCAGGTTTTGGTATTAAGTGAGGGCAGGGTTAGGGTTGAGGGGACGCCTGAGTTTGTATTCAGTAAGAAGGAGGTCCTTCGGGAAAGCAATTTGCGGCTTCCAAGGATAGGACATCTAATGGAAATTTTAAAGGAAAAAGACGGGATAGAAGTTGATCCTACAGCCATGTCCATATCAAAAGCAAGAAAAACCATTAAAAATATTATCAAGGAAAAATAAAGGAGTGTTAAAATGCGTTTATATGAACAAACTTTGAAAGGGATCAAGTCACTGGATGAGGCTGCCATGCATGAAGCATCTCAAAGATTGGACAGTTTAATCAAACCCATTGGAAGTCTTGGCAGATTGGAAGAAATAGCAATCCGTCTTTCAGGGATGACGGGCAAGGTGAAGAATGAAATCAAGAAAAAATGTGTTGTTGTCATGTGTGCAGACAATGGTGTATGGGAGGAAGGCGTCAGCGCATGCCCCCAGGATATAACAGCGGTCCAAACGATAAATTTTCTAAGAGGAATTACCGGAATTGCTGTATTGGCAAGACATGCAGGCTCGGAAATCAAAGTCATCGATATTGGGGTCAATAAGGAAATGGAATATCCGGGACTTATACATAAGAAAATCAGAATGGGAACTTCCAATATGTCAAAAGGACCTGCAATGAGCCGGGAAGAAGCAATAAAGGCCGTTGAAGTGGGGATTGAGGCTGTGGAGGAATTGGTGAAGGATGGCTTTGGGCTCATCGGAACCGGTGAAATGGGTATTTGCAATACAAGCACCAGCAGTGCCATACTTATGAGTTTTACAGGCTGCAGCGCGGATTTTGCCGTGGGTAAAGGAGCCGGACTTTCGGAGGAAGGCTATGAAAATAAGAAAAATACCATAAAAAAAGCAATGGATATCAATAAACCCGACGCCAATGATCCCTTGGACGTTTTAGCGAAAGTAGGCGGATTGGATATTGCAGGAATGGCAGGATGCTTCCTGGGAGCAGCATACCATAGAGTGCCGATCGTCATCGACGGTTTTATTTCTGCCGCCGCTGCTTTGGTCGCATTTAAATTAAATCCCTTGGCAAGGGAATTTATGATCCCTTCCCACTGCTCAGAGGAGCCGGGATACAAGTATTTGATGGAAGAACTGGGGTTATCGCCTATGTTAAACCTCCGTATGCGGCTTGGAGAAGGCACCGGCTGTCCTTTAGCCTTCAATATCATAGAAGCTGCTGCAAAAATCATCAATGAAATGGCTTCCTTTGATGATATTAAGGTGTCGGGAGATTTTTTAGTGGATATCAGAAATTAAAGTTTGGGAGGATGGATGTGCTTAACAATATAGAAAATGTAGTACCTGGGGAAATTGAGAGAAGAAGCTTTGAGATTATCTCCGAAATACTTGGGAACAGAACTTTGGATCCGAGATGGGAGAGAGTGATTAAAAGAGTCATACATACCACAGCGGATTTTGATTATTTGGATAACCTGAAATTTAGTGAGGACGCTGTAGAAAAAGGAAAAAGTGCCATGAAATCCGGCTTCAATGTGGTGACAGATACAAAAATGGCGGCAGCGGGGATTAATAAAAAGCGGATAGGCACCTATGGCGGACAGGTAGTTTGTTTTATGGACGACGAGGAAATTTCCCAAAGAGCAAAGGAAAGAAATGTGACCAGGGCCTCCTTGTGTATGGAGAGGGCGGCTTTGGATGAAAAAAATAAAATCTACGTGATCGGTAATGCGCCTACAGCACTCATCAGGCTGTGTGAACTCATTCATGATAAAAAAGTGTTTCCCGATCTTGTTGTAGGTGTTCCTGTAGGATTTGTCAATGTGGTGGAGTCCAAGGAACTGTTAAAGGAAGCGAAGGTACCCTACATTCTTTCGGAAGGAAGAAAGGGCGGGAGTAATGTGGCAGCAGCCATTGTCAATGCAATTTTGTATATGGTTGAATAGGAGTATCAAGTTTTTCGTTATTTGGTGAGTTCATGGCCTATGTAGGAGGAAGGGATCAATCAGCATGCTGGAAGAGTATGTGGTTTTAAACGGAAAAAAATTTAGAAAGGGATATACCACCGGTGCATGTGCAGCTGCAGCTGCAAAGGCTTCGGTTTGTATGTTTTTTTCTAAAAGGCTGTTGGATTTCATTGAAATTGATACACCGGCCGGTGTCCGTTTAAAATTACCGGTTTCGGACGTGGCTATTTCTGAAGATAAAGTAACCTGTGCAGTGGTGAAAGACGGTGGAGATGATCCCGATATTACAACAGGTCTTAAAATATTTGCAGATGTTAGGATCACCTATGAGGAAGGAATATCCGTTGAAGGGGGTGAGGGGGTCGGGGTCGTTACAGAGCCCGGGCTCAAAGTCCCGGTTGGAATGCCCGCAATCAACCCGGTTCCCATGCAAATGATAAAAAAGGAAGTGGCCGAGGTATTGCCTCCCACCAAAGGCGCTCATATAACCATCCGGGTGCCTGGCGGAGAGGAAGCAGCCAAAAAAACCTATAACCCCAGGCTTGGAATTTTAGGAGGGATATCCATTTTAGGAACCAAAGGAATTGTTGTACCCATGTCGGAGGAGGCCTGGAAGGAGTCCATATATCTTGAAATCGATATGGCTGCTGCCAGAGGAGACAGAATGCTGGTATTTACCTTTGGCAATATCGGGGAAGACTTTGTTGGAAATACACTGAAGCTGCCGCATAAAGGCATTATAAAAATAAGCAACTTTGTAGGAGATATGCTGCAAAGAGCAAGTGAAAAGAAACTTCAGAAAATCCTTCTTGCAGGACACATTGGAAAGCTGGTAAAGGTTTCTGCAGGGATCTTCCAAACCCACAGCCGTATTGCTGATGCCAGAATGGAGATTTTAAGCTCCTATGCTGCATTGGAAGGAGCATCTAAGGAGATCATTCATGAAATCTATGCTTGTAAAACAACCGATGGGGCAGTAAAGATTTTGGATGCCAACGGTTTGGAGGAAGTTTATCATAGAATTGTAAATCAAGCTTCCATAAGATGTATGCACCACGTGTTTAACAAAATAAAAGTAGGTGCAGTCCTATGTGATTCTTATAACAGAATCCTTGCGACGGATGCGTTGGCAAGAGAAATGCTGGAAAAAAGTAAGAGGTATTTATGAATAAGCTTTATATTGTAGGAATGGGGCCTGGAAATCCGGATTTTCTTGTGCCCGCTGCAAAAAAAATCATTGAAGAAAGCGACGTTTTGATTGGCGGCAGAAGGAATCTTGTGCCCTTTCAGGCTTTAAAAAAGGAAAACGTTGTGATAAACGGCCGCCTTGAAGATGTTTATCAATATATAGTGGAACATAGGGAACGAAAGAGAATAACGGTTCTTGTAAGCGGGGACCCCTCCTTTTACAGCATATCAGGGTTTCTGTCCGAGAAGCTTCAACAGGATATGGAGATTGAGACCATTCCGGGAATCAGTGCCATACAAACCTTAAGCTGTAAAATGAAGGTAAGCTTAAATGATGTTGTCTTTACCAGTGTACATGGAAGAGGTTTTGAGGATTTAAATGAAAAACTCATGGGCAACCGTAAAGTAGCGCTTTTTACAGATGGAAAGCATTCTCCCGGAATCGTATCCGAATGGCTCCTTCGTAATGGATATGAAAATGTCAAAATCTTCATTGGTGAAAATCTTTCCTATGAAGGGGAGAAACTTTTTTGTGGAACGCCCAAAGAAGTAATGGAGCAATCCTTTCGTGACCTTACTGTGATGCTGATAATAAAAAATCAAAAGGTTTCAAAGGAGAAAAAATGGGGATATAAGACATATGGCATACCGGATGAAGCATTCATTAGGGGTAATGTACCCATGACAAAGCAGGAGGTTAGGTCCATTTCTCTATCCAAGCTTTGTCTCCGCGAGGAAAGTATCGTATATGATATCGGTGCGGGCACGGGTTCCATAACCGTTGAATGTGGACTGGTTATAAGGCGGGGGAAGGTATACGCTATTGAAAAAAACGGGGAGGCTTTGGAGCTCATTCAAAAAAATTTGGAAGCCTTTGGTGTGGAAAACGCACATGTAATTAATGGCTATGCTCCTCACGCCCTTTGTGGGCTGTCTGAGCCGGACCGGGTTTTCATAGGAGGTTCAGGTGGGAATATGGAATCCATCCTGGAAACCATTGCACATATGGAACGGGATATGAAAGTGGTTTTAAACACCGTTACCATTGAATCAACCTATGAAGCCATTCATTATCTTGAAAAACTTGGGTTTTATAATATAGATATTGTGAATATATCGGCTTCCAGAGGAAAAACTGCCGGGGGCAAGCACCTGATGCAGGCCATGAATCCCGTGTATATCATCAGTGCAGATAAGGAGGCAAAAAATGTCCGGTAAATTATATGGTGTAGGAATTGGTCCGGGTGATCCGGAACTCATTACCTTAAAAGCAAAAAGAATCTTGGATGAGGCGGATTACATCGCTCTGCCAAAAACGGCCTCTGACCGGGAAAGCCTAGCCTTGTCCATCGTAAAAAATGTATTGGAAAAGGAGAAGGAGCACATTGAACTTCTTTTTCCTATGAGCTATGATAAGAAGGTGCTTGAAGAAAGCTGGAACCGGGCTGTGGGTGAAATTAAGGACAAGCTGGACCAAAATAAGAGTGTTGCCTTTATTACCCTTGGAGATCCGACGGTTTACAGTACCTATGCATATATCCATAAAAACATATCCAAAGACGGGTATGAAACAGAGATAATTCCCGGGATCACCTCTTTTTGTGCATCCAGCGCAAGAGCGGGGGTCATTTTGGGAGAAAATACGGAAACCATTGCAGTGGTTCCTGCTATCATGGATTTAAAAAATATTGACAGCATCCTTCAAAATGCTGATAATGTAATCTTAATGAAAGTTTCAAAAGTGCTGCCGGATGTAGTAAAATATCTTAAGGAAAGAGGGATGGAAAAAAACGCTGTGTTGGTTAGTAAATGCGGGCATCCCGACGAGTGGATTGAGTTTGATTTGGATAAGATGAATTCTACAGATTTAAGTTATTTTACTACCATGATCATAAAAAAGAATGGAGTTCGGTAAGGGTATGGTATACTTTATTGGCGCAGGTCCGGGAGATCCTGATCTTATAACGGTAAAAGGCAAAAAGATACTAAATGAAGCAGATGTTATTATCTATGCAGGGTCTTTGGTAAACCCGGCGCTTCTTTTAAACAAAAAGGATGGGGCGGAAGTATTTAACAGTGCGCAAATGACGTTGGAAGAGGTCCTTGAAGTGATGACAGCTTCGGTTAAGAAGAGAAAAATGGTTGCCCGCCTTCACACGGGAGATCCCTCCATTTATGGAGCCATCCGTGAGCAAATGGATGGCTTGGATAAAAAGGGGATCAGCTATGAAGTGATCCCAGGGGTCAGTTCCTTTTTTGCGGCGGCTGCAGCATTAAAGAAAGAGTTTACCCTGCCTGGGGTAAGTCAAACAGTGATTCTTACCCGGATGGAGGGGAGAACTCCGGTTCCTCATAAGGAAGACATTGAGGCATTGGCATCACACAACGCGACTATGGTCATCTTTTTAAGTGTTCAGGAAATTGAAATGCTTTCAGAAAAGTTAGCAAGGAAATATCCTGTCGACACACCTGTAGCAGTTGTGTATAAGGCTTCCTGGCCTGAGCAGAAAATCATCCGCGGGAATTTAAACAATATCGCAGACCGGGTACGTGGGGAAGGAATCAGAAAAACAGCCCTTGTGATTGTTGGAAACTTTTTAGGGGATGAATATGAACTTTCCAGATTATATGATAAAAATTTCAGTCATGAATATAGGAGTGGGGCTAAATGAGTACGGCAGTGATTGCGCTGACTAAAAACGGCTCTGCTCTTGCGGTCCGAATAGGGGAAGAGTTAAAAGCCCATATTTATTTGAAGAAGGAATGGGCTGAGTTTTATAAGGCAAGTACCTCTCAGGGAATGGATGTTTTCCCCATAGAAGCCGGTTTGAATGACTTGGCAGCTTCCTTATTTAAAAAGTACAGGAAGCTTGTCTTTATTATGGCTTGTGGGATTGTTGTCCGCAGTATAGCACCTTTATTAAAAGATAAAAAAAACGACCCGGCTGTTGTGGTAATGGATGAAAAAGGACAGTATGCAGTCAGTTTGTTATCCGGGCACCTGGGAGGAGCCAATGAACTGGCCAGAAAACTTAGCCTTATTACAGGTGGACAGCCTGTAATTACAACCGCAACCGATGTAAACCATGTCATTTCTTTGGATGTTTTTGCACAAAGTAATGGTTGTGTCATCGAGAACTTTGAGGATTTGAAGGTGATAAGTTCTGCATTGGTAAACGGGGAGGAAGTCCCAATTTACAGTGATGCGAAGATTCAAGGATTGGAAAATGCAAGGATTATATCACAGGATAACATTAAGATGACAAGTTGTAATAATGTCGTGATGGTGACTAACCGTTTGGATTTGGATGTGGATGCTCAAAATACTCTATGGATAAGGCCTAAAAACCTTATTGTAGGTATAGGCTGCAGAAAGGGAATATCCAAGGAAAAGATTGAAAGTGCTTTTTGGGATTTTTTGGATATCAATAAAAAAAGTAAAGTCTCAGTCAAATGGATTGCAACGATTGATATAAAGAAAGATGAAAAAGGGATTTTGGAATTTTGCAGGGAGCATCATTTTCCACTAAAAATCATAGAACAAAGTGAAATTTTAAAAGTGGAAAATCAATATGAAGCATCTAGGTTTGTAAAAGAAAAGATAGGGGTTTCATCGGTAGCTGAACCTTGTGCTGTTTTAGCCGGTACCAACGCAAAATTGATTTGCCCGAAAACAAAATATGAGGGAATAACCCTGGCACTTTCTGAAGAGGAGATGTTTTTTTCCATATGAACATATTTATTACCGGTGTAAATTATAGAACAACACCCATCCAGTACCGTGAAAATTTAAGCTTCAGCCGGGATGAACAGCAGAAAATTTTAACCAGATTAAAGGAAATTCCCGGTGTTTTGGAATGTGTCCTTTTATCTACCTGCAACCGGTCCGAGGTATATATCTATGCCGACAACTGTGATTTTAACGGTGAAACAGTGGAAAAACTCCTCTGCGAAGTAAAAGGCCTCCTTTTATATGAATATAAAAAGTTTTTCTATTTTTACAGCAGCATCAAGGCGGTAAAACACTTGTTTCAGGTTGCATCCGGTTTGGAATCCCAGGTTTTAGGGGAGGACCAGATTTTAGGCCAGGTAAAGGATGCCCACCGGCTCTCAATGGAATTAAAGGCAAGTGCGGGAGTGCTCAATACACTGTTCCGTGACGCCGTCACTGCGGCAAAAAAAGTTAAGACTTATACCGATCTATCCAAAAACTCCCTATCCGTGGGTTCTTTGGCTGCCAAGCTGGTAGAGCAAACACTTCATGGGAAACTGCAAGATAAGAAGGCCCTTATCATCGGCATGGGGAAAATCGGGTCCCTGGCACTAAAAAATCTTATTGCTTTGGGCATTGGAAAGGTTTATGTCACCAATAGGACTCATGGAAAATATGTAAAGAGTGAGTTTTCAGCAAGGCAAGGGATTGAATTTGTACCCTATCAGGACCGGTATTCAGTTTTAAACGAAGCGGATATTGTAATCAGCTCCACATCAAGCCCTCACTATACCATTACCAGGGACATGGTGGAAAAGTCTGTTGCCGGATTTAAGGAGAGAATTTTTATTGATTTGGCTGTACCCCGGGATATGGATGTATCGGTAAGTGAAATTCCCGGTATAAAATATTTTAATATGGATGACCTAAAGATCACCATTGATGAGAATGTGGATAAAAGGCTTTTAGAGGTAACGAAAGCCAATGAAATCATTGATGCCTATGTTTTGGAATATGAAAAGTGGTTTAAGTTTAAGGGCTACTTGCCCCTTATTAATGAACTGCAAAAGTATGTTGAAGAGATTTTAAACGGGAAAATAACAGAGACCCTTTCCAAATTGGAATGTGCAAGTGAATCGGATAAAGAGATGGTCCGGTCATCCATTTCCGGATCGGTTAAAAAGATATTGAATAAATTTATATTCAGCATTCGGGATGTAGGCAGTAAAGAAGAAATAGAGGCCTATTTCAAGTGCCTCAATGATATTTTAACAAGTAGAAAGCTGTAGGAGAGAAAGAATGTCAAAAATATATGTAGTGGGGCTGGGGCCCGGAAGACCGGAAGAACTGACTCCCAGGGCAAAAGAAGCCATAGAAAAGGCAGATGCGGTGGTTGGGTATAAGACCTATATTGAGCTTATTAAGGATTATTTCCCTGGAAAAAGCTTTTTTTCTTCGGGAATGACCAAAGAAGTGGAAAGGTGCAAAATGGTTCTGGAAAAAGCGTTATCAGGACAAACAGTAGCCTTAGTCAGCAGCGGTGACAGCGGAATTTACGGAATGGCCGGACTGATGCTGGAAATTGTGGAAAAATCAGATGCACCTGTGACCGTGGAGGTCATTCCGGGGATTACCGCAGCTTCAGCAGCTGCTGCTGTCCTAGGGGCACCTTTAATGCACGATTTTACGGTGATCAGTCTCAGTGATTTAATGACACCCTGGGAGCTTATACAAAGAAGGTTGGAGTGCGCTGCTTTAGGTGACTTTGTCATTGCCATTTACAATCCCAAAAGCAAGGGAAGAAGTGGGTATATTGAAATCGCAAGAAATATTCTTTTAAAATATAGAAAAGAAGATACGCCTGTAGGAATTGTAAGGAACGCAGGAAGGAAAGATGAAAAAGCAACGGTTACCACCCTGAATAAAATGCCGGAACAGGAGATCGATATGTTTTCGGTGGTGATTGTCGGAAACTCAATGAGTTATGCAGCCAATGGGAAGATTATTACCCCTAGGGGGTATGATGGGTTGGAGTGATGGTGAAAATTTGTATTCACAGGAATGAATGGATATGACAAAGGTTTTGGTAATAGGGGGCACTTCAGATGCCCGGGAACTCATATTGGAAATACTGGAACTTAATATGGAAGTCATAGCAACGGTGACAACACCCTTTGGCGCAGAGCTTTTAAAGGAACGAAAGGGACTTACGGTCTTGACGGGAAAGCTGGATGCATTTCATATGGAAAACCTTATCCGGGATTCCGGTTCAAAATGTGTGGTGGATGCTTCACACCCCTATGCTGCCTATGTGTCGGAAAATACCATAGCTGCAGCCAAAGGGGCAGAGGTTCCTTACATACGCTATGAAAGGCCCGGAAGCGATAACGGTGATTTGGATGTCCTGCGGGTTTTAAGCTTTGAGGAAGCGGCAGAGAAAGTTAAACATATGAAGGGAAACCTGTTTCTTACCATTGGAAGCAATCATATCCCGTTATTTGTAACCCGGATTTCCGATTACAGGGAAAGACTTTTTGTGCGGGTGCTGCCCGACAGCAAGGTAATAGGAAAATGCGAAGAGCTTGGGCTTACTGCCGGCAATATCTTTGCAGCCAAAGGTCCTTTTTCCGAAAGGATGAATATGGAAATGCTAAAACACTGTAATGCAAAGGTCCTTGTTACCAAAGACAGTGGAGATACCGGCGGTACCATGGAGAAAATCTCTGCGGCAAAAAAGCTGGGTGTGAAAGTAGTCCTGGTTCATCGTCCGGATGTGGAATATAGCAATCTGGCAGGGAGTTTTGAAGAAGTGATTGATTTTTTAAGAAAGTATTGTTAAGGAGGGGTGAAATGGCGTTATTTCCTTTCTTTATAGATTTAAAGGACAAAAAATGCCTGGTGGTAGGCGGCGGAAAGGTAGCTGAGAGGAAGGTGCTGGCCTTACTCCCCTTTCAGGTGGAAATAACCCTTTTGAGTCCTAAAATTACAAAAACCCTTGAAAACCATCATCTGCAAGGCGAAATCCACTGGATATGCAAAAACTATGATGATGAATTCTTAAAAGATTCCTTTATGGTGATTGCCGCTACTTCGGATCATGAGGTCAATGCAAGGGTATATCGGGACGGGACCCAGGCTGGAATTCATGTCAATGTGGTAGATGACCCTGAAAGATGCTCTTTTTACTTTCCGGCTTTGGTCAGAAGGGACGACCTGGTAATTGGTATTTCCACCTCAGGGAGCTTTCCTGCATTGTCCAAGGCGTTAAGGAAAAGGATCGGGGAAACCCTCCCGGATGATTTGGAGATAAAATTACAGGTTTTAAAGGAACTTAGAAAAAAAGTTAAAAGTGAAATCCATGATATAAATAGTAGGGAATCTGTGGCCTCTGCACTTTTGGAAGAAGCGATGGGACTTCCGGATGGTTTGAGCAAGGAAGAAATAGTTTTAAAACTGAGTAAAGTCTTTGAGGGATATAAAAATGAAAAGAACAATTAGATTGGGTACCCGGGAAAGTAAGCTGGCTCTGGCGCAAAGCCGGTGGGTTGCCGACCGGATAAGGGAAAAAAATCCTGACATTGAAATAGAAATCATCGGGATGACCACCAAAGGAGACATGATTCTCGATCAAAGGTTGGAAAGGGTCGGAGGGAAGGGGCTTTTTATCAAGGAACTGGAAGTGGCGCTTCTTCAGCATAAAATTGACCTTGCAGTACACAGCATGAAGGATATGCCTGCTGAAATTCCCGATGAACTTACCCTTTCCGCATACACTGGAAGTGAAGACCCAAGAGATGTCCTGGTTACCCGGGATAAGGCCTTGCTTGGGGACTTAAAGGCCGGTGCGGTGGTCGGTACAAGCAGCAGCCGCAGGGAGGTGCAGCTTTTAAACCAGCGGCCGGACCTTAAGGTAGAGACCCTGCGGGGAAATGTATTAACCCGGCTAGAAAGGCTTCTGGAAGGGAAATATGATGCATTGATTCTGGCGGCAGCGGGATTGAAACGTTTGGGTTTGGAAAGCAAAGGTACACAGTTTTTCAATGTTCATGAGATGGTTCCCGCAGTGGGCCAGGGGGTTCTTGCGGTCCAAACCAGGAAGAATGACGAGATAGAATCTCTGGTAAAATGTATTCATTGTGAAGAAACAGCCCTTCGCATGGCCGCGGAAAGAGCTTTTATGATAAAATTAAATGGGGGATGTACCACGCCCATTGCCGCTCATGGAGTGATTCAGGGGAATAGGATAAAGATTTATGGAATGCTGGCGGCGGAAGACAAGTCAAAAATAGTTAAGGAAACCATCGAAGGGAACAAAGAAGATGGGGCTCTTTTAGGAGAACAATTGGCCCAAATTCTTTTAGATAGACTTTAATAAAAATGAAGGATGGAGAAACGTGAAAAACGGAAAAGTTTTTATTATAGGTGTAGGGCCTGGAGACTATAAATTAATAACGTTGAAGGCACTCCAATGCATTGAAAATGCGGATGTAGTCGTATATGACCGGCTGGTGGGTGAGAAGATACTAAGTTTTGCAAAGAGGAATGCCGAATTGATTAATGTAGGAAAAAAGCCGGATTTTCACGCGGTACCCCAAGAGGGAATCAATGAGATTTTGGTTAAAAAGGCAAAGGAAGGGAAAAATGTTGCCAGAGTAAAAGGGGGAGACCCTTTTGTCTTCGGTCGGGGGGGAGAAGAAGCCCAGTATCTATGGCACCATCAGATTGAGTTTGAGATTGTACCGGGAGTTACTTCGGCTGTTTCTGTTCCCGCATATGCAGGGATTCCTGTAACACACCGGGATTTTTGCTCCTCACTGCACATTATTACCGGCCATGAAAGTCCGGAAAAGGAAGAAAGCCGGATTGATTATAAAGCCTTGGCCATGCTGAGCGGAACCTTAGTTTTTTTAATGGGAATTAAAAATATCCAGGAAATTTGCAAAAACCTGATTCAATATGGAAAAGATCCTAAAACTCCCGTGGCAGTGGTAGAAAATGGGACTACCCATAGGCAAAGGACGGTTACAGGAACCCTTTTGGATATCCACAAGGCCGTTTTAGAGGAAGGAATCCACTCTCCGGCAGTTACGGTAATCGGTCCGGTTGTGTCTCTCCGGGAAAAGCTTCAGTGGTTTTTAAAGGGGAAGCTTTCCGGGAAAAAAGTGATTGTAACAAGATCCAGAGAACAAGCAAGCAAGCTGGTTGAAAAAATCGAGGCATTCGGGGGCGAGGCCATAGAGTTTCCAACCATACGGATTGAAAAAATAGAGGATTTTACCCAGTTGGATAGGGCAATGAAGGGGATTAGGGATTATGGCTGGATTGTATTTACCAGTGTGAACGGGGTAAAAGCTTTTTTTGAAAGAATGCAGGAAATAAGGGCAGATATAAGGAATTTATACGGTACAAAGATTGCTGTGGTTGGAGAAGCAACCGAAAGTGAATTAAACCGGTATGGTCTTCTGGCTGATTTGGTTCCTCAAAAGTTTACTACCGAATCTCTTTTAAGTGAAATGATTCATAGGGTAAAACCGGATGAAAAGGTGCTTTTGGCAAGGGCGGATATTGCAACCGAAGACCTTTCAAGGGGATTAAAGGAAGCAGGGGTTCTTGTGGAGGATCTGACAGTGTACAGGACCCTTATGGAAGATGGCAGGAAACAGAAGATTATGGATATGCTTGAAAGGAATCAAATTGATTTTATCACCTTTACCAGTTCATCCACCGTGAAAAACTTTGTTTCCCTGATTGGAGAGGACGGGGTCAAAAAGATAAAAAGTGCGAAAGCTGTTTGCATCGGTCCGGTTACTTCAAAAACTGCCCGGGAATTAGGTATAAGAGGGGTTGAAGAAGCAGAAATCCATACCATAGGTAGTGTTGTTCAAAAATTATTGGATTTGGTATAGCCTTAAAAAGGAGGGATGCTCAATGGAGCTTCATAAAAGGCCGAGAAGGTTGAGAGGAAATGAGAACATACGAAGATTGGTGCGTGAAACAAAAGTTTCTACCGATGATTTGATCTATCCCCTTTTTATTGTGGAGGGAAAAGGCGTAAAACGTGAAATATCTTCCATGCCGGGTGTTTTTCAACTATCTGCCGATAACTTTCTAAAGGAGCTTGAAGAGGTCCAGAGCCTTGGAATTCCGGGTGTACTGCTCTTTGGAGTGCCGGAAAACAAGGATAAAACAGGAACCGGCGCATACAGTCATGACGGTATTATCCAAACCGCTTTAAAAGAAGCCAAAAAAGAGTTTCCCAATTTACTTCTCATTGCGGATGTATGCCTTTGCGAATATACAAACCATGGTCACTGTGGTGTGGTAGATGACGGTAAGATCCTTAATGACATATCTGTGAACCTCATTGCAAAATCGGCTTTAAGCTACGCGGAAGCCGGAGCGGATGTTGTTGCACCCTCCGATATGATGGACGGAAGGGTGGGAGTAATCCGAAAGACCTTGGATAAATCGGGATTAACAGATAAAATCATTATGTCCTACAGTGCCAAATATGCCTCTGCCTTTTACGGCCCATTCCGGGATGCGGCACAGTCCACGCCTGCTTTCGGGGACCGGAAATCCTACCAGATGGATATTGCCAACAGCCGGGAAGCCCTCCGTGAAGTTGAGTTGGATATCCAGGAGGGTGCGGACATTGTGATGGTGAAGCCGGCTATGGCTTATCTGGATGTGATCCATGAAGTAAGCAGCCGCTTTGATGTACCGGTTGCCGCCTATCAGGTAAGCGGAGAATATGCTATGGTGAAAGCGGCGGCTGGGAAGGGCTGGATTGATGAAAAGTCTGCCGTTTTAGAAATGACAACGGCCATAAAGCGTGCAGGTGCAAAAATAATCATCACCTATTTTGCTAAGGATTTGGCAAAGTGGCTTAAAACTTAGTTATATGTAAAAAGGAGTTTGATCATGGCTTTAAAATCATCCCTTGAAGTATTCGAAAAATCCAAAGAAATTATTCCAGGGGGAGTCAACAGCCCGGTGCGTGCATACCGGTCGGTGGGCCTAAATCCCCCGTATATAAAAAAAGCAAAGGGATCTAAAATATTTGACATTGACGGCAATACCTATATTGATTATGTAGGGTCCTGGGGGCCCATGATCCTTGGGCATGCCTTCCCGGAAGTCATTGAAGCGATCAAAGAGGCGGCAGAATGCGGGACAAGCTTTGGTGCTCCTACCGAAAAGGAATTTGAACTGGCAGATATCCTATGTCATGCAGTCCCATCGGTGGAAATGGTGAGGATGGTCAGCTCGGGAACCGAAGCGGTAATGAGTGCCATCCGCCTTGCCAGGGGGTACACCCGAAGAGATCGGATATTAAAGTTTGAAGGCTGCTATCACGGCCATTCCGACGGATTATTAGTAAAGGCGGGTTCCGGTGCTTTGACCACCGGTGTTCCGGATAGTGCGGGTGTGCCTTATGATTATGCTAAAAACACTTTAACAGCATCCTATAATAACATCGAAGAGCTGATTCATATTTTCAGTGAAGTAGGAAATGAATTGGCAGCGGTGATCCTAGAGCCGGTCGCCGGAAACATGGGGGTTGTTCTGCCGGAGCTCGAATTTTTAAAGATCCTCCGTGAAAAGACGGAGGAGTACGGTGTACTTCTTATTCTTGATGAAGTGATTACCGGATTTAGGGTTGCTTTTGGCGGCGCCCAGTCCTATTATGGAATACTGCCCGATATCACCGTATTCGGAAAGATTATTGGAGGCGGTATGCCGGTAGGGGCCTATGGGGGAAGAAGAGAAATCATGGAAATGATTTCTCCGGTGGGTCCCGTGTATCAGGCAGGAACTTTATCGGGAAATCCGGTAGCCATGGCGGCGGGAATCAAAACCTTGCAAATATTAAGGGATAATCCTGATATCTATAACGCATTGGATAAAAAAGGAGCAAGACTGGAAAAAGCGTTTATAGAGGCAGGAGATAGGTATGGGGTCCCGGCATCGGTAAACCGGGTTGGGTCCATGCTGAGCGCTTTCTTTACCGGGGATAAGGTAAGGGACTTTAAAACAGCCACTGGTTCGGATACCCACATGTTTAAAAAGTATTTCGCAGGCATGCTGGAGGAGGGGATTTATATTGCTCCTTCCCAGTTTGAAGCCATGTTTTTGTCGGCGGCCCATGATGATAAAGACACGGAAAAAACAATAGAAAGTATCGATAAGGTTTTTTCACAACTTAAAAAATAGAAAGGGTTTTTATATGGAAGGGATTTTAATACTCGCACACGGAAGTAAAAGGCAGGAAACAGAAAAAATACTGGACTCACTGGTGGAAAAGGTAAAATCAAGGACCAAAGAGTCCCTGGTATACCCGGCTTTTCTACAGTTTTCAGAACAGGACCTGGAAGCCGGAATTGATCATTTGGTGAAAAATGGGGCAAAAAGCATAAAAATTGTGCCCATGTTTTTATTTGACGGTGTCCATGTTACCGAAGATATTCCCAATGAGCTAAAAAAGATTTCCGAAAAGCATAAAGACATCGAAATCCGGATGAGTGAACACTTGGGCGATGATGACCGGATTGCAGAAATTATAGTAGACCGGATACGGTCCATTGGATAAAGTTGGGAGTCGGCTAAAATGCAGATACCTAGAATTGTTATTGCAGGTACCAACAGCGGATGCGGTAAGACGACCGTTACCCTTGGAATCATGGGGGCACTTAAAAGGATGGGGCTTAAGGTTCAGCCCTTTAAGGTGGGGCCGGATTATATCGACCCTATGTTTCATACCTTTATCACCGGGCAGCATTCCAGAAACTTGGACAGCTTTATGCTGGATGAAAATACGGTTAAAACCTTGTTTTTAAGAAGTGCCAGATACGCGGATATTGCCGTGGCGGAAGGGGTGATGGGGTTTTATGACGGTCTTGGGGGAACCTCACAGGAAGGAAGTACAGCCCATGTGGCTGGGATTCTTAATTCACCGGTTGTACTGGTGGTAAACGGAGAGGGGCTTTCTCTAAGTATTCTTCCTATCCTCCTTGGGTTTATGGATTACAACCGAAATGTAAATATTAAAGGAGTCATCCTGAACCACTTAAAAAGTGAAAGTCATTTTCTTCTCCTGAAAGAAATCATAGAAGAACATACCGGACTTGCGGTATTGGGATACCTAAAGAAAAATTCCGAAATATCCCTCCCGGGCAGGCATCTCGGATTGGTATCCGGGGGTGAGATTCAAGATCTTAACGAAAAACTGGATAAGCTTATAAGCCAAATTGAAAAAACAGTGGACCTTAAGCTTTTGGTTAAGCTGGCCGGGAATGCCCCAGCCATGAAACCGGTACCGGAAGGGACGCATCCTGTTTTCCAAAATGTAAAAATTGGGGTTGCAAAAGATAAGGCGTTTAACTTTTATTATCAAGACAACTTGGAGTTATTGGAAATGTTAGGGGCAGACCTTATATATTTTAGTCCTCTTAAGGATCAACATCTTCCCAAGGATGTGAAAGGACTTTATATTGGTGGAGGGTATCCGGAGGTATTTGCAAAAGAACTGGAAGAAAATCTTCCGATGAAGTTGTCCGTCAAAAAAGCTGTTGAATTAGGGCTCCCGGCTTATGCAGAATGCGGCGGACTTATGTATCTGTCCCAGAGTATTAAGACCTTAGAGGGAAATGAATATAAAATGACGGAGGTTATCCCGGGAAAAAGTGAAATGACCGCCTCACTGAAACGGTTTGGGTATGTGGAAGTTGAGATTACAAAGGACAATATCCTTGCCCGAAAGGGCGATAGGATCCGGGCTCATGAGTTTCACTATTCTGTAACGATGGTGGATTCAGAGGTGGATACCTGCTATAAAGTCATGAAAGAGCGAAGAAACAAGAATATGAGTGAGTGGTACTGCGGTTATCAAGTGAAGAACCTGATGGCAGGCTATCCCCATCTTCACTTTTGGGGGAATCCTCGTTTTGCAAAAAGATTTTTAGATGTCTGTAGAAAGATGGATATGAATGAGGTTTAAAATATGAAAGCAAAATGTATTATGATTCAAGGAACCGCCTCCTCTGTAGGAAAGAGCCTGGTCACGGCAGGGCTTTGCAGGATACTGAAACAAGATGGCCTTAGTGTGGCTCCCTTTAAATCACAAAATATGGCGCTCAATTCCTTTATCACCAAGGAAGGAAAGGAAATGGGAAGGGCTCAAGTAGTACAGGCTGAAGCTGCAGGGATAGAGCCATCGGTTTTCATGAACCCTGTTTTGTTAAAGCCTACCACCGATAAGAAAGCGCAAGTGATTATTAAAGGTGAAGTGTATGGCAATATGTCGGCTGTAGAGTACCATGAGTTTAAACCCAAGCTTTCTTCCATGGTAAAGGAAGTCTATGAGGAACTGGCCGGAAGCTATGATGTGATTGTGCTTGAAGGGGCTGGAAGCCCTGCTGAAATCAACTTGCGGGAGAAGGATATTGTAAATATGGGAATGGCTGAGCTTGCCGATGCTCCGGTTGTTTTGGTAGGAGATATCGATAAGGGCGGTGTTTTTGCCTCACTGGCAGGGACCATGCTCCTTCTTACCGAGGAGGAAAAAAGGCGGGTTAAAGGGGTCATTATCAATAAATTCCGGGGTGATATCGATATATTAAAGCCCGGGATAAAAATGCTGGAGGATATCATAAGGGTTCCTGTTTTGGGGGTTATCCCCTATACGAGGCTCAATATCGAGGATGAAGACAGCCTTACCGAAAGGTTCAATCAAAGGACCCATGAAGGTGATATGGATATTGCAGTTATTAAGCTGCCTCATATCTCAAATTTCACGGATTTTAATGTACTGGAAAACCTGGAAGGGGTCTCGGTGCGGTATGAGGACAGGGTATCCCGTCTTGGAAATCCGGATTTGGTCATTCTTCCGGGGACAAAGAATACACTGGAAGATTTGTTGTTTTTAAGAAAATCCGGGATGGAAGCTGAAATTATCCGGCGTAATAGAGAAGGAACCGTGGTTTTTGGTATTTGCGGGGGATATCAAATGCTTGGAGTTCAACTGGAAGATCCCCTTCATACGGAATCTGGCCTTGAAAAGATGGCAGGGATGGGGCTTTTAAACGTAAAAACCGTTTTTCAAAATAAGAAAACAACCACCCAGGTAAGAGCGGGAGTAATCGATGGCGAAGGAATTCTAGACGGCTTAAATCATACGGAAATTTCCGGCTATGAAATCCATATGGGGTCGACAGAAATTTTGGATGGATGTGTCCCATACCTTGAAATCCATGAACTCCTGGGGAAAAACATAAAAAAGCTGGATGGGGTCCGGAATGAAACAGGAACAGTATTTGGGACCTATATTCACGGCGTCTTTGATAACCTTGATTTTACCGCCGGACTTATCAACAATATAAGAAAAAGAAAAGGGTTGGACAAGATGGTGGACCTTACACTGGACTTTAAGGAATTTAAGGAAAGCCAGTATGAAAAACTGGCGGAGATTGTTAGGGGCAGCCTTGATATGAAGCTGGTTTATGAAATTATTGGGGGCAGCAGGTGATAAACATGGCAGGAATAGAAGTTCTCATTTTCGACGTGATCATCGCGTACATATTGGACCTGATTTTTGGGGATCCCTATTGGATGCCTCATCCGGTCCGTTTTATCGGTTTACTTATCAAAAAAACCGAAGCCGCTTTACGAAAGCTGCTCAATAAAGCATCGATTGAGGGAGATGTCGGGGCTATGAAAGTAAAGGAGAAGGCTGCGGGATTTTTATTGGCTTTGATTGTAGTTTTAACCACTTTTTTTGCCGTATTTCTTTTGCTTCAAATTGCAAAAGCAGTACATCCTGTAATGTTTCACGTTTTGAATATCTACTTTATCTATTCCGCCCTTGCGGCAAAATGTCTTGCGCATGAGGCCAATAAAGTCTACAGAGTTTTAAAAACCGGAAACCTCATCGAAGCAAGGAAAAGTCTAGCCATGCTTGTTGGGCGGGAGACTGATGGGCTTTCAGAGAAGGAAGTAATCCGCGGGGTGGTGGAAACGACCGCGGAGAATACGGTGGACGGTGTAACATCCCCGCTTATTTACGCTGTTTTGGGCTCCTTATTTGGACTGGGTGCGCCTTTGGTATATGCCTTTAAGGCTATAAGCACCCTGGATTCCATGGTGGGATATATGAATAACAAATACAGGCACTTTGGCTTTGCATCAGCAAAAATAGATGATTTGGCAAACTATCTCCCTGCAAGACTTACCGGAGTACTCATACCCGTAAGCGCTTTTCTCCTGAGAAAAAGCTTTTCCAAAAGCATGGCAGTGATGCTAAGGGACCGTAGAAATCATAAGAGCCCCAATTGTGCCTACCCGGAGGCAGCAGTTGCCGGAGCACTGGGAATCCGGATCGGAGGGACCAATGTATACTTTGGAAAGGTTATGGAAAAACCGACCATCGGAGATCCGGACAAGGAACTGGAAACAAAAGATATCAAAGAAACCATAAGGCTTATGTATATGACGTCTTTTATAACCCTTCTGCTGATGTTGTCGCTGGTGGCCATTTTAACCACCGTAGATTAGGGGGGAATAAATCCGGCAATGTTGATACATCAATACACATAATATGGAAGTGAGAAAAGAATGGGAAAGTGTGGAGAGAATGAATTGGATCATGGGGGAAACATTTATTGGGCTGCTAAAAGGTTTGGCCTTAATCCCTTGCACATTCTGGATTACAGTGCGAATATCAATCCGTTGGGGATTCCGGATATCATGAAGAAAGCTTTCATCTCAAGCATAGGTAATGCTGTGCATTATCCGGACCCGGATTGCAGTGAACTGAAAGAAGAGATATCACGTTATTTAAGCATCCCGATAGAGAACATTATCATCGGGAATGGGGCCTCGGAAGTTATCTTTTTGCTTTTTAAAACCTTAAACTTAAATAAAATTCTCATTCCGTCACCTACCTTTTCAGAGTACTGCAATGCAGCAGAGGACGCAGGTGTAGAAGTGGATTACTTTTTGCTTATGGAAAAGGATGAATTTAAATTAGATGCCGACTTGCTCATAAATAGGTCACATGGATGTGATGCCATCATGCTTTGTAATCCCAATAATCCGACTTCTACCATGGTAAATAGGGAGGACCTTCTTAAGATCCTTCATTTTGCGTTTGAAAAAAGCATGGTTCTCATTGTAGACGAAGCATTTATCGAGTTAACCAAGGAGGGAAATGAAAATTCACTAATAGACCAGATTGAAAATTATCATAACTTATTTATTATCCGGGCATTCACAAAAGTCTTTTCTATCCCGGGGGTTCGCTTAGGCTATGGACTTGGGGAAGCGGGGCTTATAAAAAAAATGTGGAGGCAAAAAATGCCCTGGTCGGTAAACTCCTTTGCCCTGAGCATAGGAAAAGTATTACCTGAGCTTAAGGAATACCTTTCCGATACATCCGGGTGGCTTAAAGAAGAACTTCACTGGTTTTATGATGAACTTACCAAAATAAAAGAATTAAAAGTGTTTAAACCGGAAACCAATTTTATATTGATTAAAATTTTGTGTGACCGGTTTGATGCGTCCAGGCTTTTTAAAGCACTTGCAGCCCGAGGAATTATCATTCGGGATGCAAGCAATTTTAAAACCTTAAATAACAAGTTTTTTAGAATTGCTGTAAAGGACCGGAACAGCAATGTTAAGTTCCTGGCAATCATAAAAGAAACCATTAAACATTTGGTGGAATAATCCATTATCCCATGTCTTTATTTCGATTTCTCAATTCGGTTTTCCCTATAATACATCATTATTTGTTGATCCAGCAGGCAGCTTAAATGGATAGCGTTAGTGGATGCAACGCCATCTTCGGTGATAACCTTATGTAAGTCATTTCTTAAGTGTACGATTTGATCATCCAACAATATATTTTTCATAGTATCATCTCCAAATCCCAATTAATTATATTATTGGCAAAAAGTTGTTTACTTATTTAATACCCAGAAAAATTGTTGGTTAACAAAATTAGGTAATCAAAAAAATATAACTCTTTCACATAGTAATCCCAGATTTTTTTGAAAAATATAATATTTATGATATAAGTTAATAAGAATGATAAAATGTTAATATGGAAGGAAGTACAAAATATGCTGTCCTTTATAATCCAAAAGAGGAAGCCTGTTGACTTCCTCTTTTGGGATTACATTTTATGGCAAAGTGGAAGTGTTTCTTAAAACATCGATTCTGTTTAGTGCATATAGTACTGATTTATTTGAAGGATGATCCCAAACAATCCCACCGATAATATAGATACGGTTATTGAATGTTACGGCATTAAAATCACTCCGGCCTGTAGAATATAAGCCCGAATAATAATTAATCACAGGGAGAGGAAGCGTTTCGCTCCAAGTATTGGCATACGGATTGAAAACCTGAACTCTGTCGGTTATTTTGGTACCATCTCCTGCTGCGCCGCCTATGACATAGATATTATTATTTAAAATAGATGCTGCGAATTTGCCCTTTGCTTCCGGCATGTTGTTTTTGTATGTCCAGACATTGGCTGCCGGATCATACTCCTCAACTACATTGGAGTAACCATAGCCGTTTTTGCCGCCAATGGCATAGATTTTTCCGTTGACTACCGCAGTACCAAGTTCAGTCCTTCCGGTATTAAGCGGGGCTTTGTAAGTCCAGTTGTTTTGTATGGGGTCAAATTCTTCTACCGACCATACTTCATTGCCTAAGATACTTCTGCCGCCAATAACATAAATCTTGTTATTGTATACTGCTACGCCAAAATCCTCTCTTCCTGTCTGCATGTCTGCTTTTTTCGTCCATTGATTGGTTAAAGGATCATATTCCTCTACGATGCTATATGAATGTTCACTACTGCAATTCCCTCCGATGGCATAAAGCTTGCCATTTAGAGCTGCAAGCCTTACTCCATCCCTAACGTAGCTCATAGTTGCTAAAGATGTCCTTTCTCCTGTTGCAGGGTCATACTTTTCAAAATCATCTGTTGTATATTCAGTAAAATACAAATCTGATGCTCTATGGTATACTTTTTTACCACCTACAGTATAGATTTTACCGTTTAATTCAGCAGCTCCAAAATCATACCTGCTATACGACATATTGATACCCTCACTCCAGGCATCCTGAGATGAATTGAATTCGAGGAAGGATTTGCTGTAGGATGTATCGTCCAAGCCTCCGCCAATATATGCTTTTCCGTTATACGATGCTACGGCGGAATGAATCACTGTTTTGGACGGTAAATTTGCACGTACAATCCACTGATTCGTTGGGACATAGTACTCATAAATGGAATCTGCAACAATAACCGCATGGCTATTGATTGTTGTCGCGCCAATTCCTCCTTTGGCAACAGGCATTCCTGTGCTTAAGGCTGTCCAGCTATTGGTGGCGATATCATATACCTCTGCTGTATTGACTTCACCGTTGGCACCATATCCACCAAAGGCATATATCTTATTGGCGATTACTGTGACCGCAAGGCCGCTTCTTGCCGTAGGCATGCTGGAAAGCGCGGACCATGTATTCGATATTGTATTATAAACTTCAACTTTATTTAATTTGGTTGTACTGCTTGACCCTCCGATAACATACAGCTTACCGTTTACTGCGATTGCCGCAGCATCCTTTCTTGCTGTAGGCATATCTGCAAGTGTCTGCCATGTGTTGGTAAAAGCATTGTATGCCTCCAGTTTCTTAAGGTGACTGGTCCCGTTATATCCGCCTACAACATAGAGGATATTATTATAGGAAGATACTCCCGGACCGGATCTTGCATAAACCATGGATGACTTTGCCGTCCATGTGTTATTTCCAGGGTCATAGCACTCCAATGTTTTTAAATAACTGCTTCCGTTATATCCTCCTGCAGCATATATCTTTCCGCCGGATTCTGTCATACCGAAATTTGCCTTTGAAGATAACAGATCTTTCTTTTGACTTAAGCCGTTATCCAGTGTTATTACAGACCTCACTTCTGTCCAAGAACTTGTCTTGTTCTCATTTTCAGCACGTACGCTAAAGGTATAGCTCTTGTTTGACATGAGGTTATTAACGCTAAAGTTCGGATCTTTGGTGCAATACATTTTGCCGTTAAGATTAACCATATAGTAGCCGGCAAGCGGAACAGCATCCCAGGTGGCATTAAACCCACTTTGACTTACATTGCTGATGGTTACATTTTGGGGTGTGATAAGGTCGGAGATCAGTGCACCCTTAATTTTATAACTGTAACTTCCTGTCTGGTTCGCCGTTCTTGCTCTGACACGGTATGTATGCTCAACATCATTGATAAGGCCGGAATGGACATAGGAGGTACCTGTACAATTGACCACTGTAGTTCCGTCAATTTCCACATCATAGCTAACTGCACCGGGTACAGCGTCCCACTGTAGTGTTAAAGTGTTTGGCCCATATTGAAACATCAGGTTTTGAGGCACCTGCAGGAAATCGTGGGTGCCTACAAGGGAATAATACTGTGGACCGCTCAGAATGCTGGTGCCTTTGACTTCTACCGTATAGGCTCCTGTTTCGGGATTGGGAATGATCACGCTCTCTACATTGTTCACGGAATCAGCTTCTGAATTGTATGGCGCTGTAAAGTCATTTCCGTTATAAACGGTGCCACTGGGTGATGTAACCTTTAAATCCAGGTTGTTTATAAGTGCTTTAGCCGCGTCTGCCGGTGCAGGCAAGTCGGTCCAAACCAGTGTAAGCTTTAAAGGCATGCTGCTGCTGCTTACGTTTAAAGAATAAGTTTTTGTCTGTCCCTCGGCAATTTCTGAGGATTCATCGTCAAAGAACCGCTGCTGGGAATGGAGGTTTATAGATGACTGGTATAAATTGGTTTTCCCCCAGCCTGCTTCTCTGCTTGGAATTCCATATCCCATATCTCCGGCGCCATTGATGAGAAGTGCCTTGATCAAAGATGCACTGGCATTATGCTGGTAAGTTTCACGAAGGTATTGGCGCAAAACCGCCACCATTCCGGCAGTAATCGGAGTGGCCATGGAGGTTCCACTCATGATTTGGTAGTTGGAATTAGTATAATATGGTTTGTACGGTTCTTCAATTAAAGATGACTTAACCGAGACAATATGGGTTCCCGGTGATACAATATCAGGTTTAATTCTTCCATCCGCAGTATTTCCCCGGGAAGAACGAGATGCAATTTGGTGCGGGTCCAGTGAATCGTATTGGGTATCTACATTAAAAATAGGGCGGTAACTTTGTGCATTACCAACAGTAATACAATTTTTTGCTGCAGAAGGGTTAATAATGGTTCCTGTCTGATTGGGGCCATCCCCATCATTTCCCGCGGCAAAAAGGATGGTCATATCCCTGTGCTTCCAAACAAAATCATCAAGTTCGAAACAGTCTGCGGTGTATGATCCATTATTAGATCCACCCCATGAGTTAGAGTGAATCCTGGCACCAAGCTTATAGGCCTGGTCAAAAAGATCGTTAAGATTATCAGGAACGCCGATCATGCTTCCTGCTTTGTTACCGTTTGCCTGAAAAACAACCTTTGCGCCTGGTGCAACTCCTTTAAATTTTCCGCCCGACGCAGCGCCGCTTCCCACCACCGATCCCGTGACATGAGTTCCGTGCCCGTAGCTATTCGGAGAATCATCGGCGGCAGAATCCTTTGATAAGTCGATAATATCTTTGATCTTTCCCTGAAGATCCGGATGCATGGAAGAATCGTTTACACCTGTATCAATACCGCTGTCACAAATTCCCACAATTTCACCATTTCCGTCCCAATAGCCGGAATCCCAGGGTGATGTTGAGCCGAAAACCATATCTCTTGCCACATCATTTAAGTACTTGAACTCTCTCTTTAATTCCATAAACCTAACGTTCTTAAGTCCGGTAAGTGCTTTTACGTCTTTTTTCTTCAACCGCAGAACTTTGCTTTTGCTGCCGTTATACAGTATGCTTCCGTTGTTCTTTACAATATCCTCATTCACCAAATTTTTATCATCTTCAAAGGTACTGACAACAATTTCTACATTATCACTGCTTTGTCCCTCATCTAATTTTGCCTTAAGTTCCGGGTCAATCTTGAATTCCGGCAGGTATTCAACAATATCCAACACAGCTTGAATATTTCTTACCTTTTCAGCAGTTTCAGGAGTCATCAGCGTAACAAAACAAAAATCCGGGATATAATCAACAATTTTTCCTCCAAGTGTTGTTACCTCTTTTTTTACCGGCTGTATCAACGGCCCTTCGAACACAACAAGGTAGGGAACTGTCTCACCCTTCTTATAATTGACTCCGGGGTAATTTGCCTGCACAGCTTGTGCTCTGTTTTTTTGAATAGTCGCTGATTTAAGTTGAATTTTATAATCCCTCTCTTTTATTGGACCGGCATTACCTGTAGATGCCGCATAAACCCCACTCATGGAAGAAAATAAAACTGAAGCAGATAGTAAAGCGCATAAAACTTTTCTTTTCATAGAATTCTTTTACCTCCTTAATATTTTTCCAGCCGATGCTACACTGAATTCACTCCCCAACAAGCTATCAAGTTTATAGCAAAGAACAGCGATGCATTTCCTCCTTCCTATTCATTTGTATTGGGTAATTACCACTAGAAAGTTGACATAATCAGAAAATATGAGGGGTTTTAGATTTGAAGCCAGTAAATATGAAGATTTAATATATAACCCCTTCTACATAAATTCAGCAAATTCATTTTATATTTTCAATCTAAAATCTTCAATGTCCGTTTTTGTTAATTACTGTATGATTTTGGCTAAATATAAGCGGTGATAATTACACTTTGTTTGTTTATATTGTGTTGTTGTCTTTCATATGCATAAATGTTGTATGTATTTGGCATGTTTATTTCTTGTATAATTGTCAGGAACATTATTTAAGAAATAAAAGCGTTTATATTTAAGGGTCACGGAAGGAACTGTGAATGGGAATGGAAAAAGGCTTACTTTACCGGTTTTAAATCATATCAAAAGGGCTCCGGGCAGGATACCCACTCTTTATTTGTCAATCCCCAATTTATAGACGCAGGAAATTTTGATTTTCACTTGAGCCCCCTATCTAAGGCTATCAACTTCGGAGATCCTTCCATCTCTGCTTCTGATGGAGAACTGGATTATGACGGGCTGACTAGAATTGTGGGAGAAAGGATAGACTGCGGTGCTTATGAAGCCTGGGAGGGGATTATAACCCCTATCCCTACGTCTACACCAAAACAAACCGCCACGCCTACCCCCCATTGCTGCACAGATGCCTTTATGCAAGCTTTAAAAACATAAGAGTGTTGGAATGTTTTTTTTAGATAATCAAACCAAAATCACTTGCAGGGAACGATTTATGCATTTTTCTTTTCTTATATTTTGAAACTTCTATTCCTTACTTGCGAAGCCAATTCCTTCTGCTATTGCACATTTAAGCGAAAGTAAGGCATAGATTTTTTTTATATGGCAGGTATGAGGATTGGGATGACCCATTGGTTTGCCTGCCATCAAACTTTCTGCAGGACAACAGCCAAGACAAAACTTTTCTGCCCAACAAGAGCTGCACTCCGGTATGTTTGAGGTGTTTAGAACTGCGAACTCCTTAGATATTTCCCAGTTTAACTCATCTCTAATGTGTCCCAGCAAGTATTGGGGATTGCCGATAAAGCGGTGGCAGGGGTATACCAGGCCCTGGGAGTCAATGACGAGGGAACAGCTTCCTGCGCCACAGGTAAAAGATGGTTTATATCTTTTACGAAACGATCTGATGTGTGTTTCAAAAGGATAAACACGAACTCCTTGACGCCTTAGGAGGGTGATTATTTCTACATATTTATCCACGTTTTTTAAAAAATGGTCCAGGTCGGCGTCCGTGAAATCTCCTTGAGTATGAATGCTCGGCTCTACATGTTTGACCGCAATTGCTCTAAAACCCAATGAGGCGAAATACTGAATGATATCTCCCAAATCACTGGCTCCAGAAGATAGCGTAGCACGAACGGCTACAGAATTTTCGCCTAAGCGGGATAACAACTCTACGGCATTTTTAATTGCAATGGAATGGGATCCCGAGCCGTCGTTAAAGACCCTCATACGGTCATGAATACTTTCAGGACCGTCAATACTTACATGAACCAATATGCGTTCCCGTTTATAAAGCTCAATATCTTGGTCAGTTAGTAATGTTGCATTCGTAACCATTCTGTAATCAAACGGGACACCAAAGCTGCGTGACCATTCCTTGGAAAAATGTATTGTATATTCGACGATTTCACGGTTTAGAAGAGGTTCACCTCCAAAAAACATTATACGGGGAGGTGGACAATTACGATTGGGTTTCCACCAAGATGCCAATTTCATAACCGCTGCCCGTGCTGTTTCCTTACTCATCAATCTGGTGCTGTCTGAAGTTGTTGGAGGTATAAAACAATACTTGCATCTCAGGTTGCAGTTGTCCGAAACATTGAGCCAAATACTGCTGATGTGAATGTGGTCAGGATTTGTTGATGATGATTCATGGGATAAGGGGATGTCAGGTTTAATGAAAATTTGATGGTGGTTTGGAGAATAGTAATACTTTTGATTATCCCAATCAATTTCGTAATAATGCATATGATCATGGTGGTTGATTTGAATTGTCATAACCCGTACCTTTCACAAAAAATGTTTTAAACGGTGGACCTCTTGAAGGTTTTATGTAAACAAGCGAAGCTTTATAACTTTTATGGCTCTTATCTATACTTTATTTCAGGTTTTTTACATCCATTGTTACCTCCTTGGTTGTTGCATCCATCCCCGCATTCCGGCCTTCCGCACCCTTCTACACCATCGGGTCTGCCACACCCTTCTACGCCGTCAGGTTTGCCGCAGCCTTCTACACCATCGGGCTTGCCACACCCTTCTACGCCGTCAGGCTTGCCGCAGCCTTCTACACCATCGGGTTTGCCACATCCTTCTACGCCGTCAGGTTTGCATTTATCAGCGGCTTTAGCCAATGGAGAAAGCAGTGTGTTTGATTCTTGAAAAACTTGAGCAGAAGGTCCGGGTTCTGACGCATTCAATTCAAATATGCAACCTTGAAGAATCTTTATATCCTCATTGTCTAGCTTGTTTAATGCTTCTACAATATTTTTCCGTTTTTCCGCACGCTTGGAAACAATTGCTTCAAAGGCTTCCTCCAGATTAACCTTTTTGTCTTTCAAATATTCTTCATCAACGCTATACCATTGTCCATTCAAGTCTTTGACGTACATAAATATCCCTCCTCGAAATATATAGGTTTAATATTGATAATAAATAGAGCAAAACATAGGACGGCTCTGACATCAGTTTAAAAATCTTTTTCTTTAGAAATATTTGTTAGTTAATTGAATTTTAATCCATAAATGTACCAAGGTCAAGTTTTACATTGAATCGTGAATAAATGAACACCGTTTGATCAACAAGACTGAAACGCAGTACGGCATTGTTGTCATTTAACAGCTTTTATTAACTTTTTCTGCTGACATTACATTAAGCTTTAAGCCTATGGACATTGAGACAGATAAAAGTTCATTCTTTGTAAGAAATTGAATCTCGTTCAATTCAATCGGATACCTTGATAATTTCTTTTCATTTTCCCGTCCAACATGGTATAATTCCATTATGGCTGCTCTTTTTGTTATTTGTTTTCCCGACAATAGTTTTTTGTAAACTATTGTCGGAGCACTACACTCAAAATCTACGAAATTCGAAGCAGACACTTTAAATCATGAGGAGATGGTGGTAAGACTGTCAGATAAAATGTTACCCTAATATATCACGGATAGGTGTTACTGACAAATGTATTTCGTTTAATCATTATTTAATTGCTCGGAAAGAAGTGAAATCGATGACTGGTTCAGATAAATCCATGACCTATATGGAGTATATTTCAAGAATAAATCGTGTACAAGATTATATTGAAGCGAATCTTAGGGAAGAGCTTTCCCTTGATACACTTGCTGAAATTTCTGGTTTTTCAAAGTTTCATTTTCATAGAATTTTTAGTGGAATTGTAAAAGAAACATTGTTAAGTTATATCAATCGAATACGAATGGAACGAGCCATCTCTTTACTTCTGCACAATCCTTCCCAAAGTATTACTGAGGTTGCAATGATGTTGGGTTTTTCTGAGTCGGCAGCCTTTTCCAGACTTTTTAAAAAGCACTTTGGAATGAGTGCCTCAGAAGTAAGACAAAAATACAGCAAGAATTGCCAAGTGGACAGCAAGAATGGTAAAGCTATTCATTTATTGCCAAGCTATAATGAAGACATAACAAATACACCAAGAAAGGGAGATGTTATGTTGGTTAAAGGCAATGTTGAGGTAAGAATGATTGAAGAAATCAAAGCGATCTACTTAAGGCACGTAGGTTCTAATGAAGAATTGGCTGTCGCATTCCAGGGAATGATGAGTAGACTGATGAATTGGGCTAATGCCAGGGATCTACTGAATAATGACTCAAAGCCATTTGCAATTTATCATGATAATCCTGAGTTTACTGCTCAGGGGAATCTGAAAACGAGTATTTGCTTAACTGTTTCTCAAAATGTGGATGTAGATAGTGAAATAGGAAAGATAGTTATTCCGTCAGGCAAGTATGCAATTGGTCACTTTGAAGTCGATGAACCAAGTGACCATGCGGCTGCCTGGAATTATATTTATGGTGAATGGCTCCCTAACAGTGGATTTCAACCTGATGAAGGTTATGTATTTGAGATGTACATGAATGACCCTATGACACATCCGGAGAAAAAACATTTTATTGATATTTATCTTCCGGTAAAACCATTGTAGCCATTATGGGGAAGATACTAAAAAATTATTATTATAATATCTAAACACCTAAAAAGGCAGCAAATATGCTGTCTTTATCTTTTTAATCAAAAATAATGTCAGAAGTGCCACACTTTTAAAGCAGCTGACCGACAGGGAAATAGATGATTTTATTGAAGGGCTGGAAATCATTTAATCACGGACTGGTCTCTTTAGGTTTTTTCTTAAAATTGAAAAGGAAAGATGTGATAGGACCTTGTATGATTGGTAGTGTTAAAGAAGATTGGGAAGGAGGCTTGCTCGGCTCACTGGCAGAGGCAGTGTAAGTTCATTAATTCCATCCGATTAAAAGTTGAGATTGATTAAAGATGGGATATCCTATAAACTGAAATAGGATTTTTATAGTTGGCTAAATCGGAAAGCAGGCAAATGGGGGAGAGCGAATGTACTATACGGAGCGTCTTATGGAGGCTATTTATTACATAGAAAAAAATTTAACAAAAAAAATAACACTTCAGGATATATCACGCCAGATCTATATTTCTCCTTTCCATTTTCATGAGATTTTTGCCTATGCTACTGGAGGAACGCTTGGAGAGTATATTCGGAAAAGAAGATTGACGGAGGCA
The DNA here is from genome assembly GCA_026418275.1 of Clostridia bacterium. GTDB lineage: Bacteria > Bacillota > Clostridia > Acetivibrionales > DSM-2933 > SKW182. The sequence continues at coordinate 38,741 of JAOABQ010000045.1, forward strand.
GCTAAAAAGCTCGTGGATACCACCATGCCCATTATTGATATTGCTTTGGATTATGGCTATGATTCCCATGAAGCATTTACAAGAGCTTTTAAAAATCAGTTTGGAATCACACCGTCAAAGTATCGCCAAAGAAGGAAGCACAATCTCTTTTCATATAGGCTTCCGGTTGAAGAAAAGGATCTCCATTACTATCAAAGTGGAGGTATTACGCTAACACCTCAAATTGTTCAAAAGGAACCTATTCGGATTGTGGGAATCTGTGGGCAAACATCAATTCAGGAAAATAGGACAGACCTCCTATGGCTTAAGTTTACAGAACGGATGAACGAGATTCGGGGAATTGAAGGAAGAGGATACTATTCCATTTGCCGATATAGCCCGGAGGTTGAAGTCCGGGATATTTTGGAAGACTTTACGTATACAGCCTTTTTGGGTCTGGAAGTAGAAAACTTTGAGCATGTTCCTTCCGGAATGGAGACCCATGTGATTCCGGGAGGAAGCTATGCTGTGTTTAGTCATAAGGGAAATACCTCTGTTGCAATGGAAACATACCGGTACATTTTTGGGGAATGGTACCCCAATACACCTTACCGTCTGAATGGAAATTTTGATTTTGAGTATTATCGTGAAAGGTATATATATGGTGTTGATATGGAAGAGCTTGAACTGGACATTCATATTCCTGTACGATAATTTTACGGGAATACCTGATGCAATCATCATTTAACATTGGCAAGCGGCTTTCTTTGAGCGTTTAAACCCCAAATTTTATCAAGAACCATACAGGAAAAAGGCATAAAATATACCCATAGGCTGCTTTAAAGTTAAAGTACCAAGAGAAATTGCCGGCAATGGGAAGGCCTTTAAAATGAAGAAGTATGAAAGGGGTAGGAAAATGAAACGACTCTATAAGCTCTTGCTTGTCATTAGTCTCTTGCTAGCATTTTCTTTGGGATCTTTATCGGTGAACTTTGCGTCGGACACTAAGGTCTGCCAGAAATATCAAATCAATGCGCAAAACACGATTCTTGTGGTGATCGATGTTCAAAAGACCTATATTCCGGGAAGACCGGAATGTTGGTTCCCTGAAATTCCCGGACAGAATACGCCAAATAAAATTGAAAATGTCAAGATGCTTCTACAAATGGCAAAACGAACCGGTATGGAAACCATTGTCACTTACGAACTGGATAATACAGGACCCCGTGACATGCCGGAGGATGTAAAGGAAGCGCTTCCAACTCAAAATACGGAACACTTTGTCAAGACATTCTATGATATCACAAAAAAAGAAGAGATTGCACAATCCTTGAAAAACGGGGGACAGAAGAATGTGATTGTATGTGGTGCAGAAACCGATGTTTGCGTTTTGCAGTCGGTAACAGGTCTCCTGCAAAAGGGGTACAAAGTTTTTCTTGCGGATGATGCGACATATACCAGTACAACCTTGAACAGTCCGGCATTAAAGAGGATGGATAAAGCGGGTGCAGCAATTGTTACAACATCAGACATTGTTAGTGCCATAGAAAAAGGCAAAAAAATTCCAAAAGAATATGGTATTGCCGGAATGGGTACCATACCTGACATCAAGGCTGCATCGGAAGCCATTGTGATTGTGAATTTTGATGATGAATCCCTTGCTTTGCTGGATGATCCCAAAAAAGAAGCCAAGATACAGAGAATTCAGTACCTGACACATATTGCCGAATGTATGGATTTGCCTATTTACTTCGTATATGATGGGAGTATCGAAAAGACTAAAGAATTACTCTATATTCCGAAGCATCTTCAATGGGTGAAGATCAAAAACATACTGGACAAAAATTTATTGGAATCAATACAGAGCTTGAAAAGCAAAAATGTTGAACAAATTGTTTTCGGAGGAATTGACGAGAAGGATCAAGTGATTCGGGCATCCCAAATAGGGAAGTTGTTTGGTTTTGAAGTGCATCTAATGGAAGATGCCTATTTTAAAGAGGGGGGAACGGTGCAACAAAAGCTGGATAATCTCTATCGGATAGGGGTAATTCCTTCGTCAGTAAAAATGGTTTTCTATGATACGACAGGGAGTATTTCACCGGAAGATGTTCCTCGGGAATGGGTCGAAAGGGTTGAACAAAAACTTATCAATGGAGATATCCCTTTTGTAGAGGATCTTCCCTTTGTAATCGATACACAGCCCGGAAGTTACTTTAAGAACACAAAAAACTAACTTAGTATGTATTTAGTTTAAAAAAGATAAGGAATTAAAAAGGATGCCATAGTCTGACGGAGTGATATATGGCATCCTTTTTTTTAATGTACACATACAAGCTTAGCCAAATTTGAATTCGATTTACTTTTTCTTAATGAAATCCAGCCATTTATCGCATTGATCACCATAAATTTTCTTAAACAGGTTTCTTAATGGTTCGGCATTTTTAATTTCATTATCATACAATGAGATGGTTTGAATTTTATTTAGGTTTTTTAAAGGGGATACATCAACGATTTTATTTTTGTGCAAGACCAGATACCGAATTTGTGTAAGTTTCTCCAATGGATGAATATCTTTAATCTGGTTTTCTGATAAATTAATATCTACTAACTTAGTAAGATCTCTCAATGGGCGAATATCTTTAATCTGGTTTTCTGGTAAATAAATACCTTCTAACTTGATAAGATTTCTCAATGGCTCAATGTTGGTTATTTTATTTCTGCCACCATAGAGGTGTTTTAAATTTTTAAGACTGCTTAATGAACCGATATCACTAATTGCATTTCCTGATATCGCTAATTCCTCTATATTCACAAGGGAGTTTAACGGCTTTATATTTGTTATCATACTTCCCATTAAATACAATTTATTAAGAGTGGTAATAGTACTTAAAGGGCTTAAATCACTTATTTTGAGTTTAGAATTCCCAGCTACATTGAAAGAATTGGTGATGTCTAAAGATTTCAATTTTTTAAGATTCTTTACGAAACCTATTTCAGTAATTCCGGTATTTATAAGAGATAAATCGGTTAGATTTGTCAAGTTGCCTATGGGAGTAAAATCCTTTATTTTACCTTCAGAAATTGTGAGTTTTGTAAGGGTTTTTAGTTTGCCGATGGATTTCATATCATAGATATTGCCACGGTCTATATTGAGAGATTTTAGGTTCGTAAGTTTAGTTAACGGGCTAAAATCCCGGCAATCTCCCCATGATGAAAACCCTAATTCAGTCAAGTTTTTTAAATTACCCAACGGACTTATGTCTTTTGCTAAGGTATCAACATATAAGGTTTTTAAATTCTTTAGTTCCATTAACGGTTTTAAGTCGGAAACCATCGTACATAGGCTAAGGTTGGTTAAACCTGTAAACCATTTGATATCGGGGAAATCTTTATTTTCATATTTGGCAAAAACAGCGTCCAGTTTTGTGATTTTAGAGATATCTGAAGGCATAAGTTCGCCTTTGGGCTTTTTAATTTTCTCTCTTATATACTGTTCAAATACCTTATCCTTAAATTGGATGCCTGTCTGTTTTGGGGCATTTGCTGCCATACTCCACGATGGAATATACGTTAATATAATTAGTGTTAATAGGATGCACCCAATTCTTTTTAAGTTCTTCAAATTTTTTTTCATTTTAACCCTCTCATAAGATAAGAATTCTTTTATAAATCCGAACATACATAGGTGTACAGATATAAACGGGGATTTTATTTATATACGGCTACTTTTTTAAGATAGCCTTCAGCCATTCATCGCATCGATTGCCATAGAGTTTATTAAACAGGTTTCTTAAGGGCTCTGCATTTTTAATTTCATTGTCAAACAAAACTATAGTTTGAATTTTATTTAGGTTCTTTAAAGGGGATACATCAACAATTTTGTTTGCCTCCAAATTGATATATTGAATTTGTGTAAGTTTCTCCAAGGGGCGGATGTCTTTAATATAATTTGCTGAAAAATTAATATCTTCCAACTTCGTGAGATTTTTTAAAGGCTCAATGTTAGTTATTTTATTTCCTCTAGCGAAGAGGTCTGTTAAATTTTTAAGACTGCTTAATGGACTGATATCACTAATTTCATTAGCGGATATCGACAGTTCCTTTAAATTGACAAGAGACTTTAACGGCTTAATATTTGTGATTCTATAACCATTCAAGTACAATATATTAAGGCTGGTAATATTGCTTAAGGGGCTTAAGTCGTTAATTTTAGAGGAAGTATTATTCGTATTGGTGATAGCCAAATATTTTAACTTTTTAAGATTTTTTATAAATCCTACATCTGCAACCTTAGTATTAAAAAGCGAAAGCTCGGTTAGATTTGTCAAGTTGCCTATAGGTGTAAAATCCTTTATTTTACCGTCAAGAATTCTAAGTTTCGTTAGACTTTTCAGTTTGCCGATCTGTTTTATATCAGTAATATTGTCACACGGTACATAAAGACTTTTAAGGTTACTGAGCTTAGTTAACGGGCTAAAATCCCTGCAATTTCCGTAGGATGAAAAACCAAATTCATTCAAGCTTTTTAAACTTCCTAGAGGACTTATATCTTTTGGTAAAGTAGGGATGAATAAAGTTTTTAGGTTTTTTAGTCCCGCTATCGGTTTTAAGTCATTAACTAACGAAGAAAATCTAAGGTAGGTTACACCCGTAAACCATTTAAAATCAGGCAAATCTTTATTTACATACCTGGCCTGAGCTCCATCAAGTATTTTAATCTTGGAGACATCCGAGGGCATGATATCACCTTTTGGCTTATTTAGCACCTCTCTTATATACTCTTCAAATACCTTATCCTTAAATATGATGCCTGTTTGTTTTGGGGCATTGGCAGCCATACTCCAGGATGGAACGCAAGTTAATAAAATAAATGTCAATAGAACGCAACCTATTTTTTTTAAGTTCTTTACACCTTTTCTCATTTTATCCCTCCAAAAAAATCATCATTCCTTTATGAATCTAAAAACGCTAACAATCTTTACATTATTATACACCAATATGTTTCTATTGGGAATTAGGATGCATATAAATTCGTATTGATTTGTTGAATCTTATAGGATTCTCCATTTTATTTTGTATTAACTCAAAGTTGACACATGAAAAATACAGTGTGATAATAGAGGTAAATAGTACCAAAATTTCAATATACATTTTTGTTTGGGTAAAAAAATCATATCAAGATCTACGCTGAAAAGATTTAACCATGAATATTAAGTACACGAGGAGGGGAATCAAATGAAACGATTTTTTTCTATGCTGCTGCTTGCTTGTTTTTTGGTATCTTGGATACTAAATGTAAACATTCATGCTGAAAAGACGGGAATTACCGGAGATATAGCATGGAATGAAGAAGCCAGACAATATGAAAACGTGAAGAAAGTAATATTTCTAAATGGGAAATACTATGCAATATTAAAAAATCGTTATACGTATTCATCGGAGAAGCCGCCAGTCCGTACTGTTTTCAGTTCCAACGGGGAAGTATGGAAGGATTTGGGGCAAAATTTCCATTCCATGAGCTATGGAAACAACCAATATGTCGGACTTGGTGAAAAGGGACTCAAACACTCCGGCGACGGAATAAACTGGAGTAATGCTGTTCTGCCCGATAGTATAATGAATTTTGGCAGCATCATAGAGGGGAAGGTCATATACGCTGGCGGAAAGTTTTATGCCTTGTTTAAATGGAGCGAAAGCGGATATAAAACACATTGGACATTGCTAAACTCCGGGGATGGAGCCCGGTGGAACACGCTATGGGATGATGGTCGGTTTAGCACAATGGTAAAAGATTTTAAATCCTTCCAGACCGCCGATTTTTTTGAGACAAACGGAAAGCTGTACATACAATGCTTATGGAATGACAGTCAGTATCCGGAAGAGGTTTCACTATTGCAGTCGGATGGCAATGATTCTTGGAATATCATTTCACAAAATCTTAAATTCAACACCATTTTGTATAATGGAAGGTATTATGCGGCGGAAGGATGGATAAGTGAGCCGGACAACAAAACGAAGAACGGTATTTTTTATTCTGGGGATGGTATAAAGTGGAGCTTTGTGTCTGAAGGGAATTCCTTGAAGCTTATGGATAATGAATTTTATTTTATCTTAAGCCCTGATATATGCATAGTCAATAAAAGTAGTTTTGCCGTTTATAAAAAAATCCAAAATCCTACCCCCAATGTTTCATTTGAATTTTTGGAATATGATAAAAATACCGTTCTTTTAAAAAATATATACGGGATTCATTATTATAACGGTTCGGGATGGGCACATCCTTCTTTGAGTATAAACGAAAAATTGCTTGATAAAGCGGAAAAAGTAAATGGAAAGCTATTTCTAACGGGACTCAATACCTTATTTGTATCCGGAAATGGTTTGGATTGGGAAAAGGTCATGAGTGACCGTTCCTTTTCCAGTGCCATTGCCAAAGGAGGCGGGAGATATGTGGTCGTTGGAGATCATGGCTTTTATATGGTGTCTAATGATCTGATTCATTGGAATTATCCCATCCCCTTTACAGACCGGAACCTGTATGATATCTGTTGGGACGGAAAAAGCTTTATTGCAGTAGGAGAGAAGGGAAGCATTTTTGTTTCACAAGATGGGGCAAATTGGTCAAAATGCAGCTCATCAACCGATGGGGACCTCTATAGAATTAAGACCGGAAAAGGAGTATGGGCTGCAGCAGGAAAAGAGATTGTCGCAAGCAGGGATGGAGTCAACTGGAAGAAGGTAGCAGCTTTGGATTTCCCAAGCGCTGCATTGGAGTATGGTCCCGGATATTTTATAGTGCTTTCTAAAGGATATACCTATATTTCGCAGGATGGATTTTCATGGGTTAAATATAAAAGCAATTATTTAAATAGTACGTATAGCCCTAACCGGGACGAAAATAAAGAAAATTATGACATCCTGTGGGCTGAAAACCATTTTACTTTCTTTTACGGATTCCAATCTCACTGGCCGTCATCCAGCGATTCCGTCTATTACACCTCGGAAGATGGTTTGATATGGAAGGAACATAAAATGGATAAGCTGGACGGAGAGGTCTTTTCTTTGGCTTATGGCCTCGGAAGATATGTTGCTGCAGGAACCGGAATTGAAGCCGATGGATTTATTGCTTCCACCAGGACGGAGAATGTCTGGAACAGGAAAATTCCTATTAGAAGATGGTTCAAGGATATAATGTTCGATGAGGAAGAGAAGAAATTTATTGCGATTTCCAATAACCATTGGGATGATGAATACGGTGTATTGTGGGTATCCGACCCACTTACTGAAGGGGCATCACCCGACCCTAAGCCTACCGGATCATCGCCGTCAATAGAAACACCTACTCCGGCAGGAACTCCAACACCAACTGAAGTACCAACCGTGGCACCGACAATAACACCTACGCCTACCAACCGGATGGAAGTGACCCGAAAAATATACGGCATCTGTTTTTCACCTTATTTTGGGGATTTGGATCCAACTTTGGGAAACAGTATTGAAAACCGGGATATTGAAAACATGCTGAGGGTCTTACAAGGAAAAACCGAATGGATAAGGACATACGGAATGTCCTGCAATTTGGATGCGATCCCTAAGGTTGCAAAGGAAATGGGGTTTAAAACTGCGGTGGGAGCCTACATTTCCGGAAATGAATTTTTGGATATGCTGGAAATCAATAAGTTGGTCCAGCATGCAAAAGAGGGCTATGTGGATATTGCAATTATTGGAAATGAAACCATGCGTCAGCAGGGATTCAATAAGGAACTGCTGAAAAAATACCTGAAATATGCACGGGATCATATGCCCAAAGGAGTCCTTGTTTCTACCTCCGATACTTTTGACAATCTTATGAATCATAAAGATGTTGTGGATGGATGCGATGTGGTTATGGCAAACCTATACAGCTTTTGGGGCGGAGCTTCCGCGGAAGCGGGAACGGAAGCCATTAAAGATATGTATAAAAAGCTATCGGATGCCTTTGGTTCTAAGCAAGTCATCATATCGGAAGTCGGGTTCCCAACCGAAGGAAAGCCTGTAGGAAAAGCGGTGCCAAGCCTTGAAAACAGTGTCCGGTTTTTTCATGCTTTTATAAGCTGGGCAGAGCAAAACCATGTACCCTATTACTGGTTTGAGTTCAAAGACGAGAAATGGAAAAGCAAGTATGACTTTTCCGGAAAAGAGGTAGAACACCACTTTGGGATTTATTATGACGCATACGACAGTTGGTCTTCCTATATGGATGAAAAACCTGGGTACTTTTTTGAATACCTGGAAAATATGGAGATCGTTTTAAAAATTAATGACCCTAAAATAGTTGTAAATAAAGAGAGCAAAGAATTGGATCCCGGCAGAGGAACTGTTCCGGTTATAAAAAATGACCGGACTTTGATCCCGATTCGAGCCGTTGCTGAAGCGTTGGGATTTTCGGTAGAATGGGTTGGAAAGGAACAAAAAACCGTCATAAGGAATAAGGAACGGGAGGTCGTTTTGTGGATTGGTAAAAAGGGTGCTCAGGTGTCCGGAAAACCGGTAGATGTTGAAGTTGAACCGCGGATCATGAATGCCAGGACGTATCTTCCTTTGCGGTTTATCGCCGAAGGTCTGGGGTGCAAAGTGGACTGGGATAAATTGAAGAAAAGGGTAATCATCACTTATCAAAAGCGGTCTTTAAAATCATAACTTAATCTGTTGTGCTAGTGCTTTTTAACACAACAAATTTTTTGTTTCAAAGTGTTAAAAATGAACTTCCTCTGTTTGTGCCTCGCATACCCTAGAAAAGAATTATGTTACGAGGCACTAGCTGGCACAAGGAGTTAAATTAAATCGATCGATACCCATCATAAAAGAAGTGATTTTTAAGTGAGCATATACCTGTAGAAGATGGTAATTTACTAGCTTAAAAATCACTTTAAATTTGATTATGAACCGGTAGGAGCAGGCAAAATTCGGATGCAATGGTTCATTGCATCCGCAATGTAGATAAATCCGTTATCGCTTAGAAGACCCATGGGTTTATCGAATTCCGATTCTTTAATATAGCCGTCAACCCTACCTTCATTGCCATTGCCCGAAAGTGTAATTACCTTGTTATTATTTTTTATGAATCGGATTCGGTTGTTCCAGGTGTCCGCAATTAGCAGTCCTTCATTGGATACAAATGAAATTCCTTTGGGAAAGTTGTATTCGGAGGAATCCAGATCCCCATTTTTAAAACCGCCTTGGATATATTGGGTACCTGAGATCAACGGTTTGAAGGACCCGGAAAAGGTGGATACTTGGCTTCCGGATATTTTACGTATTAGCTGGTTGCCGCTGTCCAAAACATAGAGAATACCTTGATCATCAATGGTAATTCCGCAGGGTTCGTTGAACTTTGCTTGCAGCAAGGGGCCGTCTTTGTAGCCTCCTTGGCCATCCGTTGCGCCGGCAAAGGTAGTGACAAGGCCATCCTTGTTAATACAGCGGATGACGTGGTTAAGGCTGTCGGCAATATAAAGGTTTCCTTCCTTGTCTATACACATACTGACGGGCTTGTTAAACATGGCATCGGCAGCTCTGCCGTCTGCATATCCAGGTTTTCCGGCTTTCTCAGGTGTTTTGCTGCCTGCAAAAGTAGTTACCCTGTTTTTATATATTCTTCTGATTGCGTGATTTCCTGTGTCTGCAACATAGATCATTCCCATAGAATTGCATACAATGCTTCTTGGTTTGTTAAACTTGGCCTCTGACATATCCCCATCCACGTAGCCGCTTTTCGGAAAACCCATGGAATCAAGGGCATTTGGGAAGCCTGCCAGGGTGAGCACCTTGTCACCTTTGATTTTTCTGATGCTGTTGTTGTAGGTATCCGCAACCAGTAAAGAACCGTCCGCATCCAAAGCAAGACCGCAGGGACGGTTAAATTCTGCAGTAAGGATGGGTCCATCGGCAAAGCCTGCTTTTCCGGTGCCTGCGTAGGTGGAAAGATATTCTCCCTTGGGGAAGAAAAAGAAGATGATGCTTAGGGAAAGTATGCAAATTGGGATGAATACCAATATGAATATTGTATTTTTTTTATTCATTGAAGGCAGCCTCCATTCGGTTTCCAGTATATTTGAAAAGTGTTTTTTATATCAGGGGGGAAGGATTTTAAAAAGGAGTAGGGGTAGGTATATATGGTGTAATAGGTGTCGAGGTTGAGAACGGTGTAGGTGTATGGGTGCTTGATTTCCTTCTATATGAAATTCGGCCATACCCATCCATATCTCCGTTGTTTTTAAAATAGCAAAAATATTCCCCGGATGGATTATCAGGTATCTTTGCTATCTGATCCGGTTCACCACCTATATTGATGCCGAATTTACCTGGGCATAACGCAATAAGGTTTTCAAATATTCCTTCACCAAAAGCTCCTTGAGGAGGGAAATCGGAAAGGGTAAAATCCTCTTTGGAATAGATTTTATCGCCATAGTTTAATGAGAAACTGGAGACATCCTTCATCTCAAATCCATCTTTAAAATCCAAGGTATAAAAGGTGAAACTGCCTTTTAAAACATTTCCTTCAAGTGAGCCTGATACGATGTCTATCTGAAACTCATAATCAACATTTATTGCCGGTGTCACAGCAGTAGGTGTGGGTGTATCTGTAGGAACAGGTGTCACAGTATGTGTTGACGTGGGAGTTGGTGTATTGGTAGATAGGGGAGTAGAAGTAGGCGTGGGTGCAGAGGCTTTTGTATAGGAGATGCGGCCGAACCCATCCACATAAGCTTCATGATCAAGATAACCGAAATACTCTCCGGTTGGGTTATCAGGTAAAGCTGGAATCTGTTCGGGAGAAAAGCCCCTGTTCATGCCGAAATTTCCGGAACTTTCGGCGATAAGCTTAATAAACTCACCGTTTCGGATGACTGCATATGGATAGGCTTCCTCTTCGGAATAGATTTTACCCCGATAGTTAAATGCGAATTGGTCCACAGGGATTAGCTCTTCCTCCATGCCCTTGATTAAAGAAGTATTATAGGAAAAGCTGCCTTCCAAATTATTTCCTTCGAGGGAGCCATAGACAATATTTATTTGAAAGCTATAATAAACGGGTTTTAACAGCGGTGCCGTAGGCGTGGGTGAGGGAGTAAAAGTTGGTAGGGGAGTGGGTGTAGGTGTATCGGTGGGTACAGGCGTATAAACGATTACTGGTGGTGGAACAGGCGTATCGGTCAGGGTAGGTGTAGAAATAGGAGTGTAAGTGGGAGTAGAAGTAGGAGCAGAAGTAGGAGCGAAAGTGGGAGTAGAAGTAGGCGTAGAAGTCGAAGTAGGAGTATATGTAGGTACAGCAGTATTTGCAGCGGTTATGGAAGGTGTTGAAACAACTGTTGGAGCTTCAAAGGGTGTATGGGTCGGAGTGGCTTTAGGCTCCTCTGAATCAGCCGGTGTGGGAGAAAACACTGCTGTTGGCGCAGCACTGGGATTAGATAAAGGGTCTCTGGAGTTTGTTTTTGAATTAAAATAAGGTGAAGAGGTGGGCGGAATCTTCCGTATGGTATCCGATGCCGGCGTATTCCGGCTGTTACCAGTGGCGGCAATGGAAGGTGTAACGGTAGGCACAGCCGACGTTGGAACAGGAGTGGGGAGGACCCTATCCTCGTTTGATTCATCGGTTGACATGATGACAACGGGACTGGATTCCGGGACTTCGGCAGATGGCATCCCTTCGTTTTGTAGCCCGGCTATTTTTGTCTTTGCTTTTTGGACCAAATCGTCAGTAATTCGGTTAGAAGTATCTTCAACAATTTCTCTGCTTTCCATTTCATCCAGGAGGTTTGACGTTAAGGTCAGCTGCAAAATATCACGGGTAGATGATGCCAGGCTGGGAATTAAAAGACGCTGTCCGGGTGTGACATCTGTGTCGGAGTTCAAAAAAGAATTGGAAACTGTCCCCTCCAAAACATCGCAATACGTGTAATCCATGCTTTTAACCGTATAAAATAGGGTGCCCTTAACGTTCATAACGTTTTCCGGAGTCCTTACCTGATATTTGGAATTTTTGCCGAGTTTTTTGGAAATACTGGTCCACAGCTTGCCAAAAAACAGGTCTAATTCTGTTTGGCTGCTGTCATTTTCTTTGTTTTGATTCAAGGTTTTTAGCAGCAATTCACTGCTCGCGCCTGCTTTAAGGTCTTTATCACTGTCGATTTTTATTTTTACCCATGCATTTACACCGGTAATAAGGGTGTCTCCTTCTTTGAGGATCATTCCTTGATAAGGATTAAAAAACCTTTCGCCGCCCAGTTTCAAAACCCATACTTTTCCGTGAAGTTCTTTAATTTTTACTACTCTATTATGATCGGAAGCGGCTTTGATTTTAATTGGCCCATAAAAAAATAAAACACTTACGATAACAAGAAATGTACAAATACCTCTTTTATAGAAATGATGATTCATGCTGTAGTCTTACCCCCTTAGGATTACTCTTTTTTATAACATCATCAAACTTCATGTCATTTAGAATTATTCAAGGAACCATGACAGTCATTTGACCGGGAGCCATGATTTGAATGATACCCCCCCATTGACACATAAGCTTAGAACTGTTGTTCAAGGCCGGCATATTGGAGATCAATAGGGTTGGACATCCTGGAAACCAGGGCATGGGTGTAACCGGCACACAGGGCATAGGTGTCAGAACCCCCAGCGCAGCTGCCGTTGCAGCAGCAACCGCCGGATTTGCCGGACAACTGCACATGCCGAAGGGCATAACATTGACGATGGGCATATGGTCCATGATATTTGCGGCAGGCATGGGACCACAATTCACCCGTTTTACCGGTAATACCATCAGTTGACCTGGGGCCGCTCCGAAGGTACAGCTTAAAGCTGCCCCGCTACAAACCAGATTGCTCATTTTATCGCTTCTCCTTTCTCCGGGACGGGTTTCCCGTCTTTAAACAAACCCTTATGGATATGGTTTCCGTCAGTATCATACAATGTGCCGCTTCCGGTATAGTAGCCCTGAGAAAAGGTACCGTCATATTTTAAGCTGCCGTCGGGATAAAATTCCTTACCCTTGCCCGAGTAAAGGCCTTTTTTGAAATTACCCTCAAAAAGAAGAGAGCCGTTTGGATGATAGAGCTTTCCGGAACCGTCATAAGTATTTTCAATAAAATTGCCCTCATACTTAACCTTGTCGTTTATAAAATATTCCATACCGGGACCGTTTAGCTTATTTCCTACAAAGATGCCTTCAAATTTTAGACTGGAATTAATGTCAAAAAGCTTTCCTTTACCATGGTAAATGCCTTTGGAAAATTCCCCCTCATACTTTTTCTTGCCGCTCTCATCATAAAGCGTTCCTTTCCCGTGATACTTTCCGTAAGCAAAGGAACCTTCATAAAGCAAGACCGAATTGACATCAAAGAGCTTGCCGAACCCATGATACCGGTTATTTAGAAATTCTCCTTCATAAAGTTTTTTTCCGTTTTTACCGGGTAGGATGCCTTTGCTGCCTCGGGCTCCGTTTTGAAACAGGCCGTCAAAAAGCAAAATACCCGTATCGTCAAATAATTTACCGCTCCCTGAATATTTGCCGTTTTGAAAATCACCGCTGTACTTGACTTTTCCGTTATGATGGTACTCGGTTCCCTTGCCCCAGTAAACATTGTTTGCAAAGCCGCCTTCATATAGAAGCTGGGGGTTTCCGGGAACTTTTGGAGTGCCGGCATTGGGCATTATTTTATATAATTTGCCGGTGCCTGAATATTTACCCGATACGAATTCTCCCTCATAGAGAAGCAGGCTGTCGCCGACTTTGGAGGATTCACGGATATAAAGCTTACCCTTACCGGTATAAAGACCTTTTTCAAAGCCGCCTTCGTATACGGGCAGAGGTTTTTCAGGAGTTTTGGAAGGACTGCCGCCTGGGGGTGGTGTGCGTACATTGCCTGTACTGCCGGTTGGATTGGGGGAGTATAATTTGCCGGTTCCTGAATACTGACCTAATAAGAATTCTCCCTCATAGAGCAGCCGGCTGTATTCATCTTGCCCGCCTTCACGGATATAAAGCTTACCCTTACCGGTATAAACACCCTTTTCAAAGCCGCCCTCATATTTTTTTAAGCCGGAGTCATAAAACAACACGCCCTGCCCGTTATATTTGTTGCTCAATAACTCACCCTGATAGAGGACTTTGCCATTTTCAAAATAGCAGATGCCCTGTCCGTTATATGCGTTATTCAAAAAGCCGCCCTCATACTGTTTGAGGCTGGAGCCATAAAACAGCACGCCCTGTCCCGAATATTGGCCGTTTGAAAACTCACCCTTATAAAGGATCATGCCCTTCTCTAAATAGCGTATACCATATCCGTTATAAAGGTTATTCAAAAAGCTGCCCTTATATTTTAGTGCCTTGTCATGGTAGAATTCCTCACCGACTCCGTTGTATAATCCTTTTGAAAAATCCCCTTTATACATGAGAATTCCCGATTCACTGAAAAGCTCTCCATAGCCCTCGTACTCTCCGTTTTTTATGCTGCCTTTATATTTAATATTCTTATTGGGATAGTAGAAGGTTCCTTCTCCTTTTTTTTGGCCATTTTCAAAGTGACCCATATAGACCAGCTTTGAATTTGCGTCATAAAGCTTGCCGATGCCGTTATACTGGCTGTCGATAAAATCTCCATCGTAGGCGGTCTTTCCTTTGGCATCCAGCAGTTTGCCCTTGCCGCTAAAGTTGATGTCTTTTAATGTTTGCTGATAAAGGGTAGTCAATTTGGTTTTTTGGCTCAGAAAGTAGCTGTGAAACAGTTTGTAAAGCATGGGAGCACATAAGATAAAAATAATGAGCAATAAAGGAATTTTTTTAGCGACATAAAAACTTCCGATAGAAAAATAATCATCTAAGGATTCCGGTTTTTTTACAATTTTATTTTTAATAAAACCGGAGAAGGAAGCCATTGCTTTGACAGGAAAGCTGTTGATTTTCTGAATGGGCTTGGCGATCTTTTTTCGTATTTCATTATAAAAGGGTGACAGTAAAAGCTTTATCATGCATAATCCTCCTAAAGCCGTGTGGAGTTTTGGTTCTGTTTTTTGTAAAACTCGACTGTGTATGCGAGGTGATTTTTATGGGTTTTCCATATATTAGTATATGAAAGTGGATAATTGCATTATACCCAAACTTGTTTACTGGAAAGTGAATTCCCCCGAGCCCCTTATTTATTAGGGGGTGAACCGGGCAAACCAAGAATACATAAAAAAAAATTAACAGAATTAGTCATTATTTTTAAACCCATAAATATGAATGAATATAAGACAAGTAAGGAAGCATGTCTTAAAAGCTTAGAACTGTAAAAAAGAGAGGGGCAGGTATGTCAAAAAAGAATCTGCTTTTTTTACCTGTTACAGGTATATTGCTAACCCTTGCGTTTTTGGTATTTGCTTATTTTTTAAGTGTTCAAACCTTTAAAAACTTTGCAAGAGAGTCCATGCTCTCAAACTATACCTTTATTGTTTCTGAAGGAGTAGGTAAACTTGAAGGCCTATTTAAAGCTCCAACGCAAAACATGGATAGGGTAAGGAAGATATTGACGGATATGCAGTCTGACATGCATGAGGGAATGGCAAAAAATATTCTTATCATTCAAAACAAACGTATTCTGCTGAGCTTGAATCCTGATAGGGATACCCTTTATGGAGCAAGGCTTCCGGAATATGTTGAAAGAAGGATTGACTTTCATGAGAATGAGGTCAGAGGTGTAGAATATCAAGAGGAATATCATTATATAATTCCACTGATGGCAGGTGGAAATTTTAGAGCGGCAAGCCTTGACATTGTTTTTAAAAAGCAGCGGCTTGAATTCAACCTGTTAAATGAGAATTGCCTGAAGGATTACCAAAGAGGACTTTTGAAGGATATGGGAATCATCCTGCTGGCTGCGCTTACTTTACTGTTTTTTATCATGGGATTCATCCCTTTATATAAAAAAAGCGGCCGAATCGCTAGGTTTAGGGTCACAGCTGTTCTTGTTATTTTAACCCTGCTCTCCCAGGGGATCTTTTTGTTATTGAACCAGTCCAGGTTTAGTCAATCCTATTTAGAGCTTATCAGGATTAATACGGACTTGTCCGCTCAAAGGGTTGTAAAAAAGCTTCAAGGACTGATGGATCATGGATATACCTATCAGCATATTAAGACCAAAGTGGAATCTATTGCTATGCTTGATCTTCTGAACAAATCCTTAAAGGCGGTGGATGGGGCATATATTCTAGATCCAGCAGACGGCAGAATGCTAAGTCAATCCCAAAGTATCAGGTTGGAAGCCAATACCCTTACATTGAAGTGTAAAAAAGATGAAAGCAGCAAAGAGTATGAAATCCCGGAAGGGGATAAAAATTATTTCTTGCCCAAGGATTCAAAGGGAATTGAACCAATGCTTTACCTGGTTATTTCAAAAGACCTGACGGAGGAAAAGGCAGCACACCTATTATACTACCTGTTTTTATTGATGCTGGTGTCTCTTTTAGTAGTCTTGGAGGCAAGCCGGTTTGTTATAGGAAAGTGTGAGGCCGGGCGGCAGCAAAAGGAGGAAGTATCTTATATAAAAAGTAAGAGTGAATTTGCGGCCCGCAGCGTGGAATTTATGTTCTGGGCAGGCGCATTCATGGTCTTGACTGCTATTCCCTTGATGGTAAACGAATTATGGATACCCAAGCAAGTGAAAATACATTTATCTTTTCTTGATCAATCTATGTACCTTGGCAAGGGATATCCGTCCGCCCTTACCTATAGTATACCCGTTGCTTTGGAGATGATATTTTGTGCCGTTTCCATGTTTATTTCAGGGTTTGTGTTAAAAAAGCTTCATTGGAAGCCTCTTTTTGCCGCCGGGTTGGTTGTCCTGTGTACCGGGCTTTTATGTTCGGCAAATTCAAGTTCTTTGAGCGCTTTTTACATTTCACGGAGTGTTTGCGGCTTAGGGTTGGGTATGGGGCTTCTTGCACTTAAAATTACGGATATCACTTGGAAAAACAGCCTTGGAAATAGAGGGGACTCTTGGGAGAGAGTGAAATACTGGGGAGTTCCGTGTGGCGTGGCCTCAGGCGCTTTGATTTCAGATAGCTTTACCCCGCAGCACGTGTTTTATGCAGCATTTTTCCTGGTCCTCATATCCGGTCTTCTCATGGTTTTATTGAAAAACCATCTTGATTTTAAACTGCCCCCCGAAAATAAAAGTCCCGTTTACAGAGGAAATATGGAAAGAGACAGCATCAAACGGGTTATATTGATTCTTGTGCTTCTTATTCCTTTTTCCGCGTCCGGCATGTTTCTTGATTTTTTTTACCCTGTTTTCTCATACAGTGGGGGAATCACATGGAATGCTGCAAGCAGCATTGGTTTGATATTCGTGCTGTCGGGGGCAGTGGCAATAGGGATTGGACCTTTGTTTAAAAGAGTTTTATTCTATATGATTGATGAGAAATTGTGTGCTGTGCTTTGCAGCATTATGGCATTTACCTCTTTACTATATGTGTCGGCATTTGAAAAGTATATTGTCCTTGCTGTCATGGTGATGGCACTCTGGTCTGTAGCAGGCGAAGCATCAAGATTTTACTATTACAGCCAGCTTTTTCCCGGCAGCATGGACATTTGGGCGGTAGGCAGGTGGTATGCGTGGACCTGGGTGGGAAGAGCGGCGGGGGCAGTTTTATTCGGATATATTGCGTCGTTGGAGACTAAATTTGGGGTAGGTATCATTGGGATGATCGGATGCAATATTTCGATTTTGTTCATGATTTTTACCTGGAACCGGTATAAGCATGTTGTTATTACCCATGTTAAGGCATGATATCAATGAATTATTTTATCCGGGGTGTGTAAATGAAAAACAGATGGTCTATTTTTGTATTACTATTGCTTATATTATGTGTGCTTTTAGCCTCCATGTCCTATTTCAAAAGGGACAATTCCGAGAGCATGCATTTAATCAACCCCTTCGATGGTATAAAAGGCGAATCCCTAGATTTAAAAAACGCCGTTAAGCAGGTATTTAAAAATGTAAGATATGATATCGACAGCATTCTAAACTACTATTTATTAAAAGGGAATGATTTGAAGTTTGAAGAAATTTCCTTTGTTACCGCCGATGAAGAGGAAAACATTTATTTTATCGATAAATCAAGAAAAAGAGTTGTTAAAATGAGAAGGAACAACACGGTGGATTTTACCATGGAGTCAGACCGTGTCTTAGACCTTCTTAAAAGTAGTGGGAATCAATACGGCAGCAGTATTGTAAATGCTCAAAAAATTGCGGCATCAGCAGCTTACGAGTGCTACTTTGTATTATATTCAGTCAAGGATCAAGACGGTAAGATTTCCGAAGAGATTATTATCCAATATCCCCTTCACTCTACAAAAGGAGACATATTCCATCGCAATAAATACCCTGAACCGTTGGAGATTGAAAAAATAGAGCAGATATTCTTGGAGGAAGATTCCTTGTATATGACTGTCAAGGAGAACAATGGGAAAGCGGTAAGCCAATATAAGCTGGGAACGGTATTCAAGGACGATGAAAAAATGGTTGAAAGGTGTGCCGCATTTAAGATTCCGGATGGCAAGCACATAAAGGAAGTCGCGGGCTCGGTGGACGGCAGTTTTTATTTTACTACCATGGAAGGAGAACTATTTCGGGCAGTAGAGGGCGGAAAAATCAATCAAGTCGGACTCAAGAAGGAGGGGACCTCTGGGGAGGGAAACCATGGAGAGGACATCTTTCCATGGCATATGGCCAGCAATCGTAAAAGTACGTTATACTTCGTTGATATATTTGGACAAAGAATTTACAGAGAAACTAAAAAAGAGAGTGAAAATATTTTCTGGAAGGCTGAGATACCCTACCGGGATGCGATTTCCGGTTTTGAGATTGTTAAAATAAATAATATATCCCTATGTAAAGAAAGTAAAATTCTATGCTCTGCCATTGCAAATATCAAGGATGGAAAAGAGACATCCAAGAAGCAGTCATTGCAAAGCGGGATTATGGTTATCGATTTGCTGAATCCAGATAAACCTGCATGGATATACGAAGCTCGATATTCAAAAAAAGAAATGGCAGCCAGATGGTTTATACTCATCAATTATCTGGTTTTGGTCCTGTTTGGCCTTTTCATTCTCTATTATATTTATGATGATTTGATGCAAAGGAAAATAAAGCTTTTATTTAAACAGGTTATTATTTATATTCCCATTCTTATTACCGCACTTTTTTTTGTTTCGTGGATTACCGGCAAAAGCGTTTCAAATGAGGATATCGATCAAAAGCATAGGACGCTCTCACATATCATCGCGGATGTTATGGTTGACAACAGTTCTTTCAAAGGGATATTAACCCCTAAGGATTTTGAAAAATCCCTGAGCGTAAATGCTAAGCTGCAATCACTCATAAAATCAAATAACGGTAAAGAAGCGGATCAAGGGACCTATGTCGTATTGTATAAGAAGTTTCACGGCAAGCTATATCCCGTGGTTGACACAGGAGATGTAAAAAATTATTTTAACCCACCTGAAAATTCAAAGGAATTGGAAGAGGAATATCTTAAGGTTTTGGATACCGGAAAACAAATAAGCGGTATTTCTAAAGATTCGGAAGGGAACTGGCGTTACGCGCTGGCACAAATCAAGGACTCCCATGATAAAGCACTGGGGATTTGTGAAGTTGGGATTGATATGAAGGCATATGCAAAAAAGTTATCCAATATAGACATTCAAAACAGGCGGATTATTTTACTGGTTTTTTTCGTTATTATTGTTGTGTTCTTTATTACCAGTTACCTTCTGCAACGGTCGCTGAGGATTTTAAACCGCAGCGTAGGCCAGGTAGCAATGGGTAACTGGGGCTTGGACATTTCCGTAAAGGGCAGTGACGAGGTGGCGGAGTTGGGGCAAAGTGTGAAAATAATGGCGCAAAAGATTGAAAAGTATATAAAGAACATAAAAGACATAAATAAGGCATATCTCCGTTTTGTTCCCGTACAATATCTTCATTACCTTAAGAAAGACAGCATCACGGAAATTCGATTGGGTGACCAGGTGGAAAAGGACATCAGCATGGTTGTCATCCGTGTCCGGTCTTTTGCAGCACTCTCGGGAAAAATGTCGCCTAAAGCAAATTTCGAATTTGTAAATGGGGTCATTAAGTATTTATGCCCTGCAATCAGGGAGCAGCACGGCTTTGTTGATGAATATTCCGGGTACGGAATAATGGCCTTGTTTCCCAAAAAGGCTATTCATGCTGTCATGGCGGCCGTGAAAGTCAGGGAGTATCTGGGTGATTACAACGCGTTTTCCCATGAACAGGGTAAAGATGTGATTGAATTGGGAATTGCCGTACATACCGGTCCGTTAATGCTGGGAATTATCGGAGACGGTGAAAGGCTGGAGGGGACGGTCATATCCGATAATGTAAGTCTTGTCACGGCCATCGAGAAGCTATCCGGGTGTCTTGGGGCGTCCATTTTGGTATCCGGAGATACCCTATCTGAGGATACCCTTAGCTTTTTAGACGAGCATGGCATGCGCTGCCGATACATTGGACGCTTCAAGCTGGAGGAGAAAACCGACTCCATCGAATTGTTTGATCTCTTTGAAGGAGATGAAAGGGTGCTAAAAAGTTATAAGCAGGCTACAAAGGCTGAATTTGAACAGGGGGTGCAGTATTACCAATGCGGACGCTTCTATGACGCCAGGGATTGCTTTGTCAATGTTATAAAGGAAAACCGGGAAGACAAAGCCGCAAAAGTTTATTTCCTACTATCAGACGAGTATTACCGGTCAGGCTCCCCGAAGGGCTGGGACGGTTCAATTATAGGCCGGGATTTGACATAGAGATGCTTAAAAGAGAGAATAAGCGGCTCATAAACTTTTACAAAAAAGATATCAATGCCTTGAGGGGGGTATATGAAAAACGGATTGGAAGCAGTGAATGAAGATCAAACCTTTTATAGGGATTTAAAGGAGCATCTTTTTGATGAGCTAAAGTTATTGGACCTGCGGTTTGAGCTGCTCCTTGAGAAAAAGAAGTCCATGAGGGAAGAACGGTCAAGTGGCTTTTTTATTTCTGCGGTAGAAGTTGAGATGATTCTAAAAAACAGGAAACCTTCTAGAGAATCGCCTGAAGAAAGAATGCTTGAGCAGCAGGTGAGAATGCTGGAGCAGAAGATAAGTTCCCGGGCAGCGTTGGGGATTCGGTACGGAAGCCGCCTTCCGCTCTACAGCCTTCTTATGATTCTGGGGCTTAGCCCCTTTGAATATTGTTGTGTGGCAGCATGTCTTGCGTCAGAAGTGGAATTAAAATACCACAAGATTTATGGATTTATCAATAACGACATTACAAACAAGTTTCCTTCCATCCAGCTTGTGATGCAGCTGCTGGGGATTTCCCCGGAAGATATGGGGGAAGTGTATGAAATGCTTGAGAGGGATAAGCCTTTGACAAAATATTTGCTGGCGGATATGGAGAGGGAGGCAGGTATTTCCCCTTCCTTTGTATCCAAGCCGTTAAAGCTTGAGGAAAGAGTGGTAGGCTATTTGCTGGGGTCCGAAGCAATCGACAAAAGGCTATGTCCTGTGGCATCCTTATTGGCGCCCAATGAATTTCCTACCCCCCGGGGAATAAACAATGAGATTCAAAAAAGCCTCCGGGCATTTATAAATGAACATCCTCCCAATAAGCGCAATACGATTTTTTATTTATACGGGAAGGACGATTACTGTCCGTGGATTGAAGTAAGGGAATTTTGCAGGCGGATGGGAAAAAAAGTGCTTCTGGCGGATTTGGGAAGGATGGTGGATGATATTCCTTTAAGCGAATACATCACGCTTTTGGAACGGGAAGTGCTTTTGACACAGGCCGTTCTTTGCATAAAGGAATTTGACACGGTCATGGACCCCGGATTTCCGGAAAACAAAGCGGTTGAAATTCTAAGGCTTTTGGATTTTATTCCGGGGCCGGTTTTTCTGATAGGCAAAACGGAGTGGAGGTATATCCATTCAAACTGCCATTACCACTTTGCAGATATTTCGGTGCCCGGAGCCGGGGAAAAAGATGTAAGGCTTTTGTGGCAAATCACTTCAGTGAAGTACAGGCTTTTGGAAATGATTGACTGGGACTTGGTGGCAAGCAAGTTTCCATTCAACGAAGAACAGATTCAAAGGGTATTTGAAGATGCATGGAGTAAGGCGATTTTTAACCGTAAGGAGGGCATATCCGCTGAAGATTTGTGTCATGCCTGCAATTTTCACATGCGGCATCAGATGGGGGAGAAAACACTTAAAATAAGACCTAAGTATGGATTGGGGGACATTATACTTCCAAATGAGCAAAAGCGGCTTCTAAAGAACCTTTGCAGTCAGATGAAATACAGGAATGTGGTATACCGGGATTGGGGATTTGCTAGAAAGCTTTCCTACGGTAAGGGAATCCATGCTGTATTTTCAGGGCCTCCGGGAACCGGAAAGACTATGGCGGCACAGGTGGTTGCAAAAGAACTGGGCATGGAGCTTTACCGGATTGATTTATCTCAGGTGGTAAGCAAGTATATCGGAGAAACCGAAAAAAATCTGCATACCCTGTTTGAGGAAGGCAAAAAATTAAGCGCCATTTTATTCTTTGACGAGGCGGATGCGATTTTCGGCAAGCGTTCGGAGGTAAAGGACGCAAGAGACCGCTATGCCAACATGGAAATTTCATACCTTCTACAGAAGATGGAAGAGTATGAGGGCATTTCCATTATGGCAACCAATCTTATCGGGAATATGGATGAAGCATTTAAAAGACGCATCCAGTTTATCATTGAGTTTCCTTTTCCAAACGCCGGAATGAGGAAAAAAATATGGGAATCCCTTTTTCCGAAAGAAGCACCCTTGGGGATCGATGTGGATTTTGACTTTTTGGCTGAGGCATTCGAGGTATCCGGAGGCAATATAAAAAATATTGCGGTATCCGCTGCCTTCCATGCTGCGGAAATGTCCTCCGCCATTGGAATGGAACACATCATCACCGCCGCAAAATATGAGCTTAAAAAAATGGGAAAAATCTGTTCCGGTGAAAAACTGGCAATGTACTTAGAGGATGGCCAGAGGTAGAAGGGAGCGATTTCAGGTGAGCTACAGTGCGATTGAGGATGTGGGAAATACGCTTTTAAAGCTTTTGAGGGAAAATATCCCTTCCCGTATCATAGAGGACCCGGAGGCTGCGGTAGGAATGGTTTCACCTGCAGAAAAGACCGATTTTAGGCTGGTTGTATACCTTTATCATATCGAAGAAAACTATGAAATGGTCCAAGCGGGTATGTCAAGAACAAGCCGGGAGCCGGTATTTTTGAATCTTTATTATTTGATTGCAGCGAATTCACAAGCGGAAATAAAATCCAGGGCCCAGGATAATAACAGGATTCTGGGTGCTGTGATCGGCATACTGCATGAAAATTCCGTATTAAGCGGTTCTATGCTGGAGGGGAGCCTTGCGGGAGGCGCACAGTGTATTAAAGTCAGTATTCAAAACCATGAGGGACACCCTTTTACATCCAAGATTAAGGAGTGGGGAGAGCTCATCATGAAAAATATTCTCTGCTACAAAGTAGGACCTGTAAGCCTGGGGCACGGCGGAACAGGGGAAGCCGGAAGCAGAGTATTATAGCATTATTTTAAGATAGGTGATTAAAGGTATGGGAGAAATAAAGGATTTCATGTATTCTACTCATTTTAGAGTCAATAAGTCCCTATCCCTGGTCGTATGCCTCAGGGATGTTTTCCGGCCTGACCGGGCTTTACAGGGAAGTGTGCAGGTTTATTTAAAAGAGAGCTTTAAAGGGCCTCAAAAAAATCTCTCGGGTAATTATGTTTTTACAGAGCTGGAGGAGGGACAGTATACCTTGTGTGTGGATTCCCAATATTATTTTCATTACTGCCAGCCTGTCTCTATTAAGAAATCAAAATATTCCTTAGTTAATATAAGGCTAAACCCCAATATACAATATCCTTTTCAAAGGAGCGACACCCTGCTTCGGGGAACCATTTCCGATTCGCTAAATCAAGGGATTGCCAATGCTGGTATAAGGGCGGTTGTTCTAAAAAATCCCATCGCCAGGATTGCCCAGATGGTGCAGGCGGGAGACCGGACGCTTTCTGTTGTAAATAGCTGGGGGGATATTGAGGATGAGGATGCTTTCATCATTGGGGAAGAGCCACAGGCAGAGTATTGTACACTAAGTAAAGCAGATTCTGTTTCTCCTTTTAAACAGTACAGGACGGATAAAGAATTTGAATATGAACACAGGCAAGGAACGGGAGTTTTTTATACTGTCTCAACCTTTACTGGAAATAATGGGGAACTGGTGGTTTATTTCAGAAATGCCCCTGCCAAAAAGTTTTCAATCCGGCTGGAGGTTAGTGAGTCCCAAAGGGTGTGGGGGAAAGAAATTGAGCTTTTTGAAGGGAAAACCTCTTCGGTTGGAATTTTAAAGGAGGGAAAAGAATGCACGCAGAGAAGGCTTTGAAGGGGAAGGATTATGTTAAAGGGGAAGGACCTGAAAAGAAGGATGTGCAGAGGAAAGAAAATCCGGTAAATCTCTTAGAGCGGGCACAAATGGCCCCCCACACGCTGTCCTATCATGATGTGATGCAGCTCCATAAAATTGTGGGGAATGAGACAGTTGGCCGGTTGTTTTCCCAGGGGGTGGAGAAAGCGTTGATGGGAGGAGTGGGAGAGGAGCCGGTAGAGGGGGAGCTTGAGGCGGGGCAGAAGTCAAGTGCCTTTGAAAGTTACCTGCCGTTACAAATGAAGGGTGAGAATAAGACAGGGATGCCGGACGGCCTCAAGTCTAGGGTGGAAAGCCTTTCAGGCGTTGATATGAGTGAAGTGAGAGTGCATTACAACTCGTCAAAGCCGGCAGAGGTGGGGGCATTGGCCTATACCCAGGGAACGGATATCCATGTGGCGCCCGGACAGGAGCGGCATTTGCCCCATGAGGCGTGGCATGTGGTGCAGCAGGCCCAGGGTAGAGTGAGGCCGACCATGCAGCTTAAGGGAGTTGCGGTCAATGATGATGCGGAGCTGGAGCGTGAAGCGGATGTGATGGGAAAAAGAGCAGCACAAAAGTTTTGTAATTCGGAGGATTTGGAAATCAAAAACCCTAAAAATGTATATGTAAGTACCAAGAAAAATACGGCCATTCAGAGGAAAGTTGTATTTAGGGGCGAAGATATGGGAAGACTTAACAGAGCTTGGTTAAAAGTAGAAGAATACGACAAGAAGCCTTTTGAATTTTTCCAAAACCACTATTTAGAGTTTTATATAAATGGTGTGCCTAACTCACATCCTATGGGAGCAAAAGCTGAAACGAATAAAGGACAAAGATCAATTTATATATATAATATTAACGTAATTCAGGAAGGACAGCTTCTTCGATTAATGACACATGAAATAGAGCATATGTCAAGAGGTGAATGGATTCATAATATACTTGTTGAAGATAATGATTTAAAACCATTCAAAAATTATCATTTTGATCTGGTCAATTTTGTAGACGAAAAAAGAAAAAGCGATTCTTTACTAGGGGGATTAATGGGCAGTAATGAATTTTCTACTATGGTTGAGTATCTTAATGAAATGATGGACGAAAGAATTTGCGTATTGCCTCGGCTCCAGATAGACGTTCAGGGGTTAGCAACAGATGAAAGAGATTATTTAACATGGGTTAGAGATGCTGTGAATGGTTTGAAGCAGATGGTTATATTAAATGATTCCTGGATGATGCAAATCCATAGAAACGTTAATGCAGCGTTAATCCAAATGAATGGAGAATTAAGAAAACGCGTAGTAGAGTGGATAACGCTGTGGGATGGACATTTAAAGCAGAAAAATTTTATATGATGCTCTACAGGTTTATTTACATAAAGCATATAATGTATCTATGTATACAAACTAAGCCTTCCAACGCCTAATCGTCAAACAAGCCGGAATTTTATTTGTTCCGGCTTGTTGATAAAATATGTAGTTATTCATCCACAATTAATAATCTGTTCTATCCCAATCTTCAACTTCATAAAGAAGATTTGTATCTGCATCCAATACCCTATTATAAGATGTGGACTGTACAAAGACGTTATATTTATCCAGATGTACCATACGCAGCTTTTCATTGGCACCTTTGGAAGTTGTTTGAGCGCTCAACCCCAATAACCTTCTTACTTCAGGTCCGTTAAAAATATCACCTGTCTTCTTCTCTACTAAAAGGATTTCTTTAGATGTACCAACCGTTTCGGTACCGGTAAGCTGGTAAAATCCTCTTCCCTTGTTGAAAGTAATCCCATTATCAGTAACAAATTCTCGAATACTTTGCTTTTTATCTACCCTCAAAACCTGAAATCTTCCGGCAGGAACAGGGTTCAAACCGTCCTCATTCGTACCGTCCTCTGCAATTTTTGCTCCCATGGTACGTACAGTGTTTCTAAAATCTCTGGTCATGTTGCCACGTTCCCAAACCTGCTGAACAAAATTGTTAAATGCTTCTTCACCTTCTTGTTTGTAACAAACCGCCATGATAAGATCTGTTACATTTGAAAACTGCTCAAGGGTAAGGTAGAAACCACCTGTTTTTTGGGCAATTTCTTCATAGAAGCACTTGGATACACCTCTGATCCCTGGCATTGCATGTACTCCATACACCTGAATACCTGCTTCTGTCAAAAGGCCGAGTTCATTCCTCCAATCTATACGCAGCGTATTCTGAGGATAACTTACAGTGTGTGGAAGTGAATCACCGATCATAACAAGAATTTTAGACCTTCCTGACTGCCAGTTAAGTTTTGTTCTTGCTTCATAAAGTACCAGTTCATAACATTCCGGAGCATCTCCTCCCCAGGTTGGTCCAACATTATTTACAAACTTTACAATGCTATCCGGATTTGTGGAAAAATCATTAATTTTTGTAACGTACGTTTTTTCTGCATCACAATAATCACCATGTGCAATTATTGCAATTCTAAGATCAGGTATATCCTTGAATAATCTGGATACCATTTGGGAAACTGAGCGTCTTACCTGTGTCAAACAAGGATACATTGAACCTGTTGTATCAAAACTAATTGCAACATCAATACTATTACTCAAACAAAATTCCCCCTTTTATGATTTATTTCTACTAATTTCTCTTTTATTTTACCACATCTAATAACAATTTACAGAAGTAGCATAATTTTTTTAGATATAAAATTCTTAAAACTATATGCTAATGTATTTAAATATTCTTCAATACCGAATAGAATATATTAGCCCAATAAATAGAACCTTAAACCTGAAAAAACAACTATATAGCAGCAACGTTTTTCACCCAACAAATCCCATAAAAATATTAAAAAAGTACAAGTCATATTTCGGACAGCCCCCGGCATATATTAGTAAAAAAGAAAGGGGGGACTGGTTCCTGATTGCAGAATCGGGAATTGGGAACATGGATGCCGGAATATTTGTCACCTGGTGTGTATGTAGAAGAGGTGGAAACGGGAGGCAGGCCTATTGGCGGAGTAAGCACAAGCGTAGCAGGCTTTATTGGATTGACCGAAAGAGGGGAAACCGAGGGACTGCCTGAACTGGTTATCAACTTTGCCGACTTTCAACGTAAACTTGGAGGATATCTGCCGGAAAGTAAATTTGGCAGCTTCCGTTATTTGCCCTTTGCTGTTGAACATTTCTTTATCAATGGGGGAAGCCGCTGTTTTGTCACGCGGGTTGCTCCATCCGATGCAAGTGCGGCTGAAAGCGGTGATGATCTTAAAGGGATTAAAATATGGGCCAAAAACAAAGGCTCATGGGGAAACCGGATACAGATCACCTTTAAGTCCTCAATTAAAGCCACAAGTCCAATTACCCCCATTTACACAAAGGATGGAAAGAAATTCAAAGAATGTCGGCTGACAAAAACCGGTGGTTTTAACGCAGGGGATATTGTGACAGTTTCTCAGGGCGATTTTAAACAATATAGTTGTATAAAAGCAATCAAGGATGATTTTGTTACCTTGTCAAGCGAGTTGAAAAAAAAGGCTGATGATAATAACGGTGAGTCTTCAAAAATGATGCTGTCAACCTGTGATTTTGCCATGAAAATTCAATATGTTAAAGAAGGTTCTACACAAGAGGAAGAATATAAAAAACTGTCTTTAAATCCACTATCTTCAAATTATATTGAGAAGGCATTAATCCGCTCCAATCTAATAAAGGCAAAGGTTGACGAGCAGCAAGTAATTACCGTTCCGTCTAGCCTATCTGAGGTTTTTGCAGGAAGTAGTGAGAATGAGCTTACAATAACCCTGGGTAAAGGTTCTGACGGTACAATTCCCGAATTGGAGCCTGACGGTTCTATTCCGGAAATGAAGCCCGATAATTCAGAAACAGAAGAGCCAGAAGCAGAAGGGGCAGAAACAGAAGGGACAGAAACAGAAGAGCCGGTTCAAAAATTGACAGCTGCCGATTTTATCGGATCGGATGAAGTTCCGGGGAAACGTACCGGAATTCAAGCATTCATTGACAATAATGATGTGAGCATTTTGGCTGTACCCGGCGTTGTGGACCGAACGGTGCAGCTTGCGCTGGTTTCCCAGTGTGAGAAGCTAAAAAACCGCTTTGCCGTACTGGATATTCCCAAAGAGGCAAAGAAGGTATCAGAGGTATTGGGACATAGAAATATTTTTGACAGTTCCTATGCCGCCATGTACCATCCTTGGCTTCAGGTATACGATAAAGGTGAAAAGAAGAGCATTATGATCCCGCCCTCGGGAAGTGTAGCAGGGATCTATGCAAGAACAGACAAAACAAGAGGTGTTCATAAGGCACCTGCCAATGAAGGGCTTAGAGAAACCACCGGCCTTGACTGCCAATACAATGCGGAGGATCAAAATATGCTAAATCCTGAGGGGGTTAATCTGATCCGCTATTTTACCGGGCAGGGAATCAAGGTATGGGGGGCAAGGACCTTGAGCTCCAATACCCTTTGGAAATATGTAAACGTGAAAAGACTATTTATTTTTCTGGAAGAGTCCATTAAAAGAGGAGCCCAGTGGGTGGTGTTTGAACCTAATGATGAAAAGCTCTGGGCCCGGGTCAACCGGACAATTACATCTTTCCTGACTACCGTTTGGAGAGAAGGGGCTCTGGCAGGAGCAACCCCCGCGGAAGCATTTTTCATTAAAATTGACAGGAGCACTATGTCCCAAGATGATATTGACAATGGGCGCCTGATTTGCGAAATCGGCGTGTCTCCTGTAAAGCCTGCGGAATTTGTAATATTCAGGATTTCTCAGAATACGGGCAATGCTGGATAATCCCATATCAATTTATAAGTTGGAGGTATAGAAAATGGCAATGAGAGAAAATGACCCCTTCCGTAATTTCAGGTTTCGAGTGGAAATTGACGGAATCAATCAAGCGGGCTTTACAGATGTAAGCGGCATTGATGCGACCATTGATCCCATTGAGTATAGAGTAGGCAATGACCCTACACACTTTAGAAAGTTGTCCGGCCTTACCAAATACAGCAATATCGTATTAAAATGGGGGTCAACCAATTCTCTGGATATGTACAACTGGATTCAAAGTGCCCTTGAAGGCAAAATAGAAAGAAAAAATATAGCCATTCACGCCATGGATGAAGAGGGTGGAGATGTAGCCACCTGGAGTGTAGAGGCTGCATGGCCCCAGAAATATA
Organism: Clostridia bacterium; assembly: GCA_026418275.1. GTDB lineage: Bacteria > Bacillota > Clostridia > Acetivibrionales > DSM-2933 > SKW182. The sequence goes on from JAOABQ010000045.1 coordinate 68,453, forward strand.
CAGGGCCAACCTTTGACTCGAAAGGAAATGCGGTGGCCATAGAACAGCTGGATCTTGCTCATGAAGGAATCAAGAGAACCGCTTGACTGGGCTGATCCCAGCTTAAAATACACATGATCATTGTTTTAAACCCCTATGAAGTGGATGCATGCAGCTATCTCTTTTGAAAGCACTTTTACGCTGCGAAATTGAAATACTTTAAAATGCTTTAAATACTTTAAATACTTTAATTTGGGAGGTACGGTAATGCCATTTGTAACGGAATTTGAATTCATACTGCCCAGGGGCTATGTGGATAGGGAAGGTGAGGTGCATCAAAAAGGATTGATGCGGCTTGCTACTGCGGCTGACGAAATTTTGCCGATGAAGGACCCCAGAGTTCAGCAAAATCCAAGTTACCTTACTATCATACTACTGTCCCGGGTTATAACCAAGCTTGGAACACTTAAAGCATTAAATACAAGCATCATAGAAGGATTGTTTACTTCGGATTTGGCTTTCCTTCACGACTTTTACAGCAGAATCAATGAAACTGGAATTTCTTCTGTAAAAGCGGTGTGCCCAAAATGCGAGCATGGATTCGAGGTTGAGACAAGCCCTGCGGGGGAGTAAAAGCCTTGGAATATCCGAGGGCAAGACTTTATGAAGAGGCTGCCTTTATCGCATATTATTTCCATTGGTCACATGATGAAATTATGGCAATGGAGCATAAGGAAAGAAAAAAGTGGTGTGATGAAATATCTAAAATACATAAAAAAGTAAACCAGGAGCCGGAAAATGTTTTCGATGTATATAAAGGTATGTAGATCGCACTAAAAACTTTACATTTGACAGAGCATTCAGCGAACGATTTTAACACTGACTGCGATAAGTAAATGTAAAACGTTCTTTGCGTTACCTATAAAGCATAAAAAGGAGGCCGGGAAAAGTGGCAGATTTGTTCAATAAAAACAATTCCCATAGATCTGAGTTTTTGACAGTGGTAAACGATGTATTGGACTATTTTGCCGGCAACAGAGGTCAAAAGTATTCTGCACCCACAAAAAGTTGTCATCCCCCTCCCAAGCATTATGAATTTAAGGATAGCAAGTTTAATAATGCCAAACCTAAGTTCCAGGTAGAAATAAAAAAAAGCAATAAAGCAAAGCAGCATGGCTTGAAGCAGTATGAATTTAAAAAGGTTCAGTCACAGGGAAAACATAAGGGACCTCAACCCTATGACCCATCTAAAAACAATGCTTATCCCTTTGTGACGCACAGATTCCTGGTTGAAATTGACGGAATCCCTATAGGCGCATTCAGCGAGGTCAGCGGCCTTGAAATCAACGCCGAAATGGGAGAGTACCAGGAAGGCGGGCGCAGTGCCGGTTCCTATCATTATATAAAAAAAATAAAATACTCAAATATCATTTTAAAAAGGGGAATGAGTAAAGACAATTATTTATGGGATTGGTATAAGAAAATTTTAGAGGGGAATATGGTCAAGAAGGATATGGCCATTATACTGTTATCATCGGGTTATCAAACAGCCTTAAAGGGTTGGACAATCACTAAAGCCTTTCCAGTCAAATGGTCCGGTTCACCCCTTTCGGCGGGTAAGGGAGATGTTATGATTGAAACCTTGGAACTGGCGCACAGTGGTATTTTGACATGACAACGGGGGAGAGATGATCAAAGGGATGAAGAAACCGCAAAAAGGATTAGACTTTGCCAGCCATGCTTTTTCAGGTAAAATCCTCTCCAAATATTCTATGAGGAAAATGGGATATTTTAAGCTCTTTCCTCTTGTTTACAAATGGTACCCGAGGTGGAGAAGTCATTTAAAACCGGAGTTTTTGAAGTCCTCAGACAAGGCTGGTACCCGGATCTACCTGACAAACAATAGAATGGATGTTTTGAAAATCAGGGAAGAATACCATCTTGAGAAAGTCGTGGAGTTTCGTTCAGTGGAAGCACCGCTTATGGAGCGGGGGGGGGAGAAAACAGTATTTTTAAAATCACCGGCCGGAGGAGAACTTAAGAAAAGTGCTGCATACATATTGAATAGAGCCCATACCGTACTCTTACCCGGAGTGGCAGCATGGGAAAAACAATTTTACCATGGGGATAGAGGCCATGACCTGAGAACTCCTTTATACAAAGCGGGAATTCAAGGACTCATTGTGGAGAGCATCAAAGCAAATGTGAAGAGGTTATTAAGAGCGGGAGAAAAACTGATTTGGAATAGTAATGGGCAAAATACCGGGAAAAACAATGAAAGCAACTTCGGAAAAAAGCTCCCGGATACACTTTTCACAGCGGTTGGAGGTACTTCCGTAAACCAGGCTACACTGGTGGGATTAGGGAAAACGCTGGGAATCAATCTGAAAATGGCTGTTCAAAGGCTGGATGCAAGTATTTTACCTGGTCAGGCGCCAATGATTGAAGATCAAAGGATTACTCCTATAAAAAGCGAAACCTTCTTTTTCCAACGGATGCTTCATGCTTTCTTCATTTCTAAAGTAATCTCCGGTGATTTTTCAAAGGGTACTTCTGAATTTACGCATTCTCACAAAAAAGGGTGTCTTCTTTCTCTTCCCTTATGGAAAAGCCTTGAGCAGCACCGTGGGAAACTTCAAAAAAGGGAGTGGGAAAGTAATGTCTTGATTGACGGATTCCTTGAAATAAGCCGTTTGTGGTACCGGCAGGAAAGCATTCTATTTAAAAGCCTTGCTTTTGCGCTTAAGAAGGAACGTGGGGCAAAAGAAAGCATGAGAATACTCTTCATGAAGGATTGGAAAGCCGCAAAGAGGCTCGGTGCTCCATATCCATCATTTACTGTTAAGCTAAAGCCTACAACCTCCTTGCTGTCAAGCTGGAAAAAAATCCGATGCAGGCTTTCCGATAACAGGATAACTGAAATCGTTAAAATATTCTTTAAGGTACATAAGGAAAAAGGTGAGAAGATAGACCGGAAAAAAGTTTTTCTTCAGCAAATCGGCATTAACCATTGGCTTGGACAGGAATTGAGGGTGTGGAAACGTGAGATTTTATATCAGGGAAGCCTGACCAGGCTTTTTTGTAAATTCATGGCTAGGGTAAAGGAAAAGGGGGAGAACCTGTTTTACCGGCTTATACGTTGGAAAATGGAAGAAATGCGGCTGGAGGCTATTTACGGTACTGTGAGAAAATATGCCGGAACAGGGAAATATAAAGCCGGATATGGTAAAAGCAATGCGGCCTGGGCGAAAGATGGCCTTACATCTTGTGTCATACTGCCTGGTTTTCTTAAAAGGCAGATCAGCGAATGGGCCGGTGAAGCGGGTTTGGTCCAGAGTCTAAAAGAAAGTCAAAAAGAAAACATGGAAGCTCTTCGATGCTTATACCGGAAAAGCCACTTATATCTTTGGGAAAAGGACAGCATTGCAAGAGTCCTCTATAGATGGGTAAAGGGAGTAAAGATCCTAAGGGAAAGCGTGAAATCAAAGGAGCCGGAACGTAAGGATCAAAATATCCATTTCGGATGGAAATCCAGAGATCGGTTTGGAGGGAAAAAGCTTGCCAGGAGTTTGATAGAAAAGCTTTTAAGTTTATGGAAGTATGAAAAGCAGCATGGTGAGCCCGTCAAAATCAAAGGGCGGGAACACACAGCAGCGGTAGTCAATCTTACCTGGAAAAGGGAGGTTACTAAAGAGTGTGGAGCAGGTTACATAAATTCCTATATTGCAGGGTTTTGGAATACATTTGGAAGGTTTGAAGACATCAAATACACAAAACTTTTGGAAAAACTTCAAAGAAACATAAAACTTATAATTGGAAAACCCGTAAATACCATGATAGGAAATGGAAAGCTTGGAGATGTTTTAAAGAGAAATGTCAATAAGGCACAAAGCAGCGGAGGTCATCTCAAGGATTGGGAAAAGCATGATATAAGAACAACCAAAACAGATTTCCTGGCGCTAAACCTAAGAACAATAAGGGCTGCCGGAAAAGAGGCATATGGAGGCTATCAAGATAGTCCTTGTCCCAAAAGCAGTCAAAGGAGTCCGGACGGTGTCTTGTGGAGAACTGAGAGCTTAAAGCATGCAGATCCGGGAGAGGCATATGAAAACATTGCCTGTCCCGCTGACATTGAGCATAAGCGGAATGAAATCAATGCACTTAAGGTGCTTTTCAATAACGAACTCCGTAAGTTAAGGACGGAATATGTAAAAGAGGAGCCGGAGGGACACCGGCAGGGCAGCTTGGAATTATCCAGGACGGAGATTGAACAGATTGCAAACAGAGTCTATCATGCCTTTTTGAAAAAGGTTCGGATAGAACACATAAGACAAGGAATCTTTCGTTAACTTGCCGGAATTTGAAGGAGAACGGTACTATGGGATTGGTTAAAGCAAGAATATACTTGCTCAATAAAAATTTTACCAGAAACAACGCAGGCTATATACAAGTGATGTTTAATCCGGAAAAACTAAAAATAACAAATACCGAAAAAATTAAGATGGCCGGGACAAAGAATAACAAAACGCCCCAGGCATCCAGGAAAAGGTTTATGAAGGACATGCCCATTGAGTCGCAGCAGTCGGAAAGCGGAACCAGGACCCTTGAATTTGAATTGTTCTACGACACCTATTCCATGGATAGTTCCATCGGTATGAAGGAAGAAGAAAAGGATGTCAGAGCCTACACGCTGAAAGTGACAGAACTCTTAAACCAGAATAAAAAATGCCAGTTTGTCTGGGGAACATTTATTTTTTCCGGTATCCTGACAAGTATTACCGAAAATTATGATATGTTCACCCAGGACGGTATTCCCTGCAGGGCAACACTCAATATAAACATGAAAGAAGTGAGGACCAAAAGGAATCAACTGGCGCCGGATGAACGCAAGGAGATAAAGAAGCTGTTGGATGTCAACGTGAGTGATATCTTGACCCATATAGCGAATGAAAAAACGGGGAATGCTAAAAACTGGAGAGAGATTGCCAGAGAATATGGCATCAACAATCCAAGAATCAATTAAATGCTTATTCCGCCAATCAGGTCATTCACCTGGAGCTTTTAAAAGATACCTTAAGATAAAGCGAGGGAAATTCCATGGCTGAGGAAAGTGCCTTATCTAAAAAATATAATGCGTTTTATCTCCCTTCCTTTGAAGTTCTTATCAAGGATAAAAACATAGAAGATGATGAAATCGAGATCATTGACCTGAGAGTTGAAGGGTCCATTGAAAATAAGTCAAATTATTTCGAATTCAGAGTGAATGCCACTGATGAATACTCGGGAGAGTTTCATACTAAATGGCTGGAGCAGTACTTTTCCCTTGGAAATGAAGTTGAAATCAAGCTTGGATATGAGAAAACACTTGTGCCGGTCATACATGGGCTTATAACCAATGTTGAGTTTTTTTGCAGTGAGTCGGGTGCTGAAATTGTCGTTTGCGGGATGGATGACTCCTTTAAGACCATGCTTAATACCAGGGATGCTGTCATGTGGAACGCCAATTCCATTACTGAAATTGTGGACAGGGTTTTAGGACAATACGGCAACCTCTCAAAAAAAATTGACACCGCAAAGGATGATACCAAAAAAAACGACGGTAAAGACAAGTGGATGATTCTTCAAAACAACGAGACGGACTACCAGTTTATCCGAAGACTTGCGGAAGAATTTTGCTTTGAGTTCTATGTGCAAAACAAAACGGTGTTTTTCAAAAAAAGAAGCAGCGACCAACCGGTTCTTACCCTGGATTATGAGGAAAACATTACCGGACTTTCCTGTTGGATGAATGCCCCGGGGGTTTACTCAAAAGTAACCGTTTGCGGGATGGACGACAAAAAGCAAGCTATAAAGGGTTCATCCGATGCAGGCAGCATCAGCACCTTTGGAAGCGGGAGCAAAACCGGAGGGAATATTGTAAAGAAAATTTCCAATGCTGAACTTAAAATATATGATTCCCGGGTTAAATCAAAAGAGGACGCAAAAAAGGCGGCCCAGAGGCTTATCAATCAGGCGGCCATGGAGTTTGTCACCGGAACCTGTGAAACCATCGGCATTCCAGAAATCCTTCCGGGAAAATACATAAAAGTTGATGGTATCGGAAAAGGCATCAACAACATATACTATGTAACCAGTGTAACCCAAATATTTGGCGAAAACGGCTATACCACCCATTTTGAATTCAGAGGGAATAAGGCATGATACCTTTTGTTGGAAATCAATGGTCACCGGATATGAAAATATATAGCATTTTGATCGGTAAGGTCACAAGCATCGCTGATCCTGAAAAGCTTGGCCGGGTAAAGGTTGAGCTTCCTTTAGGCTCCATCCATGCCGTTACGGATTGGGCAAAAGTAGCTACCTTTTTGGTGGGCAACCAATTCGGCAGCTTCTTTATACCCAATGTAGACGATCTGGTGGTGGTAGCCTTCAATGACGGAAACATTGACTGCCCTGTTGTAATTGGCAGGCTGTGGAATGAAAAGGACAAACCCCCCGTATCCCTCCAAAAGGACGACCAAAACCATATTGAGCTTATTAAAACCAAGGCAGGCAGCGAAATACGGTTTGAAAATGAAAAAGGGAAGGAAAAAATCAGCTTGAAGACTGAAAAGGGGGAGGGCATTGTACTGGAAAACAGCAAAAAAATCACTATTTCGGATAGCTCCGGGCAAGATGCCATTACTTTCGATACCGCTTCAAAATCCATTTCCATTCAGGGCGGCATGAAAATTGAGATAAAAAGCAAAGGAAATAAAATTGTAATTGATTCAACCAAAAATTCAGTGACCATTGAGGCGGGTGTGAGCATGAAGCTCAAGGCCCAGAGCATTGCGATTGAAGCGGGTGCCTCCATGGATATCAAATCAAACGGTATTTTAAATATCAAAGGTGCAATGACAAAAATAAATTAATCCGGAACATCAGATTCAATGAATTTTAAAAGGATGGTTTGCTATGTCAAGGAGTTTAATTGGAAGGGGATGGAGGTTTCCCGTATCGGTGGACCCAAACACCGGAAAAATAGCAATGGTTGAGGAGCAGGATGATATCAGGGAATCGGTTAAACTTATTCTTTCTACGTCCCTTGGAGAAAGAGTAATGCATGTTGATTTTGGCTTCGGAATCAATGATTTTGCCTTTGAGACCATGGACGCCGGTACTGCTTCCCTTATAGAGTACAGGGTTAAGGAAGCGCTAGGGCAATGGGAAAAAAGAATAAGAAATATTAATGTCCGGTCGGAGATGGCCCCGGACGACTCAGGCGTATTGTTGGTATATGTGGATTATACCGTCGGGGCTGCGGATATAAAAGACAAATTGGTTTATCCCTTTTATTTGAATGATGGTGGAGCCGGATAATTTAATGGGGGGAAGTTGAATCCAATGAAGATTGACAACAGAGATTTTAAAGCTCTCAAAGAACAAATGGAAGCTTTGATTCCATTTTATACGCCGGAGTGGAATTTTTCCCTGAAGGAGATGGATGCCGGGTCAGCCCTTGTGATGGTTTTTCTTCATATGTTTGAAGGCGTCATAAACCGTTTCAACCAGGTTCCCCATAAAAACTTCATTGAGTTTTTGAATGTTGCGGGCATAAAGCTAAATCCCGCACAGTCCTTCCATGTTCCCTTAACCTTCAGGCTCGCGCAGGGAGCCTCGGAGCCTGTTATGGTCAGTGCGGGAACCCAGGTAGGGGCTTATCCTGAAGCTTCAAGGGAACTGATTCTCTTTGAGACACAGAAAGCACTGATGGTGACACCTGCGAAGATTTCTGCCGCTTTTAACGTATTTGTTCAAGGGGACAGGATCACAAAAGTCCCCGACAGTCTTTTTAATTCCGGCCCTAACGTTTCTGAAAATCCACAGGAAGCAGCGCCCTATGCTCTAAGGCTATTTGAAACCTCCGGCGAAAACCTGCAAAAACATATCTTTTACATAGCCCAGGAGGACCTCTTAAATTTGCAAAGCAGGGTGGAAATATTTCTTGAGATAAAAAACAACCAAAAGCATCACATGGAAAGTGCTTTGATAAGTGAGCTATCGGGAGACAACCGCTGTACATGGCAGTTCTGGGGCATCGTTAACGGTGTGGAGGAATGGCATGACATAAAGGCATATAGCCATCAAGAGGGACTTGTTCTCCATAAAGATGCATTGGGACAAATCAGCCTTAAGGAAATCAACGGTATCCATAACCGGTGGCTGCGCTGCATTCTGAATTCCCCTCATATCGAAGCCTTTAACCGCTTTAAGGTCAATGAGGTCAATATGAACATAAGGCTCTGTGACAGCGGTCAGGGGAAAGACAAGCTGTACCCGGATATGTTGTTCTATAACGATATCATGCTGCTGGAGAGTGAATTTTATCCCTTCGGTGAAAAATTCAATTTATATGACACCTTTTACCTGGCAAGCAGGGAGGCGTTTTCAAAAAAGGGGGCAGTCATTACACTGTACCTGGACTTTCTTATAAAAGAAGTGAAAATGGTTAACCCCCATGAGGAACCGAGGAAATGGAAGCTCATCATGAAAAAAAATGATTTCATAGAAAAACAGCCTTTAAAAACCTTCATAAAAAAGGTCTGCTGGGAGTACTGGAACGGTACAGGGTGGATAGGGCTGCCTGTTGACTTGGGAGGAGAGGATATATTTTCAGGTGAACCGGGAAAAAAGGTGATTACCTTTCATTGTCCCCGGGATTTACAGGAAAGCTTCGTCAATAATCAGGAAAACTTTTGGATCAGAGCGCGGTTAATCACTATTGAAAACCTTTTTTCACCCGATTTTATTTTTCTCTCTCCATGGGTTAACCGCATGAGGATACATTACAGTGTACCGGCTCCCCAAAGGGTAAATAGTGTCATAACCTACAACAATATGGAATTCAGGCACTTTAACGGACATAGTGTGGAGGATGAAACCCTGTTTTCCCTCTTCTACACTCTGAATCAAAGGGGACCCTCCTTATACCTGGGTTTTGACGTGCCTCCGGCTAAAGGTCCCTTAAGCTTGTATTTTTCATTAGGTGACAGAAAGATTGCAAAGGATGAAAGCGTTCATGCCCGATGGGAATACCTTAGGGCATATGGAAACAAGACCTCTTGGGAGGAGCTTAAAGTAACGGACGGTACGGAAAATTTAACCCAGTCGGGAATGGTGGTGTTTTACGGTCCTGCGGATTATGCCAGAGCAGTGCTTTTTGAAAAGGATTTATACTGGATCAGGATCACGGATACTCATACCGGACCGATGCCTTATAAAAAGTTCCTTCCGGAAATGAAGGGGATTTTTATGAATACCACCTTGGCCCTGGAGACACAAACCATCCAGCACGGATTACTGGAAAAGATGGATGGGCCCGGGCTTAACCAGTACAGGCTGGATAGATGTCCGGTTCTGGAAGAAGAGGTTTGGATCAGGGAAGAGGAAGAAATGGATGAGGAGGAGATAAAAAAATTAAAGGCAGATGGTTACCAGGTTGATATCAAAAGAGCTTTAGCGGGAGAAATCGATGAGGTATGGGTGAGGTGGAAGCCTGTAGACAATTTATGGAGCTCTGAAGCCTCTGACAGGCATTATACACTGGATGCCGCCTATGGAATCATTGCCTTTGGAAACGGCATCCATGGCATGAAGCCCCCTTATATCGGCGATGCCAGTATCATTGTGAAATACCGTACCGGTGTGGGAGATACCGGTATCTTAAAGGCTTTTGAGATTAGTCATCTGATGAATGCGATCTCTTATATTGATGAGGTCTTTAACCCTGAGCCTTATATGGGCGGCTGTCCCAATGAAACTGTTGAGAAAGCCATGGAAAGGGGACCTGAAGCCATTGTTCACAAGGACCGGGCCATTACACCGGAGGACTTCGAATGGCTGGCAATGGAAGCGTGCAGAAGCGTTACAAAGGTAAAATGCCTGTCCAACTACAATGATAAAGGGCAAAAAGAGCCCGGGTGGGTAACATTGGTGATTTCCAATGTTAAAAAAGGGGTTTTTATGAGACCCAACGGGAAAACCTGCGAAAAAATATATGACTATATTTCTCAAAGATCATCGGATAACCTTGTGAAAAGCAGCCGATTTTTGGTCATTGAACCTCTTTATGCAGAATTGTCACTGGAGGTAACCTTGACAGTCAGTGACACAAACATGGCTTACCGGACTGAAGAAGAGGTGCTCTCACTGCTCAACTTATTTTTGGATCCGGTTGAGGGCAATTTTGAAAGCAGGGGATGGGAAATAGGACAACTTCCCCATATATCAATGTTTTACGCCTTAATAAAATCAGTTGAGAATGTAGACTCCGTAGAGAAGATTTCGATCCTCTATAGGCTGATGAAAGAAAATGAATTCCGAGAGGCTGCGCCGGACCTTTTGACCAGTTTGCCCCACGTTCTTGTCACAAACGGGAAGCATAATATCATTATAGCATAATATCATTATTAAGGTTCAACATAAGGAGGATGCGCTATGCTGCCGTTACCTAATTTGGACAACAAGACCTATCAGCAGCTTTTTGATGAATCCGTCAAGCTGATAAAAAAATATTATCCCCAGTGGACGGATGAAAATCTCCATGACCCGGGTATTACACTTATAGAGATGTTGGCCTGGCTTGTTGAAATGCAGCAGTATTACTTAAACCAGTTAACACCCAAAAGCTATTTGAAATTTTTGAAGCTTTTGGGCATAACTCCTTTGGGGTTTAAACCCCAAAGGCTAAATATCGGCTTTAGGGGAATTAAAAAGCCTGTAAAGGTTTTAAAGGGCACACCGGTTTTTGCGGGGGACATCCCCTTTGAACTATGCGAAGGTCTTTTGCTCATGCCCGTAAAAATAGAAAAGATCCTGGTTAAGTCCATGACGCAAACATACGAGCATTCCTTGCCTGAAGGAAACCGTAATTTGAGCTTTTATGCCTTTGGAGCCGATGCGAAGAAAGGAAGCATCTTATATATCGGATTTGACAGGAATTTTCCCAAATTCCAATCAATGAAGCTGTATATTGATTTGTTTGATAGGTATCCCGTTGAAAAAATTTCTTTGGAGGCGGATGAAGAAGGTCCAAAGTGCATTCCATTTGTTGAATTTAAATATTACAGCGACCACGGCTGGACTGAATTTGCTGAGTTATCCGATAAAACCGACAGTCTTACCGGAAGTGGTGCAATCACGTTTCAAGTACCAAAAGACCTGGCACCCATAAAAATCTTTCCCGCCAACGACCGGGAACGGTACTGGATTTCCTTAAAGCTTTTGGAGGATGCCTACCACGTTTCTCCCAGGATAACGGGAATACTGCCCAATACAGGTTTGGCAATGCAAAAGGAAACATTGTGCAGGCTTTCTGCTTTTTCTGGCAATGGAAAGGCGGGGCAGGGAATTGTATTGGAAGACTACCTCTCCTACTGCGGTGAGGTGCTTGTGCAGGTAAAACAGGGTGACGGCACATGGGTGGACTGGAATCAAGTCACAAGCCTTGCGGGACAGCCCGGCAGCAAAAGAGCCTATATTGTTACACGCTGTAAGAAGAAAATCATAAGGGTAATATCTTTTGGCAGCGGCAGCCAGGATGTGATTCTTCCCAAGGGGAAAGATAATGTACGGGTCTTGTCCTGTCTTCCAGCCATAGAAAAGGACCTGTGGCTTGGGAGGAGTAACGGCCAAATTAACCAGACCTTTAATCTTAAATATTTTCCTGTATTGAAAGAGGGCTTTAAGCTTCAGGTAGGAAGAATACCGGAAGATTCCATACCCCATGGCGGGCAGTGGAGCGGAGCCGATGAAATGGTTTGGGAAGATTGGGAATTAAGAGAAAGCCTTGAAACCTCGGGAAAGGAAGACAGGCATTTCATCCTTGATGAGGGTTCAGGGACCATAACTTTCGGGAATGGACTGAATGGGATGGTGCCGCCTAATTGTACCGTACCCAATATAAGGGTTATAGACTGCAGCACCACCTTCGGTGAAAAGGGGAACATCACAGGCGGTACTGAAATGGAAATGCCTGGTATTATGGAGGATTACCTGGGTATAGAGGCCTTTGCTGTTCAAGACGCTTCCGGAGGGAGAAACTTGGAAAGCTTGGAGGAACTTTTGGTGCGGTTTAAAAAAGAACAAAGGACGGTTTACCGCGCGGTAACGGCAGGAGATTTTGTGAGCATTGCTTTGAGGACGCCGGGTGTACGGCTTGCAAGGGTGAAGGCAATACCCGGTTATTACCCCGGAATGCAGGGTCAGGAAAAGGTTTCATCGCATATGACCCTTGTGGTGGTCCCCTATGGGGAAAGCAAAGTGCCCAAACCTACTGTTCACCAAAGTATTCTTGAGAGGGTTAAAAGGCACATCGACCGGTACAGACAGGTTACAACCTGTGTTCACGTAACTGGACCCTATTATGTAAGAGTTAGGGTGTATGCAGCTATCGTGAAAATGGATGGAGTGACGGTTTCCAGGGAATCCATCGTGAAAGAATTGGAAAGATTTATAAGACCCTTGGACGGTGAGCATGGAACAAAAGGTTGGCAGTTTGGGCGCCCGGTCTACAAAAGCGAGATCTATGCCATGATCAAAGGGGTGGAAGGGGTTTCTTACATAAAAGAGCTTTCACTTGGCTATGATGGGAGCGGGAGTTACCTAAACAACTCGGGAGACATTATCATTCCGGACTCAGGGCTTGTCTATTCGGGAGAGCATCAGGTGGACATCGTGGAGGGTGAGTAAGATGAAGCAAAGATTTTTAATGCTCAATAAAGCTGCCGATTGGGCCGATGGCTTTTTACATAATCTTCAAATCACGTCCGACGGGCTTACCGTTCCGCCAAAGGACCAATGGGTACTTGAAAAGCTAATTACAAAAGAGGAGTTATCCTTTTTCCCGGGCTTTGTGGATGTGGTTCTGGGGGAAAACCAACGGATGTACATACTGGATACGGATTTGAACCTTTGGCAGTATGATGTGAGGAAATCCGAACCCAAGCTTCTTTTTAAAAAGGATACGGGCATATTTACAGAGCATTCCATGATTGAGGTTTCCAAGGATCTCCTGATCATTGCAGATCCAAAGGCGCAGGATACGCTTAAGGCTGTTTCTCTGGAGAATGGCCAGTTGGTATGGGCCTTGAGAAATGCAAGGGGAATTCCGATATTTCCCATATGTTTTGCTGTGGATGGAAAGGGGAATGTTGTGGTTTTGGCTCCTTTGAAAACAGAGGTAGATGACTCAGGAAAAAGGACGATTGAAGAAGATGGAGCATTAATGCTTATAAGCCTTGATTTATCAGGCAGGCTGCTTGGGGATTTCACATTTGAAACTCCTGAAAAGACTAGAAGCAAAGAATTTGACTTGTTACGGCATCAGTATTTTTTGAAGATCGGTGCCAACAGAAAATTGTATTTATTGGACTGCGAACAAAAAATGGTTAAACGGTATTTCATCTCAGGTTGCTTTGAAAAGACAATGCCTTTTTCAGACGTTAAAAAGCCCTACTATTTGGAAATTGATGATCAAGGTATCCTATACATAGGTGATTTGTTTCAGGGGAAGTCTGTAGATTTAAACCACAGAAATATAAAGGTGCTGGGACCTGAGGGCGAAGATATGGGAAGGCTGCCGGCCTTTGGCGGCAAGCTTAAAAAAATTATGGCGGGTTTGGGACGGATGTTTGTAATGAATGATGAAGAGCATTTTATTACAGTGTTAAAAAGAAATTCAAATTTTTATGAAACCGGAGAATCAGGACTCTCAAAAGGGGTTTTTATATCCGGTCTTTTAGACAGCGGAGAGGGGGATACCCTATGGCATAAATACCGGATTGATGCCTATTTGCCGAAGGATACCAAGCTAAGTATATCCTATTTTGCCTGTGATGAAATCGATATAACAACTGAAAAAGGAAAACTTTCCCTGAGAAATTTTTTGAAGGATGACAGCATTGATATGGAAGAAAAGCTGGATGCCTTAAATGACCTCTGGTCAAAGCCCGTTATAAACGTCGGAGACGGCCTTCTGTTCGATGCAAGGGGACGGTATTTATGTTTAAAAGTGGAATTTACCGGGGGCAGAATGGTGGTTCCGGTTTTAAAGAGCATTAAGGTAGTGTTCCCGAGAAATTCCTTTATAAGGTATCTTCCGGCTGTGTATCGGCAGGAGGAAAACAATAGGGATTTTCTCGAAAGGTTTTTGGCCATTTTTGAAACCCTTTTGATGGATATGGAGGATAAAATCGACCAGGTTTCCCGGCATTTTGACATTGGCACTGCTGATGCCGGTATGGTCAGGTGGGTGGCCCGGTGGCTTGGCATCAAAGCGGATGCGGCATGGGATGAGGAAAGGCTTAGAAAGCTTGTAGCCTGTGCGCCTGAGCTCTATAAGAGAAGGGGAACGGTTTATGCAATCAGCAAAATCATAGAAATTTTTACGGGTGAAAGGCCTTTGATTGTTGAACAGGTTCAAGTGAGGGAAATGGAAAATAACTACGATGTAAGAGAAATATTTGTAAACCTTTATGGTAACAATGTATATGTTTTTTATGTACTTTTAAAGCCTTGGCAGATTAAGGACGATGAGGAAAGGCAAGCATTGGAGAAAATTGTCAACAGTCAAAAACCGGCACATACCGAAGCTGTCATAATGACTTTGCGGCCGTGGATTTATCTGGATCAATATAACTATTTGGGAGTCAATACCTATCTTTTAAGGCCGACAGAATTAGTGCTTGCTGATAAAGGCAGAATACCCTACAATTCCCTTCTGCTAGGCAAAGATTCGGGTATACGGCTTGATAGGGATGCAAGAATGGATATGAGCGTTAAGCTCAGTTAAAAGGTGAATACAATGGAGGAAATAAGGGGGTTTTACAATGAAGAATACCAGGATTTATCCCTTTGAACGCAATAAATATTTCTATGGAAAGCTTTTGACGGTAAGAGATTTTGAATCGGAACAAAAGTATTTTAACGACAAGCGCCGTATGCTAAACCGTCTTGTCTATGGTGCAGGTGTTTTATGCGGGCTGCAGGTAGTGGACTTGGGTGAGAAAAGCATTATGGTCAAATCAGGAGCAGCGCTGGACTACAGCGGCAGGGAAATTGTTATAAGCCAGCCGGTGACTTTAAACCTCTCCACCATTGAGGGCTTTAGCAATAATGACTACGTGAAAAATGTGTATTTGTGCCTGGTCTATGATGAGCAGGAAAAGGAAAAGGTACATACAATCGCAGGTCCCACCGACAATCATATGGAAGTGCCTGAGCACAATCGGATACAGGAAAGCTACAGGTTGTTTATCAGGGAGAGGGCTTTGGATGTAAATCATCTGAATGATGCCTCACTCTTTGAAAGCCGGCTCATGCTTTATCAGGATGAAAAGCTGCGTGTTATGCTGATTGTGCCCCAATATACATTAACAGGTGATCTCATAAATGTCAGAGTACGGATTGAAAAGGTACTCCAGACGGAAAAGCTTGAAGTGGCTTTTAAAGCCGAATTAAAGGGTTTTTCCACACTGGAGAATCAAAATGTTTTTTCCTTTGCTTTTGCGGAAAAAATGGACAGCAGGGAATCCGTGTATGAAAAATCTTTTCAGATAAAAACGACGGCTCTTGCAGGAGAGAAGGCGAAAATAACTTTAGACTCAAAGGATGTCAAGTTAAAGACGGGAGATACAATTTATACCGTGCCCGATTCCACAGGATGCAGCATTAAGGTGCTGAATGAGTCTCTTCATGAGGAAATTTTTGACAAGTACTATGCGAAGACTCTGGAAAAATGCCTGCAGGACAACAGTGAGCAGCTCATTTGCCTGGCAGAAATCAGCCTTTTACACGTTAACTCCACCTTTGAAATCAAAAAAATAAAGCAGGTGCCCTATAACCAGTATGTTTACAATCCATCCCTAGAAAAGTGTCTTGAAGGGATTAAAAGCGTTGCCGCAAAAGAGAGTTCGAGTGGAATAGAAACTGCCCGTGCGTCCTTGAAGCACTTGGAAAGCAGCCAACAGCCCCATGTGGAAGTTCTTTATGAAAAAGAAAAAAAATCCATAGATTTTGAGTTTGGCATTCCATTACCCGAAGACCGTTTTTCATCAGGGATTGTTGAGATCAAGTTTGGGGACCAGGCTAAAAGTAAGGAGGTATTTTATTCGGATGAGATTGAGCATAAACTGGGAGCGGGGAATGTATTTCTCTCCTATGGGCTTTTGGACAACGACGAATATGTTTTCAATGAAGCGGTTTTTATAGGGGACTTCAGTCTCTTTAACCAGCATGCCAAAATTCCCGAGGTTTCCATAGGGGCGGTGCTTTACCCTCAAAAGGGCACGTTTAAGCTGGGTTTCAGGCTAAACCGTGCTGCAAGGAACACATCAGTTTTTGTAAAATGGTGGGCGTGCAAGATATAGAAATCCGTAGAAATTTAAGAGACGGTTCTTGAATTTATTCTAAATAAAGAGCAGTCTCTTATTTTATATTGGGGGTAAAGAAAATGAGCGACCAGCAGCGTATAAAGGTTGATGACGGCGGTTTGAACCGGATGGAGAAAGGCAGTGGGCCGCGGAAGAAAGAGCTAAATAAAATGGAGCTTTTAGAGCGGGCGCAATGGGCACCGGAGTCTTTGACACCAAAGGATATCATGGACCTGCAAAGACTTATCGGCAATCATGCGGTGCATCAGTTGTTTTCTGAATACCCCTTGCAGCGAAAGAGGGTTGAAGAGGCAGCGGTAGGATATATTGCGGGCAGTGAAGGGGAGCCGCTTCAGAAGAAGCGCGAGAATAAGACAGGACTGCCGGATCAACTGAAAGAGGGTGTTGAAAGCCTGTCAGGTATTGACATGAGTGACGTTAGGGTTTATTACAATTCGGATGAGCCGGCCAAGGTAGGGGCTTTAGCCTATACCCGGGCAACAGATATTCATGTGGCACAGGGGATGGAGCGGTATTTGTCCCATGAAGCGTGGCATGTGGTGCAGCAGAAGCAGGGACGGGTCAGACCAACCATGCAGCTAAAGGGGATCGCTGTAAATGATGATGAGGGTTTGGAACAGGAAGCGGAAGAGATGGGGAAAAAGGCATTCGATTTTAATAATACTGCGAAGCAAAGCCCAATTTATAAGCCGGCATCCCCCCCAACCGCTGCCGTGCAGATGGCCCGGCTTATTGAGAAGCCTGGTCCCGGCGGAATGGGAAAAGAACAATATGTTCTTGTTGATGTGCCTCCGGACGGAAGCTGCCAATTATCCAGTTTCAACCTTGGCTTCACTGCAGCAAGAATGCTTCATGAAATTCAAATAAATTATAATCCTGGATTACTTACACCCGATGATGTAGAAGATTTGCTTATAGAAGCATTTAGAAATGAGCAGCAACAGGCCGGCAGAGGGGATGGTAGTAATACTGGAGATGAGGGAGCATCCTCCGGTGAGGATATGGAGGTAGTACCTTCTCTTCAAAACGCTTTTAATGAAGCCAATCTCTTACTTCGGCACCGGATTTGCGATCTATGGGCAGATCTTATGGGGGAATATTCCAATCGACTTAAGCGAGATATCAAAAGCATTATTATGATCATATTGCAAAATACCGGGCTGATTAAAATAGAAAGTGGAGGAAAGGGGAGAGAAACCGATAAAATACAAGATGTGCAAATGAGTGAGAGTACTACCGCTATAAACAGCAGTACCTCTGGGGATGAAGGGCAAAAGCAGCAGGTTTTATCGGGAAAAGACGAGAGTACTCCGGCTTTAAACTTCAGTGGGCCTGGCGATGAAAAGCAGAAGTCACAGGTTTTGCCGGGAAAGGATGACGAAATTAAACCTTTTCAACTATCCGATGAGGAGTTTATTTACAATGCACTGTACCACCCTGAAAGATTGAGTTCAATCAGAACAATACAGGGAGAAGCACAATCTAAAAAACAGACAAAATTAACAGACTTTGTGCCAAAAGCTGGTAAACCAAGTACCATACATGTACCCATGGGAATAACTGAAGAAGGAATTCTTGCCGAAGCTATACGGGGCTTTGTAAATGGTTGGGTGCAGCAATTCGGAGAATCCCCCCTGCATAATGTGCCTGTACCCAATGAGGATCAAATTCCGGACGAGCTTATAGAACTTTATATCACTGAATTCCAGGTGAATGAGCGGATGTGGGGTGGGGAATCAGCATTAACAGCAGCAGGGGAACTTACGAATTCAAGAGTGGATGTTCACACCTTTGACGAAAACAGCAGGCATGTGACTACCATAGGTTTTAACAGTACTGGAACAAACGGACCGGTAAACATATATCAGGATGGGGGACAGGTCCACTTTCAGGTTCTGATCGGTCCCTTTTTTGAAGGTTTTATTAAGTCTGATGAACCTATGGAGGAAACAGAAGATGATGAAGATTTTGTAGAAGAAGATGAAGAAAATGAAGAAAATGAAGAAAATGAAGAAGATGATGATGCTTTCATGACTAACCCTGATGAAGATTCCCTTCCTATGCTTGAAACACCGGGAGGTCTGATACTTAAGGGTATGGAAAGTAAAGATGAGCAATATAATAAGGATTTATGGTTTCTTCAAATGCTATCACATCGATTAAGTGAACCTATTGACGAAAGTGTTTATCCTCGGTTACTTCAAAGGCTTTTCAGGGCCGCAGCCGTTACTGGCCGAAAATTTAGTACAGTGGACGAGGCTTGCGGCATCATACGGGAATATGATGAAGAAATGAGGAGAAAAGAGGCAGAAAGAATGAAAGGGCAGCCCTTCACACAGCCCATTGTGCCTATGGCAGGATTTGTAGGAGAGTTGCTGGAAACATACCGTATTCCCCTCAATGAAATACTGAGGCTTCTCCCCCATGCACAGAGCTACAGCGCTTTCCACAAGAAAAGAAAAAGCTGGAAGAAGAAACAAGCCGTACCGCGTATAGACGCCTTGAAGGGCATTGCAGGCATATTGAATGAATGGTCGCGAACCCGTGAAGAACCTGCGCTCTATCGGGGACCTTCCGTTGCAGAGTTCAACACCCAGCCCTCCAGCCTGGCAAAAGGTGAGCAGGTGGGCGCTTCCATGCGCGCACTGCTTACAATTGATCCGGGGAGCCTCACAGGCTATGAGCCTGAATCTTATGAATCATGGGAAGAGTTTAACGATGTAATGCCCGGATACGTACGTGCACATTTGTTGAATAAACACCTTGGAGGCCCCGGTATCCCTGAAAACCTTGCATTCCTGTCATCTGCGGACAATACAAAGATGAGCGAATTGGGAGAAGAAGAAATAAAACGGATGGTGCTCGAAGAGAATAGACAAATTTTCTACAAAGTCTTAATGCCGGCAGGCATGGATGAAATACATAAAATACACAAGATACCCAAGGAATATACGGATATGATGGTGCGAGAAGTCAATATGTATGCGGCGGAAATTAAACCCGGTTCTACAGGCGGTGATCCGGTCTTTGAGGAAGGAGAAGATTTCCTTGCCGAAAAATTTGTATTGGGGACAGGTGGTAGAGTAGGGAGAAATACCGAAGGTGGAATAAGGATGGCTGCAGCACCTCCTAGCCCTGAAACTGTAAGCAAGATAATGAATCATTGGACGAAACGGAAGAAGGAGGCAAAAACCCGGTCTCTCCAGACCGGGTTAGACGCACACTTCACAGAGCATTCAGATTTACCTGCCATTGAAAAGGCGGCCCATAAGGAAATTTTAAAGGCTAAGGACGAGGCGGAGTGGGATCAAATCCTGAAAACAGTAAGCGAAAGGCTTAAACAAATTGAGGTAGATGAAAAGGAAATAGTATCATGTGTGGCTAGGCTGGTATCAAAGTGGCGCAGCAAAACGATGCCTGAAAAAGCAGAGGCAAAGGCTCGAAAAAAGGAAGAGGATAGAAAAAAGAAACCCCAAAAAAAGAGAGTAAGCGAACTTAAAGCCTTATTACGTAAAAAAGGCATTTCTTTAACACAAAGTCAGATGACGGAAGTTTGGGGATTGACCGATGCATCCTTTAACAAATATATATTGCTAATGGATAGTGGGATGAACCATAGTGAGGCTATTGTAGAATGCAAACGTAATAAAAAAAAGGTAGTGAAAATTGCTGAAGGGGTAAAAAAACAAGCAAGAGGCACAGGTATTCATAAATACCTTCAACCGCAGCCTCCCCCCAAATGACTTGAAATTCGAGGCTTCCGCTTAGTTTTTCCTCTATATCTGTACAAGTATTAATATAAAATATATTATTCAAAATAGAGGGAGCGGATCAACTACCGCCCCTCCAACTATCCGATATGGTTCCCTTTAATACTTTGTTAGCCAATGAAGGGCCTCATTCATTTCGGATTCCGAAAAAGCTTCGGTAGGAACGCCTAAGGAGAGGGTTGCGGTTTTAAAGAGCACCTTTTTGACTCCGGACAGCCCAACGACTGCCAGTGCCTTGATTTCCCTTTTATTATTATCCGCAAAAGCTTTGAAAATTTGTATAATATCCGAACTGAAATCCATATTCTGAACATTTGCCAGAGTTAGGGCAGGCTTTAAAGCGGGATTGTAAGCCTTGAATTCGTTGATGACAGCAATTACTTCATTTGCACCCGAACTACCTGAAAAGTCAAGGGCTATAATACTTTTGCCGTTTTTCGTTGTAAGATTTACCTTTCCCATGGGATAACCTCCTTATCAACATGCTTTTAATCTTAAAAATCCTTATACATACATTAAATTCTCTCAACCTTGCCGTTATCCATAAGCCACCTTTCCTGAAAGGTCCTTATTGCTGCCAGGGCAACGTCATTCATATACCATCCGTTGACAGAACTGCCGAAGGCGGCACCGACCACAGGAAATACAGACAGTGTTTTTCTTCTGATAAGATTCTTGCTTAACTGACCGGCTAAATTTCTTATAAGTATGGATGCAGCTTCACCGGCCAATCTCTCCTGGATATCTTTTATGCAGGATAATGCTTTGTCTTTTTCGTGTTTTGAATTACTGGTCGCAAGGGACAAAATGCCCAGCATATAGTTTTTATCGGTATGATCGGTTGTGTCATAGCCATAACACATTCCAATTTTGTAGATGGTCCTTAAAGCAAGCGCTGTGACTGCAGCAAGATCAGCAGCAAATCCTGCAAATCCTAAAAGCCCTGTCCCTGCACCTTCAACTGCTGCCAATAAAATAGCATTCTTATGTATTTTATCCGCAAGGCTGTCGGAAAGTTCCAAATTTTTATCTTTTAATTCCTTAATATTTTTTATATTGGCATTCTTTAGAATATCCTCACTTCCGGAGAACTTGACAGCAAAAACTTGAGTAAAATCTAAAGCGCTGATAATAACTGTTTCAGGAACTATTTTTTGAATCATCCCGGTGAAGGGGGAAAGTACCGTTTTGCTTGCCAAGCTCACGATACCGGGTTCTTCATTCTTCCATTCCCAGATCTTTTTTATTTGCGATTTTTCGTATGGACTAAGATTACTCTTTGGAGTCATGGGATGAACCTCCTTTATCGTACAAACAGTATACATGATTTCCATATTTTATAATACGAAAACCTTTTTATTTTGTCTTTTAATTATGTAGTTGTCATGATGGCCGAAAATGAATGGGAGAACCTTTTGGATAAGTATAAGCAGTATGGCATCGCACTGTTGACAAGTCAGGAATTATAGGAAGAAAGCTCCATTAGCCTGATTGTTTAAAATACATAAATTTGAGTTTGTGGTAATAATTATAGGGTATATAAGTAAATAATGCCATTTATGTTGATAGTTCCAATTAAATATGATCAAAAAGTTTATTGCTCTTTTTAATAAAAGGTGGTAATATATAAAAAAATGAAAAGAACAAGGTTGTGTAATCAAAAAAATGACAAAGGGACAAATAGAAGCAAAACTCTCAGAAGTAGTCAGTCGATTCGAGATTGAATTTATGGGGAGGGGCCCTAAACAAATTAAAACAGTTGTCATGCAAGATTTGATCATTATTAGGCTTATGGGATTTTTAAGCCAGTCAGAACAAAAACTTGCAGAAAACCCTCAGGGTGTTGAATTGTTAAAAAAGGTCAGATCTACTTTGTTTGAAAATGCGAGAGAATTTCTCGAAGGCGTCATTAAGCAGGTGATCGATGTAAACATTATCAGTACCCACTCGGACGTCAGCACGAAAACTGGAGAAAAGATCATAGTAATTACCGTGGATAGGAATTTAGAAGAACAGTTTAATAAATAAAAAAATTGGAAGACCAAGCGAAAGGTTGTAAATACCAGTCGTAGCGTAAGCCAATATTTGTTAGCTAGCTGTTAACAGGTATTGGTTTTTTTATGCTTTGAAACGATATTTCATAAGGTTTATTCCTGTGGAAATCCGAAAAAGCAACCAGTCGTAGTGTAGTCCATGTTTTATTAAAATAGAAATCTAAATAAAACAGGAGGATTATATTTATGCAAGCAACTTGTTTAAAGGCAAACCAAAACATTTTACTTGATGAAAGAGAGAATTACGAAAGCACAAGAGACTTTTTACTCAGTAAAAACTTTTATATCATTACTGAAAGATTCTGTGCTTCTCTCGCTCAAGACGAAAAGTATGCACAATTCTTGAACCTGTATTTTAACTTTGAAGGGTTTTTGGATGTTTGGGCGATACCGCATTTATTGTTGGATATTTACTCGGAAAATACCAAATACCGTAAGCAATGGCTGGAAGATAAGGAATTTAAGGAATTATTTGTGACCTTTTTAATCAAATTTTATAATTACACGGTTTCCGAGGAAAAGCTCCTTAACATTGATTTGAGCAATCCAGCCGTAACGGATATTAATATTTTAAGGCTTAGAAAAAGACAATCCTTGCACAATATTATCGTTGATACATTCTGCAAGGTCATTGATCATTTGTCAATATAAAAAAGGATGTGGGGGAAAATGTCATTACAAGCATTAAAGAAAATTGTATTACCCGAAGAACTGGAAAAGATATTGGAACATTGTAAGGATATCATCGTTCCGGATAACAGGGATCATCTCTTAGACCTGGCGCTGGGAGGAAAAGAACAAAAGAGTCTTGAAGTTGCATATTATGTACCTGGAAATGGAAGAGTTATTGAAGCAACGGTAGTAAAATGTAAGAACGGTGCTGTAGTAAATTATCAGGATCCTTACATGAGAAGAAGAGATCCGGACTGCATGGTGGTTGCCGATCAAGGAGAAACGGATAAACCAAGATATTCCGACGTATACGGCGAAGATTTCAAGCCATTAAGAACACTGACCTTTGATTGGCTAAAAGAGCAGGAATCCTTAATTGTTATGCCGTTTATGTCCGGCGGAAATGAACTTGGGTATCCATCATTGCTTGTAAGTCCAAGTAATGCGGGCTTCTTTGCTGCGGGTCTTGCCGATCTGCAAGGTTTTATACCCAAAGCTGAAATACCTGAAGGGTTTACACCCAAAGCGATTATCTATTTGGCTCCGCCTTTTAGGCATACCCATTTTTCAGGAAGGCAGGTCGTAGTTCATAACCGTTTGGAAAATGTGCATGAATTGTTTTCCTATAATCTATATCCGGGTCCAAGTGCCAAAAAGGGAATTTACGGTGTATTGTTGACCATTGGTGAATTGGAAGGCTGGGTAACGCTGCACAGCTCAACAGTAAGGGTTATCACACCTTATGAAAATGTTTTGACCGTAATGCATGAAGGTGCCAGCGGCGGCGGAAAAAGTGAAATGATTGAGCCCATTCATAGGGAAATGGACGATCGAATTGTCCTTGGTAAGAATTTAGTTACCGGAGAAAAGCTCTATCTTGAATTAAAGGAAACTTGCGAACTGGAGCCGGTAACCGACGATATGGCACTTTGCCACCCGGCTGTACAAAACGGGAGTAATAAACTCGTCATTAAAGACGCCGAACAGGGATGGTTTTTAAGACTCAACCATATTACCGAATATGGAACAAGTCCGCTTTATGAAAAACTATGCATTCATCCCAAAGAGCCTTTAATCTTTTTAAATATCGACGGGGTACCCGACTCAACATGCCTCATCTGGGAACACACAATGGATGAACCCGGAAAGCCGTGCCCAAACCCGAGAGTCATTATGCCGAGAAGGTTTGTGCCCAATATTGTAAGCGATGCGGTAGAAATTGATATCCGGAGTTTCGGAGTGAGGACGCCTCCTTGTCATAAGGAATCCCCAACCTATGGGATTATAGGGATGTTCCATATCTTGCCGCCTGCCCTTGCATGGCTTTGGAGATTGGTAGCTCCCCGTGGACATGATAACCCCAGCATTATTACCTCTGAAGGGATGAGCAGTGAAGGGGTAGGGTCATACTGGCCATTTGCAACAGGAAGGATGGTTGACCAGGCAAACCTATTGCTTGAACAAATCACAAATACTCCTGGAACAAGATATATCCTTGTTCCAAACCAAAATATCGGTGCCTATAAAGTAGGATTTATGCCTCAATGGATTGCAAGAGAGTATTTAGCAAGGCGTGGAAGTGCAAAATTCAGACAGGATCAGTTGGTTGAGTCCAGATGTGATCTTTTAGGCTACTCTCTTGAAACCTTAAAGGTGGACGGCACTTACCTGCCAAAGGGTTTCCTGCAGGTTCAATATCAGCCTGAAGTAGGAAAGGAAGCCTATGATAAAGGCGCAGAAATACTGGGCAAATTCTTCAAAAAAGAGCTTGAACAATTTATTTCACCGGATTTAAACCCATTGGGTAAAAAGATAATTGAATGCTGTATGAATAACGGCAAATTGAAAGATTACGAGGAACTGATCCCTATGCGGATATAGCATGAAGGAGCATATAGGAAAATAATCAGGGGAGAGCGCGCGTTGCAGAAGGAATCAAGAAAATATAGAATACTTCATCAAGATTTATATCGTTATCAAATAAGAAAGTGGCGGATCAATATACCGTTTAAAAGCTATCAAATCCGGCCGGAAGATACCATTCCTGCAGTTTCAGGGCTCATCGGGAAAATTGCGCTGGTTACTGCATTTGCTGCAGCTTGGGCAAATGGTTTGGGTATAAAAGATCCGGGGTTTGTTATTGAAAATGTAAGGCTTGAAATGGTTTTGGGAAGCCTGATCGCACTTATTTTCTGTTCTATTCTGCACCCGTTGGCCGCTCCGCCGGGTACGCTTGCTCCCCTGATTCCTATTATTCCGGTCATGGCTGCTTCAGGAGTTCACCCTTTGCCTTTTGCCCTTCTGGTTGGCTTGCTGGGGGGCGTAGTATTGACCTTCCGGTTGTTTACACGGATATTGGAGGTAAATGGACCCGGAACCAAATGTGGAATTGTTTTACTTTTTGGTTTACTTGGTCTCTTAAGTTCCGCTGAAAAACTGAGGAACTGGTCAATATCCCATGGCGGGATGGCATTTTTAATTACATTACTGATGGCGGGCATGGCATTATTGTTACTATCCACGAAATATAAATTAAAATGGTTGATGATACCCCTAAGTGCTTGCCTAGCCTTAGGAATTTCTTTTTTATACGGCTTTTTTCCGCTGATTGAAACAAAGATTTCTCTGCCCATAATAAACCCGCAGCTTTGGTGGAATGAGAAATGGGGGATCGGTTGGGGAATCACGCTGGATCATTTTATTAATGCTTTTCCTTTTGCAATCCTTGTCATTATGATGTGGCCGGGGGATATCCTTGCAGTAAAAGCCATTCAGGAGGCAAATTACCCTAAAGATGCAAAAAATGCAATTCTTAATACTGAAGCCACATTGTATATCGTTTTGATTAGGAATATTTTGGGGACGGTTGCAGGAGGGGCGCAAACAGCGTCAGTGTGGAGAAGTTTTATGATTTCCCTAAGTGTAATAGGAAGACCAATTGGTGGAAGTGTATTGTTACTTGGTTTTTTGGGGATTCTTACAGGTATTCTCGGATTTCCTATAGACATTTTGAGTTTTCCACCCCTAGTGTATACAGTTTTATTGTTTGGCATATATATACCGTTTTTGGAAGTCGGCCTTAAAAGTATTAACTCCTTTAAAACACTGATTGTTGTTGTAGGGTGTTTGGCTGCAGGAATATTGTTAAATCCCCTCATTGGCTGGGCCTTTGCGGTAGCCCTTGAAAACATCAAACTTAAAAAGAGTAAATTATTGTTTCCGAAGATGTATATCAAAGGAGGCATAATAACCATATTAATTATAACTGTGTCACTTTTATCAAGCTTGATCATATTGATATGATGGAGAATTCTATCATTTTGAGGTAATGAGGATAGTAGTGCCAAGATATTTAACAAAGCCTGGTATTGACAAAAGTTAGTAGAGTGTGTAATATTTTATATAACATATAGGATTACTTGGGTAATAAATATAACATAATAATCTTCAATGATGTTCGGCTTTTGCATGCATTTATTTTTCTCGTTGCATAATTTTATCCCTACTAATCATATATGCATTATATTATTAAAAGAAGGATGTGGGATTCAGATGAAAATAGATACAAAACTTGTACATGGCTGTCGGGGCTTTGAACCAAACACAGGAGCCATCAGTTTTCCCATATATCAAAGCGCTACCTTCAGGCATCCCGGGCCAAACCAGTCTACCGGTTATGATTATACCAGAGTGAAGAATCCGACCAGGGAAGAGCTCGAAAATACACTGGCTTGTCTTGAAACAGGCGGCCATGGTTTTGCTTTTTCCAGTGGAATGGCTGCGGTTGCCACAGTGATGGAATTATTTTCTCATGGAGACCATATCATTGTATCGGATGACCTTTATGGGGGTACCTACAGGTTATTTGAGGAAATCGGGCGGAAACACGGACTCGAATTTACCTATTCGGATACAACCGATTTAAGAAGTGTAAAGGAGTCATTAAAGAAAAATACCAAGGGAATCTTTATTGAAACCCCTTCCAACCCGATGATGAAGGTTACGGATATCAAAGGGATTATTGAAATCGCAAGAAACCAAGGTGCATTATCCATCATTGATAACACCTTTTTAACCCCCCTTTATCAAAGACCCCTCGAACTAGGGGCAGATATTGTACTTCACAGCGGGACCAAGTATCTTGGAGGGCATAATGACACCCTTGCCGGGTTTATTGTAGTGGATAACGGAGTCTTGGCAGAGAAGATTCAACTTATACAAAAGTCTGTCGGCGCTATTCTGGCTCCCTTTGACAGCTGGCTTATCCTAAGAGGCATCAAGACATTAAGTGTCCGGATGGAAAGGCTTCAAACCAATGCATTAAAAATTGCAAACTGGTTAAAGGACTGTAAGGATGTAGAGAAAGTATTTTATGTAGGGCTGCCTGGCCATGAAGGTTATGAAATTTCAAAAAGTCAAGCATCAGGCTTTGGAGGCATGATTTCCTTCCGTGTAAAATCCATAGAGTCCATTGAGAGAATCTTAAGCAGGGTTAGAATTATAGCTTTTGCTGAAAGCCTGGGCGGTGTAGAAAGCCTTATAACCTATCCGATCGCCCAGACCCATACGGCAATTCCCAAAGAAATGAGGGAAAAACTAGGTGTGGATGAGAAGCTTTTAAGACTTTCGGTAGGGATAGAATCGGCAGAGGATTTGATTTTGGACTTGGAACAGGCAATGAACGGATAGATAAAAGGCCGGAGGCGTTTGCCTCCGGCCTTTTAAAAATTTAAGAAATGAACTCTGCAGGATTTAAATAGGCCTCTCTGCAGATTTCATGAACCATATTCTTTTCAATGCTGCTGAATTCACCGTCTGCAAAACCGATGGCAACACAGAGACGAACCACGAGACGGGCTGCGTCCGGCTTGTCCCTAAGCCTTCCTACTGCACTTAATGCTTCGGCTTTTCCCATCATAAAATCCGTTTGGAGCTTGTATATAAAATAGTCAAACCTTTGAATGACCCTTCCGATATCCATTCCACGCATGACATCACTGGTTCTGAAATAGTTGATAAGCCGATCTCTTTCCGCGGGTTGAATTCTTCCATCTGCGGCGGTAACCAATGCGGCCGCTGCAACCAATGCATCGGTCAAGTCATTTCCCATGTAGCGGTGCATAATCTCTCTAGCTTGTCTTGCCTGATTTTCGAAGAAGGAAGAGAAGTGCGGGCTGTGATTTCCTTTCCATCTCGCTCCGCAAACCAAACAAGCAAACTCCAATTTATTCGAACCTAAAAAACCACCCATAAGGCCGATGGGTCCTAATAAAACAGCGCCCAGTGCTGCCTTGCCTACACTAAAGCCCTTCTTGCCTGCGGTGATTCTATTGGAACCGCATCGGATACATACCATTCCACTGTGACCGTGGCTGTCGTAAGAATGGCTTGGATAACTGCTTGCTCCCAATGAAGGCGTAGAAGGCGGATAAAAAGAATTGTTTCCGTAAGACGGTCCGTAAGCTGGAGCCTGTCCTGGTGCAGCCGGCGTACTTTGATATCCCTGTTGATAGCTGGGGGAATACGGCTGCTGTCCCAAACCCGGATTATACGGCTGTTGGGGCATTGCGGGATTGTACGGTTGTTGTCCCACTCCCGGATTATAGGGCTGCTGGGCAGCACCGGGATTATGGGGCTGTTGTCCCATCCCTGGGTTATAGGGTTGATTCACCGGAGGCGTGGGTTGGGGATTATACTGGGGTTGAGCCGGTTGGTTATATTGGGGGTTATACTGTGCTGGCTGCTGGGGTTGAGCCGGCTGATTAAACTGCGGATTGTGCTGTGGTGCTTGCGGCTGGGGAGCCGGTTGATTAAATTGGGTATTGTATTGTGGCTGCTGCGGCTGTTGAATGGGTTGATTAAACTGATTTTGCGGCTGTTGATAAGGTTGAGCCGGTGTCTCATCTTCAACTTCCAATCCGAAGTTGCGGCATAAAGCAGCCAACCCGCCCTGAAAACCGCTTCCGGTTGCACTGAATTTCCATTCAGGTCCATGCCTGTAGATTTCCGCTGCAACAATGGCTGTCTCAACAGAGAACTGCTGACCCAGATCATATTGAATAAGAAGTTCCTGTGTATCTGCATTTAAAATACGTACATACGCATTTTGTACCTGTCCGAAATTTTGATTTTTAATTTGTGCATCATTGATGGTAATGGTGATAGCTACTCTTTGGATGTTCATAGGTACTACCGGAAGGTCGATGAGAATCTGTTCATCATCCCCGGAAGCTTCACCTCGTCTGCTGTCACCGCTGTGCACCACCGAGCCTTGTCCACCCCTTGGATTGTTATAATACACAAAGTTGGTTTCATTATCTACTTTACCGTTACCGCCCAATAAAAAAGCGGATGCATCCAAATCAAAACTATAGGTTCCGGAATACTTGCTTGTATCCCAACCCAGACCCACGATGATTTTCTTTAAACCGGGACTGCTTTTGGTCAAATCTACTTTTTGTCCTTTACTGAGTCTAACCGCCAAAGCAATTCACCTTCCTTTCAAAATAAATAAAAAATCTGATGATTTATAAAATAAAATGAAGAATATATACGAATATTGTAATTTTTCCGGAAGAATTATGTCAAGGGGTAAAAAGTAAGGATTTAGAATAAATAAGATAGTTTTATCGGATAACAATAAATTATTGAGTAGATCATTAGAATATTTAAGATTATTATTGGTGAGAAGTTAAAAATTTTAAATGAGGGTTTAAAATTGTAAAATTGTCATTCTATATAGAGTTGAATTGTAAGGCAAATAATGCTTTGAAAAATTGAAATTCTTTCTTATTAAAAGGCACTAGTAGTCTGTAACTCTTAAATTTTAGGGTATGCGAGGCACAAACAGAGGAAGTGCATTTTTAACACTTTGAAACTTAAAATTTGTTGTGTTAAAAAGCACTAGCATATTTGTATGGAAATGAGATACTATAAATAAGGATAAGATTTTCTGTGTTTTTATTATAATTCCGATCGGAATTATAATAATTTTATTAGAATGTGTTGACAAATAGATAGGAAACGCATAAAATGGTAGTAAGTGAAATACATATCGGAGTACTAGGAATTAGAGGAGGATTATTTATGGCGAAAATAGCAAAGAATTTAACTGATTTAATTGGTAATACACCTCTTTTGGAACTTTCAAATTACAATAAATCATTAGGACTTGAAGCAACACTGGTTGCCAAATTGGAATACTTTAACCCGGCTGGGAGCGTAAAAGACAGAATTGGTTATGCAATGATCAAGGATGCGGAAGAAAAAGGGCTTATTAATAAAGATACGGTCATTGTTGAACCTACCAGTGGGAATACGGGAATTGCTCTTGCTTTTGTATCTGCTGCCAAAGGGTACCGGCTCATTCTAACCATGCCGGATACCATGAGTATTGAAAGAAGGAATTTGCTAAAAGCATTAGGTGCGGAATTGGTACTTACTCCGGGAGCAGAAGGGATGAAGGGAGCTATCCGTAAGGCAGAGGAAATCGCGCAGGAGACTCCCAATGCATATATTCCTCAGCAGTTTAAAAATCCTGCAAATCCTGAAATTCATAGAAAAACAACAGCTGAAGAAATTTGGAGAGATACAGACGGCAAAGTAGATATTTTTATTGGCGGGGTAGGAACAGGCGGTACGATTACAGGCGTTGGAGAAGCATTGAAAGGGAAAAACCCCAATATCAAAGTTATTGCGGTTGAGCCTGCGGATTCACCCGTATTGTCCGGCGGCAATCCCGGACCACATAAAATTCAAGGAATTGGGGCAGGTTTTGTACCTGATATTTTAAATAAAGGGGTTATTGATGAAATTTATAAGGTTAAAAACGAAGAAGCCTTTGAAACAGCTAGAAAGCTTTCGAAGACTGAAGGGCTATTGGTAGGAATCTCTTCGGGTGCTGCAGCATTTGCTGCGTCTGAAATTGCTAAAAGGCCTGAAAATAAAGGGAAAACCATTGTAGTATTATTACCGGATACAGGAGAAAGGTATCTTTCAACGGTGCTTTTCCAGGAAGCGTAATGAGAAAATTAATATTTTAAAGGATAGAAAAGAGATAGGCTATAGAATGGTCTGTCTCTTTTTAGTATCTATATAGATTGCATTAAAAACATTACATTTGGCAGAGCATTCAGCGAACGATTTTAACGATGATTGCGATAGACAAATGTAAAATGTTTATTGCATCATCTACACATTGTTTGTTGATAACACTTTTACCATCAGAGGATATGAAGGCGAATGTTAAAAATTATGCAAAATAAATACTGTTGAAAAACGTGTTGAATTATGATAGTATTAATAGTACATCTATCAATGTCTATATTAACCTTCTAAAAACAGTTTTCAGAAAATGACAATTTAATATTAAAAGGAAGATTATACGAAGGGTTTATAACCAGTCGTTGATAAGCCAATATTTATTCATTTTTATAAGTAGAATTTGCTGTACTTGTATAAACTAATGAGTGTTGGCTTATTATTTATGAGATTATGAAATGATTTTACATGGAAGAATTCATTTTTTACGGTACTTTTATAAAGAAATTGAAGTGAAATATAAAAGCTTTATTGCGTTCAATATAGCTGAATCCAATATTACGGTGGTATACGGATGACAAAAGGGCAAACAGAAGCTAAGATCAGTGAAGCGGTCAGCAAATTTGAAATTGAAATCATGGGAAAAGGCCCCAAGCATATCAAGACTCTTATTGTTCAGGATTTAATCATCATTCGGGCGGGGGGATTTACCAGTCAGGCAGCGCGCAAGCTGTCAGAAAGCAAGGAGGGTGTAAAACAGATCAAGCAAATGCGGTCTGCACTTTTTGAGGTCTCATGCAGTTATCTTGTGGATATGATAAAAAAAATAATAAAGATTGATGTGGTCAGTATACATGCGGATATGAGCACCCGAACGGGTGAAATGGTAATTCTCATCACATGCAGTGATAATATGGAGGATAAGTTTTTCAGATAGAAATATAGGCTGTAATAAAGTTTTCACTAAAAGCCTCTAAGTGTAAATACACAATTATTTACAATATAGAAGGAGAGGAATCAACAATGCCCCAAATCAAATGTCTCTTTTGCAGAAAAACCACTGAAATCAAAAAAATCAGTGCAAAAAAATCCATTGACAAAAAGGTGATTACCATTACCAATTCGCCGGTTTATTTTTGCAAAACATGCAATGAAACCTTTTGGTCAAAGGAAGTGCTGGAGATTTTCAATTATATCAAAGAGCACAATTTAATGAGGGATAAACTGGTTTTTAATTATGAAGATATGTATAAAAAGGCAAGTAAAAACGATATATGGTGATTGAATATTAAAAGAGACTTGGATTATACTGCCAAGTCTCCTTTACATCTTATACATTTCCACTAAAGGTGAGGAATAATAAGACTAGATTTAAGCTTACGATAATACTTGTGATAATCCACCCAAAGACATTGGTTACAGGCTTATTGACAAGGGAGCCCATTAAATCCTTCCGCCTTGTTATAAGAAGCATGGGGATAATGGCAAAGGGAAGTACAAAGCTAAGGGTAACCTGACTTAGTACAAGGGCCTGCATGGGGTTGATGCCCAGGATAATAATGAGCATTCCGGGAGCCATGGTTACCAGCCTTGTGATATTATCGGATATTTTTAATCCGACAAACCCCTGCATGATGGTTTGCCCTGCCATTGTCCCCACTGCCGAGGAGGACAATCCGGAAGCAAGAAGTGCGATTCCGAAAGCACCGCTGGATACGGCACCCAATAAGGGAGATAATGAGTGATGGGCCTGCTCAATGGTTTCAACCACCATGCCGTTTCGGAAAAAGACAGAGGCAGATACGATCACCATAGCTACATTGATGATAAATGCTATGTTCATTGCAATGGTAATATCGATTCTTTCCAAACGCAGATGTTTTTTCTTTTCCTCATTGTTTAAGTTTTTATTCCTGCACTGAACCAATTGGGAGTGCAAGTAAATAACATGGGGCATTACGGTTGCTCCCAGCATTCCCGCCGCAATAAGTACAGCTTCGCCATTCGGCATTGAGGGAATCAAAATATGTAGACCGGCTTCAGCCCAATCGGGTTTTGCTAAAAAGAGTTCTACAGTATAAGCCAAGCATATCACCGCCACGAAGACTGAAATGATCACCTCAATGACACGCTGCCCGTATCTTCCCATATAGACGATGAAAAATGTAAGTACTGCAATAATTAATCCAGCATAGGTCATGGGGATACCGAAAAGTAAATAGAGTCCCAGGGTTCCACCTAAAAATTCTGCCAGGTTGGTGGCCATCGCAGCCAGTTCGGCAATGACCCAGAAAAACCAATTTGTTTTCCTTGAGAACACCTTTCCGCACATTTGGGGAAGATTTTTTCCTGTTGCAATCCCAAGTTTAGCAGAAAGATTTTGAAGAAAGATAGCCATTAAATTGCTCCAAAGTATAACCCAGACAAGGTTATAATTAAATTTGGACCCACCGCTGATATTGGTAGCAAAATTTCCAGGGTCAACATAAGCTACACTTACAATAAATGCCGGACCTATGAATTTTACCAATTGACTTATTTTGGCGAGAAAACCTGGTTTATATTGAAAATTGACTTTTCCTAAATGAAGTGGGTCTGCTTTTGTATTTACCGTTTGTGCAACCATTTCTTCTAGCACGAAAATCACCTCTCTGATGCAAAAATGGATAATCAATTATTTGCTGCTTGTAATTTTAGTGGGGGCTAATTTTGTTTACCTAATCTACAATATGTAGTTGTGTGAATTTGTGTTACATAAAATTAAAGGAACCATAACAACGCAAAAAAGGAACTTCAGGGAAGTTCCTTAAAAAGGGCAGCATCGGTTACCTATTTTATTTGACACCAAAAATCACTTTTTAGGGGGCGGTAAAACATATAAATATGCAGGAACTTAGTTTTTTTCTTCAGGTTCTGGATTTGAAAACTTGGAACTGCAATACTCCTCAAACTTTGAAAGCAATTCGGGGTAGGCTTCAAAAAAATTGTTTAACATCTCAAATCGTTGAAGTGTGTTGGAAGAAACTGAATGCTCAATAAGTTCGGTCTCTATCAGAAGGTTATCCTTAACGCCTAAATATTGTAGAAAAGTTTCCAGTGTTTTGTGTCTTTCCAATAGAAACTTTCCAATTTCTTTTCCTGTCTGGGTTAAAAAAATAATACCGTATTTTTGATAGCTTACGATACCTAATTTACTTAGTCTTTGCACCATCTTTGTCGCGGAGGAGGCCTGGACATTTAATAATTCAGACAAGGTATTAATTCTCATATAACCTTGAGAAATGCATGTTCTATAAATCATCTCCAAATAATCTTCCATTGCAGACGTAAGGAGTTTTTTATTCTGCTGGATCAGCTCATATCCTCTTACTGTGTGAAACTTTTTTATATCATCCATAAAATCACAACCTTATATATAAAACCATGAAACGTATCTATATTTATTATATTCCTACATAATTCATAATATTTTCAATATATTGGCAAAGGGAAAAATCTTTACTTGAGACTTTTACAGAAAAAATAATAAGTTAACATATTGTACGGATTTGCATTATACAGATTGAGCCGGAGAAATACCAAAAAAATAAGCCAGAGCGAAAGCCCCGACTTATTTTTAAATAAGTTTTGATTATATCTTTTTCCATAAGGTGAATGCTTCAACCGGATTCCAACCTGGGTTGGATGTGTGTGCAAAAATACATTCATAATTGTTCCCCTGATAGCTTACCCGATCACCAAGCTGGTAGGCATGGGAATTTGAATCCCATGCAGGGTATGTGTTACCAGTGGGTGTACTGGTTGGCTTGGGTGTAGGTGTATTAGTTGGAACAGGGGTAGGGATGGGGGTACTGGTTGGTTCGCCGGTAGGAACAGCAATAGCCGCCGCTGGATAATCAGCAGATCCTTGGTTAAAATGATTAACAAGGACAATGATATCAGTCATATTAACAGCATTATCCAGATTAAAATCATAAACAGGTTTAAAAAGACTGTCACCGGATGCAGTGTTGTACGACATTAACAACTCTACGATATCCGACATATTGATGGCGTCATCCTGAACTCCACCAATCGGTACGTCACCCGCCCACAGGTCAACAGGCTTGGTGGCAGTTCCAACCATGACGTTTGCGGTGGCGGGCACATTGGTAACCTTCCTTGTAAGGTATCCCGGTTTGCTGAAAATTAAGGAATAACCTGTGCTGCTTGAGGGGATATCTTTCATTTGGTAGTATCCCTTGGTATCGGTGACAGCACTTAAAGAAGTTCCAACAATTTCAACTTTAAATCCTGCTAAGCCGTTTGCAGACTCGATTTGTACATCCGGTTTCACAAACCCAGAAATACTATTGGAGTAAGGTGTTGGTGTACTTGTTGGTTTTTGGGTAGGTGTAGCCGTTGGCGTCGGTGTGTTTGTCGGCTTCTGCGTTGCTGTCGGTGTTGGAGTCGATGTATTTGTTGGGGTAGGTGTGGAGGTTGCCGTTGTATTTCCATTATTAAGAACAAAAGTCATTACATCCCCAACTGCGCTGATATTCGAGATATCAAATCCCGATGCAGTTCCATTCCACCATTTGGAATTGGGAACCGTTGTATCATTAAATTTGTCTGCATTTCCCAAGTGGAAGAGATCGTTGGCATGGCCACTCACATTCTTTTCCAGGTGGAATTGGCCGTCTGCCTGTTCCACAGAGACCTTATAGTGTCTTGCAAGAGTCATATCCTGATAGTTGTTGCTTCCTTTGGAATCCACATGCCATACAATCAAACCCTCATCCGGCATACTTTGCCAACGGCCCAGCTTCCGGATATTTTCAACCATAAAGAATTCATTGGTTGTAGGTCCTGCATAACGATAGACATCCAATGTGGCAGCATTTACACTGATTTGTGATTTGTTTGGAAAACTATTTAAATTTGTTACACTGCCCCAGCCCGAAATAACACTTCTGAAATAGGGGTTGGGGGGAACAGGATTTTTTCCGCCCGAACTGCACATGACACAGAAACCGCCGACGCCTTTAGAATCATAATCATAATCGTAAAGGTCCGGGTATCCGCAAACCATATGCCCGTTTTCATGAATAAAGGTTCCGATGCTCAGGCTGCTTCCGATAGAGGTCATCTGGTATCTGCTTATATAACCTCCATTTACCTGGAAGCTGCTGATAGAACCTGAGTGGGGCCATAATCCTTTGGACCAGGCTACATCCGGATTTCCTGAATAAAAGATGTTCACAGCCATAATCATGCCATTGGAGTTTTTGGATAGGGTGGTAAAATCAAAACCGGTATTTTTTAGATGGGTCAATGCTTCAACCACAAGTTCTCTAGCGCGTCCTGAAGCATTGGGATCATTGTAGTAGGATTTAGGTTTTAATGCCCGGTAGTATTCGGTTACCGTATTGGTATAAACCATTTTACCCTCCGAAACATCATAAAAATAATCCCGCACTGAACCTTTGTTGCTGTATCCTGCATATCCCGGCTGGTTGATCATATTGTCAAGGTCTGCTTTTGGTATGGTAGCCGGAACATCGGAAAAATCGATTAAAATGGTTAATCCTTTGATATTGCCGATGGTTGCACGTGTTTGAGGCTGGGTGTTTGTTCCTTCATATGTAAGATCTTTTCCGTCTGTTGCTGCAAAATAATCCTGCTTTTTAATTTCTGCCTTTTTTAAAATATGTTCTTTTTTAATTTTTAATCCTTTTTCGATACTCTCGCCGCTTCTTGTCCGTACACTTGTAGTATTACTTCCTTTATAAACGACCCCGGTTGAAATAAAATCCGATCCGTCTTCATTGAGTTTTGCGTAGCATATCCAATTGGTTTTCGGATCAAGAACCAAAGCATACCCGTCCAAGCTCTCAACCCTCTGGTAAAACTCATCTCCCCATACTTTAACAGATACACTGGAGTTGTCCGGCTGTTTCAACTGGAATATCTCCCCTTCATAGGGCGCTGCAGAAGCAACCGCTCCAAAAGCAAAAATGGTAACTAGCAAGAATACTGTAGCTAAATATCTCTTTAACACAAAAATACCCTCCTTTTTCTCATAAAAAAATAGTACTTTTTCTCTCTCTAAATCTCTCTAAAATACGACGAAAAAACCAGGTGAAAACAATGAAGCAGTATGAAGTAAAAACTTAAAAGGACACCTCCTTCCGGGTTATAGGATTGTTGCATGATATCGGGAGTAATACGTATAAGCAGTGAATATTGGTACGATTTATTTGTAAAGTTTATTTTTATCGTTTTTTCACAACGTGCCATAGGATCAAAAACAGTGGTATTCCATAAAGTAGAAATCTATATGTATATAGCATATCATGAAATGTGTTGCAACTAAATATGATTTATTTAATGCAACTTATATTTTATAGTGATATAATTTATATAATATTCCCATTGAAAATTTTTTTTGGGTGGGTGAAAATATTGATTTTAGAATAATTTTTTGTAGATTTATAGCAAAAAAGAATGTATAATAAAGCTTGTCAAATTTTGAAGCGGAGGTTTTGATTCCATGAAAAGTAGTTACGAGAGCCCTTTTAATTCCAGGTATGCAAGCCGTGAAATGCAGCAGCTGTTTTCACCCGATATGAAGTTTAAGACATGGAGACGGTTATGGATTGCATTGGCGGAAGCAGAAAAGGAACTGGGCCTTCCCATTACGGATGAACAGATTGGAGAATTGAAAAACAATCTGGATAACATAAATTATGAATTGGCAGAAAAAAAGGAAAAGGAATTCCGTCATGATGTCATGGCGCATATTCATGCCTATGGAGAGCAGTGCCCTAGCGCAAGGGGGATCATTCACCTGGGAGCTACCTCATGCTATGTAGGTGACAATACGGATATTATTGTCATGACAGAGGCATTAAAACTAATTCGAACCAAGTTAATTCACGTGATAAGAAAACTATCGGATTTTGCACTGCAATATAAGGATCTGCCGACTCTCGGCTTTACCCATTATCAACCGGCCCAGCTTGTTACAGTAGGGAAAAGGGCATGCCTTTGGGTCCATGATATTCTTTTGGATTTGGAAGAGTTGGATTTTGTTTTGGAAAGCATGAAATTATTGGGTTCCAAGGGTACTACAGGAACGCAGGCAAGCTTCTTAAGCTTGTTTGACGGAGATCATGAGAAAGTTAAAAAGCTGGAAAAGCTGATTGCACAAAAAATGGGCTTTAAGGATGTTTATCCCGTATCCGGACAAACTTACACCCGGAAAGTAGACAGCAGAGTATTAAACGTTCTTGGCAGCATTGCACAAAGTGCCTATAAGTTTAGTAACGATATCCGCCTTCTTCAAAGTATGAAAGAAGTCGAAGAGCCCTTTGAAGAAAAGCAAATCGGTTCTTCCGCGATGGCATATAAGAGAAATCCGATGAGGAGCGAACGGATTTCCTCCATTGCAAGATATGTCATTGTAGATACCTTGAATCCTGCAATAACAGCGTCAACCCAGTGGTTTGAAAGAACCCTGGACGATTCGGCCAATAAACGCATCAGTATTCCCGAAGGCTTCCTTGGCGTGGACGCAATTTTGAATATTTATATGAATGTAACCGGTGGGTTGGTTGTATATCCTAAAGTCATTGAGAAGCATGTGATGGAAGAACTTCCTTTTATGGCAACCGAAAACATCATGATGGAAGCTGTAAAACGGGGAGGAGACCGTCAAGAACTCCATGAGCAGATTCGTGTACATTCCATGGAAGCAGGAAAGCAGGTTAAAGTATATGGAAATTCAAATGATTTAATTGAGCGGATTGCAAATGACCCGATTTTCGGACTTTCTCTGGAAGAAATCAAAGCGGTATTGGAGCCGAAAAACTATGTTGGAAGGGCGCCGGAGCAGGTTGAGGAGTTTATCGATGAATTTGTGAAACCTGTCCTTCAAAAAAATAATGTTACCGAAATGGAAGTAGAATTAAAAGTATAAGAAATTGTGAAATTTCACAATTTAAAAGTAAATAGGGGTAATAGGGAGATAGTGCGATGAAATCTTTCCTATTCACCGTCTTTTGTTATTGAATTCACGGGCTTTCTGTTATAAAATGAGTAATGCTATCACAATGTATTCTTATAATGATGTAATGATATCTTAACGTCAGGTGTAAGATTTAAAACCCCGATAGATCCCTATCGTCGGGGTTTTTCATTCGTATCATTAAAAATCATTTCATAATGATTGAGGAGGACAAGGTTTTGATTAATAAGTACAGTAACATACCTCTTTATTCTCAACTTAAAAATATTATCATTGAAAAAATTGAAAACGGAGAGTATACCGAGGATTCGAAAATTCCTTCAGAACAGGAATTATGTGAAGTGTATAATATTAGCAGGCCAACAGTGCGGCAGGCTATAAGTGAGCTCACAAACAACGGTTATTTATATAAGGAAAAAGGTAAAGGGACTTTTGTTGCAAAATCAAAAACAAGAATCGATATAAGAAAT
Source organism: Clostridia bacterium (assembly GCA_026418275.1). GTDB lineage: Bacteria > Bacillota > Clostridia > Acetivibrionales > DSM-2933 > SKW182. Next base: position 107,879 of record JAOABQ010000045.1, read on the forward strand.
TATTCCGGGTTTACCGATTCTGTTCTGGATGGACAGGACACGGGAAACCGCAAGATTATTTCCATTGAAACCTTAAATTCCGCCGATTTTAAAAAATTGTACGAAATTTTTAATATTCCGTATAATACGAAAGTTGATTTTATTGAAGTTAAATACCTGACTTCTCAAAATAAAGAGGTTTTTTCACTCAATGTATCCTATTTGCCTTTAAACCTGTTTCCCAATATGATGGAAGATCTTAGGGAAAATAAGCCCTCCTATGATATATTGAAAGGTAAATATCCCTTGATCCCGGTTAAAACAAAAAGTGTACTGGAGATAATCTATACCGACCAGACAGAGGCACAGTATCTTCAAGTTCAGACCGGACAGGCACTTATAAAGATAAGTAATACCCTATTGTCCAAAAGCGGGCAGGTAGTAGAATATGTTATTTCAAAGTATCGCGCAGATAAATGTAAGTTGGTTTTTGAAAATTCAAAATAAAAATTTATACAATGAAAATAACGAAAAAAATAAAAAGTGAAACTACTTTTTATTTTTTTCGTTATTTTTGTGTGTTACTCTATGGAGCACCTTCAAGGATATATTGACTTCCAAACAGGATATCATATTGAATCAAATAGTACTTTTTTAAGAGTTCATCGTTCAAATATTGATTTTTATCTACCAAATAGTTGTTTAGGTAAGGATATTTCTCACGAAGTTCCATTAAAAAATCAAAATAGCTGGGATAGGCTAGTTCTGTATCTTTTAGTATCTCTACAGCCAATTGGTTTGAAGAGATGGGGGTATCAAACTTGGTCATTTTTTTATAGTTTGACCAAGTAATGAGGGGGGTTTTAAAGAACTCAATGTCACCCAGGGGATTTTCCGTATTCCCAAACCCCAGCTTCTTAAATATGTCAAAGCTATCCAGAGGATGCCCCAACCTTGGGAGGTGGTCTCCGAAATAGTAAACCAGTGTTGGCTTGCCGGTTTTTTTTATTTCATCAAAAAGCTTTCCCACTGAACGGTCAGCATCATATACTCCTTGAGAAAAATTACTCAAAATTTCGGTCTCAAGACTATCCAATTTATCGGATTTTGCCTGTACATCTCTTTTAGTATAGCTTTTAATTCCCTTGGTATAGGGATCATGGTTTTGTATTGTGATTCCAAATATAAATTGCGGGGAATCTCCTTCCTTCAGTGTCTTAACGATCTTATCCATAAACTTTTCATCCGAAACAAAATTCCCTTTTTTGTCTTTCTCCGGGTTGAAGCCTGCGATATCGTAAAATTTGTCAAAACCTAAATAATTGTACACTGCATTCCGGTTATACATGGACCCGGTATTGGGATGGACTGCGGTAGCAGTGTAGCCGTTTTGCTTAAATACGTCAACAATGCTTGGTGTGTTCCGTTTAAAGTAGATATTGTAGGGAATGATACCCTTGTTAAAATAAAAGTTGGTTAAACCGGTTAAGACCTCAAATTCTACATTGGCTGTACCTCCGCCATATCTGGGAGATATCATGGTCCCGCTTTGATACTGCTTTAAATTTGGGGTGATATTTAAATTGAATGATACGTCGTTCATCTGCGTCGGGTCCCAAAAGGTTTCACTTAAGATAACAATAACATTGGGTTTTACACTCTTATTATTTTCCTTTAATGCTATCTCGCTTTTTATTTGTTTCATTTTGGACGCGCTATAGCCTTCCGGTTTGTTATTAAGATATTGGTTTAAATCCTTTAAATATAAATATGTTTCTACATAAGTCCCGTTTCTTAAAAACTCGTTGATGCTGTCGTACCAGTCTTTTAAAACCTTTATTTCCTTAAGGCCGTTTATATTGAGGATATAAAAATTAAAGGCCAGTGCAATTGCCATAACAAAGGCAAAAATAAGATTGGGTGCAGGTTTAAGTGCCTTCAGCACACTCTTGATGTTTTTAATAACGAAAAATATGCCTATAAGGAACAAAGCGGATATAATGACGATGAGACTGGTATTGATATACTCCTTAGCTATTATCAAAGCATCATTGAGTAAAAATGTATCCCAGGGGTAAAAGGGCTCGTCAAAATATTTTAACTTTACAAAGTTGGCCACAACAAGGAGCAGGTGTATCACAAAAATGATCACAGCGCCCAATTTAAAGCCGAGTAGGGATGCTACGGCTAGAAATAAAATGCTTACAAAGATAAGATTGTACGAAAAAGATGCGGTTGTCATATACTGAAGGATTGCTTCCATATTCTTATCCCGCAGAACGTACTCAATGGAAAGTACTAAGAACAACACAAAAAATACTGTGAAAAATAGCCTTATATAAACTTTATTAATATTAAAGTCAATTTCAAATAGATGTATTTTATATTCTTCATCCAACAATCTACTTCTTTTATGGGCAATAACATATAGTGCGGCAAAGATCAAAAGTGCGGCGAAAAAAAGTCCCTTTCTTTCAAGCTTGTTTAGTTGCAGAGTATTCACAAAGTAGATTAAAGGCATTATCAAACTTAAAATCATGATGGCATATTTGGAATTAAAAGGAGACCGGTGCTCCCAACCTTTTAAATTGATAAACTCGGTTAAAAGGATCAGGGCTGAAAAGCCGAAAACCAAAAAACTAACTGTGATCAGTGGAGAAAATACAAACAATACCTTGTCGGTATATACTATTTGGTTATAGATCAAATGAAAGACGTTATCCGGGTTCAAACATTTGATAGAAATGAGGAAAAGGGCGGCTGAAGACATAATAATTCCTAAAACACAATAGATTTTTGTCATTTTATTTTTTATAAGGTTTAAACCCTCCATAGAATAACCGAATAGAAAAAATGGAAAGTATAGAAAAAACACAAGTGGAATTTGCAGCTTGTAGTAGGGGATAATAAAGGATAGAAATACCGGAATGATAAATACCATGGTGGCAAGAAGTCTATATTGGATAATCCGGGGCGTTATGATACTCCAAACAAGCAGGGATAATAAAAAGATATTAAGGATAAAAAGGCTTTTATTAAAGGTAAACCAGAGTAAACAGCCCTGAACAATCATCAGTATGAGTTTGCCGCCGTTATTGATATTTAGTTTAAATACGCCGCAAAAAAACGAGGCAGCAATAAGAAAGAAAGGAATTGCAGTTTTTACCAGAACGTGCTCTGGCGTTGTAGCGTTTGCAAACCCCAGACAGAGAAAAATGATATAGAAAGTAATGATTAATTTTTCTTTTAAGTCACTTGTAGCACCCATTTTTATGTCCCCATTTTTAATTTATTCACCATTTGTAAAAAGTCAGTTATATCTCTATATAAAAAGCTATTTTATAAATACATTTTAACACATTTTAGCATAATTCAACATATTTTTGTCGAAAAACGTCAATTTTAAGGTTTTTTAGATCATTGCACGGGTTTTTGAAAAATTCGAACTATGCATGGATAGTATTATATCCTTTTTCTGTGTCTATTCTGTGAAAACTGCATGAATGTTTATGTTTATTAAAGAGATTTTTTTTGAATAAACAAGGTATTTTTGAGTAGTGTCTTAGATTAATACTATAAGGAATTATTTGAATCTGCTTGATTTTATATGAATGAACAAGCTAATATTGATGATTACTATCTCATATATCGGACAAATTTCTTTTCTTGATAAATTACAATTTGCGGAAATGCCAGGGAAGTTATAATATTTGAATATAAATTTATTAATAAAGAATGGGATTTGATACAATCTGTTGTTGCGGCATTTATTAAAATCATGCAAGTGAAGAACTATATTTTGGGGGGCTTTGTTATGAAAGAAGTATTTCAAAATGATTTATTGGAGAACGAAGAAATTCTTTGGACAGGTCAACCGCTGACCCGCGTTTTTTCTATTATTGATATATTCCTGATACCTTTTAGCCTAATTTGGGGTGGATTTGCGATTTCTTGGGAATTTACTGCTATTCATTCAGGTGCTCCGTTATTCTTTTGCTTATTCGGTATTCCCTTTGTATTGGTGGGGCTTTATATCACATTCGGACGATTTATCTATAAATACGTCAATCTGAAAAACACTTATTACGCCGTAACAAATCAGAGAGTACTCATTTTGTCCGGTATATATAAAAAGACCCTACAAGGACTATTTATGGATCAAATCCCTAACATCAATAAAACTGTGAATATAAATGGTTCCGGCACCCTACGGTTCGGTATAACAAATGCAAACCGTTCTGAAAACACAGGGATGGAGATATTTGACCCAGTAAAGAGCACGGTTGCTGCATTTTTAAATATTGAAGATGTAGGAAAAGTATACCGTTTGATAAATAATCTAAGATAATCCTTGCTACTTAATCCTGACTCCCCAGATTTTTAATCCTCTGGTGCCAACAACAATCATGTCGTTAAAAACAGCAGGAGATCCTTCTATGTTGGCACCCAGATTGATCTTATCCAATATGGAGCCGCTTTTTCCATCGATTAAGAACATATTGCCCGAAGCATCACATTGAATGATATAGGCCTTCCCTTCCTTAGTATAAATATCTACCGGAGAGCTCCAGCAGTAGCTTGCAAGGTCTATTGCCCATACCTCACGGCCGGTTTTTTTATCCAGTGCGATGAGCTTGCCGCCTGTATTGTTGCTATTGGTTTTGGCTATATTGAAGATGACAAGGTCCTGAATTTCATTCTTACCTATGACAGGAGATGCAAGTGCACCGCCATTTGTGTGCCTATCCAAGGCGGACTTTACTTTCTTTTCCCATAGGAGTTTTCCAGATAAGGCCTCAAATTTTCTTATATAGCTAAATCCGTTTTTTCCCTGGCGATCTACTTCACAAGCGGTATATAAGGAGACTTCCTCTGCACTTTCATCAATTCCGATTGTTCCGTCGGTGTCATCGGTAACATTGGCAACCCAAACAGGCTGCAGCGTATTCAAATCAACACATTGAAGGGTCCCGCTGTTATCCGCAAAATAGGCAAAATTTCTAAAGATGGCAACTGAATTTTCAGTGCCCAGCTGACCCGCTTTAGGCAACCGGTAGCGGTATTTTATAAGATCGGGGCGGATGGATAGGGTTCCTTTATCCAGATCAAATTTTGTGTTTAGCTTTCCTGTATAAAGAATTCCATTTTCACCGCACTCTATAAATGTGTCGGTATCCTTGTCAATGAGCGGGGTAGAGTCAAATGCGCCCCATCTGCGGTATGCGTATGGATCGATGCCATTGATGAAATAAAGCTCGCGGTGGTCAATCAGGCTAAAGATTCGGTAACCGATCTGCCCTTTTTTCTTTCCGGCTTGATCGATACCCTGACCTGCATAAAGGAGGGGGTAGCCTCTGGGATCTACCGTGACACTCCCTTTATGCGGAAAACCCACCTTGATAAAAGGCCGGGTTTCCTCACCGTTTTCAAGGTCTAAAAAGTATATATTTCCGTCTAAGGTAGCATAGATTACCTCTTTTAACCCGTCTTTTTTCTTTTTTTCAGGGTATAGATTCATGATCTCCCTGACTTTTTCATCCCATTGAATGATAGCAGGTTGCCCATTCCAGCCTACACCGGTCCATTCATCGATGAAACCGGTTTTTTTACTCCAAACTGTCTCTAGTTTAGCCTCAATAATTTCCGGGGTGCCAAAGCTTGGAGAATTTCTATAATTGTTTCCCCTAAAACAGGTAACGCCTTCCACATCTGCATACTGAGAGGGAGGGGGAAAGCGAATACCATACTCTCTTTTAAAATTATTCAAGGTAGTTCCGTTTTTGTCCAACTGATATGTAAAATTGAATTTAGAAGGCAAAGCTTCAGGAACTACACCAACATTGTTGTTTTTGTAAGTATTGGTATCATCTTTTACCTTCGGTTTGGTTATTTTTTTATTGTTATCCTTTTCGGTTGAAGCCTGCTGCGTAGGTTTAGGACTTTGTACAACATTTTGATTTACTCTATAATATTTAAAAAATTCACTGGCAAAGAAAAAGGATGCACCGAAAACCATACATAAAAGGATGGACAAAAAGAACCAAAACCTCTTTTTTATTTTTACTTTCTGCGTTCTCATCGTAATTATTCCTATTCATTAATTTTATTACAAATATATTATAAATGATTATTTCAGAAATGAAATCAGTTTTCTCAATTTTTAACAAAAACTTAATCTTCCATACACTTTTCTAATTAGATCGTGAAAACAGTTTTGTATGGATAAATAAAATTTTCACGATATTATATCAAGGGAATTGAAGCGCGATGTAAAAAATTAATCGCGTTCAATATAGAAAAGAAAGTCTTTTTTTGTTGAACTTTACACAATAATGTATTTTTGATACACTATTGATAACAAAATATATAGGTGAAAGATGATGTCCTTCCAAGTGTCAACGGTTGGACAGCGACATTACTTTAAATAAAGGTACTTACATGGAATTGTTTATTATAGATTTTATTAATAATATTATTGAAAAAAACGTTTTTGTTGTTTATATGATTTTTTTTGCATCCTCATTTTTACAAATTGTTTTTCCGCCACATCCGGGGGATGTTGTTTTAGTGTTTCAAGGTTATTTGACCGGTCTAAGCTCTTCATTCAATTTTTTCATGATTCTTATCAATGCCATTATTGCTACACTTGCAGGCTCCTTATGTGTTTATGAACTTGGCTACCGCAAGGGACAAAAGGTCTTTGAATACAAGCTTGTGAAAAAATGGATTCCTGTTAAGCATGTCAAGAAAGCAGAGAAAATCTTTCGCAAATATGGGCATTTCGCTGTATTTGCAAGCAAATTTGTACCGGGTGTCAATATGCTCATTCTCCTTTTTTCCGGCATTTTCAAAGTAAAAAGGACCGAAGTTTATATATCCATTTTCTTTTCCACATTGATTCACCATACACTTCTTGTGGTTTTAGGTAAGTTTCTGGGAAACAATATGCCTTATATAAAGAGGATTATATCCACTTATAACGGTATTATTATTGCTTTGCTTGCTCTTTTCATCATTGGGGCTTTCATTCTTTATTTCAGAAGAAAGAAAACGGCATAAAAATCTATGGATAAAAAGGAAGTTTTTTTTGCAAAGCTTACTTTCAGGCACATATGTAAGTTTGGCCAATAAATAATTCGATGTATAATCATAAAAGTAAAATGATATATAATGGTGGATTTTTGTTTTAAAAGCTAAGTTTAGATGTAATGAAATATAAAATGAGGCGGATAAAATGTCAGCATTATCTGAAAAAACAAAGAAGGTTCTTAAATATTCCCAGGAAAGTGCAATGCATTTTGGTCATCATTACGTCGGTACTGAACATGTATTACTTGGTCTTGTATTGGAGATTGAGGGTATGGCAGGCCGTGTTCTAAGGAGCCATGGAATCTCTGAGGCCGAAATCATCAAAGGAATTGAAGCTTTATGCGGAAGAGGGGAAAAAACCGACATTGAGCCCTCTCAATATACTCCCAGAGCAAAAAGGGGACTTGAATTAAGTTTTAGATAAGCAACTTGGAGGGGCTTCGATTTCATAGAGACAGAACATTTGCTGCTTGGAATTCTTACGTTGGAGGATAGTTCAGCTATACTTACTGCCTCCTTTTATCCTATCAAGTTTTTAAATTAAAATGAACGGTTATCGGTAGACATCATAAGAAATTCTATTCTTTTTACTTGTGTGCTCACGGCGATGAAGGATCATGTCAATACAATCATTTCAGTATTAGGCTTTCAAAGGATTTCCCTAAAAATTGTCACGACCATCCTTTAGATTAGTAAATGGATATCTCGGTAGGCAGAGATTTGGTGGAGGACAAGGACTCCCAATATAGCAAGACCATAGAGGTGACAGGATTTATCCGGATTGTTTGAGATGGGAGAAATTTATATGATATTGATGGATAGGCAGCATAAAAGGGGACAGGCGTAAAAGCTGACTAACCAGTTTAGTGTTAATGATTTAGATGATAGAACATCTATGGTTGATCAAAAAATAAGGTGAAATTTTACTTGATGAATTGAAATGAATTTGAAGGATAAGATAAAATAGTTATGAAGGGGTGACAAACCCCTTATTATTTTGTTATTTTGGTGGTTATTATTATTATGAAGAAAAAAACCGTTAAAGAGATATTTCTTATTTCAGTAGGGTCTATATCCCTTGGTTTAGGGATGATGGGTGTTTTCATTCCCGTACTGCCAACTACACCCTTTTTATTACTAACAGCATATTGCTATATTCGCAGTTCAAAACGCCTGTATCTTTGGCTTATAAATCATAAAATTTTTGGTGAATATATTTATAACTACATGACTTACAGAGCTGTCAAAAGAAGCACGAAAATAGGAGCCTTATTATTTTTATGGCTTACACTTGGGATTTCAATATTTGCTGCGGCAAGTTTCTATCTAAGAATATTGCTTTTAATCGTTGGTATTGGAGTTAGCATTCATCTATTTACCTTAAAGACGCTAAGAAATGAAAAATAATCTTCTATTTGATACCCTATATAATTATTATGCATAAAGGTTGAATTGATACTCTTTTGCCATGATAATGAAGTATTCATTTCAGTGAAAAGTCAAAATCACAAATCTTCTGATCCTCTTCAAAATAGATTTCATAAAATTTAACATATTGATTGACATATTTTAGAATTCGCTGTATTATATAAAACATATAGGATTAGTTGGGTATGAAGGGGTGTTCATTATGAAACTTTCTACAAAGGGAAGATATGGTCTAAGGGCAATGCTGGATCTTGCAGCCCATTCATCCGGAGATCATGTATCCCTAAACAGTATAGCGGAAAGGCAGAATATATCTGAGAACTATTTGGAACAAGTGTTTTCCATTTTGAGAAAAGCCGGGTTGGTGAAAAGTGTGAAGGGGGCTCAAGGCGGTTATGTTATAGCCAATCATCCTTCAAATACTAAGGTGGGTACAATATTAAGGGCTCTTGAAGGTAATCTTTCTGTTGTCGATGAAAGCCTTGAAGAAGGCGACGCATCTTTGACAAGCATACAAAATTGTATTAAGATCAATGTTTGGGATAAAATGAATGAAGGCTTGAATCAAGTTGTTGATTCTCTAACATTAGAGGATTTGGTGAATGAATATAGAAAAATGAATGATCAAAGTGTTTTGATGTTTTATATTTGATTTCAGCTTCAAATACCGGGTAATAATATAGGAAAAATAAATTATAAAGGAGCGGTTAAAATGGGCGACAGAAAACTTAAATTTGACACATTACAGGTACATGCAGGACAAAAACCTGATCCTACTACAGGATCCAGAGCAGTTCCCATCTATCAAACAACATCGTACGTATTTGACAATGCGGATCATGCCGCAAACTTATTCGGGTTAAAAGAATTCGGGAATATTTATACCAGAATGATGAATCCAACCACGGATGTCTTTGAGCAAAGGGTTGCAGCTCTTGAAGGAGGCGTAGGCGCCCTGGCGGTTGCATCCGGATCTTCCGCAGTTACCTATGCGATTTTAAATATAGCAGGCTGCGGGGATGAAATTGTTTCTGCCAGCACACTTTATGGAGGTACATACAATCTCTTTTCTGTTACATTGCCCAAGCTCGGGATTAAGACAGTATTTGTCGACCCCAATGAGCCGGAAAATTTCAGAAAGGCAATCAACCCGAAAACGAAGGCGGTATACATTGAAACCATCGGCAATCCGGGCATCAACATTATTGATATAGAAGCAGTTGCGAAAGTAGCGCATGAAAACGGCCTGCCGCTTATTGTTGATAATACCTTTGGAACACCTTATCTAATAAGGCCCATAGAATTTGGTGCAGATATTGTGGTACATTCTGCGACCAAGTTTATTGGCGGCCATGGAACCTCGATTGGTGGCGTTATTGTAGATTCGGGCAAGTTCGACTGGATTGGAAGCGGAAAGTTCCCAGGCCTCACAGATCCGGATCCCAGCTACCATGGGGTGAATTATGTCGAGGCATTTGGTCCGGCTGCATATATTATGAAGACGCGGGTACAGCTTCTCAGGGATACAGGTGCTGCGATAAGTCCCTTTAATTCCTTTTTATTGCTTCAAGGGCTTGAAACCCTTTCACTTCGAGTTGAAAAGCATGTTACTAATACAAAAAAAATTACCGAGTTCCTACAAACCCATTCGCAGGTTACATGGGTCAATTATCCAAGCCTAAAGGAAAATAAATATTATGCCCTTGCACAGAAATACCTTCCCAAAGGCGCAGGTGCAATATTTACATTTGGAATCAAGGGTGGCGTCGAAGCAGGCAAAAAGTTCATTGAGAGCCTTGAAATATTCTCACTGCTGGCAAATGTAGCGGATGCAAAGTCGCTGGTCATTCACCCTGCAAGCACTACACATTCTCAGTTGTCCGAGGAGGAACAAAAGGCAGCCGGTGTTACTCCGGATATGATAAGGCTTTCAATAGGGTTGGAGGATGCAGATGACCTTATTTACGACCTGGACCAGGCTCTGAAAAAGTCAGCGATATAAGACCTGCCAGTTAGCTTTAGAAAATTTCTAATTGTTTGGCAGGAAAACAGATACTATAATACAAGTGCCTCGTAACATAATTCTTTTCTAGGGTGTGCGAGGCACAAACAGAGGAAGTGCATTTTTAACACTTTGAAAAAGAAGTTAGTTGTGTTAAAAAGCACTAGATACAAAGCGTGTTATGCGGAATGAATATTGGATTTTGGGAGTGGATTAAATGGGCAATTTTTTTGACAAGACGGTTGATAGAAAAAACACTTTTTCCTTAAAATGGGATTGTTGTGAAGCAAGGTTTGGCAAGGCTGATATTCTTCCCATGTGGGTTGCGGATATGGACTTCCAGTCGCCACCTGAGGTAATTGAAGCGATTATTCGGAGGGCGGAACATGGTGTCTTCGGGTATACCGAAGTATCGGAAAAACTTTCGGATGCTTTGATCTCTTGGATAGAAAGAAGAAACAACTGGACCATAGACAGAAGGTGGGTTCTTCATAGTCCTGGAGTTGTTACTTCTATCAATACGTCAATTTTAGCATTTACAGAAGTAGGAGATAAGATTTTAATTCAAACGCCGGTTTATTATCCTTTTTATTCAAGTATTAATGATAATGGAAGGCAGTTGGTTGTAAATTCTCTAAAGAACAACAACGGCTATTATGAAATAGATTTTGAGGATCTTGAAAAAAAGCTTGCAGAGGATGTGAAAATGATGATTTTCTGCAGCCCACACAACCCAATCGGCCGGGTATGGAAAAAGGATGAACTGGATCAGGTTGCCGCGCTCTGTCTGAAATATAATGTATTATTGATTTCGGACGAGATCCACTCGGATTTGGTATTTAAGGAATATAAGCATATTCCTATTGCTTCTTTATCCCAAGAAACATTAAATCATTCGGTTACACTCATATCGCCGACCAAAACTTTTAATTTGGCGGGGTTATCCCACTCTTCGGTAATAATTCCGAATTTGGAACTTAAGCGTAAATTCAAAGATACTTTAGCTAAAACAGGAGCAGGGATGCTCAATATCTTTGGCCTGGAAGCGGCGGAAGCTGCCTATACCCGTTGTGAGGGATGGCTTAAGGATTTGATCCTGTATTTGGAGAGCAATCTGGAAACCTTGACTCAGTATTTCGAAAAAAATGTTCCCGGAATAAAAGTAATAAGACCGGAGGCAACCTACCTTGCATGGCTTGATTGCAGTGCCCTTCCGGTTCCGGCAGAAAAATTGAAGGCGTTTTTTACATTCAAAGCCGGAGTTGGAATGAATGATGGTATAACCTTCGGCAAAGAAGGTTATGGCTTTCAGAGAATCAATTTCGCATGTCCAAGAACGTTATTGATGGAAGGACTTCAGAAAATAGAGAAAGCGATTGCGAAATTATAAACATATAACCAACTAAATATATAGGAAAACTAAAAATATTTTTAGAAAGTATTGACAAAATTTACTTGAGCCTTTAATATAAATATATAAATAAATTCAATCGGTTTACTTGGATTAATCCAACCCTCATCTTTGTAATAGTCAAAGATGAGGGTTATAAAAAAATATAATTCCTAGTAAACATATATGGTAAATATTAATTGAGGGGGATGAAGAAATGAAAAAAGGTCTTTTTAGGAAAATAACTGTATTAGGAGCTGTACTCGTTTTGGGGGTAGGGAGTCTTGCAGCTTGCTCATCCGATAATAACAAGATTGCTTCCAATTCAAGCACAAATGAAAGCAAAAACGTAACAGTAAGAGTCGCATTTTTCCCCAACATAACCCATTCTCAAGCACTGGTTGGAAAATCAGAAGGTCAATTTCAAAAGGCAATCGGAGATACCAATAAGATCGATTGGAAGCAGTTTAATGCAGGTCCAGCAGAAATTGAGGCGTTTTTAGCAGGTGAGATTGATATTGGATACATAGGACCGGGACCGGCCATCAACGGGTATACCAAAACCCAAGGAGAGCTGCAGGTCATTGCGGGAGCAACCAATGCAGGAGCAATTCTTGTTTCAAAAAAGGATTTAATCATCAAAGATATCAAGGAGCTTAGCGGTAAGAAAATTGCTGTGCCTCAGTTTGGAAACACCCAGGATTTATCCTTAAGAAACCTTTTAAAGCAGAATGGACTTAAAGATACGACAAAGGGTGGAACGGTTGAAATAAGACAGGCGGAAAATCCGGATATCAAAACGCTTCTTGATAAAGGCGACATTGACGCAGCTTTTGTACCCGAACCATGGGGTTCAAGGTTGATTAAAGAAGTTGGTGCGAATGTGATTTTGGATTACAAAGATGTCTTTAGAGATGGAAAATATACCACAGCAGTTGTAATTGCCAGAAAAGAGTTTATCCAGGAACATCCGGATTTGGTTGAAAAGTTTGTAAGGACTCATGTGGAATTGACCGACTCTATCAATAAAAATCCGGATAAAGCAAAAGAGACTGTGAATGCGGAAATTAAGGAATTAACAAAGAAACCGCTTCCAAAAGATGTATTGGATGCCGCTTTTACCAGGCTCACTGTGACCTATGATCCTGAAAAAGATTCTATTGAAGAATTTGCAGGACTCTCCTTCGATACAGGCTTTATAAAGGAAAAACCGGACTTGAAAAACTTCTTTAGCCTGGATATCTTAAATAAAATTCTAAAGGAAAAAGGTTTGAGTGAAATAAAGTAGAAAATAGTTTACTCTAAAAGTTTAAAGTAAGGAAGAATCTATCTATTCTATGCATTAAAAATGCAAAACCACAGCGGTTTTGCGTTTTTATAAACACTTATTTCAAATTTGGTAAAAAGTACGCAGGTCCAAATGGGCTTTTGGGAGAGACATTTTGAGAGGTTAAAATACGATGAGCACAATCATTGATATATTTGAAGGCTTGAATGATGAGACCAAAAAGATCTTTGATGTTATTCAAAAAAACGGTCCGATAACCAAAAACGATCTATCACTTATTACCGGAATGAAACTAACTACCCTAATTCGGCTAATGCAGCCACTGGAAGAAGCAGGACTTATTGTTGAATCTAGAATTGGAGAATCCACCGGAGGCAGAAAACCTGTCTTATATGATGTAAATACAAACAAATTTTACATTGTTGGGATAGACATTTCACGAATCTATACCCAAATCGTTATCACTAATTTAAAAATGGAAGTTCTGGATAAGTATAGGTTTGAAATGGAATCCTCCTGTTCACCCGCTGTAACGGTAAACAAAATTGTAAAAGTGCTGGAAGCTTCTATGGAAAAGATCAATAATGACAGCAGAAGGCTTCTGGGAGTCGGAATAGGGACGGTAGGACCCTTAGACAGGGAAAAAGGGATTGTTATCAATCCTGTAAACTTTGAAGCCCCCGGTTGGGAAAATGTATCTTTAAAATGGATGTTTGAAGAAAAACTTAGGTGCCCTGTTATATTGGATAACGGAGCCAATGCAGCGGTGCTGGCAGAGACATATTTTGGTGCGGGAAAAGGGCTAAGGAATGTTGTATACTTTAATTGTGGTGTGGGTATTCGAACGGGTGCAATATCCTCAGGCTCCATCATAAGAACATTCAATAATTCTGAAGACGTGTTCGGACATATGGTTATTGATGTAGACGGTGAGGAATGCAGTTGTGGCAATTATGGCTGCATTGAGTGTTATTCTTCAATTCTTACCATTACAAAAAAATTCATTTCAGAAATTAAAAAAGGTAGAGTGACTTCGATTGTAAAACCGGTAAGTCAAATCAGCTACATGGATATCTGCAAGGCAGCAGAGAAAAATGACCTGTTGGCCAAGGAGATTCTGCAAAGTGCCGCAGCCATTCTGGGAACCGGATTGGCTAACTTTATAAATCTATTAAACCCAAGCCTTGTGATTTTAAGCGGTCCCTTGGTTTATCATTCGGAAATTTTTTATCAAACATGTATTCATATTGCCTCTAAAAAATGCTATTCCAATAAGGAAAATTCTATTATTTTCAACAGGGGGGGATATTTTGAGGAAAATGCCATTTCGGTCGGTTCGGCAGCATTGGTAGTAGAGAATTTTCTAAATAGATCGTGAAAATGATTTTGCATTGATAAATTGAATTTTCACGATATCAAATCAAGGAAATTGAAGCGCGATGTAAAATCTTTATCGCATTCAATATAAGAAGCAGTAATTTGAGTTAATACAAGGATACGAATGTTAGAGGATTTCGTTTACCAGATACCCGACAAATAATATAGGAATAATAAAGAATAAATGAATTGGGGTGTAAAGCTTGAGTCTAATCATTGAAAATGTAGGCAAGCGGTTTATTACAAAGCATAAAAAAACACATACGCTGGAGAATGTAAACCTGGAAATTAAGCCCGGAGAGTTTGTCTGCCTTTTAGGTCCTTCCGGCTGCGGCAAGTCTACTCTTTTAAACACGATAGCCGGGTTGGAAAAGTGCACAGAGGGAAGGATTACACTGGGCGGGAAGGAGATTAAAGGGGCAGGACCGGACCGGGCGGTCATGTTCCAGGAGTCGGCGTTGTTTCCCTGGCTTAGGGTAATAGACAATGTGGAGTTTGGGATGAAAATTGCCGGAGTACCTAAGGAGATAAGAAGGGAAAAGGCACTAAAATACCTGAAAATGGTTCATCTGACCAAATTTCAAAATTCCTTCATACATGAACTGTCAGGTGGAATGAAGCAGAGGGTTGCCCTTGCAAGGGCTTTGACCCTCGACTCGGAAGTTTTGCTCATGGATGAACCCTTTGCCGCTTTGGACAGCCAGACAAAAAATATTTTACAGCTGGAAGTGCAGCAGATTTGGTGGGAAACCAAAAAGACCATTGTTTTTGTTACACATAATGTTGAAGAGGCAGTACTTTTAGCAGACCGGGTTATTGTTATGTCCGCAAACCCGGGAAGAATTAAAAAAGAATTCAAAATTCAGCTTGCAAGGCCAAGAGTGCTGGAAAACATCGATTTGGCCTATGTGATATCAGATGTAATGAAAGCATTGAAGGAGGAGGTGGAAAAAGTTGCAAAGGCTGAGTACGATAATGATTGGAATATCGAAAAAGATACTGTTTTATCTAATATTGATAGTGATTTGGGAGTTGGCTTATAGGATTGGCGTCGACCTCTTAAAGATTTGGAAGCCTTATACGTTCCCTTCACCTGTAGCCGTCTTTAAAACCTTAATAGGCCTGATCGCCGATAACACGTTGGGAATTGCGGTTTTGGCCAGCATGAAGAGGATCATTGTAGGTTATTCCATATCCATCTTTCTCGGTATCATCATTGGATTAACCATTGTAAGGTATAAATACCTGGACGAAAACTTCAGTGCTTTGATACTGGGGCTTCAAACCCTCCCGAGTATATGCTGGCTGCCATTTGCGATTCTTTGGTACGGACTTAGTGAAAGCGCCATTATCTTTGTCATTGCCATCGGTTCAACTTTTGCTATTTCCATTGCAATCGAGTCTGGGATAAAAAATGTTAACCCGCTTTATATAAGAGCAGCAAAGACAATGGGAGCCAGTGGCATTAAGATCTACAGGAATGTGATCATTCCGGCCAGCCTGCCCAACGTTATTTCGGGCTTAAAACAAGGGTGGTCCTTTGCATGGAGGGCATTGATGGCAGGTGAAATGCTGTCCGCAACCAAAGGCCTGGGTCAAGTGCTCATGGTGGGAAGGGATCTTGCGGATATCAGCCAGGTTATGGCGGTCATGATTGTGATTATTGTTCTTGGTCTTGTGGTAGATAAACTATTGTTTGGACGGATAGAGACAAATATACGGCATAAGTGGGGATTAGACAGAAGTTGACACCGGGCCTGGAAATGAATACAAAAAATAATATGATTTTAAAATTTGGGGGCATGAAAATGAAAATTAAAGTAAACGGTAAAGAGATAACACTTGAAAAAGAATTGACACTAGAAGCGCTTTTGGATGCACAGAAAGTTGAGATGCAGGATTATGTTACAGTACAAATCAATGATGAATTGATTCCAAGAGAAGATTTTAAAAACCGATTGATTCAAGAAAATGATATCGTAGAATTCCTTTATTTTATGGGAGGAGGAAGGATATGAGTTTTTCTAACGAACAGATGGAGCGGTATTCCAGACATATTATTTTAAAGGATGTCGGGGTAAAGGGCCAGAAAAAGCTGTTGGATTCTAAGGTTCTTATCATCGGAACAGGGGGACTTGGGGCTCCCGCTGCGATGTTTTTAGCGGCTGCAGGGATTGGAACCATTGGATTGGTTGATTTTGACGCCGTTGAGCTGTCCAATCTTCAAAGGCAGATCATCCACTTAACCAAAGACGTCGGCAAGCCAAAGGTAGTTTCGGGAAAGGAAACTATCGGGGAGATGAATCCGGATGTCAATGTGGTTACATATAGGGAATGGATTCATGCGGCAAATATCAAAGATGTAATCCGTGATCAGGATTACGATTTCATCATTGACGGGACCGACAATTTTCCCGCCAAGTTTCTTATCAACGACGCATGCGTCCTTACGGGAAAACCTTTCTCCCATGCCGGCATCATCCGTTTCCAAGGACAGACCATGACCGTTGTGCCCGGGAAGGGACCATGCTACCGGTGTATATTTCAGAATCCGCCGCCTCCCGATGCGGTACCGACCTGTAAACAGGCAGGGGTACTAGGGGTCATGGGCGGAATCATTGGAACCATTCAGGCTACCGAAGCGATAAAGCATGTGCTTGGAATTGGGGATTTACTGACCGGCAGTCTTTTAACCTATGACGCTCTCAAGATGGAATTTCGGAAAGTAAAGCTGCCGAACAATAAAAAATGCCAGGTCTGCGGTGATAATCCGACCATAACCGAACTCATTGATTATGATCAGCCGGCATGCGAATTAAAATCTCACCAGTAAGAAGGTGTTTTTAATGATTATACTTACAGAAAAACAGTATAAGGAAATATTAAACCATGCTCTGAAGGCCCTTCCCAATGAAGCCTGCGGCCTTATCGGAGGAATCTTTGAGGGAGATGTCAAGAAGGTTCAAAAGGTTTATTTGCTTACCAATATGGATCATAGCCCTGAACATTTTTCTATGGACCCTAAAGAGCAATTTGGAGCGATTAAGGATATGCGGAGCAACGGATGGGTGATGCTTGGCAATTTTCACAGCCATCCCGAATCTCCCTCCAGACCTTCTGGGGAGGATAAACGGCTTGCGTTCGATCCGGAGGCAAGTTATCTTATTCTATCCCTGCTGGATAAAGATAAACCGGTTCTAAAGAGCTTTAGAATTTTAAAGGACCAGGTTTTGGAAGAGGAAATCGAATTAAAGGAATTGCAATTAGAGGGGGATTAATATGGCAAATGCAGATTTGAAAGAATTAAAAAAAGGCGGTTTTATGAAGCAGGTGCAAAAGGACCGTTTTTCACTAAGGCTCCGGATTGTAGGAGGGCAGTTGGAAGCTGAGAAGCTGAAAAAGGTATATGACATTGCGACAAAATATGGAGAGGGTTATATCCATATGACATCCAGGCAAAGTCTTGAAATACCCCATATCAAGCTGGAAGATGTTGAAACGGTAAAGAAGGAATTGGCTGAAGCAGGACTTCAGCCTGGAGCATGCGGTCCCAGAGTAAGGACGATTACCGCTTGCCAAGGGTGCACCATATGTCCCAGCGGCCTTATAGATACAAGTGACATTGCAAAGGAATTTGACCAGAAGTACTACGCAAGGGAGCTTCCTCATAAATTCAAGCTAGGGATCACCGGATGCCGGAACAACTGCCTGAAGGCCGAAGAAAACGACCTGGGAGTCAAAGGCGGAATGCAGCCGGAATGGGTGGAGAGCGAATGCATCTACTGCGGCCTGTGTGAGGCAGTTTGCCCTACCAAAGCAATTAAAGTACAGAAAAAAGAAAAAAGTTTAACCTTTGATGAAAGTGCATGTATTTACTGCGGGAAGTGTGTAAAGTCTTGCCCGACTGCTGCGTGGAAGGGGAAAAGCGGCTTCATTTTATACTTTGGAGGACTCTTCGGCAATAGGATTTCCATAGGAAAACAATTGCTGCCCATATTGTTTACAAAAGAAGAGCTTCACAAGGTGGTGGAAGCAACGCTGGCATTCTTTAAAGAGCATGGCAAACCAAGCGAGAGATTTGGGAACACCCTTGACAGAGTAGGGTGGGACCTTTTGAAAAAAGCTTTGGAGGAGGCGTTGACATGAGTGAGAAAAAATCCCACAGTTTTGTAGATATCACCGATGTAGTTTGTCCCATGACTTTTGTAAAGTCAAAAGTTGCCATCGAAGAACTGGAAGATGGTGAAATACTGGAAATCAGAATGAATGAAGGCGAGCCTATACGAAATGTGCCCCGAAGCCTCAAGGAAGAAGGCCATAAGGTTATTGAAGTCATTCAAAATGGGGATGGAACCTATACAATTTTGGTAGAAAAGGGTGGATTGTAAAATGAAGTTTAATACCAAGCTGCTGCACGGGAGTTTTTCTCCCGAAGAAAAAACAGGCGCTACAACCACACCGATCTACCAGTCTTCGTCCTTTAAACATAAGACTGCCGAAGAATTGGAAAATATATTTTTAGGCACAGAACCGGGATTCATTTACACAAGAATCAATAACCCTACCGTGGAGGCATTTGAAAGACGCATTGCTTTCTTGGAAGGCGGTGTTGGAGCCATTGCTTGTTCCTCGGGAATGGCCGCAGTTACACTGGCTGTTTTAAATCTTCTAAAAAGTGGGGAAGAAATCGTATCCGGCAGCGGCATCTTTGGAGGCACCTATTCTCTTTTTCAGTGCCTTGAGGATCTTGGGATTACGACAAAATATGCGGAAGACAACCGTATAGCATCCTTTGAAGCATTGATCAATGAAAAAACCAGGCTGATATTTGTAGAAACCATCGGAAATCCCAAGCTGGATGTACCGGATATAAAAAAACTCTCGGAGCTTTCAAAGAGCAGGGGAATTCCGCTTATTGTAGATAATACGGTAACCACGCCTTATCTTTTGAAGCCATTCCAATTGGGAGCCGATATTGTGATTCATTCCACTTCAAAGTATATCAACGGAAGCGGCAACTCCATCGGGGGCATGATTATTGACAGCGGAAAGTTCAAGTGGGATTTTGAAAAATTTGATTCCCTTAAAAACTATAAAAAGTTTGGGGTGTTTACATACCTTGCCAAGCTTAGAAAGGGCCTCTTCAAGGATTTTGGAGCCTGTATCTCCCCGTTTAATGCCTATCTAAGCAGCTTGGGGCTTGAAACACTGGGCCTTCGAATGGACCGGCTGTGTGACAATGCTTTAAAGCTTGCAAAGAACCTTCAAAAGAATGAAAAAGTCATTTCGGTAAACTATCCGGGGCTTCCTGAAAATCAGTATCATGATATAGCCAATGCGCAGTTTGGCGGCAAATTCGGCGCTATTTTAACAATCCGGGTGGGTTCAAAGGAAAATGCCTTTAAGGTAATCAATACTCTAAAATATGCTGCCAATCTTGCAAACATAGGGGATGTAAGGACGCTGGTCATCCATCCGGCTTCAACAATCTATGTCAACAACAGCCCCCTTGAGAAGGAAAAGATGGGAGTCTGTGAGGACTTAATCCGGATCAGCGTGGGACTTGAGGATATAGAAGACCTGGAAGAGGATTTTAGCCAGGCCCTAAGTAAAATTTAAACCAATAAAACAAAGTGAAAAGAAGGTTGTGTGAGGGATATGAAACTGGAACCGGTAATATTAAAAACAGATGTTCTCATTGTGGGGGGCGGCACTGCAGGCTGTTATGCGGCAATTACCCTTGCGGAAAACTCCGATGCAAAAGTAATCATCGCCGAAAAGGCCAATATCAAGCGAAGCGGCTGCCTTGCAGCAGGAGTAAATGCCCTAAACGCATATATCGTAAAGGGCCAGACCCCGGAGAATTATTTGAATTATGCAAGAAATGATGCAGAAGGAATTTTGAGGGAAGACCTTGTTTACACTATGGCTGAAGGGTTTAACAGAGTCACCCGTAAGATGGAAAAACTCGGCCTTGTGATTCTGAAGGACGAAAACGGGGATTATGTGGCTAGAGGAAACCGCAACATTAAAATAAACGGCGAGAATATCAAACCCATCCTGGCATCTGCGGTAGCGGAGAAGGAAAATATTCAGGTTTTAAGCCGTGTGAATATCATTGACTATATTTTAAAGGATGGAAAAGTCATTGGGGCCTATGGGTTTTCAACAGAAAAAAATATCTTTTATGCGATATTCGCCAAAGCCGTAATTTGTACGACAGGCGGTGCGGCAGGGCTTTATAAGCCCAATAACCCGGGCTTTTCAAGGCATAAAATGTGGTATCCTCCCTTTAATACCGGGGCGGGGTATGCCATGGGGATCCGTGCCGGTGCAGAAATGACAACATTTGAAATGCGTTTTATCGCACTTAGGTGCAAGGATACGATTGCCCCTACCGGAACCATATCCCAGGGGGTAGGTGCGGAACAGGTAAACAGCCAGGATGAGGAATACGAAAAGAAATACGGTGTGCCAAAGACATCCGTCCGCCTTTATTCCACCGTAATGGAAAACAAGGATGGAAGAGGCCCCTGTTTCCTGAAAACCAAGGGAATCACAAAGGAACAGGAACAAGACCTTTATAAGGCTTACTTCAATATGGCCCCTTCCCAAACTCTCCGTTGGATTGAAAACGGAAGGGGACCGGCCTCGGAAAATGTTGAAATCGAAGGCACCGAGCCCTATATCATCGGAGGCCATACCGCCAGCGGATATTGGTTGGATACCAAGAGGGCGTCAACCCTTGAAGGCCTCTTTGCCGCAGGAGACGTGGCTGGAGGCGGCCCGCAAAAGTATGTAACCGGGAGCTTTGTAGAAGGTGAAATAGCAGCTTTCTCTGCACTTCGGTTTATCAAGTCAAAAGATCACAGTGCTCTTAAAGAGGAAGAAATCAAGCAAAAGCTTGAAGAAGTAA
The DNA here is from genome assembly GCA_026418275.1 of Clostridia bacterium. GTDB lineage: Bacteria > Bacillota > Clostridia > Acetivibrionales > DSM-2933 > SKW182. Next base: position 129,348 of record JAOABQ010000045.1, read on the forward strand.
ACAGGTACCTTGTTGGGAATGAAGAGGGGAACGAATCGGGCTTATATGGCATAGAGGAACTGGAAGACGCAATGCAAAAAATTATGGATGATTATGCCGGCGGCATTTCCTCAGGCTATGTGGTAAACACTGAAAAGCTTCAGATTGCGGGACAGCGTATCGAAGAACTTCTTAAATTAAGTAAGACACTTAAGGCAAAGGATTTGCATGAGCTCATGTTTATCTATGAAGTAGTTGACCGTTTGTATGTCTCAAAGGTTCTTATAGAACACTTGAAGGCAAGAAAAGAGACCCGGTGGCATAGCTTCCATGAGTATGCGGATTACCCTTTAAAGGATGACGAGAATTGGCTTAAGTACGTAAACTCACGGTATGAAGCCGGGGAAGTCAAGATCATTATGAGAGATTTGGTAAAGAAGGGTGAGAACTATGAGCATAAAAATTGACGCTAAAAAGTGTGTCGGGTGTGGAAAATGTCTTGACGTGTGTCCGGGAAGCCTTCTCTATAAGGATGACAGCGGAAAAGCCTATATTCGGTACCCCAGGGATTGCTGGGGCTGTACAGCCTGTCTTAAGGAGTGCCAGGCGGGAGCCATAAGGTATTATCTTGGCGCAGATATCGGTGGTAAAGGGACTACACTCTACACCAAAAGGGAAAAGCATTTTTTACACTGGCATATTGAAAAAGCCATTGGTGAGGTAGAGGTTATAACCGTAAATCAGCAGGAATCTAACAAGTATTAGTGAAACAAGTGCCTTAAAAACAAGAATTATATTGCGTTTTAAAGCACAAGAAATGAAGGATTAAAAATAAAACGTCAGAAGCAGATTTTGATTACGTTTTCGAACGAGGAGGATTTATAATGGATCATTTAGATAGGTTGGAAGCACAAAGTATTTTTATATTACGTGAAGCGTATAAGAAATTCGGGAAGCTAGGCATGTTGTGGTCAATAGGAAAGGATTCCACGGTACTCTTGTGGCTTGCCAAAAAAGCATTTTTCGGGCACTGCCCCTTTCCTTTCATCCATGTGGATACCACCTACAAAATTCCTGAAATGATTGAATACAGGGAAAGGATTGCTAAGGAATACAATCTTGATTTAATTGTTCATAAGAATGAGGAAGCCCTTCAGGCGGGAATGGGGCCGGAACAAGGCAGGCTTGTTTGCTGCAAGGCGTTAAAAACAGATGGTCTTCAGCAGGTAGTGACCAAATATGAATTTGAGGGGCTGATCCTGGGGATTCGAAGGGATGAAGAAGGTTCCCGTTCAAAGGAAAGAGTATTTAGTGAAAGAAACAAGGATTCTGAATGGGATTATACCAATCAGCCGCCGGAATTATGGGACCAGTTTAAAACAGATTTCCCCAAAGGGAATCACATACGGGTACATCCCATCCTTCACTGGAATGAGATCGACATATGGGCATACATCGGGAGAGAGAACATACCGTTGGTTGACCTTTACTTTGCAAAAGACGGCAAGCGATACAGAAGTCTCGGATGTGCTCCTTGCACCGGTAAAATTGAATCCAACGCCACTACCATTGATGCGATTATTGATGAGTTAAAGAATACCAAGGTGAGTGAGCGTGCAGGGAGAGCACAGGATCAGGAAGACGCTTACGCAATGCAAAAGCTTCGTAAAGACGGATATATGTAAATTTCAACTTTGCCCAAAAGGCAAGGGAATCGGCATTATAAATTTTTGTTGGAGGTCAATGCTATGGAAAATAACCGGGAAGTTTTAAAGATCGTCGTGGTAGGCCATGTGGACCATGGTAAATCCACTGTTATAGGTAGATTGCTGTATGATACAAAATCTGTCCCCGAAGGGAAAATTGAGAGGGTAAAAAAGACTTGTAAAGAGAAGGGGAAACCCTTTGAATATGCGTATTTGCTGGATGCTTTTGAAGAAGAACAAAAGCAGGGTATAACCATTGATACCACACAGCTTCAATTCTTCACTGAAAAAAGGGACTATGTCATTATTGATGCACCGGGACATAAGGAGTTTTTAAAGAATATGATCTCGGGGGCAGCCAATGCGGAAGCAGCCTTACTCATAATCGATGCCTATGAGGGAGTACAGGAGCAGTCCAAGCGGCATGGATATATCCTTTCACTTCTTGGCATACAAAAGGTTTATATCATTGTGAATAAAATGGACTTAATCGATTATTCCGAAGAGAAATTTAACAGCATCAAGCAGGAGATGAATGAATTCTTAAACAACCTGCACGTGTATCCCATGAAGTATATACCCATCTCTGCATTTTACGGGGAAAACATGACCTCTCAATCGGAGAAAATGCCATGGTATAAGGGAGAGCCCATTTTAGGGGCGATTGATCTCATTGAAAAGGATAAGGGCCTTGCGGATAAGCCTTTAAGGTTCCCGATTCAGGATGTTTATAAATTTGATAAGCACAGAAGAATTATTGCCGGAAGAATTGAGTCGGGAAGCCTCAATGTAGGTGACGAGATTTTAATTTCTCCAAGCAATAAGGTAACCCGGGTAAAAACCATCGAGTATTGGCAGGAAAAGGATAAGAAGGATACGGTTTATGCCGGAATGTCGGTAGGGATTACGGTAGAGGATGAGTTTTTCAATAAACGGGGAGAAGTAATAACCCATAAGGAAACCGCACCCTTGATTTCGGATATTTTTAGGGCGAATTTATTCTGGATGGGTAAAACTCCGCTGGTGAAAGGCAAAAAGTATAAGCTGAAGCTGGCAACCCAGGAAGTTGAGTGCGAGGTTGTAGCGGTGAATAAGGTAATTGATGCAACCACGCTGGAGACAATAGAAAATGCAGAGGATGTAAAAACCAACGATGTTGGGGAAGTAACCATTAGGACGAAGGAAATGATAAGCTTTGATGAATTTAAAAACAATCAGAATACAGGCCGTTTTGTCATTGTAGATGGCTATGATGTAACCGGCGGCGGGATTGTTTCCGGATTGGTGAAGGGGATTGAGACCCAATGCAAGCTGGTTAAAAAAGATTTGGAGATAACTTTAGGCGCTTTTGATGAATATTACTTTGTTCTTTCAGAGAACATGGTGAGAAAGATAGCAGCAAGGCCGGAAAGCTTTGAGGTTGGAGACGTACTGCCGCTGTCTGGGGATACTTATGCATTCCCCCAAGATATCGATATTTTAGATTTGAAATCAGGCTTGGCAGCAAAGATAAGGAAGTCTTTGCTTCAGGATGTGGTAAAGCTTTCGGAGTACAGTTATGGCTCTCATCCGATGATAGACAGCAGAGGATTTTACATCAAGGTCCAGTCGGAGGCGGATTACAAAAAGGTTTACAAAATTTTGGAAGAGAACAATCAAGTTATAACCACGGATTTTGCCAACCGCTGGTTTGATTTTAATCAATTCAGAAAAGTTAAATTGAGAAATACTCTCAATTTACACAGTGCTGAGTTTGAAATTTAATATTTTTTAAGAGGATCATAATAAAAGGTACCAAATTGCATAAATGCAATTTGGTACCTTTTATTATGAAGGGTGGAATTACCGGTATGCTGCAAACAATCATCCGCAAAAATTAAAAAAATTAATAACGCTTACAATTTTATTTTGATTTTCAACTTGAGATAAATTAAAATAAGGATATATAATAGAGAAATAAACTTTAATTGGGGTGTTTTACCATTACTACACTAAAGACACTAAAGGATTACCATATTCCTATATTAGGATACCTGAGAATATCAACCCTTACAGAAGAAGATTTCAGTAAGGCCTCTAAGGAATTTGAGAACACAGAGCTAAAAATTCCATGTGTTTCCCATGAAGATCTTTTGGAATACTTGCATTATCAGGTTGATCTGTTTCTCTTGAAATTTTATTCAAATGCCAAAAAACTTACAAATGAGAAAACACAGCAGAAATTAAGGTATCTCCATGACCGGTTAAACCATTGTTACCCTCAGTTTTTTTCCATAGAGGATATCCATGAGGATTCCTTAAGGCCTAAGCCGATATCGCCGCTTAAGCTTAAAAAATATATCAATGCCCTTGTAAACGCCGGATATCCGCATCAGATACTGGTTTTTGGGTATCGGAATATTTTAGACGGATGGGACATTGGAAGAGTTATTGAGGAGTTATCAAAGGAAACTTTAGATACGATTTATATTCAATTCATCAATGAATATTCGCAGCAATCCGATTTGCCTTCTTTTGTGATCAGTTTATGCTTTATCCGTTTACGTGAGAAGCTTTCAGAGAGGCTTATTGACATACTCATAAAAAGCGATACCGTTACAGCACTAAACAACAAGGATATATTAGAGTGTATTACAGGTCTTACCTATTTAAAGTCGTATTACAATAAAAATCCTGAGCATGATATTTCCAACTGGTGTTATCGCATTCAGAAGAAAACAGTGAAAAATTTAGCCCAGTGTTTTTTGAGTTAGTGCTTTTTAACACAACGAATTTTAAGTTTCAAAGTTTTAAAAATGCACTTCATCTGTTTGTGCCTCGCATACCCTAGAAAAGTATTACGTTACGAGGCACTAGACGCGTATTTTTAAGGAGATTGTTATGAATACAAATGTCTGTTGCCCCAAAGAAGAGCAGCTCTTCAAATACATATTCAGCACCCTTTCTAGCCAGGAAACCCTTGAACTGGATAGTCATTTTTATTACTGTTTTGAATGCTCCCATAAAATGAGAGCTTTGAGAGAAGCACATTCTTATTTGCTTTCACTGAAGGCCTCCACATATATGGGGCAAAAATACAAAGAGCACCAATGTGATATTGCCATGCTTCCCGCGGCAGGTTCCGATGATCTTCGAGGTTTCTCCGAGGTTAAGTCTTTGAATGGACGATATACCATCCGGATTATACCTTTTGCTAACAGTTCCAAAGCAGTTATTGAGGTTTTGCTAGAGGATAAAAACCTTGAGGGTACGATACAAATTGAAAATGAGCATGGCGTAATTTTTGAGGCACCATTAAGAAAAGGGGTTGCATGTCAGGAAGTCAATACCCCTATAGATTTAAGAAGTATTCTAATTTCACTAAAGTTTTGATCGCACCTATGAATTTCTATAAATCAACAAGTTGAGGTCAGCCATGAATGTTTTTGCGCTATTTGACGACAGAAGTGTAGAAAGTATCAAACTTGAGATTTTACACCCTTCCAGAAAGGGGGAACGGGTTGATATCACTTATCGCAGCTCAATCCCCGATAATATTGTAGAGTCTTTGGATACCGGCATAAAAGAAGCCTTTGTTATGCTTTCAAAAAACATTAAAAATACACCCAATAAGATCTCAATTTGGTTTAGAGGTTTTGAAAAGACAGTCCAGGGCAACAGTACGGATTTGGCATTTGCCATGGCACTTATAGCAACCTATTCAGAGTCCCTATTTCCAGGACATGCTGTTCTTTCAAAGACAATTTATACCACTGGAATTATTGGTAAAAACGGTGAAATTCAAAGAGTGAATGGTGTTATTGATAAATTGATCGGTGCCTTTAAGTCATCTCAAAATTACCAAAACAGCATATTTCTATATCCTGCGGAGAACGAACTGGAAGTTACCGGCTTCGTTTGTTCCAATAAGCTCTTTGAAGACGCTTTAAAAAAGGGCGAATTTTTATTAAGACCTGTCAAAACGTTAAGTGAAGCATTGGAAGTGTTAGATTTAATTAAAAAAGTAAAGAAAAAGGCAGTTCTGTTACCAAGAATACTCCTTTTGGGGTTATGCAGTGTTGCAGGTCTTGTTTTTATTTATAGCTGGAAAGTAGTCAAGAAACCAGAAGTTACCGTAAAACCTACCGTTACATCTAATTCTACGATTCTACCACATAAAGGTTTTACGGGCACAGAAAAACCTCCCCAAGCCACTGCGCCTCAATTTACTGCAGGTTTGTCTCCAAACCCATCGGTAACGCCCAATGTTCCTAGCTTGGCGGATGGGAATAAACTTAGAACCGATACTCCGGTAATTCTGGCTTTAAAGCCTACAGACATTCCAATTGTGAAACCAACACCTGCGAATGAGAATTTAATCAACGAATATAATGATGGCAGAATAAAGTTCCAATATCCCGGTGGGTGGCACTTTAACAGGAATTCTCAAGATAATACCGGATTAGCATGGAATAAGAATATTAAAATAGAAGTAACCTATACATCTTTGGTCCAACTGACAGGGGAGCCTTTTATAGATACAACACTGGAAGGGATTTATGAAAAAGTTTCCAAAAGCAATTCTCCTTACATTTCTATTTTGGAAACACAAAAATATGATCATTGTATAACGGTAATTCGTGATGATTATTTCAATCACATTTATACAAGGGGAGTTGGTAAAAATGTGCCTGAGGTACAGATCGTCGTTGCTTATTATAATTCTCAAAACAACGGTTTCACTTATCCGTTAACTCCCTCGCAAACAGACCTCCAATATCTTAGCAATATAACCGAGATTATCCGCAAATCCATTAGAGTCATTGACTGAGCTGAGCCTATCAAAAGAGTAGAATAAGGATAATGAGGGTTAGAGATGAGATACCCGGTTTACATTGGCCGGAAGTATAATAATAATTTTTCCGGAAAATTAGAGGGCGCTAAATTTTTTCTTGGGTATCTTTAACACTTATAAAGGTTTTCTAAAAGAACTGAGACATCATTTTATGTAGATATAATCTTTTTTATAGGAGGGTAGGGAAATGTTTCTAAAAAAACGATTTATTGTAGTTTTGTTTGTGACATTCATTTTTATGGAGTTCATTCCGGCCGGTATCTTTCAAGGGATGAACAGTGTTGGGGGATTTGCTGCATCGGAAACTACGAGTGCCATTGAAGATGCATATGTAGTTGAAGCATCTTCTACAACAAATTATGGGTCAACTCCGCTCCTTTATGTTAAAAGCACTCATTCATACGGATACTCAAGACAAAGCTACATCAAGGATCGATTTACTTCCAATACCGTTACCAGAGCGACCTTGAATTTTTATGTGGAAAGTGTAGGAAAAAGGTCCGTAACCCTATCTGTATACGGACTTCCTGATGATAACTGGAATGAAAACGAAATAACATGGGACAACAAACCGGAAACACCGGAGCAGATTTATTGCGGAAGCCTTACCCCAAGAGCACCAGGTTGGTATTCCGTCGATGTAACATCTTATGTCAAGACACAGCTCAAAGATAAGGTAGTTTCCTTTCTTATCTTAGATGTACTAAAAGGAAATGATTTTGTGAAGATTTCATCAAGAGAGGGAACATATAAGTCTTATTTGGAGATTGATGGGGACGATACTGCTTCGTCAGGTACACCCAAGCCTCCAACAGATGTACTTACTACACCATCTCCAACCCCAACACCCGCTGATATGATTTTTTCTGAGGGGTTTGAAGTTAGGTTGGGTACGATTGGCCGATGGACTAAACACGGGATATCCATATCAACGGAAAATGCTGTTGAGGGAAGGAACTCCGTGGCTATGGATAAGGATGATTATATCGAAAAGAATATCAGTACAGAAGGATATCACCGTATTCAATTGGAATATTTCAGGCTTGTCAGGTATTTTGAAAGCGGTGACCATTTTTTTGTTCAATGGACTGCGGACGGGATAAATTGGATTACCCTGGAAGATACAATGGGAAGTACTGCATGGACACATCAAATATGGCAGCTGCCTTCCAGCGCAGATAATAACGCGAATTTTAAAATTAGATTTGCAGCCAAAGCGAGTGCCGGACACTGGACTTATGTAGATAATGTAATCCTGAAAGCCAAGCCGCTTTCACCTATGCCTACACCGGTGACGAAGCCAACGGCATCCCAAACCAATACACCCTCGCCTATTGGAAATATCTATACGCCAACCCCAACAGCTACAAAACTGCTGCCTACCAATACACCGACTATAACTCCGGTTAAAGTGGACATTATTTCCTTTCGTGATATTAAAAATCATTGGGTTGAGGAATATATCAAGAAATTGCAGCATTATAGGTTTAACATCACCGGGTATAAGGATGGAACCTTAAAACCCAATAATACCGTATCCCGTGCAGAAATGGCCGTTTTGCTTTCCAATTTTATAAGGGATGAAAACCCTTATAAAAATGAAATCCTGCTATTTAAGGATTCCAAGGAAATTCCCCCTTGGGCTGAAAAGGGAATTTCCTTTGCGCTTCAAAAAGGTTTTTTAAAGGGGTATCAAGATAATACTTTCAAACCCTTCAACAAGGTTTCAAGAAAAGAACTGATAGTCATTGCCATGCGGGCATTTGGGTTTAAAGAAGCAACAGCCATAAATATAAAGTTTACCGATTCCAATAGCATTCCTAAATGGGCACTGGGCTATATCATAAAAGCCCTTGAACTGGGAATCATTGAAGTACATGGTGATAAGCTGTTAAAACCGGATCAACCGGTTACACGCGCGGAAACTTTTGCAATGATCTGCAATTGTATAGAAGTCAAAATAGGAAAACCGGCCAAACCTTCGTTTTGATTCAGCAAAGTAGATTCTAGGTTATAAGGTCTTTTACTTTTACTTTCCTTTTACCCTAGGAAAACTTCCTAAAATTTAGATGAAATTTATTGCAATGTGGTAAAAATTAATATATAATTTTTATAATTAGTACCAGGTACTAATTAAGATTATGGAAATGTTAACTTAATGTGGTAATTAGGTATACCGTATAGAACGAGGAAAATATTTTAGAATATGGGGTGGATTTGAATGTCAACAATGGATAAAGTAAGCCAGCTCATTGAAAAGAAGGAAAAGGTTGCACTTGGCGGAGGGCTGGAAAAACAGGCAAAACAGCATGAGTCCGGGAAAATGACAGCAAGGGAAAGGCTTAGCGTGCTTTTCGACGAGAATAGCTTTGTGGAAGTGGATGCATTTGTTGAAACCAGAAGTATTGAATTTGATATGCAGAAAAAGAAGGTTCCGGGGGATGGGGTTGTTACTGGCTACGGAACAGTGAATGGAAGACTTGTATTTGTCTCCTCCCAGGACTTTACAGTCATTGGCGGATCCCTTGGGGAAATGCATGCAAAGAAAATAACCAAAGTGATGGATATGGCCTTGAAAATGGGCGCTCCCTTTATAAGCATTAATGACTCAGGCGGAGCAAGAATCGAAGAAGGGATTGATGCTTTAAGCGGTTTCGGGGATATATTCTATAGAAATACCCTGGCATCCGGAGTCATCCCTCAGATATCCGTTATCATGGGACCATGCGCAGGTGGAGCGGTTTATTCTCCTGCCATTACGGATTTCGTATTCATGGTGGAAAAAACAAGTCAAATGTTTATTACCGGTCCACAGGTAATCAAGGCGGTTACCGGCGAAGATGTAACCTTTGAAAAGCTTGGCGGTGCGGATACCCATAACGCAATCAGCGGGGTTGCTCATTTCAAGAGTTCTAATGAAGCGGAGTGTATTGAAGAAATCAAGCGTCTTCTAAGCTTCCTTCCGGATAACAACCTTTCGGATGCACCTCAGTATGCGTGTCAGGATGACCTTAATCAAGTAGCTGCAGAGCTCAATGATATCATTCCTGATGGTGCCAACAAACCTTATGACATGAAAGACATCATTGAAAAAATCGTAGATAACGGCGATTTCCTTGAAATACAGAAGCATTTTGCTTCAAACATTATTATCGGCTTCGGCAGACTCAACGGAAGTACAGTAGGAATCATTGCAAACCAGCCTAAGAACATGGCTGGCGTTCTGGATGTTAATTCATCCGATAAAGGTGCAAGGTTTATACGCTTTTGCGATGCGTTCAACATTCCTGTAATCACCCTTACCGACGTGCCTGGGTATCTTCCGGGTGTGGGTCAGGAACACAACGGGGTTATCCGTCACGGTGCAAAGCTTCTCTATGCGTTTTCTGAAGCAACGGTGCCCAAAATCAACGTAATCGTAAGAAAGGCTTACGGTGGAGCCTATATCGCAATGAACAGCAAACATCTGGGGGCCGACATGGTATTTGCATGGCCGACTGCTGAAATTGCGGTAATGGGACCGGATGGGGCAGCAAACATTATATTTAAGAGGGAAATTGCTGCAGCAGAAAATCCGGCAGAAGCCAGAAGTAAAAAAATTGAAGAATACCGTGAGAAGTTTTCAAATCCCTATGTTGCGGCTGCAAGGGGATATGTGGATGATGTAATTGAACCTTCCACGACCAGGATAAGACTCATTAGCGCCCTATCCATGCTGTCCAGCAAGAGAGAAAACAGACCGGCTAAAAAGCACGGAAATATACCGCTTTAAAAAATTCATTCTTTAGGAGGAAGAACAATGAAAAAATTTTTAATAAAGGTAAACGGAAATCAATACGAAGTTGAGGTGGAAGAAGTAAAGGCAGCAGGGGCAGCGGCGCCAGCTGGTACACAAGCGGTTCAAGCTGCTCCAGTGGCAGCACCGAAGGCTGCGCCCAAAGCAGACGCATCGGTACCTGCAGGAGCAGGAACTGTCACAGCACCGATGCCCGGCACTATATTAAAAGTTAACGTAAATACTGGAGATACAGTTAAAAAGGGACAGGTATTATTAATTTTGGAAGCAATGAAAATGGAAAATGAAATCACAGCACCTCAAGACGGAAAAGTTGCTTCAGTAAATGTTGAAAAAGGCTCTGCCGTTAGTGTAGGAGATGTCCTGGTTTCCATTTCTTAATGAAGCTTTATATCAAACTAAATTAAAAGCAGATTTGGATGAAGGAGGCAAAGGGACATGGCTAAGGTTAGAATTACTGAAACGGTCCTAAGGGACGCACACCAGTCACTCATTGCTACAAGAATGAAAGCGGAGGATATGCTTCCAATCCTTGAAAAGTTGGATAAGGTAGGCTATCATTCCCTGGAAGCCTGGGGCGGGGCAACATTCGATGCCTGCTTAAGGTTTTTGAATGAAGACCCTTGGGAGAGATTGAGAAAGATAAGAAGTAAAGTTAAAAATACAAAGCTTCAGATGCTTTTAAGAGGGCAAAACCTTCTTGGATACAAGCATTATGCGGATGATGTGGTTTCTTATTTCGTCCAAAAGGCTGTAGCCAATGGGATGGATATCATCAGAATTTTTGATGCGTTAAACGATGTGAGAAATATTGAAACAGCTATTAAGGCATGTAAAAAGGAAGGCGGGCATGCCCAAGGGACGGTTTGTTATACCATAAGTCCTGTACACAGCTTGCAGCTTTTTGTTAAGGATGCAAAACAACTCCAGGATATGGGTGCAGATTCCATATGTATCAAGGATATGGCGGGATTATTGGTGCCCTATGCTGCATATGAACTGGTCCGGGCACTTAAGGAGTATGTTTCCATCCCCATTCAAATTCATACCCACTATACCAGCGGGGTTGCTTCCATGACCTATATGAAAGCTATCGAGGCAGGGGCGGAAATCGTTGACTGTGCAATTTCTCCCATGTCCATGGGAACATCCCAGCCGCCAACAGAGCCGTTGGTTGCGACATTGAAGGATACGCCCTATGATACTGGTTTGGATTTGGGAATTTTAAGTGAAATTGCGGATTATTTCAGACCGCTGAAAGAAAAATATGTTGAAAGCGGGCTCCTGGATATCAAAATGATGGGGGTTGATGTAAATGCATTGATCTACCAGGTTCCGGGAGGCATGCTCTCAAACCTGGTTTCCCAATTGAAACAATCCAATGCGGTAGATAAGTATGAAGAGGTGTTAAAGGAAGTTCCGAGGGTAAGGGAAGACTTCGGTTACCCGCCTCTTGTAACACCTACCAGCCAGATTGTCGGTACACAGGCAGTACTTAATGTGGTAACCGGCGAACGGTATAAAATGGTTCCTAAGGAGTCAAAGAATTTGGTCAAAGGGGAGTATGGAAAAACGCCGGCCCCTATTCCGGAAGACATTTCAAAGCAGATCCTAAAGGAAGAGAAGCCGATAACCTGCAGGCCTGCCGATTTAATCGAACCCGAACTGGATAAAATCAGGAGGGAAATGAAACAGTACCTGGAACAGGATGAGGATGTATTGTCCTATGCACTATTCCCACAGGTGGCAGAAAAGTTCTTCCAGTACAGGCAGGAACAAAGGCAAAAAGCCGAAACAAAAGAGGAAAAATCCTCCGGAAATGATGAAATTATGGCGGTGATCTCGGCAGCGGTTGCTGCCATGGAGGCTGCACCCGGACACCAGTTGGTTATAAAATCGGTAAGTCAGGTAACTAAGGCTGCATCCAATTGGAAAACCATTGGACGGATGGAACGCTTTAGAAATAAACTGTAAAAAGGATGTTTAAAAAGAGTCGATCACTGTGGTCGGCTCTTTTCTAATAGTATTGCCAGGCTTTTGCTATATTTCGGTGTCAAAAACAAGATTAATTATGGTAAAATTAAATGAAAAGTATGCCTCTGAGCATTTCTATAAACACAGCGCATAAATACATATTTATAATTTTATAAGATTCAAAAAGCAAACTGATTTGCAAGGGAGATATACCGTTTGGAGATAAAAGAAATAAGGCTAGGCAATATCATTATACCATGTAATGTTCTTATGGCACCGCTTGCCGGATATACATGCTATCCTTTTAGAATGCTCTGCAGTGAACTGGGGGCAGGACTTTGCTATACAGAGATGGTAAGCTGCAACGCGCTCAAATATAAGGATAAGGCAACGCAGAAACTGCTTTTTACAACACCGGATGAAAAGATAAAGGCTGCCCAATTATTGGGCTCTGATCCGAGAATTATGGAGAAAGTGGCAAAAAGTGACTATTTTGCCGAATTTGATATATTAGATATCAATATGGGCTGCCCTGTACCCAATGTATTTAAAAATGGGGAAGGCAGTGCGCTGCTTGGTGATCTGAAAAAAGCATCCGCCATCATTAAAGGCTGTAAAAAGAGTGGAAAGGTACTTACCGTTAAATTCCGTGCGGGAATTAAAGAAGATGCAATGATTGCGGCAGAATTTGCAAAAATGTGTGAAGATTCGGGGGCCGATATGATTACTGTACACGGCAGAAGCCGGAATATGATGTATGACGGTACTCCTTATTTTGACCAGATAGAACAGGCAAAATCAGTGGTTAGAATACCTGTGATTGCAAATGGCGGCATTTTCTCAGCAGCTGATGCCGAAAAAATGATGAACCTTACAGGCGCCGATGGGGTGATGATTGCAAGATACGCTCTTGAAAACCCGTTTATATTCAGCGAACTGACCAATAAAGAGATTAAAAAGAGCAAATATGCCATCCTGTCTGAGCAGATTGAGTTAACTTCACGATACTTTGACGAGACATTTACCATTTCTTATATCAAAAAACTGGCATCTTACTGCATGAAGAAGCAGAAAGGGACCAAACAGTATAAAATGGACCTATATAAATGTGGCAGCATTGAAGAGATGAAGCATATAATTAAAAAAATTTTCTATAAAGAGAGAGAGACAGACTCATGACAGATGGATTTGTAATTAAAGATGGGATTTTAGAAGCCTATACACTTAGAGATACGTTTGTGAGGGTTCCGGATAATGTTGAAGTTATAGGCAAAGATGCCTTCAAGGGATGTGCCTCTATTGAAGAGGTGATTCTTCCCGAAACGGTAACAAGCATAATGGATCGTGCCTTTAAGGGATGCCGGAAAATGAAAACAATCAACTTCCCTTCAAAGCTTAACTACATAGGAGAACATGCCTTTCATCGCTGTCATTCTTTAAGGAGTATAGAATTACCTGATACAATTAAAAGTCTAAGCCATAGTGTATTTTTATATTGTGACAGCCTTGAATATGCGTCTATACCAGGTGTGACTCATCTAGGCTGGCAGGTGTTCTTAAATGATGTAAATTTAAAAAGGTTGGAAATTTCAAGGAATTTAGATATGTCATGCATCTGTGATGTCTTTACAGGCTGCATCAATATTTCTGAGATAAGAATATCAGATGGAACTGTTTGTAATATTGAAAGTTTGGTTGAGGTAATATCTTCACAATCAAAGGCACATCCTCTGGTTAAAGCAATTGCCGTCGATATTTTTAGAATGATGGAGATTCGTGATGGTATTCTGTTGAAATTTCTTACAAACCTTAAGAATTTTGAGGTACCCAATAGAATAACAGCCATAGGAAAGAGTTGTTTTTTTGACAAAAAAGGTTTGGTTTCTGTAAAACTGCCTGAAACGTTAATTTATATCGGAAGCAAAGCATTTAGAAATTGTATTAACTTGGAGAGAATAGAATTCACTAATGATAATGTAGATATAAGCCCTGATGCATTTAAAAACTGTACTACACTAAAATATATTACATTATCGGATGGAAGTAGGTATGAACTTAAAGGTTTACCGGATACATCGGATGAGCGTATACCGCAGATCGTACGAACCATTCATTCACAGATACTTAATAACTTTTTTATTAGCGGAACTATATTGATTAAGTATAGAGGAAGTGAGGAAAGGGTGGTTGTGCCGGATGGCATCACTGTCATTGGTGAAAAAGCATTTGCTGGTAATGGAGTCGCTGGCAGAGTGATTTTACCGGATTCCATCAAAGAAATTCGTGAAGAAGCTTTTGCTGACTGTCTTCTTTTGCAGACAATCAATCTTCCGGAAGGACTGGAGTACCTTGGTGAATCGGCATTTGAAAACTGCGTAAAGCTTATGCGGATAGCATTGCCCAAGTCACTTGCTTCGATAAAAAAATCATCCTTTAACCGCTGCAGAAAATTGAATGAGGTATTATTTGGAAGCAATGTCGAAGATATAGGAGACTTTGCCTTCTATGCATGCAATTTACTGAAGAATGTGCAACTGCCGGAAAAACTATCAAGTATAGGTGATATGGCATTTTATAAGTGTTTTTCATTAAAGGAAATAACATTGCCAAAATCTTTATATAAGCTTGGCAATAATGTGTTTACAGCGTCAGGTATAAAGTCGGCAGCCATTAACTGTGATTTGAAGGAGTGTGGAACGGATATTTTCTCACAATGTGAAAAACTTAAAAAGCTGACTTTTGATGAAGGCGTTAGGAATATTGGAGACAAATTCGCATTTAGGTGTCCTTCCCTTCAATATGTTCATCTCCCTTCTTCCATTGAATATATTGGCAGGAATGCCTTTGAAGACAGCATTTATATTAAAGAGACGGTTACAACTGCGGTGGCCAATATATTTGTTAATGGAAGTGAACTTTCGGGAGATATTGTAATTCCTGATGGAATTACTGCCGTAGCAGGCGGTGCTTTTTATGGCAATACTAGGATTACCTCTGTAACATTTCCTAAATCGCTTACAAGAATTGGTTCAAGAGGTTTTTGCGGATGTACTTCGCTAAAAAGTACAACACTTCCTCCAGGTGTAACCGCATTGGAAGAAGGTGTTTTTGCATATTGTACGTCCCTGGAGCATGTCACTTCCCAAGGTAAAATTACACACATATGGGACAATGCATTTTATGGTTGCAGCAGCATAGTAAAAGTTCCTTCATCAGAGGCTTTTCATATAGGTAAAAATGCATTTAGCGGCTGCATTAAGCTTGATGATATCGAGATAAACTTGAAAGACATGCAAGCGGATGCTTTTAGAAATACAGCGTTTTTGGACAGCTTAAGAAAACGTTCACCACTTGTAATACTATCAGATACTGTTGTTGACGGTAAGTATTGTAAAGAAGATGTCATTATTCCGGAAGGTGTTGTAAATATTTCACCATATGCCTTTGCAGGAAATGACAGTATAACCGGCATCATTCTACCCGAAAGTCTTGCTGCTATAGGAGAGGGGGCTTTTTTCGGCTGTAAAAATATCAAAGCGATAAGGCTTCCACCCCGGATTGAATCTGTTGGCAGAAAAGCATTTGAAAAATGCGTGTCCCTTACGCATGTTACAGGGCATGCACAAGAGGTAGGAGAAGGAGCATTCTCCTACTGCATAAGCTTAAAAAATGTGGAGATCCAAGGAGTACGATCTTTTGGAAAAGAGGCATTTTGCGGTTGTGCTGCACTTGAAAGCTGTAAGTGCAAAGAACTTCAATATATAGGTGACAGTTGTTTTAACGGGTGCAGCAAACTTGGAGAGTATGATTTTTCAAATATAAAACAGATAGGATTGAGTGCGTTTTGTGGCTGTAATTCTCTTAAAAGCATTCTGCTAGACAGCGAAACTTATGTTGCTGCCCACGCTTTTGAGGACTGCGGCAGCCTGGAAAAAATAATTGTGTCGGATGAAGGGCTCGGGCATGGAAGTTATGCTTTTTCCGGGTGTACTGCCCTTAAGGTAATCGGTATCGGTGAGAATAAATACAGTACAAAACAATATTCAGTTATTTTTGAAAAGCATCTTCCGGACATCGTAAAGTCCATATATAGCAGCGCGATGAGCTGTTTTAATATTGATGAATATCTTTCACTTTCCGGATATACAAATAAAGGATACAGGGTATTTATTCCAGAAGGAATTGAAAGAATAGAATGTGAAGTTTTCAAGGATGCCATGAATCTTGAAGAAATTGTTATACCTGAAAGTGTGGAATATATTGGTGAGAGAGCTTTTCATAATACAATGTGGTTGGAAAAACAAAGAGCCCTTGCACCGATGGTTATTGTGAATAACATACTCATGGATGCATCTTTGTGCCAGGGGGATGTGGTCATCCCTAATCATGTTAAAATTGTTTCAGGCTGGGCTTTTGCAAACTGTTATGACCTCACGGGAGTTACCTTTACCTCCTCCCAAACAGTCACAGAAGAATATGCATTCAGAAACTGTATCAATTTAAAAAAGGTAACAACGGCTGACGGCAAAGAGTATAGACTAACAAGACTTTCAGATAGAAATGATGAAATGCTGCCCCCAAGTGTTAAACAGATTTTTATGGATTGCTTCAACTGCTTTAAAACAGATGAAAATGATATTCTTGTGGAGTGTACGGGGAATATCGGCAATTTGGTTTTGGCAGATGGAATCACGGCTATAGGAGATAATGTATTTAAAGATAGTAATTTACTTACATATATAACTTTAACAAAGGACATTGCAACCATCGGCAAAAGTGCCTTCCAACAGTGTAAATGGCTTGTTGCGGTTAAAAATGCAGTGAGTGTAAAGAGGATAGAAAAGCTTGCATTTTCCGGGTGTTCCTTATTGGAAAGCGTCGATATTTCAGATAAGCTTCAATATATAGGAATAAGAGCATTTGAGCATTGCACTTCACTAAAAAGTATTGTCATACCCAAGGGCATCACTGAAATTCCGGAAAAGGCATTTTTTAGATGTAAAAGCTTGGAGAAGGTAATACTGCCCTCCACACTTAAAATAATTGGGCGAGAGGCATTTGCATATTGTTATGAACTAAAAGAAATCAATTTTCCGGAGGAACTTGAAATGATAGATGAGAGAGCCTTTGCAGGGTGTTCAAAACTTGATACAAGGAGCCTTCCCGAAGGTGTTTCGGTCAAAGCTGACAGCTTCAGCTTTGGCAGCCTATGAAGTACAGAAATTTAGGCGTTACCGGACTTCGGGTATCAGAAATATCCTTTGGAACAATCCCAATACTGAGTGGAAATGTTCCTGTACTGCCCGATTATTTTAGTCCGGATGAAGAAACCGCCATAGGTATCATGGAGCATGCGTTTAAGCTTGGCTGTAATCTTTTTGATACGGCCATTGTACCCGAATATGGAGATGCAGAGATAAAACTGGGCAGATTTGCAGCTAAAATAGGAAGGGAAAAGATTATTATATCGGATAAGTCGAGATTCTTTCATGGAGACCAGATGTATAATGCAGTACTTGAGTCGTGTGAAAATCTTGGTACTTATGCGGATATTTATTTTGTACACCAGGTAGATGAAGGGAATGAGGATATTACCTTTGGAAAATATGGTGCTGTCGATGCGTTAAATGAACTCAAAGCAGAAGGCAAGATCAAATTTACAGGTATTGCCTCCCATTACTATGACATCCTATTAAGGGGTGCGAAAGACAAGAGGATTGATGTACTTCAAGGGAGTGGAAATCTTCTTGAGAGGGGCATGCTTGACCGGATGGAAAGAGAGCCGTTGTTTAGACACAAAGGGTTCATACTCAATAAGGTTTATGCGGCAGGGATACTGCCATCCTTCTTTCCGGTTAAAACACTTCTATCGGGTGTTCTTTCATATCCTATATCCAGTGCATTAATAGGCCTGGGAACAAATGAACAGGTAGATGAGGCAATGGGAATAGAACCTGGATCCATGGCGTGCAGCGAAGCGGAGCGGAACGACCAGCCTCAAAATTATCATCGCCCGGCCTTTTCAGAGGTAATTGAGCTGCTCGAAAAGAGTTTTATGCCCATCCCATGTGACCGGTGTCAAAGGTGCAGATGTATCTATGGTACTGAAATTCATATCATTTTCAGGCAGTATAATTACTATTTTCTCGGCAAGGATTACTGGGCCCTTAGAAAACTTGATCTTGGCATCAATGAAAGTGCTGCATATTGCAAAAAATGTACAGATATGTCATGTATGAGTAAATGTCCACATGCAATCAATATACCTGAAACTGTGCAGAGGATAAAACAGTTGGTAGAAATCCATGTTAGAAACTCAATTATATAATTATATCAAAAAAGCCCCCTCTTCAAAATCCTTTAATCATATTGAATAAATTAAAAAGTATGATAAAATATTTAGAGTTATGAACAAATCTTATTCCGAGGTGTTTGAATGTACCTTAAGAAACTCGAAATACAAGGCTTTAAGTCCTTTGCAGATAAAATTCCTCTAGAGTTTAATTCAGGTATTACTGCTGTAGTCGGTCCCAATGGAAGCGGAAAGAGCAATATTGCCGATGCGGTCCGGTGGGTTTTGGGAGAACAGAGTGCGAAAACCCTTAGAGGAAGCAAGATGGAAGATGTCATTTTTGCGGGAACCGAACACAGAAAACCCCTCGGGTTTGCTGATGTTTCCCTTACTATTGACAATTCGGATAATGCCCTGCCCATCGGGTTTGCCGAGGTAACTGTTACCAGAAGGGTATTCCGCTCGGGCGAAAGTGAATATATGATCAATAAGACCGGGTGCCGTCTGAAGGATATTCATGAGCTTTTCTTTGACACGGGAGTAGGGAAGGAAGGATACTCCATCATCGGACAAGGGCGCATCGACGAAATTTTAAGTACCAAATCGGAAGAACGGAGAGGCATCTTTGAAGAAGCTTCCGGGATTATGAAATATAAAGTTAGGAAGCATGAAGCGGAAAAAAAGCTTGATTTGACTACCCAAAACCTGCTTCGTATCAATGATATCATAACGGAATTGGAAAACCAGTTAGACCCCTTAAGAGAGCAGTCGGAGACTGCAAGGAAATACCTTAATTTCAGGGAAGAGCTCAAGGAACTGGAAATCAACGTTTTTCTTGAAAATATTGCAAAGTTCAAGGAAAAAATCAAAGAGTATGAAGACCAGTATATCTCCATTAAAGAGGATATTGAAAAGGAAAATGCAAAGCTTGACCGTATAACGGTTGAGAATAAGGAAAAGACAGAGTATTTAAAAAAGCTGGAAGAAAAAATCGATGAGGCTAAAAGACAATATTATAACATTGAAAGCAGCCTTGAAAAATGCAATTCCGAAATGAACCTAAACGATGAAAAGATCAATAACCTGACTCAAAATATAGAAAGATTGGAAGGAGAAATCGAGGAGGTTAATCAAAAGATTGAACTCTTGGTAAGGGAAGAAAATCAGAAACTGGGCAAGGTCAAATACCTGGAACAGGCGCAGGCAGAGTATCAGGCCAAGCTTAAAGAAGCCCAAAAGAAGATGGATGATGTCTTAGCCTTGTTAAGTGAGAGTGAAAGACACATTGAAAACTTAAAAACAAGTGTAATGGATAAGATGGACCTTCTATCCGATAAAAAAATCCAGCTTCATAATGTTAAATCCCATACTGAAGTAATCCGGAAGAGGCAGGGAAGTATAGACAGTGAAATCTACCAGGTTACCTTGGATAAGGACCGGGAGCTTATCAAGAAGGAAGATTTGACGGAGAGTATCCGGGGGATCCGGGAAGCCATCAAAAAGGCCAACATCCGGTTGGAGGAGAAAAATACCCGGAAGAAGGAACTTGAAATCAATTTAAATGAATATAGAAAAAAGGAAAATACGGTAAGGTCGGAGTACCAGTTTAAATCCTCCAGATACAAGACATTGAAAGATATGGAAAACAATCTGGAAGGATACCAAAGAAGTGTTAAGGAAGTTCTCCATGCCTGCAAGGAATCGAGAGAATTCGGACAGGGAATTCATGGCGCCCTTGCACAGCTCATAACGGTGGATAAAAGGTACGAAACTGCCATAGAAATGACCCTTGGCGGTGCGCTTCAAAATATTGTAACCTCTACTGAGGAGGATGGAAAAAAGGCCATTGAGTTTTTAAAAAGAAACCGGCTTGGAAGGGCTACCTTTTTACCCATATCCTCTGTAAACGGAAGAACCTTTGACAATAATACATTAAATGAAATCAGAAACTTTAACGGATTTTGCGGTGTGGCATCAGAGCTTTTGAGTTTTGACCCGGTCTATAAGGGGATAATCCTAAGCTTCCTTGGAAAAGTGGTTATTGTGGAAAACTTGGACGCCGGGATCAAAATGGCCAAAAGGTTTGGATACAGCTTCCGGATTGTTACTCTGGAGGGAGATATTTTGAGCACAACCGGATCCATGTCGGGAGGAAGTACTGACAACCGGGGACCTGGGATTTTAAGCCGCGGAAGGGAAATCAATGAACTCCATAGTGAAATAGAGAAGCTGAAGGAGACCCAAATTGAGGTGGATCAAAAAATCAATGAAACCATCGGGGAACTGAGTGAACTCAATAAAGAAATCTCATTTGAGGAATCCGAGGTTAAAAATAACGAACTCATAAAAATACGGGATGAAAGCCATCTTGCACAAATTGAGGAAAACATAAGAAGAGATGAAGCGAGAATTGAAATGTTGAAGCAGGAAAAGGATCAGCTGTCAAGACAGCTTACCGATACCGAACTTGAAATGAAAAAATACTCGGACGAGCTTCTCTCTATTGAAAAGGATATTGAAAATACGAAATCTATTATTTCGGAGCATCAGGAAAAGCACAAGGAAGATCAATCCTCCCGTGATGCACTGCACCGTGATATTACCGACTATAAGATTTCAGTAAACTCCATCATAGAAAGCCTGGAAAGTGTCAAAGAGACCCTGGAAAGGATTGTAGGGGAAAAGGAGCAGGTTCAAAAAAGTATTGGAAGAAAGCAGCATGATATTAAAAGGTTTGGTGAAGAAATTCAGTCCCTGAAGGATAAAAATGAAGGCTTAAGAAAGATTATGAAAGGGTTTGAAGAAGAAAAAACAGGCAAAACTTTAGAAATTGACCGGGATGTGGAAGAAAAAAGAGTTATTGAAGAGGACCTTTCGGATATCATCAATCAGCTTAAGGAAATTAACAAAAATATTCTGCTCTTGCAGGAGGAGTTTGGACGGATTGAGGTTAAGAAAGCGAAAGTGGAATCTGAAATGGAAGCCCAGCAAAACCGCATGTGGGACGAGTATGAGATTACCTATACCAATGCACTGGATTTAAAGAAGGATATTGGCAGCCTGCCCCAGGCGCAAAAAAGAATTAATGAATTAAAAGGGCAGATACGGGATCTGGGTCCTGTCAATGTGGCGGCCATTGAGGAATATGTCAAAACTAAGGAACGCTTTGAGTTTATGGTGGTCCAAAGGGACGATATGGAAAGTGCCAAGGAAAAACTGCACCGTGTGATTTTAGAGATGACCTCGGTAATGAAAAAGCAGTTTATGGAACAGTTTAAATTAATCAATGAAAATTTTAATATTGTGTTCCGTGAATTGTTTGAAGGCGGCCGGGCAGAACTCATCTTGACCGACAAGGAAAATGTCCTGGAAAGCGGTATTGAGATTGAGGTGCAGCCCCCGGGCAAAAAGCTACAAAACCTGATGCTTTTATCCGGTGGAGAAAGGGCATTCACAGCCATCGCCTTATTATTTGCCATCCTTAGGTTAAGGCCTACACCCTTTTGTATACTGGATGAAATTGAAGCCGCGTTGGATGACGCAAACGTGTTCCGTTTTGCACAGTATTTGAAGCGCTTTGTAAAGGAAACCCAGTTTATTATTGTCACACACAGAAAAGGTACCATGGAAGCGGCGGATACCCTGTATGGCGTAACCATGCAGGAACATGGGGTTTCCAAGGTTGTGTCCATGAAGATTGGCGAAAAGGCAAGTTAGTATATATAGTAAAACTAAGAATGTACCAAAAAACGAATATTTATTCATAGGAGGAAATAGAAATGGGATTTTTTGACCGTTTAAAGGAAGGTCTTTTAAAGACAAAAAAGGGAATTGTAGAGAAGATAGATCAGGTACTGGTATCCTTTGGAAAGATAGACGAAGAACTTTTTGAAGAGTTGGAAGAAATCCTCATATCTGCGGATGTAGGAATTGACACTACCTTGAAAATCATAGAGGATTTAAAGAAAAAAGTGAAGGAAAGAAAAGTGGTTGACCCGATGAAAGTAAAGGACCTTTTGAAAGAAGAACTCGCCGAGCTTTTAAGAGATGATCACTCGGAGCTGGCCCTTAATACCACCCCGTCGGTCATTCTTGTAATTGGTGTAAACGGTGTTGGTAAGACTACTTCTATCGGTAAAATTGCAAATCTCCTTAAAAATAGGGGAAAAAAAGTAGTCCTTGCAGCAGGGGATACTTTTAGGGCTGCTGCCATCGATCAATTGGAGATTTGGTCAAACCGGGTGGGTGTAGACCTTATAAAGCATACGGAGGGGGCAGATCCCGCAGCCGTTGTCTATGATGCGGTACAAGCTGCAAAATCCCGCAGGGTGGATGTATTGATATGCGATACGGCGGGAAGACTTCATACAAAGAAAAACCTTATGGAAGAGCTCAAAAAGGTTTCCAGAGTTATAACGAGGGAACTTCCGGACGCCAGTATTCAAACCCTTTTGGTATTGGATGCGACTACCGGACAAAACGCTATCTCCCAGGCAAAAATATTCAGCGAATCGGCGGAGATTAACGGCATTGTTCTTACCAAGCTGGATGGAACAGCGAAGGGCGGAATTGTCATAGCCATAAAGTCGGAACTCAATATACCTATAAAGCTTATCGGGGTTGGGGAGCAGATTGATGATTTACAGCAATTTGATGCCAAGGAATTTGTGGAGGCATTGTTCTCATAACCGGTTTCAAAGGGGATACAAGGAAAAATCTTACACTGTGCCGGGGCGTGAACCTAAAAGCTTTGATGCCTTTTTGCACATTGTAAGCTTTTTAGTACGTTATAGAAATAACGAACTGTAAAAGTAAAATTTCGATTTCTGACACCTAAGTAAACCACTATGTTTACACTTCGTTATCTATAGATTAGGAGGCATAAGCATGAAATTTCATACGGAATATTTGTATTTTAATACGAAAAAAAGAAGGGAATATATAAATATTACGGGAGAAGTGGAAGAAGCGTTAAAAAAGTCGGGCATCAAGGAGGGCATGGTGCTGGTAGCTGCAGCCCATATTACAGCGGGAGTTTATATCAATGATGCGGAGCCGGGAATTATCCAGGATATTGACGATATGCTGGACAGATTAGCGCCCTATGGCCCGGATTACAGGCATCACAGGACTGGCGAGGATAACGGTGACAGCCATTTGAAAAATATCCTGGTAGGGCATCAGGTCATGATACCGATAACCAATGGTAAGCTGGATTTTGGTCCCTGGCAGCAGGTTTATTATGCGGAATTTGACGGGCAAAGAAGGAAAAAACTTATAATCAAGGTAATGGGTGAATAGAATATATAAAGGAATAGCATCAATCAGTAAGCATTTAAAGAATCAATGCAAACATTTAGGCTAATATTGTGTTTATTTAATTGACATATTCATACTAGGGGGTTTTACTAAGATGTATAAGTACCAGTGCTCGAAGCAGGATTGTGGAACCATTTGGGCTCTAAACGAAGGAAGACTGAATGGGTTTGTTCTTACATGTCCCATTTGCGGCAAAGGGAGAGGCATTTATCTGGAACAATTGAAAGGAAATAGCCTTGCCGGAGAGGAAGAAATCATCATTACATTAAATTCAGGCTCCAACTTGACTACTGAAGAAGTACAGGAAAAAATAGATCATTTTATCGATAAGTATGCACTTCACGTAATCTCAAATAAAATTGAAAATATGGGAAGTCAGGTCACTTGTGTGATCCAATATAAGCTGAAAGGATAGGAGGGATATCCGTTGGTATATGATATGTACCATGAAAAGAATCTGAGAAAAATCAAAAAAAGGGTTATCATCGGTTTGATTGCGGCTCTTTTGCTGGTAATATCCTTAATTGCGGTCAAAATATACATGGAAGTGGTCCAGTTGGATGAAATTGGAGGACTTTCCGGTGTATACCTTACCAACCTCATGTATAAGGTGATTTTTGCAGTCATAAGTTTTATCATGATCTTTGCTGCAGTTTTTACCACCAATATTTTTATCAAGAAAAATATGCTGGGGTTCATAAAGGAAAATGTGCTTCAAAAGAAGTTTAAGCTGCCGAATGTGTTGATTTCTTTGCTTTTGGCGCTGGCAGGCTCCTTTGTCACACTGAATTTCTTTTATCAAAAGGCGCTTAATTTTATTTATACTACTTCCTTTGGAAGCACCGATCCCATATTCCATAAGGATATCGGGTACTTTGTTTTTCAAAGGCCGTTCTTAATGGCAATTTACGATTTTGTATCTTCGCTTTGGCTTTTTGTAATCATTTATACCATTGCTTACTATGTATTAAGTATTTCATCCATATTTTCCTTTGAAGTCACTTTCCAAAATTTAAAAGTTAGAACCATGATCAGGCACAATATCATCAATATAGCCATTTTCTTTGTTATTAAACTGATTTCCTATAAGTTTCAAAGAGAAGGTATTCTCTATTCTACCGTTGTGGATACAACCGGAGCGAATGTCACCGGGGCAAGTTATGTGGACAATGTCATATGGCTCAATTATTTTACTGCTGCTCCCTTTTTACTTGCGGCCATTGTGATCGTGTCCTCCATTTTTATATGGAAAAACAAACTTAGAAGAGCGGCAATCACCATTGCCGTCTATCCGGCGGTTTGGATTCTCGTTACCATTTCCGCGGCGCTCTTGCAAAACCTTGCAGTTGACCCCAATGTGTTGGATTATGAAAGCAAATATCTGAAATACAATATGGAAAAGACGAGGGAAGCCTACAATATCGATAAAATAAAGAGTACGGATTTCCCGGATATAAAAGAACTCACACCGGAGATTATAAACCGGAATGCTGAGACCAAAAACAATATCAGAATTGTAGATTATAAGGCTACACTGGAAAGCAACATGCAGCTTCAAAGCAGTACCAATTTCTATACTTTTAACGATGGCGACATTATCAATTACAATATAAACGGCAAGGAAATGCCTGTGTTTATGACCGCCAGGGAAATAGACACCCACCGGCTTCCCACAAAGACGTATATCAACACCATGTTTAAATATACCCATGGGTACGGGCTGGTTATGAACCCCATTAACAGGGTTACCGCCAAAGGTCAGATTGATTTTGTCATCAATGATTTAAAAATGAATTCGGCGGATAAAAACCTGACGGTGAAAGAGCCCAGAATCTACTATGGAGAACTGACAAACAACCATGTCATTGTAAACCCCGCTGATTCCGGAAAGCTTAAGGAAATCGATTATGACGGTATCTCCGCCGAAACCAGTTATGGTGGAAAGGGCGGGATAAAGCTCGGATTTTTAAACCGTCTGATATTTGCTGCAAGGTATACGGATTTTAACATGCTGATATCCGGAAATATCGGCTCCGAATCCAAGCTTCTTTTAAACCGGAACATTATAGAAAGAGCTCAAAAAGCAGTACCCTTCCTCACGGTGGATAATGACCCCTATGTCCTTTTAGCGGAGGATGGGAAAATCAAGTGGGTACTGGATGCATACACCACGACAAGGTATTATCCTTATTCCCAAAGCTACGGTGACTTCAACTATATTAGAAATTCGGTAAAAATCGTTATTGATGCCTATGATGGGACAGTAACATACTATATCATCGATAAAAAGGATCCCATCGTAAACGCTTACAGCAAGGTTTATCCGGATTTGTTCAGCAAGGAATCCCTGCCGTCCTTTGTGGCTCAGCATATGAAGTATCCGGAATTCCTCTTTAAAACACAAACAGAGGTTTTAAAGAAATATCACCTGGACCCTAAGTTTGAGCAGAATGTAGCTACATTTTACTCCAATCAGGATTTGTGGGATATAGCCAAATACCCTGAAAGAACAGGCAATGTCGCTGACCCTGCAGGGATCAAGGATATTGATCCTTACTACAATATGATCAAGCTGCCTGCCGGTTTTGGCAATAGGGAAGAGTTGGTTTTAATACGGCCCTTTACACCATCCCAGAAGAATAACATGGTATCCTGGCTTGCAGTTCGAAATTCCAGTGAAAACTACGGAGAGCTGATCTTATTCAACTTTTCCAAGGGAACAACCATTTATGGCCCATACCATGTTGCAACCTATATTGATTCCATCGAGAAGATTTCTGCGGATATGACACTATGGGGACAAAGCGGCTCTAGAGTGTTTAAAGGAAGCCTTTTGGTAATCCCCATCGAAAACAGTGTGCTCTATGTGGAACCCATCTATGTACAGGCAACCGGGCCATCCTCCATTCCGCAAATGCGGGAGATTGTTGCTGTTTATCAAAAAGGGAACGAATTTAAGCATGGTATCGGTGCCGACCTGGACGAAGCATTAAGGAATCTTTTTGGCGGTAACAATATCACACCTTCTGTACCGGGTGTAACAACACCCAATGTACCTGCAACACCTCCGCCAAAGACAGGAGAAGGTCAAGAGGGACCAGCCGCCGAAGATAAGGAAAAGTTGATTAAAGATATCACCACCCGGTATGACAACCTGAAAAAGGAAATGGATGAACTGGGTAAGCTTCTGGAGGAACTCAACAGGTAGAAAAGAAGGTGAATTTAAAGCCTCTGGATCATCCATATGACCATAGGAAGCTTTTGGATAACAGACTGTAATAGTAAAAATTCGATTTCTGAACCCAAGTAAATCAGGGGGTTCAGAAATCGAATTTTATTGTTTATATATGAATAATTTTAAAAAAGAATCACAAGGGGGAGGCACTAATGAATACTTTTCTTTTTGTGTTTTCCGCCCATGATATCAAAAACATCCGATATGGTGACAAAGGCATTATCATCTTTATCACGAATGATTTCCTTTAGCTTTGCAACCTCCAGACGGGTAATGACAGAGTAAAGAATAATCTTTTGTTTTGAAGTGTAACCGCCTTTGCCCTCCAAAAAAGTAACACCTCTGCCTAAACGTGCATTAATTGCTTCTGCAATTTCATTCCCTTTTTCAGATATGATTATTGCGGCTTTTTCTTCATCCAACCCTTCCATGGTAATATCAATAACCTTAAATGTAATAAAATAGGCAATAAGCGAATACATTGCCTTATCCCAACCAAAAACTAGCCCGGCACTGCTTAGGATAAAAATATTAAAAAACATAACGATTTGCCCAACTGAAAATGCGGTGCGTCTATTCAATACGATTGCTACGATTTCGGTTCCGTCCAATGAGCCTCCATAACGGATTATCAATCCAACACCTATTCCTAAAATTATTCCTCCGAAAACAGTAGCCAATAAGATGTCATTGGTCAGTCCTGGAATCGGATGAAAAACCGATACCCAAAAGGAAAAGCTGGTAATGGAAAATAGTGATGAAACGACAAAAGTTTTACCAATTTGTTTATAACCAAAGATAAGAAAAGGAACGTTTAATGCAAAGGTAAAAATACCAAGTGTTGCATTGGTTATATAGCTTAAAATGATGGATACTCCCACAATTCCGCCATCTATAATTTTATTGGGTATCAGAAAGAACTCCAGACCTGCTGCGGCTAGAACGGAGCCTGTAAAAAGAAAGAAATATTTGCTTAATATCTTTAAATAAGCATGTTTTTTCTTCGCCACCGGTTGACCTCCTTAAAATGTATATGAATATAAAAAGGATTTAAGAGTAGGTTAAACAATAATGAGGAAGAATAGGGGGGAGGTGTTATGCCACTTATATCAAATACCCCGCCCCTTTCTCTTTTATTTGTTTTCAGAATGATTCTTTTCGTCAGCATCCTTTTGACTTGCCTTTGTTGCATAATGGCCTGCCATGGTTCCGCCTATGACAAAAATTGCACCAACTGCAATAACAATGATCAAAGTAATATCCAATAAACTCACCTCCACTATATGTTTTTATATAGCAGAAGGGTTATCCTTGTATTTTGTCCCATGAAAATAATCGGACAGTGTTTTTTCTATTTTTTGACGGAAGTTAAAAATATATTTCTTACCGAGTGGAAAGCGTTTAGAAGATTTCGTCAGGAAAAGTCTATCTTCAAAAAAAGTAAGGAACCCTGATGCAGGCAGTTTAAAGGAAATCTTCTTGTTATCATGATGAATCATAGCAAAATTGGCGTTGGGAATATACGTTTTTATAACAACGACTGAATTTTGGATATGAGGATGCGTACTATCAAAACCAAACGATGACAGCAGTAAAAATTGAACGCTGAAAAGCAGCAGGATTATGAAAGGCAGTAATTTGCAAGGTTTTCTTTTTGAAAAAAACATTGGCTTCAAAGTTGTTTTTCGTCCTCCGCTTGTTGTTTTCCGGCCTCTTGTTTGTGGCCGCAGTAAGAACAGAAATTATGTTTTCGGTGTATAAAATTGTCGCATTTCTTACACTTTACCACGTCTTTGCCAGAGGAATCCAAAGCTGAATCACTTTTCATTTTTCTAAAAAACAGGTGGTGCAAAACCGAATACATAATGGCTCCTTTCAAATTATGGGATGTCTATGGCCTTGTGGGTTCATTGCAAGTTGAATTATTATATTAATATATTATTATTTATTATATTTAATATTACCACAAAAAAATGTATTTTAAAACATTTCTTTAATGTCTAAGTTTGTAAAAGGTTTAAAAGTATATAGTACTTTTAAATATTGAATCCTTATTTTTTGACTTTATAACCTATCGTAATTATTTAGTGAAGTATAAAATGGTTTCTTGATAAGTTTTTTCAGTTATCCCTGACAAATGGCGGGAGTTGAAATGAAATTGGTGTAAAGTATTTGAACTTGTCAGGCGATATGAAAAGGAACGTTTAATGCAAAGGTAAAAATACCAAGTGTTGCATTGGTTATATAACTTAAAATGATGGATATTGCTGATAATGGGAATGAAAGAGCCCAGATTGCTCTGCAGGGTTTTTTGCCATGGCTGAATGGATTTACATAAGTAATGGGTAGGGTTCCATAAAAGATGGTACTTCCTTCCAATTACGAGCTTTGCTATAATCTGGATATGGACTACTAGTAATCCAAATGAATCAACAATTAGCGAGAAGCTAATCAAACAAAATATGAATGGAAATTTATTTTTTGAGGAGGAGTTAATTATGAATTTAAAAAGATTTATCAAACCGATTATTTCAATCGCAGTAGTAACTTGTTTAACAGCGACAGCTTTTGCGTATACTGTTTCGGATAGTCTTATCAACAGCAAATGGATTGCTAAAGGTGGGGCAGCTGGGTTCTTGGGCAATCCAACAACCAATACGCTGACAACTCCGAATGGGCTGGGTGTATATAATCATTTCCAAGGTGGTTCTATCTACCGTAAAAAGACATTCACAGAAGCCTTTACTGTTTATGGTTTGAATCGGGCAAAATGGGCTCAACTTGGCTGGGAAAATGGTTTCTTAGGATTCCCTACAACGGATGAAACCAGTACCTACAATCAAACAGGAAGATTTAACCACTTTGAAGGTGGATCTATTTACTATAAAAATGGCGCTACACAATCCTATGAGGTTCATGGTTCTATAAGAAGTCTTTGGTCATGGATGGGATGGGAAACCAGCCAGTTAGGTTTTCCAAAGACTGATGAGTATATTTTTGATAATAATTCAAATAAGAGAGCTAGCCGCTTTGATAATGGGGCAATTTACTGGGAATACCACCCCGCTATTCCTAAATCAGGAATGTTCCCGGGAATGCCTGCATATGTAGATATGAATCCTGTAATGACTGTTGCAAAATATAGTCAAGGTACCCCTTTCGGGACTCAAAGAATTACCTCTGTGTCAAACACTATCGGTGGTCCAGTAGAATTTCCCTCTATTTCATTTACTGTTTCGGGATCAGGATTTCCAGCAAATAAAAAAGTTACTGTGCGCTTATCCTCAGTCAGTGGAGGCGATAAAATTGGTGAAGTTGTAGCAAATAGTTCTGGATCCTTTACCTTAACCGGAAGTATAACAAGAAGATCAATGCCCGCAATTAATAATGTATCAACTATATGGGCACAGTCTGAATCAGGTCCTGCAGCAATCTATTCATACGTATCATCCATCGTTAAGACTAATGAAAGCTTAAAATAACGGGATAAATTCTGAGAAAGTGTTTTAAATATAGAATACATAAAACGCTTGATCTTGAATTATTGCTAGCGAGCTGGATGTCTATGTAAAGGATATCCAGCTCTTAAAACGTTATATGTGTTAATTGATATTAATAATTTATTATAATTAATATTACCACAAAAAAATGTATTTTAAAACATTTCTTTAATGTCTAAGTTTGTAAAGGCTTGAAAGTATATGGCCGCTTTTAAATATTGAATCCTTTTTTTTGACTTTATAACCTATAGTAATTACTTAGTGAAGTATAAGTTGATTAGATCGTGAAAATGGTTTTCATGGATAAATTGAATTTTCACAATATTAAATCAAGGAAATTGAATCACGATGTAAAACCCTTTATCAGGCTCAATATAGTTATTCCATAATCAATCCTTACCTTAATAGTAATAACACAGAAGGAAATATTACGGCTGCTATGGCTAATAGGATTGACCCTACTGCTGCCAGCTTGTTTTTCTTGCCCCAGTTATATTTTGCATAACTTAAAGGATGTACGGATACCGTGAGTAAAAAAAGTATAGCAATATATTTCATTTATTCTCCCCCTTAGAATGTGAATTCCTGGTTGGATTTGTCTTCAATAATGTACCTGTGCGCCTTATGGTAAAATCAACTTCTGTGGTTACTTGTGCGTCCTTGAATTTTCCTTTCCAATTATACGCTTCCCATTCCTGTATGGTTAAAAAATGCATAACTGCTTTTTCACCAAACCCGAACACATCCACATGAAGGCTTTTACATTTATCAACGGTTTTATCAAGGAGACCCTTGATATAGGCCTTAAACGCATTTTCTAAAACCGGTTTTAGTTTTACACTTTCATATTCGGTAGGGCTTTGAAGATTCTGTAAATCACCTTCCAGGAATAGTTTCACATGGATAACCGGCTTATCTCCATTTATAGAAACCTTTATACTGGGCTTTTTTTGTATTTTGGTATCGATTGTAATTCTCAGCTTACTATTCTTTGGATCAGCTATTGCAATAGAGGCTTTTTGAAATTCACCTCTTATCATGGACATAACCCGTGTCTCATCACCGTTTAACTCACCTACCATTTTGTCCCCGTCAAAAAGGGCTGTACCTATAAATTCAAAATCATTCCCGCCTTTTCTGGGAAGCTCCCCGGCAATGTAATCCCCTTCCGACTTGAAACCCTCCTGTTTATCGCCGCTTTCTTTAAAATTTGAAAAATCGTTCATAGAAGTAAGTGGTGCAGCAGGCATTCTATATGTGGTCTTCAAATCCTTAATAAAATTATGGTAGGTTGCTTGAATAAAAAGGCCTGTATCCTTATTCGTACTCATGAAGCCCTCCTGTGCCTTTGAAATGGCACCGGTAAGTAACGGACTTAGTTTTCCTACATACTCACTTGCTTTACCTTTTACAATAAGGATATACATAATCCTTCTAATCTGCCTGCTTCTGACCATCCCGTTTAAAAACCTTTCAACACCCTCCCTGGCCAGTTCCTCCGATATTACAAGATATTTGGCATGCATGTAATTCATCATTCTGGAGAAGGAAGATTCCGCCATATTCACCCCTGCAAAGAATGTTGGGGCATCAACCGAAATAGTGGTATAATTCTTTTGTTCACCTGCTTGTCCTCCTGAACCGCCGCTTTTGCCTCCACCGCTTTCCTGTTTCAGGGAGGGTATCTGAAATGTAAAGCGCAGCTGATTCGACACACCTTTATCCACACCGATGGTATAAACATAGGCCCATTGGTCAATTTCTCTCGCATCAAAACACCCGGTCAACGATGATATTGCAAAAACACACAATAGGACAAGGATTCCTGGTTTACGCATTAAAGCTTCTCTCCCTTCTTTTTACGTAACACCGCTGCGATGAGAGCGATGAAAGGTAAAATATAAAACGTTACGTTGCTATATGTCCTAAGTCCCTGAACATACTGTGAAACAACGCTTGAAAAATCCTTTGGGAAAATTGCTGTGGTAAAAGTAAGTACTGCCATCGGAAGTATCACAGGCCTCGCATCCTGCAATCTGAACGTTTTACAATAAATACTCACTGTGGAATAAAATAATATCGAAACATAGATGATGGTTGTAATAATCCAAAGAAATAAAAATAACGGCTCTAACCTTTGAAAAAAAGATCCGTATTTTATTATTCTTGCGACGATGTACATGGGGGCAGTGATTTCCTGTGTGCCTGTATACCCGAATATTAATGTAAAGCATAAAATTCCAAAGCTTAATATGAATCCTGACAGTAAAAGGGAAATATATCCTGCTTTTTTAATATGTTTTATTCCTTGGAGTGAGCCGGAAAATACAGCAAGAATAACTACCTCGGCATATGCAGAGCCCCTCATGATACCGGTTGTGACCGTTTTGTCAAGTCCATAGCCTAAAATGGGAAATAGGTGGGCAAAACGGAAATACTGGGAAGAAAGAAGGAGTACCAGGAAATATCCGAACAATGCAAAATAGGCTCCCAACTTTGCAGTCCTCGCTATGGTCTCAAGTCCCAAAAAAGCTGATATTGCAGCCGCTAAAATCATGACTCCGATAAGAAAACTTGGCGGTGTTTCAGGAAATACATATACCTTCATTACATCCACAAATTCTCTTGTAAGAAAGCTGGAAGCTGCAAGAAAGGAAACCATGAGAGCAAAAGAGAATAGAAATCCAATCCCTCGTCCTAAGGCCGCATCATAGACTTCTACAATATTTTTGCCAGGAAAACGTTTTAGAAGGAGATAAATAAATGTAAAAAACATAAGAGCCGAAGCCAGTGATATGAAGGTCATATACCATCCCGCATTGCCGACAATCCGGGTAAAAAAACCCGGAGTGGTAAAAAATATTTTATTGCATATGGCTATGGTCACAAGGCATATGGCTTCCTGAATGCCGATTTTACCTTCTTTTAGCATAGGCTGTCCACCTCCTTCTTTTTCCGCACAATCGAAGTAATGAGTGCAGCCATGGGTAAAATATAAAATAAAAATATGGGATATGTTCTTAATAATTCAATATACACCGAAATGACGCTGGGGAAATCCGCCGGAATCATTGCAACTGCGTATACAAGAATCCCCATGGGGATGATAACAGGTCTTCTGTCCTGCATCCTGAATGTTTTGCAGTAGCTGCTCACTGCACAGTAAAACACTACAGAACTTGAAATGATTGTAGTCACCACCCACAAAGTCAAAAATGCCGGGTCTAGTCTTTGAAAAAAGGTTCCGTATTTAATTAAGGTTGCCAGCGTATATAAAGGTGCAGTCTGCTCCTGAAACGTGTAAAACGGAAATATCAGCTGCATACAGAAAATACTTATAGATACTAATAATCCGGACAGGATAAGGGATAAGTATCCTGCCTTTTTTATATGCCGTACTCCCTGGAGAGAACCTGCAAAAACAGCGAGGATAATCACCTCACTGTATGCAGAACTTCGAGTTATACCTTCTTTGATTGTATTATCCATTCCGTATCCCAAAATCGGAAAAAGATTCGAGAGTTTAAAATACTCTGCTGCAAGGATGAGCAGCGCAAGATACCCAATAAGTGCGAAAAACGCTG
Organism: Clostridia bacterium; assembly: GCA_026418275.1. Classification (GTDB taxonomy): domain Bacteria; phylum Bacillota; class Clostridia; order Acetivibrionales; family DSM-2933; genus SKW182. Next base: position 163,567 of record JAOABQ010000045.1, read on the forward strand.
CAAGCTTTGCTGTCCTTGCAATGGTTTCAAGCCCTAAGAATACTGCCACTATAACCATAACAACCATAGCTCCGTTCAGGACACTGATGGGAGTATTGGGTAAAATAAAACTTTTTAGCATTTCATAAAACTCTCTTAGGAGTATACCGCATGCAGCAAGAAAGGATGAAGCATAAACAATGGAGAACAAAAATCCTATGATCCGTCCGAAGGAAATATGGAAAATTTCCAACAAATCCTTTCCGGGAAAGCGTTTGAGTAAAAGATAGATGAAGGTAAAAAATAAAATCGTTACAGCGTTGGATAGGATGGACATATACCAGCCGGCAGTCCCGGTGAATTGTTCTACGACAGTAGGCGCTGTGAAGAACACCCTGTTGCTTGTAGCGATAACTACAAGGCTTACAGCCTCAGACACACCGATTTTACCCTCCTTAATCATGATTTCTCCCCCTCGCCCTTGCTGTCCTGGTCGTCTTCAGAAATCCACAGCTTCGGATTGTTTCCTTGCCGTTTTCTATTTGGAGTATTCATATAATCAGGACGGTTTTTCTGTGTCCATATGGGATGTCTTGATACCACATCCGGGTTTGCTCTTGTTTTCGGGGCAACGGGTGAAAAGAAGGGAACTCCAAAGGATTTCATGCTGCAGGCCAAAAACGCAAGAACAACCGCCATCAACGAAATACCGTAAAACCCTAAAACAGCCCCTGCCAATATAAAAAGGAACCTTTCAATACGGATGGCTAGTGCCAGCGTGTAATTGGGTATTGCAAAGCTTCCCAAACCTGTTATCGATACCACGATAACCAGCAAAGGACTTACCAGCCCGGCTGCCACAGCAGCCTGTCCCAGTATCAAAGCGCCTACAATACCGAGGGTTTGGCCGATCACACTGGGTACCCGTATACCGCCCTCACGAATAAGTTCAAAGGATATCTCCATGATCAAAACTTCCAGAATCGTCGGAAAAGGTACTAATTCCTTAGCTTTTGCGATGGAGATCAAAAGCTCTGTCGGGATCATCTCAATATGATAGAGGGTTAATGCCACATAAAGTCCGGGTAAAAAGGTAGCACAAAAAAGACCGAACATTCTTATAAACCTTAAAAAATTACTGGCCGGCCAGCGGACAAAAGTATCTTCCGATGTATGAAACAGACGGAAAAAAGTCACCGGAGCGGCTATTGCAAAAGGTGTACCCTCTGCTATGATGACAACCTGGCCTTCCATAATGAAGGATGCTGTCCTATCCGGTCTTTCGGTTGTGATTACCTGTGGAAACAGCATCAAGGAGTTGTCCTCAATAAACTGTTCTATCATGCCGTCACCCATGACAAAATCAGCATCGATTCTTTTAATACGTTTTTTTGCTTCCTCTACGACCTTTGGATTGGCGATACCATGTAAATACATGACCGCACAATTTGAACGGTTCGTTTTTCCAACCGGCAGTATTTCAGACACCAGATGTTCATTTTTGATAATTTTTCTTATGAGTGTCACATTAGTGCGAAGGTTCTCTGTAAACCCTTCCTGGGAGCCTTTTACAACGGTTTCAGTGACGGGTTTATCCACATTTCTTTTTTCAAATCCCCTGGTTTCAATCAGAATGCTCTCACCGCATCCTTCCACAAATAATGCACTTACACCGTTCAGTATTTGCATGACAGCTTCACTGTATTTATTTGTCCTGCTTACACTATGTATGGTAAGAACATTTTCTATTAAATAGTCTATGGGACACTCTTCATTCAGTTCATCAAAAACGTCTTTTGACATTAGCTCCGGATATATGACGAGATTCAAGGTGGTTTTGTCCATCATTCCTTCAACGTAAGCCATAAAAGCTTTTACCTTTCTTCCAATCTTAAATTCACGGATGATGATATCCTGATTTTTGGGCATAAGGAACTTTTGCTTGATGGTTTCCAGGTTGACGCATAATTCATTGGATAAGGTATCGGTATGATTCTGCCCTTGGCATGCATTTTCCAAATTTTCAGTTTTTCTGTTCTCATTCCATTCCTCGATGGTTAAAGGTTGTTTACCGGTTTTTTTCTGGTTTTGTGTATTTTTTTGCTGATCTTCACGGGTCTTTTGCGGCGTGTCACTTTTTTTAGTAAAATCGGTTTCATGTCTTGCATTAAGCTGCTGTTCATTATTGTGCTTCGTACTAATTTTATTCTGCAGATTTTCGTTTTTTTGACGATGAGTGATATCTTGGGCATTTAGCGTTTTTTCTTGCTCAATGCCTTCATTTTCGCCTTCTAAAAGTTCAAATCCTAATTCCTCGTTTTTAGGTTCTTTATACAAAAGTAATCCTGCAATTCGTTTTAACAGTCCTGGCACGATTGAATCCCAGCCTTTCGATGTTGTATAATAGGTAGTATTATCCGATTTAGGTTTTTGTATGTAATAAGTAATCATTTAAAGGAGGGGGCATAACTTAATTTCTTGATGATTTTTTCATTTATCCTTGACAAATGGCGGGAATTGAAATAAAATTGGTGTAAAGTATTTTAACTTGTCAGGCGATGTGAATAATATGGAAAAGGTGCATGAGATCGGTCTGCTGCTTGACTTTTACGGTCAGCTGCTGACAACACGGCAGTATGAAATATTGGATCTCCATTATAATAACGATTACTCCCTTGCGGAAATTGCAGAAATGCTTCATATTAGCAGGCAAGGTGTATTTGACAATGTAAAAAGGGGAAAGTCCCTCCTTCACAATATGGAAATGAAACTGGGACTGGTAAAAAAGTTTTCGGAGCAAAAAGAAAAGGCAGAAGAACTCTTAGAAACGATAAGAAGTATTGATGCCGGCAAACTTACGTTAAAAGACAAAGAACATTTAGATAAAGTGGAAAAGGGTATACATGAGATTATAAATAAATTTTAGAGGAGTTTTAACTATGGTTTTTGAAGGATTATCCAATAAACTTCAAGAAACAATCAAGAAGCTTCGCGGCAAGGGAAGAGTTACCGAAAAAGACGTGAAGGAAATGATGAGGGAAATCAAACTTGCTCTTCTAGAAGCCGATGTAAACTTTAAGGTTGTTAAAGATTTTATTAATAAGGTATCCGAGCGGGCTGTGGGACAAGATGTACTGGAAAGCCTTACTCCCGGCCAGCAGGTTATAAAAATTGTAAATGATGAATTAATTGAACTCATGGGAACGGTTCCGAGTAAAGTGACATTTTCTCCCAAACCGCCAACGGTTTATATGATGGTAGGGCTGCAAGGTTCGGGTAAAACAACCACTTCCGGAAAGCTTTCAAATCTTTTAAGAAAGCAGGGGAAAAGTCCGCTGTTGGTTGCTTGTGACGTATATAGACCCGCTGCCATCAAACAGCTTCAAGTGGTAGGAGATCAACTGGGTATACCGGTTTTTGCCATGGGCAATACGGTAAATCCCGTAGATATTGCCAAAGCCGCAGTGGAACATGCAAAAGCAAAACAGCATGATTTGGTCATTATCGATACAGCCGGAAGACTTCATATCAATGAAGAACTGATGGATGAACTGGCAAATATAAAACGCGTTGTAAACCCCCATGAAATTTTACTGGTAGTGGACTCCATGACGGGGCAGGATGCTGTCAATGTTGCCCAAAGCTTTAATGAAAAGCTGGGGGTGGACGGGATTATCCTGACCAAGCTGGACGGAGATACCCGGGGTGGTGCGGCTCTTTCTGTAAAGGCTGTTACCGGTAAACCCATTAAGTTTGCGGGGATGGGTGAAAAGCTCAGTGAGTTGGAACCCTTTTTTCCGGATAGAATGGCATCCAGAATCCTTGGTATGGGGGATGTTTTAAGCCTTATTGAAAAAGCGCAGGAGGCTTTTGATGAAAAGAAAGCCCTTGAGTTTGAAAGGAAAATGCGGACCCAGCAGTTTACCTTCGACGATTTCTTGGATCAAATGCAGCAGCTTAAAAAAATGGGCGGCATAGGCCAGCTCTTAAGCATGCTTCCGGGTGTGAACGCTAAAGCGCTCCAAAACGTAGAAACCGACGAAAAGAAGATGGGCCATATTGAGGCAATTATAAAATCCATGACACGGCAGGAAAGAAATGATCCGTCCGTCATCAACGGAAGCCGGAGAAAAAGGATCGCAAACGGCAGCGGCACAACTATCCAGGAAGTAAATAAGCTTTTAAAAGACTTTGAGGATATGAAAAAGATGATGAAGTCCATGACGGATATGACCAAGCATGGAAAGAAAGGTCTTGGCAAGTTTAAACTGCCTTTTATGTAAGGCGGTGTTTGTTTCGAAAGAAATGCTATGCATTTTGAATAATAGAGAGAATGACTATAAGGAGGTGAAAACATGGCGGTTAAAATCAGATTAAAAAGAATGGGCGCAAAGAAAAATCCTTTTTACAGGGTTGTTGTAGCTGATTCAAGATACCCGAGAGACGGAAGATTTATTGAAGAAATTGGAACATATAATCCCCTCGTAGAAAAAGACCAGGTGAGCATCAATAATGAAAAAGCTGCTCAGTGGCTTAAGAATGGTGCACAGCCAACAGATACGGTAAGATCTTTGCTGAAAAAAGTTGGAGTAATACAGTAATAACAAGAACTGACTTTTTGAGAAAAGTTGCGTTTTACTGTGAATTTTTGGAGGTATAGAGAGATGAGAGACTTATTAGAAACGATTGCAAAAGCCCTGGTAGATAATCCGGATGAAGTATCTGTTAACGAGGTAGAAGGGGAATCGTCGTTGATACTGGAGCTAAAAGTTTCAAAGGATGATATGGGTAAGATAATCGGAAAACAGGGGAGAATAGCTAAAGCGATTCGTACAGTGATGAAATCTGCTGCAGTCAAAGAAAACAAGAGAGTTCATGTGGATATAATCCAGTAAAAGGCGGCCTAAGCGCCTTTTTACTTTTTTAACTTAACTTTTCTGTTGTTGGGAATAATAATATCTAAAGTAGTAAAGTAATGGATGGTGTTTAAAATGACTCAATATCTTGAAATAGGGAAAATCGTGAATACCCACGGGATTAAGGGAGAAGTCAAAGTCATTCCCCTGACCGATGACCCAACCCGTTTTGAAGACCTGGATACGGTTTTGATTGAAAAAAACAACTCCTTGACAAAAATGGAAATCCAAAATGTAAAGTACTTCAAAAGTTTTGTGATTTTAAAATTTGAAGGAATCAGCGATATGAACACTGCGGAAACCTTGAAGGATCTTTTCATTAAAATTGACCGGAAAGATGCGGTAAAGCTTCCTGAGGGTTCATACTTTGTCTTTGATATTTTAAATAGTGAGGTTTTTGAAGAGAACGGGAACCGTTTGGGTATTTTAACGGATATCCTGGAGACTGGCAGCAATGATGTCTATGTGGTAAAGAATGAAACCGGGCGTGAGATTTTAATCCCGGCTTTAAAAAGTGTTGTTAAGGAAATATCCATAGAAAAAAAGACAATGATTGTTACACTTCCTGAGGGACTGGTAGATGATGAGATTTGATGTGTTAACGCTTTTTCCCGAGATTTTTGATGCAGCGCTTGGGGAAAGCATTATTGGAAGAGCACAAAACAATAATTTAATTGAAATCAATACGGTAAATATCCGTGATTTTTCACAAAATAAGCATAAAAAGGTGGACGACTACCCCTACGGCGGGGGCAATGGAATGGTAATGACTGCCCAGCCCATTTATGATGCCTATATGTCCATTGCCCAGGCTTCGGGCTACAGGCCCCATCTTATCTATATGAGTCCGCAGGGAAAAACCCTGACACAAAAAAAAGCTGGGGAGCTTTTAAATAAAAAACATATTGTCCTCTTATGCGGTCACTATGAGGGGGTTGATGAACGTGTCATTGAGGAAATTGTAAATGAGGAGATTTCCATCGGGGATTATGTACTGACCGGCGGAGAACTTCCTGCAATGGTTTTAATTGACTGTATCACAAGGCTGGTTCCAGGTGTTTTATCAAGCGCCGCCTCCTTTATAGAAGAATCACACAGTGAAGGACTTTTGGAATTTCCCCAGTACACCAGACCCTATGAATTCAACGGAAGAAAGGTACCCGATATCTTATTATCCGGTCACCACGAAAATATAAGCAAATGGAGAAAGAAGCAGTCAGTAAAAAGAACTCTTTTAAAAAGACCGGATCTATTTGAACGTCTTCATATGGATCCGAAGGAAGTTGAAGAGGATTTTAAATAAAAAATTCTTGCATAAATATTTACAATCGCAACAACCTGTGTTATAATACTTTGGTGTGAATTACGGACGGTCCGCTGTTATGTTACAAGAACGTCTATGAAGGAAGGAGGAGGGGCTGTATGGATATTATTAAATCAATTGAGCAAGAACAGTTAAAAACGAATCTTCCTGATTTTAAAATTGGAGATTATGTTAAAGTACATTTGAAGGTAAAAGAAGGAAACCGCGAGAGACTTCAGGCTTTTGAAGGTACCGTTATCGGTAAAAAAGGACAAGGCTTGAAAGAAACTTTCACTGTAAGAAGAATTTCTTATGGTGTAGGGGTTGAAAGAATTCTTCCGGTTCACTCACCCAAAATCGATCACATAGATATTATCAGAAGAGGTAAAGTTAGAAGGGCTAAACTTTACTACTTGCGTGATAGAGTGGGTAAAGCAGCGAAGGTTAAAGTAAAATTAGATAATCAGTAAGCGATTTAAGGGGACAAGTTGTCCCTTTTCTTCATATTCATCCTAATTCTGTTCTAAATCGATCATGAAAATGATTTTGCATGGATAAATTGAATTTTCATGATATTAAATCCAGAAAATCGGAGTGGGATGTAAAATCTATATCGCGTTCAATATAAAATAATAATAAACCTATAGTAAAGGGTCTGATTTTATGGAGTTTGAAAAGATTCCATCCGATTTTGAAGGTGAATCTCCCGGATATGAAAGTCAATCTCCCAATTATTTAAAAGAATTCTTTCAATGGATTATGGTAATTATCATTGCCCTCGTTGTTGCACTGCTTATGAAGGCATTTATCTTTGAGCTTGTTCTTGTTGAAGGACCCTCCATGCAAAATACCATGTTTACCGGTCAAAAGCTGGTAGTGTATAAATTGGGCTATCAATTCACTCTCCCGGAAAGAGGAGATATCATTGTACTTAAATACCAGGAAGGCGAAATGAAAAGTTCATTTTTTAATAAGCTGCCCATTTTAAAGAAAATATTCCCGCCTTCCAATGAAGTGGACTACATTAAAAGAGTCATCGCCTTGCCCGGTGATGAAATCGACCTAAGAGAGGGATTTGTTTACGTAAATCAAAAAAAAATTGAGGAACCTTATGTAAAAGCCTATGGCAGAACTTTTGCGAGAAAAAATATGGATTTTGAATTTCCCGTAAAGGTACCTGCTAATAAACTTATTGCACTTGGAGATAATAGAGAAGAGAGTAAAGACAGTAGAGAAATTGGCTATATCGATATCAAACAAATTAAAGGCAAGGCGGTTTTTAGAGTTTGGCCCTTGTCGGATTTTGGCAGTTTGAAATAGAATATTAAGGATAAACCCTTTATATAGAAAAGGTAGTTTATATTGAATAAAACATATTGATGTGGAGGAAGTATGAACATTCAGTGGTTTCCAGGCCATATGGCAAAAACAAGAAGGATTTTGGCAGAAAATCTGAAACTGATCGATGTTGTAATCGAGCTCTTGGATGCGAGAATACCTTTAAGCAGCAGAAATCCCGAAATTGACGAAATTATAAAAAACAAACCGAGAATTATTGCCCTCAACAAATCAGACCTTGCGGATGACAAGGTGTCAAAAAAATGGGAACGCTGGTATAACGCAAACGGTTATACCAATATTTTTATAGATTCCATTAAAGGAAAAGGCATCAACGAGTTTAAATCCCGCCTGAGAGAACTGATGAAGGAAAAAATTGAACGGGAGAAACAAAAAGGCAAACTCTTTAGGTCCATCAGGACCATGGTAGTTGGAATTCCCAATGTGGGTAAATCTTCCTTTATAAATAAAATTGCGGGAAGGGCAAGTGCGGTTACAGGGGACAAGCCCGGTGTTACACGGGGTAAGCAGTGGATAAGGATTAACGAGGAAATTGAACTTTTGGATACGCCGGGAATATTATGGCCCAAGTTTGATGATTCTGAGGTGGGACTTCATTTGGCGTTTACAGGCGCAATTAAAGATGATGTGTTTGATACAGTTGAAGCTGCAGGGATTTTGATGGAGCAGCTTGGGAAAAAATACCCTCAAAATCTGATGGAAAGATATAAGATCAAATCATTGGAAGAAAAGGACGGGTATGCCCTATTGGGAGAGGCAGGCAAAAACAGGGGCTGTATTATCTCTGGCGGAGAAATCGACTATACAAGGATTGCCGCCATTATCCTGGATGAATTCCGCGGGGGGAAGATCGGCAGAATAACCATGGAAGAGCCGGTTAAAGAAAATCAGATTGAAGAAGAAAAGAAGGTATAAGGACTATGGCAAAAATTAAAATAAAGGATATTGAAAATGAATTAAAGGATATGGAAGTAGGGGCTGCATTAAATTATTTAAAAAGACTTCAGGAAAGTGAAGGCATGATTTTAAAAAAGCTCATTGAAAAGTATGCAAAAAAGGTAAGTTCATACCAGGAGGAACAAAAGCGGTTCAATAATATGTGTCTCTTTGAAAAGGAGGCATTTTCAAACGGGGTTCAATGGATTGCCGGGATTGATGAGGCGGGAAGGGGGCCGTTGGCGGGTCCGGTCGTTGCTGCGGCAGTCATTTTTCCCAAAGATGTCTTTATCCATGGACTCAATGATTCCAAGAAGGTATCTCCCAAAAAGAGGGATTCTCTTTATGATGAAATCATTGAGAAAGCAATTGCTGTGGGTGTGGGAATTGTTGATTCCACCACCATTGATGAAATCAATATATTAAATGCTGCCAAAAAAGCCATGAGTATTGCAGTAGAACACCTGGAGGTAAAGCCTGAACTTCTTCTCATTGATGCTGAAAGGCTTCCGGAAGTGCCCATCGAACAAACATCCATTATCGGCGGGGACAGGCTATCTATATCCATTGCGGCTGCGTCCATTATCGCAAAAGTTACCCGGGACAAGATGATAACCGAAATGGATGACCAATATCCGGAATACGGTTTTGCAAAGCATAAGGGCTATGGGACTAAAGAGCATATAGATGCTATTAAAAAATTCGGAATTTGTCCGATACATAGAATAAGCTTTACTAAAAATTTTGTATAATACATTATTTGCATAATCCATAGAGACAATCAAAGTAAAAAGTGATTTTGTGCATAGAGGTACCTAGTGCGGCGGTATTTTGCCGTCCAAAAATCACATCGTTTTCCTCGGTTATCTATAAAGTACTGATTTAAGGGGGAAAATCATATGAAAATTAATGGAAATTTCCCGCTTCAAAATTTAGGTACACAGCTTAATACAGATATCCTCTCAAGGCTCAATATCGGGGATATGGTAAGGGCGCAAATTCTTGAAATGACCTCTAACGAGCTTATTTTAAGACTTTTTGACGGTACAACCTTTAAAGCGGCCACCTTGTCCAATATTGATGCAAAACCCGGTGATTTTGTTGATTTTAATGTTAAAAATAAAAATGATGGGCAGCTCTTTTTAGAAACGGTAAAAAACAATAATGCAGCCAAAGGCACTGAGGAAAATACCGAATTAAAAAAAGAGCTTATTGCCCAAGGGATTAAGCCGGATGCAAAAAATATGGAAATTGCGAAAGAAATTAAGCAAAATCAGCTTCCTTTAAATAAGGAAAATTTTCTTAAAATTGCCGACAGTCTCATCCGTTTTAAAGAGCTGAGTGCGTCCAATGCAGCCTTTTTGGAGGCAAATCATTTAGGAATTGAAGAAAAAAATATAGAATCCTTAAAGCAGCTTATGGACGGAAAGCAAAAAATGGGGCTAAAAATCGAGGACATCCTAAAATCGGTCAATGAGCTGGAGGACCCTGAGGTTCTAGATCAAATTGCAAAAAAATTAAACCATAGGAAAAGCCAAAATACCGAAGGGGAAAAACAAAATACCGCTCTCAATGAAGAAAAAGCTGGAACCGGGGATGAAACAAAGCCCAGTGATAAGCTTAAGCAGCTTATCAGAAACGAAATGGATGCCTTAAAAAATTTAGACGCTAAAAGGATCCTGGACGGAACCAATCTTGAGAAAAAAATTCTGGATTTTCTAAAGGAAAATAAAGAAGGGTTGACACCCGAAAAATGGGACCGGTTTCTAAATGGTGAAGATATAAAAGGCCTTAAAAATTTTGGAAAAGAGATGGAGCTGCTGTTTAAAAAAATAAAGGCCTCTGAAAAAAATGAAAATCCTTTAGAAACCAGCCATCTAAAGGAAAATAGCAAAGAAACCATTCAAAAAGCTTTAAATGATTTATTTGTAAAAATCAATTCCCCCAACCTGGAAAAGGAGCTTCAAGTAAAGGAACTTTACAAGGATTTATATAACAAGCTGGAAATGATAAAAGAAAGCCTTACTGCTTCCGGATTACCCGCCAAAGACGATGTCATGAATAAAATTGATCAACTTCAAAATAATATTAAATTCTTAAATGAACTCAATAACCATAACACGTACATTCAAATTCCGCTCCATGCCTTCGATAAAAATACTACGGGAGAACTCTATATATTAAAAAGAGAGGGGAAAAAGAAAAAAATCGATCCGGAAAATTCAACCCTGTTTATTTCTCTCGATACCCACAACATAGGCAGAGTTGATTCCCTCATTAATATAAACAAGAAGAATATCGGTCTTAATATCCGTGCTGAGGACCAAGAAATACTGGACTTTATCAAGTCAAATTACGGCGATTTATATAAAAGGCTTTCAGATAAGGGGTATAAAATTGTTGACATAAAATATAGAATGATTGAGGAACCGGTCAATATAAAAAATATCAATCAAGTGGTAAAAAAGGAAATGGAAAAAAATCAGATGTCCATTGATCTTAGGTTATAAGTCAAGATGGGGTGAAGTTTCATGGCAGAGGATAAAAAAATAAAGGAAGTTGCCGCCTTAAAATATACTCCGGGCGCAAATACGGCTCCCGAAATCATAGCGCTTGGGAAAGGCGAAATTGCGGAAAAAATACTGGAAGAAGCAAAAAAGAATGATATTCCGGTTTATCAAAACCCCGAACTGGCTCATACCTTGAATAAACTTCGCATCGGAGATGAAATTCCACCTGAACTTTATGAGGTTGTGGCGGAAATTTTAGTTTTTGTAAGCAATTTGGACAAGAGTTATGGTGAAAAGCATGGAAAGAGAAAATAAAAGGCGTTTTGGCACGTTGGGAGAAGCGGCGGCGGCAGATTATCTGCAAAAAAACGGATATACCCTTCTAGGTAGAAATTTCCGTTTTGGGAGATGCGGTGAAATCGATATTATTGCCCGGGAAGGAGAAACTGTTTGCTTTATTGAGGTGAAGACCCGGACAAGCACTGTTTTTGGAATGCCTTCAGAAGCTGTGGATTATAAAAAAAAGGAAAACATCACCCGCCTGGCACAAATTTATATGCTTCGTAATCAATTAACCGATACGGCTGTAAGGTTTGATGTGGTAGAGATTATCGCCGGGAAAAGAAAAGATGGAATCTTTGTTAAAAGTATAGAAGTTATTAAAAATGCATTTTGATGGTATCGCAGGAAAAATCCAAAAAAACGTACCCAAAGGAGTTTTTTATGCATGAAGGGCACAGAAAAAGGCTAAGGAGCAGGTTTATCAAAGAGGGGCTGGACAGTTTTGAGCCCCATCAAGTTTTAGAGCTGCTGTTATTTTACTCCATTCCCAGGAAGGATACCAATGAGTTGGCCCACATTCTTCTAAAAAAATACGGTTCTCTCTCCGGTGTTTTTGAAGCGGACTCTAAAGACCTTGCCGGCACCGAAGGCATTGGGGAAAATACGGCAATACTGTTATCCCTCATCCCCCAGGTAGCAAGGATGTACTTTAAAGACCGCTGGGGTGAGAAACCGGTGTTAAACAGTTCTGAAAAAGCGGGAAGATACGCTGTATCCCTATTTACTGGACGGCTCTACGAGACTTTCTTTATTATTTGTCTGGACGCGCAAAATAAGGTTCACTATGCCTCTCCGGTGCATGAAGGGACCATCAACGAGGCGCCCGTTTATCCACGCCTTATCGTAGAATGCGCCATAAGACACCAAGCCAATAGTGTAATCCTGGCGCACAATCATCCCGGGGGAAGCCTTAAACCTTCCAAAGCGGATATTGAAGCAACCAACCGGATAAAGGCGGCACTAGAAGCAATTTCCATCAAAGTGGTGGATCATATTATTGTCGCGGGAGATCAGTATATGAGCTTTGCGGAAAAGGGACTCATTACATTTTAATATCTCTTTCAGCCAGGCGTTTGTCGACAAAACGGCTGAGCAATGTTTTTAACACAGCCATCAAAGGAACCCCGATCAGCATTCCTACAATACCATAGATCGCGCCTCCTACGGTTATGGCCACAATAATCAGGATCGGGCTTAAGCCCACCTTATCTCCAATGATTTTGGGAGATAGGAATAAGCTGTCAAACTGTGAAAGTACAAGGAGGAAGATAAAAACCCACAAAGCTTGAATGGGGGAGATAAAAAGAAGAATGACCACTGCAGGTATCATTCCCAAAAGATTACCGAAGTAGGGAATCAAATTGGTAATTCCTACAATAATGCTGATCAATAAGGAATAAGGGGTTCTTATGATAAAGAGCCCGATAAAGCATACAATGCCTACAATAACGGCTACCATCAGCCGGCCCACAATATATTTTTTAAAGGTTTCGTTCACTTCACCTCCAAATTCTATGATTTTACTTCCTTTTTCCCGTGGTACTACAGCATAAATAAACTTCTTTAGACTGTTTATGAAGTCTTCCTTATCATAAAGAAAATAGATGGAAATAATAATGGCCATAATGAATTTTAATACGGTAGAGGTAAGGCTTACTATCTTTGAGAAAAACGCATTCATGGAAAAGTTTAAAATATTGCTGGCTTGTTTTATTACATCGTTCAGGTTTTCCTTGATATAGTCGGTGATATTGAATTTGTCAAATTCCTGCCACTGGACTACATAACCCAGTAAAAACTTCTGTAGCTTATTCGCATAGACATTGATATTTCCCAAAAACTGATTGATATTATCGGTCAGCATAGGAACCAGGATGGTCAAACAAAATACCACAATACCCGTAAAAGCGGAATAGATGAGAAAAATGCTTAAGCCCCTGCGGATCTTAAGCTTTTTTTCTATTAAAACCATCATGGGATTTAATAGGTACGCAATGGCAAATGCCCAAAAGAGGTAGCTTAAGATAGACAGGAAAAAACCAAGGCCGCTCAACAGAATTTCTGCATTGTTCACAAGTCTAAAGAGGATAAAGGCGATAAGAAGTAAAGGTAATAGACGTAAATACGGAATTTTGTTGCGGTCAAAAAGCATTTGATTAACCTCCTCAGGTCTATTATAATGCGATTATATCATATATTGATTTTAGGTTGAATCATTTTTTAATTTAAGTTTTTCCAATAAATAATGAGGTGATTAAATGTTAAGAGTGGACACCCATTGCGATACCATAACCAGGATTATGGAACTCAATGAGAATCTTTATAAGAATACCTGCCATTTGGATATCGAGAGGCTAAAGGGGATGGGAAATGTTGTTCAGTTTTTTGCTGCATTTATTGACCCGGCATACTGCCAGGCCTATGCGATGAAGAGGGCAGTCCAGATTATCGACCGGTTTTACAAGGAAGTTGAAATTTATAATGACGACATTACGTTGTGTTGTAATGCTGATGAGATTGACATAGCCCTGGGACAGAAAAAAATCGCTGCCCTCCTATCCATTGAAGGCGGAGAAGCATTGCAGGGAGAAATTTCTGCCCTTAGGATATTTTACAAACTGGGGGTAAGAAGTATCTGTCTTACATGGAATTATCGGAATGAAATTGCAGATGGGGTGGCAGACGGGATATCGGGAGGGGGACTCACTCCCTTTGGAAGAGAAGTGGTCAAGGAAATGAATTCATTGGGAATGCTGGTAGATGTGTCACATATTTCTGAAAAAGGGTTTTGGGATGTCCTTGAAATCACGAAATATCCGGTCATTGTTTCTCATTCCAATGCGAAAAAGATATGCAGCCATAAAAGGAATCTGACAGACGAACAAATTTTGGCTGTTAAAAATAATCAGGGAGTTATTGGTATCAACTTGTATCCCTATTTTTTAAATGATAAGGGAAATGCCGCATTGGTCGATGTAATAAAGCATATTGAGCATATCGCCGGATTGGCTGGGCCGCTTCATCTTGGCATTGGGGCAGATTTTGACGGTATTGAAAGTACACCGGAGGATATACGGGGGATCCAGGATATGGATAAGGTATTCAATGCACTTCTAAAACTCAATTATTCGCAAGAAGTAGTAGAGAATATTGCAGGAAAAAATTTTTACCGGGTGATGAGGGATGTCCTGATATAAAATTAAAACTGTCAGCAATAACTATTTATAGACTGGCTATATTCTTTGAAAACATAAAATGAAAAGTAACTCTTAAAGAATTAAATTGAATTTTTGTAATCTTAAACTTGCAAAAAAAGATAAAATATAATAAAATGATAGCAATATATGGTTGATAGGAGGTCTTATTATGGAGCTTTCGAAAAAGGCAATGTCCATCAGTCCGTCTTCAACTTTGGCGATTGATGCAAAAGCAAAGAAAATGAAGGCAGATGGCATTGATGTAATCGGTTTTGGTGCAGGTGAACCTGATTTCGATACACCGCAGCACATAAAAGAAGCGGCAATAAAGGCAATTCAAGAAGGATTTACAAAGTATACCCCTGCGTCAGGGACATTGGACTTAAAACATGCTGTCTGTAGAAAATTTAAAAAAGACAATGGGCTTGACTATACCCCTTCCAATATAGTAATCAGCAATGGCGCAAAACACTCCTTGGTGAATGCATTCCAGGCGATTTGCAATCCGGGGGACGAAGTGATTATCCCGGCGCCTTTCTGGGTGAGTTATCCGGAAATGGTAAAGCTGGCTGACGGAGTTCCGGTCATTGTAAATACTACCGAAGAAGACGGTTTTAAATTTACAGTGGATCAAATAGAAAAGGCAATTTCCAATAAGACAAAAGCCCTTGTATTAAACAGTCCCAGCAACCCCACCGGAATGATTTACAGTGAAGCAGAGTTAAGACAGGTTGCGGACCTTGCTGTGGCAAAAGGGATTTACGTTATCTCGGATGAAATTTATGAAAAATTGATTTACGACGGGTTTAAGCATGTCAGCATTGCTTCCTTCAATGACAAAATTAAAGATTTAACCATTGTTGTAAACGGTGTGGCAAAATCCTATTCCATGACCGGCTGGCGAATCGGTTATACAGCTTCCAATGCGAAAATCGCTGAAATTATGGGGAATGTTCAAAGTCATGCAACTTCAAACCCCAACTCCATCGCACAAAAGGCAACCGTTGCTGCCTTGGACGGTCCGCAGGATGAAGTGGACAGGATGGTGGCGGAGTTCGGCAAAAGAAGAGATTATATGGTTGAAAGAATCAACGCTATCCCGGGATTATCCTGTATAAAGCCCAACGGAGCATTTTATGTAATGATGAATATCACGAAGATCATAGGAACGGAAGTTTGCGGAGCAGTTATCAAGGGATCGGACGATTTTGCCAATATGCTTCTTGAAAAGGCAAACGTGGCTTTAGTTCCCGGTTCAGGATTTGGAACAGATATCCATGTTAGGCTTTCTTATGCAACTTCATTAAAAAATATTACAGAAGGCTTAAATAGAATTGAAAAATTCTTAGAGAAGTAATATAATTGTCCTTGGGCGATCTGACAAAATTTTGTCGGAATTTACCCCAATATCAATATCATATTCATAAATATCTTTGGCGGGATCGGTAATCCCGCAATTTTTTTATCTCGAAAAGTAATAATGTGTAAATAATGTTTAAAACTAGAGAGTACTTCAATATTTTAAATGAAATAAAGGAGCTTTCTCTTGCTGAGAATTTTTGGGTATGATAAAATGGGCCTACATCCATTTCGACAAAACATGATTTTCAGGGGGACAAAATGATCAGGCTGCAAAAGTTCATTTATTTCATTTTTGCTTTCTTTTTAGGGGTCTTTATTATTGGTTCTATGTTTTGGAAAGCTGATCTTGAAATTTTACTCAATGTTGAAGTACCCATCAAAGAGGTACCGGTATTTGTACGGCAAAACCTTTTATTCCTTATTCTTTCCGCAGTGTTATTTTTTATCTTATATAGAGCATTGTTTGGGATTTGCTGCCGGCTGGAAAAATTCAAGCCATCCTATATTGTCCCAATTGTTCTAGGGTGTTCGGTTATTTTTCAGGTTGTCATCATGGTCCAATTGCCTGTAATTTCATTCGGAGACGCAGATTTCATATACAGCTATTTTGCTAAAGACTTTTTAAACGGAAATTATACAGCCCTGCAGCCGGGACAGTACTTGCATTATTACCCCCATAATTTAGGGATGACCTTGTATGATATGCTGCTTTTAAAAATCTTTCCCCAAAGTCTATTCGTTCCCAAAATCATTAATATTATGTTTACAACCTTGTCTTCCTTTATCATTTACAGGTTGTATAAGGAGTTTGATACCGACAATACAAAAAGACCGTATGGCGTTCTGGTTTTCTCATGCTTTTTCCTTCCACCGGTCTTTTTAAACAACCTTATTTATAATGACATCATTTCATCCTCTTTATTTTTATATGGTATCTATTTTTCGGTTTTGTATATGAAGAGGAAAGGATTTTCCTTTGCCTTGGCCTCGGCCTTATGCTTTGGTGTAGGGAGTTTTATGCGGCCCCTTGGAATCATCTTTGTGATTGCGGTTATCCTCGTCATGCTTTTTAAATCCTTGGGGGTGAAGAGAATTCTCATATTCGCCCTCATGTGCGGCTTATTGTTAAAATTCCCCCTCTGGATTACAAGCTTTTACTTTGAACAAAAGGGAATAATTAAGGAACCGCTGGGGAAAAACGCGGCACCCGTATTGAAATGGATACACATGGGGATTTCTGAAGAACGTTTTGGATACTGGGATGATAATCAAAGTCTCTATATGTATCTCACCGATGCGAAGGGGGATAAGAAAGAGAGTGAAAAACTTTTTATGAAGGGTATTCAAGATAAAATCAGAAAGATGGGTCCTGTAAACTTAATAAAAATGTATTTCAAAAAAGCAGTCTGGCAGTGGACTCAAGGCACTTTTTCAAGTGATGACAGTATATTATTTGATAAAGAGCTTATTTCCATTGTAAAAAAAGAAAATAATATGGATGTTTTTCAATATGATACCGTTACAAGTAAATATCTTGCTGAAAATAAAAAGGCAAGGGACGCAATCACTTGGTCTATGTATATTACCCAGTTCCTTATGTTTTGTTTGATACTCTATTATTTGGTTGTATCCATAAAAAGAAAAGACTACACCGGGTTGCTGTTTGTTTTTATAATCTTAGGGTTTATTGGATTTTACCTCCTATGGGAGATTAAGCCCAGATATGTGTTCCCATGTTATCCGTATCTCATCCTGTTGTCTTTTCAAGGGATGAAGAAGTTGTCATTTATAAGCATCAAAAAATTCAAAAAACAAAATGCGGTAGAGGTTTAATCAAATGAGATCCGGGCGTAAAAGAATTGTATATGGAGTCTTCGTTGTTATTGTGATTTTAATAGGTTTATCAACCCGGTATGGAGCAAAATTTTTGCCGGACTTTATCTCATTATTCATGGGGGATATTTTATGGGCATTCATGGTGTACCTTCTGACAGGTTTTTTATTTAGGAACTTGCCAACAATAAAGATTGCGACTTGTACCATGGTGTTTTCCTTTACAATAGAAATAAGCCAGCTTTATCATGCCCCGTGGATTGATACCATTCGAAGCAAAAGATTGGGCGGGCTCATTTTAGGATATGGATTTTTGTGGTCTGATTTAGTATGTTATACAATTGGAATTTTATTGGGTATTTTTATTGAAAAGTGTAGTTTTCTTAATAAGTACCTTTTTCAAAAAAGAGATAAACGGTAGAAAGACCATGCAATTTACCATTAGTAGATAAACGAGGTCAAAAAAACATGAAAAAAGCAATCATTGTTGGAGCAAGCAGCGGTATTGGCCGAGAACTGGCCAAAATACTTTCCGCAAACGGTTATATTTTGGGACTGGCAGCAAGAAGAACGGCGTTGCTTCAAACCCTTCAAAAGGAACTACCGAATCCCTCCCATATCAAGTGTTTGGATCTTTCCGCTCCCGAGGAAGCTTCCCGGAAGATTTCGGAATTGATTGACGAAACGGGAGGAATGGATTTGATTATTATAAGTTCAGGTGTAGGCTATATCAATGAAGACCTGGAGTGGGACAAAGAAAAGGAAACCATTGCGGTCAATGTCTCCGGTTTTTCAGCTGCGGCCAATGCTGCCGCCCAATACTTTATGAAACAAGGCTTAGGACATATCGCAGGCATTTCTTCCGTTGCTGCCATCCGTGGAGGAGCTGAAGGCCCTGCATATAATGCATCTAAGGCTTTCCAATCCAATTATATGGAGGGCCTTCGAATCAAATTCAAAAAAAAGAAACTCAAAATTATGGTGACCGATATAAAACCGGGATTTGTGGATACTGAGATGGCAAAGGGAGAAGGGCTATTTTGGGTAGCACCGCCAAAGAAGGCAGCAAAACAAATATACCGGGCAATAATAAAGAAAAAGAACCATGTTTATGTCACAAAAAGGTGGCTTATTTTTGCCTGGCTTCTAAAACTTTTGCCCTATTCCATATATTCGAAGTTGTAGAAATCATTAAACATTTCATAAAATGAATTATCTATTGGCAAGTAAGGTGTATATTTGGTATACTTAAATAAGAGACCAAATGAATGGTGTTATTTTATATAAAC
The DNA here is from genome assembly GCA_026418275.1 of Clostridia bacterium. Lineage (GTDB taxonomy): Bacteria > Bacillota > Clostridia > Acetivibrionales > DSM-2933 > SKW182. Next base: position 182,593 of record JAOABQ010000045.1, read on the forward strand.
ACTGCACTAAAAATCTTACATTGTGCTTAAGACATCCGATGTTTTTGGGATGACCTTAGAAGCAGAATGGTATAGATTTTTTTGTTGTATATTAATTGTACGCATCAACCTTTACAGCTTTTCAATAGTTTACTCAGTAAAAACATTTGACCGTTTGGAAAGGTTGTCTTTACAAACGCTATCCGCCCTTAAGTAATATATTCATTCTATTTTTTATTCGATAAAAGAGTCCATTCTGAAGCAAGCATATTTTATTCGTTTTTTAAGTGGAGGATAACATGATAAGAATAGGATCAAATCGACAAGGTCCAACCATAGGAGTCCTTGTCAGTATTCTTGAGGAAGCGTGTCAATCCGAGGCATTAAGAGGCATTATAGACTTTGCGGAAAAACAGGACAGCCGCCTTGTCATTTTTGTTTGTTCTTCCCTTGGGAATCTTAGTGATGCAATTGAACATCTAAATTATAGAGTGGTTCAAAGTTTTGTTGGAAGAGAAAATGTTAATGGACTGATTATATTTACCGGAGCAATGGGAGACTACCTGTCCACTGCTGAAATTCAGAGACTTGTAGATTCCTTTAAGCCTTTACCGGTAGTGAGTATAGCGACCCAAGTAGAATCTGTCAGCAGTATTTTAGTAGACAATTACCATGGAATGTATGAAGTAGTAGAGCATCTTATAAAAGAGCACGGATGCCGGCGAATTGCATTTGTCCGCGGCCCGGAAGGACATGAAGAAGCATTCATCCGCTTCAATGCTTATAAAGCGGTTTTAAATAAATACCAACTGGACTTCGATGAAAATCTAATTGTACCCGGAATGTTTTCAAAAAATTCAGGGATTGATGCAGTGAAAATTTTATTGGATGAAAGAAAAGTACAGATTGATGGAATTGTTGCTGTGGATGATGACACTGCTTCAGGTGTGTTAGCCGAACTTCATGAAAGAGGCATCAGAGTGCCGTTTGATATTGCATTGACAGGCTTTGACGACACTTTTGAAGCAAAGTTTTCTGCACCGCCCATTACAACGGTGAAGCAGCAGTTTTATGAGCAGGGACAAAAATCTATGGAAACCATACTAAACATCCTTCAAGGGAATAGTGTTCATTCGAAAATTGTACTTCCAACCAAAATGGTGATCCGGGAATCATGCGGATGTTTTTCCAATAGTGTAAAAAAAGTAGATTTAAAACCGGGAAAAAGAGAAAATCTTATAAATGGGGCCGAACTCCACAAAACTTTGTCCGAAACGGTTTGCCAAGATATAGAAGAAGAACTCAATCATTATTCTGTGAGGGAACAAAAGATCGGTCAGTGGGTAGAAAGATTAGTAAACGTTCTGGTTGCAGCAATGCAAAAGGGAGAAGGTTCGGATGACTTTTTACATGAACTACGGGGAATATTATTTGAATATTTGAAAAACTCCTGTGAGATAACACTTTGGCATAACATTCTAACCATCTTGAGGAATCATTTTGTATATTTTTATAAGGAGCACGTGGATTGTGAAGCTGTAGAAGATACATTCCAAAAGGCTAGGGTCCTGGTAAGTGAAATGATTTTAAATCATCAAATATTCAGTAAAAACCAACAGGAATACAAACTATGGCAATTAAGGCAAGTAAGCCAAAACCTGATTATCACATTCAATTTAAAAGATCTTCTGGATGTGATTGAAGAAGGTCTTGAAGTCCTCGGTATTGAAAGTTGTTATATTTCCCTTTATGAAAAGAAATGTATTTGCAATAAAGGTGAAAGATGGGTTTTGCCTGAGAAATCCAAACTTGTATTTGCATATGAAAATAATAAGAGAAAAAATATTGAAAATAAAGAAGTTTATTTTGAAAGTAAAATGCTTATGCCTTCGCTTGGCTATTTGGAACCACTGCCTAAAAGCTCTATTTTAATGCCTTTATCTTTCAAAGAGGAGCATTTCGGATTTATTGTTTACGGACATGGGTCTGCCGAAAATGTGATCTATGAAACATTAAGGAGTAATATAAGCAGTGCAATCAAAGGCTCTTTACTGTTTCAAGAGAGGAAAAAGGCAGAAAATGAACTGGTGGAGGCATTAAAGGAGTTATCCGTTAAAAACAATGAGTTAAAGCATCTTTCAACAAAGGATGAATTGACATCCCTTTATAACCGCCGCGGTTTTCTGGAACTTGCAGAAAGCTATTATAAGATAGCGAAAAGGCACCAGAATAAATTTTTAATTCTTTTCGCCGACCTGGATAAATTAAAGTTAATCAATGATAATTTCGGGCATAAAGAAGGAGATGCTGCCATTATTGCGGCAGGACAAATCCTAAAACAAACCTTCCGGCAGTCGGATATCATAGGAAGGATGGGTGGAGATGAGTTTACCGTTTTAGCCATTAACGCCTGTCTAAAGGATATTAACGAAATCAAAAATAGGATCCAGAGAAATATTGACCAATACAATATGAATTCCAATAAACCATACCAACTGTCTCTAAGCGTGGGGGCAATTGAATTTGATTCCAATAACGGTCTGGCCTTGGAGGATTTGATGGTAGCGGCGGATTACAATTTATATCAAGAAAAACAGAAAAAACGGAAAAAGGATCATTCAATCATCTCAGGAGGCAAGAATGAGGATAATAAAACTACTGGAAGAGAGTGACTTCAAGCGGTTTGTAAGGATTATATCGGATGCTTTTCCATCCTCTTTTCCATCGGATCAAGAAAGTCTTAAAACCCATGAGAAAGAACTTATAGAAAATCAAGAGAAAGATCCCTCCTGTAAGGCGTACGGTGTATTTGAGAAGGATACGCTAATTGCCGGAATGTTTTTGTGGGAGTTTAATATGAGGTTTTTGTCTACGAAAACCAGGCTCGGAGCCATAGGTCTTGTTTCTGTAGACTTAATGCATAAGAAGGAAAAATGCTGTAAGGATATGATAACCTACTTTATTGAGCATAATAGAAATCAAGGCGTACCGCTGCTTGCGCTCTATTCCTTCAGTACGGAATTTTATAAAAAAATGGGTTTCGGTTTTGGAACCAAAATGAATGAATATAGGGTAAAACCGGAGAATCTTCCGTTTAAAGGGATGAAGGAACACTTGGAGGTATTGACAAAAAAGGACCTTCCTTGTATCTTGGAGTGCTATAACCGGATGGCAGATAAAACCAACGGGATGTTAGAAAAAAATCAATACATGGTGAGAAAACACTTTGAGGATCATACGCTCCGGACAATAGGGTATAGGAAAGATGGCGTGCTTTTGGGGTATATGGTTTGTAAATTTATAAAAGAGACCGAAGTAAAGCCCATGGGACATGATCTGTTTGTTAAAGAGTTGATATATGAAAACAGTGAAGTTCTTTTTGAAATGCTTGCCTTCCTGAATAGCCAGTCCACACAAGTAAGGCATATCATTTTGAATACCCAGGATGAAAATCTACACTATTTGCTATCCGACCCCAGGGATGACACGGGTTACTATTTTCCCGCCATGGCCCACCAATGCAATCGGCAGGGGGTTGGGGTTATGTACAGGGTCATTGATTTAAAGGGAATATTTGAGGTTTTATCCAAACATAATTTTAACCAACAAAGCTGTAAACTTAGAATATCCATTTCGGATAACTTCTATATGGAAAAAAATCAAACTGTACTGCTATACTTGGAAAATGGAATACAGGTTCATCCAAATGGGGATACCTATGATGTTGAAATATCTATGGATGTATCGGATTTCTCCTCTTTAATCACAGGGGCTGTAAACTTTAAGAGTCTTTATAAATACGGACTGGCAAGTATATCCAGCCCTGACTATGTAGATACGGTAAACCGGATTTTCCATACCGAAGATAAACCTGTTTGTACCATCGGGTTTTAAGCCTTCTTACATGTACTATTTGCAAATAAACGATCTTACGCTTTAACCCGATCTAAATATACTTTATCTTGACACCCTGCAAATCTAATACACCCCAATCATGATCCTTTTTAAATTCCAAGTCAAATAGTCTTTCTCAACTCATTTCTTTATTAGACGATGGTAGCATTTCTAATCAGAGGTAAAGAAAATATGGAAAAATGTTTATATTTATATAGATTTTTTTCATACACGAATAATTTTTTTCTATAATGATGATGTTTTTCTATACATAACAAAGTGTAGAAATAGTAAAATTCGAGAGATGAAATACTTGGTTTACTTGAGTGTCAGAAACCGAAATTTTACTTTTGCAGTTCGATATCTATAGCATGGTTTAAATAGGACTAGAACAATTGTATTCTAATGGAATTGGAATTAAATCAACACTTTTTCGAACTGACATGGCTAGGCACACATGTGGATCAGCTTTAGTCCAATCTCCGTGATAATGCAAAGCATTGCCCGCACAGCCTCCCTTGCATATAAGTTGATGTTCGCAACCTTGACATTCTTGTATGCTAAGCGCATCAAAATTACGAATATCTGTTAAGGGGCCGGTAGCTTGTTCCCAAATTTTTCCCAATGATTTTTGCGGGTAGCGTCCAAGAAACAAAAAATCTGTTACAAGTGATGGGCAGGGAAAGCAGCTGCCATCTGCTCGAATATATAGTTGACTTGTGCCGGCACTACATCGGGTTGATGGTTTGAGACCATCGGTAATTTTTGGATAAACCATTTCACCATAATTTAGATGCAAATTTGAATATTCCTCAAACAAACTATTTTTATATTCATCCATAGTGGGGATAAGTTGGAGATTTTCGTTGGCACGTCCCTGCGGCATCATTTTTACAAAATAACATGCTGATACACCTTTGGGCCTTAACATATTTTCAATCTTTGCACATTGTTTTAAATTATTTTTATGTACAGTTGTTTGTACTGCACATGGAATGTTCTGGCTTAAAAATGATTCAATTCCATTAAGTGTGCGATTGAAAGAGCCCGGAGTTTGACGAAACGTATCATGTGTAACTGCATCAGCTCCATCTAGGCTAAAGTTAACAGCACCAACACCTAAACGCACCAACTTTTCAGCCTTTTGCTGCGTAACAGCAAAGCCATTTGTACTTAGATAAACAAATAGGTGACGACTTTTTGCATAAGCCACAATATCTTCAAGATCTGGACGCAGCAATGGTTCCCCGCCTGTTAAAAATAATCTGATACCTCCTAGTGAAGCAAATTGGTCTATCAATTGTATAATTTGTTTATAAGGCAAACCACGGTCTGCATTTGCCTCGCTAGCCGCATAGCAATGCAAACAGCGTAAATTACAGCAATTGGTTAATTGTATTTGAAGAATCATAAGCCTATAAGGGGTAATTACCGGGAGCGGAAAAGTTCTGGAAAGAAAAGGAGTAGATGACATTTGAATAATGTTCATTTCTTTTAATGTTTCTATAATTTCTTCTAATAAACCACAAGCTTCCTCGGTTGAAATATTAAATTGAGAAGAAATTTGATTAATAATAGTTTCATAAGGTGTCGTCCCTGTCATTTGCCTTAGAATCAAAGCTAGTGATAGACTAATCTTTTGTGAAATTGCGGTTTGAACTGATACAAGATACCCTGTTTTTTTGTAATCCCAAATAAGCACTTGCCATTTAGGATTGATTTTAAGGAAAGTTTTTCCTGTGTTGAGCATACTTCCACATCCTACTATACTTTATTAATCTATATAGATCGCACTAAAAACTTTACATTTGACAGAGCATTTAGCGAACGGTTTTAGCGCTCATTGCGATAGGCAAATGTAAAATGTTTTTTGCGTTATCTATAGTACCTCGCACCGTAATTCTTTCTAAGATATGTGAGGCACAAACTGCAAAAGTGCAATTTTTAGCACTTTGATAAAATGAAAATTTGTTATATAGAAAAATTATGACGCTTGTGATCAATCACAAGCGGCACAGTTATCCGGTTTGCATCCGCCTATATTCGTGCAGGAACTTGTATTTCCTATAGTTTTCTCTCCAAGTATTTCACTGTGGCTTAATTGGAATTTATACTCACCTTCAAGTTTATTCACTTCATCAATTATTTTTCTTACTTGTGGGGGAAGTTGATCCTTATTCATAACAAACTCCTTATTATATTAAATTTATTTCTAATATTATGTCCAAAATACTTTTCTGATATTCAACATTATATCATGATTAATTTAAACGGAGTGGTTTTCAATAACAACGGAATTTTAAAAATGTTTCTGCGTAATTAAAAAAATAGTTTAAAAAAGAATAATTAAAAAAATGAAGGACTCTCATAATCCATTTTAAGAGCCCTTCATTTTTTATATTTATGAGTTATTCCGGGGCAGTTATTTCGTATATCAATCGACGAATTGGAATCTCCATTTTTGCGCTCCGGTCCCTGTGAAGGTCCACTGCCACACCGGTGTACCGTTTGCAGTCCCTGCCCACTGTACATCCAGGTATTTTCCGCTGTGTTTGGCAATAATATAGTATTCGCCTGAGGTTGGAGCATTGTAGATGCCCCAAATCTGGTTATCTCCATACGTTTTGTCCCATTGTACAACGAGTGCGCCTCCTTCAATCCATTTGCCGTACTCATATCAAATGCAAAGCTTCCCGAAACCAGATTAACAATGCCGTCCTTGTCTACATGATAATATTTGGTGGTATTGTAAACGGGAATGTCTTTATAGGTTTGGTTTACCTCCAAAACGGTGTCTCCGTATACATTATCGTACTTTTTTACAATTTTAAAGTTGTTTGAGGGTTCGCCGCCTCTTAATGTGTTGGTTTTAATCACATCCTCATCGGCTTTGGCGAAGTCGGAAACAATCTCCTCAGGAGACTGTTTGGAAGGGCTGCTCAGTTTACCCGACATGAATATTTTTTTGCCGCTGTCATCGGTTACTATTTTATTGCCCCCGGAATCTCTTTGAGTCATACTCTGTAAATTTGCAGGTTTCAGATCCTCTGTATCAGCGTTTGCCAAGACAGGAATACTGTATGTGAAAAGCGACATTACAAATGCTATGACCAACAGAACGGATATTTTTTTCGACAAATTTTTTTTGCCTATTATGCTTTTATGGGCTTTTAATTTTTTATTATTCATAGATTTCATCCTTTCTTTTATGGATCTTTGGGTGAAACGCAAACAATATACATATTGTGGATACACCGGTATATCTTGGTTAGATTATATCTTTTTCGCAGATAAATGGGGAGTACCATCTTTTGTGGCACCTTATGAAACATTTCTGAATGGTAGAGTAAGATATAAGTAAAAAAAGATATTTTTGGGCATCAATTCAAAAAGGGTTCTATAAAAAATAGAACCTTTTTAGTTTACGGTTCTATTTTTTATAGAACTGCAAGTCAAAATATGGTATAATCTAGTGAATTATGTAGTGTTGGAAAAGGGTTTAGGAAAATGCTGCTGATCATCCTTACAATTTTTTTAGGCTTAACCTTTATCATTATGAATATCATTGACTTTAAAAATGAGGCATTGCACTGGTACAGCGGAATGGTATTCTTTGGTATCCTCTGTTCTGTCGCTGTTTACTTAAGAGAATATGTGCTTCCGGGGTTTCGTACGGGACATCATATGATGTCCTATGACCAGCTTGAGTATCTGGTATTTTATATGCTCTTTACAAGTGCGGTTTTTATTTCTTATCCGGGTGTCATGTTTGCTCTGGTGTACTCCCAAATGTTTCCGGCCTATAAGAGAACGCTAGCGCTTGTTTTTTTAATTCCGTCCTTGATTCAGTGGATATTCTTCCCGGTGAATAAACACTTAGGTACCGTCACATTCACCATCACTGCAATGATTACAGCCATTTATTATTTAACCGGGTGCTTTTTTTTAACCTACTCTTTCATCAAGGAAAAAAACTTTAAAATAAAACAACAAAGACTCATCTCCATGATTCTTTACATACCCGCATTTTTTTACCTTGTCATGATTAACTACATTTTACCGCTCTTTGGTATTTACGATCTTTGGATGCTAAATTTTTTTGTGATTATCAACATTATATTGTTTGTTATTTTTGCTTCCAAATATGGTGTGATGGGAGTGCGGCTCCGGGTAGAAAAAGATATGTTTAATCATACTTTTAAGATGATGACATCCGGTTTTTTAAACCATACGTTAAAAAACGAAATCAATAAGGTGGCTATTTTTGCAGAAAATATCAAACATCAAACAAATCCCTATGAGATAGAGGAAAGTGTCCGAATTATTCTGGATTCAACTACTCAAATGAAGGAAATGATAGGCCGGATAGATCAGCAAATCCAGGAAATCTACCTTAAAGAGGCGCCTTATTGTCTCAATGAAATTGTAGATCACGCTGTAGAAAGCATTTTAGCCTATGCAGGCGAAAAGCAAATCGAAATCCACAAAAGTTACCAAAGAAGCATACTCTTAGAATGTGATCAAGTTCATATTACCGAAGTGATTACCAATGTGTTGAAGAATGCGGTTGAAGCAATTGAGGACAGCGGAAGGGTTGATATTAATATTTATCGCAACAAAGGATATGAGATATTGGAAATCAAAGATACAGGCTGCGGAGTTTCAAAGGAAAACCTTTCACGCATGGTTGAACCCTTTTGGTCCACCAAGGGAAGTATTGCCAATACTGGCCTGGGATTGACCTATTGTTATAAAATTATGCAGTATTACGGTTCTTTGGCGATCCACAGTGAACCCAATAAAGGAACCAGTGTATTTCTAAATTTCTCACGGAAAAAGATCATCTCGGGCACTCCCATATTTCTTTCAAACCTCACCCATTCACATTTGAAACTATAAACGGTATTTAGAAATCTTATTTCTGCCGGTTGACTTCTAATGCATTTAGGGTGGCTGAGAAAGAGTGTATATTGCCTATGTCTTGCCGGAATGTTTTACATTGCAAATTTATTTTTTAAATATATATTTGCAAAAATATGGTGGAATATGGTATAATGTGAATATAGAAGCCCTTCTATATTCAAGGTGGCAATATAAAGATTTCATCACAGGGGTAAACAATAATGGAGAAAATAAAATTACTGTTGATTGACGATGATTCCACTTGGCTTAAAGGAATAGCCTTCTTTTTAAATAAAGAAGAAGATTTCATTGTTGTTGGCGCAGTAACAACGAAAGAAGATGCGCTTAAATTTATTGCCAATTTCGATATAGATGTAATTCTCACAGACCTATTCCTGGTCAATGACAAACATGATGGCATATCGCTAACATTGGAAATCCAAAATATCAAAAAAGTAAAGACCATTATGTTGACTTCTTTTAGAGAAAAAGAAATCATTGCAGATTCATTTGCAGCAGGTGCTGTTAATTATTTTTGCAAGGATAACTATGAGGCGCTTCCAAATGCTATCCGTTCTACCTTTAGAAACTGTTCTCCCATAGAAATTATCGGACAGGAGTATACCCGGCTCAGGGAGGAAAACAAGTTGAGTGTCTTAACGGAAGCAGAGCGTGAAGTATATGAAATGAAAAAGTTGGGCTATACCCTGACGCAAATCGGAGAATCCCTGCATAAATCTACAAGCACTTTAAAGAAGCAGATGAACCATATCCTTAAGAAACTTGGAATTACCCGCTTTGAAGAAATAAAAAGGTCTATATTATGACCGGATGCTGATTTTGCGTAGTGTTTGTCACAGGATAGGTTAAACTTATGCCGAAAAATTCGGGATAGTTAATACATATTTTATACTGTTCAAAGGTTGTAAACACCTCTCGGAATTGGAAACATAATAAAGAGAATAGCTTGGCAGGTTTAAAACTTGAAAAATGAGGTATAGATATATAATGAAAATAATAACTACAAAAGGAGAAATACCATGAGTGTGAAAGATGATGTTTTGAAAACCTTAAGCGAATCCGAAAACCCTCTTAAAACGGGAGAAATTGCTCAAATTGCCGGAATAGACCAAAAGGAAGTAGATAAAGCCATTAAGGCTTTGAAGGAAGAGGGAAAAATAATATCTCCGAAGCGGTGCTATTACTCCGTTAACAAATAAGAATTAGTAAATCATGAGATTTCTATACAATAACCAAATACTATTCATTTATGTTGTGCTTGAACATACTTCTGACTTCCTCTTTAAGAAATACCGGGGAAGTCTTTTTTGTGTAAAATCACCCTCATGAAGTACATAATGGAAACTCAAAAACCATCGCATATATTACTATGTTTGGATAAAAATATTTATGAAGGAACCATATAGAATACGATAAATATTTCATATTTGGAAAAGCTTGCATAAAACGCTCCCATAATGCATGCGAAGACAAAGCATAGGTTTATCGTAGCTACTATCATTGAGGAGTTGGTAAAGTGAAATTTCTAAGAAGCCTCTTAGCTGTAATTTTTATACTAATTATTGTTGGGGGGATAGGGTATATAGCCTGGAGTCAATTTTTAGCACCGATGAACCACTACGGCATGAATACGAATCCAAACACCCAAGCACCACAGGGGCAAAATCAAATGCCTCACGGCCAGTCTTCAGGACAGCAGGTGCCGCAGGGGAATACAGGGCAAAATAATGCTCCCCTTAATACGACAGCGATTGAGAACAGGGACCGGTTGAACCAAGCTGTTGGTACAATAAATCAAGCAATTGATTTAATCAGTATTGATCCCTATTCTAAAACTACTTTGCCGCAGGCAAACCCTAACGATGTTGGGCCGGGAGCTGTGCAAGGGCAAGGCAGTCAAGGAAATGGGACCATTAACATTTATCCAAGCGGAAACAGTTCTGTAAATATTGCACCCAATGGAAACAATACCCCTAATAATACGGCACCGCCGGCAAATACTAATCAGGGAACTCTAAATATGCAGCAAAACCAAAGTTATGTATTTGCCCAGGATAAGCTGGAGCAGCTTCATAATGGGATATTTTCCATATCTCAGGGAATTATGATGATTAACCAGCTAAAGGATGACCTGCTGGCACAGTCCTCAGTGCTTGAGGCAAACCCTCCAAATTACCAGACCTATGCAGTAAGGTACAAAACAGCTTTGCAGAACAGAACAAAACTCAATAATGCATATACTATGTTAAGCCAGGCATCAACCCTTATCAATGTCAATCCCTATGCATCACCCAACGGATATTCATATAACAAGGATGCAATGGCAAAGCTTCATCAAGGAGTATTTAAGCTTGCACAGGGAATGGCAATGCTGAGCAGCCTGAATGAGGATTTTACCAATCAAATGGTACAAGCCTCCGTAGTTTTACAAAGTATGATGAATGCAACCGGCCATACGGGGGGAACGACATATGGCATATCCATATTGCAAGGAATCTTTGACAAAGTTAACATGTCTACAATATTTAACATTATTCTTGTAGTATTACTGGTAGGGCTGATTCTAGGCGTTCTAGGGGCAATCATGAATATGTTCGGAAAAAGCAGCACAAGGAAAAATGAAAAGGGAAAGCTAAATGATGAGTCAAGTGTACTATGAAAGGTCGTGATCCTTACATGACAGACGAAATTAAAAATAGTGCGGTTAATCAGGATACACCGGGAGCAGTACAAAAAAGCGGAATGGTTAGCCGGGTGCTTATCATTGTCATCATTGGAACAATTGCTTTTGGGGTACTTTTTAATTGGTTAACAGGAGGTGGAAATATGGATCATATGGGAAATATGAGCGGCATGGGCGGTTATGGAACTTCTCTTGATACTTTTTTAGGCGGGCTCTTAATACTTTTAGTCAAGCTTTTTATGGTTGTTCTGGTCATTGCTGTTATTATAGGTATTGGAGTATGGATTAAAAACACATTCCAAGATGCATGGCGAGGTATGCAGCAAAGCGAAACGACCAGCTTTAAAAATGCCAAACCCAATCAGCTTTTTCAAACTATAAGCAGCGACCCTATTTTGAAAACCGTATCGGTTATTACTATTGCAGTCATTGGAGTCATTCTTCTTCTTTCACTCCTTGGCAGCTTTACAGGCTTAAGTTTGGGTCTGGGCGGCAGCATGGGCGGACATGGCGGCATGATTGGCGGATTTAGCGCAGCGCTTAGCATTGCGGGGTTGCTCACCCTTTTAATCAAGGTACTGTCCTTTGTACTGGTCATATCTCTGATTTTGGCTTTGGCGGCTTATATTAAAAAGCAGGCCGATCAGGGAGCTTTCAATTTTACAAAAACCAATGCCCAGGGAACACCGAACGGAACAAACACTCCGGCAAATAACCAACTGGGAAGCATGGCAAGCAGTGCAGCTGAGCGGAACGACCAGCCTGGAGACAACACGGAAAACGGATAGAAAAGGGAGTATGGATTGTGAACAATGCAGGAAGCATGGCGGGCAGTTCCGCTAAGCGGAAGGACCAGCTAAGGTTTGATTTTATTATTCACTGGCTTTGGACAATTGTATTTGCATTATTAGCTCTCAGCGGACTTGCAATGACAGGTGCAAAATATGGATGGATACTCAATTTTGATATTGCATCTGCCGATTATGTTCACCGGGTGCTGGCTGCAATCTACGTGCTGCTTACATTCATAACCATTGCCATTGAAGTGGTTCGTTGTATAAAGAGTGATGATAAGAAGCTTGTCTGGTTTGTGATTGGGAAGAGCGGTTATCAGCTTTTTACCTTTATAACTACACTCATTTTTATTATTACAGGTGTCATTATATGGGTCTGCATGGACTCCAACATGGCGGCAGTTTCTTTTGCTCTATTTATCCATGAAAAGCTGACTTACATTGTAATTGCCAGCGTTATCTGGCATATCTATGTGAAGTGTCATGCGCTTCTTTGGCCTAAAAAGCCCGATGCGAAAAAGAACGCTGCCTAAGTGGAGGATTAAAGCAGGATATTATGGAGTTCGGAGGTTTTTATTATGATGCAAAAGCCATGGTTTAAGGTGGTTATATGGATTTTGGCAACTTCTTTTTTCTTTATGGCCTCATCCATCTTAATATCCTATCTGAGTCCGGGACCGACAGAGGCGCAGTCCATGCAGTTTATGCAGGGAATGATGGGGGCAATGCATAATTCCCTCATGGTTTTTTCCATGTCCATAGAAGAGGATTTTGACTTGAAACGGCTTATCGTCAACGTGTCAGCAATTACCATTCCCCTGATCTTTATTGGTATTATTCTAGGAGTATATATCCGATTTTTAAGGGGGAAGCGAAATGCCGGGTAAAAAAAAGCTTCATTTTTGGCAGTTAGCGATTATTTTCGGAGCAATAACCATTTTGGGATTGGCGGCCGCTTATGGATACGGAGCCAGGGATCAAGCAGGCATGATGAGTCAGAGTATGGGTAATATGATGGGCTCCATGCATTTAAAAAATATTACCCTTGGTGATTTGCTAAGACGTGAGGAGCAGATGGAGATGATGCAAGGCCAAAACCAAAATCCGAATCAGGCTGCAGGTCAGGCAGCACAGCAAAGGGGAACGGCCAGCCACAGCGGCCACCACGGCGGGAGCGGCAGCTTTTTAAAAACAGCCCACTACCTAACAACCGGAACCATCATCATATTGCTTCCTTTTATCGTTGCAGGCACCATATTTCTTGCAATTATATGGTTAAAATAGGAAGGTGGCTTAAGTGAGTTTACTTGGAAATGTAGGTTCTTTATATATGCTCATATTGATCTTACTATTGATAGTAGGGTTAGGACTTGTAGGAAAGGGGTTGTTTAACTATGTTACGACCCCAAATCGAAAAGGGTTAACACAAAATTACGGTAAGCATTCAGGAAATGGAGGTTTTAATATGCAAAACAACGGATGGCTTAGACTTGCGGTATTTTCTCTGGTAGGTGTCATAATTGCGGCAGTGATACTTAGTTTTATAAATCCCGGCAATAATATGGCAGGTCATGGCAGCATGCAAATGCAGCCGGGAATGACCATGCAAAGCAATATGGGTGGAATGGGAATGATGAACATGAGTGCACCCATGGGTACGGATACAAACACTGTGATTATGCACCGCTTAAACCAAATGCAAATGCAGATCAATCAGATGCAGCAAATGATGATGAATAATATGGGAGGCATGCAAATGCAGTCCATGCCACAAGGTGGAATGGGCGGCATGGGTGGAATGGGTATGATGAATATGATGCCTATGGGTAACACGGGCAGTGGCGGAATGGGCATGATGAACATGATGCCTATGGGAGGTATGGGCGGTATGTCCGGCAGCTCCGGTTCCTCCGGCGGAATGAGCGGAGGCGGTATGGGAATGATGTAAAATAGGATGTATAAATTATAGATGGCTGTCTTTATAGGCAGCCATCTATTTTTATAGTACAACCACAAATAGATGGTTGCATAATATTATTATATGATACCCGTTAAATAGGTTTAGCATTATTAAATATATTTATGAATCTTATTGAATCTTTCTTCATAAAAACTCCATAACTTCTTGATAAACTAAAATCGCAAATAAAAGTAAATGAATTACTCATTATTAAGCAAAGGAGGTGAAGTCATGAGTCACTCAAACGGAAATTCTATTTTGAAACTGCTGGGCACTCTATTGGTTGGTATCTTTGGTCTATGGCTCATTTTTACGCTTATTTTCAGATCAGGATTGGGGATGGGCAGAGGTTATGGAGGTAGTCATATGGTTATGGGTACAGAGGCAGGCTTTGGCGCAGCAGGCACAGTTTCCTTACTTCTTCTGTTGGCGATTAAAGTTTTATTTTTACTCTTTCTTGTAGGTCTTGTTGTCGGTATCGCAGTGGCTGTAAAAAAATATGTATTTACTGATGAGGATATCCAAAAGATAAAGGGAACACTTACCGGGAAGAAAATGGTTGACATTAAGGAAACTTGTACAAGGTGCGGCAAAGAATTAAATGATGCATGGAAGGTTTGTCCTTTCTGTGGAAGTGAAAAGGAAACAGTAAATACATAAAAGGAGGGCAGTGACATGACAAATAGCGGGATTCTAAATAATGCTTGGTTCAAATTGGCATTGGTTTCTCTTGTTGGTATTGTATTGATTTTTGCAGTTCTATGGGGAATCAATACGTTGAACGGTTACCATGGGTATGGGTACATGAATATGGGGAATGGATACCACAACCAGATGAACGGTATGCCAATGCAGGGCGGTATGAATATGAACGGAAATATGCAAAGCGGTATGGGAATGAATGGAATGCAGGGCAGCATGAATATGGGTGGTATGAACATGGGTGGCATGCAAGGTGGAATGGGCATGATGGGCGGCATGGGAATGCATTAAAATGTTAAATTAAAAAACAAACCTACCGGGAAACTGGTAGGTTTGTTTTTTTAGAAGCAATTTTTTTATTTTAAAAATATTTCCTCCATAAAATCTTCATATTTACCTGTTACAATAATACCATGTTTTAATTTAAGGAGGGGGTCTTATGGCAGAAAAACAGGTGCAAAAAATCCTTCACATTGAAGGTATGACTTGTACAAGCTGTGAAATGAGAATAGAAAACGTATTAAGTAAGCTGGATGGAATGACCGAGGTAAAGGCCTCCTACAGCAGTTCCAATGTTTATGTTACTTATGCCGTGGATAAGCTTGGCCTTGATGAAATTATAAAGACCATTGAGAAGCTTGATTATAAAGTGACAAGCAGCGCTTCAAATTCCGGACCGGAATATTTAAAAAAGGATAGCAACGCATTCCCTTACGGCAGAGAAAACAAAATGAGTCCGGGACAGGTTGTTGGCGTTGGAGTGATACTTTTTGCCTTATACCTTATTATCAACAATACCATCGGATTTAATTTTATTCCCCAGGTTGACCAATCAATGGGATATGGTATTCTATTTATTGTAGGTCTTCTTACCTCATTACACTGTATTGCCATGTGCGGTGGAATCAACTTATCCGTTTGTGTGCACTATAAAGTTGAAGAGATTGGAACGAAGTTTTCCAAATTAAAACCGAGTGCAATGTATAATTTGGGCAGAGTAGTATCGTATACCGTTGTAGGCGGAATTGCAGGAGCCTTAGGTTCGGTGGTTAGCTTTTCCGGTACGGCCAAAGGTATTATTGCCATCGTTTCAGGTATTTTTATGGTGATTATGGGGCTAAACATGTTAAATATTTTTCCATGGCTAAGAAAGTTAAATCCCAGAATGCCCAAAATATTTGGAAATAAAATTCATGGAAATAATAAAAAGAAGGGACCTCTCGTTGTTGGATTATTAAATGGATTTATGCCCTGTGGACCCTTGCAGGCTATGCAGCTTTATGCTTTAGGAACAGGAAGCTTCGCTGCCGGCGCACTCTCCATGTTTTTATTCAGTGCAGGGACGGTGCCGCTCATGTTTGGTTTTGGTGCGGTCAGTTCTTTTTTGAGCGGAAAGTTTACCCGTAAAATGCTGAAGGCAAGTGCGGTATTGGTTATAATACTCGGAGTCATTATGCTCAATAGAGGCCTTAATCTTTCAGGCTATAATATGGCTCTTGCATTAAGCAGCTCAGGGGGAAGCGGAAATATTGCAAAAATTGAAGAGGGCGTGCAGATTGTAACCACAAATCTTGAATCAGGCAGCTACCCACCCATCATTGTACAAAAGGGCATTCCGGTCAGGTGGATCATGAAGGTGGATAAAAAGAATTTGAATGGCTGCAACAACGCAATAACCTCCCAGGAATTTGGAATCGAGAACAGAAAGCTTACTGTGGGAGATAATATCATAGAGTTTACACCCGAAAGTGAAGGCAATTTTGTATATACTTGCTGGATGGGGATGATTAGCAGCAGCATTAAGGTTGTACCCGATATTACGAAAGTTTCGGATAAGGATATTGAGGCGGAAAATGATCTGTCTGGTCAAAGGGGTGGAATCGGCGGAGGTTGTTGTAGTGCGGGTTCTAAAGCTACTAAGTTTGCAGATGGAAATATTCCGGCAGATGAGATTGCCATGGGAAAAATGAATGACGGAGTTCAATATGTCAGCTTTAATGTTAATGACTATGGATTTTCTCCGGCGGTTATAGTAATGCAAAAAGGGGTAAAAACTACTTTTATAATCAACGGGGAACAGCTAAATTACTGTAATAATCAGCTTGTTTTTCCCGAATATAATGCCAAGATGCCTTTGAAAGACGGGGAAAATAAGATTGAATTCGTTCCTGAAAGGGATTTTACTTTTTCCTGCTGGATGGGAATGCTTAATGGATATGTAAAAGTAGTGGATGATATTAATAAAGTAGATTTAGATGATATAAAAAGTGAAATAAGGGATTACAAGCCGGCAGGAGGATCTGCCGGTGGAGGGTGCTGCGGCGGCTAATTCCTTTAGCCGGTAAAAGCTCCCAACTTTAGAATATACGAAGGATGTGATGGAATGGACAGAAAGGAATCCTATAAAATATCCGGAATGACCTGCGCGGCATGCAGCGCGAGGATAGAAAAAATATTAAACAAGCTTCCGGGTGTTATCAAAGCGAATGTGAATTTAGCCGTTGAGAAGGCTACGGTTGAATTTGATGATACAGCAGTAGATAGCGATAAAATCAGTGATGCAGTCAAAAAGTTGGGTTATGGCATTGAGAAGGAAGTAGAAAAGGCTTATCCCAAAATAGAACTCAAAATAACCGGGATGTCCTGCGCAGCATGTTCCGCTAAAATAGAAAAAAAGCTCAATAAAACCGAAGGTGTCGTGAAGGCTGCCGTAAACCTTGCTACCGAGAAGGCAAACATTGAGTATGATCCTTCAAAAGTGAAAGTATCCGACTTGATTCATATGATAGAGTTTTTGGGTTATAATGCTGAGAAAGCACAAGAGGTGACGACCGACAAAGAAAAGGAACAGAGAGAAAAGGAAATTAAAAGGCTGCGGTTTGAACTCATTGCTTCAGCTATCTTAAGCTCACCCCTTATCATGGCTATGATACTCATGCTTGGGCATATAGACATTGGTCTGCTTCATAATGAGTACTTCCAACTTATTGTGGCAACACCGGTTCAGTTTATTATAGGCTTTAGATTTTACAAGAATGCTTTTCACGCGTTAAAAGCAAGAAGCGCAAATATGGATGTTCTGATTGCTTTGGGTACTTCGGCTGCTTACTTTTTTAGCATTTACAATGCCTTCTTCCAGCCTCATACGGAAGGGATGATGAAGGAGCTTTATTTTGAGGCTTCAGCAGTGATTATTACCTTGATCCTTCTGGGTAAATATCTTGAGGCGGTTGCCAAAGGGAAAACATCCGAAGCCATCAAGAAGCTCATGGGTCTTCAGGCGAAGACCGCCAGGGTCATTAGAAACGGTATCGAAGAAGATGTATCCATTGATGAAGTGATGGTTGGAGATATTGTTGTTGTAAGACCGGGAGAGAAAGTTCCCTGTGACGGAAAGGTGCTGGAAGGTAATTCATCCATTGATGAATCTATGCTGACCGGTGAAAGTTTGCCTGTAGAAAAGAAGGTAGGCGATACGGTTATTGGTGCGACCATCAATAAATTTGGCACATTTAAATTTGAAGCCGCAAAAGTAGGAAAGGATACAGCTCTTTCCCAGATCATCAAAATGGTTGAGGATGCACAGGGATCAAAAGCTCCCATCCAAAAAATCGCCGATCAGGTATCCGGGGTATTTGTTCCCGTTGTTGTCGGTATTGCTGTTTTAACCTTCTTAATATGGTACCTTGTTTTCGGTGACTTTACTTCGGCAATGGTGAGTGCTGTGTCGGTCCTGGTTATTGCATGCCCTTGTGCTTTGGGGCTGGCTACGCCTACCGCTATTATGGTGGGAACAGGCAAGGGTGCTGAAAACGGTATTCTCATTAAAGGTGGAGAACACCTTGAAACGGCCTATAAGCTAAACAGTATTGTTCTCGATAAAACGGGCACCATAACCAAAGGACAGCCTGAAGTGACGGATATTGTCCAACTGGGCAGCATGAGCAAAGAGGATATTTTAAAGGCCGCTGCCATTTCTGAAAAATCCTCGGAGCACCCTTTGGGTGTTGCTATTTATGAAAAAGGTAAGAACACCTTTGGAAATCTATCGGACCCTGACCGGTTTGAAGCGATACCGGGCAGAGGTATCATGTCCGCCATTGGTGACAAGGTAATCTATATCGGCACCAGAAAGCTTATGACTGAAAAAGGATTAAACATCATAAGTATCGAAGGGATGATCGCAAAGCTTGAGGATGAGGGAAAAACTGCAATGCTTATGGCGGTGGATCATCGTATTGAAGCCATTATTGCCGTTGCGGATACGGTAAAGGAACACTCCAAGGAAGCCATTGAAGAACTGCAAAAAATGGGCATCGAAGTCTATATGATTACGGGTGACAACCAAAGGACAGCCAATGCCATTGCGAAGCAGGTAGGAATTAAAAATGTGTTGGCTGAGGTCTTGCCGGAAAATAAAGCGGAGGAAGTGGAAAAGCTCAAGAGTCAGGGCAAAGTAGTCGGGATGGTGGGGGATGGTATTAATGATGCACCTGCGTTGGCTACAGCCGATATCGGGATGGCTATAGGCACCGGAACGGATGTCGCTATTGAAGCTGCGGATATCACCCTGATGCGTGGAGATTTAAGGTCCATACCAACTGCAATAAGACTGTCCAAAAAGACAATGAACAAAATAAAACAAAACCTGTTCTGGGCTTTTTTCTACAATATCATTGGGATACCCTTTGCTGCACTGGGACTTTTAAGCCCTATTATAGCCGGTGGTGCTATGGCATTTAGTTCGGTGTCTGTTGTAACGAATTCTCTGAGTCTTAAACGATTTAAAGCATATAAAGGTGAAAATATGGGTTCATCCAAAAGCGTGGATGAACCGGACCGTTCCGTCGTTGGTGGTGTACTGGCTTTCACCTTAATCCTAATGATTGTTGCAGGAGCATTATACTTGGGTTATTATTATGTTTATAACAACCATTCAAACGGTAAAATGGCGGTTCACACAACGCCAGGTGCACAAAAAACAGCAGAGAATGGAAAAAATCAAGCACAAAACCATGAGGCTACTCCGCCAGCCTCCAATGATGGGGAGCAAAACACACAAACCATTAAGACTCCTAGTGGTGTAGATATTGCTAGGACAAATGTTATCATTGAGAATAAGGAGATCTTGAATAAAGCAATCAATAAGATCAATGAAGCATTGAGATTAATGACAATGGACCCTAATGCACCGAATAAGGAAAAACAGGGCAGTATGAAAGTAGAGGACATGGGTACTACCTACGATCATGATAAAATGACCGAGCTCCATGAAACCTTGTCCAAGGCAGCGGCAGGGTTGGTGATTTTAGAACGGATTGACAGTGAGCTTATAAAACAGGCAGGCTTGGTATCAAATCCGCAAAACCCGCTGCAGTACTACTCAAACCAGTATAATATGACCCTTTATAACAAGACTAAGCTTCAAGAAGCGATCAATCATATCAATGAAGTTAAGAATCTTGTTCATATTAACCCCTACGTATCTTCTACCGGTTATGTATATGACAAGGAGCGGATGAACCGGATCCATCAAAGCATTCAGGTTCTTGCAGAAGGAGCAGCTTGGCTTGATCAGTTAAATGATGACTTAACAAAGCAAACCATCAACCTTGCAAATACAGTACAAGGTTATAGTCAAAAATAATATAACAGCAGGAGGTTTTAATTATGGCAAATGAAGTAAAAACCCTAAATGTTGAAGGAATGTCTTGCAGCCATTGTGAAAACAGTGTTAAAAAAGCTGTAGGCGCATTAGCCGGTGTCGGAAATGTAACGGTTGATTTGAAAGCCAAAAAGGTTACCGTTGAATTTGACCCGGAAAAGGTAAGTGCTGAAGCAATAAAGGATACCATAGAGGACCAAGGCTACGATGTCAAATAACGATTCCTTTAAAAGGACAGCTCCACTTTGCGGGAGCTGTCCTTTTAAATATCTGAAATTTGTAAAAAATATGTTCTAAATTTTAGCAAAGTCAATCAATCTCCATAAAATCTTCACATCTTATAGATATAATTCATTATATAAACCGTTCATTGAAGGAAAGTATGAAACTCTCTACGGGTTCATCATAGTATGACAGGACAAATCGGTTTAAAAATACTTGTTTTAACAAAGGGGTGAGTCACAAATGAAATTTTTTAAGGGATTTCTGGTATTCTTTCTATTAGTGATTATTGTCGGCGGTTTAGGTTATATAGGCTATAATTTCTTATACTTGAACCACTCAAATCAAAGTCACAAAGACTCGGCTCAAAATGCCGGCAGCCAGCCAACCGGAAATACGGTTGGATTAAATCAGTCAAATATTATTCTGCAAAATAAAGAAAGTCTAAACAAATCTGTAACAACGCTGAACGAAGCAATAAGACTTATGACAGTGGACCCTTATGCACCAAATTCTAATCCAAATGGCATGGGCAATATGCAAATTGAGGACAATAAGAAAGCCTCAACTGCACCGGCTGCACAGGGAAATACTCAATCCGGCACTGCCACAGCTCCGGCTCAAGGGGGAAATACTACAAATATTCATATTTATCCTCAAGTCGGAACTGATCCGTCCGGGGCGGCCGATACCTCTAAGCAAAGCAATATGACCATGCAGAATATGGGGCCCGTCTATGATGCAAACAAGATGGAGCAGCTTCATCAGGGGCTTTATAAAATGTCGCTAGGTATGGCACTCTTAAACCAACTCCAAAACCAATTGTCAAGTCAAGCTGAAAATGCAGCCGCAAATACACAAGACTTGGTTCAATACTATACAAACCAATATAACTTAACGGTTCAAACCAAATCAAAATTGACCGAAGCTCTAAACCTTATCAATGAGGCTGCAAGCCTTGTAAATATCAATCCTTATGTATCATCCAACGGACTTATCTATGATAAGGAAAGAATGAATCAGATTCACCAAAGTGTATTTAAATTGGCTGAAGGGGCAGCGTCTTTGAATCTTCTTAATGATGATTTATTGAGGCAGTCCATTAACTTGTCCAATACAGTGCAAACCTATTCTATGAGCAATGCTTCCAGAGCGGACCAGGTGAGCCATACCGCAATGCAGCAGGGCTTGTTTGGAGGATGGTTTGACAATATAGACATCCGGACAGTTGCTAACGTGATTTTAATTATATTTGTCATAGGATTTGTCCTCAGTATTCTTGGGTTTATTTTTAGCCAGCTTAAACCGAAAACCCATGGCGAGCAGTGAAGCGAAGCGAAACGACCAGCCGGGATGCATGGCGAGCAGTGAAGTGAAACGGAACGACCAGCCCCCCGGGGAAGAGTGAGGTACTTTAAAAGAGGATGGGTAGAAATGTAGGAGACGATAATGTATGAATATAAGATTTGATTTTATCATGCACTGGCTTTGGGCTATAGTATGGGCACTTCTTGCCATAAGCGGATTCAGTATGGTTGGGGCAAAATACGGATGGCTGCTTAATTTTGATTATGCAACGGCAGATTTAATACACAGGCTGTCAGCAGCAATATTTGTAGTATTGACTTTCATATCCATTTTCTATGAAGTGTTTAGAAATATAAAGAAGGATTCCTCGAAGCTCTCATGGTTTATTATCGGGCGCAGCGGGTATCAGCTCTTTACCTTTATAACAACATTGATCTTAATTATAACCGGCGTATTGATATGGATCTGTGATGAGTTTGACATGGGTGCTGTGGGATTTGCACTTCTAATCCATGAATATATTTCTTATATAGCACTGGTCAGTGTAATTTGGCACATCTACAAAAAATGCCATGCACTGATTTGGCCAAAGAAAAAGACAGCCCAGGAAAGTTAAAGATCAATAGCAAGAAGAACAAGGCATATTGCGAAAGAGAAGTGGAGTTTTACAAAGCAGTCATACCAAGCTTATTATGGATTTTATGGGGGGAAGATCGATATGATGCAAAAGCGGTGGTTTAAGATTTTCATATGGTTTATAACCAGTTTCTTCTTCTTCCTTGCGTCCGGAGTATTGATTTCAATGTTTAGACCCGGACCGACAGAATCTGAAGCAATGAATTTTATGATGGGCATGATGCGTGCCATGGATGGCTCCATGATGGGAGTTGCAATGAACCTTGAAAACGAGGGCGCTCTAAAAAGTATTATTCTACTGTCCTCTTCTCTGGCCCTTCCGGTTTTAATACTTAGCATCATAGCGGGTTTACTGATCAGGAATGTTACGCGGGGTGGCAAAAATGTTTGATAAGAAAAAGATTCATTTTTGGAGGCTCAGCTTTATATTTTTGGGTTTAACGATTGTCACATTAATTATACTTTGGAGTACTCCACAGTATTCAAAGTCCAGTATGATGGATGGAAGTATGGGAAATATGATGAAACAGATGCATGTTTCAGGTAAGACGATCTATGATTTATTTGGTACCGAAAAGGGACAAAATCAAATGAGAGAAAATATGAAAGAAATGCATTCCCATCACCAAGGACAATCGCCTGTGATTTATAAGCTGAATTTCCTTTCAACAGCAGTAATATTTTTCTTACTCCCCTTTATTATAGGAGGGGCGGTAATACTTACAATCGTATGGATAAAGTAGAGGTGATGGATTGTGAACGTTTTAGGATCTGTAGGTCAGCTTTATATGTATGTACTTCTTATTCTTTTGATTTTCGGTTCAGGTTTTGCCCTTTTGGGTTTTACAAATTTTTTGATGCGCATTAAAGGTCAAAACGGGACCTTGGATAAGAAGCCTATAGTGGACAAGGAAGTAAAAAATAATGTCATAAAACAGTCGATAGGAGGTCTTGTTATGAATTATAATGGATGGCTTAAGTTGGCAGCATTTTCCTTTGTAGGGATTCTTGCAAGCGTAATTATTTTAGGGGTTATATCCGCGGGTAATCCTGCAGGCGCCAATATTCATCAGCAGCATCAGCAGCAAGGAATGCAGCAGGGAATGGGCAACATGAACATGCAGGGGATGAACGGAAATATGGGTATGCAAATGAATGGTGGAATGATGCAGAATAATACTATGATGATGCAGCAGCAGTTAAACCAGATGCAAATGCAGCTTAACCAAATGCAGCAGCAAATGGGGATGATGAATGGCGGTATGGGTGGTATGAATAGTATGGGTGGTTCTCAGATGCAGCAAGGCGGTATGGGCATGATGGGCGGTATGATGAACGGAATGATGGGTGGCATGATGAATATGGGCGGCATGGGTGGCTCAGGAAGTATGCCTCAAAATAGCGGTGGAATGAGCAATGGCGGCAGCAGCGGCAGTATGAGCGGAATGGGTATGATGTAGGACCCTTTGAAAGGAAGAATAAACTGGACTTAAAAAGGCGAATCTATAGGGTTCGCCTTTTAAATGCAGCCGTTTAAATGGCATTTTATTCACGTTAATCCTTATTGAATATGTGGTAAAATCTTTATGAATATGTTGTGTAATGTGATTGGAAAAGGAGGGTATGTCTTGAGTAACAAAGGTATCGCTGTATTGACTTTTATAGCACTCATTGTTGTTGTCTTAGCGGGTGCTACCTGGTATTGGAAACATTCCATGAGTATGCAAAGCAATATGCATATGGACACCGACAATGCGGCACCGCATCAAAATATCACACAGAAACCTTCAGATCGACATGAAAATGCAATGCCGAAGCAAACTGAAAAAAGTACACATGAATATGCTAAAAATCTGATAAAGCCAAAGGAAGGACAGCCTGTAAAAAAAGTAAGCCTTGTTGCAAAGGAATCCAAGCTATTGATAAGGGATGGTTTGACTTTGCCTGTTTGGACGTATAACGGAACTGTACCCGGACAGGAAATCAGAGTAACCCAAGGTGATTTTGTAGAGGTAGAGCTAAGAAATGAGTTAAAAGATCCTGTAACCATTCACTGGCACGGCTACCCGCTTTTGTCCGCAATGGATGGGGTTCCAGGTATAAACCAGGATTCGGTAAAGCCGGAAGAAACTTTCACTTATGCGTTTTCAGCCGATGTGCCGGGCACTTACTGGTATCACTCCCACCAGGAAGGATCAAAACAGGTTGACAAAGGATTATATGCGGCCTTAATTGTAGAGCCAAAGGAAGGACTTAAGGTAAATAAGGATTTTACCTTGATCCTGGATGAATGGATGGAAAAGCCCTTGGATGATATGGATTCCATGGAAGGAATGAATATGGGTGGGCACGGAAGTACAAAAACAGATAATAAAGACCCTGTTATGGCTGAAGAAGTAATGATGGCCGAAAGCTATAACATCTATACTGTTAACGGTAAATCCGGAAATCTTATCAGCCCATTGGAGGTTAAAAAAGGGGATACCGTAAGAGTTAGGCTTATCAATGCAGGCTACCGCTCCCATGGCATACACATTCCCGGGCAGGATTTCAAGGTTGTAAGTACTGACGGACAGGATATCGAAGGGCCTTCTCTCATTAGGGATCAGATCATACTTGTTGCCCCTGGCGAAAGATATGATGTAGAGTTTACGGTATCAGGAGAGGAAGACTTTGTAATTGATGCCCATGATGGGAATCCGTTTAACGACCAGATGAAGATACCTGTAAAGGTTGCCGGTGGAAACGGTAAACTCCGGACCCATACTGGAGGCGGTACACTGCCGTTTTTTGATTTAACATCTTATGGAACACCAAGGGAAGGGAAGTTTAGCCTTCACCAAAAATTTGATATGGACTATAAGGTTGAACTGAGTACTAAAACCGACAAGAATAGGCTTCAATACACCATTAACGGGAAGACCTTTAACGAACTGCCTTCATTAAAGGTAAAGACAGGGGATGTTATAAAGTTTACGTTTGAAAACAAGAGCAAGGTGGATCACCCCATGCACCTTCACGGTCATTTCTTTGAGGTACTGTCTAAAAATGATACGCCCCTACGCGGAGCCGTTCATACAAAGGATACCCTGCTTGTGAGGCCGGATGAAAAATATGTTGTAGCCTTTAAGGCAGATAATACGGGCAGATGGGTTCAGCACTGCCATGAGCTTCACCACGCAGCAGCGGGCATGATGCAAGGAATTGAGTATACGGATTATAAACCCAATTATATGCCGGATCCCAATAATAAAGATAATAAACCGGAATAGTTTTAAAAAAATTTCTATTAACGGTAGATCATAGCCGTATGAAATTAAAACCACCTGGGTTTAATAATCATTTTAAAATCCAGGTGGTTTTCTATTTTGTTCTCATCTTATAAAGCTGCTCAAATTTTAAGAAATATATTTATATAAGGAAGCTATTTACTTGGAGGTGAAAGCAGGTGCAGCAGAAGTATTATAGATTTTCCAAAGCGTAAAGCATACATCCGGTGTCCATGCCGTGTTTGAAGTATGATTAAAAATACAAATATAGTTTTTATCCTTATATGTAACAATATCATTTATTTTATAGGGGACAGCGTTGGAACTCCAGGCGGGAAATGCCGGATTGCCTGTCGGAGTTGGCGTGTTGGTCGGCGTAGGTGTTACTGTTGATGTAGACGTTGGTGTAGACGTCGGCGTGTTGGTTGGCGTAGTTGTAGCAATTGGTGCAGCAGTCGGTGTAGCCGTTGGTTTTTGGGTAGGCACCGGTGTCGGTGTCTGACCCGGATTACTTTGTACCTTAGCCGGGTCAAAACATTCAACAGCGGTTGAAATGCCTTCGTTAACAATCTCACCTCCGAAGATGTAAATTTTATTATTTCCATCTTCGGTTTTGACATTTAATCTATCTGTTTTTTTGATATCCTTCACCTTCCATACATTGGATAAGGGATCATATTCTTCAATCGTGTTGTCCCCATAGCCTCCATATAGATAAAGCCTGTCACTTAATGCACACAGGCTGGTCCCCCAGCTTTTTACGGTAAGGTTATTGGCAATTCTCGACCAATTGTTTGTGGCTATATCGTATACATCGACCATGTCCGTATCTTGCATTGCTCCGTTGGCTACAATTGATCCGGATATATAAATCTTTCCGTTCATTGCTTTTGAAGTATTGTAAACGCGTGCATACGGCATATGGGATTTTTTGATCACTGTATTTGCTACCGGGTCATACACATTCAATGCATAATTGTCAGGATACCCGCCGATTAAATAAATTTTATTGTCTGAATATGCGGTACAAGCACCATAAAAATAACCTGCGGTATTAAGTTTCCTAGTCCAGGTATCAAGGGTAGGATCATACTCATCTATGGAATATTCATACATATTCTGTGAATTTATACCCCCTAAGACATAAATCTTTCCGTTTGCAGCTGCCGCTTGGAAGCTTGATCTTGCAGCCAACATATTTTTTTTGCTTGTCCAGGTATCGGTCAAAGTATCGTATTCTTTCAGGATATCAAGCTTATTTCCGTTTTTATCTTCTCCGCCAATAACATATATTTTATGATTGATCTTGGCTGTCCCAAAATTTTTACACTCGATAGGCAGATTTTCTCTAAACTCCCACCCTGAGAAAATGGACTTGTTGTTTTGATAATATATTCCGCTGGAATATGCCATTTGGTTGTCTGCGACTTTTGGAAATTGATCTTGGGTAGTATACGTTTTGCCGTTCTTAATGTCTATTACCTTAAAGTCCTTTAATAGGGCCGCATTTCCGTCTCCCTGATTATCCTTTACAACAGCACTCCATTTCCACTCAGGATTGTCATAGTAGTTCAGCTCTGTCAGATCCAGAACAAACGTTGCATCACAAGCATTCCCGGTACCGTCGAAGGCATAGGGGCCACTATCTGCATTAACAATGAAGGAATCCCATGTAATGTTTGGGACTGTGCTTACGGTTTTTGAGAAACCAATACCGATATCCAGCTGATTCCTTTTGGCATGACGGACCGTAAACTCTGCAAGGAGTTCCGGCTGGTAGGACGGTCTGGCGGTAATCCAACGCAACAATCCATCATCACCAAAGGCCGTTTGGCGGTTTAACGCTGTAGGAGCACCCGGCACGGATGATACCTTGTTTAGCGAGTCGTAAGCAACCCACATGAACCCATTAAGTCCCCATGTAGGGCCCCATGAATTTGCAATTTTAAAAGCACCTTTTTCCCCAGGCTCTATAACATTATTATCATTAATGTCTACCCAAATGTTATCATTATAGCCTACAAGCGTCATGGCATGTCCGCCGTCTGTTCCGTCGACCATATACATAATGCTTTGGCCTACAGACGGATCATCAGCTGACACAGCGGGGTCATTTTTTATATTCTTATATTTCCATGAATTTACGTATGTAGAGTAGTTTAAGACATATCCATTATTTAATAGCTGCTTTGCGGCTAATAGCTGCGTGTCATTTGCCCCGGTAATCATTGTATCCGAACTATCTAACAAGAAAAGATATCCCGCCTTTTCCATTTTATAATTGATGGCTCTTTTCCATACTGCTGCGTCTCTGTTCCACTCCAGACAGTTGCTGTCGTAGGGAAAATCAGCCCACGAAGGAACACCGTGATTAAGCATAACCCGATATGCATCTGTTGACGACGACCCGTAATCACCGCCATGATTAATGAAGTTATATACCCATTTAGGAGAAAATTTATTTGTGTTGTCATTATCATCCTTTGTATTCCAACCTCTGGCAAGGCCAGTCATATGAGTCATCTGATAATACGTTGTAGAAAAAGACGCACAAGAGCCTAAACTACCTTGGTTGCGTATAGGCGGAAAATATGGAAGCAGGCTGTTGTCAACTGAAGCAGGTAAAGAATCTGTCCCCAGCACAGCAAGGGATGCATTGTTTTGCCCGTTACTGTCTGCCGGTACTTTGGCTCCGGACGAAAAAGTCCTGTTCCGGCCTTCACTCGTCACTTCATTTCCTACCAGAACTTTCATATCTTTATCCAACAAGCGCATCCCACGTTGCTTGCGGGCCTCATTTGCACGTTTTAAACCTAATTCATTCGGTAAAACCTTTTTAGTCTCGATCATGTTTTCCTTCATCCACGCGAAATCCTTCTCTGTCATTGGACGAAGACCTGTTGCATGTGAACTGTTTTCCTTACCAGTTGGATTTGAATTTGATTTCCCTTTTTGCTCCAAAGCCACCGTACTTTGACATAGCAATACTGCTGACATGAATACTGCCATCGTCCTTACTAGAATCTTGTTTCTTTTTTTCATGGAAACCCTCCCGTTTTTGATTTTTCCGACGCATCCCATTGAATATAGGTATTTTGTGTATATATGTCAATATATACCTCTTGAATACGATACCATCCTAATTTTTACTAGTCAACAAAATTACTAAAAGTTTATAAAATAATTAGGTAAAGCTTCTAACGTTATTCTATATTGTTTTTAATAAACATATATAAGATAGATTACCAAAGTTTATACGCCAACAAGCAAAAAAAATAGCGGATTTCGAGATTTCGAAGCCTGCTATTCTTGTATGCAAAACACTGAAATACGAATGCTATAACGGGATTTCAATATTAAAATGCGTAAACAATTCGTTTTGAAATTTTATTATCTCCCAATTGCTTTATTAATGCTAAGTTGCAGGTTTACCTGCGTCTTACAGAAGATAACTGGTCATTTACTCCACCCCATGAGGTCCAAGTTGGATAAGTTCCGTCACCAAAGGGTCCTCCATTAGCTGTAACTACATACCGCCTGCCTCCGTAGAGTATATGTTCATAGATTTCCCATCTGCCACGAATTACAATGATTGATGAAACAATGTCGTTAAACCCGTATTGTCTCAGATCCGGAATATCCGTTGGGACGACTAAAGACCTTCCGGAAAAATTCACATGTTCAAATAGAATGATTTTTGGACCTGTCTGCCTATCAATTTCATAATCTACCGGCATTTGTGACATGGGGAACATACAGTAATTATTGCACGGATACGTAAACATGATGAAACCATCCCTTTTAATAAAATTTACTCCTAATTTATTATATTCTTGGTATACATAATGTGTTACGTTTTATTAACAGCATGCAGACGCGGCTTTGCCTGCTTAAAATAAAATACTTTTATGTTATTTTATATCTACATAAAATCTTCAAAAATTCTCGCTATAATAAACTTATAACCATAGAAGCGGAGGAAAGAATATGAACAAACATTTTGGAAAGAATAAACTTCATAGATTGATTATGCTTCTTTGTTGTGTCATACCGATGATCATGCTTGGTGTTTTATACTTAACTAAAACCCAGGGAGGACAATTAGGCAGTATTTTAAGTTTTGCGTTAGTTCTTCTTTGCCCGCTTTCTCATCTTTTACTCATGCCGCTAATCATGGGGAAAAGGCATG
Source organism: Clostridia bacterium (assembly GCA_026418275.1). GTDB lineage: Bacteria > Bacillota > Clostridia > Acetivibrionales > DSM-2933 > SKW182. The sequence continues at coordinate 212,817 of JAOABQ010000045.1, forward strand.
AAAACACTGAGAAAAACAAGCCAAGCTGCCATTAATAATTTGTATCTGTTATTATTGCAGGAAGGAGTAAGTAATATGAATAAAAAATTGCTTATAGTTTTAGGAGTCATAGCAGCGATTGTAGTCATTGCCGTGGTAGCAGTTGCAATACACCATACAATGTATCCGGCCGCGTAGATGAAATAAATCATATTGAATTCGTTTATAACTAAAAATATCCTTTTTATAATAATATAAAAAACTTCCTCATAAAAAATCCGCAGGAAGTTTTTTTGTGTATAGACATCTTTCATTTACATTTCAGTGTTTATCTAATTGCTTTGGTATTTCATTTGATTTTTCACCGACATATATGCCAACTACAGTGAGTTTTTTGAGAAAATCAGGTTTTTTGTGACCTTTGGGTGCAAATTTTTCAAATGCAGCGGTCCAATCCTTTCCGGCAAGAATTCCATGACCATGCCCTCCGTTTTTCCACCCCTTTACATTGGTTATATCATACACTACACCGTTAAGTGCTACATAACATGGGCGTCCGTCCTTTCCATTGTATTTTGCCAGTTCTTCCTTGGTAAATGTCTTTTGTACCGGAGGTTCGGTAGCTTGAGGTTTAGCAGCTTGGGGCTCAGTACTTTCAGGCTTTTTATAATTGGAGTCTTCAAAAACCCTGCCGTCCTTATCGATGGAGTATCCGTTCCCACCCGGACACGTAGGTATTTCCTTTACGTACCGGTCCGCAAGCTCTGTGATTTTTGAGGGGTATGTACCCTTATCGGCCTTAAATTTATCTACTGCGGTTTGGAGCATGTTTATATTCTCTGCGCATTCATTCTTACCGCCATCGGGTGCATGTGTTTCTTGCAGGGATGCATCCGGGGTACCGTGAGAGGCATCGTTCGGTGAATGGCTGCCTGTAAAGTGCCTGAAAATGTAGAACCCTCCAAGGGCAATCACAAAAACCGATATAAATACGATTGCTAAGGTTAGTGGTTTGGACATAGAAATTCTCCATTCCGCCGCTGTCGCTGGCGGCACAAATAGTAATGAAAAAATAGTGTGCGACTTTCACTACTTCTGATAATATTAAACCGAGGAGAAGATACACTACAAAGCACGGTAGGAGGAGTCGTAGATGG
>JAOABQ010000064.1 GCA_026418275.1 Clostridia bacterium
ACATGATTTTCAAGGATATCCACACGTTTGCTTCAGGAATTATCCACAGATTTGTTTTGTTTTCCACAAAAAAACCTATTAAGCTCGGAGCAGTTTATATAAAATTCTCTGCTATTTATGCTTTAGTTGTTACAAAATGGAGTTTATACTCTTCTGTAAGCAAACATATCCACTTATAGTATACTCACAAATGCAAAAAATACGATTAAAGCATAAACCATATGAGATGGGAGGGAAGCTTTCTATGGCTTTTGGATATATTCGAGTAGCTAACGAAAAAACAGACGGAACCATTGATCAACAAAAGCAACTGCTAATCCATTTCATGGAAAGTCAAGGATTACCTGTATATGGCTTTTATGTTGATTTTGATTATTCCTTTACCAACCCTATGAAAAGAAAAGGATTTCTTGATATGTACCAGGAAATCATAAAAAAACCAACAGACATCATTATTGTGGATACACCTGTTTTGACATGCAAGCTATATGACTATAACACGATTGTAAATGTATGCAATACTTTGAACATAAATATTTACTCTGCTTTCCAGAAAGTGGCTCTCACATGCGACGCTGTCTATGTTGATTTGTCTACTGATATAAAAGCTTATATCGATGAACTGGAAAGAGAAAAAAAGGTTAGAAACATGCTATCCGGCAGAAAGAAACACTTTCTTAATTAACAAGAAGGAGTTGTTATTGTGCAACTAAAGACATTCCTAATAACAGGAGCGTCCATGGGAATTGGTAGAGAACCGGCCAAACTGCTTGCCCAAAACGGGTATAATATGTTGATAGACTATAACCAGTCAAAGCTTTTGGCGGAAGAGCTTTGCACCAGTTAAAAAAGTGATAAAGAACCTCATAGACAATTCATCAATGATGAGATTTGGCTCGGCAATTGAAATCGCTCATAGTATTCTGTTTTTTGCACCTGATGAAGCTTCGTTTTTTTATTGGGCAGGTTTTAAATTCCAACGGGGAATTCGTCATGTAGAATATGTAGCTTTTACTAATTTTCATAAATTGGTACGCAGACAATCACTATCCGCAAAAAGACCACGCTTCAGGTTTTTGCATGTAGCATTTTATACAGATTTTTTGCAGTTCACAACATTATCATTTATACTCGTAAAACATGACTCCGGGTTGTCGCCTTAAAATATGAATAGTACGAAAGCAAAATAAAGCCGGACCTTAATCCAGCTTTATTTTGCTTTCATACTATTGTATATCGATTCTTTTACCTTTTGCCTTAGCCTGCTCTACCTTTGGAACAGTTATGGACAAAATACCGTCTTTATATTCCGCTTTTGCCTGCTCCGATTTTATTTCCACAGGTAAAGGTATCGTTCTGGAGAAGCTCCCGTAGTACCTTTCCGTTCTATAAATGTTTTCATCCTTGTATTCATTGTCTCGTTTAGATTGTCCCGACAACCTTATGGAGTTTTCGTCAACATATACATTCAAATCCTCCTTGGTTATTCCGGGGATTTCCGCCTTAACCACTACATCAGTATCCGTC
>JAOABQ010000060.1 GCA_026418275.1 Clostridia bacterium
AAAAGGCTTATATCTTCTTTTTTCTTAGATTTCCTTCAAATTTCTACTTCTTAAAAAGAAAAAGATGTCTCATTATATCGCTTGCCATTTTGTCAAGGCTAAAATGGACGCCCAAAACCAGGGCGGCCTTGACAAGAAGCAAGTCTTTGCGGGTCGCGGTTCGAATTTCGTGCTTTTTCTTTTCTTTTTTTTCTTTTTTCTTTGCTTTTTCCGGTTTTATGCAGCTTTGCGTTTTGACATGGAGGCATATAACCATTGGATGAATGAAGCCTGTTCCTGTTGTAAAATATCTATATATATTCAAAAACAGCTGCTTTTGCCTTCTTAGCCTTATGATTTCTGCATCTTCAGGCTTTAAGTTCCCACTCCCGGGAAATGCATTTTCTGCATCCTGCTTGAATTCTCTAATCCATTTGTATATAGTATTTTCATTGATGCCAAGTTCCCTTGCTAAAACCGGTAACTTTTGGCCCTGTTCCTTGACACGGCGTATTACCTCGATTTTGAAGTTCTTGTCATACCTTTTTACTGACATCTTGGACACCTCCGTTGATTTTATTATACCAGCCGTTCTATGTGTCCATCAAATCGGGGTAAGTTTAATTTTTATTGCTGGGGCCGATGATTGGGAAGGAAATAGTTATTCTCTTTGCCCGGCAGCACGAGCAGTGGTTGAGAATATTCCTTGAAATGCCCAACGGCATACCTTCCGTCCATATGTTCAGACGTGTATTCCGTAATATCTGACAGACGAAGCTGTTGAGTTAAGGACTGGCCACATCCGGAAAGGACCGGCTGGTTTGACCGGCACAGGTATAGCTGATGCACCGCAACAGTGCTCTTTTAAAAAATTGCTGATGGGAATTATATTCAAGATCACTATTCATGATTATACCGTGCAGATTTCCTATTGTTATCTAACCTTATATACATTAAAATATTAAATAAGGAAAAGAATGTATAACCAGTATATAGTGGGGTTTAAGCTATATGTTGGTGGAAAATACATGAAGGGGGAAAGTGTTTAAATGTTAAAATCAAAACGCAGGGAAAAAAATTCATATCAACCAAGTTAATAGTAATACCAATGTTAAGTTTAATCATTTTAATATCGCAGATGGTACCTGGTTTTGCTATCACTGCTAGTGAGGCAACTGGTTTAATGGCTGACTCACCGACTGTAGCGATGGAGGTATATAATGGTGTAATGCCAAGTCAGAAGGTAATAGCGGCAACTAATAATGAAAACTTTGAGGACATAAAGTCTGCTGATTGGTATTATAAGGATGTAATGGAGGCTAGGAAGGCTGGTTTAATAGCTGGTGTAGGTAATAACAGGTATGCCCCTAATTCAGTGATAACTTATGCAGAATACATAACAATTTTAGCAAGGATACTTGATAATACAATTAATACAAAGCCTGAGGGTAAAAACTGGTATGATAAATATATAGAATATGCGAGGGAAAATGGGATAATAGGGAATAATGAGGGAATAGATGTAATGGCTGGTATACCTAGGGAGGAAATAGTAAGGTTTACATGTAAGGCGTTAAAGATAGAGCCATATAGTGGTAATGAAATAATATTTGGTGATGTAAAGGCAGGGGATGTTGAGTATATAAATGCAGCATACAAAGAATATTTAACAGAGGGTTCTGGTAGGTTAAATAGTGGACAAAAGAAATTTGGTATAGGTGAATTAAGTACGAGGGCACAATTAGCGACGATGGCTAATAGGGTAATGAGTTATAAGAATGATCCGATAGCTTATAAAGCTGAGAGGGCGAAGGCGAGGGAGGTAGCTGATAAGGCATATGAGGCAGAGAAGGCGAGATTATCCCAGCCTCAACAATTTTATATGGGCTATACAGCCCCACCAGGCTACGGCTTAATGGGTGTAAAACCAGATGGTGGCTTACAGATTGGTGTATACGGGGATATAACTTATGAACTGAACGTAGAGATGTGTGTATCAGAGGGTATAGACAACAGGGAAAAAGGTATATATTGGGTAAGAGAGGTAATTAAATCTAAATTTGGTGCAGAGATAGCGAATAGAGTAATAGAAATAGGTGAGCGGTTTGCGAATGGTAATTATTTAACTAATGCAAGGGAAATATTTGAGGCGCAAGGTTATAGATTTGAGGTAAGGTATGGTGGCGGACAGTGGTGGGCGATTTATATATCAAAAAAAATAAGGATATGGAGATATTTTATGAGTTATTGGAACAATCGAAGGATATGTTCGGCCAATGGAGGACTTCCTCCTATGGTGAAAAGGAAGAAGTATTATGAGGGACAGTATCCTAAAACAGCGTGACAAAGGGAGCGGAGCAGAGAACTGGTATATAATGGGGCTTCGATACGCTCCATCCAATTATATGCCAGCCACAAAGCCACAAATTGTTAGAGAGAAATGTGTCAAGTAATATTGACAAGATCAAGGGGGATTTTTTGACTAACAAAAAAAAGTATGGATGCATAATTATAATATTATTGATATTTGCAGCTTGTATCATAATTAGTATTTTTTTAAGAAAAGAAGAGTTTGGTCAGAATACGAAACTGGATTCGGAGAATGGAATAAAAGTTACTGACAGAAAAATTGTTAAGACTAAGGGATGGCATTCTATATTGTCTCCCAATAGCCACTGGTTGCCTGGTGATTTAAACGGTCATGGTTATCACCTAGAAGTCCATTACCCTGTTGTTTCAATTGAAAATAATAAGCAGCTTGAAAAGGCAATAAACAATCAGATAAAACAAATATTTGGTGTAACAAAAGAGGATATTACGAGCTTTTATGCCTGCGGATGTGATACAAGCGTTTACTATAAATGTGAACTCTTCTCAAATATACTTACAATAACATTGGAAACTTCATACTATTTGTGTTGCGCAGCACATCCAAGCCTTGGACGAACAACATATCATTTTGATTTATCAACTGGTCATCAGTTTGACGCACTTAATATGTTTATTAGAGATGATGATTGGGTGATAAATTTAAATACTGTAATCAAAAAAAACTTAGAAAAAAAAAGCTTAGAAATAGGCGTGGATGATTTAGATTATACTACAAATCTTGTTGAGGAAATTGGCGATTATAAACTCAGTGCAAAAGGCCTTGAGGTGTGCTTCATGCCGTATATGGGTCCGGCTCCAGGCGGAGGATTTGAAATCGTTACAATAAAATATGAAGACCTTGACAGATTTATTGAACCAAATAGTCTGCTAAGGCAAGCTTTGAATGAAAGAAATTGCATAAATGCCAATTGATCAAACCCATTGTGATGAAGTATAAAGTAACATATGAAAAACAATACTTGAAGAGAGCGGTTATAGGTATATTTGCCCATAATCTAAGGAAGGCCTCCAAACAGATGACTTAATAGAATAAGTAGGACCTTAAATCTCATATGTTAAAGTGTCAGAGTACAATATTTTTATGTTTTGGAAGCTTGTTCATTCATAAAAACCGATTTTGTCTGGTCAATATAACTACATTGTCAAAGAAGTAGAGAAGCTTGAGGATACAATAACAAATGCTTTCAAGATTGTCAAGCAGGGCCGGCCGGGTACAGTGCTTGCAGGAAGTGATAAAGTTATAAAACTTCAATTCGTAATTTAAGAATTTAAGATAAAATGCCGCTAAAAATGGCATGATACAGATAAGCACAAAAGATAAGGAAAAAGTATTAGAAGCAATCAGGAAGGGTACAATTGATGCTGCTGATATAAGCTTACCGAATAT
>JAOABQ010000066.1 GCA_026418275.1 Clostridia bacterium
TGAACCACACTACACTTAAGGCAAGCGGTGATGGCAAGAATAACACAAAGACCTTTACACCGGGTGGCGGCATGGTTGCCTGGAAATGCAACCTGCCATTTTCAAACGGATCACACAGTGCCACCAGCACCTGCACCATCAAGGACTCCACAGGTGCCACCATTCTCAAACTGAGCGGTCCTCTTACAAAATCAGGCTCTTTCACGGCCAAGCCGGGAGTGACCTATACGGTGACTGTAAACAGTGGGGGTGCCCAAGGTATGCCGCCCCTTACGGCAGTCTGCGATATTTCATATTATCCACCTGTTGCAGCAATCACAGCACCTGCCCAGGGAGTCAATGTCAAGGGAATGATGACGGTTACTGCTGCTACCAGCAGCAATATCAAGGTAACGAGCGCAGAGCTCTGTATCGGTGATGTTAAAACCACTGTATTAACCGCAGCGCCCTACACGTTCAATGTAGATACCAAAACCCTCAAGGATGGCACCCATTCCCTTACTGTCAGGGTGTGTGATCAATTCGGAAATATCACCATATCCCCGGCTGTTTCGGTAACGGTGGACAACACCGCGCCGCAGATGGAACTGGTAAACCCAGTGCCAGGTAAAACCACCGTTGAACCGGTATCTATTCAGGTTCGTGCCGGAGACAACATCAAGCTGGACAGAGTAGAGATCTACATAGACGGAGTAAAGAAATACACCGGCACCCAGGCACCCTTCCAGTATACATGGGATTCTCTCTGGGTGGCAGCAGGAACTCACAAGATCAAGGCTGTTGCATATGATGCCACTGGAAACAGCAGCAGTGTTGAGACGGATGCCGTATTAGAACATACCATCTTAAAGGTAATAGGGGATGGCAAGAATAACACAAGGACCTTTACACCGGGTGGCGGCATGGTCGCCTGGAAATGCAGCCTGCCATTTGGAATCGGGTCACACAGTGCCACCAGCACCTGCACCATCAAGGACTCCACAGGTGCCACCATTCTCAAACTGAGCGGTCCTCTTACAAAATCAGGCTCCTTCATGGCCAAGCCGGGAGTGACCTATACTGTGACTGTAAACAGTGGGGGTGCCCAAGGTATGCCGCCAGCTGCTGCAACCTGTGAAATCTCTTATGCTAATAGCGTTAGTAAGTAGTTATCCGTAAGAAAATTAAGTGCAGTATCTAAACAGCAGACTTATTCTGCAAGAAGGACAAGAAACAGATTTCATGGGACTTCTTGTCCTTCTTTTTCTTACATATAATTATTTATATTGGATTCCATGTACAATGTTGTTATATAATAGGAATAGAGATATACTAAAGGGGGTATTCATATCACCACGCTAAAAGATTTTCCCGAATTTGAAAAGGCCGTCCTGGGATATATCCGCGGCATGGTCCGCACGAATGCCGATTATTCCGAAATCTCGGTTGAGTTTCAAAAGCTGGAGCTTTCCTTGCCTCACGGTGTAAATACGCTTGACTACCTTTATTATAAGGCCAATGGGCATATGTTTACATACTACTTAAATAAAGAAAAGCAGTACAGGCGTCTTTTAAGCAGCGGCAAATCAAAAGGCAGCGATAGAGAACTTCTTGATGCAATTGGGCGCAAGTGTCTGAACCTTTATGCAAGGCTATATCACAGTCCGGTTATGCTTCATAAAATTAGAAAATGCTACGAAGATATATATTTATTTGAAGACAGGAGTACATTATTTGATCTGTTTGTGATTTTTGAGGAAATCTTTCTATATGATTTGATGGCATTGAATGTAGTAAAAGGAAAACCCCACCAGAAAATCACCTTTTGCTTTAAGAACTGGGCCAGATGGAAAGCTCTTAAAATCGTATCAGACCTTAGTGAAAAGGTGCTTAGCCAACTCTTGCTTCAATTTGTCAATGCCTATTCACAAAAATCAGGTATTCCAAGTCTATACGTGCTGTTACACTTCAAGCCCTTGGAAAATCAGCTTTATGAGAGCGGTACAGCCTCTACCTCTCTCATAAGCTATTTATCGGGAAACAACCCTGAGGAGTGCGCACAGGGCCTTAAAGGGAAACAAAGAGAGTTCGAGGGGCGGGTTGAAAACAAAAGGGCAAACCTTATCGACAAATGGTGTGAGCGGATCAGGAAAAGACTCATCGATTTTGTTCATGAATAATAGCAGACACTGCTTGAATATTGTAATGAGGTGTATTAAATGAGTATAAATAATTCTATAAATTGCCCCGATGAGGGTGTTTTGGAAAGCTATTTCCTTGGGAAGCTGGAAGACGAAATCAACAGGCAGTTTGAAGAGCATTTTTACAGCTGCGACAGGTGCATAGCGGCTGTGAGGAGGATTTCCCACGATGTTTTAAAGATCAGCACGATCATGGCAGATCCTTACCAGGGCTACCTCATTGAACAATTCTATGATACGACAGAAGAGTTTAAATGCGCTGGAGATGACGAAGTGAAGGAACTGAAAACCAAAAACAAGAGGTACAGGCTTTTATTAAGACCGTTTGATGAGCCTGGTGAGTTTGCTCTTTTGGAAATTCAGGTGCTCGACCCCTCCGTATCAGGATCGCTTACGGTATATATCAATGGAAAGGTTGAAAAAAGAAAGATTGATAAAAACCGATTGGTGTATCTGATCGTTAAAAGTGATATAGATTTGAAAAATATTATTATCCGCCATTAAACGAAAAAAAGAGCCAATCGGACTGCAGTTGGCTCATGAGATAATCATGAAAGAGGTTGGCTTTATCATAACACCGAAATAAATTTTTCTGACAGCAGTGCATTTATAGAAGTTACGAAAAATCCAAGCAAAAGCATATTCCAAGCATCTTAGAGGTGTGTGCTGACAAACGCTTGGTGTTTACTGTATTCTATATGACTTTATATAATTTTTAAAAAAGGTGCTATATATGGAAACATATGCTTTATTTTCGGACGGTAGTGCAGAAGTTATTGTAATTAAGAACATGCGTGTTACTCCCGAAGAGAAAGAAAAAGGAGGGCTGCTGTACCGTTCCTGGATTGATGATTCGGACCTGCATAAATATGCGGAAAAGAGCATAAAAAACACTTATTATGATCTTCTGATCAAATTTCAGGATAATACAGAACTACACAAAACCGTTGCTATCTATGTGTACGGTTTTTCGATGACGGTAATCGGAGGAAGTACCGACCTTGCGTTCTCGCTTGCTTTTATCGCTCACCTTGTCAAAAACAAAATACTGGTTTTGGAACATCCTGTCCCCTTGGTGGTAGCAGCTACCGGAATCCTCAATAACAAAATGCAAGTCTGTGCTGTAGAGGGTATCAGGAACAAAATTGCAGCTGCGGTCGAACAAAAGGTAGAGCTTGTATTCTATCCGGAGGAAAATGACAAGGAATTGAAAACCCTTATGGAGAATGACAGGAAGTTTCATGCCCTTGTTGCAGGGACCGAGCTCTGTCCGGTAAAATCGTTGGATGATGTTTATACCAGGTTGAAGATTTTGGGCAGGAACCCTGAAATTTCGCCAGAAGGAGAGATGATAAAGGGAGTGCCCCCTCCTGTTAAAGAAATGGAGAAGGAGGAACCAAGCCACCATCACCAGACACAGACAGTCACTGAACTCATACAAACTAAAAGTCCACATGATAAAAGCAAGAATATGGTAAACGGTCCGGAAGGAAGCATTGGTACTAAAGAGCATAAAACACCTGAGACGGACAAAGTAAAAAGTATGAAGTCACCTTCTGGAACAGGCCGGGGAACGCACTTTAAGATCTTTGCAACCAATTTCCTCAAGTGGCTGTTCCTCTTTTCCTCGGTTACTCTGGCTGTTTTGATTATCAGCAGCACCCTTAAGCCAGGAGCAGGTTTGCCTGTGTATAGCCCGGGGGCTGTTCAGGCACCGGACACTGCCATACCGGGGGCGATACAGTCATCCCCATTCATATCCAAAGCTCCGGAGGCAGCAATAACAGATACACCTTCTCCTAACATAACCGCGAAAACTTCAAGCACTCCGGACAGGTCCACCCCCACTCACACTGAGGCTACGTCACCGGGTGCAATTACTACACCGTCATCGTATGAGCCTACGCTGCTGCCCATCGCCCAGCCCACTCCCACTCGTGTGATATCCAGCAGTACACCTATAAACATTAGGGGCAACTCCCTTTCCAACCACATCAATCGGGGTATTGCAAGCAAGCAAGGGGAGGATTTCTTTTTTAGAAACGCCTCCGGCCTCTGTAAAGCAGCTTACCCTAGCAGTGAGGAACCGGTTGTATTAACTGGGGACCGGGCTGCTTATATCAATGTTGTCGGTGGGTATGTCTATTATATCCGGGAAGATACAGGCAAGATATGCAGAATAGGAACGGATGGAAAGAAAGGAGAGGTATATGCCGACTTGGGCAGGTGTTCGGAACTTCATGTTTTAAATAACACCCTGTATTATGTTAAAGAAGAGGACGGCTGGATTTATAAGGTGAATGAAGACATGAGGGATTCCCCTGTGTGTTTAAGCCGCTCAAAGGCAAAGGATATCAATGTCTTTAGTAACACTGTTTATTTTATCAACAAAGGTAAAGGCGGACAGCTGTATCAGGTAAAAACCGACGGTACCGACGAGAAGCCTTGTCCAAACCCAGGTATGACTGCCGAGACGTATATTGTATCGGACGGCTGCTTCTATGTTCTAAATAATCAAAGGCTGACAGCAATCAGCATAAACGGCGCTTCAGCTTTTAGCCTGGAAGGTGTTACCTGTTTTAACGTAGCTGGGAACAATCTCTACTATGTGAGAAAAGGAACCCTTTACAGCTCACAAAAAGACGGCAGTGGAGAAACACTCATACGCACAGTCGGTGTAATTGAAGAACTGAACATTACAGGAAACCGGCTGTGGTATAAACTCTTAGGCAAATATACATTCTCTTGGCTGTAATAAAAGCCTAAAGTATCGATTCTCCGCTTTTTACCTAATATTGGCCCGCAGAATGGCCCAATAAAACAGGGTGCCTAAAGTAAGACACCCTTGCGCACCAACTATATAAATACGTTGTTTCATTAGAAGATCTTGAGATTCCCTATGCATTTTATTTATAGCCGGAATCCGGTTGAAAATTTAAATTTCAGGCATTTTTTCAATGAGCCTGTACAGCATTGTTGCCAGTTCAGCTCTGGTGACCGGTTCCTTAGGACACAGCAGCCTTTTCCCATCCACAAGCCGTCCTGAAATGATTCTATGAGCGACGGACGTGGCAAAGCCGTACCTGGCATAGGGTGATATACTCGAAGAATCCGTAAATTTGTTTTTTATGACTTCAAAACCTACTTGTTCGGAGGAAATATACAGCTCTATTATCCTGGAAAAAAGGAGTGCGACATCCTCCCTTTTGATTTTTTCGGAGGGGCCAAAGGTTTTGTCCGGCCTACCCTTTAAAATACCTGACTTAACTGCCGATGTCACATATGTAAAATACCAACTTCCCTTCTTTACATCCTTAAAGCTTTCATAATCCAATTGCCAGTCTGCGTTTTTCAAGTACACCGTCATAATCTTCGCGCACTCTGCCCGTGTCACATGCCTGTCGGGCTCGAATTTTCTCCCCCCGGTGCCCTCGACAATGCCCCGGCCAGCTAATGCTTCGATCCCAACCTGCGCCCAATGACCCTCAATATCGTTAAATCGCGGCAGCACCAGCGGAATTGACGGCGACGGCTCAATAATTACGGGAGTAGGAGTGGCAGTTTGTGCTACAAAGGTAGGGAGTGATGTTGTTGTTGGTGTAGGGGGAGGTGTAGCTGTTGGCACAGCTGTTGGTGATACTGTTATGGCAGTATTTGGTGTGGCAGTTGCTATGTTGGGAATAGGAGGGTTGGTAGGAGTTGGGATAGGAGTAGGACTGAGTACCGGGTTATACGTGGGTGCTGGAGTAAAGGTAGATGGCGTTGCTGTGGCAGTGGGGGTTACTGTGGCAGTTGGACTTGGAGATCGAGTGGGTGTCGGTGTGGATGCATCAATGATAATCGACCCGGATAGATAATTCGTATCGATTTCAAGTGGTGCTGAACCGGTTATAATGAGTAAATTCCGTTCTACATCTGTAAATAAGCCGCTTTCATGAGCCTCAAATTCCAAATTATAAATGGATGCCTTGATTTCCGGTTTTGCCTTGAGCCGGATGGCCGTAAGAGTGGAAGTTGATGTACTTCCCATAATATAGATATAACCTGACACCTCAGTACTCTCTATGTTTTTGCCCTCTACGCCTTCAAACTTAAAGCTGCTGTTGTCATATTTAATGATTACATTAAAATAGTCAATGCTGTGATGTCCGGAGGTCTTTTCAAACCGTACGGGAACGGATATGCTGCTTCCGGGGCTGCCTTTCACATCTTCTATTTTTGCATAAGCCGCTTCACCGCTTTCCCATGGAAAATAGTTTGCAAAATTATATTCATATCTTTTGCAAAAGACATAATCATTGGCCATGATCCGGGTACCTATTCTGTCCATGACGAAATCTGCAAGATCCTTTCCATTGTCGGAATCACGGGTCCTCTGGGCAGGAAAGCAGCAAATCCTTCCCAGCACGTAATCCTTTATATATTCTGAATCTCTGTCTCCAACTGTACCATTTCCGTCCAGGTCCCCCTTTTCCAGCTTGGTAACCACCTCAATCCAACCGTCGGAAGATGTCGTGTCAATTAGGGAACCGGTATCTGAAAACAGCTTTTTTTCGCCTCTGAACGTAATCGGATAGATTTTAGGTAGAGGTATGTCTTCTATCTTAAAGTTAATCAGAATAAAGGTACCGTCGGAGGATTTGGGCTGTATGGGTCGCTTGGAATTGTACCTTATGTTTAGAACCCCGTCAGTTGCCTGGGCGTCAGCATGGCCAATTACATCTACACTATCAAATTTAAAATATTCCTTCTTAAACTCAATGTTTAAATCGTATCCATAAGGGTCAAACTCCGAAGTATTTTCAATAATTACGGGAACCGAAAATTTAGTATTTATATCTACCTTTCCTACTATGATGTTGCCTATCCGTACTTTCATTCCTCCCTGTAATGCCCGTTCCTGGACGCCTACCGCATTCTGCACCGGTATAAACCAAAACAGCATACAAACACAAAGCAGTATCGTGCATGTTTTTCTCATGTTGCCCCTCCCCTTTTGCAAGTAATAAATGTATATATTTGTATTTATATTATATATTATCCAATACCTGATGAACATATAGTGAAATTTATAGTACAATTTTACATCTGTGCACTGCAAAGAAGTGGGTTAAGTTGATGTAAAGGATTATATTAATGATAAATATGATACACCAATGTTACAACTTGCCTGACTTGAGTTGACCGGGGATATCTCTATATTGTAATAGAATGATTATTGCACTTATGATATTATATTTTATGGATCAAGATTGAAAATTTCATACAAGGAGTATTAGAGTGAAAAAGAGCACATTAATTTTTTTTATAACCTTTTTGCTTATTTTCTCGTTGATACACTCAGGATGTTCAACGTCAGGTAAAATAAATAAAACAAATGATTCAGCAAAGGATAAAAACGTTAAAGTTGTATTGGGAAAAATGACAGTTGAGCTAGCTAAAACAAAGTTATCTGATTTCAAAAAGGCTGGTTATACATTTGATTTGTCAAATAGGGCAGGGCCAAAACAGTTAAAGGTTGCGGAATATACTCTTGAAAATATACCAATAAAAAATGGTGAATCAGAAGTATGTTCAGTTGGAGTGGCTAATAACTTATCAGACAAAGGCCTTGACTTTGATGATTGTGTAATCTGGACTATAAATATTACATATAATGAAGAATCAATTACTGATGTAATTTTACCAGGTAATATACAAAAAGGTAGTACTTTAAAGGATGTAAAAAAAGTGTATGGGAAGGAGCAATATGTTGAGACAGCTGATTCGTTGATTCAGTGTTTGTTTAGTAAAGATCCATATATATATATATTCACATTTAATAGTAAAAAACCAAATCAGATTTATTCATGCTCGATAGACATAAATTTAAACAAAATTAAAAATCATAAAAAGTGGAATTTACGTGCATATTAATTGATATTTTGATTATAGAAAAGTTTATGAGATTAAATGAGAGAAAGAGCCTAAATAGGAGCATTCCTGTAAGCAAGAAATATGATCTTTGAAAAAAGAAGTACCCTACCGTAAAATAAGAAATGTGCTGAATCAACGCAAATGACGCACAAATCAAACATATGGAGGGTAACTAATATGAATTGTACACAGAACAGTCTTGTATATATTAATACACTCATGATTCAGAAAATGTTGTCATATAAAAAATGGTATGATTTAATGACTCCTGAAGATTTCAGAGCGCTTACACCGCTTATTTATACTCATATAAATCCTTATGGGGATTTTAACCTAAATATGAATGAAAGAATACCATTTGAAATTGCCTCAAAACTTAATTCTGAGGCACCCTTTATAACTACTTTCTTATACGCCGTCTTTTTTCCCTTGAGGTTCGACAATATCTTTTTTATGTTTTTCTACTACGGACCGCTCCGAGCGTCACATAGACTTGAATCTCCCCGTCCCCTTCGGACTCCGCATACTGCAAGAAGGCGATTCGGTCATCGACAACCCAGTAAGCGCTGAGATTGCGATCGCTGCTGAAAAAGTATTCCGATGCTTCAAATTTCGACATCATTCCCCCTGTAGGTCGAGGCATACACGGATTCAAATCCTCGATATGGCCGTTGCTGGTAATGTATTGCGTCTCTCCAAGGTTTAATTCATCTTCGATCAAGGCGACAAGGTCCACGAAGAGGCGGGAGTTTATGTCCTTCTCCTTCTGCACGGCTTCCTTGTATTCTTTCACTCGTCTATCCTCATCCGCAAGCAGTTCGTCATCATCCTCGCCAAATCGTTCCATATCCTTATAGTCAATATTGATCATTCTAACGATTTGATTCGGATGATCCACGAAAAATTCGGCCCCGCCCATCGAATCCGATCCCCAGTGTTCAATCGGCTCTTCATCTTCCGGAAAGGGCATGTTCAAAATTTCCTGCAGTAATTGGGGGGTATTCCCAATCCGATCAACAAATTCTTCATTGAATTGACTATAATATTCCTTATCTAACTTCGCCATGAACCCATCCCCTTAACGATTATTAAAGCTAATCTTCTCTAAGAAGATAGCCCTCCAATTATATCATATAGGCATCATATTTATCAATAAGTGTAACAGGCTTGTATTCGCTAAGTATTAGCTGTGCTATTTCAGCAATCATAAGTTTGGGTTTTACTGTGCAATCAATATTGCGAAGTTTGCCGTCAACACCATTTTTCCAGTTTTCAAATATTCTTTTATGGATTTAACGTCTTAAAAATGGTTGTTTTTGAGACGATGACAGAGATATAAAAACTATAAAACAAATTGAAAACCGTAACAATATCCGTATCAAAAACAAAGTAAAAAATCTGCACGTTGTATATATATTAACGACGTGCGGATACTTGTTCTTTGGGACTTTGTTTTGAAATAGTTAAGATAAGTGTCAGGATGCTCCCACTACCCCATATTAAGAGTATCTCCAAACATTGGATGAAAGTGAAAGGAATAAAATACTTGAAAAGTAGCAGCCGTAAAAATGTAGAAATCAAGACAGTATGCTTCCTGTAAAATTATATTGGTGATTGTTACCATTAACTCTATAGTTTCTTCATTACCAAGCAAAAAACTGTAGGTCGTTACTGTGTTTTTACACATAACTTCCTACAGTTTCACAAACTCCTGGAGGGTTTGGTTACACACCATATTATTTCTGCGTAGCTGCCGGTGTCGGGTGAGCCTTCAGGTACTCTAGTGCATTATACAGCTGTTCGGCTGATTCCGCCCGGGAGAGTTCGCCCTTCGGACTGAATTTGCCATCTGCATCTAGCTTTACAATGCCGTACTTCAATGCTCTTTGAATTGCTCCGCTGTACTCAATCGTCATTTGATCCTGGTCGGCGATTTCCACCGGAACCAGTTTGATCATGGGAAGTTGCCCGTAATTTTCAGTTGCTTTTACCAGATGATAAGTATACTCCTCCCTCGTAAGGGTCCGGTTAGGGTCAATATCTGCCGGGAAGTCCAGACCTCTGACGGCACTGATGATCAGAGCCTGGGCATACCAGGCATTATCCTTGGCCTTCTTGAAATAATCGGTTGCTTTAGGCTCCTTGATAAACCGGATGGTATCCAGGTTCAGATTAAATGCCCTTACAAAAAGCTGGATGCTCTGCGCGGCCGTGACCTTGCCGTCGGGGGAAAAGATGCCGTCTGCTGTCCCTCTGATTACTCCTTTATTCTGAAGCGCAGTAATTTTATCCTTTGCACTGGCATGATCCAGATCTTTGAAGGAAATACCTGTTGCAAAAACATTTCCGGCAATAGAGAGCGTCAGTATTGCTGCAGTTGATAAAGCTGCAAATTTATTTTTCATTTTCATCCAATTCACCTCGTAGTTTAATATTAGGAATTTTCCCTATCTTTTTAGACGTAGAGCGTGGAGAAATGGTTCCAATAAGTTGATCCCACTGCACTACCAAGAAGACTTCCTCCATGGTAAAAAGGATCATCAGTCTGACTGCTATTGAAAAGGGAAAAGTTGATACTTGCGCCTTGTTTTCTTCCGTGTAAGTTTCAGGTCTGCCATACCTTTTGTTTTCCTGCAAAGTGAAAGCATTTACGAACTTTCCTTTCTGCTCTACTATCCAGTATTCTTTGACCCCTGCTTTTTCATATATATTAAATTTTGATACTCTATCACGCCGTGAAGTAGCAGGGGATATAGTTTCAATTATGAGGGTAGGTACTCCGAAATATCCTGTTTTCCCGCACTAAAAAGTTTACCCATGAGATCGCCTTGGTTTATTGAGATCCATCACCGAAGATGGTATCCATTTGAATGGTATCTTCCATATACATCATGGCACCAAACACTTGTTATTCAGGGTACAACGAATTAATTTAGAAAGAGAAAGAGCCCTTTTTTCAAGAAGATTCTGTTCCCTCCTCTGGAGGAGTATAATCGGGATCTGACTCGTGATCTTCAGAATCAGATGTATCTTTTTTATGACTCCCCTTTGATTTTTTTCCTAACTTAAGGTCTTCATGGTCACGTTCAGTGTCTGACGGTTCAATTATTTTGTGGAATCCTGCCTCCCATCCTGCCAAATCTAATTGGCTGTTAAGTATTTTAAAATCCCCCTTCGTTACTTCTTTGTGCGTTTTGCTATAATACCGCTTACTAAAGGTAATTTTGAATTTGAACTTTTTCCGGAGTTCATCTCTAATACCTTCCCAAGCATATTGTCTACCGGTTTTTTCTTTAATTATCCGGGCTATTTCTTTCCAAAATAGTATAAGCTCTGCTACTAAAAAAGCATTGCACTCAAGACAGGGAGATCTATTGATCATTATTTTCAATTCTGTTGTGGTTAAGCTTGAGGATAGTCTATGAAGAAAAATCTCACCAGAGTTGCTGCCACTTGGGCTACTGTCATCTGGTATTTTTGCTTCAATCTGAGCCACCAATGAATTTATTTCTTGTCTCCACGTATGGCTTACAATTATCTGCTGTTCAGAATCATTATCTGTATTTCTCCGTTCTTTACCCCTTAGTTCAGCAGAATCCTTAAACGTTTCCGAACCTGCCATACTTGCGATCTCACCTTTTTGACGTTCCTTTACATCCCAATCGTAATCCGCCTCCCCCTCTTTTGCTTTTTTCACTTCACTGTTCCAAAATACCAGTTTATACAAGCTGCGTAGTATTCTCCTCAATGCATCTCTTTTTTCCTTCAACTTTTTCACTTTTAAATCAATTTCTTCTATAAAACTCTCTTGGTTTTGTCTGGACCACTTCAATTTCAATTTTTTTATAGCTCTTGCACGTGGACCGAATGGCGCGTGCCTTGCACGGACAGAACAACTAAACAATACTCGTGATTTATGTGCTTTGAACGCTTCAAGGGCACTTCCTATCCGTGCTTTTATTCTAATCAGCCTTAATTCCATATCATTGATTCTTTTAATTTTTCTATCAAGCCTTCCCAGTTTGTCAAATGTATCTGCACCTGCAACAATGGGTGTTAATAGTTCTCTGTCATTCTTTATTAATATTGCAAGCGTCGATGCATGCCCTGTCCCATGTCTGAAATCATTGCAATGGCCGTGTCTGCAAACAAGATTTCGAGCATATGAAAAATCCGGTTGTGCGTCATCGGGTTCAACCATCCCGGTGAGTTGCGCATCCTCTGGATCAACCATTCCTGCTTCCTGAACTGCATCAATGGGAGCGTTTGGGTCTTGATAGGCTTCTGTGGAGGCTGCGCTGCCGGGTTGTTCATGGTCATCTTCGTCGTCCGAATCATATCCGCGATCATCGGGTTCTGGGCAAGGTTCCGGAGATGCTTCGCATTCAGGTTGTTCCAAGACCATTGGACTTGGCTCACCCCCCTGCAATGTTGTTGAACCTTCCTCTTCTTCTCTTCTTCTTTGACATTCAAGCAGCGCATTAATTTTGCTGCGCACAAAGTCTCTGGCATTGTCGTCCTCTATCTTTTCGATTGCTTCTTTTAATCCATCCCGAGTATATGTTCTGTCGAGTAAGGTCCCAACATCTGCATCGGAAAATTGCTCTCCTTCTGTGAACATTTTAAAAAAATAACCGACGATATAGATATCATCGCGTGTTCTTTGCAAGATATGCCCGCGGATTTCCATACACTTTAAATCCTGATTGGTATATATACCTGCTATTTTTGCCTTTTGCCCCATTTCACTTGCTTCACGCTCCAACCCTATAGCATCATTGACCGCCAGTCCATTCAACAGCATTGTCGGTCTTACCCTTCCCTGAGCCTGCTGAACCACATGCCAAGCCTCATGAGGCAAATGCTTTTCTTGCCCAGGCGCTATATGGATATCCGTTCCTTTGGTATACGCCAGTGCCCCTACTTGTGCCGGCTTATCTGAACTATAATGAACCCTTACAGCATTCATAGATAATCCAGATAAATTCTCAATACCTGCTTTAAGGTTATCAGGCAGCCCCGTCTTATTATCACTCATCATTCGTAAGGTCTCGGGTGTAGGCTCTTCTTGCACTTTAGAAGCTGTTTCCCGCTGTATTGGTTTAGTGTCTCTTTCCTTCATAAGTTGACTGACGGCATCATTGCCTACAGTACGTTGTAGAATCATAGCATCAGCATAAGTCATTGACTCAGGATACGCTCTGACTCTTTGAATAATAGCTTCTGGATGTGAGCCTGATATCACTGGAATCTGCTTGGATTTAACCGATACCGTATTGCTATCTGTTTTCTTTGGTGTACTGATTTTTTCATGTTGAGACATAAGGTACCCTACCTTCCATATATTTAAATATTTGATATATATAATTATTAATATGAAGATGTCCATACTAAGAAGTATTAAAATTGACAATTAGGGGTATTCCCATCGAAGCTACAATCAACCGCAAAATAGATGAATCCTTATATCTTACACGAATCACAGGGTCGTACTGCCAATAACCTGTTAATGCTTGACGTCCGGCTATGGATGTCCTGTTTAATTCAACGCGTGAAATGAGGAATTCCTATGCCTACCAGAGTTATGAGGTATCAGATAATTAAGCCGACAGAATGTGATTGGAGCTTACTTGGAAGGGTTTTAAGGGACATTCAGTGTGAAACTAGACAAATTTACTGCGACTGCACTTTTGGGGGCTTTTAGTGAGTTGCATAAGCTACTAACCAAGAGAACAGGGGAATCGTCCGACTATCAGCGTAAATTAATCTATGGACTGATTGAACAGATTCTTGGCGTGAAAGTACAATAGCATTCATTCATCATGATTAAGTAATGTAAATATCAATTAAATTACAAGGGAGAATGAATAATGAGCAAGGAAAAAGTTATTTCTGAAAGATTAGAGTTTAAAAGTAGCGGGACAAATTGTGTAGGATATTTGTATCATTTGGAGTCTCATACCCTCAAACCATGTATCATAATGGGTTCAGGATTTGGAGGAACACAAGACACTCCAAGCATGATTGCCGTCGCAACTGCTTTTGCACAGGCGGGATTTTGTGCTTTTACATTTGATTACCGCAGCCTTGGCGAAAGTGATGGGCAACCAAGACAGGTAGTAAGCATTCCAGGTCAACAAGAGGACTTTTTATCAGCAATAAGATTTATAAAAAAGCATTCAGCCGTGGATGAAAATCGCTTAGCATTATGGGGGTCATCACTGGGAGGGGGGCATGTTATTTCTGTAGCATCGAGATCATCGGATATATCTGTTGTTATTGCCCAGATTCCGTTTAACGGTTTTCCAAAAAAAAGTGGGCGTTCTTTTTGGCAAACTTTAAGGCTATTGAGCGCCATAAGAAAAGATCATAAGCTTGGTAAAAAGGGACTTCCACCGCTATATATTCCTGCAGTGGGTAATGTGGGCGAACTGGCTGTTATGGTAGGAAGCGAAGCGGCAAAAACAATTGCCGCTATGAAATCAAAAACATGGCGTAATGAAGTTGCTCCCAGAGCCATTGTGGAAATGATAAAATATAAACCGAGCAGCATGGCGAGCAAAGTCAGGGCAGCTGTTATGATATGTTATGGAGAATATGATAAGGAAACCCAGGGACCGCAGACGATGGAGTTAATAGAAAGCCTGCCTACAGTAGAGGTAAAATCATATCCCGTTACTCATTTTGCGTTTTATGAGCCCAGTGTAAGGGAAGGAGTTATTGAAGACCAGATTGCTTTTCTCATAAAAAGTTTTTCGTTATAATATAAACAAGTTTAGTTAGGCTCTAGAATTTTCTTTTTTACCTTATGTTAAGAAAAAACCTCCTCCTACTACAACCGCACCAAAAAAATGGGGTTTTGCGCAAACCTAAAGAAAAAAAGTTCACCCTAGAATTTAACCAGGATGAACTTAACACACTTATTCGGCTTTTGGAATTCAGTCTATTAGAAATCCATAAGCAATTTAAAAAACTCGGCCAGGATGATTATGACCTAAAGGAAATTTTTTACCACTATCGGTTCAACTGTAACTAGTTTAGACAAAAGATGAAATCAACCATAGGTTTATGAACATTTTTTGTTGCCTGCTGCACGCCATACTTTTTTGTATCTCAATAATTTATTGCAGCATTCCGGATACATCTGCTTTGCCCCTGGTGACACGGATGCTCCTACTACCCCTATAATAATTGTTTTTAACTTTCTGAACGTTCACAACTCATTGATATTCTCGAACGTATTTTATATAATAAAAATATATGAGCTGATAAGCTTTAGGAGGCGCATATGTTAAATATAATGATTAGAAATGCTATTCAGAAATGTATTACTGTGAATGGACCTATTGACAGTAGAGTCTTGATTGACTTACTGGCAAAACAATTTAAAACGACAAAACAAAGAATTTCAGGTAACATCTCATTTATGGTTTGTAAGGCCGGCACGATTTCTATTTTCAGAAATAAGCCACACAGCATTCTGATTAGACAAAGTATTTCTATGCAACCCCAATTTTTGATTTGAAAAGTAGGGTAAATTGAACGGTTATAACTGTAAAAATTTTACATTATTATGGCCGTTTATGTTCCATTACTATACAAACCCCTATCATGGAATAAATGTGGGCAAGTTTCATGGAAATGATATATTTTCCCCGAAGGGAAAATACATTGGAGAGATATACAACAACAGGCTTGTGGTTAGCAAATATAAAAAGTCACTTACATGTGACAGCTTTTCTGCACTTCCTAATAAAAAACCACATCCAAAATATAGAGATCAAAATGGATATGCCTTATATCCTCATTTTGAAGAGTTCCCTAAACTGGAATTGTTAGACAATAAGGAGTGATTGAATAGAATGAGTCCGCGTAAGTACTTGATTTAAATAAAAATGTGATTCAAAGAATTAAGTGAGTTGAAAGAGCCGTTCCTAGTAATTACATAAAGTGCAAAAACAGATTTGTCAATTTAAATAATGACTACCAATGATTTTAGAATTATAACATTTTTTTATGCTTAATAAGTTCTATCAGTATATGAATAGGGGATTACATTTTTTGTTGGATATGATACACTATCTAAGGATATATATGTATATCTAGCGAAGGGAGGGGTTAAATGATTAAAAAGGTTGTTTTTATATTGCTGATTTGTTTTTCAATGGTTATATCTACGTGCTTTGTTTTTGCTTCAAATTCTTCTATGGATTCAACAAATAAAAATGGGCAAAGGAAAAGCGATGTTGATAGAAAAAAAAGTGTAGAGAGCGTGTCGCAGAATAGCTTTCTTGATATATTAATTTGTAATCTGCGTGAATCAAGAAAATGGGATAAACTATGGGTATTTATAGGTAGATTAATGAACTCAATAGACAACGTAAGAAATGTAGAGATCAACGGAGGTATACGGATTATATTAAATGCAGATTATCAAAGTGGAAAAAAGAATTTGGATAGGGAGTGGGATTCAGCAAAGTCAATTATAGAAACAAGATTAGATTCGAAAGGGATTTTTGATAGAAAAATTATTGTAGATAAAAAAAATGTAACTATAATCATTGAAATATATAGAAAAGAAAACCAAATTGAACTGCAAAAGAAATTAACGAATTTAGGAGAACCTGCACGATTGACATTTCAAGAGGTGGATGAAAGCAAAGTAAATACGGATGGTTCTTTTTTACCTACTGGAAAAATCATTGTTGAAGGTGCGCAGGTTAAGGATGCAAAAGTTATCTTGGATAGGTATAATGAAGCAAATATTTCACTAGTTTTAAATAAAGAAGGTGCAAAAAAGTTTGAGGAAGCCACAAAGAGGCTTATTGGGAAGAAAATTGGTATTTTCCTGGATAAGGAGATGATTACAGCGCCTACAGTTCTGGAAAAAATCTCCGGAGGAGAAGCAACCATAACCGGGCAAAGGAATATCGATGAGGCAAACGAATTAGCTCAAACGATAAGAGCCGGCGCTTTACCTTTTAGACTAAAAATCAAAGAGATTAAAACTTATGCACCTTTAATTTAATTAATACGAACTTGTGCTCAACAATTTGGCTGTTTTGTATAAAGCTCAAGAAAGACAAACTCGCAGTGCTCAAAAGAAATAATCGAGTCGAAAGAACCGTCCCTCCGACTCTAACAATGTGTGTTCCCCTATTTTAAATTGAAAAGTGTATAATGGATTTGGAAAGATAACAAAGAAAAGGAAAGGGAAAATATCGAATGGAAATTGTGAAAATTATTGATAGCGATAAAACAAAGTACATGGAATTGCTACTTATTGCAGATGAACAGGTAAGTATGATAGAGAAATATTTGTATCGTGGTGATATGTTCGCCTTGTGTGATGATGATGTTAAAGCGATTTGCATTGTTACACAAGAGCAATCCGGCGTTTATGAAATTAAGAATATTGTTACCGTTCCT
>JAOABQ010000006.1 GCA_026418275.1 Clostridia bacterium
CAAAACTTCTGATTTCCCAAGGTCTAGTAAAAGCTGCTGACATTTCTGTAGCTTTAAACTAAGGCTCGTTTTTTTTGGTCTTTAAAGGCCTTAGTTCAGTGCGCCCTTTTTTACTTCAACTTCCGGTATTTTTCACGCTAACCTCCAAGACGTTTTTAAAAATTTTTTAAAAAGGATATCAAATAAATGTGAAGATTTTATGGAGATTTGTAAAACTTCCTATGGCAAAAATTTGGTGTGGTTTGTTCATGATTTTAAATTTTTTATCTTCATAAAATCTTCACATTTTTCATTTAAAATGAGCTATATGTGTATTTTTTTATGAAGGAGGATAAGATGGGTAAAAAAGGTACATACCGAAAAATCGCATTTGCCGGTGCAGTGGTTATTTCATTGGTGGTTATTATCTATTTTTCATTCAATACAAAACCGGAGAAAACAGCAAACTCTGATGTAAGTTCATCTGTACAAATGACTGAGAACCCTCAAGATAAAGAAGGGGAGGCCGGTGTTACAGCAGATTCAAATCAACTGGAGCAAACTCAAGATACGAATAACAATGAGAAGAACAAGCCTCCCCAAGCAGAGGTGAAAGAGGAAACAAAAGCTAGGAAGCCGGAGCCTACCGTAGAGCCTATACAGGAAAAGGAACCTGTAAACGGTCAAACCGAAGGCACTCAAGTATCAAAAAAACCTGAGACACAAAAAACCACGGAATCATCCAAAACGGCTGAGCCTGATCCAGTAAAAGCTGCCCCTACTCCAAAACCCGCTTCGAAGACTGATAATACCGCAATAAAAATCGCAAAAAGTAAAGTAACCTCCAATGCTACATTTTATCCATATCAATTAGAGGGTGTAACAATGGAAGTCATTGCTGTAAAAGCAACTGACGGGACAATAAGAACAGCACTGAATACCTGCCAGGTTTGCTATGATTCCGGCAGAGGTTACTACGAACAGGCGGGCGAATACTTTGTATGCCAGAACTGTAAAAACAGGTTTCATGTTGATCAAATAGAAAAAGTAAAGGGTGGATGCAACCCTGTTCCGATTTTAGAAGAAAACAAGCAGGATAACGGTGATTACATCAGCATATCAAAGGATTTTATGGCTAGCCAAAAAGATCTGTTTAATAACTGGAAAAGTGAATAGAATAGGAAGTGACCTATGAAAAAGTATTTGTCTTCAATGATATTAATATTGGCCTTATTCAATTTGGCTCCTATTTTCCAGCAGCAGGTATATGCTCAAAATGAAATAACAGTAAATTATAATGGAAAACAGCTTGAATTTGATGCTAAACCGTATGTCAAGCAGGGAAAAACATTAGTACCGTTTAGGAAAATATTGGAAGCTTTTGGTGCTGAAATATCATGGGATAAGGAAGAGCAAATCATTACGGCTAAAAAGAATACTACCGAAATATATTTAAGAATTGGTATTCAATACGGATATGTAAACGGCAGCAAGGTCAGCCTGGATGTGCCTCCCGAGATATCCGGCGGCAGAACTTTCGTGCCTCTTAGGTTTATTAGTGAAAATCTTGGCGCCGAGGTAAAGTGGAACGGGTTAAATAAAACTGCCTCCATAGAATATGTGAACCATACATATAAACTTGGCCAAGAAGGTACTTATAAAGGTTTAAAGTTTAAAATTGACAAGTTGGATACAACAAGTGAGTCCGGTGTTTTAATGATTACCGGAAAAGTAAGCTCGGGCAATAAGGATATGGTTTTAGAGGTTGCGGATGATTACGGTTATGTTTTACCTGCTGAAATAGATATTAAAGGTCAGTCGGGAGAAATGGATCACTGGCAGGCAAAGGTATATCTGCCGGGCTGCCATAATTTTATCGGCAAATATCTAGTACTCAAAAAGCCGAATGTAGAGAATAAATTGATTAAGATTGGACAGTACGAACTGTAGGTAAGGCAGCTTTACAAATTCATTATGCTAACGGATACATATGAAAATTCTCTAAGTTTTTGGATCAGCTTGGCGTCATGCAAAAAATATAAATAGACATAAAGTCTTAGAACAATAGCCTGGTAAAAAATTTATACTTTTCAGGTTATTGTTTTATTTTTTGTTGACATTATTTTTAATATAATATAAAATTAACAATGTTAATATAATATACTGTAGTTAATTATTAATATTTGTGTTAACTTTTTATTCTTTTACAGGAACGAATAAGGTTGTGAAAAAAATGTATAAAGCAGAGGAAGAAATGATGAAGACTGAAAAAACAACACAGGGTAAACAAGAACTTAAAAAACAGAGAATAAAGATGTATTTTTTGGAAGCGGCCAAAAAAATTATAATGGAGGAAGGCGCTGAAAATATTTCTGTCAGAAAAGTAGCTGATATCGCAGGATACTCTTATGCAACAATTTATAACTATTTTGAAGATATTAATGAACTATTATGGGATGTTAAAATTGTAATGATTAAGGACCTCATTGGATATATACAAAAGAAAATGCAAGGCTCCGTATATGATATGAACGGGATGAAAGAACTATTCAGAATTTATACTGCATATTATTTTAAAAACCCTCATGTTTTTAAGTTCTTCTATTTTTATCCATTGAGTAGACCGGATAAAAAGCATCATGAGGCAGAAATAGAACCAAATTATAACGATATGTGGCAGGAAACATTTAAGGGTTTTGTACAAGAGGGGATTTTGGATGAGAAAAATATTGAAGTGGTAGCCAAAATATTGATTTATGCGGTCCATGGCATATTGACATTAAGTTTTTCCAATAATGGTGATTTAACAGAAGAGAATGTATATAAAGATGTAGAGAAAACGGTTGATTATGTGCTTGGGAAAAAAACAACGGCCTAAAAGGAAAGGAGATCATGATGAAAAAGAAGCGTGTGATATTTTTTTCAGTGTTAATATTTATCATAGTAGCTATAATTGCCGGCATAGTGCTTAAGTCACATTTTGAAACAAACCTGGAGAAGTTGAAAGACTTAGCTATAAAGGATGTGAATTTAACAAGCTTAAAAGATGGAATTTATACAGGGGGGTATAAAGTATTTCCGGTTGCTGCTGAAGTAAAAGTAAGCATAAAAAACCATAACATAGCAAAAATTGAACTGGTAAAGCACGATCATGGTCAAGGAAGCCCGGCTGAGGCGGTGACAGGGAAGGTTGTGGAAGCACAAACTCTGGATGTGGATATCGTTTCGGGTGCTACATATAGCAGTAAGGTAATATTAAAAGCGATAGAAAACGCACTGAAAAGTGCCAGTAAATAGGAAGTTATTTTAAGGAGGGTGTATCATGAAGGTAGGTATTATTGTCCATTCCCATACAGGTCATACACTGAGTGTTGCCCAAAGGCTTAAAGATATGCTAGCCGCAAAAGGTCATGATGTCAATCTTGAGCAAGTTACAGCAGTTAATGAAGAACCGTCATCAGGCGGAAATACTGAGCTGAAAACCATACCTGATATTCATGCTTATGATGTACTGATTTTTGGTGCTCCTGTTCGTGCATTTTCCCTTTCTCCGGTAATGAAAGTGTATTTGTCACAATTGCGCTCCTTGAAAGGCAAGAAAATAGGCTGTTTTTTGACGCAGCACTTCCCGTATTCCTGGATGGGGGGGAACCGCTCAATCAAGCAGATGAAGAGGATCTGTGAAGCAAAAGGTGAAATGGTTTTTGAAACGGGTATTGTAAACTGGTCCCATAAAAATCGGGAAAGAAAGATTAATGACGTTTTAGAAAGACTCATGGGATTTTGATTCTTTCCATTTACATCAATCCTCCTATTAAATCGAATTAAGCTTGAGAATATAAAGAACTATCCTATATCATTACATCCTATGCACATGATATAAGATAGTCCTTTTATATTTTTTACATAAGCATTGTCTCTTTCAATGCCTAAAAACACCCCTTTCAAACAATCGTTAAAAAATGTATAAATACACTGTTATCAAGAATAACCTATACTTGCAGAAAATAAATCCTACTAAACATATAGGAGATAAGAAAAATATTCCTCAAATCTATTGACATATTTTTCTTGAAGTATTAAAATAGTGATAGTTAATAAAACATATAAGAATAGTAGGGAATAAAAATATATTTTGGAGGCGATCCTATGTCAAAAATTGCAAAGAATTTAACCGATCTTATCGGCAACACACCTCTGTTGGAATTGTCCAACTATAACAAAACAAATAATTTGGATACAAAGCTTATAGCAAAGCTGGAGTATTTTAATCCTGCATCAAGCGTAAAGGACAGAATAGGTTATGCAATGATCAAGGATGCAGAAGACAAGGGCCTCATCAACAAGGACTCTGTTATCATAGAACCCACAAGCGGTAATACGGGTATTGCGTTGGCTTTTGTTGCAGCTGCCAAAGGCTACAAGCTTATTATAACCCTGCCTGAGACTTTCAGTATTGAAAGAAGAAACCTTTTAAAAGCGCTGGGCGCTGAATTGGTACTGACACCAGGGTCCGAAGGCATGCCGGGAGCAATCAGAAAGGCGGAAGAGCTTGCTGCGCAAATCCCCAATTCCTTTGTTCCACAGCAGTTTAAAAACCCAGCCAATCCTGAAATACATAAAAGAACTACCGCTGAGGAAATCTGGGCAGATACAGACGGTCAGGTAGATATTTTTATCGGAGGTGTTGGAACAGGTGGAACCATTACAGGAGTTGGAGAGGTTTTGAAGCAGAAAAAAAGCGGTGTTCAAATCATTGCGGTAGAGCCCTTTGACTCGCCTGTCCTCTCGGGAGGAAACAAGGGTCCCCATAAGATACAGGGAATCGGAGCAGGCTTTGTACCTGATAATTTCAATAGGGAAGTAGTTGACGAGATTTATAAGGTTAAGAACGAAGAAGCTTTTGAGACAGCCAGGCAGCTTGCCAAAACAGAGGGCTTGCTGGTAGGAATATCGTCGGGTGCTGCTGCCTTTGCCGCTACTCAGATTGCAAAAAGGCCTGAAAATAAAGGCAAGACCATTGTTGTGCTGCTGCCTGATACAGGAGAACGTTATCTCTCAACAACTCTATTCCAGGATGCGTAAATAGAATCAGAACGTAATGAATGTCTAAAGCGTGTCCTTACTCTCCTCGCTTTATAAGGTTTTTATAAAAATAATAATACGTCTCAAGAAAATGGTAGTTTTTATAATCCATGCACTTTTGAAGGGTTGATCCTAATAGTATTCTATCTATTTCAATGATACGATGAAACAAATAAAGGGGAATTTTCCCCTTTATTTACACTATAATACCTACTAAAGCGATATACATACTATAGTTAATTTTAATAAAGGGGTGGTCAGATTGTCTTCCGGCATTTTAAAAGCTGAAAGAAATGATATGAATGAACTATCGGCAAATAAAGATAGCCTTGTAAAATTAAAAGGTACATTGGGATACTTACTTTATATTTTACCCTTGGCAGTCTTAATTATCGATTTATCCTTGCACTGGGTACTTCCCAATAAGCAGAGCTTTTCAAAGACAAAGGTTTATCCGTTTTTACTGGAAGTATTGATTTGTTTATATATTACATTCCTGGTGCTTTCCGTGATGTTCAAAAAGGTAAGAGAAAAATTACTCCATAAAGTACCTTTGTTAACAGCGGCGTTTATTTTACTCGAGGTCTGGGATATGGTAACGCTGAAGCTTAAGCTCCTTCCATTACCGTATTTTCCGGGTCCGGATAAGGTTTTGAGTGTTTTGGCCAGTGACTGGCAGCTTCTTGGTATAAGCACATTTTATTCTCTAAGGCTTTTATTTACCGGATACTTTATCGGAATTGCCTTAGGCTTTATAACCGGTGTTTCCATCGGCTGGAACAAACATTGCCATTATTGGATCATGCCTGTTTTAAAGATTATAGGGCCCATACCGGCCACTGCATGGATACCCATTGCCATGACCGTTTTCCCTACAAGCTTCTGGGCCAGTGTATTCCTCATTGTGCTGGCAGTATGGTTCCCGGTGACGGTGATGACCAGCTCCGGAATTGCAAATGTCAGGAATGCCTATTTTGAAGTTGCAAAAACCTTGGGAGCCAGTCAAAGGTATTTAATTTTCAAGGTCGCAATTCCTGCAGCCTTTCCCATGATTTTTATCGGCTTATTTATGGGTTTGGGCGGTTCCTTTATCACACTCATTGTTTCGGAAATGCTGGGTGTTAAGGCGGGGTTGGGGTGGTACATCAACTGGGCACAGGGGTGGGCTGAATACAGCAAGGTGTACGCAACCTTGATTGTGATCGCTTTCATCTTTTCCAGTCTTATCTCTCTCCTTTTTAAGCTTAGGGATAGAATTCTCATATGGCAAAGGGGGCTTATCAAATGGTAGGATCACATATAGGTATCGGCCCCAAGCAGGTTAAATCCGGTGGAGTCATCACAGGAGCGGATATAAGGCGGGTGTTCCATGACCCCCATGGAAATGAAATCGTAGCCCTTAACAATGTCAATTTACATATCTGTCCGGGAGAATTTGTATCTTTGGTAGGGCCAAGCGGCTGTGGAAAATCAACACTTTTAAGGCTCATTACAGGCCTTGATTCCCCGACCGACGGTGAACTTTTTTTGGATGAAGAAGTGATCAAAGGGCCTCATTATGAGCGGGGCTTGGTTTTCCAGGACCCTACACTGTTTCCGTGGCTCAATGTATATGATAACGTTGCGGCAGGGCTTCATGCCAGGGGGATATACCGCGAAAAGAAAAGTGATGTGGCGGAGTATATCCAGCTTGTAGGCCTCAATGGGTTTGAAAAATCATATCCCCACCAGCTTTCGGGAGGGATGGCACAGCGTGTTGCCCTTGCAAGAGCCCTTGTAAACAACCCGAAGGTACTGCTGCTGGATGAACCCTTAGGTGCTCTGGATGCTTTTACGCGTATGCAGATGCAGGATGAAATATTAAGAATCTGGGAGGAACGGGGTACAACCATGATCCTGGTTACCCATGATGTGGATGAAGCCATCTATTTGAGTGACCGTATCGTAATTATGACACCAAGACCCGGAAAGATACAGGAAATCATTGAGGTTGAAATAGGCAGGCCCAGATCCAGAAATCATCCGGACTTTTTCAGATTACGCTCCAAAATTCTTGAAACTTTGCATTTTGCAAAAGAAAATGAACCTTTACATTATTATCTTTAAACCATTGAGTTTTTAGAGGAGGGGTCTTCGTATGTCAAAAAAGAAAGAAGAATTATATAAAAGTTTGTCTGATGCGGTGGTCAATATGGAAGAGGAAGAGGCCGTCATACTGTCAAAGGAAGTCATTGAAAAGAATTTCGACGCTTACGAGGCGATTGATAAAGGCCTTGCAGACGGAATGGAAAGAGCCGGACAGCTTTTTGAGGAAGAAGAATATTTTATCCCCGAGCTTTTAATGTGCTCGGATGCCATGTATGCAGGTCTTGATATACTAAAGCCCCATATCAAAGCCGGGGAACAAGGTGAAAAACATAAGGTGGTCATCGGTGTTGTTGAAGGGGATACCCATGACATAGGCAAAAATCTTGTTAAGATCATGCTTGAGACTTCCGGGTTTGAGGTGGTTGATTTAGGGCGTGACATTCCACCCAGGGACTTTGTTGAAAAGGCAAAGGAAATCAACGCAAAAATCATTGCCCTTTCAACCCTGATGACGACGACCATGGATGGGATGGCTGAGGTGATTAATATATTGAGAAGTCAGGAACTTCGGGAATCCTTTAAAGTGATGATTGGCGGAGGCCCTATTTCTCAAAGCTTTGCAGATAAAATCGGAGCAGACGGCTACTCTGTAAATGCAGCGGAGGCAGTAAAGCTTGCCAGAAAGCTGGTTGGAGGTGTGGCCTGATGTTTGCGGACCAGTTAACGCCGATCGAAAGATTCACAGCATATAACAAAGGAGAGGAAATAGACCGTCTTCCCTGTGTACCCATCGTCGGCAATACCGCAGCCAGGGTCATAGGCGCTAAAATATCCGAATTCCGGGGAAACGGTGCTTTATTGGCAAAAGCCCATATCGCCTCTTATAAGCTTTTTAAATATGATATCATACGTATTTTTACCGACCTATATACACAGGCTGAGGCAATGGGAGCAAAGGTCCATTATCCTCATGACGAAACTGCTTTTCTTTTAGAGCCGGCAATCCGGGACATTTCGGAAATGGATAAGCTTCAGCCTGCCGATCCCTACAAGGACGGGAATCTCCCACACCACCTTGAAGCCATGAAAATTGCCGTGGATGAGGTAGGGAAGGAGGTTACGGTTACAGGAGCGGTCACTTGTCCTTTTACCAACGCATCCTTTTTAATTGGTGCGGAAAACCTTGCAAAGCTGACCTTGAAAAATCCTGAGGCGGTGCATAAATTATGTGCGGTTTCACTGGAGACCAATATCCGTTATGCAAAAGCAATCATTGATGCCGGTTGTACGCCAAGCCTTACAGATGCCATGTCCTCTTCTACCGTGATTAGTCCGGGGCAGTTTAAGGAGTTTTCCTTTCCTTACTTAAAGGCTTTGATCCATTACATTCATTCAAGGGGAAAAGCCGTAACCCTGCATATATGCGGAAAGACCAATAAAATATGGGAATTGATGGCGGACTGCGGAGCGGATTGCATCAGTATAGACAATGATGCGGATTTGATGGAGGCAAAGGAAAAGGTAGGAAAAAGGGTCAGGCTCATGGGGAATGTGAAACCCTCGGAAGTCATGCTCTTGGGGAATAAAACTTCAGTGAGAAAAGCCGTTGTGGAATGTATAAGACAGGCTTTTGACAATCCTAAAGGGTTCATCGTGGCATCAGGCTGCAGTCTTCCTACCGAGACACCCTTCGAAAATATCCACGCAATGCTTGATACGGTGAGGGAATTGGGTTACCCTCTCACGGATGACAGGATTTATTATTTAATGTATAAGGACCATATCCATTCTTACTATGCGGATTATATTTAACATAAAATGAATTGAAAAGGGGAATACAGTTGAATGCGTTAAGTCCAAAGGAAAGGTTGTTAAGAGTATTAAAAAAAGAGAAGGTTGACAGGCCGCCTGTTGTGTGCCCGGGAGGAATGATGAATGCTGCCATTGTGGATGTCATGAACAAAACAGGCCATACCCTTCCAAAAGCCCATCATGATGATAGGTTGATGTCCGAGTTATCCAATGATGTGCACCAATATACAGGGTTTGAAAATTTCGGAATACCCTTTTGCATGACGGTTGAAGCGGAAGTGCTGGGGAGCGAAATCAATTTCGGAACCCTTGCCTGTGAACCGAAAATTCAAAAAGAAGTCTTTGATTCGGTATCTGCCATTCATTATAAGGATATTCAATCCACTTTGAAATCCGGAAGAGTTGAAACCATTATCAACGCTGGGTACCATTTGTCCAAAAGATTTCCCGATATACCGGTGATAGGCAACCTGACAGGCCCCATCAGTACGGCGGCATCCATTGTCGATCCCATGCCTTTTTTGAAGGAACTGCGCAAAGACAGGGAAAATGCACACCGTGCCATCGATTATGTGACGGATTTTCTCATTGAGTATGCAAAACTCATGCTCCAAAACGGTGCGACCTTGATATCTGTTGGAGATCCCACCGCTACAGGTGAGATTTTAGGACCGAAAATGTTTGAAGAATACGCGGTAAGGTATTTAAACAAGCTGATTGACGGGATTCATTCTTTAAACGCCCCGGTTATTGTTCATATATGCGGAAACATGAATAGGGTGAAACATTTGATACCGAAAATCAAATCCGATGCCATCAGTACCGATGCGCTGGTAAACCTGCGTTTATTAAAGGAAGAGTTCCCCTTTCTTACGACCATGGGAAATTTAAGCACTTTCCTTCTGGAATTCGGCACTCCGGATAAGGTATCCGTCCAAACCGAAAGGCTGATTCAAGACGGGATCGATATCCTGGCACCTGCTTGCGGACTCAGTACCTCCTCCTCTTTAGAGAATATAAGAGCACTGACGGACACGGTAAAAGAGACTGCTTTCTAAAAAAACGGCAGATGAAAGAATGATTATCGAGATAACATGACTACTGGTTAGTCAGTTTTATACGGGGGTTCAAAATGTCTGTTATTACATTTGTAAATGAGAATAAAAAGATAAAAATAGAAGAAGAAGTTACCATTCTCGAAGCTGCCAGACAAATCGGCATAACCATCGAATCCCCCTGCAACGGTGTGGGTGTTTGCGGAAAATGCAAGGTTCGGCTTGATAGGAAGTCCATGGAAAACATATTCCATGGCGGCAGTCACCGCCTTTCGGGAAAAGAAGAGTCGGAGGGGCATGTTTTGGCCTGTGAGGCCAGGATTACCGGGGATATCCGGGTTGAAACCCTTGGCAATGAAAGGAATAAAGCATTAAAAATATTAAACCATGGAAAAAGCTTTGATTTTAATTTGGATAGTTTTATAAAAAAGAGGTATGCTCAAGTTGATGACCTTACATACATCGTAGGTGGGGAAAATATTCTGGGAATTGAGGAGGGAAACACCGAATCCGAAAACTATGGTGTGGTTGTAGACATAGGAACAACCACACTGGTTGCATCCCTTGTCAACCTAAATACCGGTGAGGAACTGGGTTCCTTGTCGGCTTTAAATCCCCAGGCCATTCATGCCCAGGATGTATTGTCCAGAATAAAGCTTGCTTCCCATGAGAGCGGTTTGGCACTCATGTATTCGGAACTGGTTGGGGAAATAAACCGGATGATCGGCGATCTAGCAGGACTGAACCATATCCGCCGTGACAGGATTTATGAAGCCGTTTTCAGCGGGAATACCTGCATGCTTCATCTGGCCGCCAATATAAACCCTTATTCCTTGGGGAAATATCCATATATACCTGAGATCACAGGGGCTCTGCACCTCAAAGCCGCTGAGCGGGACATCGGTATATCCCAGTTTGGCATAATCTATCTTCCCCCCGTCATTTCAGCTTATGTGGGGGCGGATATTACCTCCGGCATCCTTGCATCACAACTTATTGAAAAAGCTGGAATTACACTTTTTGTCGATATCGGTACCAACGGAGAAATGGTTATCGGGCTGGATGGCCGGCTTTCAGCCACATCAACAGCCGCAGGACCTGCATTTGAAGGAATGAATATAACCCATGGGATGAGGGCAGGTAATGGTGCCATAGAGTTTTTTAATATCGAGGTAGACGGAAATATCCTTGTAAAAACCATTGGGGATGAAGAAGCAAAAGGCATTTGCGGAAGCGGACTTTTAGATATTGTGGGCGAACTTGTTGCCTTTGGTGTTATTAATAAAAACGGCAAATTTGTTGAACCCGGGACGGCAGAAATTTTAGCGCCACTTAAGGAACGGCTAGTAAAACAGGATGGGAAGCCGGTGTTTAAAATTACAGATAAAGTGATACTTACGCAAAAGGATGTGCGGCAGGTACAGCTTGCAAAGGGGGCGGTGAGGGCAGGTATAGAGTTTTTGCTTAAAAGCAAGGATATCAAGGCATCCGATGTCGACAGGGTCTTGATTGCCGGTTCCTTTGGTTATCATTTGCGTGAAAAAAGTCTCATTCATATCGGACTGCTGCCCCTTGAATTCAATCAAAAAATTGAGTTTATCGGCAACACATCCAAATCCGGAGGGCATGCCTATCTTTTAAACCAAACATATAGGTCAGTGATGGAGGAAGTTGTAAAAGATATAGAGGTGGTTGAGCTAGCCAATTATAAGGATTTTGACAAGGTATTTGTGAATTGCTTAAGTTTTTAAGAGAGGTAATAGGGAAATATTTGAAATCCATGGTATGATCACCCTATGGCGAAATGCTTGGTATTGGGGGGAGTGAAAAGTTATTTTTAATTCATTAGGCATAATTTGAATCTTATACAATATCTTAGTAAGCATATCGGAATAATAGATGTTTTTAATTAAAATGATTGAAGTGGAGGAGTTCATATGAGTTTTCAAAAAAGGGAAAAACCGCAAGCTGTAAAAATCACCTTGAAAAAGTTTATTTTAGAGAATCTCTGTAATATTCAAAATGGCTCCATAACAATCGTAAAGCAGGATAATACGGTCATTCAGGTCAATGTGAATGAAACGATTACTCTTAGTACAAATTCCTTAAAAGTAAATTTAGCGGAGGGGGCTTAGGTATGACAATTTATGAGGGCTATGAAAAGAAAAAAACCTATATTTCCGAGGAGGATGTAAAGAAGCTGCTTCAATACATTGACAGCATTCAATATGGTTCTGTAACACTTTTTATTCAGGAAGGGAAAGTTGTCCAGATAGAAAAAAGTGAAAAAATAAAGCTGAAGTAAAAATAATTTTAGAGAGAATTTGAAATTGCGTTAAATAGAATAAAACGTTTTATACGCTTTTAAATGAACTGCTGACTAGAAAACTAGAGGCTGTGTTCCCGTGGTGGAATGCGGCCTTTTATGAGTTAACCATAATATAGATAACGCAAAAAACATTTTAATTTGCCAGGGGGGATTAGAACATGGCAAATCCAAAGGAGATCGTCGAAAAAGCCCTCCAAAAAGAGGCAACTCCGTATATTCCTGTGGGATTGTTTCTTGGTGGAAGTTGGCCGGTGATTAAAGCAGGAATGTCCCTTGAGGCGTTGATCGGAAATGCTTCAAAAACAGCGGAAGTATTTTATGAAGCCAACAAAAGACTGGGGGCGGATTTAATCATGATCGGCGCAGGCGCAACCGCTCTTATCATCAAGGCATTGGGAGGAGAAGTCCGGTTTAATTCTAAAGGTGCGCCGGAAATTATGAATCACATTATCCAGGATGAGGCCGATCTGGATAGGTTAAAAACAGTCGATGTAACAAAGGACCCTGGTTTTAAGTGGCTGATTGAGACTGGGAAGAATATTTCACTTTACAATCAGGATGAACGGATGGTACTGGCGAGCGGACGCGCTCCATTCACTCTTGCGGCACAAATGTACGGACTTGAAAAAACAATGAAGGCACTTTACAGAAAAAAGGAATTCATACACAGGGTTTTGGAATTTGCCACAGAGATTTCCATTGCCTATTTTAAAGCAATGATTGAGGAGGGCCTGGTACACGGTGCATTTATAGCCGACCCTACAGCTTCCGGAGATGTAGTTTCCGTAAAGCATTTTGAGGAATTTGTGCTGCCTTATCAAACCAAAGTAGTCATGGCAGTAAAAAGCTTAAAAAAGCCAAGCGTCCTGCATATTTGCGGAGATATCAGCGACAGGCTCCATCTTGTAGCAAAAACAGGGATTGATTGTCTCTCCATCGACACCAAGGTGGATTTGGCAAAGGCCAAGGAGAAAATCGGAAAAAACATATGCCTCGCAGGAAATGTTTGTCCGGTGGATATCCTCCAATTCGGTTCCAGAAACAAGGTACGGGAATCAACCCTTGCCTGCATGGAAAAAGGGGCAGCGGAAGGAGGCTTTATATTACTGCCGGGCTGCGACCTTGCAGGAGATGTTTCAGAGGAAAACATCAGGGCCTTTGTTGAGACAGGGCACCAATGGAACGGTCTATCATAAAAAGGAGAGGGTATTAGCTTTATGATTAAGAAAAGGAAAGTATTTTGGGTTACGGCTCTTTTAACCGGCTTTATCATGATGGCTTCAGGCTGCGGCAGCCAAAGCCAGGGTGAAAAGATAACACACATTAAAATCGGGAATGGGGGTGCAACCTGTGAAGCACCTTTGTATGCTGCCATTGAAAAAGGATTTTTTAAGGAAGAAGGGCTTCAGGCAGAAACGGAATTTCTGGATTTTGATAAAACGAAAGTCGGTATAGCGGCAGATAAGGTTGATGGTGTGATGGGAAACCTGGAGTGGATAAAACCCATTGAACAGGGGTTCAACATAAAATATACCCTGGGGATCCATAAGGGATGTATACAAGCTGTTGCACCCAATGGCTCCGGTATCAAATCGGTGAAAGATTTGAAAGGCAAAAAAATCGGTGTGAATGCAATGGGAGATTTTCCAATGGTATTAATGTCGACAGCCTTAAAAAATGCAGGGCTTGACCCTAAAAAGGATGTTGATTTCAGGGTATATCCCGGGCCCAACCTTGAGCAGGCCCTTGATAAAAAGGAAATCGATGCTTTTATTATGTGGGATCCCTTTGGGCAGCTGTACATCGATTCGGGTAAAGGCTACAGTTTCTTCAGTGATACCAGGACACCCCCCTACAGCGAACAATACTGCTGCCTTTTGGTATTAAGAGGGAAGCTTGTGGATGAAAACCCTGAAACTGCCGCTAAAATAACCAGAGCCATCATCAAAGGTGCTAAATGGGTTTCTGAAAATCCGGAGGAAGCGGCAAGGATCATTGTTGAAAAGAAATATATCAGCGGTGAAGTTGCTTCCAATGCAGCATTGTTAAAGCAATACAACTTTGAAGCCTCCGTTGAAGGGGGAAGGAAAAGCCTGGAAGAGGTTGTGAGGGCACTTAAGGAGCAGGAAATTCTTGAAAAAGATACGGATATGGAAGCACTTGTAAAAAAAGCATATGTTGCGGTTACAGAAAACCACAAGAATTAGAAGGATGTGATGTAAATATGACAGGTTATCCTGATGTTAAAACATTTATTGAAGACAATCGTATTCATACGGTGGAAGTGGGATTTGCGGATATAAACGGTGTTTTAAGAGGTAAAAGACTGCCTGCACGGCATTTTCTAAAAATTGCCGAGTCGGGCACCGGTTTTGCAAAAGCTCCCTTTGCATGGGATATCCAATGTGGGGTTTATGATGACATTGAGCTTGCCAATTTTCAAAACGGATTTCCGGATATGTTTGCAAAGCCGCTGATTTCCACATTGAGAAAGATTCCGTGGCGGGAGGGAAGTGCATTTGTATTCGCGGATCTGGTGGATGAAAAGAATCTGCCCGTTGAGGTCAATCCCAGAGAGGTTCTAAAAAGGATACTAAAAAGGTATGACCAACTGGGACTTCGGCCATTGGTAGGATCAGAGCTTGAATTCTACCTTCTGGACTCGGATAGAAAGCCCCTCTTTGAAGGGATACAATGCTACTCCTTATATAAGGGGGCCGAGCTGGAATATGTTATTGAAGAAATGAGGAACGGACTGGAAGGACTGGGTGTAGAACTTGAAGCCTTTCATATCGAATACGGTCCTGCCCAGATCGAGGTGATACCTGAGTATGACGATGCACTGGAAATGGCGGATAAAACGGTTTTAATCAAGAATTCGGTGAAGGAGATTGCAAGGAAGCATGGACTCTATGCCACTTTCATGGCTAAGCCCTGGGCCGGGGAATCCGGATCGGGATACCACGTTCACCAGAGTCTTTGGGATCCCGATTTGAAGAACAATTATTTCAGTCAAGATCCTGCTTTGGCAGAGAACTATCTGGCCGGGCTAATAAGGCATGCCAGAGACTTTATGGTACTTGGGTCACCTACTATAAATTCCTATAAAAGGTTCCAGGTTAATTCCTTTGCCCCTGTAAACGTGACCTGGGCCCATGACAATAGGACCGTGGCAACTAGATCTCTACTGGGGCTTGGAAATGGAAGCCGTTTCGAACACAGAACCGGTTCTGCCGATGCCAATCCGTATCTTATCATTGCTGGGAGCCTTGCTGCCGGCATAAACGGCATAGAGAACAAGCTTTCTACCGCTGACATAAGTCAAGGTGAGGTAAAGGAGCTGCCAAAAACCCTTGAGAAGGCTTTGAATTACTTTGAAGAAAGCGAAGCTGCCAGGGAATACTTCGGCGAGAAATTTATGAAGCTGTTCCTAACCCTGGGAAGGCATGAGCTTGATTTGTACCATACCGCAGTAACCGACTGGGAATGGACCAGATATTTTGAAATGATATAAGCATTCATACATTACTGACCTTTACAAAGGAGGGGTTCATTATGAATTATATTGACGAAAAAGTTGCACCAAAAAGAGAAGAGCGGCTTGGAGCTTGTATTGAGTTCGGGGGCGCTGCATGTGAGCTTAAAAGGAAATTTGGCGGGGGGTGTCTCAAAAATAGCAGCCGTGCCTTTGGGCAAGGGTCCATATGCCAACTTTTGCCCGGGACTGCCATATTAAATTCCATTCCCGATTCGGTTGTCATTGTTCACGGTTCCATCGGCTGCGGCGGTGGTGGCCACAGCCATAATGCCAATATAAGGTGGAGACAGACACTGGGTGGAAGTCAAAACCCCCGGGGCGCATTCTGGATTAGTACAAACCTGAATGAAAGGGACGTTGTAAGCGGAGGGGAGGAGAAACTGGAAGAAGCGATTTTAGAGGCTGACAGGCGTTATAGGCCTGCGTCCATTATTGTTGTCTCCAGCTGTGTTCCCGGGATTATTGGAGACGATATCGACAGCGTGGCTGCAAGGCTCCAGCCCCAGGTAAAGGGAAAAATACTTCCCGTCCACTGCGAAGGCTTTAAAACCAAAATCATGGCAACAGCCTATGATGCGGTATACCATTCCATTGCACGCAACCTCCTGGAAACGGAGGAGAAAGAAGGAGCCGAAATTTTTCCCGATGAACTTAAGGAGGCACAGAAAAAATTACGTCAAAGCAAGCTGGTAAACCTTTTAAATGTGTCTTCCATGACACCGCTGGATGAAAAGGAATTGACCAGGCTTCTTAACGCGCTGGGGCTCGAGGTGAAAATCTATCCCTGCTTTGCGCATCCCCAAGATATGAAATATGCCACCCAAGCCGCTTTGTCAATCAGCACCTGTCCTACCCATGACGATTATCTGGTAAAATACCTTGAAGAAAGGTTCGGTGTACCTTATATTTTAAGGCACATGCCTATTGGAATCAACAATACAAACTTATGGCTCAGGGACATTGCAAAAATTTTCGGGCTGGAGGAGGCGGCAGAGAGGATCATTCAAAGGGAGACTGCGGAACTTGGTGAGGCACTGTCTCTTATCCGCAACAATCTGGCCGGGAAAAAAGCCATGCTGAGCGCAGGCGAAGTCAGAACCTTTGCAACCGCGGTATGGCTTCAGGAATTGGGATTGGATATTGTCGCTGTAAGACCTTACCACTATGATGAGTTCGGTGAGATTGACCTTGAAAAGCTTTCCAATGTAAATCCCGGGCTTCAAGTAAATGTGGCTACGGTTCATCCCTTTGAAACCGTAAACCTGATTGAAAGAAACAGGCCGGACATTTATTTGGGACACAACTCGGACAATATTTGGGCCGCGAAGCAGGGAATACCCGTATTGCCTATTTACGGAGGCCCCAACACCTATGTGGGGTATGTGGGCGCATTCGACATCGCGAGAAGAATCAACAGAATACTTAAAAATCCTTCCTTCAACAGGAAACTCAAAGGAAATACCAGACAGCCTTATTATGAAAGCTGGTATAAAGAAGAGCCTTATCAATTTCTTACGGAAGGGAGTGTTCAAGGATGAGCGATAAATTTATTGAAAGACCCCGATCCTTTTGTGCACTGGGAGGTGCCATGCTGTCGGCTGCTGCGCTGCCTGGAGTCGTGCCTGTTTTACATACCTCCATGGGGTGCGGCGGAAGCATCTACTGGAATCAATTCGGAAGCACCGGATATCTGGGAGCGGGATACTGCGGCGGTATGGCAGTTCCCAGCTCCAATGTGCAGGAAAAGGACATCGTTTTTGGTGGCGTGGAAAGACTGACAGAACAAATTGAAAACACCATCAAGCTGGTTGAGGGAGAGCTTTATGTAGTTCTTACCGGCTGTATGACCGACATTATCGGGGATGATATCAAGTCGGTTGTAAAACAATTTCAGGGCCGGGGTGTAAAGATCATCGGAGCTGAAACCGGAGGATTTAAAGGTGACGGTTACAAGGGGTATGACCTTTTGCTGCAGGTCCTTTTCGATGAATATGTTAAAAAGACCGATAAGAAGGTGAAAAACAAAGTGAATTTATGGGGAATCGTACCCGCACAGGATGCTTTCTGGAGAGGAAACCTCACTATTTTAAGAAGGCTTTTGGAAAAGCTGGGGCTCCAGGTAAATTCATTCTTTACGGAGCATGACAGTCTTCAAGAGATTGAGAATGCGGCAGAGGCCGAGCTAAACATCGTGGTATCGGAATTTTACGGGATCGATGCCGCGCGCCTTTTCGAAGATGTCCATGGCGTACCCTTTTTATCTTCAACCTTGCCCATCGGCCCTACTGCAACCGAAGAATTCATTAAAAAGCTGGCTCATAGGCTGAATATAAGTGATGATGCGGTCTCTCTAGTTGTTAATGAAGGAAAAAAGCTTTACTACAGGTATATCGACAGAATTGCGGACGCTTACAACGATCTTGATTTCCAACGTTATGCCGTTGTCGTGGGAGATGGGAATTATGCGCCTGCCCTGACAAGATTTTTAGCCGATGACTTAGGGTGGCTCCCTGAAATTACCGTAGTAACGGATTTTTATAATGAGGACAATCATAAAACCGTGAGCAATTACCTGGGAAATTTGAGTTCGGGTTATAAGTCCCATATTGTTTTTGAAACGGATGCCTCCGAGATTCAATACCATTTGTCAAAGTACTGGCCGGAATTTAAAGGACAAAACTTTTACGATGCCTTTAGCCCTGCTTTCGTAGTAGGAAGCCATTTGGAGCGGGAATTTGCAAAGAAAATTGGGGCAGCGCATTTGACCGTAACCTATCCGGTTGGAAACAGGGTTGTATTAAACCGTGGATATGCAGGTTTTGAGGGAAGTCTCGCCCTTTCGGAGGATTTACTCAGCGTGCTGGTGGCAGAAAGGTAATGCTGCGTCATAGACCGGCTATAATAGGGGGTGGAAGTTTTGCATAAGGAAGAAAAAATAAGCCGGGTGGTGGAAGATTCACTACAATATTTTAAAAACGGACTTTACTGTAGTGAAGCAATTTTAAAGGCTTTTAACGACAATTACAACTTGGGCCTAACTGCAGAGGTTTTAAAAATTGCTACAGCTTTTGGTGTGGGCTTGGGTGCTTCAAAATGCTGCTGCGGATCCCTGACCGGAGGGACTATGGTTCTCAGTTTGCTTTTTGGGAGAAGTTCTGCCCATATTCCCGAAACAGAAGCTTTTGACGCTGCTTCAAGATTCCATGATGAATTCAAGAAAGAATTCGGAGCTGCCTGCTGCAGGGTTTTGACAAAACCCATCCAATGGGGAACACCTGAGCATCACAAATACTGTGAGCAATTTGTAGGAAAAGCAGCGGAGTTGACCGCAAAAATGATTGCCGAAAAGGTGGATGGAAAATAATTCAACCTAATCTATTGACAAAGGAAGATTTATCCTTTAAAATTAAACCTACAAAACAAGTATGAATACTAAAGTATGAAATTTACGGAATGAATCCGACATACTATTTTACCAAATTGCATTTTGCCAACCGACCAGGCTCCTGGAGGTTAACTGAACTGCTTCAATATTGGGCGTTTAGTTAACCTTTTTTTATTTTTAAATATCATTTTATTATACAAAGGGGTGATGAATTGATTAGAAAAATTTCATTCTATTTTAGAAATGTTATTTTAAATTCCATCGCAATTATGGGCTTGCTTGTTTTATGGGAAATTATTCCCAGGCTGGGATTGGTAGACCGGTTATATTTGCCTCCTTTTAGTGAAGTTGCTGCGGCGTTTTTTAAGCTGGCTCTTTCGGGTGAATTATTTTTGCATATCGGTTCCAGCTTGCGAAGGTCCATGACCGGGCTTTTTATTGCGGTATCTATTGCGATTCCTTTAGGAATATTTGTGGGAGGGTTTAAACGATTTGAAAAAATCATAGACCCACTGCTTCAAGTATTCAGAAACACTTCTACACTTGCGCTTTTTCCGGTATTTATTTTAATTTTCGGACTGGGTGAGGCTTCAAAGATAGCGATTATCTTTTGGGGAACCCTTTGGTCTACACTTCTTAACACCATTAACGGGGTAAAAAATGTAGAGCCTCTCTTCATTAAATCAGCAAGGTCAATGAGTGCTTCCAATTTTTTTATTTTCCGCAAGGTAGTGCTCCCGGCAGCCATGCCGTCCATCATTACGGGATTTCGGCTCAGTGCCGCCACGTCGGTACTTGTACTGGTTGCGGCGGAGATGCTGGGAGCCAATTCAGGTCTGGGGTTTCTGATATTTTATTCGGAGCAGAAGTATGATATCGCAGAAATGTACTCCGGAATTTTGATGATATCTCTATTGGGCATAACCATCAATTATTTGATTGTAGCAATGGAAAGACGTCTTTTAGTATGGAAGGAAGCTGAGTCAAAAGCTAATGAATGTATCAATTTAAATGGAGGATGAAGTAAGGATGCGTAAAAACTATAAATTAAATCATGTTTTATTATTTATTATCATAGGAGCTATGTTTTTGGGTACGCTTGGCTGCGGCAAGCAGGAAGAGAAAAACGATACTGCCCAAAATACAGCAAAGGAAGTGTCCCAAAAGGTGGATGAATCCAAATTCGATGTTATAAAGCTTCCAAGCCTGGCAAATCCGTTGGGGGTGGATAGTATTGCCGTAGCAGAGGAACTTGGATTTTTCAGGGAACAAAAAATTAAAATTGAAAGAATAGGGATTGTTCCATGGGCCCAGCTTATTCCTTCACTCACATCAGGTAAATTGGACTTTGCCGGCGGGCATGTCAACCGTGTCATTGCAGCCGTTGCAGCTGGGGCAAAGGTCAGGGCGGTAGCTGC
The DNA here is from genome assembly GCA_026418275.1 of Clostridia bacterium. Classification (GTDB taxonomy): domain Bacteria; phylum Bacillota; class Clostridia; order Acetivibrionales; family DSM-2933; genus SKW182. The sequence continues at coordinate 20,690 of JAOABQ010000006.1, forward strand.
AAATACTCTTAGCACAAAGGAAAAGCCCCATATGTCTTTTATTGTAAAGGAAGAGAGCTCCATAAAATCCCCCACCGATCTATTCGGGAAGAAAGTGGCCATTATGGCATTTGGGGGCTGCAATGAGTATACCCCCTATGAATATCTTAAAAAGAACGGTGTTAGTGAGCCCAAGGGGAAATTTGAAATTGTTGTTGTACCGGCAGGTAAGGAAGAGGAAACTTTAAGAAAGGGAAGTGTAGAAGCAGCAGGCACCCATGATGACCCTGCCAACTTATTAGGACGCGGGGGAGTCAGAATCCTTTTCACCGACTATGACATTTGGGGGGATGTTGGAGGCCAGGCACCCTATTTTGCAGCAGAAGACTTTATCAAAGAAAACCCTGACCTGGTAAAACGTTTTGTAACAGTTATCGGAAAGGTAAACAAGTGGATCAATGAAAACCAGCAAAAAGCTATTGAGTTAAGTGCCAAGAGATATAAGGTGGATCCTTCCAAGGTAAGGGTAAATTACTATGTTTCGGATGCGGTCATTAAGGAAGAAACGGTTCAGCTTTGGATCGATATCTTAAACGGATACAAGGAATTAAAGAGGGAGGTCTTAGCAAGGGAGATTTATACCAATGAATTTAACCCCAATTTTAAAAAGTAAGAAAATCCTTCAATGGATGGATAATAAAAACAGGAGGAATGGATATGGGATTATTGGAAGACAAGGTAGTACCCGGAAGGGAAGAGCGTATTAAGGCCAGTATGGCTTTTGGCGGTTCTGCATGCGGCCTTGGAAAAGCTGACAAGATATGTCTTAGGAATCAGGAACGGGGCTTTGCGCAAGCAGGCTTGTGCCAGCTTCTGCCTACTTTGGGCATGCTGGCATCCCTTCCCGACACGGCGATTATTGTGCATGGGGCCATCGGCTGTGCATCCACGGGGTTCGGAGCCAATATAGGGAGCAGGCTGAGACATGTTCAAATGGGAAGAACAGATATTAAAGACACGGTGTGGGTGTCCACCAACCTAACTGAAAGCGAAGTTGTCCATGGTGGAGAAGCAAGGCTGGAAGAGACAATCTATGAAGTCAATGAAAATTTAAAGCCAAAGTCCATCGTGGTTTTGCAAACTTGCGCCCCTTCCATCATAGGTGATGATCTTCAAAGCGTAATCGACAGGGTTAGGGATAAGCTTGATACTCCGGTGCTGGCTTCGACTTGTGAAGGATTTAAAACCAAAATTTGGGCTACAGGCTATGACGTTGCCTTTCACTCCATTGTACACGGGTTTATCGAAAAGGATAGGGAAGGGCGTCCGCCCCGTAAGGAAGGGCGAAAAGAAGGAGAACGGCCTATTGTCAATATAATAAACCTTGCATCCGTTGGCTTGACCGATGAAAAAGAAATCATAAGAATGCTCGAGAGTATAGGAATTGAAGTCATTGTCGGCCCCAATTTTGCATCCAGGGAAAGCATCCGGAGAATGACACAAGCGGATTTGACCGTCAGTATTTGCCCTACTCATGATGATTACTTTATCGATTATTTATACAAGGAGTATGGGATACCCTATGTTTTGAGGGATATGCCCATTGGCCTTGAAAACACAAAAAACTGGCTTTTGGATATTGCCGGCAAGGTGGGACTTATAAAGGAAGCTGAAAAATTTATTGAAGAAGAAACCGCCAAAACGAAAAAAGCCGTTGCCAAATTTTTGCCCTATTTCGAGGGGAAAAAGGTTTTCTTAAGTGCTGGAGAGTTTAGAGCCTTGGTAACAGGAATGCTGATACAGGAGCTGGGCATGGAGGTGGTAGGACTCAGGGCATATCATCATGACCATTTTGGGGATGAATTCTATAGCAAGCTGGTAGAGGCTCAAAAAGGGAAGGATTTTATTGTAGATATCGCAAATTTCCAACCCTTTGAACTCACCAATATTTTGCAAAAAATAAAACCCGACCTTTTCATCGGCCATGTTTCGGATAACCTTTCGGCCGCAAAGCTTGGTTTCCCGGCTGCCACCATCTTCAGAATTTTTGATTATTACATAGGCTACCGGGGCTTTTATGAAGTGGCTAAGAAATTTACCAGGGTGCTTAAAAATCCCGCTTTCAACAAAAAATTGTCCGAGAATGTTTCCCATCCTTATAAAATTGAATGGTATGAAGAAAATCCATTTAAATTTATTAAGGCAGGTACAAATCAAAATACTGAAGGTGAAGTAACGGAAATTGAAAATTCCTATGACTTTTCATCTTTGAAAGGAGTCATTTAAAATGAGTGGATATATTGAAAGACCCCGCTATCAATGTGCGCTGGGAGGCGCGCTTGCCACAATCAATTCGGTGGACAGGGCGGTAGCCATTGTACATTCGGCTCCGGGCTGCGGTTCAAGCGCCGACAGTGCGGCAAACGTGGGAAGCGGCTATTGGGGCGCTACCTATTGCGGAGGAAGAGCTACGCCAAGTACAAACATTCTTGAAAAGGAAATTATTTTTGGTGGTGAGAGCAGGCTGAAAGAACAAATAGATTCTACCTTTTCAGTGGTTGATGGGGATTTGTTTGCGGTCATAACAGGGTGTATGACAGACATCATTGGGGATGATGCAAAGTCCATCACCGAAATATTCAGGCAGCAGGGGAAGAACATCATTGTTGCTGAGACAGGCGGATTTAAAGGTAACTCATCCAAAGGTTATGACCTGATCCTGGAAGCGATTTTTGCCCAATATACCGAAAAAGGGCTGGAAAAGAATCCGAAACTTATCAATATATTTGGACTTGTACCCTCTCAGGATGTTTTTTGGAGGGGGAATCTCATTGAATTAAAACGCTTGTTAAATGCGTTGGGACTTGAGGTCAATACCTTCTTTACACCTTTCGATGATACAAAGTCTTTAAGGACAGCATCTGGTGCAGGACTCAATATCGTACTTTCGGAGGTCCACGGGATTCAAGCGGCAAGTGCCTTCCAGGATATACACGGAACACCCTTTATTTCTCTTCCGCTTCCGGTAGGCCCTACAGCCACAAGAGAATTTTTGCATCAAATAGGGAATGCACTGAAAATTGAGAGCAGCAAGGTGGAAGCGGTTATAAAAAGGGAAAAAGAATGGTATTATACCTTTATTCACAGCCTGACGGATTTATACAACGATCTGGATCTTCAAAGAAACGTGGTTGTTGTCGGAGATTCCAATTACGGATATGCGATTACCCGGTTTGTAACCGAAGATCTTGGCTGGCTGCCGGCCTATGTGGCTATTACGGATATCTTGAAAGAGACAGAAAAGGAAAAGCTTACGAAGCAGTTTGAAGCATTTTCCGAGCACTTGAGACCGAAGGTGATTTTCGAAACGGATACCAGCCGTATTGCAGAACGGATTATTGAGGACTTAAGCAGCATTGAAAGCGAGTATGACCATGCCATCAGTCCGGCCTTTGTACTTGGAAGTACATTGGACAGATCACTAGCAGCCCGGTTAAAAGCCGGATTTTGGGGTGTGTCCTATCCTGTTGTTAACAGAGTTGTGACAGATCAGGGCTACATAGGCTACCGGGGAGGACTCAGGCTTGCAACTGAAATTTTCAGCGTTATTTTAAGCAATCGGTAATAACCAAGAAATATAGTGTGTATAAATGAAAACAGGGGCAAATCATACTGTCCCTGTTTTTTATTTTTATGGAGATATTTAGGATTCCCTCATGCTGGCAAAGTACATCATAATTTAATGGTTTGAAAGAATTTGCCAAAATTTATACTAAACCTATTGACATAGTCAAATATATATCATAAAATAGAGTAAAGCGATAGGAAAAGTATGGTTAAAAAATATATCAATGTGAGTTGACCAGAAAGTCTGGAGGCTGAATTAGAATTCCTTTAATGAGGAATGTAGATTCAGCCTTTTTAATTGTTAATTCAATGATTCTAGGAGGGGGTTTAACGATGCAAGAAAATCCGATTTCAGAAAACAGCATCCGGAAAATCTCGGAGGGAGATTTCAGGAAGCTTCTAACGCTTTTAGACAGTATCAAATTCGGGTCTGTAACACTTGTCATCCAAGACGGCAGGGTGGTACAAATGGAGAAAAATGAGAAAGTGAGGCTGAAATAACAAATGATGAACATCCGACTAGGAAACTAGAGGGCCATGTATATGTGTATGGATATACATGGCCTTTGCTGTAGATACCCATTCATAAAACCGTTCACAATTTATAAATAGAGGAGGGAAATGGTTCATGCCTATAAATATTCAAAATATTGAAGCCGCCACCAGAGAAAACAGGCTGGGTGCAATAACCGGCTATCATGGGACAATCAAGGATTTGGTATCCAAAGCTACATGCTGCTCCCTGAAAAACAGGGAAAGGTGCTTTAGCCAGACAAGTGCTTGCAGCGCAGGATGTGCTCAAGGATATCTTTCCGGAATCGTGGATGCTGCCATCGTCAATCACGCTCCCATCGGCTGCGCTTCGGATGCGGTTTACGGAAACACCACCAATAAATGGGGCGAAAAGATAAGAGGCTGGAAGCATACCAATATCAGGCTGATAAGCACCAATATGACGGAGGAGGATACCGTATTCGGTGCTTCTGAAAAGCTTAAGGAAGGGATCAGAGAAGCGGTAAGACGCTTTCATCCCAAAGCAATTTTTATAACCTCATCCTGTGTGTCTGGGGTTATCGGAGAAGATATTAAAAGTATTATCGATGAATTACAGGCGGAAATTCCGATTCCGCTGGCTCCGGTTTTTTGTGAGGGCTTTAAATCCAAGGTATGGGCATCCGGCTTTGATGCGGCATTTCACGCTATATTGACTAAGATTGTCAAGCCCTCCGAGAAAAAGACAAACAAAGTAAACATGATCAATTTCCGAGGAAGTGCCAAGGAAGAGATCAGCCGAATATTGGCAGAGCTGGACCTTGAACCGGTTTTTGTCGCACCCTTCAGCACCGTGGAAGAGCTTTCAAAGATGTCGGAATCGGCAGCCACCATCAGCATTTGCGGAACCTTGGGCAGCTATCTTGGCAACGGTTTGGAAGAACAATACGGAGTGCCCTATGTGAAATCCTTGCAGCCCCACGGTATAGCAGGTTTTGAAAGCTGGCTAAGGGAGTTGGGCAAAGTGACGGGAAAGGAATCCGAAGCAGAAGCTTATTTAAAAGAGCAAAAAAAGAAAATAGAACCCGAACTTGCTGAAATAAGGGAAAAGCTAAACGGCTATAAAGTAGTTGTAGGAATGGGTCCCAGCTTTGGTCACAATTATATACGGATTATTAAGGAGCTTGGAGCGGAAGTCGTGTGGGGAGCAACCTGGCACTTTGACCAGCACTATGACCATGGGACCTGCCCTGAATCCTCCAGAAAGCTTTCGGAGGAGGAAACCAATTTACCTGTAAGTGTGGGTGATCAGCAAAACTTTGAGCTTTTAAATCTCTTAAACAGATTAAAACCTGATATATATATTTCCCGTCACGGTGGAAGTGCCGTATGGGCTACCAAAATGGGAATCGCTTCGGTGATGGTTGCAGACGAATACAGCGCTTTCGGTTTTCAGGGCTTATTGGACTTTGGTTACAGGCTGATCGACATGGTGACAAACAGGAGTCTTGCAAAAAATCTTGCTAAAAGAGTTAAGCTTCCGTACACCGACTGGTGGCTCAACCAGGACAGCTTTTCACTGCTTAAGGAGGAGGTGGTTTGATGACACAGTTGATAGAGCAATTAAGGCATGTTTGCTCTTTAGGGGCACTTCAATCGGTACTGGCAATCCATAGAGCGGTACCCATCCTCCATGCAGGTCCCGGGTGCGGTCAGAAGCTGTGGTCGGCGACCGGCGTGGATAACGGGTGCCAGGGTTCGGGGTATGTGGGCGGGCATACGGTTCCATGCACCAATGTGGGTGAAAAGGAAGTTATTTTTGGAGGAGATGAAAGGCTTAGGGAAACCATCCAAAATACCTTCAAGGTAATAGACGGTGACTTTTTTGTGGTTTTGACCGGTTGTACATCGGATATTGTAGGTGACGATGTTGGGGATATTGTAAGAGAGTTTCAAAATGAGGGAAAACCTATTGTCTATGCCGAAACAGGAGGTTTTAAAGGGTCTAATTTTATAGGTCATGAACTTGTCATCGATGCCATCATCGACCAATACCTTGAAAGGGCGGATGAAATCGAAACAGGGCTTGTCAACATTTGGTCCAGTGTCCCTTTCCAAGATCCTTTTTGGGTAGGAAACCTGAAAGAGATTGAAAAGCTGGTATCATCCCTTGGTCTTAAGCCAAACACCATTTTTGGCCCGGGTAAAGGGATTGAAGCTTTAAATAAAGTACCCAAAGCAGAATTTAATCTTTTGATATCCCCCTGGGTAGGCCTCAATAACGTAAAGCATCTGGAAGAAAAATTCGGTACCCCCTTCCTCCATTACCCGGCATTACCTATTGGTCCCACCGAAACAAGCAATTTTTTAAAAACCCTGGGAGAGTACGCGGAAGTTGATAAGAAGCATATCCAAAACCTCATAAGAAAAAATGAGGAAGACTATTATTACTACATAGAGCGTACAGCAGACATCCTTCTTGAAACAAGACTTCTTCCAAGACGTTTTGTAACCATTGCCGACAGCCTTTACACCCTAGGAATATCAAGGTTTCTTATTAATGACCTGGGGCTTCTGCCTGAAACTCAATTTATTACTGACGGTATTTCTCCCGAGTATCAGGATGCGGTGAGAAAAGAGTTTACAAACTTTGAGGCCGGTATCAAGGCAGAAGTTGTATTTACAAATGATGGAGGAACAGTACAGGAACAAGTAAGAAATATCCGGTTCAGAAGCAGGCCTTTAATCCTGGGAAGTGCATGGGAGAGGGTTTTATCCGATGAGATCAACGGGTATCCCTTATCCGTATCCATGCCGGTCAGTGACAGGATGATTTTAAATAGGACCTATGTGGGGTATGATGGCGCTTTAAGACTGGTTGAAGACATATATTCCCTTGTATTGGCGGATTTCCAGTAAAAAAGTCTATGGTTTTATCAGTGTGCCCGATCATGAAGATTTAAACACCAAATCCTTGTTCAGTTTATTTCAAGGGGAGGAAATTAACCTTAAAAAGAGGAAGTGATATTCATGTCCGAACGAAATAAAATTGTTATTAAAAATATCAGCAGGGTTTATCAAATCAATAAAAGCAACAGTAAACAAAAAAAGGAATTTCTTGCGATAAAAAATATTGACCTTATTGTGAAAAAGGGAGAATTTCTCACCATTGTCGGTCCCAGCGGATGTGGCAAGTCGACACTTTTGGATATTATTGCAGGTTTATCAAAGCCAAATTCAGGTCAAATCTACATTGACGACAAGCTCATTACAGGGCCATCCCTGGATCGGGGAATTGTAATGCAGGGATACGCACTTCTGCCTTGGAGAACAGTCAGGCAAAATGTCGAATTCGGATTGGAGATCAAAGGGTTACCCAAAGCAATGAGAAAGGAAATCAGCAGCAGATATATCCATTTGGTAGGTCTTAATAACTTTGAAGACAGATTTCCTTTTGAGCTTTCAGGCGGTATGAAGCAGAGGGTTGCCATCGCAAGAGCCCTTGCTTATGATCCCGAAGTGCTCCTCATGGATGAACCCTTTGCCGCGGTAGATGCTCAGACCAGGGAAGTACTCCAGGATGAACTTTTGCGGATATGGGAGGAAACCCATAAAACCATTCTATTTATTACCCATAGTATTGATGAAGCGGTAGCGCTTGCAGACCGGGTGGCTATCATGACTTCTAACCCCGGGACCATTAAGGAAATTGTAGATATAAAGCTTCCCAGACCCCGCCGGATCGGTGATATAAGGACATCACCGGACTTTAGCTGGATAAAGCACAGAGTGTGGGAATCTCTTCACGATGGCCATAGCGATTTGAAAATCAGTACCCACCAGAAAAAGGATGTTGCAATCGAAATATCCCCCACGGCGGTACTTTGAAAAAATAAACAATCTAAAGGGAGGTATCATTATGTGTGTTTTGAATGATGTTCTTGAGTACATTGAAGAGACAAAATATGTTATCCTGGCTACAACAGGAAAGGAAGGGCCTTCTTTAAGGACTCTGGGTTCTTTTGCCAATGATGAGTTGGAGATTTATTTTTCAACCGATAACAAAACCGCAAAGGTAGGGGAAATCAACTTCAATCCCAATGTTTCCTTGCTGTTTCAACATGAAGGACAGCAATTGCAAAACTTTAGAAATGTTACCTTGGGTGGGCAGGCAAAAAGGATTTGCTGCGGCAATGACCGCTCTAAAGCCATCCAGATTTTAAGCAAAAGAAACCCCCGGTTCAAGGAAAGGGCTGAAAAGGGTGAATTGGACCAAACCGCCATCTTTAAATTTAAACCCAGATCCTTAAAATACCTGGACTTTACTAATGGAATCGGACCGGATGCGGTAAGGGAATTTCACTTGTAATTATAATATCCTCCTTAAAACTATAATATCTGGGACAGAGAAAGGGACAGTTTTAGGCAGGCTGTCTCTTTCTCATGCATTAACTTAAGCTCTCTACAAATTTCATAAATGTGCTGTTTCAAATCAATTTTTCAAGGGAGGTAGAGAAATGGATGGAAAAATAAGAAATACCATTGTGAAGTATTCCCTCGTCGCATTGCTTATATTGCTTTGGGAGGCAGCTCCACGCTTCGGCTGGATTGATAATCAGTTTATTCCTTCCTTTACGGCCACGCTGTTAGAGGTGAAATTCCTTTGGCTTAACGGCGATTTATTCGCCCATATCATGGTCAGCCTCTGGCGTTCATTCAACGGCCTTTTGGCAGCAGTCGCCATTGCGATTCCTCTTGGAACCTTCCTCGGAAGGCGATCATCTGCATTCATGGATACTTTGAATCCTCTCTTTAGGATGCTTGCCCAGTTTAACCCTTTTTCACTGATGCCGGTATTTATTCTTTTCTTCGGTATTGGAGAGGTGGCAAAGCTGGCGATTGTAGCCTGGGTCTCAATTTGGCCTGTTTTATTCAATACGGTTACAGGTGTAAGGATGGTAGACGCTAATTTGATAAAATCCGCCAAGGCTTTGAATATCAGCGAAGTCCGGCTTTTGACCAAGGTTGTGCTTCCGGCTGCCGCTCCATCCATTTTTTCGGGAATCCGGGTGGGTGTGGAAATATCCTTTTTTATGCTGATTGCTGCAGAAATGATAGGAGCCCATGCCGGACTTGGCTGGTTGATGCATAACTCGGCAATGAATTACCATATACCCAGAATTTACGCAGCGGGCCTTGGTATTGTGACACTGGGAGTGATTTTGAATCAATGCTTGCGTGATTTTCAAAAGAGATTTTTTTTCTGGAAGGATGCCTCCCCAATTTTTCATTCAGGAGGAGAGAAAAAGAAAGTCAAGAGGCTTGGAAAAGTCCGGATCGCTTTCATACTGGCGGCATTTACATTTTTTATTTTTGTAGGAACCCTAGAGGTAAACAGGATAAATCGGGAGGGAAGCTCTCCACAGCATCACAACAATCTTCAAATGGATCCAGGGGGCACAAGCTACTAAATCATTAACTTTTGATAGGAGTGAGAAAACGATGGCGCTAAGGTTGAAGTCCTTTTATAAATACCTTATGATCGTACTGTTTTTTGGATTATGGGAATTGGCATGCCGAATGGGAATTTTAAACAATCTATTTATTCCTCCTTTTTCGGAAATTGTGGTGGCTACCTGGAACTTGGCTGTTTCGGATAACCTGATGGAACATATCTTGATAAGCCTTCAAAGAGCAGTGCTGGGCTTTATGGCTGCAATCATTATCGGTATACCTTTGGGCTTTTTACTTGGGGGCTGGTTTAAATATCTTCAATTAGCCTTAACCCCTATTGTGGAAATATTCTCACAAACCAATCCTTTTATTTTATTTCATATCCTTATCCTATTTCTTGGTATCGGAGAACTTCCCAAGATAGCCATTATCGGGTGGGCATGCATTTGGCCCATTGTATTTAACACGGTTCAAGGAATACAGCATGTCAATCCTGTCGTCTTAAAGGCAGGAAGAGGCTTCGGACTCGGACGGTTTAAGCTGTTTTACAAGATTGTACTTCCTTCGGTTTCACCCTCCATATTCACAGGCTTGAGGCTGAGTGCGGGGTATTCGTTGTTTATGCTTATTGCCGCTGAGATGATGGGAGGCAGTTCGGGGCTTGGATGGTTGATCAAAAGCAGTGAGGAAAACTATGAAATACAGAAAATTTTTTCGGCAGCACTGGTTATCGCATTTTTGGGTATGATCATTGATCTTTTGATGTATGCTGTTGAGAGAAAATTCATGAATAGAGTTGAGGAGGATATTTTGAACAATGAATATTAAGCGGGGGAGTGTAAATGAGAAGTATAAAAATGATACATGGTTACTTAGTCTTACTGATTTCATTACTTTTTTTATTTACAGGATGCGGCCAAGACAGGGTGGAAGCATTTTTAAAGGGAGAAGATGTAAATCAAAATCCCTTCAAGGTAAAGCTGGCAGTTTTCGGTGAACTCTATGAAGCCCCACTTTACGCGGCTGTTGAAAAAGGCTTCTTTAAAAAAGAAGGAATCGATGTACAATTGATCAAAGTAGATTTCAATACTTTTAAAAATAACTTTTCCAAAGGACTTTATGATGGAGCCACATGTGATTACAGGATATTCAAAGCGATAGAAGAGGGTTTGGATATCAAGCTGGTTGCCGGACTTCATGGCAGTTGTATGCAAATATTGGCCGAAAAAAATTCCTTCATCCGGGATATAAGAAATTTAAAAAATAAGGTGATCGGAGTTGAAGCACTGGGAAATGCCCCTATGACCATGACCTCCCAACTGCTTGAAAGAAATGGTATTGATCCGAAAAGGAAAATAACCTGGAAGGTTTATCCTCAAGATAGACTGGAGGCAGCATTATTAAGCAAAGCAGTCGATGCAATCAGCATTTTTGAAACTGGTGAAAAGGAACCCAAAAATATCAAAGATAGCCTTAAGTTGGTCTACAGCAGCTCGGGCAGCTCTTCCAAAGGTCACTCCCACAGTTCGTTCCAGCATTTTTATTCAAGCTTTGCGGGGATTAGCGGAAGGCTTGTCCTGGAAGAGCCCAAAAAATCGGCATATATGGCAAGAGCATGGATAAAGGCTGCCAAGTGGGTTTCAGAAAATCCAAAGGAAGCAGTAAAAATAATGGTTGAGAAAAAATATGTAGGAGGGAATCTTGAGTCCAATACCACACTCTTTCAGTACTACATGTGGTCTCCGGGGGTAAGATACGCAAAAAAGAATATGGAGAGCTATATAAAACAGCAAAAAATTCTGGAAATCCTGGGCTCCCATGTAGATGAAAAAGACTTTTTAGAGAGGGTATACGGCAGCATACTTCCTGAATTGAGCGGATAATACAAAGAACAGGGAAATGGAAATTTGTTTTATAAAAACGGTTGACAACGAAAAGAAAAAACAGTATAATACAATTAAACAAATCGAAATACTAGGAATTAGTTGACTGGAGAAACCGGAGACCTTTTTTAAGCTGTCATTAGCTTGGAAGGTCTTGTTTTTTTCCATAGGTGCAACCGACTGGAATAATCTAGAGGTTCAATGATTTAAATCATTGAACCTTGCTCTTTTTCTATCCTTTTTGTAAGTATATTGAACGCGATAAAGATTTTGCATCGCGCTTCAATTCCTTGATTTAATATCGTGAAAATACAATTTATTCATACAAAATCATTTTCACGATCTATATAGTTTAATTCTTACGTATTTGCGTTCAAACATTCATATCTAGTTTCTATGAAAAGTATCTTTGAAGATCATTCATACTATGTTGAATGCAAATACGTATCCCTTGATATCAATTGTCATGGAGGTTTTTTATGATCAAAGAAAAGCTTGTTCAGTTAAACGGTATACTTTTGAAGTACTATGGCTTTACAGCCTTCCTCCTATTGTGGCAGGTTGCCTCAACCGAAGGATGGGTAGACCGGCAGTTTATCACGCCGCCAACCGATATTTTAAAGGCGGCTTGGGAGCTCTTTATAACAGGTGATCTACTTGTACATGTTTCTATCAGCTTAACCAGAGTATTTGTGGGGCTTATACTTGCAGTACTCACAGCAATACCTCTGGGATTTTTGCTGGGAGGTTTTTTCCCGAAAGCAGCTAAATTTTTAAATCCGCTGCTCCAACTGCTTGGTCAAATCAATGCGTTTGCCCTTTTTCCCATATTTATCATGCTTTTCGGAATCAAGGAAACCGGTAAGTATTCCGTGATATACTGGGCAAGCATATGGCCTATCCTTTTTACCACCCTTGCCGGAGTTGAAAATGTAGATCCTCTTTTGATTAAATGTGCCCGGGCTATGGGTGCAAATAAAATCACCACTTTTTTAAAAGTAATTTTACCTTCCGGAGCACCCTCTATCTTTACAGGATTCAGAATGGGTTCGACGACAGCATTTTTGATGCTGATTGCTGCAGAAATGCTGGGTTCCAGCGCAGGACTCGGGTGGCTTGTATATAACTCCAACATGAATAACATTTTTCCGCGGCTCTATGTAGCCATTGTAACCATCGCACTGCTTGCCATGGGCTTAAATTACTTGCTGCTCTGGGCAGAATCGTCGTTAATCCGATGGAAGGAACAGGTTCTGGCTGAATAAGTAAAATTTTCTTGTTTATTTATATCCCTCCTTACAACACCTTCCTGGAAAGGGATATTTACGGGGGATAGAGCTAAAGGAACTCCTTTGCCTCTATCCCTCCTCTAAAACCTTGTTTCATAAAGACTAAGGAAGTACCATTAACCTATCACAACAAGTAAATGCATTGAAAGGAGCTTCATATGAAATTTTTTTTTAAAAAACCCCTCGAAAAGCTTATAAAAGGTTTAACCGGAAACCTTTCCATCATACTATTTCTATTGTTATGGGAACTTTTTTCCCGTTTGGGATTGATTAACTCCAACTTTATAGCAGCTCCATCCGCCATTCTAGCCAGTATCTATGAATTATACAAAACCGGCGAATTGTTTGTGCATATTCTAATAAGCCTTCAGAGGGCATCTCTTGGTTTCCTGTTTGCAGGGCTTATAGGCATTCCTCTTGGTTTCATATTGGGAGGATGGTTTCAAACAATAGAAAGTATCTTTTTTCCTGTTTTACGTTTTTTAGGACAGTTCAACCCTTTTTCACTATTCCCCATTTTCATTGCGCTTTTTGGGATTGATGAACTGTCAAAGGTGGTTATGATATTTTGGGTAAGTATATGGCCTGTTGTTTTCAATACGATTACAGGCTTTAAAGAGGTTGATCCGTTGATCGTCAAAGCTGCCAGGACAATGGGACTTAAAAAATTCCAGCTATTTAAAAAAATCTTTTTTCCTTCAGCGCTACCTTATATCTTTACCGGACTCAAAATGTCTGCTGGCAGCTCTTTTTTTATGTTGATCGCGGCGGAAATGATCGGAGCCAGCAAGGGACTTGGATGGCTTGTTCTAAATGCACAGACAAACTATATGATTCCAAGACTTTTTGCCGCTACAGTTTTAATTTGTATCCTTGGTTTAATATTGAATAAAACCTTGAAGCTTATTGAAAGGAGGGTGATTAACTGGAAGGCTGCCGCTTAGATGTGTCAAAGTTGTCAAAAAAAGATTTTGAAGGGAGAAATTATAATGTCATTGGAATTTCAGGATAACAAAAGCAAACTCAAATGGATTGCAATAGGGTTAATCGTACTGGTTATCATCGGGGGAGTTGCATATGGTGCATGGAAGGGAGCAACAAGAGAAACCACACCTTCTTCCGTAACTCGAGATGCAGGTGGCGGGCAGAACGATTCTTCAAAGCCGGGCGAAGAGAAGCTGGATGAACTTAGGACCTGGTCCAGAAAGGATTGTTCCCTGGCACCCTGGCTGGTTACAGACAAACTGGGATATTTCAAAGAACAGGGAATTAAGCTGGTATTTACCGGTGAGCTTCAGGCAAATCAGCAAATCGCATCCATCATTAGCGGGGATAACGATGTTGCTAGCACACATCCCAATTCTTTGGCTGTTGCGGTCAATGGAGGTGCGAAGCTGGTAGGGGTCAGTAGAGGCATTATTGAACCGGATGAAAGCATTGATCCTAAATTCCGCCATATGTGGTGGTTTGTAAATCCTGCCAAGCACCCGGATATAAAAACCTTTGCAGATCTTAAAAATATTAAGGGAAAGATAAAAATCACTTCTACAACCAAGAATATTTGTACAGATTTTCTCAATAATGCACTGGCAAATAAATTCGGAATACCTATTGATAAGTTTGAATGGGTAACCATGCCGGATATACAGGCTATACAAGCCTTAAAGCAGGGGCTTATCGATATTGCTCCGGTACACCCCCCATTTTATAAGGGAATGGAGGATGCGGGGGCTTTAAAAATTGCGGATTCCTACGAAACCGGTTTAGGTGCTTTGGCAGGACTGACCACCTATTACTTCAGAGACGATTTCATAAAGGAAAACCAGGATTTGGTCAAGCGTTTTGTGAAAGCTATCAGCAAAGGCCAGAGATATGCCAATGAGCATCCTGATGAGGTTGCCAAATGGACTTCTGAGGCCATTGGGGTACCTGTCACCGGAAATCACTGGTATTCAGACGATACAACCATTGATGAAACACAGTTCATACCTTGGATCAAGCAATTGGAAGAAAACAAAGTCATTCCGGATGGGAAGATAAAACCTTCGGATTTGGTTGTTCATGTCTTTGAAAAGTATGGTAATGAAAAAGGGTCATAAATCATGATACAAAGAACATCCTAAAATAATGATACCAAATTATACTAAACCTATTGACATAGTAAAACTTATGGTTTAAAATATAGTAAAGTGATAGGAAAAGTTGGTATATAATATATTTTAAAAAACGGATTAGTTGACCAGAAAGACTGGAGGCTAAGATTTCAACCTTTTAGGGGTTGTTTATCTTAGCCTTTTGTGTTTTTCAAGC
Source organism: Clostridia bacterium (assembly GCA_026418275.1). Classification (GTDB taxonomy): domain Bacteria; phylum Bacillota; class Clostridia; order Acetivibrionales; family DSM-2933; genus SKW182. The sequence continues at coordinate 35,724 of JAOABQ010000006.1, forward strand.
AAATTATTTACTTGAAAGGAGATGTTTTTATGGGGGGCTGCCTTCAAACAAAGATAAACAGCAAGTATGACCATTTGGTTAAAAAGCACCCCTGCTTCAGCGGCGAGGCACATTTCAAGTACGGACGCATCCATTTGCCCGTAAGCCCTGTGTGCAATATTCAATGTAAGTTTTGTAAGCGGAGCTTTAATAAATGTGAAAAAAGGCCTGGGGTAGCAAGTACCATATTATCGCCCGAAAAAGCATTAACAGTAGTAGACCGTGCATTGGAGCTTTGCCCTGAAATAACCGTGGTTGGGATTGCAGGACCAGGAGATACGCTGGCAACGCCCCACGCATTGGACACTTTCCAACTAGTGCATGAAAAATATCCTCATTTATTGAATTGTCTTAGCACCAACGGCCTGATGCTTAAAGAGTATGCCGAGAGAATCGTTAAAGTCGGGGTAAAAACTGTGACGGTAACCGTCAATGCAGTCAATGCAGATATTTTACAGAATGTTTGTTCTTATATCGTATATAACGGCAAGCAAATGGTAGGTAAAGAAGCGGCGTTATGGCTGCTGCTGGCACAGTTGGCGGGTATAAAAAAGGTAAGCGATTTGGGAGTGGCGGTCAAAATTAATACGGTTCTCATCCCCGGCATCAATGATGGGCACATAGGTGAGATTGCAAGAGTAACGGCAGGTGTTGGGGCCTCGCTTATCAATATCATTCCTTTAATTCCGCAAAATGAAATGGAAAGCTTCCACCCGCCCGATTGCAACGAACTCAATACCGCTAGGGAAGCTGCCGGGGAACACCTTCCTGTTTTCAGGCATTGCCAGCAGTGCCGTGCCGATGCCTGCGGGATACCGGGGAAAGGAATTGATTTGGGCGATATGCTTTATGAACACAGGGTTGAAACATTTTCCCATGGTTAAGAGGAGGTGGTCAATGGATGGCATACAGGGTAGCAGTAGCAAGCAGTGATGGAAAGGTCGTTAATCAGCATTTTGGAAGAAGCAGACAATTTCTCATATTTGAAATAACCGACAGTGGAGAATGGAGTTTAGTTGAACACCGGGAAAATGTACCTCCTTGCGGCTTTGGCGATCACCATGAGGATGGGATGAAAAGATCGGTAGAACTTTTGTCCGATTGCAGCAAGGTGCTTGTAAGCCAGATCGGCCCGGGAGCAGAGCAGGCTCTTAAATTAAAAGGCATTACGGCCTATGCGATTACAGATTTTATTGAAAATGCTTTCCAAAAATTAATTGAATACGACAAAAAAACATTTAGACTAGGGGTGTAAAAATGGCAAAGAAAATTAAACAAATTGCAATTTACGGTAAGGGTGGAATTGGAAAATCCACAACCACCTCAAACATCAGTGCGGCTTTATCCACTGCAGGCTATAAGGTAATGCAGTTTGGCTGTGATCCCAAAAGCGATTCTACCAATACCCTAAGGGGTGGCAAGTACATACCGACTGTTTTGGATACGTTGAGGGAAAAAAATGTTGTAAAGGCACATGAAGTCATATTCCAGGGCTTCAACGGAATTTACTGCGTAGAAGCGGGTGGACCTGCGCCGGGGGTAGGCTGCGCGGGCCGCGGTATCATTACCGCAGTACAGCTTTTCAAGCAGCAAAAGGTATTTGAAGAGCTTGACCTGGATTTTGTAATTTATGATGTACTAGGTGACGTAGTATGCGGAGGTTTTGCCGTGCCGGTACGTGAAGGAATTGCAGAGCACGTTTTTACCGTTTCCTCCGCTGATTTTATGGCAGTCTATGCGGCCAACAACCTTTTTAAAGGGATTCAAAAATACTCCAATTCCGGGGGGGCACTCCTTGGCGGAGTCATTGCAAATTCCATCAACGCACCTTATGCAAAGGAGATTATTGATGACTTTGTAAGAAAGACCAACACACAAGTGGTGGAATATGTGCCAAGATCGGTTACCGTAACCCAGAGCGAGCTGCAAGGGAAAACTACCATAGAGGCTGCACCGGACTCCAAACAAGCCGGGGTATACCGAAGTCTGGCTAATAAGATTGCCGAGCACGACCAATCCAAGGTGCCGACGCCTCTTGAAATAGGCGCACTTAGGGAGTGGGCTTCAAAATGGGGCGATTATCTTCTTGCCCTTGAGACAGGTGAGGTAAGGCCGGAAGCAGTAGGAAACATATAAGCCTTTTAACAGGGTTTAAAGTTTTTTAATGGCGATAAGCGTATCATTACCGGCTTGTCGCCATTTTCAAAAGAAGCGTTTATTTAATTTCAATTGATTTGAGGGTGTGATTTTGTGATTTTAAGGGCTACTGTAAAAATTGGCGGAATGAGCTGTGCCATGTGTTCAGCCAGGATTGAAAAAGGACTTTTGAGGCTTGACGGTATTTCTAAGGCTTCCGTCAGCTTTGCTTCTGAAAAAGCAATACTTGAGTATGAACAAGGAAAAACAGACCTGTCAAAAATTGTTGAAAAAATAGAAGCACTGGGGTTTTCGGTGCTCCATCCGGTAGAGGATCAAAACCAAACCTTGTTGAGGAAAGATAATCATGAAAGCAGGAAACTTAGAAATCTTTTTATCACATCTGCCATACTAAGCCTCCCCATGCTTTTTATGATGCTCATTGGGGGCTTGAATGCCTGCGGTGAATATGTGGATCCGTCTACCGAGTCAAGATTTTCATTGTTTTTGGAGTCACTCCGGTACAAAACACTTTTTTTACATGACTGGAGACTTCAACTTGCACTTTCGGCACCGGTTCAATTTATCATCGGTTTCAGGTTTTATAAAAACGCCTTCCATGCACTTAAATCAAAAAGTGCCAATATGGATGTTTTGGTAGCTTTAGGCACCACCGCTACTTTCTTATTCAGTCTTTATATTTCCATTTATGGTATTGCCGATGAATATGGAATGAAAAACGTATATTACGAAGCATCCGTTTTTATCATTACCCTTGTGCTCCTCGGAAAATACATTGAAACAGTGGCAAAAGTGAGGACATCCGATGCCATTCAAATGTTATTTGAGCTTAAAGCCAAAAAAGCCCGGATTTTGAAAGGTATTGAGGAAATTGACATACCGGTGGAAGAAGTTAAAGTAGGAGATATCATTGTTGTACGTCCCGGTGAAAAAATACCGGTGGACGGAGTCATTGTAGAAGGCTGTTCTACCATTGACGAATCCATGCTTTCGGGAGAGAGTATTCCCGTTGAAAAGCATGAGGGGGACGAAGTGACCGGCGCCTCGATCAATAAGTTTGGCACATTTAAATTCAAGGCAACCAAAGTCGGAAGCGAAACCAAGCTTGCCCAAATCATTCAATTGGTCGAAGGGGCCCAAGGAAGTAAAGCACCCATACAAAAAATCGCAGACCGGGTATGTAAACTATTTATTCCGGTTGTGGTGCTGGTATCCATCGCTACATTTTTAATTTGGTATTTTGTTATTTACCACGGCGTCTTTTTTGTAATTGAACATCCCATTTTATATGCGGTATCCGTATTGGTGGTTTCCTGTCCCTGTGCGTTGGGACTTGCAACACCCACAGCCATCATGGTGGGTATGGGCCAGGGGGCAAAAAACGGTATTTTGATTAAAAACGGCGAAGAACTGGAAAAGGCCTGCCGGATCAATGTGGTTGTTCTTGACAAGACGGGGACCATCACCACTGGAAATCCTGAGATTACTGACTTTATTGCCCTACATCCCGATAATGGTATCTATTCAAAAGAAACACTTTTTAAACTGGCGGGGATTTCTGAAAAGAAATCCGAACATCCGTTGGGAGAAGCAATTTATAAAAAAGTAAAGGAAGAAAACGGAGAAGAGCTTCCGGATCCCGATGAGTTTGAGGCGGTTCCAGGAAAGGGTGTCATTGCTTTTTATGAAGGATATGAGATCCTTGTGGGGACACTTAAGTTTATAAAAGAGAAATTGACATTATCATCTGATTCGACGGATTTGTTGGATTTATTGCATACCCGGGGTAAAACTGCTGTTCTTATGGCGGTGAATGGCAAGCTTGAAGCTGTCATAGGGCTTTCGGACACCGTGAAGGATCACTCCCTAATAGCTGTATCCGAGCTTTATAAAATGGGAATCGACGTTTTTATGCTTACGGGTGACAATCAAAAGACAGCAGAGGCCGTTGCCGAAAAAGTGGGTATTCAACATGTTATTGCAGAAGTTTTACCACAAAATAAAGCTGAGGTTGTTGAAAAACTAAAAAAACAAGGTAAATTTGTTGCCATGGTAGGTGACGGCATCAATGACGCACCGGCACTTGCAACAGCAGATATAGGCTTTGCTGTAGGCAAAGGAACAGACATAGCCATTGAAACAGCAGACGTTGTTCTTTTAAGAGATGACCTTCTCACCTTGCCTACCGCCATCAAACTTTCCCGTAAAACCATGTCAAAGATAAAACAGAACCTGTTTTGGGCATTTATTTATAATTTAATCGGCATTCCTTTTGCAGCCACCGGCAATTTAAGTCCCGAGCTGGCAGCAGGTGCCATGGCTTTAAGTTCTGTGTCCGTTCTGATGAATTCATTAAGCTTGAAGCGGTTTAAAGCATTTAAATAGTATCTTAAGAAGGTGTTCCTATGGCTCATGGTTATATCAATAAAAAAAGACTTTTACACCTAACTAAATTTTCTGAAAAGGCATTGGGTGTTCTAGTCATAAGTATGGTTTTAATTGCTGCCGGTGTGGCGTTAAAACGGATATTTCACATCAATCCCGGCAAATTGCTCAAGAGTCTATTTATGTTGGAATATTTGCCTGATTTGAGCAATCATGCAAGTTACGGGCTGATCTTTGTATTTGGAGTACTTACATCCATTCACTGCCTGGGAATGTGTGGGGGAATTGTTATGTCCCAGTGTGTGGGTGTAATGGAGCTGAAAGAGCAAACCCCGGAAAAACGAGCCTATAAGTGGCTTGTCCCGTCCATGCTCTACAACTTTGGAAGAATTGCTTCCTATACCGTTTTGGGTGGTATTGTCGGAGGCCTGGGACATATCATAAGCTTTCCGGGAACGTGGAAAGGAACCGTTCCTATTATAGGCGGAATCTTTCTCATTATAATGGCAATCAATCTTTGGGGTATATTTCCTTTATTACGGCGGTTTAACATCAGGATGCCCTTTTTTCTTACAAAAAAAATGATGCACGGTACAGTAAATAATCCTTTATATGTAGGATTGCTGAGCGGACTTATGCCCTGCGGCCCTTTACAGATTGTTCAGCTATATGCTTTGGGTACCCGAAGCATCATGATGGGTGCTGTTTCCATGTTCGTATTTTCGGTTGGGACCCTGCCTATCCTATTTGTTTTCGGGGCACTGAGCACGCTCATAACCAAGAAGAATTCAATAAAAATTTTAAGGCTGAGTGCGGTGGTGGTACTTCTATTGGGAATGGGTATGATTGGAAGAGGCTTGGCATTAGCCGGAATATCCCTGCCTTTTTTAAATCATGGTGATCATGAACAAAGCAGCATTGCCCAAATAGAAGAGATTTCTACGAATAGGGAAAAAGAGGTACCTTCATGTTCCATGATGCAAGATGCAGAAGTCAAAACCGAAGCTTTTAATAATGTTCATTCCAAGAATTGCAATAGTGCAAAAAATGGTTCATTTGCTGTTGGAACCGATTCGGCGGAAAGCGGCAAAGACCCTTTATATAAGAGTCCTGATGAAGGCACCTCAAAAATAACAGATCATCCTGAAACAAAATCAAATACCAATAAAACGGACCTAAATCAACCGGGTTCCAAAGCACCTACCCAAAATACCGGAAAAGCAGAAGAAAAAAGCGTTCAAAAAATTCAGACCCTAAGGGCAAAAATAGAATCCGGCAGTTATCCTTCCATTACCGTTCAAAAAAACATTCCGGTAAAATGGATTCTTATTGCTGATGAAAATGACTTAAATGAGTGCAATAATGCAATTGTAATACCCAAGCTTAAAATAGAAAAAAACCTGGAGGCAGGAGAAAACATCATTGAGTTTACGCCGGACAAAACAGGGGAAATCATTTATACCTGTTGGATGGGAATGATAAAAAGCAAAATTAAGGTTGTGGAGCAGTTAAAATAAAAAGTTCATAATAGGAGGAGCGTATCATGAAAATAAAACGAAAAGTTCTAGGCAGTATATTGATTGGGATCATTGTATTATTATATGCCATGGCACCTGTATTTGCCAATTCAAAAGACAAGGTAGAGCATTGGGCACAGAAAACCATTGATGAATTTTATGAAAAAGGTTATATATCCGGTTATTCGGACGGTTCTTTTAAGCCTGACAATCCTATTACACGAGCCGAATTTGTAACCTTGGTCAACAGGGTTTTCGGATTTAAGGAGAAAGCAAATATTCAAATTTCCGATGCACCGGGCCAAGCCTGGTTTGGAGGAGAATTTGCCAAAGGTGTAGCAGCAGGATATGTTTCACCCAATAAAAACGGAACAATTAGGCCCTATGACCCGGTGACCAGAATAGAAGCAGCAAAGGTTATTTCGATCCTGTTGAAGTGGCAAATCCGGGAGGATCAGGAAGTACTTAAGAATTATAAGGATTTCCAATACATACCATCCTGGGGAAAGGGTTATTTACGTGCTGCACTGGAAAATAAGTATTTTCAAGGTTCACCGGATGGCTGGCTTCAACCCTTAAAGCCTGTAAGCCGTGCAGAGACGGCAGTTCTTTTATTTAAGGCAAAGGGCGGAGAATTTGACAACGGGCTTATACCGGAAACAAACGGGATTTTGGAACTAAAAGGCCTTTTATTTACGCCATGCTGCAAAGACAATAAAGAGGATTCGAAAACATGCCTGCTGATGCCCGATTGTTCGAAGGACGGGTACGGTGTCAAGGTCATCCAACCAAACGGTACGTATGGATTTTTCAAATTTGACCAAGAGGGAAATAAATTGGCCAGGGATATCCTTTTGAAAACAAAAAAACAAACCAATATTGCCGTATCCCTTAAAGCTGTTGACGGAGTATTGAATGGAGGGAATTTAAAAGTAATCAGCTTATTGGAGGATTTGCCGTTAAATTACGAAAAAACGGATAAACCTTCAGATAAGCATGCAGATAAGCCTTCAGGCAAGCCATCAGATAAACCTCCAGTTACTGATCCGGCACGCATAGAACAGGAATTTAAAGGTTGGCTGGGAGATTCCGATTGCAGTCCAAACCTCAGTGATCCATCTAAAATGTCTTTAAAATGCCTCAAATGCCCTCATTGTGAAAAAAGCGGGTATGGCATATCGGTAAAACAAAGCAATGGAACGTATCAATACTATCCCTTTGATGCGGAGGGCCATAAGCTTGCAAAGGAAAGCTTTGTAGATAAGGCAAAGAATGATCAATTGCCTGAATTGCTTGTTAAAGGGACTCTTGAAGGCAATATTATTCATATACAATCCATCAGTGAATTTTAAGAGTTATTATTTTAAATAACCTGCTTTCTAAAAGTGACCGACGATAAAGTTTTTTTTAAGTTTCAAAAAGGGAGGAGTTTTATGCATATTCGGTTTCTTGTTCGATGGATCAAATTTTTTTTAATTTTTATTCTGTCAGGGTGTGTTGTTGTAGGAGGAGGGTTTTTAAACAAATCCTTCAAAGATGAAAAAGCTACTTTTTCCGCAGAACTGGGGGGCAATAAGGTAAAGCCTGTAGTTTTGGACCTGGCGAAACAAGGCCTCCCCAAAAAGCTTTTACAGAAAGGAAGAATTTCTATTTCCACCGGTCATGGGAAAGGGGGAATCACCAATAAAAGAAAGGTTCTCGTAAAACTTGCAGTTAAGGTACAAGGGTTTGACGGAAGCGTAAAGCTTACTTCCACAGAGGCAACCTTTAATACCCAAGAGGGGGTTTTCGAAAAGAAGATTTCTCCGGGAGGATCCGTCCCTTTAACACTGGAACTGGATATCCCAGCCCGAAATCTTAAGAAAAAGCAAATTGAAAGTGCAAAAATCATTTTTTATGATAAGGAAAGCGGCGGCGAACTTTCGACTATACCTTTAAAAGTAGTGGATTCAAGCTTATAAATCTTTTAATTGGACGTTAAATATACATCATGGAGGGAGTTCTATGGCTTATCTTAATAAAACAAAAAAATCATTATTATATAGAGGCGGATGGTACATCCTGGGGTTTTTCCTCTTTTATGCACCTTTTGCATTGATTCAAAGAGTGCTAACCGCTGTTTTGCCGGTGAGCGGATCCGAGAATATACATGGTGCATGCTTTAGAATGGGCATTGGAGGGCTTATAACAGGAAAAGGCCTGCAGATCTTAACTACAACGGGCATTCTGCTTTTGTTGATCCTTATTTCTGCCTTTATTTTTGGGCCTTTGTTTTGTGGTAAATTATGTCTTGCCGGCGCTGTTTCAGAGTATTTAAGCAGACTCGTCCCGAGTAAGCTCAAATTCGATTGGCAAAAGCACCTAAATCCTGTCCCTGTAAGATATGGGATGCTTGCAGGCTTTTTAGCAGCTCCATTTTTTCAGGTATCGGTTGTCTGTGCGTTTTGTAATTTCTCTTTTATGGAACGACTCATTTTGAGTGGAAAATCCTTGGATATGGGTGTGTTAGGGTCAGCGGGCATTATTACAGCATTCCTATGGCTCATTGTATTCGGTGCTTTTGCTAAAGGGGGACGCGGCTTTTGCAGCTATATCTGTCCTGTAGGTGCCGTCCAAAGCTTGCTGCATTTTGCGGGAAGCCGTCTTGGCTTTACCATGAAGCTCAGGCTCAACCCTTATCAATGTGTGCAATGCAAGTTGTGCGAAAAGGAGTGTCCTACAGGGTGTATCCGGTTGGAGGACGGACAGCTTCAGTATGAAATTTTAAATTGTATTACTTGCGGACACTGCAAAAGAATCTGTCCTAAAAACGCAATTTCTTATAAAACAGGCAAAGCAAATTGGGGTTCCCATAAGCCTATAGAAAAAGAAGCCGGAAAACTACTGGAGGTGTGAGGTATGGGAAAAATCAAAAATCTATGGATCGGGTCAGGGGTTTTCGGCTTGAACCTGGCTGCGGGATTGATACAGTCCTTCCGCCCGGAAGGCTGCACCGGTGCCTGCGGCAAATGCAGTTTCGGATGTGCGGCGCCGGCAGCAGGAATGGTTGGAATCGGTTTAGCAGCCCTATGGGGTAAATTATCCCTTAAACGTAGGTTGAATAATAAAAAGCGGAAATCGATATAAAAATTTCATTGACAGGGATATTTTTTTGAGTTAAAATATAGAAAAACGATAGGAATACTTATATATAATATTTAGTTGACCAGAAAGACTGGAGGCTGAGTTACCACACTGATGCATTGGGTGTGGAAGCTTAGCCTCTTATTTTATTTTAAAGTGAGTGAAAGTGATGATACGCATTGAAAATCTTAGTAAAACTTATATCACACCTCAATCAAGCATTAAAGCAATCGAAAATATAAACCTCCAAATTCAAAAGGGAGATATATTTGGAATTATTGGATTTAGCGGCGCGGGGAAATCTACACTGGTCCGGTGCATAAACCGTCTTGAAGAGCCCGATTCCGGAGCAATCTTCATTGGAGATAAAGAAATAACGGCCATGAATAAAAAGGAGCTAAGATTTGCCCGAAGAAAAATCGGTATGATATTTCAGCAATTCAATCTCTTGGATTCCAAGACGGTTTATCAAAATATTGCTTTTCCCCTTGAGGTTGCAGGCTGTCACAAAAAGCGTATCCAAAGCAGGGTTGAAGAAATTCTTGAATTGGTGGAACTCACCGAAAAAATCAATGCATATCCATCTCAGCTAAGTGGAGGACAAAAGCAAAGAGTGGGTATAGCAAGGGCTCTAGCCAATGAACCTGACGTGCTGCTTTCGGATGAGGCAACATCGGCCCTGGATCCGCTGACGACCTACTCCATACTGGAACTCCTTAAAGACATCAATAAGAAGCTCAATTTAACCATTGTTCTAATAACCCACGAACTTGATGTTTTAAGACATATTTGCAGCAACATGGCAGTTCTTGAGTACGGGAAAATCGTTGAAAAAGGATCGGTAGAAAAGCTCTTCCTGAATCCTGAAAGCGAGACAGCAAAGCAGTTTGTGAAGATTATTCAAAGCTTTCAGGGCGGAAGGATGTATGGGGAAGGAGGGGGAATATGAAGGAGGATTTGCTGGAAATCCTGCTGACCGGTCTTGGTGAAACTGCCTATATGGTTGTTTTATCTACGGCAGCGGCACTCATTCTTGGAATGCCTTTGGGAATACTTCTTGTTGTAACTGAAAAGGGGCATATACTGGAAGCGCCAAAGCTCAACAAGGTGCTGGGAACCATCATAAACATTGTCAGATCCTTTCCTTTTATTATACTCATTGTTGTTTTGCTGCCCATTTCACGCTGGATTGTCGGAACCACACTTGGAGCCACTGCAGCAGTAATTCCGCTGTCTATCGCTTCGGCTCCTTTTCTGGCAAGAATTATTGAAAACAGTCTCAAAGAGGTGGGAACAGGAAAGGTTGAGGCATCCCAGGCCATGGGGGCAAATCCCCTCACCATTATACTGAAGGTGCTGATTCCTGAAGCACTTCAGTCCTTGGTGCGCGGTGTCACCCTTGCGGTCATAACCATAACCGGTTTCACCGCTGTAGCAGGCGCAATCGGTGCTGGAGGTTTGGGCAGCCTGGCCATACGGTATGGCTATATGCGGTTTCGGGATGACATCATGATTGCCACAGTTGCCGTTTTGGTGCTGCTTGTTCAGTTAGTCCAGTGGGGGGGTGATTTTATCGCAGGATGTATCAATAGAAAGAGACATAAATTTGACTAAGATAGGTAGTTTATTTGAGGATTTAAAGTAAAAAACAGTAAAAGTATTGAAGGAGTGATGATGATGATTAAAAAAAGCATTTACCTTGCCATTGTTTTTGCGTTATTCATAGGCGTGTTTGCCGCCTGCAGCACAGGTGAAAAGGAAGAAGCAGCCAAGGATTCCGGTTCAGCAGTAGAAAAAAGTGATTCTTCCTCATCAAAAAAATCTGAAGTGACTATTAAAGTGGGGGCTGCTTTGGTACCCCATTCGGAAATACTTAAGTTTATTCAGCCTAAGTTAAAAGAAAATGGTATTAACCTTGAAATTGCAACGTTAGATGACGAAGGACAGCTCAATCCGGCACTTGCAGACAAACAAATAGACGCCAACTACTTCCAGCATACCCCATACTTGGATTCGGTTTCAAAGGAAAAGGGCTATCAATTTGCAGTTGCTGCAAAGGTTCACATTGAGCCCATCGGATTTTACTCCCAAAAAATCAAATCCAAGGATGAGCTCAAGGAAGGCGCAAAAATTGCTTTGCCAAACAACCCGTCCAACGAATACAGATCCCTTGTTTTGCTGCAGGCAAATGGGCTCATTAAGCTTAAGGACGGTATAGACAATTATTCGGCTACACCAAGGGATATCGTGGATAATCCGAAAAAACTCAAGTTTGTTGAAGTAGACGCAGCGCAGTTGGCAAGAACACTCCCCGATGTGGACGGTGCGGTCATTAACACAAATTATGTGCTTGAAGCCAAAATTGATCCTAAGTCTGCCCTGTTCCGCGAGAATGCAAATTCACCCTATGCCAACATCATTGTAGTTAGAAAAGGGGATGAAAACCGCCCTGAAATAAAAAAACTGAGTGAAATCATTACTTCACCGGATGTGAAAAAGTTTATCGAGGATACATATGGAGTTGCCGTAGTACCTGCATTCTGATATGCATACATCCATAGAGTATTATTTCATCACCGATCTAAAATATAGAAGGGAGTCAAAAAAATCATGAAAAAACAAAAGGGATTGATTGCAGCTCTATTGATTGCACTTATGATAGGGAGCATCGCAGGCTGTGGAAAAAATGATAACACAGTAGAAAACAAGACAACGGGGGCTTTAGCCAATGAAACTTCTGGCGGGCAAACCACTTCAAAGACACTTAAAAAAGTAAAGGTTGGCTATTTCGGCAATACTTGTGAGGCTCCAACCTTTGCAGCCTATGAAAAAGGTTTCTTTAAAGAGGAAGGCCTGGATGTAGAATTGGTGAAGGGGGATGCGGGAACGCTAAAGGACGGGCTTGCAACCGGAAAAATTGATGTGACCGACGGACTTCTCAACCAATGGTTAAAGCCAATGGAACAAGGACTCAATATCAAGTTTACAACCGGAATTCACACGGGCTGCATTCAAATCCTGGTACCCAAAAATTCAAAACTCAAATCGCCGAAAGAATTTAAAGGAAAAACCATCGGTGTGCCCAAAATCGGCGGAGGCCCTATGATACTCGTATCAAGGCTCCTTTCCAAGGAAGGACTGGATTCCAAAAACGACGTGAAGTGGAAGGAGTTCCCAAACGCGGAGCTTCCCATTGCGCTTGAAAAAGGAGAAGTAGATATCATCTCGCTGGCGGATCCCTTTGCCCAGATACAGGTCAACGAAGGCAAAGCCATAAGCATTTACGATTCAGCCGTCCATGAACCCTTCAGCCATGAATACTGCTGTTTGGTCGTCGTGAACGGAAGCCTGATTGAAAAAGACCCGGAAACTGCGGCTGCGGCCACAAGAGCCATTATGAAAGGCGCAAGCTGGGTTAATTCAAACCAAAAGGAAATAGCTCAAATAATGGTGGATAAGAAATATGTACCCGGTGATTTGGCGGTCAATGAAAAGGTCATTTCAACCTACAATTACCAACCATCGGTTGAAGGCGGTCAAGATGCTGTCATCAACGGGTCCAAGGAAATGAAGGTGATCGGCGTTCTGGATAAGGACACAGATCCGGAGGCCCTTGCTAAAACTGCATTTATTAAGCTAAAGGGTGTCCAATAAAGGAGTGGAACCATATGAACTCAAAGGAAGTTGTACTTCATGCATTCAATATGCAAAAAACCTCAAGGCTTCCGGTAGCACTTCTTTCGGGTGGTGCATGGACCTTTAACAGGAAAGGCTTAACCCTTGAAAAAGCATTACATATTGGTGCCGGGCAGGCTGCTGAAATTATCGGTGAAACCAATGAACTGGTAAAATCCGATATCGTATGGGCAGGTTCCGGATATCACAATTTAGCCATAAGAGCTATTGGAGGAAAAATAAAATTCCGTGCAAAAGGAACACCCGATATTGAAGAGATTCTTTTTCAGGATTTAAAGAATATGGATATTGTAAAGCTGGATGGCCTCAAGGAAGATAAAGACATCGGGGTTTTGATTGAAACAACTGCCGTTTTGAGTAAAACTATCGGTGAAAGGACCTTGATTGGCGCAAGCCAATGGGGTCCATTTACCCTTGCGGGCCATATATATGGAGTGGAAAGGCTGATGCGGAATTTATACAAGGATAAGGAAGAGGTACATCAGGTCATGGACTTTACCTCGGAGCTTTGCTTCCGGTATCTTGAGCCTTTTATAGAAGCAGGTGCAGAGATCATTTCCATTGCCGATCCCACATCCTCCGGGGATCTTATTTCAAGAAATCAGTTTCAGGAATTTTCTCTCCCTTATTTAAAGCGGGTTGTAAAGAGAATAGAGGAGAAGGGGGCGGTTGTAAGTATCCATATTTGCGGAAATATTAGCAACCGGCTTGATCTCATCCCCGAAACCGGAGCAAAAAATATCTCTTTGGACTATAAGGTGGATTTGGAATTGGCTCGGGATTTAGTAGGCGGCAAAATGGCCTTTTCAGGAAATATGAATCCCGTTGCAGTGATGCAGGCGGGGACAAAAGAGGATGTAGCCGCAGCCTGTTCCCGGTGTATAGAGAAAGCGGGGGAAAACAGCAGTTTTATGTTGATGCCGGGCTGTGACATCCCACCCGGCGTACCCCTCCAAAACATACGTACCATGGTTGAAACCGCATGGAACTACAATATCAGTTAAATAATAGGTCAACCAAAAAGTGTATTGACAATGGTTAATTTTTGAAGTAGAATTAATATAATTAAATAAATAGGAATACTAATAATAACGTGTCCGACTTAAAAAATATGAGGCCATTTACTTTGTGAATGGTTTCTTTTATTTTATAAAACGACTTATCGATAGGAGGCTAAAGGATAATTAATCTTAATTCAAACTGATGTTCAAATATGGCGGACCGTTGTAATCATTGGGAAAGGAAAGAATAAAATGGCATATATAGAAAGACCAAGATTTTCATGTGCTCTTGGAGGCGCTTTGGATACAATAGGTTCTTTATATGGAGCAGCACCGATTATTCATGCTTCAAGCGGTTGCGGAGCAAATCTTGGCGGTTCGCAGCAATCGGGAGGTGTTTACGGCGCCGGTTATTGCGGTGGATTGACAACATCCAGTTCCAATGTGACCGAAAATGAAATCATTTTTGGCGGAGAGGAGCGGTTAAAGGAACAGATTGCTGCAACACTTGAAATCATCGATGCAGAGCTTTATGTGGTAGTAACCGGGTGTATGACCGAAATTATAGGTGATGATCCCAAAACCGTAGCCAACCTGTTCAAAGATAATGGAAAGCCGGTGCTGGCTGTCAGTACAGGAGGATTTAAAGGGAATTCCTACTTAGGTTACGAATTGATTTTAAAGACTCTTTTTATAGAGTATGTTGAAAAAGCAGAAAAGAAGGAAAACCTTGTAAATATATGGGGAGCCATCCCCAGCAAGGATCCGTTTTTCAGAGGCGATCTGGCTGAAATCAAAAGATTATTGGGACTTTTGGGGATCGAAACCAATACCTTTTTTACCTATGATGAGACCTTGAACAACTTAAAAAAAGCAGGAGGTGCGTCTTTAAACATCGTTTTGTCAAAGGTATACGGCTTGGAAGCGGCAGCAGCTTTTGAAAGCGTCCATGGGACCCCATTTGTCTCACTGGATATTCCTATTGGGGATAAGGCAACCACCGAATTTCTCTATAAAATTGCAAAACTACTGGGTATCAATAGCGTTTTGGTGGATGAGGTGTTGAAAGCAGAACGCTGGCAATATTATAAATTTATTGAAAGAGTATCCGATCAATACCTGGATGGAGATTTGCAGCATTATGCGATTGTGGTAGGAAATGCGAATTACACCTATTCCATCACCCGCTTTCTCACCGAAGATATCGGCTGGTTGCCGGAACTTTCAGTTGTTACGGATATTTTGGACAATGAACAGCGGGCAGCAGTTAAATCCTCTTTTGATCAATTGAACTTTATAAAAGCACCTCAATTGGAATTTGAGACAGATACGGCAGAAATATTTAAACTCTTTACAAAGAAAAGAGAGATTTATAAAGACGACAGATATCAACACTTATTAAGTCCTCTTTTTGTACTTGGCAGTACCCATGAAATTGATCTGGCAATGAGACTTGGGGCAAAATCACTTAGCATCAGCTTTCCCATTACGGACCGGGCTATACTAAATAGGGGCTATGCGGGCTTCAAAGGCGGCCTTCATTTACTTGAAGATATCCTGGATTCAATTCTGGCGAGGAGGTAGAAAGGATGAGCTTATATGAAAAACAACTGCCGGTCAGAGAGGAAAGAGTTCAGGCTTCCAATGCTTTCGGCGGAAAAACATCCGACCTTTTGAGGCAGTCGAGAAGCGGATGTCTCGCGAAAAAGTCCCGAAGCTTCGGTCAAACCTGCAATTGTCAAATGGGGATGTCTCTTACCATATTGGCCACACTGCCGGATACAGTAATCATTTTTCATGGTCCAGTGGGCTGCGGAAGTGGGACCCATGGTTCCGAAGTTTATTTCAGGACAGGTATGACCGGCAGGGGGATGGTCCCCAAGCCCTTAATCTGGGCTTCAACCAATTTGGATGAGAATGATATTATCCATGGCGGAGAAAAAAAGCTGGAAGAAGCCATTAAGGAAGCAGATACTCTTCATAGACCTGCTGTGATTGCCGTCGTGGTCAGTTGTGCACCCGGAATCATCGGGGATGATGTGGATGAACTGGTATTAAGGCTCCAGAAGGTTGTCTCTTCAAAAATACTCCTGGCTCACTGTGAGGGCTTCAGGACCAAAATTGCAGCTACTGCCTATGATGTAGTTTTGGAGTTGTAGCAGATAGTGCAAATGCTCTCGGCATTACAAAATATCTTACCAATGAAATAGGATATCTTGCTGATGTTGTAATTATTACAGACGACCCTCCGGTAGAAGTAAGAGACGGAATTGTAAAAGAACTAACCGAAAAGCTGGATAGTATCGTAAAGCCCGATGTTATATTTGAGGTTGATTCATATAAAATACGTCAAACGTTGAAGGGGAGGAATTTCATAGCATTATTTGCAAGTTCTTTGGAAAAATACATTGCCGCAGAGGATTTTGGAGCAATCCAAGTTAGTGTGGCCTTTCCTGTATATGACCGGTTAATCATGGACCGCAGTTACACAGGGTACCGTGGAGGCCTTAACCTAATGGAGGACTTCATCAGCAAATTTGCAGGTCCTCTATAGCATTCGATAGCTGTCGAGGCATTTAAAAGGAAAAGAGGTTATTAACTATTAACGGAAAACGATATTTCTCAATTAGAACATAATATTAGTGTAATAATCATGGAAACTGGCCGGAAGTACAGTAGAAAAAAGAAAGGGCTACTCTATGTGGCTGCAACAGTAAAAAAGTCCTGGAAGGACAAAAAATTTCCCCCTAAAATTGAGAATAATTATCAATAACATAGATTTATGGAGGGTTATCATGAGTATAGTACTGGTTGGAGGACATGAAAGAATGCAGGATGAGTATAAAGTAATCGCCAACAGGCATGGATACAGGATAAAGGTTTTTACACAGATGCCTCCCAGGTTTGATAAGAGCATAGGGCGGCCCGATGCCATTGTTTTATTCACAAGTACAGTATCCCATAAGATGGTGCTAACAGCGGTGAAGGAAGCAAAAAGGAAAAGAATACCCATAATGAGGAGCCATTCAAGTAGCAGCAGTTCTCTGGAGCAAACCCTGAAGCAGTTGAAATCTATTGGATTCCTAGATGTATGGAATTTGCTTTGAGGTCATTGAATATTTCTTTAGGAGACGAAGGCGATGATAAATTTTTTATTATTGTTGCAACTTTTATTTTATATTTTCCGGAAAGCTGGCTTGCCAGTCTTTCAAGATGCTGCTTTCTCCTAGCGACAAACACAAGGTTATAACCATTCTTCGCAAACAACTTTGCAAATTCTAATCCAATACCACTTGATGCACCTGTAATTAGTACTGTTCTGTCCATAAAAATCACCTCATTTTATACTTTATTTACTTTATTTATAACCTATAAGGGTTTTCCTCTCAATGATAAGAAACGAAAAAGTATTGACATTTTACGCAAACAGAAATAGGCTATAAGTGAATTGTGAATAAACTTGTAAATGGATAGTGCGAAGATGAATAATTTTTTAACGATGTCAGTGACAAAAATTTCAGCATTTCTAAGTAATATAGAGAATTTCGGAGTCGATAAAGCAGATATTCTTAATTCAGCCTGTATTGATCCGCACATTTTGAACTCTCCTGATAATAGACTTACCTCGGAAGAAGTAAATAGGATTTTCTTTGAGACAGCTTCATTGACAAAGAATGAAAACATTGGTCTACATCAGGGAGAACGATTATCAAAAGGTTTTTCAAATATTATGGGCAGCTAAAAAGTATATTAATTATATTAATTATGAGAGAATTGTCGATGAAACCAGTATCTCTGAAATTCATTTAGAAGGCAGCAATGTTGTCCTGAGTATAAAAAACGTTGACAAGGCGTTAGAAGTAAACAGACAACTATCTGGTTTTAAGGTATCTGGGATGCTCAGCTATACACAAATACTTTCGGGCAAAAGGATTACTTTAAAAGAAGTCTACTTTGACCATGAAGATTCTGAACCTAAGGCTAAGGTTGTCATAAAGAGGGGAAATGCTGGAAAACGCTCCCAGAAACGCTGGTAAAAAAATACGGCTAATTATACAAAATAAAGACTTCGTTCCAAGATTTTCCAGTTAACTCCATCCAATTTGGAATCAGTTCCCAGTGTAGCTGGGAATTTTTTATGTTCAAAATTCTATAAAGGTTCTGACTTTACAATATACTTATTATTTAGTAAAATTAAACAGTAAAATCTTAGTATAAATAAAGGGGTCGACCTTATGAGGAAATCATTTTGGATTAATGTTTTTATTGTAGTTCTTATTGTAATTCTTGCAGGTATTAGTATTGACTGGCTTTATAAGCATTGGAATTGTGAAGGTAATTGTATTATTCACAAAGAAGAACGCAATTCTTTTTAATGTCAATATGTAAATAGTCATAAAATTTATTCAAAAATAGTTACTTTAAGAAGTGACTTCCGGCAATTCTTTTTCTGATCTGGGAATAGTATAATTAAATGGTAAATAGGGCTTTACAATAAAGCATTTCTTTTGTAAAATGGAACAGTAAAAATTTAGAATAATTAGAAACAAATTCAACACTATGTTGCTGTAAAATTATTACAGTCTCAAAATGTTGCTTTTTGTAAAATCAGTGTCGAATTATTGGGGGTTTGTTTATGAATTTTTTGATATCAATACCTGAATTTGTGTTATGTATTCTTATCATTTTATCTTTGTCAGGTCAAAAAAGATATTATGATTTTAGAAATATTTTTAATGTTATAAGATTTGCAGTGGCTGTTTTTGGTATGTATATTGTTACAATTGTTGTAAGGCAAATTAGCTTGAATTTTATTTTTACAAGTTTGACTCAAACAGTTTTGTTTTTTGGGCTATTTAGAGTTTTGTATTTTAGTAGTAAAAAAGTTCTTTCTCAAATGACTATTATGTTAAAATATATTGTTATTCAGTTAACTTTAGAGATGGTATTTGTAGTTTTTGTAATGATTTTTAAGGGAAATGTTACTGCCGATCTGGATAATGATTTGTATTTAAAATTTTATTATAGTATACCTGTGAGGATTGCTCAATTTGTTATTTTCTTGACTTTATTGAAGTTAAAGAATCTTGATTTTTTGGCTCAATATAAAAAAGTAAAAAATCTTTGTTATGTTGTTGAAATGATGCTTATATGTGTTGAAATATTGATTATATATGCGTTTTTAGGTTTTTCTGCTGAAAATTATACGGTAAGTCAAAAAGTAATAATGATAGGTGTTGTTGGAATGTTAGTTATGGTTAATGTTTTGTATTTATATTCGTTGAATTTATTGGCAAAGGAGTTGTATAATAGATTATATCCAAAAATAATAATGTATAGGGAGAGGGGAAATTTATGAAGGATAAATTTTTTAGGTTGTTAAGTGTATTTATAACGGTTATGGCTGTAATTGCTTCATCTACGGCTTGTTGGTTTTTAATATATCAGCCTAAACTCCCAAAAGTGTTGAGAAAAAAATAGATTTGATATTAAAAGCACTATAAGTGCTTTTTTATTTTGCAATATTTGCATTCAAATTTTTCCGTTTTATAATAGATGTTTAGGAAATCGCATGTGTGTACATTGCAAATGTGAAGTAATTCTATGAATTTAACTGTAAATTCGATACTATCCATGTTTAACCATTTGTGAAGTGTTCTTGGTTGGATATCTAATTTTTCTGCTACGAATGAATGTTTCAGACCTGTTTTGTCAAACATTTCTCTTAAAAAACTCATTATGAACCTCTCAAAAATGTTATTTATATTCTTCATTTGTGAATTCTTTTTTATTTTATCAGGAATAATTCTATGTTTCAATATGACTATTTTAGCATTAAAAAGGGAATAAAAATATATAAATATGTGAATTAAAATACTTGACATAGTGAATGAAAACGCATATAATAAGAATATAAATACAGCATAAATTATCCAAAAGGGAGTGATTGTATGTCAGGGAAAGAAATTCAATTAAGTCAATCAAGTTTGAATTGTTTGAATGCAAAGGCTGAAAGCTTGGATTGCAAACCAGTTGAATTACTAGAAGCATTTTTGTATTACTTTGGTCCTGCTAGGTAT
>JAOABQ010000010.1 GCA_026418275.1 Clostridia bacterium
ACTTTTTGTGTGTCCATACAATCACTCCGTTCCTGGTTGAAATAGTTTGCTTACTTTTTCAACTTTTTCAAACCATATTCTTTGCGATTGTACCACTTTCCCAACTGTTATACTATGTGATGGTATATTTGACGCTTACGCCGGAGTCAAAGCTAATAGTGTCATAACTTACCACACTTCCCCCGGATTGTATCCAACCGCCATCTTTTATCCAGCCCGAAACAAACAGGATTGCATTGGTTTTTCCTGCATTGTTCCACTTCCATTCCGAGGATACTGAAGTGTTTGCAGCTTTTTGGAGTATATCCCAATTGCCGTCAAACAAATCCCCGTTTACTATCATTGCTTTCGTCTCTTCAATGTTTGGAGAATCAAAACTAAATTTTATAGACAATGTTTTTCCGGGTGCTACGACAATGGGAAAGGTAATATCTCTCTGTATGGGGAGGTTGCTGTCGGGCCCGTATTTGCTCTGAAAAAATGAACTGGCAGCTTTGGTGCCGTTTTCTTTCAATGCTTTGATTTGCTCTGGGGTAAGATTAAAGTTTGTTGCGTTGACTCCTGCAGAATCAATAAACACGGTTCTTGATGCATTGCCTTCCCTAAAGCAGTACTCATAGGAAACGTTCATTATAGCCCCTAAAACACGGCCCACATGTTGGAAGAAGCTATTATCGCTGCTTCTTTCGGGCCACAGTACCGAGGAGGCTGTAGATAGTATAAAGCCAAGGGTGCACTCAGGCTTTGTTACTGTGTCGAATATTTCTACCGGATAATTGTACATGGTCCCCCCGTCAACAAAAAGATCCCCATTATAGGTCATGGGATAGAAGAAGAAGGGAATAGCCATTGAACATCTTACTGCAAAGGTTACAGCCATGTCAGGAGTATTGATGTGGTTGGCAACGAGGGTTTTTCCGTAATTGGAATTACAAAGCATGAGATGAAGCTCTTTGCCGGTCCTTTCATAGAGTTCCTTAAAAGTGATGTCTCCGGATATTTTTTGACTTTCAAAGCAAGCCTTTAACCAGTTGAGGAAGGCAATACCCTGAAAAAGTCCCATATGTTCCTTTTCAGGATCTATGACCAAGCCGCTTTTCCAAATGATCTTAATGATATCCCACAAGTCGATACTTCTGTCAAGGGCTTTTCCTATTGCTTTTAATTCCTTGATAACATCTTCTGCGCTTCCTTTTTCCGGATCAAGAAATATCATAAACGAGGTGGGCAGCTTTTTCTCAATATCATCCGTTGACATGCCTATTGCCAGCAGAGCAGCGATGATAGCACCTGCACTTGCTCCGGCATAGCGCTTTATATTGCTGCTGATGCCCATTTGATCCAAAATTCGGAGAACACCTACATAAGCAATACCTTTAGTACCTCCTCCGGAAAAAACAAGGTTTTCAATTTGGTCGGGTGTGGGTGTAGGCATACTTAAGGCAGTATTCAAAAGATGCGAGGGTGTTTTAGCTGTAGCACTTGGATTGTAAAATATCATTCTGACTTCCTCCTTAGATTGAGATAGAATTTAATATTTAAAATACCATGTATAGCACTACGTCGTGCAAACATACATATTATTTTAAAATATAAAATTAAGTTTTATGGCCTATGGGTTTCATTATTGATGTGGTATGTTGATAGGACTTAATTATATGTATAATTCGACAATAAATTGAATATTCCTCCATAAAATGAAATTTTATAAAAAAATATCCCAATGATTTCATTTTACATCTATTACTCCCGATAGACTGAATAGAAAAAACACCAATCTAAAAGTCATTTTTTATTAAATTTAATAATAACTTTAAAAAGATCGCCATCCAATTCAATATGAAGTTTTCCATTTTGAAGTTCAACGATGCTTCTTGCGATAGCAAGTCCCAGCCCTGAACCCTCGGTGTGCCTGGATTGATCTCCCCGTTTGAATCTCTCAAAAATCTCATCAGGGGAAAATCCCATTTCATAGGCTGAAATGTTTTTCATTGTTAATATAACCTGTTGATCCTCTTCTAAAAGATCGATGTAGACCCTTGTGTTTGCCTGGGAATAATTCAATATATTGCTAATGAGGTTTTCAAATACCCTCCAGGTCTTTTTACCGTCAAGGTATAAATATACACCTTGTTTTGGCAAATATACCTTAAATATTAGGGATGAGGACTTGATTTTTTCATCAAATTCTCCAAGAGCCTGCTTTAAGAGAGCCACAATATCTATATTCTCATAGGCTAACTCTACGGCACCGCTTGTCATTTTGGAAGCGTCAAAGAGATCTTCAATAAGAGTTTTTAATCTTTGGGACTTACGGTCAAGAATTTCTATGTAATTTTTCATTTCTTCCGGAGTTAAGTCCTTGGTTTTAAGCAGATTAACATAGTTGACGATGGAGGTAAGGGGTGTTTTCAAATCATGGGAGACATTGGTGATGAGTTCGGATTTTAAGCGCTCACTCCGGATCTGGCTGTCAACTGCTTTTTTAAAACCGTTTTTGATATTGTTGATATTTTGTGCAAGGATGGATAGGGTACTTATTCTTTTCTCCTTAAGCTCAAAGTCTAAATTTCCGGCAGTTACCTCTTTGGTTCTTTTTATGATTTCATTTAAGTAGGCTGCTTCCCTGAGCGTATAAAAGGGTATAACAACAAAATAGAAAAGTATGTAGGAAAGACCTATTAAAAAGGGCAACCCATCTGTGTCGGATACAATGATAATAGAAAAAGACAGTATGGTTGTAAGTAGAATAAGTAGAATCAGTGCCAAGAGAATTCTTTTAAATAGGCTTACATTTTTAAACAGCCGAAGTATATACCGTATAGAAATAAAGAGGAGGCTTTTTTTAATTTGATGCACAAAACTACCGGAAAGGGTAAAAAGTCTAACAACATATTTTATGGTGATAATCAGGTAAAGTATAAATAGTGTAAATATAGCGTTTATAAAAAGGAAATGGGCGGTGTCGGCAAAACTTAACCGGGTATATTGAATATCAAGGAGTAAAAGTCCATATAAGATAAATACCGCTAATTTTAAATCTAAAGGGACTTTAAAATAAATATTTAGCAGACTTTCCAATAAAGGATGGGAGAAAACTCTTAGTGAAAGGAGTAATATCAAAGGGATGAGAAACAAAGCCAGAGCCAGCAGCAATTGATACTGAAATTCCCTCTTTCCAGCTTCAAATTTCTTTGCTTCCTCCTCATAAGGGTTAAAGCCTTTTGAAGTCTTGGGAACTAGAATATAGGCTTCATCTTGAAAATGATCAAAGAAGGATTTATCATAGGTTAAATACTGGTCATCCTTGTTGGGAAGTTTTTCCCAAAACAAAGTGCTATTTTTCATATAATCAGTGATTTTTACATTCTGGTCCAAATTTGTATAAGTTTCCCCGGTGGTCATGTTGATAATATAGTATTTTAGGAATGTACTTTGTGTTAGATAATTTCTCAGGTTGTTGTAAATGGTGTCCTTTTCAGTGACCAACTGTTTTCTGACTTCTTCCTTACTTTTTAAGTATTTCTTTTTGATTCTTTCCAGATCATATTGCAGATCACTTTCTAATTCCTTTTTTAGTTTTTGTATGTTGGTTGTATTATTATTGATTTCCATATTTGTGACTGATTGGTTATAAGTTGCGTTTGCTACAGATATTTCACTTTGGTAAATAGATTTATTTCTCTTCATTTCAGATTGGACCTGATCTTCGGAGACTTTTTCAAGATTGGTTTTGATAGGATAATTCCTATATTCATAGTGAAAGGCTATAGCTTCCCGCAGAAAATAGTATGCTTTATTTTTAAATTCTCTTGTGTTAAAGTAACTTTGACTCGTTGAATAGTATGTATCATTCATTACGTGAGTTGCATATATAAAAGACATCCTAAACGAAAATAGCGATACAAATAAAATAACGATGGAAAAATACCGATAGATTAACTTGTTATTTCTCAATTTTGTAACCAATGCCCCACACCACCTTTAAATATTTTGGCTCTTTCGGATTAATTTCTATCTTTTCTCTAATTCTTCGGATATGTACTGCCACAGTATTTTCTGCGCTTAGAAACGGCTCATTCCACACTTTTTCATAAATTTCCTCAATGGAAAAAACTCTTCCTCTGTTTTCCATTAAGAGCTTTAAAATCTTATACTCAATAGCGGTAAGCCGTATTTCCTCACCATCCACCGAAACGGTTTTGGTACTTTTATTGAGAACCAGGCCGTTTACTTCGATTTCATCCTCACATTTTTTATACACTCCCAAGGTTGTATACCTTCTAAGTTGGGACTTTACCCTTGCTATTAGCTCCAGGGGATTAAAGGGCTTTGTAACATAATCATCGGCACCGATTTGAAGTCCCAGAATTTTATCTGTATCCTCGGATTTGGCAGAGAGCATCAAAATGGGAATATTCCTGTTTTCCCGTATTTTTATGGTTGCTTTCATACCGTCCATTCTCGGCATCATTATATCCATGATAATAAGGTGAATTTCTGATTCTTCAAGAATCATCAAGGCTTCAATACCGTCCTTTGCCTTCAATACTTTTATTCCTTCATTTTTTAAATATATTTCGATGGCATCTCTGATTTCAACTTCATCATCCACAACTAAAACATGATATCCAGACATACTTACCTTCCTTTCTTCAGTAAAAATTATACCATTAATTTCCCTCCTTTCTAGCCCTTATAGTAATCTTAAAGGATAACTTTTACAAATTTTTTGATAAAATTCTTAAATATTTCTTAAGATTAAATGTGGATTTTTTCGTAACCATACCGGCTTAGGGCTCGAAATGATTTTATGAGCAATGGTCGAAAAATGTTAAATGGTAAACCTAAAATAAATCATAATAAATGAAAAAATGTGACTTTCGGATAAAAGAAAGTGACTTTCGGCATCTGTAAAAATAAAAGAATATCGTGTAAAATAGTAGAAGTTGATGATGGTTGAAATTGCCATGGTGAAATTGTATAATATTCACTTTTCTATGATGTATATATCAATAGCTTTAGGGGGGAGAGAAACTTTCAATAAGTAGGAAGGATTAATTCATTTAAGATTATGTATTTTTTAAAGGGGGCTTTTAGAAAAATGAGAAACGTTAAAAGAATAATCTCCATAATAGTTGTTCTAGCTGTTATTGTAACTTCATTGGTTACACCGTTATGGTTTGTGGACAAGTCTACGAGCTGGGCGGCGGAAGGAAGGTATAAGATTTCCGGCTATATTGTACCTGATTTTGAATTTGATGAAGCAGCAGCACCGGTATTAAAATCGGGATTTATGGTGGAAATCGTTGAAAACGGGATGTATACGGAAACAGATTCCAATGGGTATTTTGAAATTACAGGAGTTCCGGTAAAACAGACCGGATATACCATAAAAATAAGTAAACCCAATTACCTACACCGGTTACTAAAAAATATAGTAGTGACCGGCAATATGCTGTTGTCCAATGCGGAAACTCCAATTCCTTTATGGGCTGGAGACATGATGATTAACGGGGCTCAGGACCAAGCGATTAATATGAGTGATATCTTGGAAGTCCTTGCATCCGATAATAGTTCTGTCGGGGATGGCCTTTATGCAGAATACAGGGATTTAAATAAAGATGGTGCTGTCAATACGACGGATAATACAATCATTATTAAGCACTTTAATACAACACCGGAAAGCTATCCTGCCTGGGAGATACCGATACAATCTCCCTTGCCCTCTTCATCACCATCACCTACTGCCAAAGAAGATTTACCATTATACCCAACTACATCCTCTCAGTGGCTAGCTAGAGCCAATATGCCTACTGCAAGAGAAGGGCTTGGAGTAGCGGCAGTAAACGGCAAAATCTATGCCATAGGGGGTGTAACCGAAGGCAACATATACACTGGAGTGGTTGAGGAATATGATCCTAATACAAATACATGGGAGAGAAAAAAGGACTTGCCTACATCCAGGGCATACTTCGGTATTTCGGTTGTGGGAAAAAAGATTTATATCATAGGCGGAAGAAATAGCAATTATTCTACGGTAGGGAAAAAAGTAGAGGTATATAATCCAGGTACGGATAGCTGGAGCAGCGGAGCAGACATGCCGACAGCAAGATACCATTTAGGTACTGCAGCAGTAAATGGTAAAATCTATGCAGTCGGTGGCTATAATGGGAGTTACAGCGTAAATAAAGTAGAGGAATATGATCCGTTGGCAGATAAATGGACTACAAAGAACAGCTTGCAGCAGTCAAAATTTAAGTTAGGGGTTATAGCTTTACATGGAAAAATCTATGCGACCGGTGGATTGGGCGCAAATAATACGGATTACAAAAATTCGGTAGAGGAATATGATCCAATTTCCGATATGTGGGTTTATAAGACTCCGATGAACTTGGAAGTATATGACCATTACTTATTGGATGTAGATGGGAAGATATATGAACTGGGTGGGTGGTATCAAGGTAGTTATGGGTACACCAACTATGTAAATGAGTATGAACCTGCCACCGGGACAAGGGTTTCCAAGACTCCGATGCTGATGGCTAAAGGAAGCTTTGGTGCGGCCTATGTAAATGGGAAGATTTATGTAATCGGTGGAAAAAATGCTGAAAGCCCTTGTTTAAACCAAGTTGAAGAATATGACAGCCGAATGGGCGTATGGGAATCAACCAGAGGAAAAATGCCGGAAGCAAGAGGTGGGGCAAAAGCTGCTGTAGTAAATGGGAAGATATACATTGTCGGCGGAAGTAATAGAATAGGTAGTTTAAACACTGTGGAAGAATATGATCCTAAGACTGGCAAATGGACCAGGAAAGCAGATATGCCAACCGCTAGGACTGGTCTGGGAGTTATTGTGTTCAATGAGAAAATTTATACAATTGGAGGGTATGGCGGTTCTAAAGCAGTTGAGTTATATGATCCTAAAACAAATACATGGACGAAGAAAAAAGATATGCCCACAGGTAGATATAACTTAGGTCTTGTAGTTTTAAACAACAAAATTTATGCAGTTGGAGGCAAGGATTATATATATTCACTTAATGCTGTTGAAATATATGATCCCTTAACAGATCAATGGACTGCTGCAGCGAGTATGCAGGAAGCTAGAGATGGTCTGGGAGTTGCCACTGTAAATGGTAAGATTTATGCTATAGGTGGAATGACACAGAGGGGTTATTATAACACGGCTTATCTTAAAACGGTAGAGGAATATGATCCTAAAACTAATGTCTGGGTTAATAAAGCAGCGCGTTCAAACGCTATAGAAGGGATGGGTATAGTAGTACATAATGGAAGGATCTATGAAATAGGTGGTGTAAATGGCAATAACTCATATACCAATGAAGTTTACGAATATGACCCGGTTTCCGATTCAAGAATTCCTAAGCCTGGAATTGCTGTGGAAAGAAGAGATTTTGCGGTTGCTTTATTAAATAACAAGCTTTACATTGTAGGTGGCAGAAGAATTAATGATAATAATTTAATAGATACATTTGAGGCATATGATATAAACTCAACAATTTGGACAACCAGTATAGGAGAACTTCCAACCCAGCGGTATGGAATAGGAACTGCTTTGGTGAATGGAAAAATGTATGTAGTAGGCGGAAATTCAAATAAGGTAGAGGTTTATGATCCTACAACCGATAAATGGAACAATGCAGCTGGTTTAACATTTGAAAGAGAAGGATTGGGAGTTGTGGGGCTTAATGGTAAGGTTTATGCAATCGGTGGATTTGATGCATCAAAACGAATTAGTATTAATATGGTACAAACTTTGGATCCGGTATCAAACAAATGGGAATTGAAGACTTCAATGAATATAGTGAGAAGATATATGGGGGTTGCAGTTATAAATGGGAAAATTTATGCAATAGGTGGCAATAATGGCAGTACTGCCTTAAACTCTGTAGAAGTATATGATCCTGTTTTAGACTCGTGGACAACCTTAACCAGTACGATGCAAACTGCAAGACAAGAATTTGGTACAGCAGTTGTTAATGGAAAAATATATGCGATCGGCGGTTGTGATAGTACGGGAAAACAACTGAAAACTGTGGAAGAATATGATCCTGTAATAGATCGATGGACATACAAAGCAGAACTGCCAAGAGCGGTTAGTGGTCTAAGAACGGTTGTTGCCAACGGGAAAATTTATGAACTGGGTGGTAAAGTAGATACTAGTACATGTTGGAGTGTAGTTAATGAGTATAATCCTGTAAGCGACCTGCGTGTTGCCAAACCGGGGCTGGCTGTTGAAAGGAGCAGCTTTGGTGCAGAATATATAAATGGAAAAATATTTATTATCGGTGGTGTAGATTCAGGGAAATATACGCTCAATGCCTTTGAAGAATATAGTCCGGATTCGGCCATATGGACGAAGGAAAAGGAAATGCAAAACACCCGGGCATATTTTGGTACTGCAGAACTTAATGGCAACACCTACATAGTGGGAGGAAAAAATAATGCAGGTCAAACTTTAAATAGTTTAGATGAATATAACACCTCCTTAAATTCATGGGTACCGAAAAAATCCATGACCAATGCAAGGCGGGATTTAAGCTTTGCAGCATTGAATGGCAGGCTCTATGCGATTGGCGGAGTCGATAGCGCATATGTAAACTCCAAAAAAGTGGAGGAATATAATCCTCAAACAGATAGCTGGATAGCAAAAAAGGATATGTTGGCTGGTAGACATGGAGCAGGAATTGCAGCGGTAAACGGGAAGCTTTACGTTATCGGAGGATGGAATGGGGGACTCTTAAATAAAGTTGAGGAGTACGACCCAACCACAGACCAGTGGACTCCCAAAAGGAACATGCCTACTGCAAGGAGCGGACTTGGTGTTGCAGTAATGGATGGAAAAATCTATACTATTGGCGGGTATATTAATTCCTCAAAAAAACCTACAAATACAGTAGAAGTATATGATCCAGTGACAGACCAATGGGAAACTAAAACTTCCTTGATTTCCCCAAGGTATAACTTTGGAACTGCAATTTTAAATAATAAAATTTACGTTATTGGAGGTAATAACGGAGTTACCGGTAGTGTAGAAGAATACGATCCGGTCCGTAATACTTGGAATGCAAGGACTTCTATACCTACGCCCAGGGAAGGTTTGGGGACTATGGTATCTAACGGATGTGTTTATGCTATTGGAGGTGTTAACAGTGCAGGTACATTGAATAGTGTGGAAAAATTTAATCCAACTGAGGCCGAAGCATCTAAAATTAAGGCAAATGGAATGTCGGCAAGACGTGACGTAAGTATTGTCGAAGCACATGGTAAAATATATGCAATAGGGGGAAGTGATTCCACCTTGGTAGAGGAGTATGACCCAAATACAAAAATATGGGTACGAAAAGCAGATATGCCCACGCCACGTGAAAACTTGGCTACTGTACAAGTGAATGGTAAAATTTACGCTTTAGGTGGAGAAAATAGTTCAAATATTCCTCTGAATGTTGTGGAGGAATTTGATCCTGAACTTAATATGTGGACATCAAAAGCACCGATGGGGACAGCAAGAAGTATGTTTGCAGCAGCGGTGGTTAATGGAAAGGTTTACGTAATGGGTGGTAGCATAAGTAATGGATACAATAAATCAGTCGAAGTATACGATACTGTAACCAATACTTGGACTCAAAAATCAGATATGCCGACAGCAAGGAGAGGCCTTGGTGCTGCGGTGTGTAATGGGAAGATTTATGCAATTGGTGGTTATGATGGTAAATATTATTTAAACCTTACAGAGGAGTATGATCCTGAAAAAGACAGTTGGACAACCAAGTCTGGAATGTTGTATCCAAGAGAAGAAATGGGGATACAGGCGTTTAATAATAAAATATATGTAATAGGAGGAGGACCCTACGGCCCTTCAAATAGAGTTGAAGAATATGATCCGGTGAAAAACGTATGGGCTTCAAGGACCTCTATGCCTACTGCACAATATAGTGGAAGTGCGGCTCTTTTAAATGGAGAGATTTATTTTATTGGGTATAATGGAAGTAAGTGTTATATAATGGAAAAGTTTAATCCTTTAAAGCCGGACGCATCTTCAATTGAAGTACAAAGTATAATTGCACGCTGTTCTTTTGGATATGTTGAAGTGGACCAAAAAATCTATCTCTTTGGAGGTCGTGATAACTGGAATACTGTGGAAGCCTATGATTCTTTTACAGGAGCTGTTTCTACACTACCTTCCATGCGTTATTCCCGTGAGGATCTCAGCGCTGTGGCTTTAAACGGAAAGATATATGTAGCCGGAGGTTATTACTATAATAATACTTATAACTATGTTGAGGAGTATGACATTGCAACGAATACATGGAAAGAAAGAAAACCTATGCAAACAGCACGAAGCAAGTTTCAAATGGCGGCAGTGAACGGAAAAATATATGCTATCGGTGGATACGGAAAATTAAAATCCGTAGAAGAATATGATCCTGCAACCGATACATGGGTGTATAAGGCTGATATGCCTACAGGAAGAGAATATCCGGGTGTTGTTGCATATAATGGAAAGATCTATGTTTTTGGCGGAAATGACGGAGGTGCTTTCAATATCGTGGAGGTATATGATCCGGTGAGCAACACATGGGAGTCCAGAAATCTTGCGCCTTATTCAATGAGATATGCTGTGCCGGTAGTAAGAAAAGATAAGATTTACATATGTGGTGCTGGAAAATATTACAATTATGTTTTGGAATATAACCCTTCTGCTGATACGTGGAGGGTTGAAACCTCTATACCGACTTCCAGATATAATATGGGCGCTGCTGTAATAGAGGATGAAATTTATACTTTTTGTGGACAGGGCAGCGGTGTCGGAATTACCAATATCATTGAAAAGTATTCCTTTTTGGGGACATCGGTAGAAAAGAAAAATATGTCTACCAGGAGGACTGACCTCAAAGCTGTAACGGTAAATAATAAAATTTATGCGATCGGTGGACATAACTATTTTGCATCAGGTTCTCTTCAAACAGTAGAGGAATATGATCCTGCGACCGATTCTTGGATCGGGAAGGACGATATGGATACTCCCAGATGGAACATGGGACTTGCCGTCATTGGCAGCGAAATCTATGCAATAGGCGGTGCCAAAGGTGGGAATGAACAAGGATGCTTGAATGTTGTAGAAAAATATAGTGTAAATAACGATTCGTGGACCAATATGTTTAACGGAGCCACACAGATTGCAAAAATGCCTACAGCAAGGATGGGGCTTGGGACAGCCGTGGTAGGAGGCAAGATTTATGCTATTGGCGGATTAACTGCCAGTGGATACACAGGGAAGGTAGAAGTATATGATCCTGCGACCAATACGTGGAACAATATTCAAAAGGATATGCCCACACCGCGAAGCGGTTTTGAAACTGTGGTCATAGATGGAAAGATTTATGTCATCGGCGGACATCACAGGGATGGAAACTATATAAATAAAGTTGAGGTATTTGATACGGTGACCAATACCTGGGATATTAAGGCCGGTATGAAGTATGCAAGAACAGATTTTGGTGCGGCCGTCATGAACGGAAAAATCTATGCCTTGGGTGGATGGAATGGCTCTTACTTAAGTGCCATAGAGGAATATGATCCGGTAAAAAATAGATGGAAATACAGGGGAAGACTTCTTATATCCAAGCACAGTATGGCGGCGGCTGCAGTAGGAGGCAGTATCTATACTATAGGGGGAGACAACTATTATCTTTCCGGGAACTGCCTGGATAATGTTGAAGCATTCAGCATGAGTAACTGATGGAGTAAAACTTGAGATACGAAGGGTGAAGACGGAGGAAATCCCAGTCTTCCCCTTTAGAAATAGGGGGATCAATGAATGAACATTAAAAGAAAGTGGATAGCAGTAGTCTTGGCTTTATTATTCATGCTGCAGTGCATCAGTATGCCTACAGGCAGCCTTAACGTATATGCGAAAGAAAAGGGTAATGAAAAGCCGGCAGCTTTAATTGCCATTGAAATGGATTCCAACGAATACC
This sequence comes from Clostridia bacterium, assembly GCA_026418275.1. Taxonomy (GTDB): domain Bacteria; phylum Bacillota; class Clostridia; order Acetivibrionales; family DSM-2933; genus SKW182. The sequence continues at coordinate 12,006 of JAOABQ010000010.1, forward strand.
GCTTATCCGTAGGGCAATCGTACCAGACGGTGGTAAGGGCTGTTTATTCGGATGGAAGCAAGGTGTTCATTAAAGAACCGGTTATTTTTGAATCCGCGAAAAGTGCTGTTGCGGAGGTAGATGAAAGTGGTGTAGTAACTGGAAAAGGTCAAGGGGAAACCTCCATCACTGCCGGGTACTATGGTAAAACAGCGGTGTCCAGAGTGGTTGTAAGGGATGAACGTCCAACCCAAACACCTATTCCTACGGATATGCCTACACCTGCGGTAACAGCAACAGTTACGCCTGTAAGCACACTGGCTCCTACACAAAAGCCAAAGAAGGAACTTCCTGATCTTATGGTAACGGATATAATCTGGGAGCCTACCAAGCCTGCAGCAACGGAGAAAGTGGTATTTGCTGCAGAGATAAAAAACATTGGGAAAAGTGAAGTGTTGCCGGGAGAAAGGTTTCATGTAGGATTTTACATAGGGGAAGGAAATGAAGCAGTATGGGCGAATGTATATTCTCCTTCCATAAACCCGGGAGAAAGTATAAAAGTATATGCCAATGAAGGATTGGGGGGAGGCACCTGGTCTGCCAGAGAGGGAAGGTTTAAGGTTACGGCCTTTATCAATACTGAAAACAATATCCAAGAAAGCAAGGAAAAGAACAATAAACTGACAAAAAACCTGGTAGTACTTCCAATGCCTATAGAGCTGGAATTGGATGAAGAGGACGGTTTGGCGGCCATTTCATGGAAACCGGTGGATGGGGTACAAAGCTACCTAATAAAGCGTGGAACCTCTCCCGATAAACTGAATTTACTTAATGCTCATGTATCAGAGACAAAGTATGTAGATACCAAAGTGAAAGCGGGACAGACCTACTATTATGCAGTATCCTACATAAAAAACGGAGTAGAAAGCGCCAATTCTAATATAGTTGTTTGGGCCCTTGATATCAAGGCTCCCGAAGTGGATTGTTTGCAAAGGGGAAATACGGTGAAACTTAGCTGGCCCAGGGTGCCCGGAGCAGTAAAGTATACTGTTTACCGCGGCTTGCAGCCAGGAGGGCCTTATGAAGAGGTAGAGAAGGAAACAAACAAAATACTATTTATAGATAATAAAGTCAATGTGGATACCACCTATTACTACGCAGTGAAAGCCATTGGGAAAAACGGAAGAGAAAGCAAGCTTTCCGAAGAAGTAAAGGTAACGGTAGAGAAAAAGACAGGTAAAGTCTTTGACCCTGCGGGAGATGACGATGAGGACGGACTAACCAATGAGGATGAGCTTTTGCAGGGTACAGACATGAATGAGAAGGATACGGATGGAGACGGCACCAGTGATTACGACGAAATCAAAGTAAAGAAATCCGATCCTTTAAAAAGTGATCTTCGCAAAAGGCAGGGACAAAGAGTTCAAAAAGCAGAAGATAAGAGTAAGAAGACAAAAAGGCAGATAAAAACAGAGGATAACCGGGTTACAGTAGATGTAAACGGTTATGAAAGTCTGGAGAGTGCGCCTTTAAAAGTGGAAGAGTTAGAGGATGAATTCTTAAAATCCTTAAAAGGGATTGTCGGAAAACCGGTAGACATCACTGCAGGCAATGTGGAGATTGAAAAAGCGGACATTTCCATAAGCTATGATGAGGCCGAGTTAATGGGTGTATCCGAAGATGATCTTGCAATTTTCTGGGTGGATGAGGAAAACAAAAAGCTTGTCAAGCTGGATGATTTAAGGATTGACAAAGAAAGAAATATGGTTACTGCCGCCACTCCCCACTTTAGCAAATACATCCTTGGAAATGTAAATATGGCCCAGGACCTTGGGAAGGTAGATATTATATTTGCCATCGACCAATCCGAAGGAATGGAGACATCGGACCATAGTACTTACCTTACAAGGCTTGAAGTAGTTAAGAAATTTGTACAAAATATGAAAGATTTAAATACGGTGACCATCAATGGAACGCCTACCGAGACCGATAACTTAAGAATTGGCATTTTGGAGTTCTCCGAGTTTTCCAATATAAAAAGCTTGCCCACAAATAACCAGGTTGTTTTGATGCAGAAGCTAAACGGAATGGATTATGTTATAGGAGGGACCAATATTGCTGACGCCCTTTGGGTCTCTAAGGAGCAGTTTGAATACTACGACAATAGCTCTGCGAATGAGGAAGGAAAAAGGAGAAAGATCATTGTCCTTTTGACAGATGGTAAGGATACTACAGGGAATGTAAGCGGCGGAATTGTTAAGATAGCAGAAAATTTAAATAACCGTTATACCGATAAAGTTGAAGCAATCTATAACCATATTACTGTCAATACCGTTGCGATAGGCAATAGCGCGGACTCCCAGGTGCTGAAGGATATTGCCGAAAAGACAGAGGGAAGTTACTTGTTTATGAATAACTATCCGAATCCGCGGGAAGAGGATTTAAAAGAACAGGTCAATCTGGTATACGACAAATTAATTAAGCAACTTGTGTTGCAAAACAAGACAACGCCACCTGAAGAAATATTGGAAATTGAAGAAGTAATACATCCAACTACGTTTTCGGAAAAGTTTAATGGATTGGATAGCGAGGAAGCATTAAAGAATTACGTAAGAAAAACTGGCTCAAATATTTTAACGGGAAACTTTTTGCAGCATCAAGTAGATATCAACATTCCAAGTTCAGGGATGGATTTGACATTGGAAAGAACATATAATTCCGATTCCGGTGCGGAAAAGTCAGTGCTTGGAAATGGGTGGAGACTTAAATATGATATGGAAATAAGACGTCTGTCCAACTGTGCGATAGTAACAGGAAGCCAAGTGAATATATGGAGTGATGATGGACGTGTCTCAGAAGAAACCGTTACAAAAGGGGCAAAACTAAGATATATATTAAACCAAACGGATAACAGCAAAATAAAGACTACATCCAATGGTTATGATTGGTATTATGTCGAAACAGCTAAAAAAGTAAAAGGATGGGTGTGCGGCATCTATATCAAAGAACTTCCAGGGACCGAGAGTATTGAAGTAAATTATGGATCAGGGACAAAAGTAATCTATGAGTATGATTCTACAGGATCAACTGCAAGTAAAAAAGTCTTTATACCTGATTACGGGACTCTTGATAACCTTGAAATGGCGTATAGCCTGTATTTCCTTGTAACAAAAGATCAGACAAGGTATACGTTTGAGATTCCTCCCGAAAATGGTGTTGGAAGGCTGATCAGTATAATTGATGCCAATGGAAACGGTGTGACAATCGTTAGAAATACAGATGGAACAGTAAAAGAAGTAAAGGATATTTTCGGAAGAAAACTTACATTTGAATATAGAGATAATAAACTATGGAAGGTTACAGATCCGGCAAACCGGTTTGTAGTTTATAGTTATGACGAAAACGATAACCTTGTCAGTGTAAGGGATCTTGGGGAAAAGATTACGCAGTATACATATTATAATTATAAAGATGCAAGCAGCAACTTTGAAAAAAGTAAGATAAAAGAAGTGATTGATGCCAATGGAAATGTGGTTGTAAAGAATGACTATGATCCTTATGGCAGGCTTGTTAGACAATACGACGGCAATGGATTTGTAACATATCAGATGTATAACGACCTAATCAAGGACGAAAGGACCGGTTTGCGGATTTCAAAAGATACAGAACTGGCACGGTATTATATTGATGCAAACGGAAATGAGTCAAAGATTGAGTACAATATTGCAGAAAAACAGCCTGTTAAAGAAACCGATGCAAATGGAGATTATATAGAACACCGTTATTATATTTATAATGGAAGCGGGGACTGGATTAATGATGAAGGCAGCTGGTATGAGGTAACTAAAGATACTTTTACTACAGATACCACTTATAAGAAAATTCTAGATGGCACAAACAGACCTACTAAAGAGATTCTATTTGATAAAAAGAGAAACAAAGTAGAAGTTAGGTATGATAAGATGCACAATCTCTGTAAAGAGGTTAAAGAAATAACAAATAGTAATGGTACAATAACTAAGTATGAAACACTGATGCAGTATGATAAGTATAACAACCTATATTATAAAAAAGAGGTTGATGGAAGTGAGAGCAGATACACATACGAAGAAATCAAAGTGTTAAACGACGAGGATAGCGACCCGAATAACGACTTAATATCTGAACGGCTTAAGTCCACAACCGATGCGATGGGAAATGAGATAGTATATAGCTATTATACTCCAGGTACGGATATTGGCAGTAATTTAAAGATAGGGTTAAAGAGTCTTGTAAAATCCGTTACAGAAAACAGGAAGAATAAAAGCGGTGTCATGCTGAATAATTTCAAAACGACTACTTATGAGTATGTAAATGGTTATAACTATCGTTCAAAGATCATTGATACCCTTGGAAATGAAACTCTGGAGAGCTATGACGGCAATGGAAGGTTAAAGGAAATAAAGAATGCAAGAGGATATACTTCTAAGTACACATATGATGATATGAACAGGGTTATTGAGGAAGAGGACTCCTTGGGCAAAAAGACAACGTTACAGTATGATAATGTCGGCAACAAGCGTTTTGTAACCGATAAAAACGTCCATACCACAGAATATATATATGACGCTGAAAGCCAGTTGGTAGAAGTTAAAGATGCAAAGGGCTACAGCACAAAGTTCAGGTATGACGGAGTTGGAAACAAAGTGGAAGAAACCAATGCAAGAGGGTATAGCAGGTATTATGACTATGACAACTTAAACCGCTTGGTTAGGTCTACAGATGCAAGAGGTTTCACCACTCAGTATACCTATGATAAGAATAATAATACTTTGAGCGTTATAGACCCTACAAAGACCGAAACCCTATACGAGTATGATGATTTAAATAGAAAGACCAAAGAGAAATGGCAATACAAAAACGAAGCGGGGCAGATGGTAACAGTTACTGCTTCGGAGTATACCTATAACCTGGACAACAGTATTGACCAGGTGAAGAATGCAAAGGGCAAAGTAACCAAATATGCTTATGATAAGCTTGGAAGGGTTACCAGTGTAATTGACGGGTACAACCCTGCATATGGAAAAGGCCCCGATGGTTTTTATACCGGACCGAAAGATGTTTTTGGCACTTTCACAGGTAATATTGAAACGACCACAACCTATGACGTGGTAATAGACCCTGTCCTTGGAAAGCTTGAAAAGGTAACGGTAACAGATCCAAAGCATTATACTGCCATCAAGGAAAGTGACCCTCTGGGAAGAGTGAGAAGGGTTACCGATGCAAAGGGTAATAAGACGTTAAAAACATATGACAGTGTAGGAAATCTAATTGAGGATATGGATGCCAAAAACCATAAGACGACCTATGCCTATGACGGACTTAACAGGCTGATTACCGAAACAGACCCTATAAGCAACTTTGCAAGCTTTGAATACGATAATGTAGGAAATGTAACTGCAAAAGTCAATAAAAAAGGCTATAGGACAGTATTCCGGTACAATGAACTGGACCAACTGACAGAAGAGGAAAATGCACTGCATAAGATTACAAGCTATACCTATGATGAAGTTGGAAACAAGTTATCTGCAACCGATCCATTAGGAAACACGGTAAGCTTTAGATATGATGCGGACAATAGGCTTTTGGCCGAAACAGACGGAGAAGGGAATACAAAGTACTACCAGTATGATGAAGCGGGAAATAAATATCTTGAAACCGGAAGGAAGGAATATACCGATATTACTGAGCCCTACATCTACACTATCGAACTGGAAGACGGTACAACAGACCTTCGGATGGGTGTACGTTTTGAGTATGACAGCCTCAATAGGTTGGTCAGGACCTTTGATGCAAAGGATCAAAAGATTCTTGAAAAAACCTATGATGTGCTGGGGAATGTGATTAAGGAAACCGATGGCAAAGGAAACTGGAATGATTACCAATATGATATCTTAAATAGGCTAAGGGTGACAAATGCATCGGGAGACAGTTCCATGGATGAGCATACGGTGGATTACCTGTATGACTTAAACGGCAACCTGGAGATAACGATAAGCGCTCTGGGTGAAACGGTAACCAATACCTATGACAGTCTAAACCGGATTATAAAAACGGTAGAGGAAAAACAATGTTCAGATATCATAGACATTCTTGAAACATCCAGGGATTATGATGCAAATGGGAATGTAGCCTATGAAATCGATGGAAACAAAAACAAGACAACCTATACCTATGATGATTTGGATCGGGTGATAGATGAGACGGTCACAGTATCAGGAAAATCCAGAATCACTGCGTACCGCTATGATGCCAACGGCAACTTGGTGAGTACCACCGATTGGAAAAACAATGTTGCAGTAAACCAATACGATGAACTGGACAGGCTGAAGGCAAAAGCAAAGAGAAATCCGGGCCAAAGTGAAGATATTGTCCTGCAAAGGTTTGAATACTACGATAATGGGACCCAGTGGAAATCTATTGATGCCTTGGGTAATACAACCGAGTTTTTCTATGACAGAAATAACTGGCTCATAAGAACAGTTGATCCGGAGCTTCATGTAACCGGCCAGACCTATGATGAAGACGGAAATATCAAGACAAAGACCGATGGAGAAGGAAATCAAACCACCTTCCATTATGACATCAACAACAGGCTGGAAGCGGTAGAAAACGCGAAACATGAAATAACCAGCTATACATATGATATCAACGGCAATATGCTGACTCAGAAGAATGACAAGGGTTATGAAGTCACTTATGAGTATAATGCAGGAGACAAGGTTGCAAAGAGGATTGACCACGGCGGAAGATGGCTGGAAAACGGCAGCTATGTTTACAATGATGCCAAAGTAGAAAAGTATGAGTACTTAGGAAATGGAAGCCTGAAAAGGAAGGTTGACCGTGAGGGTGCTGTTGCCTCCTACGAGTATTATTTGCATGGTAAAGTCAAAACCATGACGGTTACCAAGACAGGCAAAGCAACGGTTTCGTTATTCTATAACTATGATTTCAACGGAAATCTGACAGAGATCACTGACAGTGCAGGAAAAACCTCGAGAACCTATGATGCCTTGGACAGGGTACTTGTCAAGAGGCTTGAAAATGCCCAAGGAGGACTCATTGGGGAAAGCAGATATGAATACGATATTACATTGGGCTTGCCTGCAGACGTCCCGAATGGCTCTGTAGCAGAAAAAGCAACCGATCCTAAGGGAAATATCACCCACAAGATTTATGACAATGAAGGCAGACTGATCTCGGTCATAGATGGTGAACTGACTTCCCCAAAACGTACAAATTATACATATTTTGCAAATGGAAACAGGCAAAGTGTAGTTTATCCTGATGGTTCAAAGGAAGTATATACTTACTACAACGATAACCTGTTAAAGACCCTTACGAACTATAAAAAAGACGGCACGATCATGGACACATACAGTTATACCTATAATAATGCCCATAACCAGCTTAGTAAGACGGAATACATCAATCAGTTGGAGAAGGGTTCAACAACCTATACCTATGATGATTTAAACAGGCTGGAAACCGTACTGGAGCCTGGTACGGGCGGGAAGTTGACAGTATATACTTATGACCGTGCAGGAAACAGGGAAACTGAAACCGTTACACAAGGACAAACCAAGACCACCGATACATATGCCTATAATGAACAAAACCGGTTGGTTAGTGTAACAAAGACGGACAGAAATACTGGAAGCATATTGGCGGATACTTCCTTTGAGTACGACAAAAACGGGAATCAGTTGAAGGTAAAACAAACCCGCTATACAGGTGGAACACCTATAATTGAGGAGACTGTAAACTCTTATGACCTTTTAAATCAATTGACACAAACAATAAAAGGTGATAAGACAATAAACAATGTTTACAACAGCGAAGGTTTAAGAATATCCATGTCGGTTATTACCGCAGGGCAGACCCCTGTTAAGACGACAAGATATTTCTACGAATATGACAAGGTAGTGCTTGAAACGGACGGAAATGGAGCCCAAACTGCACGTAATATTTACGGTACGAATCTGCTGTCTCGTAACACCGATGGTATAACACTGTACTACATGTATAATGGCCACGGTGATGTTACTGCGTTGATTGACACCAATGGTATACTTCGGGCTACATACTACTATGATGCTTTTGGAAATGTTTTGGATGAAAAACAGTATGATCAAAATGGTAACCCAACTGCTACCGGAGTTAACAACCCCTTTGGGTATGCGGGTTATGTGTATGACAAGGAAAACGGGCTGTATTATTTGAATGCCAGAATGTATGATCCAAAAATCGCACGGTTCTTGCAGGAAGATACATATTTAGGTGATCCGAATGACCCGCTGAGTTTGAACCTATACACCTATTGCTTTAATAATCCAATCATGTACTTTGACCCTACAGGGCATATGTGGGTAGACCAAGAGACTTACCATAATGTAGGTGGTGTCCTCAAACGTGAAAATACTAGGGTCTGGGTTGATGACGAAAAATACTATGCTGAGTCAGATATTGGTACAATGCGTAAAGAGGCAAACACTACTGTAGAGTTGGCACGTATGTATCAGGATAAGGCTACAATTGAAAAAGACACAGAGACAAAGAAGAAAAATACTTCGGCATCAATCTTGAATGTTACTTTACCGTTTTACAATGATAATCCAAGTAAAACTCCGACCTACCAGACTTCAAATGTACCCAGTTATACTGACCATATTCTCAACATAGCAAGGGCAAACCAGAAAGCAGTCAATAAACCAGGGTTGTGGAGTTTTAATTTTAAACCAGCAGAAAGTGTTGACAACCTTACTGGTACAATGGCGAGTTCCGCAGAAGTTACAGCAGAAGTATTAAAGGAAAGGGTTTCCAAATTAATGAGAAATCAACCAAGGCCCAATAATATCCAACCACGAGTATGGAATAGTAGGATCGAAGATGATATAGCAAAGTTTAGTTCAAAAACAAGCAAATTTGCTAAAGGGGCTAAAATAGCTGGGGTTGCAGGAGTTGGGTTTGGAGTTGGTTTCGGCATATATGAGAATATTCAAGAAGGAGCGCCTACAAAAAAAATTGCTTCTGATGCTGTAGTAGACACAGCATTTGGAGGAGGAGGCTTACTTACTTCAATGGCTGCTGGAGCAGGACTTGGTACATTAGGATGCCCAGTAGTTGGAACTGTTATAGGAGGAGCTGCTGCTGGCATATTATATATGATTGGTACTGAAGTATGGGAGCCAGGAGGTCAATCGATAAAGGATAGAGCAAAAGAGGGACTATATAATTCTATAAAATAGAATGAAAAAACCATATGTAAATATGTAAAATTTAACAAATTATGTTTCACATAGGGTATAGAAGGGAATGATTTAATAATGATTGAAAGAGTCAATATTCAAGGGTATATAAATTTTGAATCAAATATTCCAAAGAAAACCGGATTATTAAGTTTTTTGTGGATTATGTTTATTGTTTGTATACCTTCTGCTGTTTTCGGTGTTTATTCAAACATTACAAAAATTGTAATGTTGCCATTGGTAATTATTATGAGTTTATGGATAATATACCTATTAATCAAAACTGACACCAAGAAAATACAGTTTATATTTTTCCTTGGGGTGTTTAGTGTTTTTATTTCACTCTCATTTTTGGTTGCAGCATATAAAATAGCCGCTACTGAAACTAGAGTATCTTTAACCTGTGTAATATTAACAATAGTTACTTATGTAATTGCAAATTTTATTTGTGTTTTCAATACTTTAAGGCTAATAAAAAATGGGCATTTTAAAGAGAAAAGGAAAGTAGAAAATCCAATGGGAATAATATTTGCAGCTGGTTTACTTGGATTAAGTCTTGGTAGAGTATTACTTGGAAAAACAAGTCAAGATACAGTTGTTGCTATTCTAGTTATTGGACTTATTTTTTTAGGATTTTTATTTTCTATAGGTACTCACAATTTTATCAAATTCTACTTTGCCAAGAAATTTTTGTAGGGAAGTCACCCGGGATATAAAAAACCCCTGTTGCTAAATGTTCATCATTGGCGACTTGTGTTTACACACATCAATTAAATTAAGTAAAATCAAATACAATAAATTCCACAACTTTAGGCACATGCCAGGTTGTGGAATTTTTTTCTATCCCATATTTCCTCATAAACCTGTAGAGAGGTCACCCGGGCTTCCTCCGAAGGAACCTCTTCCCCGGAATAGTGGGTCGACAGTTTCCAAGTGCCGTTTTGTTAGGGGGGACCTCAAACCCGCATAAAATGGGCATTTTTCAAAAGCGGAGTAGGGCGACATTTTTGGCGTTTTTTCCGGCAGGGGGGAGGTTTTTCCCCAACGAACTAATGCACCTTTGAGGCACTATGTCAACCGTTGACAATTTCTTTAAAACCCGCATCCACTAGGCCTTTCCAGCGAAAAAAGTGCATAAAAAGTGCAGATTTTTTTGTTTTCAAAATCCCTCACCAAAAAGCTGTAATATCATGCCACACATTCCGATATATACTTTTGGAAACAAAATACATTAAAGGAGTTGATCCCATGCCTAATGATATTGCACAGCTAAAAACCCCCATTGAGGAGTTTCAGCCTGACCCAAACCAGCCGAGAAAGTACTTTGATGAAACGGCACTGACTGAGCTTTCCGAATCCATAAAACAATATGGTGTATTGCAGCCCATTATCTATTATGTAAATGAACATGGACAAAAAATCATCGTAGCAGGAGAACGGCGGTATCAGGCAGCTAAAAAAGCCGGGCTTACTGAAATTCCGGCCATCAGCATTGATGGCAGTGAGGCGGATAAGGTGGCACTTGTTGAGAATATCCTGCGGCAGGACTTAACCCCTTTGGAGGAAGCAGAAGCACTTCAACAACTGAAGGAAAAGTACAAGTATTCCAATGAGAAATTGGCACAGGTGGTTGCCAAAGCCCCCAGCACCATCAGTGAAACATTGCTGATCAACAAACTTCCTGCTGCCATCAAGGAACAGTATAAAGCTAAGCCGGAAATACAGAAAAAAGATTTGATCAGGATTGCCAGAATGCGGAGTGAAGCCGGGCAGATGAAGGCTTACAATAAACTTATGAAAATTGAACCCGGGAATGAAGAACCAAAAAACACCGAAAAAGAAGGAAAGGAAAACTACAAACTGACTTTGAGTTTTTTAAAAAGTCTCACAAGTAAACTCAGCAAATCAAATATTGTGATTTCGGATGAAAGGGAAAAGGAGACCTTGAAAAAACAAATTGCTCAGCTAAATGATGCTTTGAACGGGTTTATAGACAAGTATGGATTAAGGTAAAAAAGTTCGCCGCGCGAACTTTTCTCGGAAAGAACTGCTACAACTACATCGCGGGGATTTTATGCAAATATTTCCACATGAGTAAATACCCACAGTATCATTACCAATCAATCGATGTTCAAGGCTTCCGGCGTTTGTGTTTCTCGGAAATCCCTTGGGGCCGCCTGCGAAGAGCATCCCGGAAAAACCCCCTCCCCCCGTTTTTAGAAAGTCCCGCAGGCAGCCTGGCGCAGCCACTTTCAAAGAGGCTTTGAAGTATGCCTACATAGATGGTGGATTAACATCCTCCATTTATGAAAACCGAAAGGCCGGCAGTAATGCCGTTCCCCCGGTTTTAGAAGTGCTGACCAACCAATCAGAAAGGATGATGTTCCATGCTCCAAATCCCATATGAAAACCGAAAGCTTTACGAATTGGACTTAAGCACCCTTCAACCCGACCCAAACCAGCCCCGGAAGTACTTTTCAGAAGAAGCCCTCGAAGAGCTGGCCAACTCCATCAAAGAACACGGTATATTACAGCCCATTTTGTTCCGGGTGAACGGCAACGGCCAAAACATTGTTATTGCGGGAGAACGGCGGTTTAGGGCGGCTCAAAAGGCCGGACTTATTGCCATACCCGCCATCTACATGAACGGCAAATCTGCCGAAATCAGCCTGGTTGAAAATATCCTCCGACAGGACCTTACGGTCATTGAAGAAGCCGAAGCGTTAAAACGGATGCAGGATGTGTTCCGTTATACCCATGACGACCTTTCCCGTGTGCTGGGAATGAGCCGGACCATGGTAACCGAAATACTGAGCATCAACAACCTGCCCGATGAGGTGAAGGATGATTGCAGGCACGATACCAAATGCTCCAAATCCAAGCTGATTGAGATTGCCCGGGAGAAAAGCCCGAAGAAAATGCTTTCCCTGTACCAAAAGGTAAAGACCTTGAACCTCAGTCGGGACGAACTCAAGAAACTTGCCAAGGGCAGAAAAAAGCAAGAAGGTGACCCTCTTATTATCAAGGCTGTTCAAGCCCTGACCAAAAAGCTGGAAAAGCCGGGACTGGAAATGGAACCGGAAAAAATGGAAGGACTAAAGGCTGAACTGGAAAAATTAAGTACTGCCATCAAGGCTTTTTGGGAAGGGCTGGACGATAAAGTCATAGGATGAAGCCTGCGAAGGGGTTTTCGGAGGAAATGACCAAAAAAACGCCCCCCTTTTTTGTTTTAGAAAAGCCATCTAGCCGTCCTGTAAGTAGCTTTGAAGCAGCTTGCGACAAGGACTGGAACGCTGGGGACAGCCTCCAGCCCTTATCTAAAACAGGTACCTATCACAAATTTCGGGGTACCTGTTTTTTTCTGCTCTGAAGCTGTCCAAAAGCAAGCCATTGAAGGAAAAAACTTCTTTATTCGCCACAGTCATATCCTTATATAAACATTATTTAATTTTTTTACATAATTATATTATTGTGGTTAAAGTGTGTCATGTATACTTACTTTTGAAAGGTTTTAAGGGTCTATGGTGACGCCATAACGGTTTGAACCCCTTGATTTTGCTGCCTTATATCCCGCTAATTTAAAAACATATCTATATAAGCATATTAACAGACTGAAAAATAGATCGAAAAAAAGGAAAATAAGTAATTATGTAGAATCATTTAGAGTAATTGGGTTTAATAGCCATCAAAAAAATATTACATATAAAGTGCCTAGTGAGAAAATGCAAGATTATACGCTACAAAAGAAATATCAAACCAGTGTTAGGTTATTCCATTTAGATAAAAAAGTAGAACTATAAAGGAGAACAAGTTAATGCAACAAAACAAATTTATAGCCCATAAAAGGGAAAGTGATGGTGTTGAACAAATCCTTTGGGATCATTTGATAGAGACCGCGTCATACTCAAAGGAGTTTGCAGGAAAAATAGGTCTAGGAAAATATGGAGAGATATTAGGAATACTTCATGACCTAGGAAAGGCGAGTAAAGAATTTAATAACTATATTCTTTCTGCTTATGGTATTCTTAAACCGGGCGATGATGCTTATGTCGATTTCGTAGCTCTAAAGGGCAAAATAGATCATTCTACTGCTGGAGCACAATATCTCTATAAGAACTTTATCAATAAGCTTGAAATCAATCAAAAAACTATGCTTGTAATACAAATATTAAATCTCGTGATAATCTCCCACCATACAGGTTTGCTTGATATAGTGTCTCCCGATGGCACGGATAAATTTGATGAACGTATGAATAAGCAAGAAGATAAAACTCACTTTTATGAAGCTGTTGAAAATTTGGATGATAAAATAAAAAACTGCTTAAACAAAATCTTAAAAAATGACTTTATTGATGGGATGTTTAACAGAATCAAGGATATTAGGGACTCACTCGATAGCCAGAAAACCTTCCGCTTCAAGACTGGTTTATTAGTAAGATATTTGTATAGCTGCTTAATAGATGCCGACCGATTAAACACTGCAGAGTTTGAAGATCCGTTACAGAAAAAAATTAGAAATCATAGCTTCTATGAGACTTGGAATGACCTTATTGAAAGGTTTGAAAAACATATTTCAGAGTTTGCTTGCAACAATAGAATTGATGAAATCAGAAAAGAGATTTCCCAAAAATGTTATGAGTTTTCCAATAGGGATCATGGAATATTTAAACTCTCTGTTCCTACCGGAGGTGGAAAAACCCTTGCAAGTATGCGGTTTGCACTTCACCATGCGGAGAGAAACAAAATGAGTAGAATCATTTATATCATTCCATATACCTCCATCATAGATCAAAATGCACAAGTTATGCGGGAAATATTTGAAGAAAAAATTGCAGAAAATGAATATAGCTGCAATATAGTACTTGAGCACCATTCAAACCTTACACCCAATGAGGAAAATAAGAAACAAAAGTTACTTTCTGAAAATTGGGATGCTCCAATAGTGTTTACGACAATGGTTCAGTTTCTTGAAACCCTTTTTGGTTATGGAACAAGAAGTGCAAGGCACATGCATCAACTGGCTAATGCAGTCATTATCTTTGATGAAATTCAAACACTTCCGATTCGCTGTGTTTGTATGTTTAATGTAGCAATTCGTTTTTTAGTCAATTTCTGTAATTCAACTGTTATCCTTTGCACCGCTACACAGCCTTTACTGGACAAGCTTGAGGTTATAGACAACTACTGTGGACACAGGGGTTTTAGATTTTTTAATCTTCCAGTTCCTGAGCAACATGAAATCATGGGTGAAAAAAAGGATACACTTTTTAAAGACTTGAAACGGGTAGAGATTATTGATCTAACTGGTAGTAAAGAAATATGGGACGACAATAAAATCGGACAATTTGTACTAAAACAATTGGAAGAAACCGAAAGTGTTCTTATTGTGGTCAACAAGAAAAGTTCTGCCAGAAACCTATTCAGAAAAATTAAAACTATTAAAGAAAAAGATAAGATAGGCATCGCTCTTTTTCACCTCAGTACGTCTATGTGTTCTCAGCACCGGTTGGATACCCTTAATGAAATTATGGTAAGACTAGAAAAGAGGCTTCCCACAATATGTGTAAGTACGCAACTAATTGAGGCTGGCGTAAATGTAGATTTCGGATGCGTTATACGTTATTTGGCTGGTTTGGATTCGATAGTGCAATCTGCCGGAAGGTGCAATAGAAATGGTCACCGCATAACTGGAAAAGTTTATATCATCAAGCCCTCACATGAAACCGAGGAAATCAATAAAAATTTGAAGGATATTCAGAAAGGTATTGAAATTTGTGCGGATACTTTAGAAATTTACCAAAAAGATCCCCAAAAATTTGATAATGATTTATCTGGTATTAAAGTAATGAATGATTACTACAGACGGTACTTTTTTGAACGCAGGGAAGAAATGATGTATCCACTCGATTCAAACTCAGAGATTGGCCGACACGACAGTTTGGTTGAATTGTTATCGGAAAACAGCTTATCCTTTAGGAACTTTAAAGAAAAATACCCGGGAAAATTGCCGTATAAATATTTATTCCAATCCTTTGGTACCGCCACTACAATTTTTAAATCTATTGAATCCTCAGGTCGAGGCGTGATTGTGCCTTATGGAGAAGGAAAGGAAATTATAAAAAATTTATGCGGTGAGATTGATTTGGTTCAGCAAAAAAGAGAATTAAAAAAAGCCCAAAGATATTCTGTTAATTTATATGAGTATGAATTTAAAAAATTCAGGGATGAACTAAAAATTATAAAGGAAGTAAGACAAGAGAGTGGGATCTATTATTTGGATGAGCAATACTATAGCATGTATTTCGGGGCTTGTGAGGAAATAGTTACAGAAATGGAAGAACTAATATTAAGTTAAAGAGGTGTCATATGAATAATATCATTCATTTTAAGGTCAAAGGCAAGTATGCCCTATTTACTGATCCAATAACAAAAATAGGAGGTGAAAAAAGTACATACCAAATTCCAACCTACCAAGCACTAAAAGGCATTACGGAAAGTGTATACTGGAAGCCCACCTTGATTTGGTTCATTGATAAAGTCAGGGTTATGAAGCCCATAAGAACTGAAAGTAAAAACGTTAAGCCTTTAAATTATGGCGGTGGAAACGATCTCGCAATCTACACATACCTCTATGACGTAGAGTATCAGATACAAGCTCATTTTGAGTGGAACTACCAACGTGAGGATATGGCAAAGGATCGAGATGAAAACAAGCATTTTGAAGTTGCCAAACGAATGATTGAAAGAGGGGGAAGAAGAGACATCTTTTTAGGAACTAGAGAGTGTCAGGGATATATTGAGCCTTGTAAATTTGGCAAAGGTGAAGGATTTTACGACCATTATGAAGGTGAATTATCTTTTGGTCTGATGTTTCACGGTTTTGACTATCCTGATGAGATTTGGGAAAACAAACTTTACGCAAGATTCTGGAGGCCCAAAATGGTAAATGGAGTCATTGAGTTCATAAAACCTCGGGACTGCAATATAAGGAAGTTTGTAAGGAATATGGAAATGAATCCTCCTAAAAGTGTGGGTTTGGAAGAAACAACTTTGTGGATATAAGGAGGGGAACAAATGGCTTGGATGCAAAAGCTTTATGAAACCTATGAGAATAATTTGTCTCAGATTGGAAATACCTCGGAAGACGAAAATGTCTTGCTGCCAATATGTCATACTACACAAAAGGCCCACATTGCAGTAACCATATTTGAAGATGGCAGCTTTATGGGTGCTAATATTATAGATAATCAGGTAGCTACAACGATTATTCCCTGTACTGAGGCATCTGGGGGGCGCTCTGGCGTTAGACCTGAAAACCATCCTTTATGTGACAAACTTCAATACCTGGCAGGCGATTTTTTACAGTATGGTGGAGAAGTTACTATCGGATATCGGAAAAATCCCATAGAGCCCTTTGAAAAGTATATAAAGACCCTTGAAGAATGGAATGATTGGTGTAATAAAAACAACAAAAGTCACCCCAAGCTTGCAGCAATTCTGAAATACACTAAAAAGAAGCAGCTTGTACAGGATTTGATTGATGAAAAAATTCTTGTACTTTCCAATAGCAAAACACTATTAAAAGAATGGAAAGATGATGAAAGAAAAGACAAACCGGAAATTTTTAAAGTACTGAATAATGTTTCACAGCATGATGCATTTATACGTTGGAGGGTGCTGTCCAACAATCCCCAGACAGATGTTTGGACTGATACAAGTCTTCATACCTCTTGGATAGAGTATTATTCATCTCAAAAATCCAAAGTAGCTTTATGTTATATTACGGGAGAAGAAAAGTTTGAAGCTGTACAGCACCCCGCAAAAATTAGGAATAATGGGGATCAGGCTAAACTAATTTCCTCCAACGATACCAGTGGTTTTACGTTTCGAGGAAGATTTACCACTGCGGAACAGGCTTGCGGGATAAGTTATGAGGTTACACAAAAAGCTCACAATGCATTAAAATGGCTTTTAAGAAGACAGGGTTATATTAATGCCGGTGGGATGGCTGTTTTAGCATGGGCTACATCAGGAAAGGATATCCCAAGGTGGGATAATGATAGTGATGACCTTCTAAGTGGTTTGGAGGAGACAAATTCACCTGCATATACTGCTGAGGATTTTGCCAGAAAGCTTAACAAGCGGATTGCAGGATATAATTCTGACCTTTCTGAGGGAGCTGAAATTGTAGTGATGGGGTTAGATGCTGCAACTCCTGGAAGGATGTCGTTAAATTTTTATAGAGAACTAAATAGAACAGATTTTTTAGAAAAAATTGAGTCCTGGCATAAGGAATGCAGTTGGAAACATGCCTTTAAACTAAAGGAGCTAGAAGTAAAAGGAAAAGTAAAAAAAGTACTTATAGAATTTTTTGGCGTACCTTCTCCCAGAGATATTGCAGAGGCAGCTTATGGTGCAAAGATAGATGAGAAACTCAGAAATGCAACAGTCAAAAGGATTTTATCATGCATTGTCGATAAACAAAAGATACCGTTAGATTTGGTTCAAATGGCAGTAAGAAGGGCGTCTAATAGAGTAGCTTTGGGCGATTTTGAATGGAATAAAGTATTAAGTATCGCTTGTTCCTTAGTAAGAAAAATGATAAAGGACTATTATGATGATAAGGAGGATGTGGTAATGGCTTTAGATGTTGAGAGAAAAAAGAGAGATTATTTATATGGGAGATTGCTGGCTGTGGCAGATGATATTGAAAGCTGGGCTTTAAACCATGCTGGAGAAAAACGTCCAACGACGGCAACTCGTTATATGAACAGGTTTGGTGATAGGCCTTTTACTACCTGGAAGATCATTCATGATGCTATGATTCCCTATACAATAAAAATTGGAGGAGCGGTAAAAGGAAGATTAAATATAATAGCAGAGATTATGGCTCTTTTTGACCCTGATGAATTTATACAGGATAAGAAACTTAGTGGGGAATATCTTTTGGGATATTATTGTCAAAGAGAAGAGTTAAGAAAACGTAAATTAAATGAAAAACAAGATAGCACTAGTGAAACTGATGAAGTAAATGAGAATATCAAACAATAAATAGGGAGGATTTTATTATGAGCTACTTGTCAAACAAAGTTGATTTTGCAGGCATTATAAGGGTTAAAAATGCTAACCCAAATGGAGACCCTCTAAATGGGAATCGTCCCCGTGTTACTTTGGATGGTTTGGGAGAGTTATCAGATGTTTGTATAAAAAGGAAAATCAGAAACAGGGTCTTGGATTCAAAAATAGATATTCTCGTTCAATCTGATGATTATAAGGTAGATGGCTATAAAAGTATCCGTGAAAGAGTTGAGGGAGAATTAAAGGATGCCATGAAGGACGAAGAAAAACTTCGAATCGAGGCATGTAAAAAGTGGTATGATGTCAGGGCATTCGGACAGGTATTTGCTTTTAGCGGTGGCAAAGGTAAGGGAAAGAAAAAAGAGGGTGAAGAAGGTGATGAAAAGGAGAAGTCTGTTTCAATAGGTATCAGGGGTCCTGTATCCATCCATCCGGCATTTAGTATCCAGCCTGTAAATGTAACCTCCATTCAAATTACAAAAAGTGTAAACAATGAGGGGGAAGCTGGGAAAAAGTCCTCCGATACTATGGGGATGAAGCATAGGATTGATTATGGGGTATATGTGTTTTATGGTAGTATAAATCCACAGTTGGCAAGTAAGACGGGTTTTAGCAAAGAGGATGCTGAAATCTTAAAAACAGCTTTACTCAACCTTTTTGAAAATGATGCTTCCACAGCAAGGCCTGAGGGTAGTATGGAAGTTTACAAACTTTATTGGTGGGAACATGATTCACCAAATGGAAAGTACTCATCTGCTAAGGTTCATAATTCCTTGAAGGTAACTCCGGCAAGTGAAGACTGGCAGGACGTGCACATCACTTTGGAAGAACTCGAAGGTTTGAGACCGGAAGTTTTAGATGGTAGATAACATGTACAATTATAATGATGAAGAACTGCTTTTACTATCGGGTATCCAGCATTTTGCGTTTTGCGAACGTCAGTGGGCATTTATACATATGGAGCAGCAATGGATGGAAAATACTAAAACAATTGAAGGCAAATATATTCATCAGCGTGTAGACAATCCTTTGGAAAACGAAACAAGAAGAGATATTCGCATTACTCGGAGTGTTCCTGTTATATCCAAAAAACTTGGATTACAGGGTGTTGCCGATGTGGTTGAATTTATATTGGATAATGATGCACCCGAATTAGAAACTGTAGTTCTGGAAGGAAGGTACGGGAGATGGCGGGTTACTCCAATAGAATACAAAAGAGGAAAACCTAAAAAAGATGACAGGGATATTGTTCAGTTATGTGCTCAAGCCATAGCTTTGGAGGAAATGTTAAAGGTAAAAATAACAAAGGGATATTTGTACTATCATGAAATTCGCCGTAGAAGTGAAATCATCTTTGAAGAAAGCGTCAGGACCCGCGCCGAAGACCTTGCATCAAGAATGCACTCGTATATTACAAATAACTGTATACCCAGAGCAAAAAAAGCAAAACACTGTTCTCAATGCTCTCTTTACGAAATATGCCAGCCTGATTGGAGTACAGGTTTTGGAAATGTTCAGAAATACTTAAGAGAAACTTTATATGAGGAGGATTAATTTGAGAAGACTTTTAAATACTCTCTACGTAACAATTCCAGAGGCATATTTGACAAAAGATGGCGAAAATATTCTTATCAAAGTGCAGGATGAAACAAAATTCAGAATGCCCATTCATAACTTGGAAGGAATTGTTTGTTTTGGATATATTGGTGCCAGCCCTGCCGCTATGCATTTTTGTTGTGAAAAAGGGGTAGGTTTAAGCTTCCTGACTGACTATGGAAAGTTTTTGGCCAGGGTTTCCGGAGAAGTTTCTGGAAATGTGCTACTAAGAAGAAAACAATATAGGTGGGCAGATAATGATTCAGAAAGACTGAGACTTGCAAAACGATTTATTTCGGCCAAAATCAGTAATTCAAGAAGAGTTTTGCAAAGGGCTAAAAATGACCATGGAGATGTTCTTGATCTTGAAAAGTTTGAAAAGGTCATAAGCTATTTGAAAGATACTATATTAAGGTTAGATAATGCAATTTCCTTAGATGTAGTTAGAGGTATAGAAGGAGAGGCTGCACATCTTTATTTTTCCTGCTTTGATGAACTTATTATTAATCAGAAGGATAGTTTTTCATTTACAGAAAGGAATAGGCGCCCCCCAACAGATAAGGTAAATGCGCTACTTTCATTTATATATACACTGTTAACTCATGAATGCACTTCAGCCCTTGAGACTGTGGGGATTGATCCACAGGTTGGCTTTTTGCATTGTGATAGGCCTGGTAGAAAAAGTCTTGCATTAGATCTTGTCGAGGAACTACGTCCTTACTTAGCAGATCGTCTGGTTTTATCTCTCATTAACAGAAAACAACTAACCCAAACAAGTTTTTACCAAAAAGAGAGTAGCGCTATTCTCTTAACAGACGAAGCAAGAAAGGAAGTTTTGTCTTCATGGCAAACCCGTAAAAAGGAAGAAATCGAACATCCATTTTTAAAAGAAAAAATTCCTATAGGTTTGATTCCTTATGTGCAAGCAATGTTGCTTGCACGAAATATCCGGGGAGACATTGAAGATTATCCACCTTTTTTCTGGAAGTAGGTGTTTAGCATGATGGTATTAATAACCTATGATGTCAATACAACCACAAAGTCTGGTGAAAAACGTCTTCGTAAGGTAGCCAAACAGTGTGTAAATTGGGGGCAGCGTGTTCAAAACTCTGTCTTTGAATGTCTTTTAGACCCCCACCAGTTTACAGAGTTAAAGCTTCGCCTTGAAAATATTATAGATCACCAACAGGATAGTTTGCGCTTTTACTTTTTAGGAAGCAATTGGGAGCGTAAGGTTGAGCATATTGGTGCTAAAGAAGGTTATAACCCTGAGGGGGTAATTATTTTGTAGCGAAGCGCAAGCACTCATAAAATTCCAGGCAGTTTCGCGGAGTAGTTTTTAAAGGGTTCTAACATCATTGGCAAAACAAATGCACCTGTAATTGATAAGTTGTTCATTGCTTTCGCGGAAATAGCCGTTGAAAGTCTCTAAATTCATAATTTTTTTTTTGGACAGTCACACCCTGCACGGGTGTGTGGATTGAAACTACAATGATATCCCGATCCGCTGCGAATTGAAGTCACACCCTGCACGGGTGTGTGGATTGAAACATAGTCACTATACATTGGAATACATATATAGGCAAGTCACACCCTGCACGGGTGTGTGGATTGAAACTACAAGGATATGGGAGCAGCGTGACAAACTTGCGTCACACCCTGCACGGGTGTGTGGATTGAAACTCCCTGCGTGGGCTACCATCTTTACAAGTATTGCAGTCACACCCTGCACGGGTGTGTGGATTGAAACTTCTAAGGTAATGCCATTGATTAGAACGTTTGCTCGTCACACCCTGCACGGGTGTGTGGATTGAAACTTATACATCTGGAACAAGCAAGGTAACATATAAGTCACACCCTGCACGGGTGTGTGGATTGAAACCTTCACGCGCACCACCCGCTCTATAAAGTCACACGTCACACCCTGCACGGGTGTGTGGATTGAAACACTAAATAACGGTTTTCCAGCTTTCTTGTTTTCGTCACACCCTGCACGGGTGTGTGGATTGAAACTATCTTTTATTATGTCTTTCTATATTTTTAATACGTCACACCCTGCACGGGTGTGTGGATTGAAACTTCTGTTATAATCAGAAAGTGTTTCAGTGTTGTGTCACACCCTGCACGGGTGTGTGGATTGAAACCAAAACAACCAATATTAACCTTTAATTGTCTTGTCACACCCTGCACGGGTGTGTGGATTGAAACTAAAGAACAAATGAAGATTAGCACACGCCCCTATAGTCACACCCTGCACGGGTGTGTGGATTGAAACTACCTAATCTAGTATCATTGTCAAGATTTTTAAAGTCACACCCTGCACGGGTGTGTGGATTGAAACGCTATTCGTTTGCGATCATCAATGTTGTTAAGGTCACACCCTGCACGGGTGTGTGGATTGAAACATCAACAACCGCAATCGCGGGTGGAATATGATATAGTCACACCCTGCACGGGTGTGTGGATTGAAACATATAGTCTTGTAAGGTTGTGTTAGTGTTTTGGTCACACCCTGCACGGGTGTGTGGATTGAAACTACTG
>JAOABQ010000051.1 GCA_026418275.1 Clostridia bacterium
TAGTCTCTCATAACGTATGGGGAGGCTGCATAAAGACAAATAATAATAAAGAATTTCAAGTTGCAGTTAACAAATACCCTTATACTCCACAATCTGTATTTAGTTCTGATGGATATACTTATTTTTTAGTAGATGTTGGTAGAAACAATGGCGAGGAGATTGAAATTGTTTATTAGGTTTTTGAGATATGCTCCCTTCATGTTCTACAGTAAAATAATAAACTGTTTGGCATGAATTGAGCATATCAAATTAATCAAGCTATGGTTTACTTCACTATACTTCTCATCCACCCGATAAACTCATCCAGACCTTCTCCAGTCCGGCAGGATACTTCAAATACCGGAGCTTTTTCGTTCACCGCGCGGATTCCCTTATAAAAGCTATCCTTGTCAAAGTCTATGTAGGGCATCAGGTCAACTTTATTCAGTATAATTACATCTGCTGCTTCAAACATAGAAGTATATTTAAAGGGCTTGTCATGACCCTCCGGAACACTTGCTATGACCATGCGTATAGTCTCACCAAGGTCGAAGGTGGAAGGGCAAACGAGATTTCCCACATTTTCAACAAATAATATTGCATGGTCTTTGAGGTTCAAATCCGGCATAACCGTGCCAATCATATTGGCATCCAGATGACAGCCTCCCCCTGTATTTATCTGTACTACAGGTATCCCCAGCCTGTCTATCTTTTCAGCATCAATGCTTGAGGCAATGTCCCCCTCGATAACACCAATATTTATTTCATCCCTCAAGGCTTCAATCACTTTTAGAATAGTGCTGGTTTTCCCTGCTCCCGGAGAAGCCATCACATTTACTGCTGTTATCTTTCTTTCATCAAAGAGTTGTCTATTTTCCTGTGCCAGTCTCTGATTGGCGTGCATAATATTCTTAAGAATCTTTATTTCCATTTTCCTCACCCATTTATTAATATTTTATCATATTTTGGTTTTAATTATCGGCAGATTAAGATTGAATACCACCGAGGCCATTCTTATCGCAAATACTGCAAAAGCGCATATGTAGACATTCAGATTCGTATCTATTTTATTAAAAAGTATATAAAATAAAACCGCTCCCATAATTGAAGCAAGGGCATAAATTTCACTGCGGAATACCAGTGGAACATCATTGACCAATATATCCCTTAATATCCCGCCTCCGATTCCCGTAAGGGCAGCAACAAATATTATGCCTATAGGCGGCAAGCCTATTAAAATGCCTTTATATGCAGCAAGTATCGTAAATACTCCCAATCCGGCAGCATCAAACATCTTTATTACAAAGTACATTTTATTTATATACTTGTATGCTATACAGGATCCGACCACTGCTACCAGGATGGTCACTAGATATCTGGGCTGATTGAAAAAAACAGGTATATCCTTACTTAAAATCACATCTCTTATGAGCCCGCCGCCCGAAGCTGTAATTACCGAAAGGACAAAAAGCCCGAACAAATCCAGCCTGTTCTTTATTCCGACCAGTACTCCCGATACCGCAAAGGCTGCAGTACCGATAATATCTACCACCTCTATAAACAGCATGTCAATCAACCTCAATGCTCTCTATAAAAAATTCCCGTCCTACACCGGTAGGCATTCCCATGCCACCGCATTCAGGACAATTATATCCGCTTTGCGGCTTATTATATATATTTCCACATTCCTTGCATTTAAACTCGGCAGCAATTCTTTTAAAAGCCAGCTTGGCACCCTCTGCAAGGGTTCCTTCGCTTAGTATGTCAAAATACATCTGCACCGATTCATCTATAATAGTCGATAAATCTCCTATAACAAGCCTGATTTCAGTTATTTTTTTCGCGCCTGCCTTTTGAGCTTCTTCGATTACGGTATTCAAAACACCTTTTGTAATAGAGTATTCATGCATGTATGTCAGCTCCCCTTCCCCTCAGCCTTGAGGGGTTATGACCTCTGGTGGTTTGGGGGCGTCCCCCAAATTCCCCCTTATGGGGCTTTGCCCCACACCTGTGGATTCTCGGGTATTATCCTTTTACAGTATATTATATTTAATCGCCCTTCTATTGGTTCGCATTATTGAAATGCTATACATTACCCGCATAATAACATAGGCGAGGAATAATTTCCCCGCCTTTGATGTCTTGAATCTTTATTGTGCTTTACTCATGTTTTCTTCAGCTTCCACAGGTTTTGGCTGCTGAATGTACTTTTCCTTATCCTTTTTATAGGCAGATGTCTTATAGTCTTCGTTCATGAATATGCATTTTTTGGGGCATACTTCTGTACAAACACCGCAAACTATGCATTTGAACTGGTCAATCTCCCATGACTTTTCTGCCTTGTTCACCACTAAAGCATCCGATGGACATTTTCTGCTGCAAATTCCGCAGAATATGCAGGCATCAATATCAATGCCGCTGATTTGACCTCTTGAATCCTTGAAAGGTTCCCTTTTTTCAAAGGGATACTTTCTTGTTGCAGGCTTGGATGCAAGATTTTTAAATATATTTCCTATCATATCAAACATAAAAATTATACCTCCGTTTTCTAACCACCCCTAAAATACTTCCTTTATCTTTCGGTGCAGCTTATACATGGGTCTATTGTAAGCAACAATACGGGAACATCTGCAAGCTGGCTTCCCGGAAGCATCTTAAGGAGCGTGGGTATATTGGCAAAAGTTGGAGTCCTTATCCTGAGTCTGTCAAGGTTCTTCGTACCATTTGCCTTTAAGTAGTAAATAACCTCTCCTCTGGGCTGCTCAACCCTTGAAATAACCTCACCGTTCGGATTGCCTTTAACAGGAACATTTATGTCCCCATCAGGCAACTTCGCAATGGCCTGCTTTATAAGGTTTACCGACTGGTATACTTCCTTAAGTCTTACAACTGTCCTTGCATAGCTGTCGCCATCTTTTTCGACAACAGGCTCAAAATCCAAGTCACCATAAGCTGCATAGCCGAGGGTTCTTAAGTCTTGCTTTATACCGCTTGCCCTTGCCATAGGACCTACCGCACCAAGAGTATACGCTTCCTCCGATGTAAGCACTCCTACACCTACAAGACGGTGCTTAACGGTATAATCATTCAAGAATACCGATTCTACCTGCTTCATGTCTTCTTTTATTTCATCAGCTATAACGGATATTTTAACAAGCATATCCTTAGTCAAGTCTCTTCTTGTACCCCCGACTGTATTTGCAGAAATTATAACTCTGCTTCCAGCGGTTTCTTCCATTATATCCATTACCTTTTCCCTGTTTCTCCAAACTTGCATGAAAAGGCTTTCAAAGCCGAAGGCGTCTGCCAAAAGTCCAAGCCACAAAAGATGGCTGTGTATACGATGTAGCTCTGCCCATATTACTCTTAAAAACTTAGCTCTGTCAGGTATCTGGAGGTTCATGAGAGTTTCTATACCCTGACAATAAGCCATAGCATGCATCATACTGCATATCCCGCATATTCTTTCAACAACAAAGGTATTCTGAGTAAATTCCTTTGTTTCGGTCAGCTTTTCCAAACCTCTGTGAACATAACCGATTGCCGGAATTGCTTCTACAATCCTTTCATCCTCCATTACCAGCTTCAGGTGAAGCGGTTCGGGCAATACCGGATGCTGAGGCCCAAAAGGTATGATAGTCTTACTCATCTTTTTTCGCCCCCTTCTTTTCAATAACAATCTGCTGCTTTGCCATAGGGTTCGCCAAATCATCATCGGAAAGGAGCATGTGTCCTCCGTAATCAATGGCAATATTCGTAATATTCAAGCCGAAAAGTTCCTTCATTTCATTTTCAACAAGAACGGCGCAAAGATATATTCGTGAAATACTTGGTATCTCTTCGCCTTTGGCAACCTTTAATTTATAGTTCTTCATCTGTAAATCGATATCAAAATGATAATAAACGTCAATATATCCGTCTGCAGTGTCAACACAGCTTGCAGTTACAAACCTGTATCCATCATAACTGGACTTTTGAACTTCTGCAAGAAGCTGGTCTTTTGTAATTTCAACCAGATTTTCAATCATACTAACCTCCAAATAATATCCTAATGCTTATTTGCTTTCCTTCTGCTTTTTTACCCGTTCCTCCATCTTTTCCATGGCCATAACTATCCCGTCAATTATAGCTTCGGGTCTGGGGCAGCAGCCAGGTACATAGACATCTACAGGTAAAACATTGTCAACTCCGCCAAGTACATTGTAGCACTCCTTAAAAACACCACCGGAGCATGCGCAAGCACCAACTGCAACTACAGCCTTAGGCTCAGGCATCTGATCATATAGGTTTTTAAGAACGCGCACATTACGCTTGTTCACAGAGCCTGTAACTACAAGTACATCAGCGTGCTTGGGATTTCCCACATTTATAATTCCGAAACGCTCTACGTCGTATAAAGGAGTTAGGCAAGCCAGCGTTTCAATGTCGCATCCATTGCAACTTGTACAATCATAATGTATGACCCAGGGCGACTTCTTTCTTGATTTATCTATAATTCCCATCTATTTCACTCTCCAATTCACCTTAGGTAAAAACCTCAACAATCGGTAAGCAGCTGTGTAATCAAAATTCACCAAACCGCTGCAACATTACCACTAACTACCTGATGTACAGCCATATAACATTGGTTACTGCAGCCCCTATGGCAATTATCCAGGTGGCCTTCAGCATCCATTTCCATGTCACTCTCGCACTAATATTGTCGATCACAAGTTCAAGGAAATAACTACCCAATGCTATAAGTATACCTACCCAGATAGGATCTACGAAAAACAGTGTTATCAAACCGAGCAGGAGTACAAGATCATACCAGTGAGTCAGTTCTATTATAGCCAATTGAAGTCCCGAAAATTCTGTTGTTAAACCCTTTATCAATTCCTGATGTCCATGATGTGAGGTCGAGAAGTCGAAAGGCGACTTCCTCAACTTTATAGTCAATACGTATAGGAAAGCGAAAAATACCAGCGGCAGATTGTACAGCAGAGGTGAGCCGTGATCGAAAATGCTTCCTATCATAAAGCTTTTTGTAGTTAGGTAAATACCTACAACCATCAAAAGTAAAACAGGTTCATAGGCCATCATCTGAATGATTTCTCTCTGTGCACCTATTTTACTGTAGGGTGAACGCACACTCATAGCACCTATAATCAATGAGATGGTTGAAAATGCCAGTATGAATATAAGCATAAGCAGATCCTGCTTGAGTACCAGCATGACTATGCTGGCAACAGCAAAAAACAAATGCCCTAAAACATACACCATCTGAGTCTGATTAACGGTAATCTTTTGCTTGCCTACCAGCTTAAAAAAGTCGTAGAAGGGCTGAAGCACCGGCGGACCATACCTGTTCTGCATCCTTGCTGTGATTTTACGATCCACACCAGTTAGAAATCCACCGATAATCGGTGCCGCAACAATCGCAATAATAGCTATTATCAAATCTCTCAACATTATATCACCACCCCGAACATAACAAGAATAATTGCACCTGCTATAATATTAATCCAGAGTGTCAGATTTTGCTCTCCGAATACTCCCGACATATAGTAGTTACGAACAACAACATTCTCCGTCTTATCTCCCGGACTTATGAATTCGATACCTCTGATATCATCGGTGTTTTCACCGCACAGATATGGCTGCTTGATGCTTTCAGCCTTGGTCTTTCGCATCAGATACACTATACCGAGTATAAGAACAAAGATTATTATAAAGAACAGGATGTATGCAAAGCCTCCTACAACAGCACCACGCAAGCCTTCCAGCTGAATTCCTAAATTGCCGCCGGTAAGCACCTGGCTATTATCGATGGTAAGGCCATCTATATAAGGCTTGATAAACTTGTTGAATAACGGCACTATACCCACACTTGAAGCAATAACACTAAGGAGCAGAAGTACCAATGATGTTTTTACCGAAGCAGGAAGCTTCTCTTTAATAAATTTGGGCTTGTAGGACATTGTAAGTATAATCCCAATCCATTTGGACCAGAAAACCACTGTAAAGGCACTGCCCAATATTATTAATATAAGTACTAAAGGCCAATTCACCGCAGCTTCTATTGCCAGCCATTTTGTAATAAGAACACCGAAAGGAGGCAATAGCATCGATATCATTCCGATAACGGTTATAACTGTAGTAAAGGGCATTTTTTTCATTAAGCCCTGCATATCTTCGATGTCACGGCTTCCGATGCCGTGTTCAATAGTTCCGACACACAGGAACAAGAGTCCCTTTGATACTGCATGGAATACCATAAGCATTACAGCAGCACCTAATGCAACATAATTGCCCAAGCCGGCACAGCAAATAATAAGTCCGAGGTTTGCTATAGTCGAGTATGCAAGTACGCGCTTGGCATTACTCTGGCTTATAGCAATGGCTGAACCTGCAAGGAAGGTGAACCCTCCAACCACAGCAACCATTTTTCCAAGAATCGTACCGCTAAAGGCCGGCGCCATTCTCACAACAAGATATACACCTGCTTTAACCATGGTACTGGAATGCAAAAGAGCTGATACCGGAGTCGGAGCAACCATCGCACCCAATAACCAGCCTTGGAAAGGGAATTGCGCAGACTTGGTAAAGCCCGCAAAGCAAAGCAGCCCCAATCCGATCGGCATAAGTCCGGTAAAGTCCATTATGCTTTCTGCAGAAGAAATTTCATCTATTGATAGGGTTCCTTTTGATTTGTAAATCAAAATAATCGCAGTAATAAACGCTACTCCTCCGAGGGAATTCATCCACAACGCCCTTAAGGCATTCTTTACAGACTCGGAATTTCCGTCATGGGATATAAGCAGGAAGGAACATAGGGTAGTAACTTCCCAGAAGAAATACATCCATGAGATATTGTTAGTCATTACAAGCGCATTCATTGCACCCAGGAAAATAAGCAATACCATGAAGAATCTGGGCTGCTTCGACTTTTTGATGCCGCTGTGATGTTCATGCTCTTTCATATAGCCCAGGGCAAAAATTGTAACAATAGGGCCGATGACAGAAACAAGAAGAATCATTATAAGCGACAGGTAATCAATTACAAATGCAGAACCGTGTTCAGTCACATGACCGAAAACCCCAAATACTTCAAACAGGAAGAATAATACGAATTGTACGACCGTCAAAAGTATGATCAGAGGTTTTCTCATCTTAAATCCGATATAACCGATGTAGACAAGAAGTAAAAAGTCCAAAATCTTAATTATTTCTGCTATTGGCCATGTCCCAAATTCAATTGAGATTTTTCCGTTCGACGCAAATAGCTTTTGAGTGAATACTCCTGCAACAGCAAACAAAATCAAAGTATTTAAAATAACAATGACAGTCCGTACAGAAGATTTTCTAATGGTATAACACAAAACAGCCCCCAATGCCGGCAATAATATTGCGGCAAGCAGCAATAGATACTCTTCCACAGCATCTACTCCTTTCAAATTTTTAAGAATTTCTCTTTATTGAATCCTGCAACAAAAACATGAAAAATGTGCTTTTGTGTAAAAGAAACAATAATTTTATTGAAATCCACTATAATTATATTTATCACCAGGTAATAAGTCAATTGAAAACAGCAGATTTTTTACATCTGCAGGACAAATTGTATCCGATGTATGCATATAATTAATAGGTCATATTTATTCTACTACTAATCGTAACAAAAATCAATTTTTTGAAATGTACTAATCTAAAGCATTTGGCGCTAAATAATGGAATATTGTATACAAAAGTATGCATTTGTGTTGTTGTTTCAGGTAATTAGCTTTGACCATCGTTCCTGTTTAATTTGATAGTTTAAGAGGTTACAGTATAATGAATGAGCTATTGCATAGATATAGTAAAGCTATATGTAATTTACTTCTTGCTTTCTTTATTTTTATATTGCTATATTTTTCTGTTAAATTCTTACTGCCTGTCTTGGCACCCTTTGTAATAGCAGTAGTGATTTCCATAATTAACGAACCCTTTATCGCTTTTTTTGAAAGGCTTAAAATTCCACGAGCCTTTGCGTCGGTACTGTCTCTTCTGATATCAATAAGCATAATCACTATTTTAGCAGTAGTTGGAGTAATAAAAATTTTCAACGAATTAGTCAACCTGCAGAACAACATATCAATCTATGCAAACAGTATATCAACTCAAATTGTTGATTTCCTGAACCGTCTGTCGGAATACTATAATAATCTTCCAAAGGAAATATCCGTACCTGTTTCTGAAAACATTAAAGGAATCGCATTAAAGCTTCAGGTAATGGTTACATCAATGGCAGGCCAGATTATAACTACTTTATCCTCTATACCGAAAATGACTGTGTTTATTACCGTTACTCTCATATCAACCTATTTTATTAGCAGTGATAGAAGAAAAATTCGCACCTTTGTATATAAGCAGCTCCCCGGTAGCTGGTCAAAGCGTTTTCCTGAAATAAAGACAGGCACCTTTTCAGCTATACTGGGCTATTTTAAAGCTCTCCTTATTCTTATGAGCTTTACATTTTTCGAGGTAAGTATAGGATTAATTATTATAGGCGCGGACTATGCCCTTTTGATGGGACTTCTGGTTGCACTGTCCGATGCCATACCCGTAGTAGGCACAAGTCTTATAATGGTACCTTGGATTGTATTCAACTTTATTAGCGGAAACATTAGAATGGGTTTGGGCCTGACTATAATTTATCTGGTTGGGGTTATCATACGGCAGATTTTTGAGCCGAAAATCGTAGGCGCACAAATAGGACTTCATCCGTTGGTAACTCTGATAGCCATGTATATAGGCTTTGAGATATTCGGTGCAGCGGGAATGCTGCTTGGGCCAATCGCGATGATTGTACTTAAAAACCTTCAAAGCTCAGGAATAATAAAATTATGGAGGGAATGAACAATATTCGACCGGAAAACCTTCCTCATGCAAGGCGTCCTAATACTACCCTTTCGGTTCCCGAAAGGTCCTTTATTATTTCTATATTTTCATAGTAATTTTTCATTAATTCTGCTACTGCTCTTGCCTGATCATATCCTGTCTCAAAAGCCAGAGTTCCACCCTGAGTTAGAAAAAGGCGAGATTTGTCTATAATCTCTCGGTAAAAATCCAGCCCGTCATCCCCCCCGTCCAAAGCACCATGAGGCTCATGCTGCTTTACTTCTTCCTGCAAAGAACCAATATCCCCGGAAGGAATATAGGGCGGATTTGAAACAATGACATTATACCTTCCGTAATGTTCCTTACCGAGGGCATCAAATAAATCGCTCTTTATAAATATAACCTTTTCTTCTGTACATAAATTAGCTGCATTTACTTTTGCTGTTTCAAGTGCCTTTTCCGATATATCAACTGCAGTAACACGGCAGTTCTCCCGGTAGTAGGCAATGCTGACCGCTATACAGCCTGAGCCTGTACCGATATCCAGCACATTTACATAAGATGTCTTACTTTCTAGTGCAGCTATGTTTTTCAGCACAGCCTCTACAAGAATTTCAGTATCCTGTCTGGGTATCAGGACATTTGGATTTACAATAAAGTCAAGGGACATAAATTCCTGGTGGCCTGTTATGTACTGCAAAGGATTTCTTTCAGCTCTTAGTTTGACTGCCGTAAAAACTCTCTCCACTTGATTATCAGCTACTATAGCTTCACCGTGGGTATAAAGATGTGTTCTGTCGCACTCCAGCGCATTACAAAGTATAACCCCGGCTTCAAATGCCGGGGCCTCAATATTAGCTTTTTTTAACATGTTTATTGCTGCTGTTAAAAGTTCTTTTATAGTCATAAGTTTTTTGCCACCCATCCCTAACCTCGTATTACCAATTATCAGCAGTTTTGTCTTCCACCTGTACTCCCTTAAAGGCAGCAATTGCCACTTCTATCTGAGAATCATCGGGCTCTCTTGTAGTAAAGAATTGGAAGGCCATGCCCGGCACATTTAAAAGCTGAAAAAACTTAATCTCACTTCTGCCCGTAAACTTTATAATTTCAAGAGCAATCCCTGCAACAAAGGGAATCAATGCTATTCTTACAAGGGCATTAATAACCGGATGATACCAGCCTGCAAAGGCGAAAACAAGAATACTTATAATCATGACTGTAAAGAAAAATGAAGTACCGCAGCGTGGATGCTTGGTAGAGTATTTTTTTATATTTTCAACCGTAAGCGCTTCACCATTTTCATAACAGTGAATAGTTTTATGCTCGGCACCGTGATATTCCCAAACCCTTTTCATATCCTTCAGCTGGGACACCAAAGCCAAATATGTGAAGAACAGCGCTACCCTTATAAGTCCTTCAAATAAATTCAGGTATATTCTCCCCAGTTGTGTTTCCTCGTCAAAATGCATAAAGTCCGCCAGGAAATTCGGTAAAAGTATAAAAAGGCCGACACTAAAAACAAGAGAAATAATAACAGAAAAATATATTGCTATATCCTTTAGCTTGTCACCAAATACCCTGTCCAAAAATTTATCAATCTTTGAAGGCTCTTCATTCTCGTCTCCCTCAATCTCCACAAATTCGGCGGAATACAGCAGTGCCTTTACCCCCAACACCATTTGCCTGAATAATCCGATTGCTCCGCGGATAATAGGAATCTTCTGAAGCATGAATTTTTTAGGTAATAGTTTTTTCTCTACGAGAATTTCGCCGTCCGGCTTTCTTATGGCAATAGCAGAATTATCCGGGCCAATCATCATCAGCCCTTCGATCAGGGCTTGACCTCCGATACTGGTTTTCTTCATTTTAACCTCCATGTCCCCAATGCACCATTTACCCCTACAAACAAAAACATTGCATTCCTTTTATTTGTTAGTTCCCTGGTACCCTATGATATCTTTTTGATTTTAAAAAAGTTTTATCTCAGTCGCATAACATTTCTTATTCATAGTAATAAAAAACTAGAGACTAAAATTGTATTCAGTCTCTAGTTTATCATTTTTGAAATAATTTTTCAAACCAATATTGAATTATTCCTTATCCACGATGCCGTACTTCTTCTTAAATCTGTCTACACGTCCGCCTGTATCAATAAGCTTCTGCTTACCTGTATAAAAAGGATGGCATTTTGAACATATGTCAACGTGCAGATTCTTTTTTACCGAACCTGTAGTAAATGTCTCACCGCATGCACACTTTACAACTGATTCACCATAATTTGGATGGAGTCCTTCTTTCATTTTGTTTCACCCTCTTTCAAACAACATCAATAGATTATATATATTGTTTAGTTTTTTACATTCAAAGACGCAAAAGAAATTTTAGCACAAATTCTAGAAATATGCAAGTACTATTTTTCACCGAAGGATGTATTTATTCCTTTTACGAATTCTTCATTGGTTCTTGTTTGTATAAGCTTGTTTATAAGCATTTCGGTTACTTCTGCCGTACCCATATTGTTCATTGCCCTTCTTATAGCCAGAATGCTCTCGAGTTCCTTCTGGTTATAAAGCAATTCTTCACGTCTTGTACCCGATTTATTGATATCGATAGCCGGGAAAATTCTCTTTTCAGACAGCTTTCTGTCGAGATGAAGTTCCATGTTACCGGTACCTTTAAATTCTTCAAATATGACATCATCCATTCTGCTTCCAGTCTCAATGAGGGCTGTAGCCATAATGGTAAGACTTCCGCCAAATTCTATATTTCTTGCTGCACCGAAGAATCTCTTGGGCTTATGCAAAGCACCGGGGTCAAGACCGCCGGAAAGGGTTCTGCCTGTTGGCGGAATTGTGAGGTTGTAAGCTCTTGCAAGCCTTGTTATACTATCCAGCAGTATTACAACATCCTTCTTTTGTTCAACAAGCCTCTGAGCTCTTTCAAGAACCATTTCAGCAACCTTTATGTGGTGCTCAGGTACTTCATCAAAGGTTGAATATATTACTTCGCCCTTTATGGAGCGCTGCATATCGGTTACTTCTTCCGGTCTTTCATCTATAAGTAAAACTATCAATTCTATTTCAGGGAAATTCAAAGTGATACTGTTT
This sequence comes from Clostridia bacterium, assembly GCA_026418275.1. Taxonomy (GTDB): domain Bacteria; phylum Bacillota; class Clostridia; order Acetivibrionales; family DSM-2933; genus SKW182. The sequence continues at coordinate 11,946 of JAOABQ010000051.1, forward strand.
GCAATTTTCTTTAAAAGAATAGTTTTACCTGCCTTTGGCGGAGATACTATCATTCCGCGCTGTCCTTTACCAATAGGGGCTATCAGGTCAATCAACCTTGTGGATAACTCCCGTGGTGCTGTTTCAAGCATTATTCGCTGCTCGGGGTATATCGGTGTAAGATTTTCAAAAGGAACTCTTTTAGATGCTACCTCCGGCGGATCACCGTTAACAGTTTGAACATATAAAAGGGCCTGGAACTTTTCCCCTTCCTTGGGTATTCTACCTTTTCCACGAATTTTATCCCCGGTTCTCAATCCAAACCGGCGAATCTGTGATGGGGAAACATAAACATCCCTTGGTCCTGATAGGTAATTATCGCTTCTAAGAAATCCGTACCCGTCAGGCAGTACTTCCAATACTCCCTCTACAGGATCGTCACTTTCAATTTTTTCATAGGAATTAGTATTTGGATTCTGTTGCTGGCCTTCATTTTCCCTTTTGGTTTCAATAGGTCTCGATGCCGGCCTCTCATGAATTACTTCAGCGGGTTTTTCATTAGTTTCTGCTGCTTTAGCCTGGGGAATCGGAGCCTGTTGAACCGGTCTCTGTGCTGCTGCCGGAGCAGAAGTCTGCTTCTGTTCTTGTATACTTTCTTTTTTATCTTCAATAGTGGTTTCCTCAGGGGTATTTTCAGATGATTTCTGAAATCTGCTGGGTCGTCCACGTTTTGATTTCTTTAAAAAGGTTTGCTCTTCTGAAGATTGTTCCGAAGCTTCACTAGCTGCTTCTTTTACATCTTCATCAGTTGCTTGAACCGAATTATCTATTTTATCATCCTTAACCGGCTTAATATTATCATCCCTGTCGTTATCTATTTCTTTATTCTCTATCTCTGTATCCTTGCTGCCTTCTCCGCCTGATTCAAGTATTTTACCTATAAGCTCTTCTTTTTTGTATTTTGTAACACTCTTAATACCCATCATTTTAGCGATATAACGCAAGTCCTCCAGAGTTTTAGCTTCTAGATTGATTTGTTCCATACTCCACCACCTTAATAGAAACATATTATAACCTTAATACAATACTAAATATAATATATTTAATATTTATTGCCAACTTATTGGAAATACATTCACGTGGGGTAAACAAGTAAAACCTTCCAAGCACAGAAGGTTTATATACTCAGAGGGGGATGTGTGAATATTACCATAAAAATTATAACATCATATACATTCTTTGTCAACTCTGAATTGGCTTCAGATGGGCTTTATTTAAATAGTTTCGGGAGATTTGCGAATCATTTTTCCTGCAAATAACTTTTCGAATACTTGGCAAAAAGAAGTATTTGTTCCTGCATCAAAATAATCTTTAAATCTTCATTTGTTGCAGCATTTATTATTCTTTTGCCAGCACATTTTCTACAATTCAGGCATATTTTGTCAGGTAATAGAACTAACTCAATATCATTATTTCCGCATTCACAATATAAATTTCCCTGTTCGGCTATATCATGCACTTTGTTCAATGTATCAAACATCACCTGAGTATTTTTAAAGTAGCTTTCATAACCGAACATATCAATCAATTCGTCAAGCTCTTTTTCCAAACTGTCTATTTTCCGGCGTACTTCCTGGTCGTTACCGGCAAAGCACTGCGGAACACCGGTTACAGGACAGTAAAGAATATTCATGGCTCTACAGATAATATCTTTCCTGCTCAAAATAAAGGTATGTTCTCCGCCGCAGCCTATACAGGGCATCTTGATAGTCACGTCCCTTTGGCTCTCCTGAAAAACGGTTATACCTGTCTTGGTGCATTTACAGGAATATTTAATTTCCTTCTTCTGAATAAGTTTGAAAAGCGGTAAGCTGAAAAATTCAAATGCTCCACACACGGCACATTTGTATGCGATGGTTAAATTCATATTTATTAACATCGTATGCCCACCTCACTATATTAATAATTCGCCAGACCATATAAAAAACCCTTTTTTATGTTATAATTACTTGAGCGATTCTATTAACGGAGTTGAAATTATGTCCTCATTAACACTTACAGTTGAAAACTTGACAAAAAGGTATGATGAAAGGGATGTTGTTTACAACGTAAGCCTTTCGGTTTCTGCCGGCGAAATAGCGGCAGTTAAGGGACAGACAGGTTCCGGTAAAACCACTCTCTTAAAACTTGCTGCAGGCTTAATTCCCCCAACTTCGGGGAATATTATGATTTCGGGAAAGACTATCCAGTATAGGAAATCCGGCATTTCGCCTGAAATAGGCATGCTGCTGCATAACCAAGGTGTATATCAGCGGCTGACTACCCGGGAATACCTCTCTTTCTTCCGTAGGCTTTATGGAGTCGAAAAGAGTCGGGTAGACGAAGTAATAAGGGAAGTAGGGCTCCTCGACAGACAGGATGACCGGCTTAAAAACTTTTCACCCTCACTGATTGCGAGGGTAGAGATGGCGAGAACCATTTTGCACAATCCATCCCTTCTTCTTCTTGACGAACCTACAGCGCACCTGGATCTCGAAACTATGGAGATTCTAAGAAAGCTGATTATAAATTATGCTTCTAAGGGAACGGCGGTTCTTTTTACTACGTCCTCCAGCGAGGAAGCAACTGCTCTTGCGCACAAAACAGGCAATATGTACCACGGTCGAATTGATGCATGGGAAAAATCTGAGGATATTAATCAGGAAACCGGAGCTCTAGACGTTCAACATTCAGATAGCCGTCTCCGTATTGAAAAAATACCGGCCAAAGTCAATGACCGTATCATTCTATTTAATCCTACAGAACTCACCTACATTGAAAGTCAGGAGGGTATATCCCTTCTTCATGCAGGAGGAGAAGAGTTCCAATGTCCGCTTACTCTTACAGAGCTTGAAGAAAAGCTTAAACCCTTTGGCTTTTTCCGTTCACATCGTTCATACATTGTAAATCTCCAAAGAGTCCGCGAAGTTATTCCCTGGACAAGAAACAGTTACAGTTTAATACTTGATGATGTGCAAAAGACTACTATTCCATTGAGTAAAAATAGCATGAAGGAACTGGAAGGTTTTTTGGGTGTGTAATTTCACCCTGTTTTCTGCTCCATTCACCCCTTTTTTTACTCTGTTCATCCCAAAAACACTCCATTAACCGTAAGTTTGTAGATTGTTTTTCTTTTTCTTGAGAAAATAGGCACATGAACACAAAACTTTTACGGGGAGGAATTGAAAATGGAAAATACTCAAGATACATTTAATCAATTTAAATTTCTTTTTGGGTTTTTAACCGGTCTGTCTATAGTATCATTTTTAGCAATTATTTTTTATTATTCCAATAAAATTCGTAATGGGAAAGGGGTAATAAAATGATAGAAGTAAAATCTCTTAAAAAGACCTATGGAAACAAGGACGCACTGCGGGGTATTTCCTTTGACATCAAGCAAGGCGAAATATTCGGCCTGCTTGGCCCCAATGGGGCAGGAAAAAGTACTACGTTAAAAATACTTACAGGACAATTGCTTCCAAGCTATGGTGAGGCTAAAATATTAGGCATGGATACCATCAAGGAAAGAAACAAGTTATATTCCAATATTGGGGTAGTTCCCGAGAATGCTAATCTCTACGAGAGACTAAGCATACTTCAGAATCTTGAGTTTTTCTGCCGCCTTTATAACTGTAGTCCCTCTTCAATTGATTCTTATTTGGAGCAAGTCAGGCTTACCGTGGATAAACACACTCAGGTCAAAAAGCTTTCAAAGGGTATGAAACAAAAAGTTCTCCTTATACGAGCACTCCTGCATAATCCAAAGGTTTTGTTTCTTGATGAGCCTACATCAGGCCTTGACCCGACTTCAGCCGATGAAATACACAAAATCCTCAGGAAACTGAATGGTGAAGGCATGACTATAATGCTTACCTCTCATAATATGGAGGAAGTCGATAAGCTTTGTAACAGAGTTGCCTTTCTTAATGACGGAAAGCTCGCAGAAGTAGGGTTGCCGGAAGAATTAAAACTCAAATATGCAGAAAAAAATGTCAGGGTTCTGGTACAAGAAAATGGAAAGCCGGAGGAAAAAGTATTGAGTATCTTCGGGGAACAAAGTGCAGCTCTCATTTCGGGTTGGATACGTGATGGAAAAATACGTTCCATCCATTCATGCGAGCCAACTCTGGCAGATATATTTATGAAGGTTACAGGGAGGGATTTGAAATGAACTTTAGTTTAAAAAGAGTTAGTGCAATACTTATAAAGGAACTTCAGGATATCAGGAGAAATGCAAATATCTCATGCATGTATTTAATCCCGGTTTTCATGGTAGTCCTTTACCAAAATTTTATGCCGGAATTTCCAAGAACTCTGGCAATAGGTTTCGGGCTGCTGTTTCTTGTTGTTCTTGTAGGCATGTATGCTCCTTCTATGTTGATTGCAGAAGAAAAGGAAAAAAAGACGATAGGTGTTTTAATGCTATCTCCTGCATCACCGGTTGAAGTCTTCATAGGCAAAGGACTCCTGACTCTTCTATCCATAATCTTTGTTTCAGTTGTAATACTTTTTGTCGGCGGAAATGGTCTGAATCATTTTGTACCTGTAATCCTTTCGACATTTCTTATATCGGTATTCTGTATTATTGTCGGCATGATAGTCGGCCTTCTCGCACAGAACCAGATGGCTACAGGGGTTATCGGCCTTCCCATTTACATGATCTTTCTGCTGATTCCCTTTCTTTCAATGGCAGGAAAAGATATTCTTTTGGCAATATCTAAAGTGTTGCCTACTTACTACTATTTCAAGACTCTCGAATTGACTTTGGATAAGAATAAGGGAATTCTGGAAATACTTCCTCAAATGGGTGTTTTAGCTGGAAGCATAGCTGTTGTATTCTTCATACTTTTAGCGGTCTATAAGAAAAAAGGTTTGGAGTAAGCACGAAAGGGCGAAGATTGTATATACAATCTTCGCCCTTTTTACTATGCTATTAGTTTTGTCCGATTTTTTTATATATTTGGATACGATCTTCCAATGACGGATATTCTTTAATGGTATCTTCAGAGAACATTCCTTTTCTAAAATCCCTTGTGGCTGCTTTCTCATGGCCAATCAACGCCCATGTTGAATCAACAAGGCCTTCAAACTCTCTATCCGCCAGTTTTTCACATATAAAGCCCTGCCTTGGTGAATTTATATCTTCTCCGCTTATCTGTAATAATTCATACATATCACACAATTCTTTAACCCTATTAAGCTGCTCCAGGGTGTTTCGGGACGGCATATAGGAAAAACCATGAAAACCTAAGGCTTTTAATTCATCAAACAATATTTCAATATAATCATCTTCGAACTTTTGCGGGCGTTTATCCCCTGTCACCGAATCTGACACATCGCCAAGATAAGCATAGGTAGCAACCGCACCTGTTGTTTTTGCAAAGCTTATGAATTCTGTAGCAGGCGGGCACTCCTCGCATGCGTCAATATAGAAGAACGGCATTAATTCTCCCTTTATGACCCCTACCAAATCATACTCATAAAATTCATTTTTATCATGAAGCAGGTAGTTTTCTATTTTTCCGCTTAAATTAAGCTTCAGATTTCCTACCAGAAATTCAACCAGCCTTTGTCCTCTGCCGAATCTTTGAATTATCTTATTTGCGACAGAAAGGGAAATGTGTCTTTCGGTAATACTTCCTCCCTCCCGATACATGGAAAGGGGCATTACATCCTTTTCGAAATCTACGGCTATTCCATATGTATCTAAAAGAGTGTTTAATTTATTTACCATTCTTTGATTTCTTTTATTTCTTTCAATGGCAAATGGTTTGATAAATGAAGCAGCTTCACCGATTTTAGAATGGGGTATTCCGTGCAGTATTACATATCCTATGGATTCCTGATCGGGATTATTTAGCTTCTTACCCTTTAAAGACGTGGCGGAAAAATCAACTCTGCATTCCATTCCTACCGTTGTTGCAATCCCGGCAATCTTGCCGGCTTCGATAAACTCCACCAACCCGCCGACTGAATCATGATCTATAATTCCCGCTGTTGCCAGACCGGCCTTGTAAGCCATCCATATAGCCTTTGAAGGTGAATAGGGAGAAAAGGAGTAAAAGGTATGTATGTGGTTATTGACGTAGCAGGAAAGCGCTTCCTTAGGCAATTCGCTTGCTCTGCCTATACCAACAAGCTTTTGAAGGCTCTCAAGCCTGTTTGATTTGTTTTCATGATTTAAATCTCTAGTAAGTTCCAAATATTTGCTGTCCACAAGAAACTCCCTTTGGTATTAAACCTCTATTACACTGCCGGTCCTATCCCTCATCGCCACTTCCAGTGACACATCAATCCCCGGATGTATGTTTTTTTCGTATAAGGCATTATAAACTGTCTGATAAGCCAATTCAGGAAAATTATTCTCTCTGCTGAGATGCCCTAATATAAACTTTTTAGTACCTTTCTCCGCGATATAAGTAATGACCTTTCCCGCCATCTCATTGGATAAATGCCCATTTTCGCCCAAAATTCTTTTCTTTAGGTTCCATGGGTACGGTCCCACCTTTAGCATTTCGATGTCGTGATTTGATTCCAGAAACAACAAGTCACTGTTAACGAAGTACTCCAAAAGACCCTTGGTTATATGACCTATGTCTGTAGCTATCGTTAGCTTTTTATTATTGGCAAAGAAATTAAATCCCACTGGATCGGCAGCATCGTGGGGGATACTAAAGGCTTTTATACTGACATCACCTATTTCAAACTCATTTTCGGTAGTAAAATACAATTTATTTTTTATATCTATTGGACCGATATCATGCTCCATTGCCACCCAGGTATTTTCATTGGCATATATGGGTATGTTGAACTTCCTTGAAATGATACCCGCTCCCCTTATATGGTCGGAATGTTCATGTGAAACTAAAATAGCACTTAATTCTAAAGGATTCTCTCCAATTGAACAAAGTGCTTCTGTTATCCTTTTACCGCTTAAGCCGGCATCGATAAGTATTTTTGACCTCTCTGTTTTTATAAATATAGCGTTACCGCTGCTCCCGCTAAAAAGACTACAAATCTTTATCATATGACCCGATACAGTAAATAGTAAGAAAAAAACTTTCACACCAAAACCATTTACCGTACCCGACCTCCTTTTCCCTTGTAACTTACAGGATATTATTTTACTACTCTTTCTATATCTGCACCAAGGCTTCTTAATTTGCCTTCCAAGTCCTCATATCCCCTGTCTATGTACTTTATATCATGCACCTCGGTTTTTCCCTCAGCAATAAGACCAGCAATAACCATTGCAGCTCCCGCTCTCAAATCCGTTGCCTTTACAGGAGCACCGGATAACTGAGGAGTACCTTCAATTACTGCTATTCTTCCCTCAACCTTTATCTTTGCCCCCATACGCTTAAGCTCATCAACATACTGAAAACGCAGATCCCATACACCCTCGGTAATGGTACTGGTTCCCTCTGCCAGACAAAGCAGAACTGCCGCCGGCGGATGTAAATCCGTCGGGAAACCGGGATAGGGTAGAGTTTTTATATTGGCCTTGCTTACCTTTTCAGTTCCCTGTACCCTTATGAAATCCTCACCTTCGGTAACTTTTATGTTCATCTCAATAAGCTTTGCGGTTAAGGATTCCATATGCTTTGGAATGATATTTTTAATAACCACATCACCTTTTGTGGCTGCAGCAGCTATCATAAATGTCCCTGCCTCTATCATATCAGGAATTATAGCATGAGTACCACCACCGTTTAAGGTCTGAACTCCCTTGATTTTTATTATATCGGTACCCGCACCTTTTATATTGGCCCCCATTGCATTCAAAAAATTGGCCACATCTACTACATGAGGTTCTTTTGCGGCATTTTCCAGAATTGTAGTGCCCTTTGCCTTTACTGCAGCAAGCATTAGGTTTATTGTAGCTCCAACACTGACAATGTCCAAATATATAGGACAGCCAACCAATTCTTCCGCATAAACCTTCACTATTCCATGCTCTATCTCAACCTTTGCCCCAAGGGCTTCAAACCCCTTGATATGCTGGTCTATAGGCCTGAATCCAAAATCACATCCTCCGGGCAATGAAACCTCAGCTCTTTTAAAGCGTCCTAATAAAGCACCCAAAAGATAGTAGGATGCCCGCATGCTCTTAACCATTTCGTAGGGAGCAGTGTAGGAATTTACCTTGGCTGTATTGATAACAGCAGTGTTTTTATCCTCGAAGCTGACATCAGCACCCAATTGCTCAAGAATTTCTTTTAATATTTTAACATCCTTTATGTCGGGAATGTTTTCAATCCTGCAAGGTCCATCGGAAAGCAGAGTAGCAGGCAAAACAGCGACCGCCGCATTTTTTGCACCGCTTATATCTATTTCACCTCTTAAAGGTTTTTGACCGTTAATAACTAGTTTTTTCAAACCTAAACACCATCTTTCTTCAATATGCAAAATTATAAAAGATAATGTATATACGATTTACCCTATACTTTTGCTTTATCTTTTGTAAGCTTTCAAAGCACAACAAAAGCTCTTTTTACCTTTCTAATTATAACACTATAAGTACCTTTATGCCAACAAAAAACGCAACTTTTGAATTTTGGAAAGTTGCAAATACAGATACTATCTGATAAAAAGATTTTAGGAGTCTTGTTTTATTTCCTCACCGTCAATAGCACTATAATACTTATCGATACCGTCTTCAAGCTTAATTCTCCAAACAAGGCCGCCCATCAGATTTGTTTCTTTTGCTTCGTCATAACCGCTTTTAAAACCCACATCAATACTTATAATTACTGCCTTATTTCCACTACTCATGTTATCTAAAAGTATTTTATAGGCAGGAACTACTTTCTCATTACGGCTGCTTATATTTGCAGGCTCTTTATAGCTGCATTCCAGGTAGGTCAAACCCTTTTCCGTAATAGTAGCAGTTATATAATTATCAAAAACTATAAACCTTTTATAATTCTGCCTAAACGTCAGAGTAATACTTTTATTTTCACCTATGGTTTCTGTATATCTGTCCAAGTAATATTCAGAGGAGTTAAAACCCATTTTTTTGATGATTGTGCGTCCATACTGCTCAAGCTCATACTTATTTGAAAGGGATATGGCTTCTGCAGGAGATTTATCGGTATACACCAGTGTATTGTCTTTTCTTAATGTCACACTTTTACTTTCATTAATTATAGGGTCGCCGCCACTCACTAATGTATTTATAGGCTTTTCGCTTCCAAATAGTCCTTTTGCAGCAGTTTTCATATCAAATTTTGCGTCGGTGTACCTGAGTATAACGTTATTGATATTTTTGTCAGGAATGCTGCAGTCCTTTAAAGTTACACCACTATTTTCTAGTATTTTAATGGTATTATTTATTTTTGACTTAGAAATATTGCCGTCATATTTGCTGTTTACAACATTTATAAGCAAGAAAATATTTAAGACAAGAAAAGTAATAATCAAGATATTTTTAGTCTTTGACCAGTCCATACTAAAATCTCCTACCATATTAAATGCACTATGTATTTTACATTGCAGCCCTATTACTTTAATTTAACGTTGTGAAAATCGTATTTATCCATTCAAATCATTTCACAATATTTATTGAGTTACTAATTATTAATAGATTGAAAGGGTACATAAAAATCTCCCAGGCTCGAAGCTACTTGCCACTCAGGTATAATTGAAGCATTTTTTGAATTATCGTTAGTAATCTTGTAGCAGATATTAATCTCACTAATATTGCTCTCTTTATTCTTTAAGTCCTTGTTTATGGAAAAGGCATTTTCAAGGAAATTAAAGTACCCGATATCATATTTGCGTGGTTCGGCACTCTTTTCAAAATTCCTTATTATCCATAAACACTCAAGGACTCGCTTACTATTCGCATTTATTGTAATAGCATTACCAAGCTGCTTCTCATTTTCTAAAACCTTATAATTCTCAAATATTATGGGAATCTCAGCTATTTCATCTTCAAAACTTAGGCTGTAGTCAAAAGTAAATATATAGCTATCCTTTCTAGCTTCAATACCCGAAAGGAATATATTCACATCCCTTACCAAACCCCTTTTTTCATTTATAAATTTCATTGCATTCTCAAAGGCTGTAGTTAAATTTAAACTATTTGAGATGTCCTGTTTCTCTAAGTACTTATATTCCATTACCCCATCCTTATACAGACGGTATATATTGTTGGTTTTTTTGAACAGAGCCGACCCGTTCTTGTCAAGATCGGGAGTATAACTGCTGCTTTCCCTTCCCAGAAGCATATCACCGATTTTATCATAGTCTGTCATCGTAATAATTTCAGGCAACGCACTGCCTATACTGTAAAGATCTCTGTATCTTGTTGCAGGGCTGATTGCCAGTATATCCTGTGCTATTGACAATTTATTCTTTTGATTAACCGGAGACATTTCTTTTGTAATTGAGTAGCTGTTTAGCGTGGTATCTTCCAATAATGTTCGGAATAATTCTTTCAGCCCGCCGGCGTTCAAAACCGTCAAATTCTCAGGAGGTTCCACTGCATAGGTATACAGATTATTTCCTTCACGGATAAAAACAACATTCTGTCCGCTAAAGTCCTCATCGGAAGGAGATATTAAAAGCTTTTCAATGGCAGGGAGTTCGGATGAGGGGTGAATATCCGACTCGGAACCCGTCATACCTAAAAACCACTTTATGATTTCCGGATTAATACCGGTCTTAAACTCTATCATGATAGGCTTGCTTGAAACAATCTTTCCCCAGGTATCTTCATCAATGGTTGTCGGTGGAATTATCTGCTTTGAACTGGACTTGAAAATGCTTCTTATATAGCCCTTTGATTCCTCCCACAACTTTTGATAGTGTGTGTTTTTCATACCAATCAGCCAATGCTGCTGAGTAAGACTTCCATCGGATAAAACCATCCGGTTTGGAATGAAATACAAATCCTTGTCCCTTTCAATATCAGCACCCGCATGGGCAGAGCCATCGGTCTGAAAAAATACCGACAAAAAATTAATAGGAAGTCCATGGTTTTGATAACCCCATAGAATTCCTACCTGTATTAAACTTGATACTACCAATATTATTAATATGAAAAATTTCAGCTTTTCGAAATTAAGCTTCATTTTTGAACACCGGGCTTCCTTTTACTTAAAGAGTCTAGATAATGCTTCACCGATACTATTAAGCTTGTTTTTTATTTTCTCCTTAAAGGTTTCATCTAAAACTGTAATTGTAAATTCCTTGATTTGCTTAGGACCATCTGGATTTGATGCCTTATATGCTTTAATCATTATCTTATTTTCATTATTTGATCCTTTATAAGGAAGTTTGACTTCCTTTATGAATATTCCAGAGCTTCCGATAATCCATGAACTGTCACCATCAGTTGTTACTAAAGGCTCCCACTTATCTGTTTCCTTATCCTTGTATTTAAGCTCAACCTTTATACCCTCCTGATCGGTATTCCCACAGAAGATGTAAGAAGTTTTGAAGGTCGACTCATTTGCCTCAGGTCTTGTAATATTTATGAACTCCGGATCGGCCGCATATGCAGTCAACACAAAGCACAAACTCATCGCTATAACTAAAAAGATTGAAAACAGTTTTTTAAACATATAAAACACCCCATAAATTGCATCGAAATTGTATCAAATATATTTAGACCAGTTACTACTATAATTATACAACATTTTATATTACAAATCCATTACAAGGTATTTAAAATTGAATTACATGGTGCTTTTTAAATATTCATCTTTTGCAGGAAATTTTGAAGTTCTTGCAAAACATGGTATTTGACGGACTTTTCGATTTCTTCCGCACTTAACCAGTCTGCCCGCAAAAAAGGTCTCCTACTAACTTACCGTATCTGGTGACACACCGCTTTCAGTCTTTTGTATAGGCAGTTTTACTATGATTTCAGTACCTTTACCTTCTTCACTGGAGACTCCTATTGTCCCACCATGAGCTTCAACTATTTCTTTTGCAATTGCAAGTCCCAGTCCTGTTCCCCCCATTTCACGGGAACGAGCCTTATCAACTCTGTAGAACCTTTCAAATATTCTGCAAATATCCTTTTGTGGTATACCTATTCCGTTGTCCGCTACCTTTACATATACATCACTATACATTTTTCCTATATATACCGTTATTTTGCCATTAGGCGGAGTATATTTGACCGCATTGCTAAGTATATTCAATACAACTTGTTCAATTCTATCCCGATCCGCCTCTATCTCGGGTATTTCTCCAATCACATAGCTTTCTAAAAGATGATTCTTATTGTTCGCCTCAATCTGAAGCTTTTCAACAGCACCCCTAACAAGTTCTACAAAGGAAAATTTCCTCATATTCCACTGCATTTGCTGGTTATCCAGTCTCGATAATTGCAGTAAATCCTTTACTAGCCTGGTCATTCTGTCTGCTTCCGAGTCAATTACAGTAAGAAATCTTTCAGTAGTGTCCCTATCCTCAATAGCACCGTCCAGCAGTGTCTCTGTATAGCTTTTTATCGACGTAAGTGGTGTTCTTAGTTCGTGCGAAACGTTTGCAACAAATTCCTGACGCATTCTTTCAAGTTTCTGCTGCTCTGTTATATCCTGAAGCACTACAATAATGCCTTCCGCCTTTTTGTCTTCATCGGTAAATACGGCAAAATAAGCTCTTATAAACTTACCGTCAGTATCTATGTTTCTTTCCTTGCCATCAGCAGTTCCCAGGTAAATAATCTCTTCCAGAGACACTTCCAGGTTAAATTTACGGGAAAACTCATTAAACGGAATATTAGGGTCGTCAAGCCCAAGCATTCTCTTTGATGCAGGATTTGCGTGAATAGCTTCCCCCTTAAGATTAAAGGCAATAACGCCGTCGGTCATATAGTTTAATATAGTTTCTACCTTGTTTTTCTCGCTGGATATTTCTATCAGGGTACTTTTTAATTCCTTCGCCATGTAATTAAAAGTCTTTGTAAGCTTACCTATCTCATCGTCAGACTTCACTTCAAGAGTGTGGTCAAAATCCCCTGCTGCAATTTTTTGAGCCTTATGCATTACGTTTATTATAGGTAGAGTTATGGTTTTGGATAGGGCATATCCAAGCACTAAGGAAAGTATGACAGCAATCAGTATTACCTGTATAAAAATTCTGTAGAAGTTATTTATTATAGCATTCCAGCCGTTTTTGTCATATATAAAATAAAGTATTATGTTCCCCCGGGTTATTATATATTCATAATAATCCCGTCCGCTGCCACGTATCAGTTTATTTTCATTTTTGTATTCGCCTTTTGCCAGTAATGACATCAAATTATCGGAATTGGCAAATATATCATCTATAAACTTCCTTTGTTCTTCCTTATATAAGCTGTCGGAGGAATAAAATACACCTCTATCCCTATTTTTCAACATACTTTCCTTATTTATTGCAGTAACGCTTAAATAACCATAAGCATGAAAATATAATTCGTGGTCGCCTTTTTTTTCTCCAAAGCTATTTTTTATATCCTCTTCTGTCGGGTTCTCTTTTATTGCTATGTCTGTCCAGTCTTTATACCCGTTTTTTATCTGCTCTTTAAAGGTATCATAGTATAGTGAATCAATAACACTATTTAAAGGAACAAAAATAAGTATCATTAGTGTAATAGTCATTAATATAAAGATAAAAACAAGTCTCCATTGAAGACTCCTTAAAAGAGCCCGCAAAACCTTTTTTAAAAACATCACAACCTCACAGCCTATTCTGCTTTATTGAAATAATAACCTACACCCCTTTTGGTTATTATATATTCCGGATTTGCCGGATCGCTTTCAAGCTTTTCCCTTATTCTTCTAACGGTTACATCTACTGTTCTTACATCTCCATAGTATTCGTAGCCCCATACTTTTTCCAAGAGACTCTCTCTGGAAAAAATCTGTCCCTGCTGCTGAGCTAAAAACTTTACAAGTTCGAATTCCCTTAATGTAAGTTCTATTACTGTTCCTTCACGCTTTACTTCGTAACGTTCTACATCAATTGACAGATTGCCGTAAGCCATCAGTTTTCCAACTACCGGAGGCTGCTCAGCGGGAACTGTTCTTCTAAGGTTCGCTTTAACACGAGCCATGAGCTCCCTTGGGCTGAAAGGTTTTGTAATATAGTCATCCGCACCCAGTTCCAGTCCGAGTACCTTATCGACTTCTTCTTCCTTGGCAGTAAGCATCAATATAGGTGTAGCAATAGTTTGTCTTAATTTACGACATACACTGAAACCGTCCATTTTGGGCAGCATTATATCGAGAAGTATTAAATCGGGTTTATGATTGAGAGCCATATCTACTGCCTGTTCTCCATCATATGCCTCAATAGTATCAAAACCTTCTTTTTTAAGATTGAATTTAAGAATATCTACAATATTTTTTTCATCATCAACAATGAGAACCTTTTTATTCACAAAATACATCCTCCCATATTGAGTTGAGAACATTTACTTTATACCATCGGTAAGACCCCTAATTTAAGTTTCACCCAAGGGTGAAGCTGACTCTAATATTATAACATTATTAATTTAAATTAGAATAGAAATTTTCAAAGTAGCTCTGCCATTATATTCATCCGCTAATATAAAACTTCATAAACAAGCAATATTTCTTAAAAGTATTTTCATTTTTTCCATATTATGTTATAATTAGTCCATATTACTCTACAATAACTCTCATTCCTTCAACGCCCTTAATTTTATAACATGCAAAGGGGGGTACTTATCTATGTCAAAAGAGCTTATGCATGTTCTTATCACTAAAATGCATTTCAAACTCAACAGACTGATTGAAAAAAGCAGTTATAATTTGTTAAATTCCGAGGTCCAGCATTATAGCCAAAGATTGGACAAGGTACTTACTCATTATAATAAGAAAACCGAAAAATCAGCAAAATTTAATGCAATGTTTTATAAAGTTCATCAGGCTTGAAAGAATCCGGTAAAGTAAGAAAGGCTGCTTGCATAAGCAAACAGCCTTCATTACTTTATTTTATCATGTTTATTCATTTGCAATTGGTAAAATATAACTTTGGCAAGCTTGGACAAATTTCATGTAATCCGATATTTCATACTTTATTGTGCCTTTTTATAATTAGGAACAATTACCTTTATATAATCCATAACCCCTTCGGAGTTAGTCATAATGACCTCTTTCATGCAGTCAATTTCCCTTTTAAGCATAGCAAAATCAGTAAATAAAGGTTTTGCCACATGTATCATATCATTTTTTGTTGCTTCCAACCCCTCTTCAGCCAATAGCAGCTCTTCATAAAGCTTTTCACCGGGCCTGAGCCCTGTAAACTCAATTTTTATATCAGCCTCGGGTTCAAATCCCGAAAGCTTTATAAGGTTTTTTGCCAGATCGTAAATTTTTACCGGCTCACCCATATCCAATACAAAAATCTCTCCGCCTTCTGCCATGGCCCCAGCCTGTAGTACCAGCTGTACTGCTTCGGGAATTGTCATAAAATACCTTATGACCTCGGGATGGGTAACCGTCACCGGTCCCCCCTGCTCAATCTGCTTCTTGAAAAGAGGTATTACACTGCCGTTGCTGCCCAATACATTTCCAAATCTTACGGCTACATACTCTGTCTTGCTGTGTCTGTCTATAGCCTGAATAATCATTTCCGCAATTCTCTTTGTTGCTCCCATTATGTTAGTAGGGTTTACAGCCTTATCGGTGGAAATCAAAACAAACCTTTTGGCACCGAATCTATCGGCAGCCTCTGCAACATTTAAAGTACCGAACACATTATTTTTAATTGCTTCGGTAGGATTGGCCTCCATAAGGGGAACATGCTTGTGTGCAGCTGCATGGAACACCACATCAGGCTTGTATTTGCTGAATATACTGTCTATTCTGTGCTTTTCACGGACATTAGCTATTATTGTAATCAAATCCAAATCTGGATAAAAATATGTTAGTTCATTTTGTATGTCATAGGCATTATTCTCGTAATTGTCCAGTATTATAAGCCGTTTCGGATTAAAGGCAGCTATCTGCCGGCATAATTCCGAACCGATTGAGCCTCCGCCACCTGTAACCAGGACTACCTTCCCCTGCAGGTATAAGGTTATTTCTTCCAGTTCAAGGTTTATGGGATCCCGTCCCAATAAGTCTTCAATGTTTACATCCCTTACTTTTTGTATTATTACCGACTCGTCAATCAATTGGGACATTGAAGGCAGTATTTTAACTTTACAATCGGTGTCCGAACACACGCTGTATATTTCACTTATCACTTTATTGCTTGCGGATGGCAGCGCTATAATTATCTCGTCAATATTTTTGCTCTTGACCACTTCTGCAATATCTTTTCTACCGCCCAGAATCGGTACGCCGTTTATCTTTTTGCCATGCTTTGTTTTGTCATCATCAATTATTGCCACAGGAACGCTGTTTAGCTCGGAATGGTGATTAAGCTCCTTTATGATAATTGCACCCGCATCTCCACCGCCTATTACCAATACCTTCTTCTTCTCCCCACTGAAGCTTAACCGTTCTTTTCTGATAAGCCTTCTGAATACTCTATAACCGAATCTTGAAGCTCCAATTAGAAACAAGTCAATAAAAAATGTAATGATAAAAATACTGAAGGGTATAGATGTTATACCAAAGAAATGCCTTGTAACAACAAGATATGAAAAAGCCAATGTATTTCCAATCATTGCTGCAAATCCAATTGATACCATTTCGTGGATGCTCGCATATCTCCACAGACTTGTATACAGCCTGAAAACTATATTACATACAATTTTAATTACTGTAGCAATTATTATTACATTTATTATTTGGCTATAATCCCTAAGTTCAGGAGGAACATTGTTAAAGTCTCCATCAAATCTCAGTAAATATGCTAATAGCAATGAAACATTAACAAGGATTATATCCAGAAGTATTAATAGATTTGACCTTATTTTCTGCTGCACGATATCTCCTCCGTTTTTGCTGCCGGATTGCAACTCATAAAGCAGCCGCTGTAAGATGAATTAATTATAGTAGAATTCCTTAAGAAATAACAATGAGGTAATTTTTCAAGAACATGTAAATTATATCATTTTTAATAGTTTGTGAATAGATATACATAAAAAAGTAACTATATTGTAATATTATTGAAAAATATATAAAAGTTCTTTTGAAAAGCTCCATGCTCCTATTTAAACTTTAATACTGCTTTTTTTAAAAAAGTCTTTTTATGCAATCGATAACCCTGCATTGCTCTTCTTCCGTAAGTGAGCTCCCGGAAGGCAGACATATTCCTCTTTCAAACAAATCGGCAGAAATGTCTTCCTTATGCATATAATACCCGCATCCTGTAAAAACCGGCTGCAAATGCATAGGCTTCCAAACAGGACGTGATTCAATATTTTCCGCAGCAAGGGCATCCATTATTTCGTAGGGTGTAACATTACTACCCTTCTTAAGGGTTACTGCCGTAAGCCAGAAATTTGGCTCTCCATAGGAAGCTACCGGCATAAACTCTATAGCTTCATTGCTTCCTAATTCGCTTTTATATGTTTTATTTACTTCTTTTCTCCTTTTTACCCGGTCATCCAACACCCTGAGTTGTCCACGGCCAATACCCGCGAGTATATTACTCATCCTGTAGTTATATCCAATTTCGCTGTGCTGATAATGTCTTGCCGCATCTCTTGACTGCGTAGCCCAAAATCTAACCTTGTCCAATGCCTGGGTATTATCGGATATCAGCATCCCTCCGCCGGAGGTTGTAATTATTTTATTCCCATTAAAGGAATATACACCAAAGTCCCCTAAACTACCGCTATTTTTACCTTTATATGTAGCTCCCAGGGACTCTGCGGCATCTTCAATGACAGGTATGTTATGCTTACGGCACAGTTCAAGTATGGGATCCATATCAGCACTTTGTCCGTAAAGATTTACTACAATCAAAGCCTTTGGCATCCAGCCTTCCTTTGCCGCATCACTAAAAGCTCTTTCCAGAGCAATTACAGACATATTCCAGGTATCGGGGTCACTATCTATGAATACAGGCTCTCCGCCCTCGTATACTATCGGGTTACAGGTTGCGGAAAAGGTAAGGGACGAGCAAAATACCTTGTCCCCTTTTTTTACCCCTATATATTTTAATGCAAGATGTATGGCGGACGTCCCGGAAGACAATGCTGCTGCTCCTTTGCTGCCTACTTTTTCAGCAAGCTCCTGTTCAAAGGCGTCAACATTCGGCCCAAGGGGCGCTATCCAATTCGACTCAAAGGCTTCGTTTATATACTTCTGCTCAAGCCCGCCCATATGAGGAGCGGAAAGGTATATTCTGGAGTTCATTAGTCGTACCTCGTTTTAGTTGGTAGTTGGTAGTTGGTAGTTGGTAGTTGGTGGTTCGTAGTTCGTGGTTCATAGTTGTTAGTCCATAGTTGGTAATTATAGTTCATGTCTAGTAGGTAGTTGTTTGCATATAACATAAAAAGCTTTTACTACAAACTAACAACTAAGAACTATTAACCAATCTGTATTTAAATACTTTTTATTACTCTAGCGGGATTCCCTACTGCTGTAGAGTTAGCCGGCATGTCCCTTATCACATTGGCTGAAGATCCTATAATAGCTCCGTCCCCAATTCTGAGTCCCTGTATAATAGTAGCTTTTGTCCCAAGAATGCAGCCTTCACCTATTGTCACATTTCCTGAAATATTTACATTCCAGTACAAAGAGGTATAATCCCTTATTTCGCTATCATGGCCTATCCCACATTGGGGGTTTATTTGTACATGACTTCCTATATTTACATTTGTAGTTATTACGCAGTATGCCTGTATTATGACGTCCTCCCCAATGACACAATCATCAGAAATAACTGCAGTAGGGTGTATCAGTCGTGCAAATCTAAGCTTATCCTTATCAAGCCTGCTGATAATCTTTTGTTTAATTTTAGGGTTTGAAACACTGCATATAACATAAATATCTCTATTGAAGGAGTTAATAAAGTCAACACTACCTATTACCTTTGTTCCCTCAATAGTAGTGCCTGACAACTTTTCATCATCATCTACAAAGCCTAGCACATTCCACTCCGGCTTTACTTTGTTTATGTCCCTTATGAGCATGGCAGTCTCTCTACCTACACCACCTGCTCCGATAATAATTAAATCTTTCATCACATTCCAACTCCGGTTTTATCATACCCTCTGAATTTTTCCATAGGCACATTATTCTCTTGAGAAATACCTTCCCTTTTAAATACTTTATAAATAGTCAAGAAAAGTATTTTTATATCTAGACCTAAGCTCCAGTTTTCTATATACCATACATCATAATTGAATTTTTCTTCCCATGAAATAGAATTTCGGCCGTTTACCTGAGCCCATCCTGTTATTCCCGGCCTTACTTCATGTCTTCTCTTTTGTTCAGGAGTATACAAATCAAGGTATTCTACCAGCAGGGGACGCGGTCCTACCAGACTCATGTCCCCCTTTAATATATTAAGCAGTTCCGGAAGCTCATCCAAGCTTGTTGACCTGAGAAATTTCCCGAATCGGGTCAGCCTTTCTGCATCAGAAAGAAGCTCTCCGTTTTTGTTTTTGGTGTCAAGCATAGTACGGAATTTGTACATTTTAAAAATCTTTTCATCTTTGCCAGGCCGCGGTTGCTTGAAAAGTATAGGACTGCCCAGCTTCATATAAACTATTAATGCCACTATCCCATATACAGGCAGCAGCAAAATTAAGGCAACCAATGCGGCTGTAATATCAACAACCCTTTTTATTGACCTCATATATATCAACCCACCGTAAAATTTATTTTCTACTATTTTTTTATAAGACGATTAATTACCTCAATCTCTTTATCCAATACTTTTTCCTCGTCAAAAAGCTCTTCGGCTCTTTTTCTTGCCTTAACTCCCATTTCTGACGCCTTTTCAGGATTATCCAGTATTCGCAATATCTTTTCTCTTATACTCTCTGCGCTCTTAACCTCTACAAGGAAACCCGTTTCCCTGTCCACAACCTCTTCACGGCAGCCTCTAATATTAGTTGCAATGACCGGCTTTCCCAGAGACATCGCTTCTATTATGGATCTCGGCATACCCTCTCTATAGGATGGGAGTATGAATAAATCCGAAATATATAAGAGATATTCTATATCTGTACGTCTGCCCGCCATAATAATATTCTTATTTCCTGTGAGTATTTGGTTTAATTTTTCAAAAGTTCCGGTATCCCTTTCAAAGGTAAACCGGTCACCTATAAGCAATAGCTTGTAATTTTCCTTACCCTTTATACCATCAAAAGCTTTAACCAATTCGAATATTCCCTTTTCTTCAACCATTCTTCCTATAAAGCTAATTACTTTATCAGCGTCGCCAATCCCCAACTCCTTACGCTTGGTTTCTGCAACTGTCTTGTCAATGTTTTGGGGATTAAATCTGCCGGTTACATCAACACCATTACCGATGGTCAAAATGTTTTCACTCTTTGAAATCCCTTCTTTTATTGCAGTTTGCCTGTCTTCTTCGCTTTGGGTCATGATATAATCGGTCAAAAGCTTGCCGGCAAACTTTTCTATATTTACGAAAGTCCTGTAGGTCAAAGGTTTCATGAGTTCATGGAAATAGAAGCCGTGAGCAGTATAAATAACAACAGGAACTTTTGCCAGCCACGCAGCAATCCTTCCTAATAAAGCAGCAATAGGTGTATGCACATGAACTACATCAAATTTTTCTTTTTTCATGTATTTGTAAAGCCGGATAATTGATTTTATATTTGAAACCGGGCTTATGCTCCGTGCAATTTCAATATTCTCGATTTTATATCCCTTTTTCCGTAGTTCATCACTATTCTTTCCCTTTGAACAGCATGAAAAAACGTCAAAGCCATCTTTAGCAAGCCTGTCAATTAAAGGCATCAAAAGACTTTTCACCGTTTCATCAATTGCGCATACCTGTAGAATTTTTACCCTTTTATGCTCTGACATTTTGCCCCTCTGCTATCTTACAAGCTCCAGTAAATAAAGCCAGCATCTATAGCACTCTTCCTATTAAATATACCTTTTACGTCTACCAGAAGGTATTCGTTTCCTCTATATTTGCTCTTTAGTTCACTAATATCCATTTTTGAAAATGTCTCGTGGGCTACAGCAATGACTACAGCATCAACTTCACCTATATTCTCATATTTTTCAATATTTAGTCCGTACTCATGGAATGCTTCGTCAGCATCTGCCACGGGGTCTACTACAAAGGTTTCTACTCCGTATTCCTGCAATTCCTTTATTATATCAATAACTCTGGTATTCCTCGTATCGGGAACATTTTCTTTAAATGTAAGTCCTAGTACCAATACTCTCGCACCTTTAATCTGTCTATTTGCTTTTATCAACTGCTTTACTGTATTTTCTGCAATGTATTTACCCATATTGTCATTTATTCTTCTGCCTGACAATATTACCTGGGGGTGATAACCTATTTGCTCAGCTCTGTACGTAAGGTAATAAGGGTCTACACCGATACAATGTCCACCAACAAGTCCGGGAGAAAAGTTCAAGAAGTTCCACTTTGTTCCTGCAGCTTTCAAAACTGCTTTCGTATCGATGCCCATCTTGTTGAAAATTATTGAAAGTTCATTCATAAAAGCTATATTAATATCTCTTTGAGAATTCTCTATAACTTTAGCCGCCTCAGCAACCTTTATGCTCTCAGCCTTATATACTCCGGCTTCGATTATTATCCCGTAGGTATTCGCAATTTCCTCCAATGAATCTTCATCCATGCCCGATACTATTTTAGTAATTTTTGTAACGGTGTGAACCTTGTCACCAGGATTTATTCTTTCCGGAGAATAACCAACTTTGAAATCAACACCGCATTTTAAGCCTGACAACCTTTCCAGTATAGGCACACAGATTTCCTCTGTAACCCCTGGATACACTGTAGATTCATATACCACGACAGAACCCTTTGTAAGATTTCTGCCCACTACTTCACTGGCACCCACAACAGGCTTTAAATCCGGGGTCTTGTCCTCATTTATTGGCGTAGGTACCGCTACTATATGAAATTTGCTATCCTTTAGCCTTTTTTCATCTGAAGTGAATTCAACTGTAGTATTTTTTAACCCATCACTTCCAACTTCTTTTGTTGGGTCTATAGCATTTTTATAGCATTCTATCTTCCCTGAGTTTATATCAAAACCTATTACATCAACCTTTTTTGCAAACTCTACCGCAAGAGGAAGCCCGACATAACCCAATCCAATTACTGAAATAGGCAATTGCCTTGATTTTATTTGTTCATATAATGCCATGCTAATGCCTCCAATAAATACTGATTAATAGTTAATAGTTGGTAGTTCGTAGCATATTCATCTACTCATTCTCAAGTCTGTTAATCAATGCATTTAGCAACTTCCCAACCTCAGAACATTTCATGTCTAAAGAATCGTGTATTATTTTATTAATAATTCCTAAGTCCTTGGCTAATAACAACTGATATTTTGTTTCTTGCAAAGATCCCCTAGAAATATATAAAAAATGAACAAAATCTTTTTTAGACTTTCTTCCCGTACCTTCACAAATATTCATAGCTATAGAACTTACAGCTCTGCATAATTGGTCAGTTAGCCTATACTTTTCTCCAATTGGGAAGTCTTTTGTAATATTATATATTTCCAAAACAAGCTCATGGGCCTTCTTCCATACAACCAAATCTTCAAATTTACTAATAAAGTACTCCAGCTAGCTCTTCTTAAATAACTACCAACTACGAACCATTAACTATTAACTCTTCTGCTTCATCCACTCTATCAACTTGTTCAACCCTTCATATACATCTACACTGGGCTTGAATCCAATCAGTTCCTCGGCTTTGGAAATATCCGCAAGGGAATGCTTTACATCTCCAACTCTTTCATTTTCATAGTTGGGCTTTATATCGGTACCAAGAATAGAATTTATATTCTTAACAAGTTCATTCAATGAAATCCGTTGCCCACAGCCAATGTTAAACACCTCTGCATTGCCCGGCCATTTGCATACCGACGCCTTAAGGTTTGCATTGACCACATTTTCAATATAACTAAAGTCACGGCTGGTTTCACCATCTCCATATATTGTAGGTTGTTTATCCTGCATCATCAAGCTTATAAATTTGGGAATTACTGCGGCATAGAAGGAATTCGGGTCCTGCTTGGGTCCAAATACATTAAAGTATCGCAAACTCAAGACTTCCAGACCGTATACATTATAAAAAGCTTTACCGTAGTATTCCTGAGTCAGTTTTGCAACAGCATAAGGCGACATGGGATTGGGAATCATGTCTTCCTTTTTGGGCAAGGTAGGAGTATTTCCATAGGCAGATGAAGATGCTGCCTGTACTATACGCTTGACGTTCCTAGTTTCTACTGCAGCCCTGAACAGGTTTACTGTAGCTGTTACTATACTTTCATTAGTTGCTATCGGGTCTGCCACAGACCTGGGTACTGAAGGTATTGCAGCCTGGTGCAGCACATAGTCGATACTATCTACTGCCTTCTGTGCTATACGGTAATCGGTTAGGTCACCGCAAATGAAGTCTATATCATTAATAAATTCCCGTATGTTTTCAAATTTACCTGTGGAAAGGTTGTCCACCACTCGAACATTGTGTCCGGCTTTCAATATCGCCTCTACCAAATTGGAGCCTATAAACCCGGCTCCGCCGGTTATTAAATAGTTTAACATCATGAATCCTCTCAAAAAGTTTTTTATAATAGAGTACAAGCAAATCTTAAAACTCTATGGTCTAGTACTTACTAAAGTATATTATGAAAGATATTATTTAACTGTTTAGCAACAGTTTCCGGTAAGTACTTCTTCGTCTCCTCTATTTTTAAATCTATCCACTTAGTGCCTTCAACACATATTTTCTTCAACACTTCAGTAAAGGTTTCAATATCATTATTATTAATAATTACATGCCCTAAATCCGCTAGAACTCTAGCTGTTGTCCCTTGCTTCGAAGTTATAGCAATTACTGGCTTTTTTGCCCCAATGTATTCAATTAATTTAGATGGAAGAAATACACTTTTTTCGCTCGGTGCATCAATATTAATCAAAACATCGGCTTTCTGCATTTCTTTAATACTTTCTTTATAAGTTACCAATCCGGTAAAGCTTATCATATCTTCTATGCCTAGAGTTTTGGGAATATCTAAATATTTCCTTGGGACTCTGCCGATTAATTTAAATATAATTTTCCTTGATTCTTCAGGATATTTATCCTTCAGGCTTTTCGCAGCATTAAATATATCTTCTGGATTCCTAGGCCCATAGAAATTTCCAATATGAGATAAAACTATCTTATTATTTTGAGAAATCTCATTTTTTATCAATCCGAATTTAGGATCATAGGTGTGGGGTAAGACAGAAACTTTATCTAGTAATTTCCTATCATATTTTGACATGACTAATTCTACAGTTTCATCACTTGTAAATACAATAGCATCCGCATTCATAATAACTTCTTTTTCCCACATTGCAATCTTTTTGCTAGCAAGAGCACTCATCTTTTGTGGTAAATATGGGTTATCCACCCATGGGTCACTAAAATGAGCTACCCAAGGTTTGTTAAATTCCTTTTTCAACTTAAGTCCAACTAAATGAGATGTAAATGGGGTTGACCAAGACTGAATAACATCTATAGAAGAATTCTGTAATATATTTCTAGCTTTTTTAAGTGCAAAAGGCATCCATAATATCTTTGTATCCGGACAAAACAGGTAGGATTTATCTATAACATATACAAATCCCTTAAGAATTTCATTATCAATTGTAAATGCACGGATAACTTCTCCCGGAATAGATAGGTCATAATCATTAGTCTTTGATTTAATAATACTCGACGCTATAACCGTTGTATCCCATCCCTCTTTTTGCAAAGCAGAAACTATTCTTGAGCTTTGTATAGATTCCGGGCCTACCAAAGGCGGGTAGTTATAAGATATTAATAATTGATGTTTCATCATTTACCCTCATATAACATTTTTTAGCCAATTATAAGTTTTTTGCAAGCCTTCTTCAATAGATGTTTTGGATTCAAATCCAAGTAATGTTTTTGCTTTTTCAATCGAAGCATTCCGTTTTAAAATGTTATCCCATTTTCTACGTTGAATAAACTCAATTCCTGATTTATTTCCGGTAATTTCATTTATTAATTCTGCAAGATATTTGATAGTAATCTCTTTTCCTGTACCGAGATTAATGGTCTCACCAGCAACCTTACTGGAAGCGACTCTTAGCATTCCGTCAATTACATCCTCCACATAAGTAAAATTTCTAGTTTCATCGCCTGTTCCTGTAATAACAAGCGGATTCCCATTCATAGCTTTGTATATAAAATTAGGAATTACATTTCTAAATTCACCCGGAAACTCTCCTGGCCCATATGAATTAAATAGCCGGATAGTAGATACCGGCAGCTTATGATATTTATAAAAAAAGTCGCAATAGCCCTCACCTAAGAATTTAGTCAATGCATACGGTGTATCAAACTTCCCACTAATCTTATCTTCCACTAAAGTTCCTCCCTGTGGCCCATAAACACATGAGGAGGATAAGTAAACCATTGATACAAGGGCTACTTGCCTATTTGCGAACTCAAGCACATTTAATGTTCCTATTCCATTAACATCCAAATCTCTTTTCGGATGCAAGACAGAATTTTGATTTGCAAAAAAACCGGCACAATGAAAAATGTAATCAAATTCAGTTGAAATATCCGATAAATCTTTAGAAATATCTGCTTTAATAAAATCGACACCAATAGGAATATTTTCAACTCTACCGGAGGATAGGTCATCTATTACTGTGATTTTACAATTATATCCTATTAATCTCTTCGCCAACTGGGACCCTATAGCCCCAGCTCCTCCAGTGATCAAAACCCGAGTATTATTAAATATATTATCCAAATATATACACCTCAAAAAGTTAGTCGCTAAAATTACTATTCACATCGATTCTTCACTTCTAGGACAAATATTTATTTTAATGCCAATTCTTCAATTAATTTTTCATATGAAATACTATAACTTACTTTAGTTAAATGTTCAATTGTTTTAAAAAACAAATCATTATTAGCAATATGGCTTGGGTCTGCATAGTAATTTAAAATACCGACTAGCCCCTTCTCTTCAAAATATGTTCTAATAGAATCACTCTCATAATAATAGCTAGTTTTAAACTTTTTACTTTGCGAGTAAAAAAAGCTATACGAGTCTAGAATCCTCAATGGGTTACTCCACATACCCGACACAGGAATCTCAACGAGTCCGAATTTAGAAAAAATAGGCCCATAAATAAACCCATATAAAGGAACTGTAGAAGTTGAATATTTATAACCTAATTCCTTCAATATGGTATGTATAAGTTTTAATTGCTTATTTTTTTGATAATGCCCAAAATGAGGAACACGAAATCCTTGAATCTTTAAGCCAAGAAAATCTGATAGCACATTATCTCCATTAACAATATCCTCTTTTATTAATTCTTCCGGTATTTGATTATAAAAAAAATTGCTTTTATATCGATTTGTTAGATTGTCAAAAAATACATGCTCTCTATATCCATGATTAATGAATTCTGAGCCCGATTCTGCAATCCTTCTATACTCTTTTTCTCCTTTTAAAAGCAGTTCCCCCGGCACAGCATATACAGGCAATACTCCCATATTTTCTAATCGCTCATGTACTTTTGATACAACTTTTATATCATCTTCAGTATCACAATCAAAGGACAAAATAAAATAAAGCCTTTTAATTCCTAAATCACTTGATAGATTGGAATATCGCTTAAATAAAAAATCCTTATTTAGTAAAGTACCTATATATGTAGCAAGTTGCATTGGGTTGTTTATTAAATTTAAAGCTCTATGAATCATTAAAGGCACCTTCCAACAATCTTACTGTATGTATCAATTAATTTCGCTTCTACTTTATCTGGCGACCAGTTTTCACTTGAATGCAAAAACGCACAAATCCCTAGACTACTCCGTAACTTCTCGTCATCTATTAATCTTTGAATTGCATCTCTATATCCTATTTCTGTGTTGTCCGTTAAATAGATGAAACTTTCCTTGTATTCAGGTACAGGCTTTCCCTTCCGTCTATTCAGTATTACAGGCAATCCCGTAAGTAATGGTTCAAGAATAGCTTTCGGCATTTCATAATAATCAGTATGTGTACAAAATATATCATACTCGGCAAGCTCTCTACAAAGCATGTCATTAGCGATACATTTACTAAAACTGATTTTATCGTCAACTTTATATTCTTTTGCTATATTCAATAAATGATTGTGTAATGGCCCATCACCTACCACTTTAAGAGTCACATTATTTAATCCGCGTAAGGCTTTTATCAGGTTTGATATATCTTTGCCTTTTAATTGCCTTCCTACAGATATTATTTTAACCGGACTACTTAATGAATAAGTATCTTTTTTAACTAAATTACTTGGATTAATCATGTTATATATAATTTCATAATTGCTAACCCTAAGTCTTTCAAGATATGGTATTATAGACTCATATACTGGTATTACTAAATCGGCATTCTTAAGTACTGTCTTACTTAATGGGTCTAAAAGTTTATTAAATATACCTCTTCTGAAATCCTTAAGTACTATAACAGCCTCATCCGGATTCGTATGCAAAGAAACTATATAAGGAATGTTTAAAGCTTGCTTAATTTTATAAGCTAGGTACGTATTCACATAATTCCCATGGCATCGAATAAGAGAAGGACTTATCTGTTTTGCCAGTTCAATTCCTTTTTGAGCCCATTTGCTTAAATATCCTGTATGAAATCCTAAAGTGCTGGCATATTTTTCATTTTTTAGCTCTATGTTATGAATATAAAGTTTTGCTTCACCTACAGTCTTTTGGACATCGTCAATATTAACTTTATCATCACTCGTCATTACAATATGAACTTCATTAAAAAGATTACCCGGATTATAATACCTTTCGGTTATCTCACCTTTTTTTACCAAACTGGACAGCTTATCTCTTATTATTACCATTAATGTCTTTTTCTCAGTAATAATCATTCTACATTGCACCCTAATCCTTTACAAATTCTACAAAAGTTCAAAAGAACCTATGTCGTACCTGCTTTTTATTATTTCAAACTCTGTTGATTTTAATGCAAATATATCCTTTGTCCCTTTTATGCTTACTATTGTATAATCAAATTTCTTAAGGAAATTCAATACATCATTCTGACTTGCCCTGCTTCTTTTTAACAGATTTTCATTAAACTCCAGCAAAAGCAAAGGCCTGAAGCATTCAATGGATTTTTCCGCTCCTTTAAGAAAATTATATTCTCCACCCTCAATATCAACTTTAATAATATCTATGCCCTTTATATTATTGGATTGGACAAAATCATCTAAAGTTCTGCATTTGACTTCAACTTTACTAACTTTTTCCTCCTTATTAACAACAAGATATCCGCTTGCACCTAAATCTTTAGTTAATAAAGCCGTACCGCAATAGTCTGTTAGGGCCTCCTCGATTATATTTATTTTATTCTCGAGTTTATTGAATGAAACGTTCTCTTTAAGATGATTTATAATTTTTTGATCCGGTTCAAAGGCATAAACAACAGACTTTTCTATATTCTTTGCAACTTTCAAACTATAATAATAGCCGTTGTTTGCTCCAATATCAAAGTAAGTTAAACCCTTGTCCTTAAAATATGAAAGCAAAAATAATTCAAACTGCGTTGCCTTTTCTTTTATGTTAAATTCTTGTCCCTGCCCATCTCCTAACGTTTCAGAAGGATTTGAGATATTATAGTACAAATATATGTCATCCCATGTAATTAAGTATATCTTTTGCCTTTCTAATAGGAAACCCGCCATATTATACTTATAAATAAGTGTATTTATTTTTTTGATTTTTTTTTGAAATATAACTCTAACATATGCGTTCTCGTTTTGCTGCCTTGTAAAAAAAGCATAAATGTGTTTGATAAAGTGAAATCTACGTAAAAACAGTCTTAACCGAAGCATATATTATCTCCTTGTATAAATAGTTCCTTACCTGAAATTTAATATCCTTTTTATTTCGTTTATATTTAATAGTTTAAAAATTGCAGCTATTACAAAGTACAATATACATGCAATTATTGAGCAAATCAAAAAACTTAAAATGCTTGATGTAAAGAAAAATGATATACATTTATACACTGCCAGCGCTATCCCTGCGGCTTTAAAAATATCAACAAGGGGATACCTGAATTTTGATATCCTCATAGAAATTATCATACTCAATAATATTAGAATACATAGTGCTATTAAAGTACTTATAGCCGCACCAATAATTCCATACTTAGGAATAAGTAATATGTTTAATATTATATTTGAAAAAGAGGATGCTAAATATACATATAGTGTATATTTAGTTTTATTAAATAAGTTTAAAATCAGACCATAGAACGGGTTTGTAAAATATAATATATATGCTATAGCAACAAAAGGCACAATGTAAAAACCATCTTGAAATTCATTAGAAACCATTAATATTAAAAAGGGTTTTCCAAAAAAAATAAACGTAAATGCAACAGGTATACATAAAAAGACTTGATAAAAATATGTTTTTCTTAGAAAGGTATATGCCTCAATCTCTTTCCCTTCGTTCCACAATTTAGATACTATTGATGGTAGGTTTACCCATATAGGCGAGGGTATAACTCCTATAATAAAAACGGTAACACTGTATGATACCGAGTAAACACCTACCTCCTTCATACTTGCATATAAGGCTAGCAAATATCTATCAAAAACATTTAATATCCAGTTAAGTATTGTAAGTGGGATAGTAGGCAGCCCATAAAGAAAATATTTTTTTAGTCTATCTAACTTAGGTTTTTGAAAGCCTACTTTATTATAGATATATATAAGTGAAATAAAAATTATTGCACAGTCCACTATTATATTTGCAACTATTATTCCTAATACGTTATACCCTAATATAAGAAATATCAGTACAACAGCCGTCCCTAAAAATGATTCAATGATATTAAGTAATGCATAAATCTTAGAAATAAGTTGGATTCTAAAAAAAAGGAGCAGTACGAACTTTAAGTTTCCTGTAATGATTAAAAATAAACCAACTGTTAAATAAATCCTGTTTTGAGAGCCTCCAAAAAATTTCTCTGATAAAATACTTGAAAAGATTACAAATAGTCCAGTTAGGATTGACGCAGCCGATACATTTAGTAAAAGCGACATACTGTAATCGTTTTTAAATGTATCTTTATCTGAGCCAGGCAAAAACCGGATCATAGCTGCGGGAATCCCAATCCCGGCTACACTTGAAGCTATGCTTGTAGTAGAGGAAATCTGGTTCCAAATACCCACATTAAATGGTCCCATAATCCTTGACATTAGAGGTAGTAGGAGAAACCCTTTAATTTTTAACGCAATATCAGTTGATAAAAAGATAGCAATGCTTTGGATAAAACCTCTATAAATATTCGCTTTATTCTTAATATTCTTTATATCATCGTTATCTTTTTTCTCCAACGGCTACCCTCCAGACCCCAAATTTATTAAGTATTCTTCTTCCAACTCCATTATACTTTAATAAATTCAAAAGCATGCCCTTCCACCTGCTATTTATAACTAAATACCTAGAAATATCTAGAAACACAATTTTAAAATTATTATTATTAAATATACTTATTAAATCCTTATCATTGTAAACGTAATGCTTAATATTATAGCTGCTTGACTTATCTTTCTTTTGAAGCTTCCTTTGGATATGTTTCGAATAGTCTATGCATATAAACTTTCCACCGCTTTTAAGTACCCTACTAACTTCACTTAAGGATTTATTTGCATTGTTTAATACAAATAGTACACCAACACAAAAGACTATATCAAAAGTGCTATCCTCAAACGGTATATTCTCACTATCGAAATATGCATCAATCTCATCATGGTCTTCAATATATGGACTAAAAATATCACTTGCTATATAGTCATTTTCATCAAAAATATTTCTATATCTTGCTGACCCAGCACCAATTTCAAGTACTTTTAACCCTTTTGAGTAATAATTCTCAAGTATGTCTATAACATGTTTATATTTAATTCCTTTGCCCATATATTTTATAATTCCCACTCTCATCAGTTTCCATAATTATCGGTGTGTTTTTTACCTTTATATATATCCTTCCACAAACACTACATTCTATAATACCTTTCTTGTCTTCCAGTTTACCCTTGCAATTGATGCAAATCATTCTGGTTTTAAAAAAATCATTAATCATAAAGCTCTCCCTATCTTAACAGCGAAAGAAAATATCTTCTTAACTTTTTTAAAAGCTTATAAATATGCGCTTCCTTTACAAGTACCTTATATTCAACATATTCTCCGCCCCACTTTTCTTTAAAAGCTCTTATTCCAGCTTCCTTTTCAGTATCCGGATTGGGGTTTACTCCGGAAAAGTCATAATATTTATACCCATTATCTCTAGCCCATTTAATAACTTCCCATTTAATTATATCTCCGGCATTGATTTTATTCTCACATGCATAGTCTGACAAACCAATGCCAGCACCTGCAATCACTTTATTAAAAAGGAAGATGCCCTGCACAGCAAGAATCTTGCCATCAGCCTCAATTTTAAAAGCCTTATAGCACTTCATCGGCCTGTAAACCTTATTTATATCATACTCTTTTAAATTATTTCTTCTCCTATTTTCATTCATTACATTATAGAATTTACGTATATGTTCAAAGTCATTTGAGTCAATACTATTAAATACATAACCCGGTATATTTTTAATTGTTTGCTTAATCTTATTTCTTGCTGACTTTTTGAATGAGGCAAAAAGCTCTTCATCATTTTTTTGTACATCTAAAATAAATGTAGCCCATGCTTCTTCACGGAATCCTTGCTTCAGAAGCTCATTTTTCAATATATCTACGTTTATTTTATTAATGTAATCAAACGTAATTTTTGATTTTAAAATACAATATTTTTTTATTAAATGATTAATTTTAGATACAATTTTTTTTGCACAAGGTTCACTTAGTGTAAAGTGATTAGTTATAAACGGGCCCGAAATAATATCAAGTTCATAGTGTCCTTTTTTAATAATACACATTAATTGAAACACTTTATTTTCGCTGCTATATGCTTCAATGGTATAAATCCTGTTACCAATATATTTTAAATACCGTATATACTCTGATGATGCAAATAAATCAACAAAATCCCCACCATAAAGAAATTCATCCCAGTCAGAAGGAATATCTTTAACGACTTTTATCTTAAAATTTTCCATGATATATCATCTCATTTTTATTTAAATTAGACAAAAAAGTTAATAAGTATCATAATCTCTTCATTCTAGATAATTGTTTTTATATAATAATGTAATTTTTGTGCAACTTTATCTCCGTCGTGATAATCAATTACCCATTCTCTAGCACTTTTCTTAAGTAAATTTATATCTTCATATAAAAGTACTTTATTAAGGTTTTCATATACATTTTCCTCATTAGCACAGTTACAAAAACTAGGCCCTTCAGGATAAAATAAATTTAAATACATTTCTTCAAGATAACAGAAAACAACACACTCACACGATAATGCTTCCAAAAAATTCAGTCCGAATCCTCCAAGATAAAACTGATCAATAACAATGTCCGATTTTTTATAGTATTTGATCAATTCTTCCTTACGACATAATGGCACAAAATCTATATATTCTTCAATCCCCAGTTCTTTGATTAACTTTTTAGTAGCCAGTATATCCTTGCCAAATTCAAACACTTTAATATCTAACCGGTTTTGGGCAAATTCTTTATTATGCTGTATGAATTTTGCTAATCCCCTAAAAAAGATGTCATTATTTTTTATTGAATTCCTATGCTTCTCAGTCCAGTCAAGACGACAAGTATGAATAAGTGATATCTTCTCATTATCTTTCTTGCAGATACTTTCGCTATTTTCAAGAGAATATTTCCTTGTATCAATAGCAAACGGTAAATATTCCGAATTCCTAAGCTTTAAATGTTGAGCTTCCTTTGCCTGGTTAATGTTAAGTATAAAAACCCTTTTGGCATTCTTTAATGCCCTCCGGTATAAAAAACCCAATATAGTATTTTCGTAAGATACTTCTGTAATGTCAGCACCTGTAGTCAATGAAATATATTTTTTAAATAATAGCATAGGGTATATAGCTGTTAATGAAAAGCCCATTATAATATCATAATTCCTAAATAACCGAGTCATGTGAAACAATCTTTTTATCTGTAATAATAGTTTATGAATAAAAGATTTTTTAGATACATCCTTCCCAGGGTAATACTTTACCCATTCAGGCATCATTTCACAATTTGCAGTGTCTTCCCAAGCAGGGTTGCTATGGGAATCTATGCTGCTTTCACTTTCAGAAAGAAGTAGTTCAGCTCTCACTCCTTCTATTCTATTTAGAAACTTAGCATATGAATATGCAGCGTTTCCAATATTGCCCATCAAAAGAATCCTCAATTTAAAAGCATCTCCTTAAATATAAAGAGTTTTTAATATAAACTATAATAAAATCTTTTCAAAGCGTCAATTACTGTGTATATCTGCTCTTCTTTAAAATGTGGACCTATTGGCAAAGATAAACATGAATCCGCTAAAAAATCGGCAAGAGGATATTGCCCTTCCGGTATGCATAAATCTTCATATGCCTTTTGCCGGTATGCAGGTATAGGATAATGTATTATCGTTTCAACGCCATTCCTTTTTAAAAAATCTTGTGCTAAATCCCTTTCCTCTTTTCCTTTCAAAAAACTAATTACGAAGTTGTGCCAACAAGAGTTATCTTTGTCAATATATTTAGGTATAAATATCCATGAGCCATTTGCTGTTGCATTTGAATCAGTAAACATATCCAATTCTTTAAGATATATGCTTGCAAATGCTCTTCTTCTATTATTCCACTCATTAAGATATTTTAGTTTTACACGTAAAATTGCAGCTTGTATTTCATCAAGTCTACTATTATAGCCGATTAATTCATTATAATATTTCTTATTTGATCCGTAATTTCTAAGCGTAGTTATCTTGTTCGCAAGATCTTTATCGTTTGTTGTAACTGCACCGCCATCTCCCAATGCACCTAAATTCTTAGTTGGATAAAAACTCCATGCAGCTGCATTTCCTAAATTTCCTGCCAGTTTATTCTTGTATTTTGCACCATGTGCCTGAGCTGCATCTTCCAATACCTTAATGTTATTTTCCAAGGCAATTTCTAATATTTCGTCCATATCAGCCGGAGCCCCGTATAAATGAACAGGAATTATAGCCTTTGTTCTTTTATTAATCACATTTCTTATTAATTTTGAATCAATATTATAGGTTTTAATATCATGTTCGACAAAGACCGGTTTTGCGCCACAGTGACTAACAGCAAGAGCAGTTGCAATATATGTGTTTGACGGTACAATGACTTCATCCCCTTCGCCTATTTCCCAAGCTCTTAATACAAGCATTAGAGCCTCTAAGCCATTTGCAACCCCAATACAATATTCAGTCCCGGTAAAATTAGCAAATTCTTTTTCAAATTCTTCAAGCTCACTGCCTAAAATGTACCAACCTTTCTTCAGTACATTTGAAATCGCAAAATCCAACTCATCTTTTAGTTCAAAATAAGCTTCTGAAAGGGACAAAAAAGGAACCATCATTTTAGGTACTCCGTAAATTAGTATTATTTAGTGAATTTAATTAGCTTTATATGCAATTACAATATACTTGTCCGTGCCTGAAATTTCAAAATATTCGCTATGCTCAATAATCTTATTTGCAAGCGTTGCTTTTCTATTAGTTAAGCAGCTTTTTTCTATATTTTGGCCATTAACCGTGGGAAGCTGGTATTCCTTAAAAATAAAAGCCCGTAATTGATTATGAATTTCTAACGCACTCGTACTAAAGTTTATATTTAACTCTTTATAATTGATACTTTTTTTTGAATAATAAGAAGCATCTTCGTTTGACTGCTTAAAGGCTGAATAATTAGCTTCAATAAGCTTGTGAATATTTCTTACTAACAAATTATAGCCTTCTTCATTATACTTAAAGTAAAGATCTCTTGAAGTATAATTAATATCAATATTTATATCAATTTGATCTATTATATCCCCCGTATCTATACCGTCATCAATTTTGTGCAAAGTAACCCCTGTAACGGTCTCTCCATTAAGTATTGGCCATGCTGATGTATACATACCCCTATATTTAGGCAGCTTTGAGAAGTGAATGTTAAATAATTTATTACTTTTAAACTTAAATGTTCTTATCAGTTTTTCAAACTCCAATGATAAAAATAATATATCATCATTATCATAAATCTCTTCCAAGCTTACAATTCTTATATTATTTTTATTGCAATAGCCCTTAAGAGATAATTGCCATCCATCTAATCCAGTATCACAGTTATTTGGTATAGCACAGATTTGATCCCTATCAACGATCCTATTCGTAATAATATAATCAAGTGAATTTACAGCAATATTATTTTTCCCTGCTATACAAAGTTTCATTTAGTCTATCCTTTATATCTTTAAAATAAGTATTTTAATTTTTACATAGTTCAATAAATTCCGAATAGCTTCTTATATAATCATTTTCATTATAGAAATCATCTGCTAATACTAAAAGTATTAAATCTTTAGAAAAGTCATACATTTCATGCCATATCATGTTTTCCACAATAAGAGCTTTTTCCGGTGAATCAAGCATTACTTCTCTTTTTTCACTGCCGTCATCCAATAGAACCTTACATGACCCGCTTATGCAAATTAGTACCTGCCTAAGTCTCTTATGGGCATGATTTCCTCTTTTTGACTCATTCTGCGTATTAAATATATAATATACCCTTCTTATTTGGAAAGGAACTTCTCGTTCCTCTTCAATAGCAACAAGAGCGCCTCTTGAATCGATAATTGTATTAAAGTTAATCATTTTGATTTCCATGTATCAGCTATACCTCAATTCAACTTGATTAATAAATAAATTTTGCTGTTCACATAATATTATTTATGTTTCAACGCCAGTTATATACATTGAGTGTTATTTATATACCATTTTACTGTTTCGATAATCCCCTTTTCAAATGTCATATTAGGAGACCATCCTAATTTCATTTTAATCTTAGATGCATCTATAGCATATCTCCGGTCATGTCCCTTACGGTCTTCTATAAAAGTTATTAATTCATGATTAACAAAACATCTTCTAGGGTCTTCATCAGGAAGCACACTTTTTATAGCATCCATTAGAAATTCTACCATTTCCAAATTTGTGGTCTCATTATTACTCCCTACATTATATACTTCGCCATCAGTACCTTCATTTATTATCTTATCTATCGCCGAACAATGATCTTTTACATAAATCCAATCTCTTACGTTAAGCCCATCCCCATAAATTGGCAGTTTAATGCCTTTGAGTATATTGCATACCATTAACGGAATAAATTTCTCTTCATGCTGGTATGGTCCATAATTATTAGTACAACGACTTATTGTAACGGGCATTTTATACGTGTGAAAATATGATTGACAGATTAAATCGGCTGACGCTTTTGAAGCAGAGTAGGGAGAATGAGGTTCAAGCGGTGACTCTTCAGTAAAAAACCCGCTATCGCCAAGTGAACCGTAAACCTCATCGGTTGATACCTGATGGAATCTCTTAACTTTGTACTTCACACTTGCTTCAAGCAATACCTGAACACCACATATATTTGTTAATATAAATTGGCTAGGGTCATGTATACTCCTATCCACATGGGATTCTGCAGCAAAGTTTACAACATAATCCGGTTTAAATTCATTAAAAACACAATCAACATCTGTATTATTACAAATATCAATTTTTTTGAATATATAATTCCCATTACTTATGATTTCAGCATCTAAATCATTCAGGTTATTACAGTTAGCTGCATAAGTAAGCTTGTCTATGTTTATAATCCTTATATTATTTTTATATTTTTCAAAAAGGAAATATATAAAATTGGTGCCAATAAATCCAGCACCACCTGTAATTAAGTACGTTTTCATAAATACCTCAATTATAATATCTGGTTTCCTACTTCAAACAACATTTTATTGGCATATTCATATGATTCAAATGTTCCTGCATCGGTCCAATCACCTTGCAAAATATTATACGTTAGCTGCCCATTTTTTAAGTAGGAGTTATTTACATTTGTAATCTCAAACTCTCCACGCACCGATGGCTGAATACTTCTAATAACGTCAAAAACCTTAGAGTCGTACATATATAGTCCTATAACTGCAAAATGGCTTTTAGGCTTTTGGGGCTTTTCTTCTATTTCAATAATGCTCATTTCATCAAGTGCTGCTATTCCATATCTTTGTGGGTCTTCAACCTTTTTTAAAAAGACCTTTGCACCCTTATCCTGTTTAATAAACTCTTCTACATATGGCTTTATACTTTTTACAGTTATGTTATCGCCAAGTATTACTGCTATCTTTTCAGAGTTTGCAAAATTCTCAGCTAATGAAAGTGCATTCGCAATACCCAATGCTTCTTCCTGGACTTTAAACGTAAAATCGCAATTCAATTCACGTCCGCTTCCAAGCAAATTCACAACATCCCCCATATGCTCCTTGCTAGTAACGATTAGAATTTCATGAATATCACATGAAATCAATTGCTTTATCGGGTTATAAATCATAGGTTCTTTCCCTACAGGAAGCAGATGCTTGTTTGTTACCTTTGTTAAAGGATATAATCTTGTACCCTTTCCTCCAGCTAAAATAACTCCCTTCAAGATTCTCCCTCCTATATCTTTGGATTAATAATTTATCTAGTTTCTTCAGTATTTCCTCTAATTATTATTAGCTTAGCAGGCACACCGCCCATTACAGCATAATCAACTACATCTTTTGTGACTACTGCATTTGCTCCTATTATGGCACCACGACCTATTCTTACACCTGCAAGTATTCTTGAACCGCTTCCAATCCATACATCATCAGAAATCTCTATTCGCGCACTCTTAATCCCCTGTTGGCATATGGGAACTATTAAATCATCAAAAATATGGCTTGTAGATATAATGGATACTTGATGTCCAATAATTACATTATTACCAATTCTTACTCCACCATTGGCAATGATAAAAGAATTCTCGCCTATATTAAAATTATCTCCGACTTCAAGGTTTTCAGGTGAATCTATAAATACCCCGCATTTTATTTTTATATTTTCCCCTGACTTTTTTAACAGCAATTTAAAAATTCTGCTTTTAATCCGGACAAAAACCGGGATTCTTATATTCGATATTAACGCAATAAGTAAGTTCAAAATATTCACTTTTACTTTAGCTAACATCCTTTTCACCTATTCACCATAAATACTATAATTATTATTAATCAAATAATCTATTTTGTAAGAATTAAATATAAACTCGATGCCTGTTTTTTAAAAAACTTTTTTCCGATAAATTCTAAAAAATCATCAATCCACTTAAATCTTCTTATTGCCGCATCTAACCACCAATGAGGTACTCCCCAACCAATATAATGAATATCACTAATTTTAAAACCTGCATCTTTTACCTTTTTGGCAATTGAAGTTGAAGTATAAAAATGCACATGATCTGTTGTCTTTAAAACTTTCGGTTGGAGTTTGTATGCAAGCTGCCAAAAAAAAGCACCTTCATTCGGAACCCCTAGTATAAGTAAGCCTCCAGGCTTTAAAATTCTAAATACCTCTTTGAGGGCTTTTTCATCATTCTGAATATGTTCTAAAACATGATTAAAGAAAATTACGTCAAATGAATTATCCTTACAGGGATAATCAGTAATATCAGCCATGAATATTTCCGGCTTTACTTCCTTTTCCTTGGCTCTTGCTAGTCTTATAAGGTTATAGTCACTCGCAAAAAATTCATTAAAGAACTTTGATAGCCAGTCAAACCGTTCTCCATCTCCACATCCAATATCGAGGCCGCAGACATCTCCATTCCGGGTTTTAACATATGATTTTAATATACCCTCTACATAAATCTGTCTCTTCTTAAAATGATGCCTATACGGGCCAGTCAACTGTTTATCTTGATGTGAATAATACCAAGTTCCTTTTAAGCTTGATAATGTCTCAGAAATGTATTCATTAATTTTAGTATGTTCGTTTACCAGTATTGGAATTTCCTTAACCATAGGGACCAAAAAGCCACAGCTTTTACAATAAATTTCTTTTGAATAATTTACGTCTAAACTGCCAAATTTACACGATGGACAATTTATTATATTTAAGAAGGCTTCACTTATTTCGATAGTTTCCATGAATGTTCAACCTACTTTTCCATTTAAGATAAATTGTATCAATTCCGATTGATATAAATATGAAAAATATGGGTAATAATTGACTTCTCATTCTAAATGCAAGTCCCATGTTACCCATTGTAATTGTATATATAAATATGAAAACAGACAGAATCATAAATAGAAGCACACAAAAATATTTATCTTTCTTATAAAAGAGTTTAACTCCTTTGAAAAAAAACAGGACAAAAAGAATATCCCAAATAATGTTTTCAATAGCACTTAAAGAAATTAAATTTATACTAGAAATATGCCATGGAAATGGTGAAAAAATAAAATATACCAAAGCTACAGGGAAAAACTTAATCAGGCCTAAAGGAGTGTCCATAGAAACATTCAATAGTACCTCAGCACTACCTTTATAATTTACTTTCCTCATATTGTCAATATATTCCAGATCAAACCGCTTAATAATATTCCAGCCAAGTACTCCCATTCCCGATTTATAGGTAATAAATCCTATTAAAAGGAGAGTAACCAGTACAACAACTGTTTTCCATTTTAAAGAATACTTGCTTATACCTAAAAAATATACCAATACAAAAAAACCGAATATTATTCCCGCATAGTTCCTAGTAACTATTAAAAATGAAATATAAACAAAACATATAGATAATGTTTTTATATTTGGCCTGCTCCATAAATTAAGCATGTTTTTAATTATCGCTGAAACAAGGAATACAATAAGTGCTTCTTTTAAGTTCATAGTCTGCCAATAAACCAGCGAAGGGAAAAACAATGTCAAAAAGGTTGCTTTTTTTGCCGTTGGAACGCTAAATAATTTATTTGTAAAAATATATATGTTTACACCTGCCAGTATTCCTAGAAAGCTGTTAAAAAGCTTTACAACGGTTGAATGAAACCCAAAAAGCTCATATGCTACAGCATTATAAACATAATAAAAAAAGTGGGTTTTGGAACCTTTAAATATTAAATTCCCGCTGTTCCATTCGTTGATAATATTTCGCGCGCCTGCTTCGTATGTCCCGGCATCACTTGATATTTCCAGAGTAGGAAACAGCGACATTATAATTATAATTACAAAACGAATGGAAAAGGCAGTTAAACATACTGCCAAAACATAGTTGATGTCTTTTTTTTCAATGTTCTTATTTAAGTAAATAATTAATATTAATGAGACGCATAGAAACAAAGAAACCAGTTGAAAATATTCAAACCTAATAAATACCGGCGCCACAAAGCAAAGTGCAGCGAATAATATTAGCATCCTGATATTGAATTTATTTATATAGCTAAACATTTTAGTCATTTTACTTCTCCAATAGCTAAGTATTCCGCTAGGCCATAGACATTTAACAAGTACTGTGAATATTCCCCGAAACAGCAAAAGAGTACTTAAGAGTTTTTGTTCCCAAATACTTTTTTCTCATGATGTTATCCCCAGTGCTTAATACGAAATTTATTTAAATTTAGATTCTACCATACTTCTCCACTTATTGTTAATTGAAGCAGCAGCATATGAGGAAAATATGAGGAAAATCGGCAAAAGCTGCATTTTCATTCTGTATGCCAGTCCCATATTCCCCATTGTTGCAGAATATAAGAAAACGAATCCTGATAGTGACAAAATTAAACAAAGCACTATTTTAGTATGTCTCTTAAGAGACATACTAAGACCTTTTACAAATAAACCAAATATCAAATACCATATTAGGTTTTCAAGAATGCTGATAAATATGGCCATCGATCCATCTAAGTGCCATGGGAAAGGCGAAAACATGAAATATACAAAGCCTATTGGAAGAAACTTCAACAATCTTATAGGTGTATCTGACGGAATGTCCGCCAGTACTAAAGAGCCCCCGGTGTATGAAAGTGTTCTTATATGATTTAAAAAAGAAAGTGAATAAACCTTCAAAAGCTTTATTCCAAATATCCCAATGCCCATTTTATAGGTTACTGCGCTAAATGCCAACAATGCAGATAATAGAATTATTAATTTGACCGGCTTTGAATAAGAACTCACCAACAGGAAGTAGATACATACGACAAGTCCCATAAATATGCCTGCATAATTACGGGTTACAGTCAATAATAACACATATAA
The DNA here is from genome assembly GCA_026418275.1 of Clostridia bacterium. Lineage (GTDB taxonomy): Bacteria > Bacillota > Clostridia > Acetivibrionales > DSM-2933 > SKW182. Next base: position 53,383 of record JAOABQ010000051.1, read on the forward strand.
AATCGTTACAATAAAATATTTAATACTACACTTGTCCTTCATAAAAATTATTCTTTTAATAATTTCAGTTAGCAGGAAAACGACCAGAGCTTCCTTAAGATTCGTGGTTTGCCAGAAGATAAGTGAAGGGAAAAACACCGAAATAGCCATACCAATCTTTGCTGAAGGATTTCCGAACAGTTTTCTTATTGATAAGTATATGTTTATTCCAATAAGGATTCCCAAAAAACTATTAAATATTTTTAACATAGATGGATAGTAACCAAATATATAAAACGAAATTGCATTCAAAAAGCTGTAAAAGAAATGACCGTCCTGCATTTTGAAAGCAAAATTTCCTCTATTCCATTCATCAATGATAAGCATTGCTCTCATTTCATACCTTCCAGCGTCACTATCCATCTCAAAAGCAGGAAATATTGAATATAATATAACAATCAACATTCTGACAGAAAATGCAACCAAGCTTACATATAAAATGAATTCATATTCCTTTTCAATTAAATTATTTTTTTTTAAGTATGCTTTAAGAAAAACAATTGAAACTATGAAAGCAATAATCCACAAGGAATATTCTACATTTATAAATGGAATAGCAATTGCAATTAAAAAGCAAATTATTATTGCAAACGATAATAAGCATCTATTGGTTCTAATATTCAGTAGCAAATTCAAAACTTATCACCTCAGTCTTTTTAGCTTTATAAGTTTATTGAATAAATCTCTTTGACCTTTATTTCATACTCAATAATGTTAAAAGATTTGACATAATTATAAGCATTTTTTATAAACGAGTCAGCATTATAGAAGTTATTATGAAACTTTAGAATCTCCTCAGATAGTAATGCATCGTTTTCCTTCTCTATTGTTATACCGGTTTTATTGTTTATTAGAATCTCATTTAAGCCGTCAACATTGGTAGATAAAACTGGAATACCACATAGATATGCCTCTAAAACAACAATTCCAAAGCCTTCATATATTGATGACATAACAAACAAATTTGATCTTCTAAGGTATTTGTAAGGGTTTTTCTGTACCCCCAACAAAAAAACATTGTCCTCTAACCCATTGGTCTTTATATATTCTTCTAATATGCTTTCGCATTTACCACTTCCTCCTATTATTATGCACTTTATATTCAGCATGTTTTTTTCTTTAATCAGTCTGTTAATGGCTTTTAACAATACAATCTGCCCTTTTTGGTATTCCATTGTACCAATATTACAAACAACAAAACTGTTGCTGAACATTTTTTCATATTCATTCTGGCTAATTTCAACAGAAGCCTTTGAAGTTACTTCATCAAAATAAATTGCATTGTGTATTATATGAATTTTATTGGTATCAACCTTTTTCCCATTCTCTGCGGTAAAATTCTTTACCGCCTTTGATATGGCTATGACATTTGAATTTTTCTGGTTATTCAGATAGGTGTCAATTCTTTTTAGGCACCTGTATTTAAAATCATTGCTTAAATACCATCTATACGTATTATGTATAGTATTGACAACATTTTTGCAGCCGCAGATTTTTGCAGCAAACCGTCCGATAAAAGCAGCATGAGGCAGATGGGTGTGAATTACATCAAATTTGTTTTTCTTTATCAGAACAATCAGTTTGAAAAATGCTTTAAAGATTCCAAAGCCAGCAATGTCAAGTTTAGTCACTTTAATACCACTTTTTATGAAATCATCTTTTAAGAGACCTTCGGTTTTTAGAAATACAACCTGAACTTCATCTTTTTTCAACAATTGCTGATAACTCAGATTAAGTAAAAGCTTTTCTGCCCCCCCAACATTCAAACCTGTAATTATATGAAGAATCCTCATCAATTTTTCCCCCATTGTATAATACTTCGGAATGTTTTTGCTTCGATTTTTCCATAACAACTATAATGCTATGGCAAATTGCACCTTTATCATTAAGTCTCTTCAAATAATCAATATTCATATAAATTATTCATTGACTCACTTTTTCGTTTATAAAGCAATTTATGAATAATCTCTTTTGGCACAAACATTTTCGTAACCTCTAAAATATCAATGATTCTCCTAGAATTTGAGAATATAAGGTTTATCGTCCAAACATAAGATATCCCCGGTAAATTTATACTTATTTCGCAGCAGGTTAACAATCTCGTCCTGATATGATATGGCAAAAATAATTATTAGCTCATTTTCGTTGACATTTTTATCATTAGGCTCTGTAATCGGCACTAATGTATTAATAATATATTTACCTTTTTTATTAACATCCGAGTCAAAAATATATTTCAGATTTATACACTCATGTAAGCTTGTCATAATAGCCTGGGCTTTTGCTCCCCCACCCCAGGCAGAAATTGTTTTGTACTCAAAGGAGGCTTTTTTTAGAAAAACATTATCATCTTTTCTCCTTTTAGCAAGTGAGAATAAATGGATTTTTTTCCTTACATACATTATTAAATAATTCGAGTTAAAACATTCGCTTATAGAGATTATTTCAAAGTTCGCTTTTTGCGCAAGATTTCCTAAGCTTAGAGGTGTAAAGTAGTTAACATGATCAGAAAACAAATCAAAATATCTTCCTTTGATCAGCATGCCCTGCGCATTTGGAACTTCAATTAACCCTACAGCATTATCATTTAATACATCGTTTATTGAACACAAGAACTCATATGGATTGGTTATGTGTTCAAATACCTGCCTGACAGCAAACGCATCGAAATTCCTACCAATATCAAGGTCGTTTGTGAAATAATCATTTATAACATTTAGTCCTTTTTTTAAGCACTCCTTGTAAAATTCGTTTGATGGCTCAATTCCTAATGAATTTTTAAAATACTTTTTGGAGTGATATAAAAAAGACCCTTCTCCGCAACCTATTTCAATAAAGTTTTCATTATTTGAACATAAGGCTGATAACTCTTTTAATTCCAGCTTAATCTGCTTTATCATCGCTGGTGAATGGTTAACATTAATGCAAAAATCCTTATAATATCTTTCAGAATTTATATACGGTATTTGTATATGCCCGCATATTTCGCAATTAAACAAACTTATATCTACACCCTCAGAAAAAGTAGAGGAGTTGTATAATTTAGACACTTCAATAGCCATATTATTAAATGTTTCTACCAGTTTTGTTTTATTGCCGCATACTCTGCATTCCATAAAATCCCCCCATACTGAAAACCAGGTGTAGTCTAAGTCTTATACCTTACAAACCTGAGAAGCCTCTTCATTAACAATGTTAGCGGCAGCCTGGAAATGAAAAATAGAATTATTCCTGAAAGCCATATTGATATTCTGGAACGGGTGGCAATCTTTCTAGGTTTTGAAATAATTGCTATTTTAAATAGTGAAAATGATAAAGCTCCTTTTGTTAAAATCTTAGCTTCACTTTTATTGCCTATTATCAAATGCTTAAAAGCTCTTGAATAGTTGTCTGTCATTTCAATAAAGTATAAATGTTCCATATCTGTTGAATCTATATGTTTTCTAACAGATTCTTTGGACATGTAATACTCAATCAAGGTAAATAAATCCGCCCGTTTTACCTTTAAATACCTGTCTCTTGCTCCCCACTGAAAGCTGCTTAACCTGTTCCTTATCAATGCTTCGGGAAGAATTCCTATATTATGACGTTCCAATATCTTTAACCATACAGCCAAATCTGAAGCTACTCCCCATGTAACGCCATCCCATCTTTTGATGTAATTTTTATAGATATCAGTACGAACCATGGCCGATGGACAGGAAAGGAAATTCAAATTTCTAATAACCTGCTTGAAAACATCCATAAAACTGTAGGTAGTATTCCACCCATGCTCTCCCGCAAACATCTCAGGTAAAGGTGCTATGCCCAAGTCTTTGTCGTTTTCATCTATCATACGCCTCATAGTAAATACTGCACCTGCATCAGAATGCTCCTGCAAAAACCGGACTTCCTTTTCAACAATTTGTGGTTCGTAAATATCATCCGAATGGTATATGGCAGTTAAATCACCTTTTGCGATGTTAAAACACATTTCAAAGTTTGCTTCTCCACCTATATTTTGTTCGTGTACAATTATGGAAAACCTTTCATCCTTAAATTGTCTAGCTATTTCTACTGTTTTATCGGTTGAAGCATTATCAACAAGTATAATTTCTATTATATTTTTATATGTTTGGCGAAAAATGGACTCCAGCGTTTTTCTAATAGTCCTTGCAGAATTAAATGACGGAATACAAATACTGACCGTATATTCATCCATTCTATTATCCATTTACAACACCCTTTTCTAACATATTGCTTACTATTAATTCTGCATATTTTTCCGCTTTGAATTTATCAAATTTACTAGAGTGGACAAAAGATTTAATATTATTCAGGTATTGCCTGTAGGTATCATCAGGCATATTTTTCAAAAAGCTATACATCTCATTGTAGTCTGAGAAATTCTTCATATCTATAAAAGTATTTCCGGGTATAACATCATATATATTTGGAGCACCCATGTATACAGGAACACACCCTGCAAAGAAACAATCGAATATTTTCTCTGTTATATAGCCGTTTATGCCCTTTGCATTTTCAAAACAGATAGAAAACTTATACTTCCGGAGAACCTCATTTTTATTACTGACAAGTCCCCTATATGATGGGTAGTAATCGGCAAACAGCCTCTTGATACACCTAACCCTGTTTAAAGCCCTGATAGCCTTCGGTCCTCTGAAAGTGTATTCGTCCCAGCCAGTCCCGTACAGGTCAAAATCCTGCGGATGGTTCTCTTCAAACCACCGGATCACCCTTACCCTCTCTGAGTATAACTCGTATGCTTTTTTACTGGTCTTATTTCCTGCAATAATTGTACACAATTTTCCGTTTTCTTCCAGATTGATGTTTATATTCTCAGGAACCTTGTTAGGCCAATAATATTTTATATATTTATTATTATCCACCAAATCTTCATTCCATGTGAATACTTTCTTAAAAATATCATGTCTGTCTTTATTCCAATTATTTGGTATAATCAGCTCTGATTCAATTATGATCAGGTATAAATCAGCCTTTTTCTGCTTTATAATCTTCATTATGCGACTGTTCTTTTTAGATATGTCCAGAATATGAATGTCAAAGCAAATTACCTTATCATACTCCGCTAAAGGCTTCATGTCAAGCGAGTCAAAGCCTATGCCCCGCTTATTGAATTCGTTTTTAATACAGACAAATGGGTATTCCAAATTTTGCCCTATGCTGTGTGAATTAGGATTAAAAATTAAATTTTTATAATTTATTCTATCATAAGATGTGACAAATCCAATCTGCACATTTTTCATCCTTCCACTATATATTAAAAACCAAGTACTTTTTTGATAAGTTTTCTTAATGGTTTTGGCAAAGCTAATACTAATTTCTTTGTGGTTTCATTTTTTATTATATTTGTCATAAAACCTACTTTTGCTGATAGGATTAGTCTGTTTCTTATTCTGTCATATATGGAGTTTTTCTCTACTTTCTGAGCATACAGTATTGATTCTGTTAGCCCAATGTTCTTGAAGTGTTTTGATTTGATTATATATTCCTTTACAAACCTTGTTACGCCAAAGTTATAATAATCATGAAAAGCCATGATGCCGCCGTTTATAACTTTCGGAAACCACAGGCTGAAATCCAGCTTGACACATTCATACTCATGGAGTCCATCAATAAAAATAAATTCAATGGGGTGGTTAAAATCTTTTGCTGCATCTTCCGAAGTCTTTACAATAGGTGTTATGATATCATCTACTTTAGCATACGATATGTTATTTTTAAATTCTGCAAATGTGCCGCTAAATTTTTCCCCTTCTACATAAAGTGTTCCAATATGGGGATCTATTGCGAAAATATCAACATTTTTGCCTTCTTTTGACCCATGTCCAATCCAAATTGTAGATTTTCCCTTCCATGAGCCTATTTCAACTATCTTGCCTCTGCCCTGACAGTTTTTTGCCAGGTTATAAAGGAGCATACCCTCTCTGTCCTTAAGCCACCCCTCAACCTTCTCTATAATAACCTTAATCTCTTCGACTTTCATTAGTATTCCTCCATTTATTAAGATAAACCTTAAACTATATTACTTTTTTCAGCTTGAAAATATATTCTTCCAAAGCTAAATTCCATTCGGGAAGTAGTCCAAACCCACTGGCAGACAAACTGTAGTTCTTTAAAATCTCACAATCAGGAACAGGGGCTTTTCTTACAAAATGCTCCGAGGTGACTCCATCAACCTTAATGTGAAGACCAAAACAATCAATTATCTTCTTTACATAACCATATCTGGTGCAATGGCTGCTGTTTGTAATATGGTAGCATCCGTACAAGTCAGTAGTTATAAGCTCAGCGATTTTATTTGCCAAGTGCAGTGTATATGTTGGACAACCGTATTTGTCCAATGCACTTTGCATCTTACCGTTTTTTAATGCCTCAATGTACCTGTTGTAAACAAAATTCTTCTTATGTGATAAATTACCCCCGAACAGCCATCCCGGACGTACAATAAAATACTTTTCGCAGTATTCCCGCACCATTTCCTCTCCCAAATATTTCGATTTGGCATACTCAGTCTTCAATACAACCTCATCTGTTTCGGCATATTCCCTGAGCTGATCTCCAAATAGTCCACAGGAGCTTATATATACAAGCTTCGAATTATATTTATCACAATATAATGAAATGTTTTCGGTGCCGTATGTGTTTACTCTGAAAGCTTCCTCAGGCTTTTCCTCACAAAGATCCACATTAGTCATTGCGGCAGTATGGATAACAAAATCAGGTCTTACTTGGGCAAATAGTTGTTCAACATTTTCTCTATCCGTTATATCAAGCTGCTTCCTATCAAAACCAACGACCTCAATTTCTTTCATTTTATCGTTTGACATGAATACGCTTAATAAATCGGTTGCAAGCATCCCGCATGCCCCGGTAATCAGCATCCTTGCTTTCATCTGTCTTTTATCTCCCAACTGAAATTAATAATTCTGTTATTGTGCGGATCCATTCTTTGCATTTTGTCTTCCGAATGCACTACTGTAATAAGGTCGGCAACAATTGCCATCTCGGTTCCAATCCCCTGGAAGCCGTTCCAAACACCTCTGGGTATCTGAACCAGGCAATAATTATAATCCCCTAGATAAATTTCCTGCAGTTCACCGTACGTACTCGAATTTTCCCGGTCGTCATACAGTACAAGCCTTATCATACCCTTAATAACCGAATAGTTAAGGATTGCATTTTCATGCAGATGCCACCCTTTTACAACACCCGGGTATACAGTCGAGAAATAAATTTCTCCAAACCCTTTAAATTCTGGATCACTGCTTTCCTGCATCTTCATTATAAAGCCTCTATCATCAGGTATCCGTTTTAAAGGTTTGACTATAACACCTTCTATCATTTATACACCTCCAGAATAATAGGTTTGTATATATTGAAACATTTCAATTACAATACTTAGTATATCGGTTAATCTGTCTGCAGCAGACTTCCAGCAGATTCTTTCCTTCTTTATACGCCTTCGACCATTCTACAATATTTAATAATGCCTCATTAATATCCATTTTCGGATACCAGCCTAAATAAGTCTTGGCCTTTGAACAATCAAGCTTTAAGTATTTGGATTCATGTCCAAAGGACTCGGATTCTATCTCATATCCTGCTTTTTCATCCCACAGCTTGCAAATACCTTTTACAACCGCTTCAACAGTTATTGCAGAGCTGTTTTCAGGTCCGAAATTCCATGCTTCGGAATATTTGGGGCCATCTAGAAATAGTTTCTGCGCTAAAAGAAGGTAACCTCTTACTGGCTCCAAAACATGCTGCCATGGCCTTATGGATTGGGGATTCCTTATTATTATCTTCCTGCCTTCAAGCAGAGCCCTTATACAGTCGGGTATCAACCTATTATCTGCCCAATCCCCGCCGCCAATGACATTTCCTGCTCTTGCAGAAGCAATGCCTACACCATGTTTTTCAAAGTTTTCAGGATTGAAAAATGAAAGCCTATACGAAGATGTGATTAGTTCAGAGCAGGCCTTACTGCAGGAATAAGGATCGTACCCCCCCATTGGCTCATTCTCCCTGTATGCCCATACCCATTCCTTGTTTTCATAACACTTATCGGTTGTAACATTTATAACTGCTTTAACACTTTTGCAATTTTTCACAGCCTCAAAAAGATTCACAGTCCCCATTAAGTTTATATCATAGGTCTCAACGGTATTCTTATACGATTCTGATACCAATGGCTGTGCAGCCATATGAATGATTATTTCCGGTTCAGCTTTTTGAATTACCGTATTTAAGAGTTCCCTATCACGGATATCTCCTATTACAGAGTTTACCAGAGAATCTATTTTACATAGTTCAAACATACTTGGCATTGTCGGCGGGTTTAATGCATACCCTGTTACTTCTGCTCCAAGCATTGAGAGCCATAAACACATCCAGGATCCTTTAAATCCTGTATGTCCGGTTAAAAAAACTTTTCTGCCTTTCCAAAAACTTTTATCCAACATATTGTTATTACTCCTATTTGTTACCATAATTTCCACGGTGCATTCCCGCTTTGCCACAGGTTTTCCAATATGTTCCTGTCTCTTAAAGTATCCATTGGCTGCCAAAAATTCTTATGCTTATAGGCAACAAGCTCATTTGCCAAAGCCAGGTTTTCCAGGGGTTCCTTTTCTAAAACTGTATTGTCTCCATTTATATAATCAAATACCGAAGGCTCCATTACAAAAAATCCGGCATTTACCCAATGACCGTCACCCTTTGGTTTTTCAAAAAATCCGCCTACCATATTATCTTCAGTAAGTGTAATAGCACCAAATTTCCCGCTCGGCTGAGTGGTAGTTATTGTTGCAGTCTTCCCGTGTGATTTATGGTACTTTACCAGCTCTTTAATGTTAACATTGGACACTCCATCACCATATGTCAACATAAATGTTTCATTTCCGATATATGACTGTATTCTTTTTACCCTACCTCCAGTCATAGTATCAAGGCCGGTATTTACAAGGGTTATCTTCCACTGCTCTGCGGAATTATTGGAATGGTACTGTATATTTTCCTTCCCATCTCTAAAATCGAATGTCACGTCAGACTCATGAAGAAAGTAATGTGCAAAGTATTCTTTAATGTAGTAACCCTTATATCCAAGGCATATTATAAAATCATTATATCCATGGAATAAATATGACTTCATAATATGCCACAGTATGGGCTTTTCACCTATTTCTATCATTGGTTTAGGTTTTATATGAGACTCCTCACTTATTCTTGTCCCATATCCGCCTGCAAGTATGACAACTTTCAAAATTATCCCTCCAAATCGCTAAAATACTGGAAGTATCAAGTGTAATTCATGCTTTATATAATTTATCAATTAATTATTACTTTTGATAAAACATCATTCAATTGACCAGAGTATTTTTCATGGTTATTGCACTGCATCTTTTTATAGCCTGATACAATAAAATTTGACTTCAGTTCATTATTCTCCAGCATTGTACATACTTTTTCTGCCATGTCCTCTATATCCAGCGGATTAAATAACAAGCCCGCATCTCCAACCTGTTCGGGCAACCCGACAACATTTGAACAACATACAGCAGTCCCCGTACCAAATGCTTCATATACCGGTATGCTTATGCTTTCAAATAAAGTTGGCATTACAAGCATCTCAGCCATCTTGTATATGGCAGGCATATCCTCATAATCAATAAAGCCCAGTATATGAACCTTATTTTCCAATTTTAACTCCTTAATTCTTGCAGTAATATCCAAAAGGTTTTTTCTTAGGATTTCTTCATCCTTTTTGCCAGTTAGAACCAGATGTACATCCTTATGTTTTGATTCCACCCTTTTAAAAGCTTCTATCAGCCCCATGTGATTCTTATGGAACCAGAATTGTGCAGCCGGATAAAAAAGGTATCTGTCAGGCAAACTATATTTAGACTTAACCTTTTCAAATTCATTGGCGCTATAATCCCTTTTGGCTGTTGCCGGAGGCGGTGCGGGAATAACATTTATCCTGTTCACGTCAGCTTTCAGGAATTTAACAATATCACTCTTTACATAATTTGACTCACATATTATCTGTGTGGCATGCTTTGCAACAGCCTTTTTTACTATATACCTTTTTATATTCTCCATTAAAGGGAAAAAATCAGGAAAATACCTTTCCTGAAGGTCATGTATTGTTACAATATATTTTTTTCCGGCAAAAAAATGGGGATAAGGTGATATAGTAGGAGAAATAAAAACATCTATATCAGAAAAAATGCTTTTTTCATACCTGGATAAAGCGAATGTTTTCAGAAAATAAAATAGCAGTGAAATATTTCTTACGCATTTACTTATTAAGCTATTTTTAATTCCTGAAAGCTTTCGAACCTCAAACCCCAGCTTATCATAAAGACTATTATTATTTGTGGTAAATATTATATATTTATTGCTTTTTTCACATGCCAAAGCATCTATCATTGACATTGTATATTGGTTTACTCCTCCGCTATTTTCTCCACTTAGCGCTAAAATGCCAATCTTTTTCATTATCTGCTCCCTGATAATACACCATCTAAGGTTTTAATTAGTTTTTTAAGCTTACTTTTTGTAAGAAAGTATGTTTTCGGAAACCCTACTCCTATATTATTAAAGACATCTATAGAATTTGAATAATTATATGAATAGTTGCTCTCAAGCCTATTCATATTGCCTTTAAGAATCCATTCACGCCAAGCACCGTCTTTAAAAAATGATAAGGAAGTAAGCAGTTCAAAATTTGCATTCCTTACCTGTATACCCTGTTGTCCGCATCTTTTTACAAGTTCATCTCTGGATATTCCAAGAGTTTTCTCATCAATTTTTGCAATTACCTGGCTGTATGCAGATATAGCCTCATAATTATTTGAAGGGAATAATTCAAATCCCGGTCTGCCTTTGATAAATTCATTAAATTCAAAAACATTGTTTCTAAGTTCATTGAGCATTTTGGGATACGCTCTAAGCTGCTCTAATGCAACAGCAGCTACAACCTCCGATATCCTTCCATTCCATGAGAGGGTTTTTTGATCACGAACTCCGAACTCATGATGCATCTCGCCCCAACTTCTTATTGTTCTCATTTCCTTTGCAAGTGCTTCATCATTTGTTGTTATGATGCCTCCCTCACCAGCCTGAATTGGCTTTAAACAACCAAAGGAGAAAATTCCCGCATTACCAAATGAGCCTATTTTATTTCCTTTATAGGTTGCACCCAATGCCAATGCCGCATCTTCAATTACCATCAGATTGTGCTGTTTGGCAAATTCGGCTATCATAGTCATATTTTCCGGGTTGCCCCACATATGAACCGGTATTATGACTTTCGTATTATCAGATACCCAATGCATAAGACTTTTTTTATCAAGCATAAAAGTATTGTGAGCAATATCTGAAAATACAGGTGTTCCTCCTGCTGCAATTATTGCAAAAGGGTCTGCTATGCAAGTATCTACCTGATGAATAACCTCATCGCCCGGTTTTATCCCAAGTGCTCTAAGGGCTATTTGAATGGCCATCCCGCCTGTATTGACAGCAATGGCATATTTTGTCCCAATATATTCGGCGAATTCACTTTCCAGCTTTTGGTGAACCAGGTCCGACCCATAGTTCATATTCCAATAGGGTGATTTCAGAACATTTTTAACGGCACTTATTTCTTTACGCATTACTCTAGGATAGGTACCCATTAACCCTGAAAATAGTCTGTAAGCCAATTTCTTAATTAATTTTACTAGCCTCGAGTATTTTCCCTCGTTTTTTTTTAGAAGCAATATAATTGAATTTATACCCATTCTGTAAACCTCTTATTTTATTTTCTGGCTACAAAGCTATGCAAGCGACCTTGTACCTTCTTTTTTTTCAATACCCATACGCCTATTTTAAAGACAAGAGCTTCAGGTAAAAACCTGCTTAGTAATTTCCCATGTTTTGAATAAACTATTTCATGCTTGAAAATGTCTTTCGTTCTTGGAAAAAGATTTATTATATTATCGTAAGGACCAAAATCACATATAATATTTCCCCCAGCCTGTTTTATGGCATTCACATAGTCTTCATGTTTAAAGGCATTTTCTCCGCCATATAGCTGGTGATCAGGCTGGTTATCCAGAAATTTTTTCAAACCTTCGGAATAATCATCTACAACATGCTCTCTTGTTGCAACTAGCAAACCACCTTTTTTCAATATGCGGAAAATTTCCTTAAGCATTTTACCTAAGTCTTTTGCATGGTGTAGTGCTTGTCTAACATATACCACATCAAACATTTCATCTTCAATTGGAATATTTTCTCCATAACCGGTTATTATTGAAATGCTATCTATTTTTTCATGGGTTTTAACATATTCAATTGCACCATATCCCACAGTTTTAGAGGGGTCTGGTTCAAGAGCTACAACATCAAACCCCGATATTGCAAAGGCGTATGTTGCTATCCCATTGCCTGCAGCCAAATCCAGTACTTTTTTCGCTTGAGGCATCTCTCTTTTTATTATTTCTTTGACTTCATCAAACTCAGTACTTACATAAAACCTTTTGCAATTAGCCAATATATCGTCTGTAAGATAGGAGTAATATATAAATTTATCGTATTGGGGGTCTTTCCGAAGTATTTGAATAGCTTCTTCCCATGTATATTCGAATTTTTTTTCCATTTCTACCTCTGACAAAGTTTAGTATTAGTATCCTCTTCTAAAGTGCAAGAAAATAACTTTATAATCACCATACTGCAAGCCTTTTATATCCAAATCCTTTGAAAACCTTTCGGAATTGGGCTTAGGTTCAATATTCTCCACATAACGGTTGTCAACTAAATAATCGATAAGCTCCCATCCTGAGAAAAGCTTTTTAAGTGTATCAATGTCAAAAATCCAATGGTTGTTAAAAACCAGGCAGTTAGGTCCAAATGTAATACTAAAAATCAGATCCGCTCTGTCTTTCATCGTACGATCCAGTTCCTTAAACAGGTTAATTAAAGCATAAGGATCCAGTTCATCTCCATATCTGGCTAAACCAATAAGCTGCAAGGATACTGCGGAAGTAAATACATCAAATGTCTTATCCTCGAAGGGAAGTTTCTTAGTCACATCATGGAATGTATATTTTACATTGGAAATCCTATCTTCACAGTCCGTAAGGACAAGGGAATATACCTCGTTATTAAGTGAAAGCATTGCATTTGTAATCTTTTTATTTCCTATATCCAAGATTTTTTTCCCTGAACCCATCTTCAGAACTTTTTCACCCAACCAGAAAGCATATGCCTCATAATGGTTGAAAAACTCCTTTGGATCTGCGGAACAGTCACCCAGCTTTATTTTACTGAAATTCTTAAACGGGTGGTCTTCTTTCATCATGCTGCAATAAAGTAAGTATCTTTCTTTTATTTTGTAGTTTTTATATCGAGCTTTTATCATACTGAGTAGCTTATTAAATATTTTTTTTAATATTCTCAATTTATCTCCCACCTAACAAACTAATTATCTTGTCGCAGACATATTTAATGTCACTTTCACTAATATCAAAGTAAGACGGCAAATTGATACCCCTCTTGTATACCTTATGGACTACAGGAGTATTCGCCCTTTTGTACATCGGCATATCAGAAATCGGGTAAAAATATGGTCTACTGTCTATACCTTCATTCTTCAAGTCGTTTATCAGTTTATCCCTGTCTGCTTCCTCATAGCCTTCAACTTCAAGACAAACCATCCAGTAAACGTTTTTTGCTTCAATTGAAGTAAAATTTAGATGCAATCTCGGAATATTATTTAAAAGCAATTTATATATATCAAAAATTTCTTTCTTTCTTTTTAGGAAGGAATCAATTCTCTCCAACTGAGCTACGCCCAGTGCTGCTTGAATGTTAGTCATTCTGTAATTATATCCGATTTCACTGTGCCAATACCTTTTTGACTTATCCATGGCATGATCACGCAGTCTTAGTGCTTTTTGGTAAAAATCGTCACAATTTGTCGTAATCATGCCGCCTTCACCCGAAGTAATAATCTTATTGCCATAAAAACTGAATACTCCGCAGTCTCCTAAAGAACCTACCCTTTCCCCGTTAAATTCCGCTCCATGGGCTTCTGCCGCATCTTCAATAACCAGAAGACCGTTTTCCTTAGCGATACTGTTGATTAATGCCATGTTTGCCGGATGTCCATATAAATGCACGGGTATTATTGCCTTTGTATTTTTAGTAATTGCCTTTTTTATGGATTCAGGATCAATACATAGTGTGGTTTCCTCTATATCAACAAAAACCGGATTTGCACCTGTATGTTTTACTGCATTGGCAGTAGCTATAAATGTAAGATCGGGTACAATCACTTCATCACCAGGACCTATCCCATAAGCTTCAAGAGCCAAGTGAAGTCCTGTAGTACCGTTTGACACTGCAATAGCGTACTTTGTATTAGAAAACTCAGCAAAAGACTTTTCAAATAATTCAATATACTTTCCAAGAGAAGAAACCCATCCGGATTTTACTGCATCATTAACATACTCAATCTCCTTTTGTGTTATCGACGGCATAGATATGGGAATAAAATTATTCATTATGCTTAAGTACACTTCCTTTACTCATTTATCTTTTTTAATGCAAATGCTTTCTAATTATTTGATCTAATACACTAGCCCTGTTTTTAAAGGTATGCTCCTCCAGTGTCCGCTTCTGACCCAGTTTTGCAATGTTTTCCCTTTCAACCTGATGTTCGAGGAGCCATTTTACCTTCTCAATGCACTCATCAACCGTTTTATACGTCACAACTTCCTTATCAGGCTCAAATATATCAGTAATGTTCTTTTTATGATCCGTTATCAGGCATGTTCCTACGCCAGTCGCTTCAAAAAGCCTCATGTTTGAAGCAGACATTGATGAAATATCTATATGGTTATTAAATGTAACCTTAGAATCTCTAAGCTTCTGAAACATATCCAAACCAAATACCGGGTTATTCATATACTTTTTTAGTTTCCTGTTAACAGGCATTAGAGGAGAAGATTTAAACTTATTTATATTTTTTAAATTAGGAATTCTATCTATAAAGCTGTCTTTTGCCCCTATGGAGCGTAAAGCACTTACAATACCGTAGGCTCCCTTTTTTGCCAGCACCCTCAAGTCGTCTTTTATCCCGAATTCAGCACTTGGAGAAAACATTTGTATGTCTGTCATTTTAGTAAGCTTAAGCAGGATCATTTCTCTCTCCATGTGAAATTGAGAATTTCTTGAAATACCTCCTATAAAAGAAAATCCAATACTTTTTTCTTTTTCTACATTTATACGGTCTAATATTCTTGGGTCAAACGCATGATGCATCTGATAGCTAGAGTGCCCATCATTATTAAATTTGTCTGTAAGCTCGGGAATACATGACAAAACTACATCATAGGCATTGAACACAGACTGATCCTTGTACGGAGCACCACACCACCCTAATATAATCTTTATTGAAGGGCATTTCTGCCTTAGTTCCTTAAGCCAGGCTTCAGTAAATGTTACATAGTCATTCATAAAAAGGATATCGGGCTTTTCTGCCTTTACCTGTTCTTCAACAATATCAAGCAGCCAATTGTTTTCTTCGAAGGAAACACCGTTTTCAACAGCCCACTTTTTTTGCAATATTTCATCATTGCTTAAAAACTCGGAAACTTCATAGCCCAAGGGTCTTAGGGAAAATCCCCAAAAATCAGTCCATCCGTATGCATCATAATCCAAGGCTTTTTTATTTTCCAAATAACCTTGATCCTTTAGTTCGGGTCTTTTCAGGTAAAACTTGTTCAGGTACCCAAGATACGCGCTGCTAATCTTAACTAGTTTCATATTTGACCTCTATCTTCCTATCCCTTCATAAATCAGCGAACTGTTTTCAACCTCAGCCATATCATAAATATTTCTATAATCAAAGAACATTTTGCCCCTCATTAGTGAGGCTATCTTTAGCAGGTCAAGGTTTCTGAATTGATTCCATTCGGTCAGAATAACAAGTCCGTCGGCATTGATTATTGCATCATATTCATTGATGGCATAAAATACTTTTTCACCCAATACAAGCTTCGCATTCTCCGTTGCCTGAGGGTCATAAACTCTTAGAACTGCACCTTCCTCAATCAGTCTTTTAACAACAAATACCGCAGGAGATTCTCTGATATCATCTGTTTCGGATTTGAATGCAAGCCCTAAAATACCCAGTTGAATACCTTTGAGCCTTGCGAATCTCTTTTTTATTTTCTCTACCATATATTCTTTTTGAGTATTATTGCTCTGAATTATTGCATTAATTATTGAAACATCCACGTTTACTTCCTCTGCAAACATTTTCATTGCTTCGGTATCTTTAGGAAAACAAGAGCCGCCAAAACCCGGTCCAGGATGTAAAAATTTCCCACCTATTCTTCCATCTTTCCCCATAGCATAAGCTATTTTTGAAACATCCGCACCTACAGCGTCACATAATCTGGATATTTCATTAATAAAAGCTACCTTCATTGCTAAAAAACTGTTGCAGCTATACTTTATAAGCTCTGATGTCCTTATATCTGTAAATACGAAAGGTATTTCATTTAAATATAGCGGCCTGTAAATTCTCCGTATTGTTTCAACTGGTCTGGGATTATCAGTTCCAACAACAACTCTGTCCGGGTGGTAAAAATCATAAAGGGCCCTGCCTTCCCTTAGGAATTCAGGGTTAGAAACTATATCAAAATCATGTTTTTTGGTATTAAAAGAGGATATTACCTCTTTAATTTTTTCATTAGTACCAACTGGGACTGTACTCTTTGTTACAATAATTTTATATCCGTTAAGACTTTTTCCGATTAATTCAGCAACATTCATAACTGCTGACAAATCTGCTTTTCCTTTTATACCCTGGGGAGTACCGACAGCAATAAAAACAACTTCTGCCCATTCAATACCCTCTGCAATTTTGGTCGAAAAGTTCAGTCTATTGCATGCCATGTTAACTTTAAGGGCTTCTTCCATACCAGGCTCATAAAACGGCATTATTCCTTTGTTCAAATTAGATATTTTATCTTCCTGTATGTCCATGCATAGAATACTGCATCCAAAGTTTGCAAGCCCTATACCTGTAGTCAAACCAACATATCCCGTTCCAATAACCGCTATTTTAAACATAGTGATACTCCTTAAAAATTTAATAACTGTTGTTATATACTTTATAAAGCTGGCTTGATAAATGCCTGTTCCCAAAGGTAAGGCATTATGGACGCCCATGCGTTTTCACCCATGGAAAAAGTTGCATTCTCATCGCTAATAACCTTATTTATTAAGTCAGCCACTACTATAGAATTTATTATATTACTGGTTTTAAAAGAGTTTGAATTAATAATATCAATAAAATACTCCTTCAAAGGACCTTTAATCCAATCTACAAACGGAGAATTAAAGCCGATTTTTGATTTTCTGTATGCTATGCTGGGTGGTAGAATTGGAGCCATCGCATCCCGTACAATTGACTTGGAAAAACCATTTCGTATTTTGGAGGACCATGGTAGGGAAAATGCAAACGACACAATCCTGTGATCCATAAATGGCATTCTTATTTCAACACTGTTTGCCATGCTGTACCTGTCATAATTTCTCAAAAGCGTAGGCAGTATGCCCATATGCGTAGATATATACAGTTGTTTGTTCAGGCTATCCAACTTCCTCCAGTTTTCATGGTTGAAATCCTCATGGTATAAATCACTGTATCGGTTGTTTCTGCCCAGGACATTTTTAACATGCCATTTAAGCCACAATTTTAATTTCGGTTCCAATTTTGAGAACTGGCTTGATTGCTTCGGAAAGCTATTGTTAAACGCACTCAATATCATATTTGCTTTTGGAAGATTTATACCTGCATCATTCAATGCATATATAAAGTCAAAAGTATATCCCCCAAAAAGTTCATCAGCCCCATGCCCATCTATAGAAACTGATATACCAGAGGATTTTATATTATTGTAAACCATCATAAATGGAATAGGGCTTGTTATATAAATATCCTCGAATAAATATAAGAATCTATCCATGTTATTAATAAAGCTTAAAGGATCTACATTAATTATTTTACTTTTTATACCAAGGTGGTTAGTAACTTCATTGGCAAAATGCGTTTCATCCAAGGGTGTGTCCGGAAAGCTTGCAACAAAAGCATGCTGCCAGTCATTATTTATCCTTGATTCCTTACTATCCGATTTAATATGAGCCATTGCGGAAATAATAGAGCTTGAGTCAAGCCCTCCGCTTAATGCAGTACCTAAGGGTACATCGCTTCTCATCCGTATACGGCAGGCATCAAAAAACAGTTCTCTAAATGCCTCGACCTGACCACTGTATTTCTTCGGAACATCTATGAGATTGTCAAGTGTACACCACCATCGTTTAATTTCAAAATTGTAACTGTCAACAACTGCATAACTTCCGGCTGGAAAGCGCTTTATTGATTTAATCAAACATTCATCGGTACTTTCATACAAAAACATTTTCCGCTTGTTATTGATTAAATCTGTATTAGGCTCCACACAATCCATTAGTGGTAGTAATGCCTTCATTTCGGAAGCAAAAGCAATACCGTTTTTCGATTTAATATAAAAAAGCGGCTTTTTACCAAAACGATCCCGGCTAATAAATAATTTCTGTTCTTTATTGTCCCAAATCGCAAAAGCCCACATCCCATTGAACAAATCAAGGCACTTTTCTCCCCACTCACAGTAGGCTGCTAAAATTACTTCTGTATCAGAATCACTTTTAAATATATATCCCTTACCCTTCAGCCTGTTGCGGATTTCTATAAAATTATATATTTCTCCATTAAAGGTTATCCAGTACCGCCCATCCATATATGACATGGGTTGGGTGCCCAATTCGGACAAGTCCAATATGGAAAGCCTACGGTGCCCAAGGGTAATGTTTTTCTGATGCCACAAACCGCTTGCGTCTGGACCCCTATGAATAAGCTTGTCTAGGCAATCTTGCGCCAGCATTTTATCAATATTGCCCAGATATCCGAATATTCCACACATTTTATATCCCTACTTTATGGTAAAAGTATTTTCATTCTCATGCTTTAACTTAGTATGTCTGTACAATCTTCACAATTAATTGTCTTTACCCGTGATAAAAGTGTTTTGTACAATATCAAAACTGCCTACCATTGATTTTATTATTATACTTAATTTTTTAACCCCTATACTGACAGGAAGGTATCTATATCTCCAGCTGAAAATCCTATCATCGTCATAATACTTTTTATTCGGCTGATAAATAATATCCTGAGCCATGTTATCCCATCTGTCATCCGGCATTAGGTCTATTACCATTCCGGCATGTGCTGAAGGCAACAGCATATTTGAACCGTGTACACCTATTATTAATACACTTTCAGCATATGTTTCACACAGCTTCCTTTCTATTTCACTGGAAAAGCTATTAACACGCTTGTCTTCAATCCAATCCGGAAATTCAGCAGTATTTCCAAAGCCAGCTATTGTAAACCGGGCTTTGGGAAAGCTTTTTCTTAAGTAATCAAACAGCTTACATACTTTATGCTTTTGTCGGTAGACAAAAGCTTTTTTGGTTATTGCAATCTTTAGCCTGTTATTGATTCTATATATAAGATTGTTATCCTCCCACATCCTGTCTTCACGCCATATAAATGTAATACGGTAATTGTTTTCATCAAAAACGCAATTCCTAACATTTGTGAAATTAGTTATTTTAAAATCAGTAGGATGTGAATATGCACGGCTTAAATAAACTGTTTCAAAGCGGCTACATTCATTATTGACAAAAGCATTCAGCTTTTCATAGTAATCTAACGCTTTAGATAGCGGAATATCAACACTCCATATTTCTGCAGCTCCTTCTGGAGCCATCCACTTAAGAAACTGAGGTATAATTATTATAAGCCCCGTATCAGGGGAATGCTTAATGTAACTCTCAGCATTCAATAGCTTTAGGAGTGCATGTCCAAATAAGAAATCAATGCAGTTCAGAATTATAGCGTTCCTGCATTCACGCATCTTTTGTATTTCAATTTTTATATCGTCTTTCTTAGGGCATTTTAAAGAATTAAGCAGAGGCTTTCCAAACCAACTTACCGTATCTGCGTCGCCTGATATCCTGGCATTCTTCAAATCAACCACAAAGGGTGTATATACTGCCTGTCCTATCGGAAGGTCATAAACAAATTCATTAGAACACTTGGAGCAGCTTGCTACGACACAAGTATGAATTCCCTGCCATAGTAGACCCTTGGAATTCATTGCTTGGTTGCAGTATGGACAATCTAACTCATATTCTATATCAGGTTTAATTTTAATCATTATACTCCCTCAATTTCACTTTAATTCACTTATAATTTTTTCTGATATAGCCACATAGTTTGCATACTGGAAATTATCCATCCAGGGTTGGTAGCCTCTAATATGAAGTCCTTTGGGCATTACTTTAGCTATTTTAAAGCCTGATCTGCATAATATATTATATATCTCAAGCAGGCTGAGGTGCGAGTCAAGGTTTGTACCACCATATTCAAACTGAATAAAATCTATAAACTCTCCACTCAAGTACTTTCCAAGACCCTTGAAGGCTTCCATCTCATATCCTTCAATATCAATTTTCAAAAAGAAAATATGTTGGATGTTATTTGATTCAATATATTGTTCAAGTCTTATTGTATCAATTTCTTCTGATTTATCTAGGTTAACCATGCATGAGGAAATGTCCCTTTTGCATAGGGAGGCTAACTCACTCTTTTCCCTGTCAAAAAATATTTCCGCTTTGCCGTTATCATTAGAAACAGCTTTTTTATTTATCAGCACCCGTGGATTGTCTCCAAACCTTCTTTCTAATTCCTCCGAGCATGCTTTTGTAGGCTCGAAAACATGAATAAGAACATCACGGTTTTCCTGAGTATCACACTTATCCAATAGCATTTTAGTATATTCACCGATATTAGCACCTATATCAAATATTTCAAGCTTTTTGCCCCCCCCCCTAGTGCTTAACAATTTAAATAAATCATTAATAAAACGCTGCTCCCCGTTTTTTTCGAAATCGCAATAATTATTGTTCTCTATTCTGTAAAAGGCTTTTAAAAGCAAATTACGGAGTTTCGTTTTGACATAGCTTTGTTCGTACAGCATACACGACTTTTTCCTTTCATAAAAACATATATATTTCTTAATCAAAGAGGTCTTTTATTGAAAGATATAGCTGTTCTGCAATGTATTCTCTTCCCTATTGTAGCAAGCAAGATTAAAATATATATCAGTATAAAACATGTAAAAAAAGCTAGACATTAATAACAGCCAATGCCTGTATCCATGTGGCGTAATAAAGTATAAAAGCGTTACAATAGGAAAAAAATGATAACCTCAAAGGAACTAATAGCATTTTGAACTCACAAGGAATGATTAATTAGGTTTTTTAAAGTGGAACAGTCCAGTTCCAAACCTCATATTTTTATCATATTTATCATAAAGCTGCTTGCCGTATATATACTTTTCTTCCTTTAATTCCATTCCTTCAAACAGTGTCAATACGTAATCCCTTGTAAAGGTTCTGTGAGCATTAAAATTTACAATGTTTTCAGCATTTACAGGCACTGAAATTAAAAGGCTGCCTCCCGGACTGATAACCCTTTTTAACTCGGCAACCGCTTTCTCACTGCCGAAAGGATCAATATCGTCTCCATATCTTCCAAGACCGATGTGCTCTATTACACAAAGGGAGGATAAGGATTCTATGCTGTTATTCTCAAAAGGAAGCTCTAATATGGAGCCCTTTTTAAAATACAGGTTTTCCAGCTGTATATCAATGGGCCTTATATCAATCATTGTAACAGGCACAAATTGAGAAAGTATCCCGACTGTGATAACAGATGAACCAACGTCATAATGATGACTAGGCTTTATTTCAAATACCTTTGACGCACCCCAAGTATCTTGTAGAAAATAGATAGCATCAATAGGTGTATATTTCAGCTTATCTCCAAGGCACGGGTATATATACTTTTTGGATAGTATAAAACTGTCATTATGAGCCAATTTCTTATATTTTCTATAGTCGAGCAGAAGACCCATATATCTCTTAATAAATTTGAACGGGTTGTAATTACACTGTTCCCTTAAAGCACTAAAGGAAGTAAAAGCAACTCCAACTAAATTTCTCGCCCAATCTTGCTTTCTAAGATATTGTTTTAACATTAAACATCTCCATGTCCTAAATTTTTGCTACTTGGCTCAGTACTCAAAAACTATATCCTTCTTAGGATAAACCCTTATGATATCATTCTTAACTTCGAAGCTGTATCCGGGTCTGTGACTTCTAATGAAAGACTTAAGACTGTCAAGTGTAGGGTAGTCATTCGTTCCAACAAAAAGCCTTGCATCGTCGATTAATATAACATGATCTTTTATATTATGATTAAATATGTTTAGTAGTTCATTCATAATAGGGGTTTCAAGTTTGCCTTTTGCAGTCTGCTCACCGGAATAATGTCCATCAAGCCAAAATAGAATTCTTTCATTAACCGAATTCAGAACAACACTTATCTTTTCTGAGCTGTCTCCTTGAAGTAGATTGATGTTTGGGTAATTTTCAAATCTTTTCTGAGCTTTTAAATAAAGCTCTTCACTCAGCTCAATTGAGTACAGCTTAGTAAAATTTCTTCTCATTGCATAGAGCATGTCCCCCATAAAGGTGCCTGTTTCTACGAGCACATTTGCCGAGAACCTATTTGCATAATATTTTATAATCTTTTGTTTTACTATATGGGGAGGCGGAACCGGATACCCCTCTTTTTCCCATTTGCTAAAAACCAAAGCGTTTGATATTTTTCTTTTTATCCAGTAAAGAATATAAATCTTTTTTAGTGAATTTTTTAAATTTGTCATAAAAACCCCCGATAATAATGGATACTAATTATTAAATACCTTCCAGTCTAAAACAGGCGCAATGACGCCAGGCCTTTTTATATTCCAGTAGGGAGAGTCGCTGAGACCCCCTTGTATATTAAGGTAAATTGAAGGTGAATTCATCTCAGGATTACATAGCCATTGCCTAAAATGAAGGCTACCAATCAAGCTTATTTTATAAATACCTTCATTTAACAGCCTCATCGGAATCCTATTCCGGAGTATGTTGTGACCTTTTTTAATCTTGGGCCAAGAGCACTCGGGTCCATCAGTACTGACCGTCCAATATAACAAAATTCCCTCTTCATTGTAAATGGCATATCCAAAATTAAGGGCAGGGTCAAGCTTGTTTATATCCGCCTCAATCTGGATATATATATCCCTGTCATTACTTGCCGGCATGCCTAGCTTATTTCCCGATTCATTCGTAATGCAAAACTTTTTAGGTGTAAACCAGTCATTTTTATATTCATTTCCATCATGGTTAATCCACTCGAATGAATCGCCATTGACATCCTTTCCAAAAACATATTCTTTTATCAGACCTCTGACATTGTTGCTATAATCCTTCAGGCGGCCTTTTTCGAGTAAAATTGCGGTTTTACAAAGCTGCTCTATAGCCCCCATGTTATGACTGACAAACAAAACAGTCCTTCCGTTTTTGCCTACCTGCTCCATTTTTCCGAGGCATTTTTTTTGAAACTGGGCATCTCCCACAGCCAGAACCTCATCTACAACGAGAATTTCAGGTTCCAAATGTGCAGCTACAGCAAACGCCAATCGCACATACATTCCTGAGGAATACCTTTTAACGGGAGTATCAAGGAACTTTTCAACTTCTGCAAAGTCTATGATCTCATCAAACTTCCTTTTAATTTCTGCTTTTTTCATTCCAAGCACAGCACCATTTAGATATATGTTTTCCCTGCCGGTAAGCTCAGGATGGAAACCTGTCCCTACCTCAAGCAGGCTTGCAACTCTGCCCTTTATTCCTACCCTGCCTACAGTAGGCTCGGTTATCCTGCTGAGTATTTTCAAAAGAGTGGACTTCCCAGCTCCGTTTCTCCCTATAATACCAACACGGTCCCCTTGATTTATTTCAAACGAAAGATCCTTTAGTGCCCAAAACTCCTCATTTGACGAGAATTCAGGTTTCTTGCCAAATGTTCTTATCTTATTTGAAATTACATCCCTGAGAGCAGTATATCTCTCTTGCTGTTTATGTTTTATAATATAACTTTTTCCTATGTTTTTCACCTTGATAACAGTATCCATGTATCCCCCTGCATCCTTTATATGGTACATGCATTATGCAAATTTAAGCTTTATACATTTGTACCAATATCTTGATTTGTTGCACTACAGAATTATATATATATTTCTGTAATCAATTAATAAGGAATTTACTGACTTGGTATTGTTATATTACATCTGCAAATGTCCTTTCGGCTTTTCTAAAGTACCATAATCCGAAAATAAATATAACCACAACCAATATCAGTGAAATAATAAAACCCGGAACATATAAGGCTAATTCATCTCCTAAAATCGACCATCTAAATCCGTCAATTACACCAACCATTGGATTAATTGAATATAAAAGCCTCCACTTATCAGGTACAATACTGCTGCTGAAGCCTACTGGAGATATATATAGTCCGAATTGAACTATAAAAGGTACGATATATCTGAAATCCCTATACTTTACGTTGAGTGCTGCAAGGAAAAGCCCTGAGCCTAGTGATGCTAAAAAGCCTATAATAACAAAAACCGGAAGAAGTACCATTCTCCAATCAGGTACGAATCCATAGAAAGCCATAAGAGCTGCCAAGATTACAAACGAAATTAAGAAGTCAACAAAACTGGTTATTACTGAACTTGTTGGAATCACTATCCTTGGAAAGTACACCTTTGAAATCATATTTGCATTTCCGATAAGACTGTTGCTGCTCTCGCTCAAAGCATTGGCAAAAAATTGCCAGGGCAGCATGGCGGAGTATACCAATATGGGGTATGGTACTCCACCTGAAGGTAGCTTAGCTAGACCTCCAAATACAATTGTAAACACAACCATAGTAAGCACGGGTCTGATTACTGCCCAAAGAACTCCTATAACTGTTTGTTTATATCTTACAAGTATATCTTTCCATGCAAGAAAGAAAAAAAGTTCTCTGTACTTCCATATGTCTTTAAAGTATTGCTTTTCAGTTTTTCCTGCTTCTATTACAAGTGTAAAGTCCTTGATTCTTTCCATTTTTCCCCCGTTACTATCCGTAGATATTGGTTGTATTTATTACAAAAGTTTATAGTTGATTGCCATTCTTAGAACTGAAGAATGTTTATGCTTTTTATCCCTTTATCACTTAAGTATTGACCTTTTTCGAGGTTCCATACAATAATAATTTGAGGGTGATTGCAAGAAATCATGTCCAGTTCATTATTATTCAATATCTTATTTTTAATAGCTTTTTCATTTAAGGAATTAATTACTATTTCGCAAACCTCATCTTTTTCGCCATAAAGGTATATAATATCAACCTCTGCCATGTTTGAGCAAATTTCTTTAATTTTTTTGTTTAGGCTATCTATATAATTATAGGAATATACAATATACGCATACGTCATTTTGGTCTTTTCAACCATCCCTTTTGGTGTCAGTAGGTATCTCAATGTCCTGCTGTTTATTTTCTCAACCTTTAAAATTCCTTTTTTAATAAGCCTTTTAATCAGTATATTTGCAGCTCCAAGAGATAGTCCCGTTCTTTCAGCGATTTTACGCTGGGTAATATTACTATCTTTCGATATATGCTCTAATACTTCCAATTCCTTGTCCATAGTTTTAGCTCCACTAAGAACTTATTTTTTTACTTGAAGCAGCTGAAGCTCTGAGCCCTTTGCACCAAATATATCGATGAATTACAAAAGCCTTTCCCGCTTACTAATGTGAAATCTTCAACTCCGGCATAAGGATTACTCTTAGCATTTTTTCAGCATACCATTCATACGTCATTTTTATTCCATCATATAAATTTATCTTATATTCCCAACACAGTGAATTTAATTTATATACATCAAGCAACTTTCTAGGGGTACCGTCAAGTTTTGACCTGCCAAACACCAGGTCACCCTTAAACCCGACAACCTCTTTTATTGCCAAAGCCAGTTACTTTATTGTGACGTCTGTACCTGTACCTACACTTACAAATTCACTGCCTTTATACATCTCTGTGAGATATACACTCGCATCTGCCATATCATCCACATGTAAAAATTCTCTCAATGGTTTCCCGCTTCCTCAGATTTCCGCTGTGGGGCTTTCTTTTACCTTTGCTTCATGCATCTTTCTGATAAGAGCAGGCAAGATATGTGAATTTTTAAGGTCAAATTTGTCATTAGTCCCATATAGATTGGCAGGCATTACACTTACATACCTTGTGCATAATTGCTTATTGTAATATTGGCACATCTTAAGTCCAGCAATCTTTGCATTTCTCACAAAAACCCTATTATTCATAGAATTGTGTTAATACTCTTTTGCTCTATCTGTATTACTTTACAGTATGCGAGTTATTTTACAGCTTACTATTTCTTTTCTCCCACAATCTCTTTATAATCAGCCTCAACCATCATTTTAACAAGGCCCTTAAGGTCAACTTTCCGCTTCCATCCAAGTTGCTTTTCTGCTTTGCGTGGGTCTCCATGCAGCAAATCTACTTCTGTCGGCCTGAAATATCTTGGATTTATATCTACAAGAATTTTTCCAGTTGCTTTATCATAGCCTTTTTCTTCTACGTCACTGCCCTTCCAGACTAAGTCTATTCCAACTTCTTTAAATGCCAATTCGGTAAACTCTCTAACGGTTGTCGTTTCCCCAGTAGCTATAACAAAATCATCGGGGGCATCCTGCTGCAACATTAGCCACATAGCTTCTACATAATCTCCTGCATAGCCCCAATCTCTTTTTGAATCCAGATTACCAAGAGAAAGCTTGTCCTGATTTCCAGCAACTATATTACACACTGCTCTCGTAATCTTCCTTGTAACAAAGGTTTCGCCTCGTCTTGGCGATTCATGGTTGAATAAAATTCCATTGCACGCATATAAGCCATAAGCTTCCCTATAATTTACTGTTATCCAGTATGCATACAGCTTTGCAGCACCATATGGGCTTCTGGGATAAAAAGGTGTTGCTTCACTTTGAGGAGCTGTCCCAGGCATACCGCCAAAAAGCTCTGAAGTTGATGCTTGGTAGAACCTTGTCTTTATACCGCTTTCCTTTATTGCATCAAGAAGTCTGAGAGTGCCTACAGCATCTGTTTCAGCAGTGTATTCAGGAACTTCAAAGGATACCTGCACATGGCTTTGGGCAGCAAGATTATATATTTCATCCGGCCCAATCTTTTCAATAAGTCTATTCAGGTTACTGGAATCGGTTAAATCCCCATGGTGAAGAAATAGTGATTTGTTACCTATTTCAGTATTCTCAAATAAGTGATCTATCCTTTTTGTATTAAAACTGCTGCTTCTTCTAATAATTCCGTGTACTTCATAGCCTTTTTCCAATAATAACTCTGTAAGATAAGAACCATCTTGTCCGGTTATCCCGGTTATAAATGCTCTTTTTTTTGACATTTGAAATTCCCTTTCAGATTATAAAATATATACAACGTTTATAACAACTAAATTATCTCATGTATTACCAATCATAACTTATTCTGATGATATCATCTTCAGTAAGTTTTGTTCCTATCTGTGTTTCTACCAATTCAAGCCTTGTTTCAGCTTTAATTGAATGTTTGGCTCCAACAGCAACATGAATTGTATCACCTTGTTTGATTTTAGTGGAATTGCCGTCTATTTTCACCCATCCTTCTCCAGATATAACTGTCCAGGTTTCTTCTCTTAACTCATGGTATTGATAGCTTATATTTGCACCCGGATTCATGGAGATATGCTTTACTAAAACATGCCTTCCATCCTCATACTGAATACTATCTAACACTCTGTAACACCCCCACCTACGCTCTTCAAACATCGGTCGGTCATTTATATCCTTTATAAACTCTTTCAGTCTTGAACTCTCATTTTTGTCGGTAATCAAAATACCGTCTGGGCTGGCTGCAATAGCCATATCTTTTGCACCCATTACAACAACAGGGATACCTAGTTCGTTTATTACATGTGTATTTGAGCAACTGTCGCTAATTACAACTTTACCAATGCTGTTTGAAGACATTTCCTCAGTCAGCGTATTCCATGTGCCAAGGTCTTTCCATCCGCCGTTGTATTGAACTACAAAAACATTTTGAGCTTTTTCAACAACTTCATAGTCAAAGCTAATCTTGGGCAGTTTCTCATACATAACGTGGAGTTCGTTATATTTTGAAGAAAGTCCATTCTGAGTTAATTTATCAAGAATATATCCCAATCTGAATCCAAATACTCCGCAGTTCCAAAGTGCTCCCTCTTCTATGAGCTTTTCTGCTTCTTGCTCGGATGGTTTTTCTTTAAATCTTTTTACTCTAGAATACTGCTCGTCCCTATTTTCTCGGATTATATAACCGTACTTTTCAGATGGGAAGAGAGGGCTTACACCCATCAATGCAATATCAGCACCAGTTTTAACAATAACATCTTCCAATCCTTTTATTTTCTCAAAGTAATCATTTTCAACATATGGGTCAACAGGAAGCACTACTACCGGACTTTTTTCGTCCCCTCCTATAACCGATTTAATATAGGAGCATGCTAAAGCAATCGCAGGAAAAGTATCTCTTCTTTCAGGTTCAAGTACTAAGTGGACATCCTCACCCAACTGGCTTCTTATTATATCAACCTGACCTTCACCAGTCGCTATAAGGGTATTTTCTCCAAGTCCACATTCCTTTAACTGACCCCAAACTCTCTGAGCCATAGACAGCCTTTTGCCATCCTTACCGGTAAGAACTCTTAAAAACTGTTTTGAACGGGCATCATTTGAAAGCGGCCACAATCTTTTACCAGAACCCCCAGATAATAATATAATGAACATTAATCTAAACCCCTTTTTCATTTTTAATTAAATCATACTCTATTTCCCTAAATAAAACTTTTTCAAGGAAGGGTATTCATTTTTTGTCAAGGTTCTTTCCTGCTAAAAAATATTCTTTTCCAAAGGCAAAGCAGCACATTAATAAAAACATCAGCCATGCCGATACAATTACTTTTCTAGGCCGAATATCAATATTATTTACTTGTTCAGCCTTACTAATTTCAGATACGATTTTTGTATTTATAATTTCATTATCGCTTACAATATTATTTAAGGCTCTTAATATATCTAGTTGAGCATTATGTTCTCCAAGAAGCTTATCCACGTCAGGTTTCAGTTCGGTAACTTGTCCTTTAAGAAGTTTTACTTGCTTTTTGATTTTTTCATTAAGACCATTGGCTTGATTCAGGCGATTTTCATCCTGCAATTTTGCCTGTTTGTAGAAATTATCATAATAGTCATAAATGCTTGCGTCTTGTTCCAGAAATAGTATCTGCTTACTTATAAAGTCACTATTTTGCGTAGAATCTTTAATCTTTGAATTTAAACTTTCAAGCCTTAACTTAGTTTCGTCAATACTTCTCTGATTTTCCTGGATCTTTTGGCTGTAATCATTAATACTTGCTTCTAGCATTGATTTATCTTGATCTATTGCTTCTAAATTTGAATTCGCAACCTTTATTTCATTTTCCAGCTCTTCTATTCTCTTCTGGCCAGCTTTTAATTCATCGGGTTTTAGAACCTCGGACTTCTTTAAATCAGTTGCTACCCCAGAAAGCTTTTGCTTCTCAATACTTTTATCAGGATTGAGAATATATTCACTGTATCTTTGATTAAGGTCATTAACCTTAGATTTAGGGTCTATTAAATAAGTTTTCTTAATTTTATCGTTAATTAAATTAGACACCGATGAAGAATATTTCTCTAATTGTTCATTGTTTGGCGCAGATATATCAAGCTGAATGTTATATTCCGATAAAGAGGACCATTTAATTTCAAAGCCGCTTTTACTTATGCCAAATTCTTTCTCTGCTGCCTCCTCAATAGCTTTCTGTTCTGCTTGTCCTATAGGTATTTTAACAGGTGCTTTATTAGCAAGAACAGCACCGCCGGTATTTATAACTATCTTAGTCTTGTAAAATTGCTTTGGAGGACTTCCGAATACATAATTCAATATAATACTGGCAATAAGAGTTATACTTACAGCAATAATTATCCATAAAGCATTTTTTTTAATTAACTTTATGTATATGCTTGAACTTAATTCCTTCAAAATCTAGCACATCCTTTTGTATATATTTTATTAACTACAGGATTTCGTGTTGATTTATCAAGTACTATAACTTTTTTGTAACTGAATTTTAAAATAGGTTTATTTTGAAAGGTGCCAGGTATAGCTTCGCCATTGCATACATTTTTTCTGTACGCATATACTAAACTATGACCTCCTGGCTTATCGTCCGGGCCGGAACACCGTGACGTAAATTTCGGATTTTATACAAAAAAAGGTGTTCACATAGTGAACACCTTAATTCTACAGAATAAAAAATTGTTCGTCAACACATTTGATAAATTAATTTAGGAAATATCTTGCATCTTCGACTTTATTCTCCTGCCGGCTGCAATACATTTATACCTAGTTCTACTACTCTTTCTTCCCCAAGGAAGCTTACTCTTATCTTGGCGCGGCCTTTTCGCTTGTCTATACCTAGAATATATCCTTCCATAGAAGTAAGCGGTCCGTCAATAACGACAGCCTTTCCATTTTCAATAAGAATATTAGAGTATCCGATTGTCTCATCGTTGCATATGAGCTTATTTATAAATTCCAACTCGTACTCATCAATTTTCAGGGGCTCATATCCGCTTCTAAGCAGCTTTATTATGCCTGGAACGTCTTTAAACTTATAGAACTCTTCCGCATCTATATTTCCATTTACCAGCACATAGCCTGGGAATAGTGGCTTTATAATATATGTCCATTTACCACTCCTGCGCTCTTTTATTTTCCGCTTAGGTACTAGGATTCTATAGTTGTCCTGCAAACGGTACTGCAAGCGTTCTTTTACATTATCTTCTTCCCCTGTGACTACAAATACTGCGTACCAATTGTTTTCAGCATTTGATTCATTCATCTGTAATCTCCCTTACAAAAATAATGCTTTCAAAGTTTAGAAAGTATTATTCTCAGATTAATAACAGTGTTTTTAAGATATAGTCTATTATTTACCGTATATGCTTGTAAATTCAAAGCTCTTTATATTATAGTCATATACTGCGCTGTATCTCTGGTATTCGGCATTAATCAGTGCTTCCTGCTGGTTGAGTAAAGCCGTCTTACTTATAACTCCGTTTTTGAATTTTGTTTCTGCGTTTTTCAGCTTCTTCTTTACCAAGTTCAAATATTTTTCTGATAAGTCAAGTCTATCCTTTGCGTTCAAAAGGTAGTTATACTTGTTTTTTAGCTCTGTCTCAACCTTCAAACGGATATCAGCCAGGTTTGCTTTTGCCAGCTCAAGGCTTTTTGAATTCTGTTCGTATATAGTCTCGCCTTCTTTAAAATGTTCTTTGGTAAATTCCAATATCTTTGTTTTAAAAATTACGCTGTTTTCACCTTGATATATGCCGGTATCGTTCTTTAATACTTTTTCCAGCAAAGTGTCTACAGATATGCTTTCCAATGCTGCGGGCAGTAATTCATCTACTATACTTAATGGTGTATCATTCATCGGCAACCCTAACAGCTTTTTTATTTCTATTCCTGCAAACTGCAGCTTCAGTTCGATATTGCCGACAGTCACTTTTCTACTTTCTATGTCGTACTGGGAGTCTAACAAATCGCTTTCGGCTATCTTTCCTGATTTGAACTGGGTATTAAGTATATTAAGCTTTTCCTGGTATATGGAAAGTTTTTTTTGTTCTGCTTCCAGTTCCTTTTGTATAAGGATGTATTGTAAGATACTGTTATAAATACTAATTTTAATATTTGTAGCATCGGCTTCCTTATTTCTTTTTGCTACCGTCAGGTCAACCTCTGCTTCAAGGGGCTTTACCTCCTCCTTAATCCTATTGTCCAGAAGTTCACGCCACGTAGTATACCTGTTCTGCTTGCCAATATTATCTTTTGCATCCTTTAGGGCGCTTTCCTTTACTTTTATTTCAAAATCGTTAATTACAAGCTGCTTGCTGGTTTCTAGTGCCGTTTTTGTGGCACTCTCTATGCTGATGCTTACAGATTCGTCAGTAGCCAGGGTTTGCATCAATGGGGTAAGGGTAAATATAATCAATAGGATTATAGCGGCTAGTTTTTTCATCGTTTTTCTCCCTCCTTAATATCCGGGGCCTAAGGCACATGCCTTTTCAAACTTCATCAGCTTTGTGTTTAAGTTGTATATTCCCAGCTTCACCGAGTATTCCATCTGAAAAACACTTAGCCTAATTTCAGCTAAAGTAGTTTTGGTGATTTTCCCCTGAGAGAAGCTTTGGCTGTATTTTTTCACCTTGCTTTTTTGTTCCTTCAGGGAGTTTTCCAGTGCTATGAGGCTTTTTTCCTCTTTAACTAGGTCGGCATAGGCGTTTCTAATTTCAAGTTCTATTTCTATCTTTGACTTTTCAATATCTATTTTCAACTTTTCGATTTCATCTATCAGGGTGTCGTGTTCTTTTTTCAAATCTTCGTCGGTGTCCTTGTTTTTTTCGTAAACATCCTTTGTATTCAATATTTCAAGATTCAACTCTTTTAAGGATTTTTGATAAAGGAGATCGGTTATCTCAAGCCTTTCCTTCAAGGCCTTTTCTATGTAGGTTTCTACCGGAGAGAGCTTTAACGGATTATGTACCTCATCTATTACTATGCTTTCATACACACATTCTATAGGTGTACCGATATAGCTATTTATACTTCTGCAGGCATTTTCCTTATTTCTTTGTGCTATTTGCAGTTCACTTTTTGCGCTGAGGCAGCTGTATTCGGCCTCATCCCTGTTATTTTCGGAAATCAGTCCGGTGGAGTATTTTTTCAATGCCTCGTCGTATTTGCTTTGTTCTACCTTCAATATCTCATTCTTTATTTTTACCTGTACATCGGCTCCCAGCAGTGCGCCGTACAAATCCCGCAGCCCCAGAGTCAGGCGTAATGAGCTTACGGTAGTATTATCTATTGCCGATTCCCATTGGTACTTTGCTTGCTTTGGAAGTAGTTCCTTTTGCTTGGTCATAAGCATTTGGGTATAATCGTCGTAAGCAAAGAAATGTTCCTCGTTATTAAAGGTAAAGGTAACTCCTTTTGTATTTATACTTCCGAACATCGCTACAGTATCGGTATAGCTTATTTGGGCTTGCCGTACAGAGTTATTAAGATTTTTTATGGTAAGATTATTTTCCAAGAGTTTGTTTTTCAACAGGGCGTAAGTGGATGTAGCGGTATTGCTTTTTGCAAAGGCCTGCGCACTTGTCATTACGAGTACCGCCGCCAGGAATATAGAGAAAAGCTTCTTCATGTTTTCCCTCCTTTGTAAGGATTTTTCCTAATATACTCTATGATAACACAAATTACCTATTGGGTATCAAGGGGTATTTTTAACGAATTTGTGGTAATATTTTTAGATTAGAATTTAATTGTAGTCGCATATGCCTTTTTCCACCTATATGCAGCTTTATAAATTTTCCATCTTGTTATATGTCAAATGATACATTCATATTAATCAAAATAAGAAAATCTAAAACCATTCCTAGAATTTTTATTAATGTTCTTTTCTTCACTTTTGTGACCTCCCCAAAATATTTATATTTTTATATTAAAAAAACGCACAGTTCGAAAGAACCGGCGTTTTATTAACATTTTTTTATCTCTTTTATAAGTCAATTACCCGTTAAACTATCTCCATTTAAAGATATATGATAAAGATAATTGTGCACATTGTAAGGGACCATTCCCATAATTAAGAATACTCCTTTTGCAATATGTTGCATATAAAAGGATTTATAATTTGTATTTATCTTAGACAATGATATTCTTAAACTTCTGTTATAGTAATGCTCTTTATATGGTAACTTCCTTCTACATTCAAGAACAATCTTTCATATTGCGAAGGTTTAAAATCTTTAGGGGTAGTAAATACTGCAGTATATAAATTTGAATTTTTAACCATCTTATCACAGTTTTCAACACTAATTCCCGATATAGTATATTTTATTTCATTTGGCAAATTAGAACCGGCGAGCTCTATATTAATTACATAAGCCTTGTCGGGAAACAAGCTAAGAGCTCTGCTCTTTATATATACATCTTTAGCAGCAGTAGAATTTTCAAGAGTAACGTATTCGTTATCTTTAGTAATTTTTATATCATTAGGATTGTCACTGCTCCATTGATCAGGTATATTATCAAAATTTACATCCAAATCATTAAGAGTTGTAAAAACCAGGTTATTTGGATTAATTATATCTGACTTTCCATAATTATCCTTTATATTTCTAAATATTTCAATTAACCTTATTGTTTTATCTGTAAAAACAAAAGGCTTGTAGTTTTTGCTATTTATTTCAATTGCTTTATCTATCACTTGGAATGCTTTATCAAGATATTCTATCGCCTTATCATTCTCCGCCTTTCCGAAATAGTAGAAGATTATAGTAGAATATACATTTAACTCCTGTTCCCAATTCTCCGGTCTTAATGGTGCTAATTCAGATACCCTAGAGAAATATTCCAGAGCTTTATCTGCATTACCAGTTTTAAGATAGTACAAACCTAGGTTTGAGCACATATACGCATTATATTTACCAAGCCGCTCTGCCTTTAATACGAGTTCCTGTAACTTTTCAGCATCCTCAGACGAAATCTTTGACTGAAGTATTATAAGATTTGCATAGTCTATCTTGCTTTCTGCCTTGAAAGAATCCAGTCTTGAAGCAATAGCCATATAGCTTTTTGCACGCTCAATATCGTTATTTTTAGATGCCGTAAAAGACTTTTGTTCATACACAACAGCTAACTTTAGGCATAAAGGAATGCTTATAAGCAAAAGTGCTCCTAAAATTAATACAGCATTATATATATTTAATGATTTGAATTTATTAAATACCTTATCAACCTTTTGCAAACCTTTATCAATAGCCTTATTCTTTATTTCAATTGGTTCATAACCTCTTATATACTCCGAGTTAAATATCCCTAGCAGAACCCATAATAAAATAGACATAGCTGACAGTGAGAAGTCAAAGTCAATAAAAGAGTGCATAAGCAGAAGTGATATTGCAGCAAAAACGGCGGAGTTAATTATTTTAGAGTTTAAACAACCTATATTCCTTTTAACTCTATATATCACTAACATTAATACTAAAGTCACCAGCACTAATATTAATACAAGAGCACCTACTATTCCTGTTTCAATTAGAACCTGAACAGCGAAACTGTGGGGCTCATTACTCTGGTAGAAATAGGACTGATACTTCTGGTATAAAAGCACCCAGGCTCCTCCACCGGCACCAAAAACCGGATGATCTTTAAACATCTTTATTCCATCTTTATAAAACATACTTCTGGAAATCTTACTACTGCTTATATCCTGATTTTGTAGCATCGCTGCTATATTTTCAGGAATATATTTATATTTCAATATTGTGTTTTTATATAACTTGTTATCAGCATTAAGTAACTTTAAACTATTTAGCTTAATAATTGAATTATTATCTAATGCAGTAAATACAATATTCACCGCTTGTGTTTCCTTCAATGTTCTGAAGGTCAACTTTTGATAAATCTTACCATTCTGAGGCGCACCATTTATTTGCGCAATTAATGTTCCACCATCAATATTAAGATTTTTTTCACTCATGCTAAAAACTTCAACTTTATATTGAGCTACTTTATTGTCCCCAGGCCTGAGATTCAACTCAGCATCTAAAGTATATTCTTTATCAGCCTCTATTGATACTGTCTTTTCAATTACTTCTGGTATTCCTTGGGTTACAGCCCCCTTTCCTATTGTAACTGCCTCACCGGAATTTAATACAATCAATGTCGCTGCCGCACCAAGTACAATGCACACGATTAATAATATCAAATATACCTTTATCCGTACTTTCTCAACTATCTTTAAAATAATATCACTAAACATAAATAAAACAGCAGCTATCGCAGCTCCAAGAATCAATGCCAACCATATGGCTTTTTCATTTCCTACATTATTAGATATATAATATAAAAGCTTCATAGGACTTTTAGGGAAAGGAATTGTGGCAATCCCCATAGATATTGCAGAAATAACAGAATACACTGCTAGTTTAGCTCTTGTCCCCTTAGGGAGTGCAATAAACATTATGATTAATGCTAGCGAAAACGCCAGTATCGCACCTTTACTGAAAGTCAATAACAAGGTTGTCATAATTATATAACTGCATACACCTAGCACTAATCTAACGGTTCTTATTTGCGAAGCTGCCATAAATCCAAGACATAAAAGGAGTATAGCTGCAAGATATGCCCCTGTAACATTCGGGTATTGAAATACCGAATATATTCTTCCAATAAGAAATGTTTCCTTTATCAATAGTGGTATCCCTGTTGCTTCAAAAATCCTGTTCAAAACCTTGGTTACATGTTCTCCCGTAGCTCCATCATAGCCTATAAAACACACAGCAATCGCAGTAATAATAAGTGTTATAAACACTGTAATTTTAAATCTACGGCTTATAGCAAACTTTGAAACTATCACAAATAAAGAAAAATACATAAGATACTTCACCACTTCAATTACAGCATTTCTCGTGCCTACAGCATAAAGTACAGATATTGCATACATTATTACAAGAAGCGCAAGCGCATAGTCAAGTGGTGTTTTTAATAGTGCCTTATCTTTGGTCATTAACTTATATCCTCCAAAAAGCACTAAAGCTGTAAATATAACTATAGCAGCACTTAATTGATCAGGCTCAAAATATGTCCCTCTGAAAAAAGGCGTGACAAACAATATAAATGAAATTATCGATATAATAGATAATTTTATAGTTTTTGCAATAGAACCCTCTTGCTCAATGAGGCTAGTCGTCTTTTGCATTATTTTATTTTGCATGAATTTTTCCCCCATTAATTATTTTTACCCTATTGTTTATTTAAACTCTACTATATCCTAATATAAAGTATCTACTATGTCAATTGGACATAATTTCAAATAGTAAAAAGGGCTCTATACTAAACATTGGGGTAAGAAAAAAATAAATGAGGCATAATGCTTCAAATTCTTGTAAACTGAAGTTACCACACACCAATACACAAGAAGGAGAAAAAACTATGCCTCAAACAGATTATATATCAAAGTTACTCGATATAGGAAGTATTAATATTTTAGATTTGAAATTCGATGATAAAACAATTATAGTTTCCTTTAAATTGCAACGGCGTCCTCATGTTTGTCCAGATTGTTGTGCCATTACCGATAAGGTTCACGACTACAGAAAGCAACAAGTAAAGGATGACCCAGCGTTTGGTAAAAGGCTTATATGGCTTTATTACAAACGCCGTTACTGCTGTCCATGCTGCAATAAGCGTTTTTATGAAACTAACGGCTTATTACCTAAATTCCATAGGATTACACGCCGATTAACTGCTTATTGCATCAATGAACTAAAAAGAAAATGCTCTCAGAAAGACATTGCTGCATCACTTGGGATTTCACCCTCAACTGTTTATCGATGGCTACAGTTAATAGGGTATTCCAAGCCACCTAAACTTCCTAAAGTCTTATCAATAGATGAGTTCCGCGGTAATACTGATAAAGGTAAATTCCAATGTATTCTTACCTCACCTGTAGAAAAGGAAGTTATAGATATTTTACCCACAATGGAATCAACCGACATCTTTGAGTACCTTCGACAATTTCCTAATCGTAAGGAGGTACAATATTTTATAACCGATATGTGTAAACCATACGTCCAAACTGCAAAGCACCTATTCCCTCAAGCTACTATAATCATTGACCGTTTTCATGTTGTTAGATACTGCACTTGGGCTCTAGAGAATGTCCGAAAGCGTATACAGAAAAAGCTCCTTCCTGAGCAACGTAAATACTTCAAGCGCAGTCGTAAACTTCTTTTAGCACATATGGAAAAGCTCTCCGATGAAAACAAGGCAGCTGTTGAAAGAATGCTTCTTTTTTCTAGAGATCTAAGAGAAGCTTACCTACTTAAAGAGGTCTTTTACCGATTCATGGCTTCCAAGGATAAACAAGAAGCAATCAATAACTTAAAGGAATTCCGAATGCATGCAAATGTTGCAAATATACCTGAATTTAAAGCCTGTATGACAATGTTACAGAACTGGGAATCATATATACTTAACGCTTTCACCTGTCCTTATTCCAATGGATTTACCGAAGGCATTAATAATACAATCAAAGTAATTAAGCGTATAGCTTACGGGTACAAAAACTTTGATAACTTTAGACGTAGAATTTTACATACCTTACATGTGAATAAAGAGCCAATCACTCTTTAAAGTAATTGGCCCTTCAATAAAATTTCAGTTTACTATTCTACCCCAACTATTGACATAGAACCAGTAAAAGACACTCTGGATTATAAATTATCCAGAGTGTCTTTCTAGTTCTTTATAGTATTAATTTTGAATTAATTACTATTAAGGTCTTGTATATGACTTAGTAAATGCAGCGAGAACATTCTGATTTGTCTTATCCTTAATAGTAGAAGCTGACAATGGTGCAAATGTTACTGTGAATGTTTTACCGCTAGCTATAGCACCTCCAAGGTTGATTGTTATCTTATCTGTTGTTGAATTGTAAGATACAGCAGCCGCAGGTACAAGCGCACCATCAACTACTACACTGAATTCCATTGTTCCACCAGTAAGATCAAAGTCAGCACCATTCAATCCGTCTAACAGTTCTTCACTTACATCAATTGTAAAGTTCTGATGATCTCCTGTGTTTACTATATCACCTACAACGGTAGGTACAATCTTGTCAACAAGTGGTGTACCAGCTTGTGCCAACAGTGTCTGTCCATAAATGTCAACCAACGTTCTTGTAGTTGCAGTATAAACAGTGTACTGCAGGCTGTTGATTGTTCCATTCTTAGCGAATGTATCAACAGTTGTAAATGTGATTGTACCAGTAGTTGCATCGTAGACAGGGCTAGTCTTAGTTATTGTTTGAGGAACACCATTATTGATTACGATATCGTTTAATGCCTTACCAGGATCAAATATGAAGTTGGAGAAGTTTGCAAGCTGTACAACAACCGTATTTGTTCCTGTTAATTTTGCACTAGCTATTGAAGGAGCTGTTCCAGGTGCTGCCCAAATACCGCCGCCTTGTGATGCTTTAGTAACAACAGCAGCAGTTATTGCATTAGCATCTGTTCCCTTAAGACCAGTGTACTGGATTTGAACAATGTTTGCAGGGTTGAGACCATTAGTAGCATCTGCAACTGCGGTAGGCCAAGTCAATTTGATTGTCTTGCCGCTGTTGATTAATTCTACTGTTGAACCAGAAGGTATTCCATTAACAACCTTACTGTCTTCTCCTCTTACGTATACGAAGTTACCAGCTACTACTGTTGAAGCATCTAAAACATCATCAAATGTAATATACATGCTCTGACCTGATACTGATACTCCTGTACGTGCAGCAGCTGTCAAATCTTTAACCTTCAAACCAGCTACATAGTAGTCAGTTATCTTATTCTTCAAAGGATTAGGACCATCGTCAACATTCCTTATCTGTAATGCATAGGAAGATGTTGGAGTAAAGTTTGCAGCTCCGCCAAGTTGGAGAACAACTTTTGTCTTAACTGTAACGTTAGGAGTTACTGTAGTATCTACAAACCAAGCCGCAGAAACAGCAGGAGTTGCAGTAGTATTATCAGCTTTAGTTTCTGTAAGTGTATAAGTTCCTGTAGTAACATCTATTTCTTTCGAATATGTTACATACAACTTGTTCTGTACATCTGTAGCAAATTCTACAGCAGTTACTGTAGGTCTTGTAGTATCAGCTGTTGCTACGAATGCAAGAGTAAGGTCTGCAGCAGGAACGTTACCGAAAGTATCAACGATTCCAGCTTTTGCAAATGTAACTGTTGTGTTACCAGTAGCAGCGAAAGCTGTTCCGCTGTTAGGTATAGTCCAAGTGATATTATCAGTTGTAGTTGGTGTACCAGCTGTAGCACCATTTGTAAATGTTATGCTTGAAGCTGCAAGTGCATTGATTTTTTCGCTAAACTTAACAACCAACTGAGTCTGAGTAGCACTTACAAAAGATACAGTAGCAGCAGTAGCATCAGTTCCTACTGTGAACTTAATGTCTCTTGAAGAAGCTATTCCGTAACCAGCAAAGTCTCTAGCTGAAGCTGTAACTGTAAGAGTGTGTTCTCCAGCAGCTAACCTTGAAGTAGGCACTACTGTCAATACTCTTCCTGACATTGCAGGGATAGCTGACTGTGAGAAGTACTGTCCGTCAAGCTTGTATTCTCCGCTGTTAGTTATAGTAGATCCATTGATTGGTTCGGAGAATGTAACCTTTATAGCTGAATTTCCGTCTGCTGCTGCACTAACGATTGAAGGAAGTCCAGTATCAGTGATATTTGAAATTGTCTTCTTAGTATCTGCGCCTGCGATAGCAGCCTTAACAGTTACTTCTGCAGAGTTTCCAGCTGCAGTCAATGCTGTTCCGAGGTTCAATACAACTGACTTGTTGTCAGCAGCAACTGAATCTACAGTAACTGTGTTACCTGTTACTGCGAAGTTAGCAGCAACCAATTTAGAAGCGTCTATAGCCTGGTTGAAAGTAACTACTACTTCTTTAAAGTTAGTAGCGCTCAAAGTGAAGTCTACTGCCAATGCCTTAACTGTTACGTTAATTGATACGCCATCAGCGAATCCTTCGATTGTACCCTTTACAGCAGCCTTAGCAGCAGCTTTAGTAGTATCAACTGTTGCCCAAGTAACAGCTACTTCTGCAGTTTTTCCATCTGTGTAAGTAGCAGTAACCTTAGCTGGCAATTTTGCAGCTGCATCATCACCAACAGTCAATTCAACATCGGCAGGAGCTGCAACTGACTTAATTGTAGCAGCAGGAGTTACCAATCCAGCATCTTCAGCAACTTTTGCCAAATCAGCGTTACCAGCAACCAATGCTTCAACAACAGTCGTTTCTTCGCCTTCAGCAGTAGCTGTCAATGCGCCATAAACTAATGCTGTAGCCAAGTCTCTAGTCAATGCAGAACCGTTCAAATCTGCAGCCAATGAAGCTACGAGAACGTCGCTCTTTGCTTTGTCAGCAAGGATAAATGCTGCCTTGCTGTATACGTTTTCAAATCCGAGAGCCTTGTTGATGTAGGATGCGAGATCCTTACCAAGTAAAGGCTTGTTAGGATAGAAGTTACCATCAGTTGAACCGCTTGCAACTTCTAATTCAACAGCGAGTGCTACCCAACCTTTTGCCCAGTTAGGAACGTCTTTTCCGTCCTTAAACTTTGCAAGAACTTCGTCAGCACCTTCTTTAGCTGCTTCTGCGTCTGCGTCTGTCTTACCGATGAGCTTAAGAGCGAATGTTACGCCTTCTGCTCTTGTAAGAGCCTTACCGAGCATTAGATCGCCTTCAGCGTTTCCGCTCATAACTTCTAATGCATTTAATGTTGTTGCCTGTTCCTCATACTGAAATTCGGAATCTGCGGCAAATGCAGGAACCATAGCTGTCAACATAACGGAAACAGCCAAGATAACTGCTAAAAGCTTTTTGAGATTTCTCATGTTCTCAAATCCTCCTTGTAGTTTTTTGAAGTAGGTCATTATTTTCAGAGTGGGTTACGCCTACTTCCTGATTGAATAACCCGGCTCCGTTTTACATCTTGCTCAAGATTGGCGTACTTTACCTATCTTGATTCAAACACATTATATCATCGTGAAATTTTTGAGTCAACAGACTGAAAACAAGTGTAAAGAAATTGTAATAGAATTGAAATAATAGTTGGTATAAAACAAAAAAATGCATGAAAAATGGAGCCTCAAAGGCTCCATTTTTCATGCATTTTCATTTAAAGAAGTACTATTTGTTGCTGTAATTCCTTTCGGCCATTTCTATAGCTTTTTTAACTATATTTCCACAGTTTCTTGAACTTACAGCGCCCCAGCCTTCAGTGGCTACCGTGTTGTAGACTCCCAATTCCTTGGCTATCTCAGCCTTCAAACCTTCAGACATAAGACTTCTCTGTCTACTCACAGTAAATTCCTCCTATAAATTTATTTAATCGCATGCCTGATTATTGTTTGTATTTTTTAAAAAATAATTACGGAAATTTTTACTTTGTCACAAGGTTACCTTTTCCGGGTTATGTTAATATACTGTATTATGAAAATTTGATTAAATTACTATGTTAATTATGTTCCCAGCCCTTTATACCTTTCCGGGAAGGGACAATATACGGGGAATAATGATAAAACTGCATTTGCTGTACATCACCTCTAATCCCCTCACTATTAAAAATTTGACATAGTAGTGTTTACTCCACATTCTTAACAATAGAAGAAGGTGATTTTATGCCGATGTCTACCAGGGAAATGTTTGCCCGGCTTATAAAATGCGAGGCCGGAGGCGAAGGTGAAAATGGTATGAGGGCTGTAGCAACGGTATTAATGAATAGGGTACATGTAGCTTCAGGCCAATATCTGAGAACCGGTCAAGGAGATTTGAGACGAGTAATAACAGAGCCTGGCGAATTTACCTGCTTACTTAATACAGTATACGGAGAAACAAACCCGCAGACGATATGGGCTACTCCCCCTGAGGATATACATTATCAAATAGCCGACTGGGCTCTTGAAGGCAATGTGTTTCCCGGTGCAGCAGATACCCTATGGTACTACAATCCGTTTTTGCCCACATGTGCACAGTATTTCCCACGCAACCGATCGGGTGTCATATTCAATAGAGTAAACCAGCATTGTTTTTATACCCCTACATCACTATATTATGAAACATAGACTGCAATCAATTGATATGGAGTTCTTACTATTTATCCACTAAAAATAGTTATTAATACTAAATCAGGAGGTATTATATGAGCGAATATTTTTACGTTCCACCTTATGGTGACAATTACAAACGCCAACCCACCGGTTATCCTACCGGAATGCAATCCACCGGTTCCCAGCCAACATCTGCACAGCAGCCGATTATGCCGCTTTATCCTCTTGCTCCTATAGGAACTACACTGCCTACAGGGCTGCCTTTGGGTCCAACAACAGGAGGTGCCACCCCTTCACCCTTTGGAACCACCGCAACTCCCCCCGGTGAAGTTTCAGTTACTACTGTTGAAGGCGTAGCTTATATGCAGGGATTTTTAAGAACTCAGATTGGAAAAAGAGTCCGCGTAGAATTCCTGATAGGCAATATGTTGACCGACAGACTCGGTACACTTATGGGAGTCGGTGCAAGCTATATTTTAATTCGTCCTGAGGATAGTGACGATTTGCTTGTAGCAGATCTTTATTCAATAAAATTTGTAACAGTATATATGTAAAGAAGAAACGCCACCAATCATATTTAATATAACAAAATTAACACATAATACATTATGAGGTCTTAAGGCTGCGGTACATAGGCTATATAAAATGCCCGTACCCGCAGCCTTAATTCAAACTTCCATGTTTACATCTTTTGAGGCTTTGATGGCCTTGAAATTTCCGAAAGTGCTTCCGATGCTTCAGTATCGTATCTAGGCTCTGTTGCAATATCACCTAGAGCTATAATTCCTATTACTTTGTTATTTTCAACTACGGGCAATCTTCTTATTTGATTTTTGGACATTATATCAGATACAACATTTATATCCATGTCGCCTGTTGCAGTTGTTACCTGTGATGTCATAACATCTTTTACCGGTGTACTTTGGGGGTTTGTTCCATGGGCAATATTTCTTACTACTATATCTCTGTCTGTA
This sequence comes from Clostridia bacterium, assembly GCA_026418275.1. Lineage (GTDB taxonomy): Bacteria > Bacillota > Clostridia > Acetivibrionales > DSM-2933 > SKW182. The sequence continues at coordinate 97,348 of JAOABQ010000051.1, forward strand.
ATAATTCCCACAACTCCATTTTGATCACAAACCGGGATTGACCCTACATTATGCTTCTGCATTAATTGTGCTGCTTCTGTCACCGACGACATCGGGTTAATGTAAGCTACATTCTTAGTCATCACATCTCTAACTTTCATTTAAACATCCTCCTTTTATAATAAATAGTGACTGCATAATCATTACCAAATGTTTTTACAACTTATGAACTTATAATCACCTGTACTTTTGTTGTAAAAAGCATATTATAATTATGCTTTTTTAAATCGCTATATTATTGTTTCCATAATCAAAAAAATAATATTCACAATATGTATTTATCCTATTTACTGCCGCTCCGCCCAATACGCTCAGTTATAAAAATTACCATTTTGTACTGATATTTAAATGATATAATAAAAGTAAAAATGAATGCATCGAAGCAGTTAAATTATTTATAGGAACGGTGCTTATGGCTTCTAAAGTATCCTTAAAGCTAGGAATAAAATTGACATTGATTTTTTCATTGCTTGTTATTCTGTTTTTTAATACCAATGATTTGCTAAATATTTTGAGATATGAAATATCAGCCAAGAAAGATATAATTTTAACCGTTAAGTTATTAAATCCACAGGTTTCTGCTATCGCATCCGAAAGCTCAAACAGGCTTTACTTCATTGTAGCCGCAAAAAACTCTCTGGGAGAAAATATACCTAAAGCGCACATTAATTTATCCGTTTCCGATAACCTGGGTAAAATAACTGCCTCTTCAAAAAGAACCGATACAAAGGGAGAAATATTTGCCTTCTATTCTCCTCCTGAACATATTAAAAGTGAAAGAACTGTATCAATATCTGCACGGCTAAATGGAACTGATATAGAGTCATCGCTGAAATTTAAGCTTATTCATGTACCTGTTGTATTTATACATGGTTATAATGCCGAAGGTTCTATCTTTGACAGCTTGAGGGAATTTCTTTCCCATAGGCATATCAGTGGAACCGCAATAACTTATGACTCCAAAAAAGGTGTTTCATCTGCCGCCGATGATCTAGACGGTTTTATCAATAAGGAAAAAGCATCGCTTATGTCCCAGGGAATACAGGTTAATAAGTTTGATATCATAGCACATAGTATGGGCGGATTAGTTGCTAGATATTACACATGCAGTCAGAATTATATACAGAAGGAAGATATACGAAAAATAATTTTTGCCTCAGTACCACAGAAAGGCTCTCCATGGGCATCAATTGCTGCAGGCTATTATGCAAACCAGGGCATCGCTGACTTAATACCCGATAGCCAACTTATATCCCATCAACTTCCTGGAATGCTTAATAAAGGACTGAATACTCATATTCAGGCGGGAAGTATAATTGCCCAGTTTGATGAGGTGGTTTCCCTCGAAAGTTCAAGTCTTGACGAATGGATAATACCAACCGATGTCTTTAGCATAGGAGAAAACAACTTTACAGTGGATAAATTTATGAGTGGAAATATAATGGAGGCCCCAAACCATAAAAATATATTGAATAATAAAAAAGTATTTGAAAAGATATCCGAAATGTTGGATTCGGAATTACCCTATCCATCTGCACGGTAATCGATGTATTTATTTAATTGTAAGCATTATAGGACTATTTAACTCTTTATTAATAACTTTTCTCATAAGTTTTCCACATGGCTGTGGATAATTATAAAATCACATATAGCCCTCAAAGCCTTATTTTATCTAGGTTTACCAGTTTTGTATTATGTATACCGATGTTTTTTCCATATTCCTGTGGATTGTTTTTTGTTTTATCCACAAGTCGTCATTACATCTTGACTTAACAATAAATTAATAATTCAATAAGGAAAAAGAGCAAATGTAATTTGCTCTTTTTCCTTATTGCTACTAATATTTACTCTATATTCATACTTATATCAAGAGCCTTAACCGAGTGTGTCAATTCTCCTACAGAAATTATATCTACTCCCGTTTCGGCAATTTCCCTTATTCTATCCAGGCTTACATTCCCGGACGCCTCAACTATAGCCCTTTTGGAGATAATCCCCACTGCCTCTTTCATCATCCCGATACTCATATTATCCAGCATTATAATATCGGCGCCTGCCTCTAAAGCTTCCCTTACCTGCACTATTGTTTCTGTTTCAACTTCTATCTTAATTGTATGGGGTATACTTTTTCTTGCAAGCTCAACAGCTCGTAATATGCTTCCAGCAGCTTCTATATGATTATCTTTTATTAAAACTCCATCGGATAAAGAAAATCTATGGTTTGAGCCGCCTCCTGTTCTAACAGCATATTTGTCCATTAGTCTTAATCCAGGAACTGTTTTCCGAGTATCGGTAACCTTTGCAGGTAAATCCTTTACCCTGCTGCAGTACTCGTGTGTTTTGGTTGCAATTCCGGAAAGCCTTTGAAGAATATTCAGTGCGGTTCTCTCACCTTTTAGCAACGCCCTGGTATTTCCCCTAACCTCTGCAATAGTATCGCCTTTACTTATCTTATCTCCATCATTAATAATTCTTTTAAATACTATTCCCTTATCAATAAGTTCAAACACCCTATTACATATATCCAGTCCAGCTACTATCCCATTTTCCTTTGCGATAAAAATAGCACTCGAAACTGCATCCTTAGCAATTATACTATCGGTTGTTATATCTCCGAGAGGCATATCTTCCTTAAAAGATTTCATTATGATTTCGTCAATATATAACTTGTCCAGCATAAGCCAAGCTCTCCTTAAACTCCAAAAAAAATTGTAGATTTAATTTCTTACTTTTAATAGATTTCTCTTCCATTTTTCATCATCTGTCTTGTTAAAGTCCGATCGATAATGCGCCCCTCTGCTTTCCTCTCTCTCAAGGGAAGAATCTATAACAAGCTTTGATATGAGCAGCATGTTCTGCAATTCAAATTCCTTTATGGTTTCACTTTTTAAGTTGCCTATTTCCTCATAAAAGCTATCTATCTTTTGTTTTGCAAGCATTAGACCATCTCTGTTTCTTAAGATTCCTACATACTCTGTCATCAATTTTTGCAGTTCTTTCCGAATTCCCTCAATATTTACTTCTTTTTTCGTGTAATTATTTCGGCTCTTTATATCAAGTGCATAATTATCAGTTCTATTTTTAAGAATTTCTACTACTTCCTCACCAATTTTATGTCCGAAAACAAGGCCTTCAAGCAAGGAATTACTTGCCAGCCTATTTGCCCCGTGAATTCCGTTACAGGCAGCCTCACCACAGGCGTAAAAGCCTTTTATTGATGTTCTCCCAAAAACATCGGTGCGGATTCCTCCCATGCAATAGTGCTCTGCTGGTGCTACGGGAATATAATCCTTTGAAATATCTATTCCATAGCCAAGGCATGTCTTAAATATATTAGGAAAGCGGTTTTCCAGATAATCTGTGCTTTTGAACGTTATATCCAGATACACATAATCCGAACCGGTTTTAACCATTTCTTCAAATATAGCTCTTGACACGACATCCCTAGGAGCAAGTTCATTAAGTTCATGATATTCAGGCATGAACCTCTTACCATTCACGTTCCTTAGAATTGCCCCTTCCCCTCTAACAGCTTCCGAAATCAGAAAGCTTTTATTTTCATGATGGTATAGAACTGTTGGATGAAACTGAATAAATTCCAAATCCATCAATTCACAACCAGCTCTATATGCCAGCCCCAGTCCATCACCTGTAGCCACATCAGGATTTGTTGTATTTGAGTAGATTTGTCCGAATCCCCCTGTTGCACAAACCACAATATCTGATATATATGCCTTCAAAGACATTGTCTCTTCGTCCAAAGCCAGTATTCCTTTACACACGTTTCCTTCTGTCAAGATGTCTACGGCAAATACTCTTTCTTTAATCTTGATATTATCCTTGGCTTTTACAACATAAATTAATTTGTCGCATACCTCTTTGCCGGTAGAATCACCAGCATGAATAATTCTATTTTTACTGTGGGCACCTTCTCTTGTAAGTGAAAGCTGCTCGGGACTCTCTTTATCAAAATTTACACCGAATTTCAGTAAATTTTCTATGTTTTGTGCCGCCTCATTTACTAATATCCATACACTCTTTTCATCACATAGTCCGGCACCGGCGTATATGGTATCTCTGTAATGAAATTCCGGTGAATCCCCTTTATCAAGGGATACTGCTATCCCACCCTGCGCCAGTACGGAATTGCTTATATCAATGCTCTCTTTCGTTAATATGGCAATTTTATATTCTTCAGGGATTTCAAGGGCTGTATATACACCCGCAATGCCGCTCCCTATTATTAATACATCATAGTATTCCTTTTCAATATCTTTAAGATTAAAATCTATTAAATATCTGCCTTGATTCAAGGTTTTTTCCTTCTTTCAATCTTTTATAAGTAAGTAATCGAACTTACCATCAATATATGGTAACAAAGCCCTTTAAAACTTGTTAAGTGAAACATGGCTGTTTCACTTAACATTTCAAGCTATATATTTAAATTATCAATATATTAATCCTCAGGTTATTTCAAGCATTCTGTCTAATGCCCTTTTTGCCCTTATTCTTATATCTTCTTCCAATTCGATAACATTTTTCATACTTCTTAGTGCTTCATAAACACTTTCCAGAGATGTTTTCTTCATATTAGGACATATAAGACCCTGTGACATTAAATAGAAGGTTTTATCCGGGTTATTTTGCTTTAGTGTATACATTACACCCATTTCTGTACCTATAATAAACTTCTTACAGTCAGAATCTGTAGCATATTCAATTATCTGTTTTGTGCTGCCTACATAATCAGCTACTTCTACAATTTCCGGCTGACACTCGGGGTGAACAAGCAACAAGGCATCCTTATGCAGTTCCTTGATCTTTTTCACTTCGTCCAGCTTAACTCTATGGTGTGTTATACAAAAACCATTCCAAAGATTTACCTTCTTTTCCGGTACAAACTGGGACACATAATTTCCAAGGTTTTTGTCCGGTACAAATAAAATTTCCTTTTCCTTAATTGATTGAACTACTTTTATAGCATTTGAGGACGTACAGCATATATCACACTCAGCCTTAACTTCAGCAGAAGAATTTATATAACAGACTACCACTGCACCAGGGTATTTCTTTTTTTCTTCTCTTAATGCCTCGGCTGTAACCATATCAGCCATAGGACATCCTGCATCCAGTTCCGGAAGTAATACTGTCTTATCCGGTGCAAGTATCTTTGCACTTTCAGCCATGAAATGTACTCCACAATATACAATGATTTTAGCATCATTATTGGCGCAAAATTTACTAAGAGCAAAGGAATCTCCAACTAAATCTGCAATTTCTTGAACTTCATCCTTCTGATAATTGTGTGCTACTATTACTGCGTTATGCTTATGTTTAAGCTCATTTATGCTTTTTACAAGTAAATCCTTTTCCATAGTGTTTTTATTTTACCCACCTATATTGCAAGATTTTGTTTTACTGATTTCATACTTTCCCTTATTGTAATACTTTAAGCTTTCTTTGTAAAGCAAACATACAAAAAATATGCCGACGCTCTTCAAAACTACACTCTCCCTTAAAACTTTGTGGAAAGCATGTTGACTCCGTCAGTCTGGTGGCTTCTATGCTGCTTATGCGGGCAGTAATTAATAAAATTACGACCAACCCCTTGGGTTCACCTTTTTGTGGGCTAAGCCACACCTTTTTTTAATATGCCATCTATTAAAAACATAAAAAACTGCTTACGCAGCTTTTTTATGTTTTGTATTTGAGATTTTATCGACTTCTCCACTTATCTTATCAAAAAATCTATATCCCATAGGAGTTACGGTATATGCCTCAAGTAATAGCCCTAAGCATCCTGCAATAACGAACATAGTATAGTTATTGTATATTAGAATTAATCCGGCTGCAAAAAATACCATCATATATATTATTGATAATACTTTAAACTTCTTTATTTCCTCAGGTTTGGTAATGGGTTTGTTTGGAGTATCAGCAGGAGCCCATTTTATTGAAACTATTAAACCTGCAAGAAAGGAAATTATCAATAATGCAATTACATATTCGACCTGCCAACTTTTATAAGTATACTGAGTAATCACACCTGAAGCCAGCATTAGTCCCAGTGAAGTTATTATACATTTTCCGTAGGTATCCATATGATATCCGCCAGCAAGCATCCTTAATGTACCGAAGACACCCAGTACTATAAGAGTAGGTATTAAGGATCTTAAAATCAATGCAATAGATATTAATAAGACGGACTTAACTATTGCCCCAATAACTATTTGGAATCCATAGTAGTAAACTCCCCTTTTTTGATGATTTTCATCAAGCTGCCTAGTCAAAAAATTAGCACATCCGTATGACCACTTCTTTATAAAGTTCATACCAATAACCCCCAACTGTATTCATTTCCATAATTATACACTATTCTTCTGCTTTTTTATACAATTTTTCTTTAAGTATACACTACATAAATAATTATATGCTACAAATTTAGCGATAAATACAAATAAACAAAGCCTTACGGTTTCCCATAAGGCTTTGTAATAAATCTGGCGGAGACTTACTTTCCCGGGCCGCTACCAGCCAAGTATCATCAGCACTGAGAAGCTTAACTGCCGTGTTCGGAATGGGAACGGGT
>JAOABQ010000098.1 GCA_026418275.1 Clostridia bacterium
GAGGTATATTTATACATAGATTCTCCTTAGTAGTGCAAGCTTTTTTCTTGAAAATTGACGTTTCTCATGCACTATTTTATCAAAACTATGCCTTTGAAACTAGAGTTTTTGCATGTTTCACCGTCGTTAAGGAAGCCCTAACTAACTGCACCGGCTATGCGAGCAACCTCTGCATCCAAAAGTTTATTGAGCGTATCTTATATGCAGTCCCTCTAACAATTTCAATTTAATGCTGCTTTAATACTTCTTCATTTAGGTGTATATTTTTCTCAGACATAGGGGTATTCTTCTTTCATGTTTTTGGTTCCTTGTCACTCTCAATTTACACTCGTAATTACCCTTATTCAATTATACGAAAGTTATTATACGTATCCTTCACAGCTTTACTCTAAAACAAAGAGCGCACCTTTTGGGGTTCGCTTTTTGTTTTTATGCATAGGAAAAGGGCCTACAAAATTTGCATTTTGAGACAGGCCCCATTTGCTTTTCTCTTTATTCAACAAAAATTATATCTGCAAGCTGAATATCTACTTTCATTTCTACAAATTTATGATCAGCGTCATTATAGATATATAAAACATTTTTTCCATATAACAAACTATTATCCTGTATATTACAGTACATAATATAATAACTTCCTTTTGCCTTAACCATTTTTTTAAGCAAAACCTGATCAATTACTTTATACTTTCCGTCTTTCATAAACCCGTATACACTCACTTTATTATCATCGGAATTCAGTCCGTCAGAGAAAACTCGATCTTCCATTGGGAACCAACTGTTAACAATGAAATTTCCTAACTGTTCGGTAAACTTAGTACCATAGGTATAAACCTTTAGTCTGTTTATATCCGCCTCATATCCTGCAAATATAAGTGTATTTTGAATATTGGACCATTTTCTCATTTCATTTCCTAGCACCAAATTTTTAACAATGCCATTCTCATATAATAAAATTGTTTCTCTAGGTTTATCAGTAATTCTGTCGAGGTCTTTAACCGCAATGAACATTTTGTTATCTACTTTAATTATATTCTTCAATTCTGAAACATCCATTACACTTGATAGCTTATTGTTGAACGATTTATCTAGAAGATGCGCCACAGGTTCTGAATAGGATCCATATTTGTCCCTGTTTTTCCCAATTGTAAAAAGAACATCGTTCTCAACTTTTAAATCCGTTGCTAGATATTGATCTATAATTACCTTTCCCTCAATGCTATTCCCATTATACTCTAAAATACATGGGTAAACAGGTTTTGCTGTTGATAAAGCATCAGTACCATATTTTATCTCACTGATAGCAAAATACAAATTATCATTATATGGGACAAGATGCGTAAAAGTAGCGCTTACTGCATAACCATTTACCAGCAATCCAAACGACTTTAATTCTTTGTTTTCTACATAATACAATTTATTTCTGCTAATAACATATACTTTTCCTTTATAAAGGACAACATCCTTAGCTCTAGTTACATCAATATCATCATGAATAATGGTAAAACTTGATTTATCAATTGAATTTCCATTATACATTGCAAGAGGATTTTTATAACCCACCTGACGAACTCCAGTCATATAGAGGTTATTTCCGTCAGTCGTACTATCCTTAATAACAAACCCTTCCTCTAAAACACTCGGATTCCAAGAGTATTTATCAAAAGCCAATATTGAATAATTCCTTAGATTATCATATTTGTTGATAACAAGTTTCTCTTTGAAAATCACATATCTGCCTACATAGAAATTATCTGCTACGACAAAGAAATTCGCTCCGTCAAACCTGCATAATTTATTATGTTTTTGGTTTCTGTCATAACCATGCATTAATAGATTCCCATTATATTCGAATGTATCAAGAATATCAAAATCTTCTATTAGTGTTTTAAAATTATCGTTTTCAAAAATGACTACACTATTGGTATCCTTTTCCTTATCAAACATAGTTAACAATACTTTGCCTTTATAAGAATAATGGTTTTTAATTTCCCTGTTATTCATAGGAATTGTCTTAATTTGCGTGCCATCATATAAGTAAGAAATGTTTTCAAATCGACCTGCTCCTAAATCTTTCTTTTCATATACCAAAACTTTTCCCGTATCAAACTTACCGATTTTAGTTATGTAGATTGTTTTCGTTTTTCCGTCCCATTCTACTGTAGCACCTGCACTTTCCGATACAAATCTTAACGGAACTACAGTTCTTCCTGCAACAACTTTTGGAGGTACAGTCATTTTGACCTGTTTTTTATCAACCAGTGCAGTATTTTTGTCAATCTGAAGCTTTATAGTTCCCCGCTCAGAAGAGGCAAGAATTGTTTTTGTTTTTCCATCCCATTGAATTTTATATCCTAACTCCTGAAAAATAGTCCTAAAAGGTACCATTGTTGAACTCGTTGTTTTGTCAATAAAAGGTGCTGTTTCAAGGTTTTTATTTATGCCTTTTGAAAAATAACTGAGTGAATCAATATTAAACCTAAGATCAATAAAATCGGACGTGTTAATTGAAGGATTGGTTGCAATGCTTGTGTCTTCTGCCGAAACTGTTACTACAAAAAGCAATAGTACAAAAACTACTGAAATTAATGTAAACACTCCCTTGAGTTTTTTCATAATCCTTTGTTAAAAAGCACTTGATTATACTTTTTAACCCTTCCCCCCTTTAATTAAATTAAATCCATCTTTCCCATAAAACGGCATACCTTAACCCTAAAATAATTTAGCTTTCTACATCGATAAATTACCATAATTTTCACCTCAAGTCAACTAAATAAATTATAAATTCATAAAATAACTTATATATAGCATAATCTTATCTAAAAATAAAAACCCCCTAATGTAAGTTCACAATAGACAGACATACAGGGGTTTATCTTATTGATTTAACATCCTATTTCATTTTTTATCTATTATGATTGTACGCTTTTAAGGCCGTCAAGCTTGGTCTTTATTGTTTTATCATAAGTTATATAGTAAGCATTTTCTAAGAGATTTACAGCATCCTGTAACTTTTTATCATTTACTAATTTGTCCGCCATATCTATATAGGATTGAGGATCTTCGCTCTTAGCAAAGCCATTCATCTTCACAGCCTTAATTTTCACATCTTTCCCTTGTTTTACCAAATCAACCGTGTAATCATATTTATATAAGACATTGTCCCCCAATATACCATTTAACATTTCAACGCAAGCATCAAACTTAAGTATATACTTCTTTTGCTTATCCGAGTAAAGAGGATGGGGAATTACTTTTATATTATTATAACGCTTAAGCCCAGACATTCCTTCCATCAATGGAAAGTATTGAATATTAAAATTCTCTTTATAATTCATGTCCAATAAAATAATTTCTTTAGATTCTTTATTCTTAGTTATGCCATAAAGTTTATCAAAATATTTCTTAAACTCATCAAGATTCTTTTCCCACGCAGCTTTTAACAAATTACTTCTTTCATTGTCTATTTTTGTTAGATTATTAAAATATGTTATCATAACTTCTTTTTCACTCTTAAAATCATCCGAATTTTCATCTAAATATGGAATTTTAGTTATAAAATCGTTGTTATCCTTTATCATTCTAGATCTGTTATCTGCTTTGTAACTTGCTTCTCTAGATGTTAAAATTTTGAACTTTTTATTATCTTTGACTATTTCTATATCATACCTTGCTTCAACTTTATATAATTCAATTGCATTTTTATCAACAGCACCACTTACTTCATAGGAATAATCAGGTTTAATCTTAAACTTTTTATTAAATTCTTCATCACTAACACATTGTGCCATTAGACCAATTTTAGTATAGTATGTATAGAAATCACCTTCTTTTCCAACAAACGAAGTATCAATTTTTGCCCCATCCTTATTTTTTATAACTTCATAACCAATAACCGTTTTGCCGTTCAGTCCCACATATCTTGGTGTATGAATACCTACTTCGGGATTATTCATTCCTTCGTTAATGGTTCTAGAAGCTAAAAATTCATTTAAAGCTGTTAAATCACCTGGAGTACTATTTATAGGCAAGCTAAAAAGTTTTTCACAGTATTTTGTTATGATTTTTTTAATCTCTTTATCATCCTCAGGTGTAATCGGATTCTTAGCCGATGCTGCCGCTTGAGCGGCTGATCCATCTTTTTTTTCTAGATCGTCAGCTTTTTGAAATAAACTACATCCTGAAAATAGACTTGCAAGGATAAGCCCAACCGCTAAATATTTTGTTCTTCTTAAGATTGCCATTTCTTTAACCCCCACTGAATTAAAATAGTGATGCTACATCATAAATTCCTCTTCTTATAAACTCATCAAGAAGCTGTTTTCTTCCGTGAAAAATAACCTTTGTTTCTAGAGTTTCAAATGGACGATTATTTACAAATACTACCCCTGCGAAATCTCCATTTTCCATTTTCACTTTATCTGCGTCATTATTTATTACAGGCTGTCCCCCGTCCTCATAAGCTTGTTTTGAATTACTTCCTGCTCCCCCTGCAATAATTGCGCCTGTTATAGTAACTCCTTCCATAACCTCAACTTTTCCTGCAGAAATGATAATACCTTTGAAATCCTCCATTACTTTCGTAACAGAACTCTTATTATAATTTACAAATAGGTAGTAATCATTTCCTCGCCCTCTAAGCTCGTAAGGAGTAGCAAAATCATTGTATATAAAATTTCCACTAGGACTTGGGCTATTTCTATATTCCTTCAGCCTCAATAATAGATAATTAAATAAATTTCCCGCACTCATTGGACTTACAGTATTTGGATCTTGGTTATACGGATATACTACCAAGGAACTCCCTTTTGCTATATTGTTGATGGTTTCGGTAGGAACTTTTCCGTAGGTACGGTTTGCAAAAATGCTTGTTAAAGATATTAAACTGCTCCTTAAATCCTTTGTCTTACTTGGCATCGAATTAGCATTCGCAGTATCCTTATATTTACTCCAATCCGCCCATTCATCCGATTTCCAGTATCGATAATCAAGTAAAGGGTATATGTTATCGATAGAGAATGAATCTAACCTATTTATTTCTTCAATTTTTTTAATTTTAATATTATCCATTGTATAACTGGTTCCATTTGCACTAATATCTTCTCTTGCATACCCCGTTATATTACTTGGAGTATTGACATCAACATCTGAAAAACCAATACGTCTCATCCATGTTCTAACAGATCCCCCAACCAGGGTTGCTTCATCCTTAAATTCGTCCACATTATCAATTATAGAAAGATCAGGTTTGCTGGTATACGCTTTTATATACACTCCATCTGGATTTTGAACAGTGTCATTGCTAAAAGCACCGCCGGAAAAATTCTTTCCTAAAACACTAATATCACCATTAATTGCAATCCTCGATGTATTACCTGCTCTGTTATTGATAATACTGGAGGAGATGTCATCAAACTCACTCCCCCCAGTCGCTATATTATCATTTACTCCAAAATAGCTTCCGTTTACACCGATTACAGAATTTGCACCATTAACTTCCAAGTCGTCAAAGGTATAAGCATTTTTCCCAACAAATATTTTACTTCCATTTCCCATTGCATTAATGGATTGAGCTATAGCATCTTTTAGCATATATATCCTATTATTCGAAGACGCATCTGTTCTAATATAACCCCTTGTTTCTGCGCTGCCTCCAATGATGGCAGTGGATCCATTCTTTACAATTATTCCTCCATAATATTCTCTTGGCATATTAGCCGATACAGGGCAAGACCCAAATGCATTGACATTTCCTTCAATTAAAACACTACCGCTATTAAAAATAATATCTCCGGCAGAATAAATGGCATTATTTAATGTAAACTCCCTGGGAATATCACAATGCCCAATCCTGTAAGCATAGGCATTTAGCTTTCTTGTATTAAAAAGCCCATGGGACATCCCCCCACTTGCATTCAATTCACAATTGATATAAAGTCTATTCTTTTCATAAAAAAAATCGGATACCTCCACATCTGTTACTTGTATGCTACTTGGCGCTTCTATTGTTACAGAACCGACAGGAACATCCTTAATATATGGATTAACTGGTAAATTACCTGCAACATTATCAGGATATTTTATAGTAGTATTCCCGGCAAAAACTACTTGCACTTTATTTTTAATCATATCCGAAAACTGTCTATAACCAGTATAGGTATATCCAGAACTAACCCTTAACGGTGTATTTATTTTATCTGCCACCCTTTCAATACCGGAATCCACCCCATAATTCGAATAATCGATATTGCTTAAAAGTTTACTATATTTATAAGTTTGAACCGTCAAACCCATAACAGCCACTCCAACAATAGAGATAATGGCAACAATCAATATTACCATTACAAGCGCATATCCTTTATTGTTTTTCCTAATGCTTTTCACAATACAACACCTACCCCTATTAATTGCATTACTCTGTAACTTCAATCTGCACCCTTTGAACTTTTTCGCCACCCGTATTAAAAACATCAATATTAACAATATGCAAGTAGCTAGCCTCAGGTAAAACAATATCTGGCGGGTTCAATCCTAAAATTGTCTTTCCCTTATAAACAACTGGCACCTTAGTATATTCAGATTGCCCAGGATCATCCGGATGAATTGTTTTAATCGGGTTGTATGAATAATCATTCAAAATATCAAATGTCGCATTCGGATTAACATATCGAAATACAACATACGTATATAGCTCATCATTCTTTTCAACAAATACATTCGGTGCATTAAAACCAAATTCAATACAGGTATCCACATTACTTGAGCCTGTTGGAGTCAGTTTATATAGTTTTCTATCAAATGTACTTAAATCATAGCTAACAATTCCCGAAAGAGGGCGCTTAATAAAATTACTTGTAGCACCGTCAGGATATATCATAACATGATTGGTATCTACTGACCCATCCGGTTTAAAAAAGGGGTACGAGTCACTATTTAAAAAGTACCTAAACCTTAAATCTTTCAGTTCATATCTGGTATCCGAGGTATTTTTAAAATAAGTAAGCATATGTATAGCGTCAAATCCTTGTACTGTAGTCGTGGAATTGGTGAATTTGAATACTCCTCCCCCACTGCCGGTAGCAAAGGGATCCTTTACTTTAAACTTAAACTTATCAAACTCCGGTATTTTATAAAAATCATCTGTACTTGCAACAGCTCCAGTCTTATCATAGAGTGATTGCGTATCATTACGATCATATAAAGGGATTTCTCTATGTTTATCCTTAATAGCTTCTGTTACTCTGTTCACCATGAGCCTGGTTGCAGCATTGATTTCAACCTGACTTTGAGTAAGACGAGTTAACCGTATCGTGCTTGAAAAAAAACGTATAAAAGGTATTGTAACAAGTGCTAATAGAGTGATTGCTAAAATCAACTCTATCAATGAAAACCCCCTATTATTTCTAAACTTAACAAACATTCACACACCACATCCCTAAACCTCTATTTATATATTCTCTTATATTATATTCAGCTTTATCTCTCTGGTTTAGCAAAAGGAATATCTTTTCTTTCCTGATATGTATTAAATTTACTATTGGTATAATCCAAAATATCATTGGCAGCAAGATCTGATAAGGCATATAAGTTTAGTGTCATTTGAATATCAAATTTCATATTTGACACAGCCGTGTTTTGTCCTTGAACAGGCGTAGTTGGGAAATTGGGTAAAACAGTATTTGCGGCTGGCCTTGTGTTTTGTACCGCTCCATTAGCTGCAGGTGCTTGCGCATTTGGATTATTCAGGATATCCTTTTGAGAAGCCAAAGATAATCTGGTTATATTTACTTTCCTTGCTCCTCCTTCTACAAATCGGATAAGTTCCACCACTTTATCATATGTTAATACAGTATCGAAATCAATTTTAATCTCATAAAAATCCTTACCGCTTTGACTTGAAGATTGGTTTGTGCCCGTCCCACTGCTGCTTTGGTTGTTGGTAGTAGCATTCTCCAACGGGTCAACTATGGTTCTTTTTCCCGGTTTGTTAACAACTACTTTTTTAATATCCGAACCAATAAGAGCTCTTAACTTATCTAAATAGTCCATGCTGGTAATAGGATTTTCATGGTCCGCGAGGTATTCATTAAGCCTCTCATTCGCAACATTCTTTGCTTTAATCGCAATCTTCATACTTTCTATATTTTTTAATTCTGCATCCAATTTATCTCTTTTTTCCTCAGCAGCCTTTAATTCCTCATTTTTTTCCTTTATGGTAGGCCAAGTATCTACCCATACTAACTTGTAAAACGCAAAAGCATATAGCAAAATTCCCAAAACAGCAATTAGTCTTACTTCCTTTTTACCCAAGCCCATAGTTATTTACCAGCCTTTCTGCCTACACTAAAAGTATAGTCAAAGTAAAATGACTTTCCTAATTCATCTAAAGAAATTGTTTGCAAATTTTCGCTGGACGACATAAAACCGAGCCTGCTCAGGTTAGAAATAAATTCGTCTGCTGCCCTGTAACTCTGCTGTTTTCCACTTATCCTTAAAGATTTACTTTGGTAAGAAATGGAGTAAATATCTACTCCCTTAGGAACGGATTGTATAATTGACTGCAAAAACTGGCTTACAGGATAGTTTTCGCTATCAATGAAGTTAATAATCTTTTTCTTCTGGGAGATAGTATTCTCTACCATCTGAACCCTATCTTTTACTGTTTTAAGTTCATTATATTTTACACTTTCCAGTTCCTGATTTACGGCTTCGACTCTAGCCTCAATGGAAGTAACGTATAATTTAGGCAGCCATAAAGTAGCTATAGCAATAATTAGAACAAATAAAGCTACAATTACAAATTTCGGTGATATACTCATAGAAGATTTTTTGACTTGCATAATGGGCGCTTTGACCTCTTCTGGAAGTAAGTTAATATCTTTCACACATTTTCCCCCTTAAAAACTGAATGGCAATAGTCATTTATATCAATAAAATTTTTACAAATATTGTTTTCAAATTTCTTTCTTATATTTTACAGAAAATTCAACCACAAACGGCTTTGTTATATTTCTATTGTTGTACCTTATAGTATATTTATTCACAGGCTTTACGTGCAACAATACATGCTTCTTAACCGAGTCATAAACAAATTTGCACTGACTTACATCAATCCCCTCAACAATTCTCTTTGTTTTATTAACGTCAGTAAAATTATCTGTACTGTAAAGTAAAGCGTTATTACTAAACTTCCAATACTTACTGCCTGTTCCCCCCGGGAACTTGAGTTCAATTTTTTTATCTGCAGCATCAACTCTAAATTCTGAGCATGCCATAATATCTCGGGTTATGTAATTAACAACATTGTTCACTGTTAATTGCTGTCTCACATAGCTGTTTGTCATTTCAACATTTAAAAAAACACCAATAAAAACTTCTAGAAGCAGCGTCCCAATAATCCCCATTAAGGCTATAGTTAATATCAATTCAATGAGCGTAAACCCTTTTTGACCTTTTATACGCATATACCCCTCACATCTTTTATACTTACTTATCACCTGATAAATATCAGGTGATAAGTAAGTAATCATAATAGATTAAACTATTAAGGCACTATCTTGTTGGCATTAGCATCTGCAGCCGCACCAGCTGAATCAACAGCAGTAACGGTTACCTTTCCGGTAGCTATATCATATTGAATCTTGTATGCTCTGTCTTTCTTTGGAGACTTAACATCGTTAGCATTAATCCAAGGTCCATAGTTCTTAGGTCCTTGATTATCCAAATCTAAGGAATAAGTTTTTGAAAGAGCATCAACTACTTGAGCTACAGTAGATGGAGCCGCTCCACCTATGCTTAACGCTGTACCAGCACCAGCACCATATCTCAGGTTTGCCAAAGCTTTATCGCCGGTTTCACTTACATAGGATGTTATCGCAGTTTGAAGTGCAGATTCCCCTGCTTTCTCACCTTTATCTCTTGATCTCCCCAATACATCACCAAACACATTAATACTTACCGCAGCCAAAATAGCCAAGATTGCAACAGCAATGATTAATTCAATCAAAGAAAAACCCTTATTATTTCTTACCACTTTTTTCATACAATTACCTCCCTCATTTTCTTTTAGAATTTTTTTAGATTTTTGTTCATACACCTTCATTCTCTCTCACCTCCCCCCTTTTGTCATTATTATATTGCCATGACAAAAGATTTAAAATCTTTAAAATTATTCAATGTTTTGATATACACTAAACATCGGAAATAAAACACTTAAAAGAATAAATCCGACAATTACAGCTAAAACCATAATAACAGCCGGGCTAATCAGCTCAGTCATACGCTGAAGAGAAGTTTCAACTTCCTGGTCATAAAAATCAGCACATTTATTTAAAGCAAAATCAAGTTCCCCAGATTCCTCACCGATCTTAACCATAGACATCAGCATAGGAGGAAAATAATTCAAATTCGTTAAAGGTTGTGTTAGTCCCTTTCCCTTTTTTACTTCTTCCTGAACATCTCTGACTTTATCCGCAATTACCGCATTTCCCAAAACTTTTTCTACTACTTCCAAAGCCTGAATCAATAGTACACCGCTGGACATCAAAGTTGCTAAAGTCCTCGTAAACCTTGAAGTCATAATATCTTTTGTTACACCCTTAACAACCGGGAGTTTTATTGCCAATCCACCTATAAATCTTTTACCGTTCTGAGTTCTTAAGTATCTAACTAGGAACAGGGAAACCCCAACTAAACCAACAGATATTATCCACCACAGGCTTTTCACAACATTACTGACAGCAATTAATATTCTGGTTGGAAGCGGAAGCTCAACCCCCATCCCTTTTAATACGCTTTCAAAAGTTGGAATAACGAAGGTTAATAAAACCATTACGACAATGATAGCAACAACGGTAACAATTACAGGATATGTAAAGGCATTTTTTATTTTATGGTTTAATTTATAACTCTTTTCAAAGTCATCTGCCGCTTTTTTAAATACCCGATCCAACTGACCACTGATTTCCCCGGCTTCTACCATATAAATAAGAATGGTAGGAAAAGTATCCTTTTGTTGCTGCATCGCCGCTGAAAGTGAAGTACCTTTTTGAATATTTTCATAAATGTCTCTCAAACAATCCTTTAATGTTGGATTTGCCGTTTGTTCTACTAAAACATCCAATGCCGTGGCAATGGGTACACCTGCTTCAAGCACTATAGCAAACTGCCTGCAAAAAACAGCTATGTCTTTGATCTTTATTTTGGGTTTAAAAAGACTAATTTGACTAATATCATTGATGAAATTCTTTTCCTTAATTTCGATCGGTGTAAACCCTCTGTCCAACAAAAGCTTCTGAAGCTTTTCAGCACTGTCTATTTTGGTTTCACCTGTTAGTACCTTCCCTGATTCAGTTTGAACTCGATAGGTGTATAGTGGCATTTACACGAACCCCCATAAAATAAATCTTATATAAATTAGAAACAATTAAAAAGCTATTCCGAGAACATTTATTAGATAATTCATTTTTTCTTTATTAAGGCCTGATGCAAATTCAATTCCTCTGACATCTGTCAGGCCTATAGGGTAAGTTGGAATTTCAAAAACACTTTCAAAATAGTCTCTGATTCCCTTGAGTTGGGATCCACCACCCACTAAATAGATCTTACTTACATCTTCTCCAGCATACTTATTCTTATAGAAGTCAAAACAAAGTTTAATATCTTTTAGAAGCTTGTTTAGATCCTCTTTTGCAGCCTCACTGCACTGCCACTCCAATTCATTGTTTTGATCCTTATATTTTACAAGTCCATACATCCTTTTATACCGCTCAGCCTTATCCATTTGGTTTTCTTCCAAATCAATAGCCTTAAATATTGCCAAATCAATACTGCTGCTACCATGTAGCAATACCCTGTTAAACTCGGGTATTTTATTTTTTAATATGTTTACAATGGTCGTTTCTGACCCCATATCTAATACTGCACAAGTATCTGTATTTAATGCTCTAAAACTCCTCTTTGCAAAATTTGATGTATCAATCCGTTCAATGATATCTTTTCTAAAGAATTTTGCAGTGCTATTTGCCGGTATGTCTACAGACAAAGGCTTTAAGCTTAGATCTTTTAATATTTCTATATAACTTTGAATAATCTTTTTAGCAACGGCTGTAACAAAAACTTTTATTTTTTCTGCATTACCGTCCTTTACCTCTCCAAGTACCTTGTAATCCACTTGATGTTCATCAAAATTTATTGGTAAATATGTCTTTATTTCTTCCAATACCCTTGCATCCAGTTCCTTTTCATTTACCTTTTCAATCAGAAATATCCTTGTTATAATATTTGTACCGGACACAACAATTTTAGCTTCTTTTGCCGACAAATTGTTTTCATTCATAACTTTTTTGATTTCTGCAACAACTCTTTCTTTATCCTTAATTGCCCCATTTTTAATACATCCCTTGGGAGTATCTCCAATTCCATAATTAATGATGGTTAGGTCATCGTTCTTCTTTTTCTTGACCTGAACTATTTTTATATACCTAAACCCAATATCGATTGCTAAGAAATCGCTTGCAAATAATTGTAGAGCCATTTATCCGCACCTAACCTTATCTTTTATACTCATTCCTATAAACCCTTTTCTCTTTATTTAAGGTTTATACACACTTTTTTTGGACTATTAATGTCTATTTTATATTATGTAAGCAGCTTATTAAAGTTTTCAAAATCAATACAATATTGCCTTGCACTATCATAATCAATGAGTCTCTGTTTATATAAGCCCGCAATACAGCTATCCATTGAGTACATTCCAAACTGAGATCCAGTATGAATACAACTGTTAATCTGAGGTGTCCTGCTTTCTCTGATCAAGTTGGCTATGGCTGGAGTCCAAACCATTACTTCGGTAGCCACAACACGCCCTTGCCCATCCATCTTGCGAATCAACTGTTGAGATATAATCCCCTGCAAAACTGTGGACAACTGGCTTCGTACTTGCGGCTGCTGGTACGGTGGAAAAACATCTATAATTCTGTCAATAGTTTTTGCCGAACCTACCGTATGGAGTGTAGATAGTACCAAGTGCCCTGTTTCAGCCGCAGTAAGCGCTGTAGCAATGGTTTCTTGGTCACGCATTTCTCCGATTAATATAACATCAGGATCCTCTCTTAACACAGCTCTCATCGCATTAGCATAACTCTTAGTATCTTCACCGATTTCCCTTTGGTTTAAAACGCATTTATTGTGTTTATGTAAAAACTCAATAGGATCTTCAATCGTCACTATGTGACATCTTCTAGTACTATTTATATAGTCAATCATTGCTGCTAAAGTAGTAGATTTACCGCTTCCCGTCGGCCCTGTAATCAAAACCAAACCTCTTTGTTTCATGGCCAAATCACGGACAATTCCGGGTATTCCGAGATTTTCAATCTTTGGAATATCTGTAGGAATCGTTCTTGCAGCAATTGCAAGAGATCCTCTTTGCTTATAAATATTTATCCTAAATCGAGCAACCCCAGGTAAAGAGTAAGATGTATCTACCTCTCCCCTTTGCAAGAGGAAATTATACTGTTCATCCGATAAACACTGTCTCGCAACCCTTTCACAATCTTGTGCATTTAATGGATGCTCATCCATATGAAATAGATCTCCATTGATTCTGATTACAGGAGGCAGCCCTACACACAAATGAAGGTCAGAGGCGTTATTAATTGCTGTTTGTTGTAGTAAAAAATTTAAATTCATATACAACCTCCATTTATACTATTCTTTTGAGTAGGTAACACGAAGTATTTCATCAACAGATGTAACCCCAGATTTAACTAATCTATTCCCATTTTCTCGAAGTGTAAACATGCCGTTTTTTAATGCATGATCTTTTATAATATCCGATGTCACATTTTTAGAAATAAATTCTCTTATTTCCCTATTAATCGTCATAATTTCATAAACTGCAACTCTACCTTTATACCCAGTGTTATTACAATGTGGACACCCTTGTGATGCATAAATTTTAACATCTTCATCAATATCAATTTTCAAGAGATTTCTTTCAAATTCACTGATTTCCACTTCTTTTTTACATTGGGGGCAAAGCTTCCTAACAAGTCTTTGTGCAATTACTCCAACAATTGATGATGAAACCATGAATGGTTCAATCCCCATATCGATAAGACGTGTTATTGAACTTGCAGCATCATTGGTGTGAAGCGTACTTAAAACAAGGTGGCCCGTGATCGCCGCACGGATAGCAATTTCCGCCGTTTCAGCGTCACGTATTTCTCCGACCATGATGATGTCCGGGTCTTGTCGCAAGAAGGATCTTAAAGCTGCAGCAAAGGTGAGCCCCGCTTTAACATTTACCTGTACTTGGTTGATCCCCTTGATCGTATTTTCTACAGGATCCTCAACAGTCATAATATTTACGTTTGGCTTGCATAACTCTCTTAACGCTGTGTATAGTGTAGTAGATTTACCACTTCCTGTCGGACCTGTTACTAGTACAATGCCATGAGGGTGCGCCAAAATTTCATCAAATTTCTCAAGATCATCATCAAAGAAGCCCAATTGTTTTTTCTGTACATTAAAGCCTTCTTTGTCGGTAATTCTTATAACGATTTTTTCACCAAACATTGTAGGAAGTACCGAAACACGCAGATCAAAGCCTACTTCATCGATTTTTAACGCAATCCTTCCATCTTGGGGAACCCTTTTCTCGGCAATATTGAGTCCACTCATGATTTTTATTCTAGCAACTAACGCAGATAATATCTTGCGGTCATGCTTCATTGTTTCAACTAATTGACCATCAATTCTATAGCGAATTACTAGTGAATCTTCATATGGTTCTATATGTATGTCACTTGCTCTGCTTGCAACTGCTTTCTGCAATATAATATTTACCATTTTTACAATAGGAGCATTTTCTATATCATTAATATTAATATTCTCTTCTTCTTGTTCATCCTCTTGAATTTCAACTTGAATTTCCTCTGTTACCTTCTGAATTTCCGTTTCAAAATCTTCAGCTGTTTTTCTGATTTCTGAAGAAGCCTTTCCGGTTGCAGCAGCCTGACTACTATAAAACTTATCTAAAATTTCATTAATTTGCTCTACATCTGCCAACAGCGGTATAATTTCGAGTCCTGTTGCAAGCCGCATATCGTCAATAGAAAATATATTCATGGGGTCACTCATGGCGACCTTCAAGGAGTAGTCATCCTTCTCAATAGGTACCAAAACATACCTTCTTGATATATTTTCGTTTACCATTCTTACAACCTCTTCAGGAACTTCCATTCCATCAAGGTCTATATGTGGGATACCCAGTTGTTTTTCCAAAAATCCATATAATACTCTTTTGGTGATAAAGCCTTCCTGTACAAGGATCTCACCTAATCTTGCTCCAGTCCTTGTCTGTATGTCCAATGCCGCATCCAGCTGGTCACCGGTTATTACGCCGGACTTAACCATTTGTTTACCGATCCGGTCTTTAAAGATAAGTGATTTACTCTCGGCATCTTCATCCGACAAACCTGAGTTAGATACATTTTTTGCTGTCTTATTAATTTCAGGAGCTTTGGGCAATTCATTTCTTACAAACTCTTCTACAGGCTCCGGTATTTCTTCCTTTTCAACTTCTTCAACCTCGGGTTCAATGAAAGCTTTTACCGGTTCGGGTTTTGCATAAGCCTTTTTAATTGCTTCCTGGATTAATTCAGGATCAGCCAATACAGGTTTAATTTCAAGTGAAGTAGCCAAACGCAAATCATCCAATGCAAAAATATCTGCCGGGTCTTTCATTGCAACAGTAAGAACATCATCATTCCTTTCAAGGGGAATGAGAATATAACGCTGAGCAATATTTTCCGTAATTAACTTCTGTACACTCTCGTCCTGAATTTCATACTCATTAAGGTCTACGTATTCAATATCCAATTTTTTTGCTGAGAAAATTGCGATGTCTTTCGGGGTTACAAGCCCAAGATCGGTCAACACTTCTTCCATGGGCTTATTCGAACTCCGCTGAATATCCCAAGCTTTTTTTAGCTGACTGATACTGATTAGCCCCGCTTCCAACAATAGTTCTTCAATACCTGCTTTGTCTACATCTACCATTTTTTTACCCCCTTGACTATGAAAAAAGGCTAATTAGGGAATATTTTCCTTAATAGCCAAAATCATAAAGATAAATATATCTTTTATGTTTTTTGAGCAAATTAAATTGAATCCCCTACCATACAAAACAAATAATAATTTTTATATAATCTTTTATATACTACTACAATTCTATTTGGATATTCATTTAAGACTAAATACAAAGAATTAAAAAATATTCTTAAATCAGACGAAACAGATCATTATCTATTCTATGAAATCTGCTATTAATGAATACTACAGAGTACTATGTATGAGCAACCTATTATAATATATGTTAACGTATTTAATTTTATTACATCTCAGTCTTTATAAACGCTAACCTCAAATCCTTAATAACATTTTTACATAAAATACGGTAAATATCAAGTATATATTTTCAAGATTTCTTTTTTTACCCATTCATTAGAGAATTTTTTATGCATGGTAAAATGTTTTTATCATACACAATTGAAACAACTTGTAATATTATGTAAATTTTTTCGCTATATTGATAATTATAACACTTTTCCTGTTCAAAGAGAATAGGAATCTAAAAAATTTTGCATTTTTCTCCATTATCCCCTCTTTTTTTACAATCAAGAATATTAATTTTATGTATTTTTATTTCTGTATTGAATTAAAAAATCCTTCTTAATTTTATAAAAAATTTTCTAAAAATTTATATTTTAAACCACGAATTATGTTTTAAGGAAATTCTTGCAATAGAAATCATTCTATAATATACTTTTTATGGAAAACAAATACCATATTTTATCACTCATTGATATAATCGGTTTCTTCTATATACATTTATATGTTTTTACCTTTAATAAAGTACATTAATTCTAAGGAGCGTGTAAACATGGACTATTTCTTAACGGAAGAACAGCTTATGATCAAGGATCTGGCTGCAAAAATCGCGGACGAAAAAATTGCCCCTGTCGCAATCCAGTATGATGAAGAAGGAACATTTCCTCATGACATTGTAAAAATCCTTGCTGACTCAGATCTTTGCGGCGTGTATATTGACGAGGAGTACGGAGGGCTTGGCGGTGGAATTCTTGAAATGGCCCTTGTGGTAGAGGAACTCAGCAGAGGATGCGGTGGTATTTCCCTGGCATTTGCCGGTACAGGCCTTGGAACCTTCCCTATTATCCTTTTTGGATCTGACGAACAAAAACGCAAATATCTTCCGGATATCGCTTCGGGTAAAAAGCTTGCCGCCTTCGGTTTAACTGAAGCAAATGCAGGTAGTGATGCGGCAGGTATTGGAACTACTGCGGTACTGGAGTGTGACGAATATGTTTTAAACGGCACCAAACAGTGGATTACCAATGGCGGGGAAGCCCAAATCTATACTGTAATCGCATGTACCAACAGATCCAAGGGCGCACGCGGTTTTTCAGCCTTTATTGTTGAAAAAGGGACACCCGGTTTCTCCTTTGGGAAAAAGGAGAATAAGATGGGAATACGTGCCTCCTGTACAAGAGAGCTGGTTTTTGAAAACTGCAGAATCCCTAAAGAAAATCTAATTTCAAAAGAAGGCATGGGCTTTCTGGTTGCGATGAAGACACTGGATAGAACAAGGCCGGGGGTTGCGGCACAGGCACTTGGAATTGCACAGGGTGCCTTTGATGCAGCGGTGAAATATTCCAAGGAAAGGGTTCAATTCGGGCAGCCCATCTCTTCCTTTCAAGCAGTTCAACATATGCTGGCGGATATGGCACTACAAATTGAAGCATCCAGGTGTCTTGTCTATCAGACCTGCAGGCATATTGACAGCGGGGCTAAAAACATATCCAAAGAGTCTGCCATGGCAAAGGTTATGGCATCCGATACTGCAATGAAAGTAACAACCGATGCGGTTCAGATTTTAGGCGGTTATGGATATATGAAGGAATACCCGGTTGAAAAAATGATGCGGGATGCAAAAATTACACAAATCTACGAAGGTACCAACCAAATTCAACGAAATGTTATTGCACTAGAGCTTATTAAAGAATTGTCCAGTAAAAAGTAATTCACTTAGTACAATTCTTATCCGTCATTTGCTAAGGGTATAGGTTCGACCAAATCGATTATTTTTGGTTCCCTTATGCATTGCTTTAAATAAAACTATTATGTATTACGGCTTCGATGGAAAGATTGAAGCCGTAATTTAATCAAACTTTTCCGGGGTGTGATCAATGTGAATATAATCGTATGTGTTAAACAGGTTCCAGCTACCAATGAAGTAAAAATCAATAAAGAAACCAATACTATTATCCGTGAGGGTGTGGAAGCATCCATCAATCCTTTTGATACCTATGCCATTGAGGAGGGACTGCGAATTAAGGACCGGATGGGTGGAAAAGTTACGGTGCTGAGTATGGGAATCCCTTCCGTTGCAGACCTTTTAAAGGAAACCATCGGGCTTGGCGTGGAGGATGCCATTCTATTAAGCGACCGGGCTTTTGCAGGTGCCGATTCTCTGGCAACATCATACGCCCTTTCTATGGGTGTAAGAAAGATCGCAAACTATGACCTCATCATATGCGGAAAACAAGCAACCGACGGAGATACCGCCCAGGTAGGCCCAAGTCTCGCAGAGAAGCTTGGACTTCCTCATACTACTTATGTCCGAAAAATTGAAGAAATTCGAGAGGGATATATCCGCTGTCAAAGGTTGACGGAAGACGGATATGAAGTGATTGAAATGCCGCTTCCTGCAGTCATTACTGTTGTTAAAGAAATCAATGAGCCCCGACTCCCTTCCATCAAGGGTATGATGCGGGCAAAAAAAGCCACTGTTACAGTATGGACAGCAGATGATATTGGCGCAGACAAGTCTTTATGCGGTTTAAAAGGCTCCCCTACTCAAGTTGTCAAGACTTTTGTTCCTGTTCATGATATAGCAAGTGAAATGATTGACGGTACACCTTCAGAACAGGCTAAAAAATTAGCAGATAAGCTGCTGTCCATGCAGTTTATGACGTGTAAATAATACGGGGGGAGCAAAATCATGGCGAATATAAAAATCGTAGTTGAAAAATGTGTTGGCTGTAAACTTTGTATCGGTGCATGCCCATTCGGTGCAATCAAAGTTGAAGATAAAAAGGCTGTCATTGACGAAAAATGTACACTCTGTGGGGCATGTGTCTCTTCCTGCAAACTAAGTGCCATTGACTTTCAAAAGGAAGAAACTATAACAATGGATGACTTATCTTCATACAAAGGGGTTTGGGTGTTCGGTGAAGTAAAATGCGGCACTGCAGCAAGTGTATCTTTGGAGCTCCTTGGAGAAGGGAGAAAGCTTTCGGAGCAGCTTAAAGTTCCCTTATCTGCAGTTCTCCTGGGAGAAAATGTAGAGCCTATTGCCAATACCCTCATATCCCATGGTGCAGATAATGTATTCATGGTTGATCACCCATCTTTAAAAATCTTTAACGATGAATCCTATACAGATATATTTGTCCAACTGATCCAAAAATACAAACCGGAGATTGTCTTAATGGGAGCTACAACCTATGGGCGTTCCCTGGCACCCAGGGTATCCTCCAGAATCAATACCGGACTTACAGCAGACTGTACCGGACTTGAAATTGATCCGGAAAGAAAAATCCTGCTTCAGACCCGTCCTGCGTTCGGTGGTAATCTAATGGCAACCATCATTTGTCCCAATCACCGGCCGCAAATGTCTACCGTAAGGCCCAAGGTAATGAAAGCACTGCCTGCGGATCCCACAAGAATGGGTGAAATTTTACGGCCGGAGGTAGTCATACCCCAAGAGGTTAAGGTGAAAGTTTCCCAGGTAGTTTCCAGCGTGTGTGAAATGGTGAATCTTACTGAGGCAGACATTATTGTATCTGCAGGCAGGGGAATTGGAGATCCAAAAAATTTAAAAGTAATTGAAGAACTTGCAGTTGTTTTAGGCGGCGCGGTTGGTGCGTCACGAGCTGTTGTAGACGCAGGCTGGATCGAATACAGCCATCAGGTAGGCCAAACCGGAAAAACAGTAGGTCCCAAAGTCTATTTTGCCTGTGGAATTTCAGGTGCAATTCAACATCTGGCAGGAATGTCCTCCTCTGACACCATTATTGCAATCAACAAAAATCCGGACGCCCCGATTTTTAAGGTCGCAACCTTTGGAATTGTAGGCGATGTTCTGGAAGTAGTGCCACAACTGGTTAGTGAATTCAAGTCCAGGCTGGGCTAATTAGACCGTGAAGATGATTTTGCATGGTTAAATTGAATTTTCACGATATTAAATCTAGGAAATGAAGCGCGATATAAAATCTTTATCGCATTCAATGCAGATTATGATATAAGAAATGGATGACCCGTGAGTATCAGTCATCCATTCCTTATCTTATTGATTACATTATAAATCAGTTCGTAATGAAACCCCCTGTGGAGTAAAAAAGCATATGCCTTTTTAAATATCTTTTCATCATTTAAATCATATTTCCCAAACTTCTTTTTAAGCACATTGAGGGCTACCTCTTCTTCATCCATTTCAGACTCACTTAAGATTTCCTGAGCGATTTTTTCATCAATCCCTTTATGGATGAGCTCTGCCTTTAATAATTTCTTCGATTTGGGCTTTAACTTATACCGGTCACTTATATATTTTTGTGCATAAACTTTATCATTAATATAGCCAATAGATATAAGATATGAAAGTGCTCCGTCGATTGTATCCAAATCAAACCCTTCGGATTCCAGCTTGTCTCTTACTTCCTTCTCACATCTGGTTTTTAAGCTTAAAAATTTGACTGCTGTCGACTTTGCAGCTCTTAAGTTTATTTCGTTTTTAACTCTCTCAATTTCATCCTTCGTTATCTCACGTTCAGCATACAAATTTAAGGCAATATAATCTTCCTCCCGGATAGAAAAAGCAAAGCTTCCGTCTATATAAACCAAAAGAGTATCCTTATTTCTTTTATTCCTTTCAACGGAGGTAATAATCATTCAATCACCTTATAACCCAAAAATGATTAAGGGGACATCAATATGAAATCCCCTTGATAAATTTTAGCCTTCAAGTTCTAAATCATCTTCATCCGGAGCAGCACTGACGTTTATTTCCTTAACAATATCAGTGGTTTTTAAGCTTTCTCTGATTTTCTTTTCAATCTCGGATAAAAGATTGGGATTTTCTCTCAAAAACGTTTTGGCATTTTCCCTGCCCTGGCCAATTCTTTGGCCGTTATAGGAAAACCAGGCGCCACTCTTATTCACAATTTCCATATTGACAGCCACATCCAAAATATTACCTTCCTTTGAAATACCTTGTCCGTAAATAATGTCAAACTCTGCTTCTTTAAAAGGAGGTGCCACTTTATTTTTTACAACCTTTACCTTGGTTCTGTTTCCAATCATCTCATTTCCCTGCTTAATGGTCTCGATCTTTCTAACATCCAGCCTCACAGAAGCATAGAACTTCAATGCTCTTCCGCCAGGGGTTGTTTCAGGGTTCCCGAACATAATGCCCACCTTTTCCCTAAGCTGGTTGATAAAAACTGCGGTTGTTTTGGATTTATTAATAACGCCTGCCAACTTACGCAGTGCCTGTGACATCAACCTTGCCTGGAGCCCTACATGGGCATCTCCCATCTCCCCGTCAATTTCAGCTTTTGGAACCAATGCAGCAACCGAGTCAATAACAATAATGTCAATTGCTCCACTGCGAACCAGCGCCTCTGCAATCTCCAGTGCCTGCTCTCCCGTATCCGGTTGGGCAACAATCAAATTATCAATATCAACACCCAGCTTTTTTGCATACACAGGATCCAACGCATGCTCCGCATCAATAAATGCGGCTTCTCCCCCTGCTTTCTGCGCTTCAGCGATGACATGCAGCGCTACCGTTGTCTTACCGGATGATTCCGGTCCATATATCTCAACAATCCTACCTCTGGGAACGCCTCCAACCCCCAATGCGATATCAAGTCCAAGCGCTCCTGTCGGAATGGTCTCCACATTCATATGTGTTCCTTCGCCGAGCTTCATAATTGCACCTTTACCAAACTGCTTCTCAATTTGGCCTAAAGCCATCTCCAGTGCCTTCTTTTTTTCCAACATTACTAAATCCTCCTTAACCAAATATATTTAAACCCATTGGCTGAATCCATAGTCTATAGAACACGATAAGGACTTAACGGAACATATTGAACACTTTTACGGCGCACAAACTTTACTTAGACTTATCGTTATTTCTATAAATACGCACAAGATACCGAACATCTGTTCTTGTTTATTATATAATAATAACGATACATAAGTCAATGTTTTTCTTCAATTTATTTACTTCTCTTACGTAAAGCCCCCACCTTTGCTATAGCCGCTCTATACATGTATAAAGCCTCCTCTACCCGCATAAGGAGTACAATTCCGAAATAAATTCCGGCACCACATGCAATTTGTACCACAAGATATAGGACCTGCACAGTCTTGGGACTTTGCTGGTAAGGCAGGAAAGCATTTAATAAATAAAGGATTCCTCCCATGAGGAGGGATGCGGGTAAAACTTTAAGGGTAAAAACACCCAGTTTTTTTAAATAAATCCCCTTCATGCTGCGGTTTAAAATTGAAAGCAGCAGCACTGCATTGACAAAACTTGTGATTGAATAGGCAAGAGCCATTCCGCCTACCCCCAGCGGCGTATACTTGTAAAACAGATAGCTTAGGATGGTGTTGGCAACAATCGTAAAAATTCCAATCATAAGCGGCGTATTTGCGTTATTGTTTGCATAAAATGCCCGGTTCAAAACAGTAACCATGGATTGGGAGAGAAGCGCAATAGAGAAAAAAGCAAGAACGGTTCCTGCCATTGCTACCGCCTCATGATCAAACCGGTGGGTAAACTTTAAAATATTCATAATAGGCTGGCGCAAAATAATAAATCCCACCGCTGAAGGAATGGATAGGAATAAGACTGTTTTTAGCCCATTGATAAGAATATATTTGAAATTGTCCACTTCTCCGGCTGCCAGCTTTGCTGATAAGGTAGGAAGCAGCGCAATGCCGATTCCCTGTGCAAAAATACCGTAGGGTGTCTGCCAAATCCTGTCACACATTTGGAGGATAGTAACACTTCCTACGCTGAATAATGTTGCAAAACGTAGAGATATAATGGCATTTAACTGAACCACAGCCGATGAAACAAGGGCGGGGATCGCAAGTTTAAATAATTTTTGAAATCCCTCGTGGCTAAGATAAAAACGGAATTTATAGAACTTTAGGTTTTTGAAGGCAAATGTCAGCTGAAACAGAAAATATATGATTGCGCTGCAAAGGACTCCATAGGCAATACTTTGCACACCATACCGGTAAAATAATAAAATACTGAGAGCACTTCCTATGTTATAAATAGAAGGTCCATATGCGGCCGCTGCAAACCTTTGATATGAATTCAACACACCATTTGCAACCCCAGCAAGCATTAAAAAGGCTACAGAGGGAAAAAGAATCCTTGTAAGCTCTACCGTAAGGCCGGTTGCTTCCCCTCCAAATCCTAAAGCAAATACCCTCACCAGTTGGGGTGCAAATAATATGCCCAGGAAAGAAACAAGCACCATGGCAAGCATTACAATATTGATAAACGTACCAACTGCCTTCCAGCCTTCTTCCTCCCGGTCCTTTGCCATATATCCCGTTAATATGGGTATCAGAGCGGCTGCTATAGCCCCTCCCACAAGCAAGTCATACATCAAGCCGGTAATTCGAAATGCCATATTGTAAGCATCCGCAACCTGGTTAACCCCCAGCATATTGGGAATCAACATTTCTCTAAAAAAACCAGTAAACCTGCTTACCACAATAGAGGACATAACAATCAAAGCAGTCCCGGCAATTTTTTTCTTTTGTATTTCTTCCAATTTTTAATCCCCCAGGCTTATCGGACAAACTATTAATAGCTTCCCTTTAAAATGTGAAGCCGAATCATATCCAAAGCGTAGAGACACGTTACATTCCGAACCCTGTTCCGGTCCCCCCATACCTTTATTTCCTTGCATTCCGTTCCTTCACTGTGTGAAATTGCGAGATAAACCAACCCGACAGGCTTCTCTTCACTTCCCCCGCCAGGACCTGCAATCCCTGTAATGGATAATCCAATATCGGTTTTCGAAGCATTTCTAATCCCCAGTGCCATTTCCTCTGCAGTTTCCTTACTCACTGCACCGTACTTATTTATTGTTTCAGGTTTGACACCTAAATTTTCAATTTTAGATTCATTACTGTATGAGATCACTGCTCTGTTAAACACTTTTGAAATCCCGGGTATTCCAGTAAGCTTATTGGATAAAAGCCCTCCAGTACAAGATTCTGCAAGTGAAATAGTTATATTCCGGGAGATCAGCAGTTCTCCAACAACTTCTTCCAGATTTTTATCTTCTACCGAATAGACAGCGTGCCCTATCCGTTTTTTAATTTCGGCAATTACAGGCTGCATCATTTCATCGGGACTTTCATATTTTTCACATTTGGCAGTAATCCGGAGTGTGACCTCTCCTTCCTTTGCGTAGGGCGCTATGGTAGGATTTGTTTGTCCTTCAATAAGATCCATAATTTTTTCCTCCAGCGCCGACTCACCTACCCCAAATATTCTTAAGTATTTCGAAACAATTCTATATTTGGATTTTTCTTTAAAATAAGGCATGAGTGTGTCTTCAAACATGGGCTTCATTTCGGAAGGAGGCCCTGGAAGCATTACAACAACTTTGTTTTTGTCTTCTATAATACAGCCGGGGGCTGTTCCTTTCGCGTTCTCTATAATGATGGCATCTTGGGGAAAATAGGCCTGTTTTATATTATTCTCGGTCATCGGCCTGTTGAGCCTCTCAAAAAAGCCCTCAATTTTCTGTAGGCTCTCTTTATGGAGTTCAAGTTTTCTATTAAAAATTTCACTTACTGTTTCCTTTGTAAGATCATCACGGGTAGGTCCCAGTCCTCCTGTCATTATAATCACATCAGACCGCTCCAAAGCAATATTCAGGCATTCCTTAAGCCTCCTGGAATTATCCCCTACCACACTGTGATAGAATACATTCACCCCAACCTCGGATAACCTGGCCGATATATACTGGGCATTGGTATTTGCAATTTGCCCCATTAACAGTTCTGTCCCTACAGCTAAAATTTCTGCGTTCATAATTCATCTCCCAATCTTAATCAATACGGATATCAAATCGAAGCATAATTTATAAGCTTTCGAACTACTCCTAATCACCATTTTCGCCTAATGGAAATAACCAACACAACCTTTGGTTATTTTTATTATCTATATCTGTAGATCATGCTCGTACGAAACCAATATGTCAGTCCATTATCGTATTCCTAGAATTTTAAGAACACACCATAATTTCCTTTTTTATTATAACAGCATAGCAATTAAATAATCAACTCTGCCTTGATGGTTATAAATTATACAAACATTAAATAATGAAAAATACTTTGCGTTTCTTCCTTCTTTGCGTCATAACCAAACCTATTTTAGTGCATGTTAATAAATAATTCCTATCCGAATAATTATACCCTTTCCCTATCGTAACAAAACAATCATAAAAAATTGTTGGAAAAAATCATTTTGAGGTATAATATAATAATGTTCATTCATTTAAAGGAGGGATATTCTATGCCAGGAAAATCAATCAAAAAAATTACGGTTGTCGGAGCTGGCTTTGTTGGATCAACCACTGCCTACACACTCTTAACAAGCGGTTTAATATCTGAACTTGTATTAATCGATATAAATAAATCAAAAGCCGAAGGTGAAGTCATGGACTTAAATCATGGAATGCCTTTTCTTCGGCCGGTTAAAGTGTATGCCGGTGATTACAGTGACTCCAAGGATTCGGATATCATCATCATTACTGCCGGTGCAAACCAAAAGCCTGGTGAAACCAGAATCGATTTGGTGCAAAAAAATACAGCCATTTTTAAAGGAATTATAGAGGAAGTTGTAAAATACAATCGCGATTGTATTTTACTTGTAGTCACCAACCCTGTTGATATCTTAACCTATGTGACCTATAAAATATCCGGCTTCCCTAAAAACAAGGTCATTGGCTCGGGCACCGTTTTGGATACAGCCCGTTTCCGGTATCTTTTAGGCGATCATGTAGGGATTGACAGCAGAAACGTCCACGCTTATATTATCGGAGAACATGGCGACACCGAAGTTCCTGTTTGGAGTTATGCAAATATTGCAGGAATTCCGATGGATAAGTATTGTGAGGATTGTCACCGGTGTGAAGACAGCTTGTCAAGGCAAAATATTTATCTGGATGTAAAAAACGCTGCCTACGAAATTATACAAAGAAAAGGGGCAACCTACTATGCAGTTGCTTTGGCTGTAAAAAGGATTGTTGAAGCCATCGTGAGAGACGAAAATTCCATCTTAACAGTCTCAAGCCTCTTAGACGGACAATACGGGCTCCATGACGTTTGCCTCAGCCTCCCCACTATTGTAAACAGCAGCGGGATTGATAGAGTTATTGACGTTGAGATTAATGATAACGAAAGGGAACTGCTCATTAAATCGGGCAATTCATTGATTGATGTAATCAAAACATTAAAACTCTGATTTTTGCAAGCATATTCGACGGTAAGTCTTTATCGTGATCAATATAGAACGGTCATAGTTTTTATGACAAAAGTCATACTAATTTATGACCGTTTTCATCTTATCAATTCCTATGAAACATTGTAAAATGTAAATGTAAAGTGATCACTGCCTTACAATATTTTTTACGTATGGGTCCGGCATTCAATGCTTTGACAGCTTACCTTCCAAGGTAAAATAATTAAAAAGCAAGTAATAACATTATAGACTATTATTCACAGTGTACAACTGGGAAAAAACGTTATAAAATATATTAAATTAAACATAATGTGAAGGGAAGAAAGATATGGGTGATTCTGTAGGCTTACTTAGAAATATCGTAAAGAATGTTGAAAATGTCATCATCGGAAAAAAAAGCGCAATTGAATTGACTCTCATGTCACTGATTTGTGATGGTCATGTTCTCATAGAGGATGTTCCCGGGGTAGGAAAAACAAGCCTAGTATCCTCACTGGCAAAATCCATCAATGCCTCTTTTAAAAGAATACAATTTACACCGGATATTCTGCCTTCGGATATTACCGGTTTTTCAATGTATAACCAAAAAAACGGTGAATTTGAATACCGCCCGGGCAGTATCATGAGCCACCTGGTTTTAGCAGATGAAATCAACCGGACTTCTCCCAAAACCCAGGCAAGTCTTTTGGAAGTAATGGAAGAAAGTCAGGTCACCGTTGACGGCACAACCTATAAACTTCCAAAACCCTTTATGGTCCTTGCAACCCAGAACCCTGTAGAGTACCTGGGCACCTTTCCTCTTCCGGAGGCTCAGTTGGACCGGTTTTTCATGAAAATTACCCTTGGGTATCCCACTGCGGGCGAAGAAGGGTACATACTTTCCAAATTTCAACAGGGTAGTCCCATGGAAGCATTAAAACCTGCAGCAGACAATCAAGATATCGTTTCTATTCAAAAGGAAATACGAAATATTCATGTAGATCAGAGTATTAACCATTTCATTGTGGATATTGTTGGACAAACTAGAAAGCATCCGGATGTACTGCTTGGGGCCAGTCCAAGAGGCTCTTTATCCCTTTTCAGAGCATCTCAGGCATGGGCTTTCTATAATGAGCGGAGCTATGTCTTGCCTGAAGACGTAAAAAAAATGGCGATCCCTGTTCTCTCTCACCGTCTTGTTTTAAAACAGGAAGCGAAGCTTAAAAAGATAACCTCAGAAGATATTATGCAGACAATATTGAATAAAGTAAATGTACCAGTGGTGGATTTCAATGAAAAGGAATAGAATTTTATATTTTTTACTACTTGGTTTATCGGTAATCTTTATATATTTTTACGGGGGAAAAATTCCGTATATGTTTTTTTATACGGTAGTCTCCCTTGCCATGATATCATTTTTATATACCCTTGTTATCCTGCTCCGATTCAAGTATCTTCAGGATATTGACAAAAAATTCGTTATGAAGGGAGATAAGGTTAACTTTATTTTCAGCGTGCATAATGAGGATTTTCTTCTTTACCCATATATTAAGGTAACCTTTTTTGGATCGGAAACACTTTTTAAAAAGCAATTCCAGTCAAAAAGCTTCTCTCTGGCGCCTTTGAAAGAGAAAAACTATTCACTGGAACTTGAGTGCAAATACCGGGGATCTTATGAAATCGGGGTGAAGTCCTTTGAAATTGACGATTTCCTTGGCATTTTCAAATTAAAATATAATTTAAACGAAACAAAGTATGTTACCGTTTATCCGAGAATTATTTATCTGGACCGTTTTAAGCTGCAAACCAATTTCTCCTCTGAAACCCAATCCATTACCAACGGAAGGTTTGAGGATACAACCATGATATCGGATATAAGAAAGTATACGTACGGAGATTCATTAAAGAAAATTCATTGGAAACTCAGTGCAAAAATGAATGATTTTTTGGTTAAAAACCATGAAGGTTCTACCGAAACCAGTACGGTTATTCTTCTCGATTTAAAAAAGAATCCCTTTACGGTTGAGGAAAATACCATTATTGAAGATAAACTCATAGAATCCGCTGTTGCAATCATTTATTACTGCCTTTCCAATTGGATTCCAATTCATCTTGTATATTATAAGGATCAGATTGTTGACATTGAAGCAAAAAACCCCTTGTGCTTTGACGACATATATAAAACGCTTTCAAAGATCATGTTTATTGAAAAAATTGATGTTAAGGACCTTCTGAATGTCTATTTGAAAGACTTTTTCAAGAAGACAAACATTTTAATTCTGACTTCGAATATCAGTTATGAATTGTACAGTGAAATCTATAAAACCAAGTTCTCGGGATATGAAATATCTTTTGTATATGTTTCGCCGGAGGAAGTGACGGGGGTTAATGATACCGAAGCCGACAATATTTTATCCTATCTTCCTGAAATCGGTGTAGATACCTATAAAATCAACATCAGCGATGATATTAAACACGTTTTGGAACGCTAAAGGAAAGAGGGTTTACAGTCAATATGCAGCCAACAAAAATATTTAATACCGTTTACAAGTATATACTGTCTCTTTTGATGAGTTTTACTTTTGTGTATGCCCTAGCTGCTTCGTTGTGGTCTACATTCAAGCATACTTATACCCATACCGACCTAGCACTATCTGTTTTATTATCTTTTGTACTGATTTCAATCATTTTCTTCAACAAACGTACACTGATTGTAAGCGGCTCTATTTTGGCACTTGCTCTTATTGCATTTATAGCTTACTCATTTTATAACGCACAGTGGTCTTTGTACCTGGACATTTTTAATGAATTCACCCTATGGGTACAAAATTTTGTCAATAAAAGAGCCTCTCTTACTTTAATTTATGAAATCCTCATGATGTCATTGATGTCCTTTGGGATTACCTTACTTGTATACTATTTTACCGTAAAAAAGTATAGCTTTTTGGTGATCGCTCTATCGGGAGTGGCAATCTTCTCATCACAGGTCATTTTAAAGTACATTGTCAGCTATCCTGCATTTTATTCCTTCCTATTCCTGGCCTTGATCTACTACCTTTTGCACATCTATTTTAAAAATGCCTCCAAGGAATACAATGACTATATTTCTCCTTATAAATTTGCATTGTGGGCCATCCCCTTATGTTTAACCGTTTTATTGGTTTCCTTTATGATTCCTGCCCGTTCCAAGCCTATTCAATGGAAATGGCTGGATACTAAGGTGCGGTATGTCAATAATTTGTTTTACCCTAAGAAAAACTATAATGTATTTGATTTCTTTTCTCTTTCTTCATCAGGTTTTGGAGAAGGAGACACTAAACTCGGCGGCCGGGTCCGGTTGGATAAGACCCTTGTGTTAAAGGTATATTCACCAAGGATCATCTATTTAAAGGGTACCTCCAAGGAAATTTACACAGGTTCGGCTTGGGTTTCACCCGATACTAAGGCCACCCCTTTACCTTCTAATCTCCGTACATCCTATTCTGATATTTCCTCATCGGAAAATGTTTACCGGGATTATTACGAAAGCATTGTTGGCCCCAGGTATTTAAATACAAGTTTTACTCCGTACAATAGTTTTACACATAATGATGAAATAGAAGTTACTTACGAAAATATAAAACTAAAGTCCCTGTTTGTTCCTTTAAGGGCCAGTTCAATTCATTTTTCATCGACACCCAAACCAACGGTTTACTACGATGAAAGGGGCATTTTCACTACCAAGGACCAGCTCAAAAAGGGGGTTAGCTACAAAGTCTCTGTTGCAAATGTTGATTATGACAATGAAGATTTCAAGGAAATGCTTAGAAAAAGCTACAGGGGCCTTTATAAAAATGCACAAAAGGATTTTTATGAAAATGTAAGGAATCAAGCAAAGCCCATATCACAGCAGTTGGTGTCCAATGCGAATTTAGGGGTTTACAACCAGATTTCTGTTGGCGGTTTCTTTTTTGAGATCATAGATATCTACAGCACTCCTAAATTAATGGTTGCTGACCCAAACGGAACAGCTACCATGTTGTTTCTAAATTCCCTTACCCCTCTTGAAGTGGAAAATCAGATAACAAATATATTGACCGCCTATTTAGGGGGAGAGTCTTTCCAAGAACCCGCAAAAAACAATTTAATCACCTATGCTGAAGGTGTATACCAAAAATACCTCCAACTGCCGGATAACCTTCCAACCCGGGTGAAAGATATGGCTCACGTGATCACCGACCCCTTTGACAATAATTATGACAAGGCAAGGGCAATAGAAAAATATCTTTCTGACAATTTCCCTTATACTTTAAATCCACCCTCCCGTCCCCGTGGACAGGATTTCGTAGATCATTTCCTATTTGACGGCAAGGAAGGCTATTGTGTTTATTATGCAACGGCTATGACAGTCCTTGCACGAAGTGTAGGGATCCCAGCCAGATACGTAGAAGGCTATGTCCTTCCTGGAAAGACCAAAAACGGAAACCTCTTTGAAGTAACCAACCAGCAGGCCCACGCATGGGTTGAGGTGTATTTTGAGGGTTTTGGCTGGGTTCCTTTCGAGCCTACCTCTCCCTTTGGCTCTAATTTTTATAACAATACCAATATTGTAGGCCGTTTCTCTAATCAAGGGACAGACGCAGCAACAGCAGAGTATCTACGCAGATTAAAGGGTGAAGGCGCAATAAGCATTGACGTAGATCCTGTAACGCCTGGTGGTGATAGTAAAAAGGAAACAGACAATAAAAAGAAAACATATATTCCTCAAATTGCTGTGACTGCTTCCATTGTACTTGTTATCCTTCTTATCTTTATGATGCTCTTTAACGCAATGAAACACCGGGTCCGTATCCGGAAGCTAAAGAGGGCCGAACCAAGAAGGAGTGTATTGCTGTTATTTAAATACTACACCAAGCTCCTTTCTCTTACCGGCTATGGAATTAATCCGGGTGAAACCCCCAGCCAGTATGCAGAAAGAATCGATTCGTGTTTGATCTTTAGTCCTGTAAAGTTTAAGGAAGTTACAACCATTTTTTCAACAGCCAGGTACAGTACGATTGAAATATCACCTGAAAACAAAAAGGTTCTGTGTGATTTCATGAAGACCCTTTTAGCTTCTACCAAGGAACGGCTTGGCCGCTTTAAATTCTTTATCTTTAAGTATATCTTGGGAAAAGTATAAATGTAAAAATGCCCTCCTTCCGGTGAGGGCATTTTTACATTTCTCTTAAATTTTTCAGCTTAGCTTATCCATATCAATCATTAGGTTTCATGCTTTTAAGCATCTTCACCACGAAGACCGCCGTTTTTTAAAAAACTCTCAAAAATAACAGCAATTAAAAATATACAAAACCCAATAACCGTAATTTCCAGAGATCTTTGATAGCATTCTTCAAACAAATTAACACTCCAGCCATCTTCACCAATGATTGCATAGGACAATTTGTTGTTGATCCCTATTCCATCCTTTGGTAAAAGGGATGATTGATAATTGGACCACAAACTCAATGTAGAGACCATTGAAAAGAGTAAAGGCATGCTTAAAGTTAATGTTATCTTCCTCTTAATCTTCAATTTAAGAAAAACCATTCCTGCATATAAAATAAAGGTCCCTAACACAATCACCCAAAATAACAAAATTTCAATTTCCGACATTTTTTAACCTACTTTCATCCTTTAAATGAACACTAAAAAACATCTAGTTTTTAAAGTTAATTTAAAAATAACCATGATTATTATATCATTTTTTTGATGGAATGTTAACTTTTTTATCTGCATCCATTTTGCACCATATCCATCTAATAAATACCGTCAACCATCCTATAATCGCATGTACCTTTAACCCCAAAAAATATACCCCCTATGACAATACATAGAGGGTATTATATTTAAAATATAGATAACGCAGCTGCTTCATTCCATTTCAAATAGAATTGTGATGTGAGGTAAACCTTTGGGAGGGGGTTCATTTACTATCATCCATGGTTGAAACTTATGCAATAGGCTAGCAATGTAAATTTCATTCGATTTTCTATGAATATAATATGATGTTTTCCAGTTTATGCGCTATCCATATTGTTAACAAATGTTTAACTTATATCAACTTGTATTTTGTGTTATTAACTGTGCTTGTACCCGTGTATTCTGCTTGGAATCACAAACCATGCAATAAGATATGCAATAAAGCCGCTTCCTCCCATGAGTATAAAAATGATCCATGCAATTCTTATTAATGTAGGGTCAATATTAAAATATTCACCAATCCCGCCGCATACACCTGCGATTTTCCTATCGTGTTCAGACAAATATAATCTTTTTTCCATAAATATCTCTCCCTTCCTTACTTCCCTTAAGTAAGCTTAACGATTTTTCCTCTATTTTAAAATCTTCTCGGTATTATAATGGCGGCAATAATATAGGCTAAAATACCACTTCCACCCAGTAGTATGAATAGAACCCATAAAAGTCTTACAATCGTTGGGTCAATACCAAAGTACTCTCCAAAACCACCGCATACACCTGCAATTTTTTTGTCTATATCCGAGCGATACAATTTTCTTTCCATAAGTATGCATCTCCTTCATTTGGTTTAAAAACCATTACCTATGTTTTGTTCTTTCATTTAATTATACGGAGCTCATTTTTATATGTCTGAATATTTTTTTAAATCATCAGCACATTAAACGCATTCATTTTTGGTAATGACTCAACAAAAAAAGCTGCTAATAATTAGCAGCTTTGTACCCCATCTCAATTAAAGGTCATATACAGCATCAGAGGATAAAACCTTCACATCATTTTTAGTCATAACATCTACCGCTTTTTCCGGTTCTTCAACCCTTAAAATTACAAGGGCTTCATCCGTAGTTTTTCCGATAAAAGCATACATATACTCAATTCCGATGGACTCACGCTCCAATATATTCAAAGCAGAAGCCAATCCACCGGGTTTATCAGGCACAGCTATGGCAATTACGCTGGTACAACTTACAGTAAACTCATTTTCCTTGAGGGCCGCTTCAGCCTTTTCGGGCTTGTTTACAATGAGCCTTAATATGCCGAAATCTGTTGTGTCGGCAATGGACAGAGCACTAATGTCGATTTCGTTATCGCCTAATATCTTTGTTACCTCTGCCAACCTGCCCGACTTGTTTTCCAGAAATACAGAAATCTGTTTGACCAACATGTAAATCTCCTCCTTATATTTTTCTCTTATCTATAACCCTTTTTGCCTTTCCTTCACTTCTTTCTATGGTTTTCGGTTCAACCAACTTTACTTTTGCATTGATTCCTAACGTACTTTCAATTTGGTGTCTGATTTTTCTTTCCAGATCTTCAATCCTTTTTACCTCATCAGAGAACATATTTTGGGTCATTTCCACCCAAACCTCAAGGTTATCTAAGTTATCCACCCGATCTACAATCAACAGGTAATGGGGCGCTGTTTCTCCGATTTCAAGCAGCACACTTTCAACCTGTGAAGGGAAAACATTTACACCGCGGATGATAAGCATATCGTCGCTCCGGCCTGTCACCTTGCTCATCCGCACAGCAGTTCTTCCGCATACGCACTTTTCATAATTTAACGAGGATATATCTCTTGTTCTATAGCGAATCAAAGGAAGTCCTTCTTTTGTCACAGTCGTAAATACCAATTCACCCTTTGATCCCGGCGG
Source organism: Clostridia bacterium (assembly GCA_026418275.1). Lineage (GTDB taxonomy): Bacteria > Bacillota > Clostridia > Acetivibrionales > DSM-2933 > SKW182. The sequence continues at coordinate 34,285 of JAOABQ010000098.1, forward strand.
TAATACTTCTTCTGTTTCAGGATCAATAATCTCAGGAATAAAGTGATCTTCCGGAATATGCAAACCGCACTTGCACTCACATTCACTGGCTACACCCGGTCCGATGATTTCACTCAATCCATAAATGTCGATTGCAAGAATGCCTAATCTTTCTTCAATCTCACTTCGCATATTGGCTGACCAGGGTTCTGCACCAAAAACGCCTGCTTTTAGCTTTAGTTCTTCTTTTTTAATTCCAGCCTCTTCCATCTCTTCTGCCATATATAAGGCATAAGAAGGCGTACAAGCCAAAATGGTCGTTCCAAAATCCTTCATGATTTGAAGCTGTCTTTTTGTATTCCCTCCGGAAATAGGTATTACCGAAGCACCGATCCTTTCAGCTCCGTAATGAACACCTAAACCGCCTGTAAAAAGGCCATAACCATATGCAACCTGTATAAAGGATTCCTTATTGGCACCGGCACAGGCCAAAGTTCTTGCCATTACTTCCGCCCATGTATCGATATCTCTCCTGGTATAACCTACTACGGTCTGCCTTCCGGTCGTACCTGAAGATGCATGAATTCTTACGATCTCACTTAAGGGGGTAGCAAACAGCCCGTAAGGATAAGTATCTCTCAAATCCTGTTTATAGGTAAAGGGAAGCTTTTTTAAATCCTCCAGAGATTTTATATCTCCGGGCTCAATCCCCTTCTTTTGCATTTTATCCCTATAAAAAGGTACATTATAATAAATTTTTTTAACCGTATTAACCAGTCTCTCGGTTTGAACACGGGTCATTTCTTCCCTCGACATACATTCATACGTCGGATTCCAATACTTCATCATTCTAAACCTCCCTAAACTTAATTTTATAGATTAAATAACAGGAGATTATAGATAACGAACTGTAAAAGTAAAATTTCGATTTCTGACACCTAAGTAAACCAGGTATTTCATCTCTCGAATTTTACTAAGTTTACACTTCGTTATCTATAACATATTAAGGTAAAACACCCCTTTAATTTAACTCCTGTGTTCCATATATTAAGCCCACCTCTTCCCCCCCTGGGAAAGGCTTTTAGGGATTACGGCATCCTTCCGCCCCACACAAAAGCTGCTATAGGCTTTATGATCGTTCATTCGGTTTTTCTAAGCAGTAATAGAAGGCGGTATCACCGCCTCCATATTAGTTATACATTATAACCTGCTTCAAAAGCGCGTAAGTTTACATCCAACACTTTTTGAGGCACTATTTCCTTTATACTTTCAATCCATATTTCCTTTTCGATACCGGTGGATTTTGCCAAAACACCCAAAAGTACAATATTAATCGCTTTCATATTGCCGCAGCTTTTTGCAATTTCCAAAGCATCTAAGGATATGGTATTTCCATATGCTTCTTTAATTTTCCCTATAATATTATCCGGATATTTTGCCTTACCGGTAATAACAGGCATGGGGTTGATTTTCTGGCTGCTTACGATCATTTTTCCGCTGCCGGGCTTTAAATATTGAAGCCACCTTATCGCTTCCAATTGTTCAAAAGCCAGTATAATATCTGCTTCGCCCTTTTCAATGATGGGGGAAAACACTTTTTCGCCCCATTTCACGTAAGTAACAACACTTCCTCCACGCTGTGCCATGCCATGAACTTCAGATACTTTAACGTCATAGGATTTCTTTAAGGCTACCGTTCCCAGTACCCTGCTTGCAAGCAAAGTCCCTTGGCCACCGACTCCGACAATCATAATATTTAATTTATCCATTTGTTTCACCAGCCTTTACAATTGCATTGAAATTGCATACCTTTGTGCATAACCCGCATCCTACACATAATGCTTCATTGATTTCGACAGTATCCCCCTGATCCACTAAGGAAGGACATCCTACCGATAAACAAAGCTTGCAATTCTTGCATGCCTCTTGCTTGATTTTAAGGGTACCCTCGTATTTAACACTTTTTAGCAGCTCGCAAGGTCTTTGAGATATAATCAGTGAAGGTTCTTCGGTATTAATTTCTTCCTTCACGACCTTTTCAAATTCTTTTATATCAAAAGGATCCGCAACCCTCACACGGTCAATGCCGATTGCATTGGCCAGCTTTACAAGGTCAACCTGTTTTGTAGGTTCTCCCTTGATAGTATATCCTGTTGTCGGGTTGTGCTGATGACCTGTCATCCCCGTAATAGAGTTGTCCAACACAAGAATGGTAGAGATTCCCTTATTGTACACAATATCAATGAGTCCTGTAATACCGGAATGGATAAAGGTTGAATCCCCCAGTACGCCAACCGTCCTTTTACCGAATTCCTTCCCTCTTGCTTTTTCCATACCGTGTGCGATTCCCACACTTGCCCCCATACATACACAGGTATCCATGGCTTCGGTAGGCGGCAAAGCTCCAAGAGTATAGCAGCCAATATCTCCGCTGACAACCAGTTTCAATTTCCGCATGACATAGAACATTCCGCGGTGAGGACATCCAGGGCACATTACCGGCGGTCTTACAGGTACGTTTTCGTTTAGCACACTGCCTATATCCACTTTTTCTCCAAGAATTTTTTCCTTAAGAAGCTGGGTGCTGTATTCTCCCATAACAGGAAGTGCACTTTTTCCAATGGCCTCTATACCGAGCCCTTTTGCAAAATTCTCAATAAACGGTTCCAATTCTTCAATAATATAAAGCTTTTTAACCTCTTTCGCAAAATCCGAAATAAGCTTTTCGGGCAGCGGGTGAACCATTCCCAGCTTAAGATAGGAAACATCCCCGAAAGCCTCCCTTGCATATTGATATGCAACACCACTGGTTATAATTCCGACATCCTTGCTCCCCCACTCAATTTTATTGATCCCGGAGTTTTCTGAATAGTCCTTTAAAAGAGCCATTCTCTTCTCGACTTCAACATGTCTCAGCCTTGCCATCGCCGGCATCATAACATATTTACCGAAGTTCTTTTTGTATTCCTTTAATTGATAGTTTTCTTTTTCTCCTACGTTTACAATACTTTGAGAGTGTGAAACCCTGGTAGAAAGTCTAACAATCACCGGTGCATCAAATTTTTCGCTGATTTCAAACGCCAGTTTCACATAATCCTTACATTCCTGGCTGTCCGCCGGCTCCAACATGGGTATTTTAGAGCCCAATGCGTAGATTCTGCTATCCTGTTCGTTTTGTGAACTGTGCATGCCGGGATCATCCGCAACCATAATAACAAGTCCACCGTTTACGCCTGTATAGGAAACGGTAAACAAAGGATCTGCCGCTACATTAAGTCCCACATGCTTCATTGAACAAATTGCCCGGGCTCCCGCAATGGAAGCTCCAATCGCAACCTCCAGCGCAACCTTCTCATTTGGAGACCATTCCGAATATATGTCATCATATTTTGCGATATTTTCGGTGATTTCAGTACTTGGTGTACCCGGATATGCTGCCGCAACCGTAACACCTGCTTCATATGCTCCTCTGGCAACGGCCTCATTGCCAAGCATCAGTTTACCCATTTGCATCCCCCTTAAGTTTATACATGTTTTTTACTCTGTCATTATCTTTTACTGTATCTTTTACTGTATATTTTGTTTTAATTATAAAATAAAAAAGCTGCATTTACAATTATAAATTTAACCGAAAGCAAGGCCGTTTGGTACCTGGGCAAACGGCCTTGCTTAGAAAGATGCATTATTTATTTCTCAAATCAACAACTCTTTTAGCCTTGCCCATGGAACGTTCAATGGATTTGGGTTCTACCAGCCTGACTTTTGCATCTACCTGAAGAACGGTTTTTATCTTATGCCTGATCGTATTTTCCAGCTTTTCCAGTTCACTGAATCTTTCCAGCATTTTTCCGTCAATCAGCTCAACCAGTACTTCAATTGCATCCATATAGCCTTTTTTGGTTACAATGATCTGGTAATGAGGACCGATATGCTCCATACCCACCAATACACTTTCAATTTGTGAGGGGAATACATTGACACCCCTTATAATCAGCATGTCATCGGTTCTTCCCAGAACTTTATTCATTCTCACATTGGATCTTCCGCAAGCACAGGTTTCAGGATTTAAAATGGTAATATCCTTTGTACGGTAGCGAAGCATGGGAATTCCTTCCTTTGTAAGGGTGGTCAAAACCAGCTCCCCTCTTTCACCGTATCCCAAGCTTTTACCTGTCGAGGATTCAATAATTTCAGGGTAAAAATGATCTTCATTAATGTGCATGCCGCACTGGTGCGAACATTCGCCCGACACACCAGGGCCCACAATTTCACTTAAGCCATAGTTTTCTGTTGCAAGGATTCCCCATCTTTTTTCTATTTCAGCACGCATTTCAGGTGTATGTCCCTCACCGCCAAAAAGTCCAAGCCTTAATTTATGTTTTCCTTTGGTTACGCCCATTTCTTCCGCTACTTCCGCAAGGTGCAGCACATAAGAGGGAGTGCCTACAATAATAGTAGATCCAAAGTCCTGCATTAGCATAAGCTGTCTTTCCGAATTTCCGCTGGAAGCCGGTACAACTGTAATGCCTACCCTTTCCAGACCATAATGCAGTCCAAATCCACCTGTAAAAAGGCCATAGCCGAAAACTACCTGGGCAATATCTTCATCCGATCCGCCAGCCGCCACAATAAGCCGCGCAACACAGTCCGACCAGTTTTCCATATCATTCTTTGTATATCCAACTACAATCGGTTTACCGGTAGTTCCAGAAGAAGCATGAAGCCTTACAATTTTTTTTAGGGGTACTGCAAAGAGACTATAGGGGTAATGATCCCTTAAATCGTCCTTGGTTGTAAAAGGTATCTTTTCAATATCCTTTAACGTGACGATATGCTCGGGCTTTAAGCCAATCTCGTCAAATTTGTTTTTGTAAAAGGGCACATTTTCATAGGCCATTTTTACAATATTTTTTAACCTTGTAAGCTGCAGGGCTTCCATCTCTTTTCTTCCCAGGCATTCAGCTTCTTTGTTCCAAATCATGTCGACCTCTCCTTTACATAACTTAAGGTACCGCATTCCACGACACCTGGTTCCAATATGATTTAAATTCTATATTTTCAAACCTATATTTAATAAAATCAATACAAACGCAGCAGTCACCAATGTCAAAAGAATCGAGAAAATAAAGGCAACCCTGATCACCTTGTTTTCTTCCCCCAGTTTATCGATGGATGCTGCAGCATTTTGAAGCTTAGCCGGCGAGATTACACTGGCAAGACCGCCACCAAACGCTAAGCCTGCAGTTACAATGACAATACCGGATAACCCCCATCCCAAATTCTTGGCTGTGGACATGGCATATTTTGCAAACATGCCGATGGTAGACGCCTCACTCCCTGTAATAAATCCGCCAAAGAGCCCAATAAATCCAACAATAGCACCATAGCCTCCCTGGAACACCTCTGCCGAGTAATCCGCCAGTACTGATACCATTGATTTTAGTGCATATTTTTGTTCTGCAATACTAAATCCGGACATATTCATAACTTCACCAATTGCAAAAAAGATAGCGGCAGAGAATACCGGTCTTGGCGCTCTTTTCCACCATACCTTGACGGTTTCCTTGAGTTCGGATTTCTTTGGCCGCATAATCAGTATGGATAAAAGCGTACTCACGAGGATCCAAGTATATGCGTTCCAAAGCACACGGGTCTTAATTTCTTCACTGGCATTGGCCGAAAGGCCTTTAATGGGTAATGCCATGTCTTTGAACAAGAAAGTATAAATGTCTTTAGGTATATTTAATGCCAGAATCGTAACAATCAAAATAACCCAAGGCATGAAAGCCTTCCACAGAGGATATTTCTTTTCATATTCCAACTCCTCTTTGGTGAGCTTGCTTTTGTCAATGACTTTTTTGCCTGTAACCACCAAGTATGCTACCATGGTGATAATAACGGCAATGCCGCACAGCACACCAGTTAGAGTTACAAAGTTTTCATTTTTGTTTGTAAAGTAGGATACCACCCCGATAATGAAACCTGTGATTAAACAAGGCAGCCAGCCGCTTCGAATAGCTTTCCATCTCCCTACAATCCAGAGCATGCAAAAACCGATGAGCGTCGAAACCACCGGAAGGAACAGGAAAAATACACTCCCGATTTGCGTCATTGTCAAATCCCCGACATTGCCGATCATGTTATTTTTGAACAGGAAATTGTTTGCAGCATCGTAGAACACGACGACCGGTGCTCCCAATAAAGCATATGTGCAAAGAGAATCATACCCGATGGAAGGAAGTGCAATCGATACATAAGTAGAATATCCCATTGCAATCAATATGGGAGGAAGCAGCGAAACAGGCGTTGCACCTACAGCTACCATCAGCGTACCAAACCCGATATTGATCAGCATGATTTGAACTGCTTTGTTTTCACAGGCTAATGTCTTAATAAAAATAATAACTCTTTTTAACGCGCCTGTTTTTTCCATATAGGCCATTTGCAATAATGATGTAGCGACAATTAAAGATACGGGAAAAGATTTGATAAAACCTGCTGCTGTAGACCGCATAATTACCTCGAAAGAGGTCTTAAATGCAAAACCAGCAATGACAGAAACGAGAAGCCATCCGATAATTCCGCTTATGTCTGCAGGCTTCTTCCAGACAATAAGCATTACCAATATGACCGCTATTGGTAAAAGCGTCAAAAATAGAGACCCCAATGCCCCCATAACCTACCATCCTTCACAAAATAAATTTCAATACCTACCATACTGCCATCCCACTAGAGACGATGTACTAGGAAATTGCTAATTTTCATTTTATAATAATTACAATAAAAAATAAAGAAGTTTTTTAAACTTCCTTATTTTTTATTCATATATTTTTATTCTTTCTATTTTAGTACTTGGACCATGGTCTTTTCAAGGTTTTTAAGCTTAATTCTGAGTTCATCCACTTCAATATCGTCCTTTTCCTGCTTTAATTCCATTTTTAGAATTTCAGAAAGTTCCTCAAACTCTTCCCTCAAGGTATCCAAGAGTTCTAAAATGGCAAGCCTCTTGAAATTATACTTCACCTCAGTGGTTTCACCGCTGCTAAATACCCGGCTCGCATTGACAACAAAGCTCTCACCTTTATTTGGTATTATGGTTTCAATTCCATACTTCTGACGGATTAAATCCGAGAAGCCGTTCATGGATTCTTCTTCTCCATGTACAATAAACACTTTAGTCGGCTTTTTATTTATTTTACCGATCCAGTTTATGAGCCCTTCCTGATCTGCATGCCCAGAAAAACCATCGATCATTCTGATTTTTGCATTTACAGAGACCTCTTCTCCAAATATTTTAACTTTCCGGGCACCGTCAACCAGCTTCCTTCCCAAGGTTCCCATTGCCTGGTAACCCACAAAGAGAACGGTAGACTCCCGCCGCCAAAGGTTGTGCTTCAAATGGTGCTTAATTCTACCCGCTTCACACATCCCGCTCGCCGAAATAATAATAATACTTTCGTTCCGGTCATTTAAAGCCTTGGATTCATCTGCCGACTTGGTAAACTGCAAGGTAGGAAAATCCAAAGGATTATCACCGCTTTCGATATAGGCCCTGGCTTCATCATCATAGCAATCCAAATTCCTTCTAAAAATTTCAGTAGCTGAAATAGCCAGGGGACTATCTACAAAAACAGGTGTATTAAAGAGTTTTTTAATCTTTTCATTGTAATGTTCCGTTTGCTTGTGAAGGTCATAAATAATTTCCTGTGTCCGGCCTACAGCGAAGGATGGAATAATTACATTTCCGCCCCTTTCAATAGTCTCATTGATAATATCTACAAATAGTTCAACCTTGTTTTTATTATCCTCATGCAGCCGGTTTCCATAGGTAGACTCAATGACAAGATAATCGGCGCTTTCTATAAAAGACGGGTCCCTCAAAATCGGAATGTTTTTGTTACCCAAATCACCTGTAAAGACAACCTTGGTTTCCTCCCCATTTTCAACGATCCACACTTCTATAATTGCGGAGCCTAAAATATGTCCTGCGTCATTAAACCGTACCCGGATATCCTCTGTTAATTTTATTACTTCACTGTAATCCACACTTTTAAAAAGACTTAAAGAGTCCAAGGCATCCTGGTAGGTATAAAGCGGTTTGATCGGTGACTTGCCTGCCCTCAGCCTTTTTCTGTTCAGCCATTCGTTTTCAAATTCCTGAATGTGTCCGCAATCAGGCAGCATAATACCGCATAAATCTTTGGTGGCTTTTGTGGTAATAACCTCTCCCTTAAATCCGTCGATAAATATTTTGGGGATTCTTCCGCTGTGGTCTATGTGTGCATGGGTGAGTAAGATATAATCAAGGTCTGCCGGGTTAAATGGAAAGGGTTCTTCATTTAAAATATTTTCCTTCGAATGGCCTTGAAAAAGGCCGCAGTCTACGAGAAATTTACAGTTCTTCGTTTCTACAAAAAAACATGAGCCTGTAACTGTTTTTGCTGCTCCAAGAAAAGATATTTTCATATCAGCACCTCACAATTTATGACTATATTATTGTATTCGACATTGGAGAGAAATTTCCTCTTTTTACTTGAGATTGGAGGTATCCATCTCCTGTATGGCATTTTATGACTCCTTATGCACACACTTAAACACAAAAAAGGACCCGCTATACTATGCAAGTCCCTGCCATTTGCTTTATGAACAAATATAATGCTATATAATCGATTCTCTTAAAAGCTTCACCGCATTTTCCAGATCACCCATATCCACCATTTCAACCGGGCTGTGGGTATATCTGCATGGGATGGATATGGCACCTGAGGGAATTCCCCCGGCTGTTAAATGGATAGCCCCCGGATCACTTCCTCCAGCTTCCAATATTTCAAACTGGTAAGGTATATTAAGCTTTTTTGCATTGTCTTCCAAAAGCTTTTTTATCTTCGGATGGCAAATCACCGACCTATCCTTAATTTTTATGGCCGGCCCACCGCCTAATTTTACTTCCATAGGCTTACTTTCGGGTGTATCTCCAGTAAGGGTCACATCCACCGCAATGGCAAGATCGGGTTTAATTTGGTAGGCGGCTGTTTTAGCCCCCCGAAGTCCCAGTTCCTCCTGGACGGTAAATACAAAATAAATCTCGTTATCTGTTTTGGGCAAATCCTGTATAGTCTTAATGACAACAGCACATCCTGATCTGTCATCCAGTGCTTTGGATATGATTTTGTCCCCCTCCTTTAAAGCTTCGCCCATAAATGCCGCAGTATCTCCGACCCGTACTTTCTTCTCCGCCTCTTCCCTGTTTTTTGCACCGATATCTATATATAATTTGGACAGCTTGATATTTTTCATATCCTCCACTTTTTCCTCATAAAAAACTGCCCCCACCGTTCCGTTTTGGAACCGGACCCTTTGCCCAAGAGCATAGAACTCGGATACCCACCCGATACTGGAAAACCTTATAAAACCCTTTTCATCGATAAAGGTTGCCATGATACCGATTTCATCCATATGTGCTGCAACCATGATTTTTTTTCCTTTTCCCTTTTTAACGGCAATAAGGTTTCCAAGGGCATCTACCTCAACATAGTCCACCTTTTTTTCAATTTCATTTTTGATTACTTCCCGGATTTCTTCTTCATTTCCGGAAACCCCAAATGCATTTGAAAGCTTTTTTATAAGTTCAAACATTGATGATTCCTCCAATAAATTAGTCAATAGCATTTAAAACAAATCCTGTTTATTTTTATTAAATTCCTCTAACGCTGTAAGTACGAGCGCCTTCACACTTTCATAATCTCTCTTGCTCATGACGGATACGGGTGAATGAATGTATCTACAGGGTACAGAAACTGAAGCTACCTTCACACCGCCTCTTGACCGCTGGATCTTTCCCGCGTCATTTCCACCGGTAGTTGTTTTTTTGAATTGAACCTTTATCCCCTTTTCCTTCCCAAGGTTGTATAAAAAATTAACCAAATCCTTATCTGCATAAGATGTTCTGTCCATGATGGTAAGGGCGGCTCCTTCTCCTAAAAGGGTTGAGTAATCGTATTCACTTACCTCGGGCACATCGGAACATGTCGTCCCTTCCACCACGATGGCAAGATCAGGCTTTACAGCATATGATGAAACCTCCGAACCGCGTAAGCCTACCTCCTCCTGGACGGTAAAGCATGCATAAAGGTCAAAGTCATAATCTCCTTTTAAAGCCTCCAGCAGGATAGCGCATCCTACCCGGTCATCCAAGGCCTTTGCCTTAATTACGTCCTCTCCCATTTCCATGTATTCACTCTGAAATACTGCATATTCACCCAAGGGCACCAATTTTTCCGCTTCATCCTTCTTTTCTGCCCCAATATCAATATAAAGGCTTTTCAATTTGATATTATTGCTCCTGTCTTCCCTTTCCTGCATATGAATAGGTTTGCATCCAATAATCCCCGGAAGCTTTTTTTCTCCTACTATGAGCCTTTTCCCGGGCAATATTCTTTCATCAATACCTCCGACACACCTAAATTTAAGGGTCCCCCCCTCTCCATAGCCTGTAATCATAAATCCGACTTCATCCATATGCGCAGAGAGCATAACTCTTTTCTTTGAGGACTTACCTTTTTTATAAGCTATGACATTGCCGATAGAATCAATTTTTACTTCATCCGCCAAGCTCAAAGCCTTTTCTTTTATATAATTTCTTACCTCGTCTTCATTCCCTGAAACACCGTTTAACTCAGTTAGTTCCTTTAATAGCACAACATCCCCTCCATTTCCTTTTGAGCCTTGGAAACAAATCTGGCTACCAATTTAGCTGCATTTTTTATATCTCCCAAATGAACAGTTTCTATGGGTGTATGCATATACCTTACAGGAATTGAAAGCAAAACAGTCGGTATGCCCGAGCGGGAAATTTGAACAGCCCAAGCTTCTGTCCCCGTATCTTCCGGCTCACAGTCAGTCTGGAACGGTATATTCTCATCCTTTGCAGTTTCCATAACTTTCTTTGTCAGGTTTTTATGTAGGTTGGGTCCAACTCCGATGGCAGGCCCCTTCCCCAGTACAAAGGTTTCATCCCTCGGTGCATCCGGAAGATCCCCATGACATGCATCGATTACTATTGCCATATCCGGTTCTACATTGTAAGCAGCAATGATAGCCCCCCTTAGACCAACTTCCTCCTGGGTGGTTGCAACAAAACAAACATCCATCTCACACTTTAATGAATCCAGTTGATCCATAATTCCCAAAAGAGTGGCAATCCCTGAGCGGTTGTCCATTGTTTTGGTGCTTATTTTAGAGTTTTGTAAAATGTTAGGATATGCTTTAAAAGAGATCACATCCCCAATAGAAATGATTTTGGAAAGTGCTTCCTTGCTTAAGCCGGTGTCAATGGAAAGTTCCTCAAGCTTTACCGCTTTTTTTGCTTCTTCCGGCTTTATGAGATGAGGCGGTTTTGCCCCAATTACACCTGGGACATCCTTTTTCCCATGAATGATGACCTCCTGGGCAAGGAGTATTTTATTATCGAATCCTCCGACGTTAGAAAACTTAATAAATCCTCTTTCATCAATACTTTTTACCAAAAACCCTATTTCATCCATGTGGGCAGAAATCATGATCTGCATTTTTTTCTTGCCCGACCCTTTTTTAAGCCCAATGACATTAAAAAATTTGTCGATTTTTACACTGTCGCATTTTTCCTCAAACATTTCCTTTAACCGGCCGGACAACATCTTCTCATTTCCGGATACAGCCGGAAACCCGCTTAATTCCTTTAATTTTGCGATATAATCCATGGATTCACCTCAATTTGTCTATTTTTATTGCTTCCTTTTGCTTCTCATATTAAAAATGAAAAAGGATACTGCAATGATAATATATATGAATGCACTGACCTCTCTATAAAATCCTATAAATAATATATTGCAAATTAAAAGTAAAAATCCAATCAATAATATCCAAGCAAATATTTGTCTTTTCATTATAAACTCCCTTAAGTTTTATTTTTTCTTACCTTTTCAAGCCATTCCTTTATTTTGTTTTCATATCCGTTGGAAGTCGGTTCGTAATAAACGGTACCCGCCATTTCCTCAGGCAAGTACTCCTGTTTTACAAAATTCCCTGCATAATCATGGGCATATTTGTAGCCCTTGCCGTATCCCAGCTCCTTCATCCCTGGTGTAACTGCATTCCGAAGGTGCAAGGGTACATCCCCCGTCCTTCGGCTGGATACATCCTCTATCGCCTTATTGATTGCCATATAACTGGCATTGGACTTGGGACTTGTAGCAACCATCACAGCCGCCTGAGCAAGGATAATTCTGGCTTCAGGCATTCCAATCATCCTAACTGCCTCAGCGGCTGCAACCGCCACATTGAGGGCTGACGGGTTCGCCATACCCACATCCTCCGAAGCACAAATAATGATCCTTCTGGCCAGGAATTCGATATCTTCCCCTGCATATAGGGCTCTGGCCAGGTAGAATACCGCCGCATCCGGATCACTTCCCCGCATGGATTTAATCATTGCACTAATATTGTCATAGTGATTATCCCCGGATTTATCAAAAGTAATCGCTTTCTTCTGAAAACATTCTTCAATGGTCCCCAGGTCAATGTGAATTTTCCCATCTTCCCTCAAAGGAGAAGTCATCACCGCAAGTTCAATGGCATTTAAGGCAATCCGCCCATCCCCGTTGCAGGATTCGGCCAGATAATGGAGCGCATAATCCTCTACTTCCAAATCATAGTTTCCCAGTCCTCTTTCCTTATCCACCAAAGCATTTCGAACCAACTTTACAATATTCTCATTGGTTAATGGCTTTAGCATAAATACCGAGGATCTGGATATCAAGGCTTTATTCACTTCAAAGTAGGGATTTTCGGTTGTTGCCCCGATAAGAACAATGGTACCATTCTCAACGTATGGAAGTAAAGCATCCTGCTGTGCTTTGTTAAAACGGTGAATTTCATCTACAAAAAGAACCGTTTTCCCTCCGGGATTTAATATAGGATTGCCGCTGTCCGCCACAATTCTTTTGATATCCGCAACTCCCGCAGTTACTGCATTTAATTTTTCAAAATTGGATTTGGTTGTTGAGGCTATAATTCTGGCCAGAGAGGTCTTACCTGTCCCTGGTGGACCGTATAATATAATCGATGTAATCCGGTCTGCCTTGATCATCCTGTACAGCAGCTTTCCAGGCCCAACAATGTGTTCCTGCCCGGCAAATTCTTCAATGGTCCTGGGGCACATCCTATATGCCAGAGGTTGTTTTTCTGCCATAAAACCTCCTAGTTACTATGTTGTTACAGCATATATTTTATTCCAAAATAAGAAATGGGACAAGGTCTTAAAAGTACTTTTTGCATTCTTACAGCAGTATTTTATAAATCAAATTCTTTTGATCAAGCTTATCTTACATCGATAGGCTGCAGCCAAACCTTAATAAACCTTAGTTTTCCATTCCAATCCTTTGCAATGGCTGGTATCCCCGGCTGGTTCAATTCTCTGATTTCCAGCATCACATTTCTCTCATGCACATCCTTATACCGTTTTTTATATTCCTCAAATTTAGAGGCTAAAAATGAATGAAGCCAGGATGTAAGAATACTGTCGATCCATCTTTTCCTTTGGGGATCATACTGAAACCGCCCCCATTCATATCCATGCACAAACTCCCGTACTCTTATAAGTCCTGTAAAAGTTAAACCGATAACCGCCCCGGGTTTTAATTTTACATTTCTAAATCCTTCTATTCTTTTATCAAAAAAGTATTGCCCTCCCACAAAACGCCCGTTCAAATAGTGCTTTTCATCTATCGCTTCCAGCGCAAACACCTTGTTTTCATGGTCACATATGCAAAATACTGCCTTCTCCTCACCAGCCCCTAAGTATATGGATGTCCAGTTTGGATCGGGGATCACAAGGCTTCCCTTTGAAAATTTCATGTTGGAAATAACCTGATGGTGATAGTCGGTAAAGTCATGTGCTTTTATTTTTACTACAGGCTTTATCTGGTTTTGGAAATTGAGAATGATCATAGTTCCCCCAAGTTGGTTTACAAGGTTTTATATATATTTTCCCATATATTTTCCTGATGTTCAATTGGATTTCCAATAAAACATCTTATTCTAATTCAAATTTAAATTTGTTATTCATCTACATTTCAGAGTATTCATTTGTAGATGTGTTATCAAAAAATATTGTTAAAATGCTTACCTCTCATTCGTCAGCGCACAGTAAAACGGTGCCTGTTGTTTTTGGCAATATAGAATTCAAGCATTCCGGAACTTAATTTTCCAAGCACCCCATATCCATTATTGGGATCTAATGGTTGAGTGAGTAAGTCTGTAGCTTTGCCCCTGAAAAACCAACAAATAACTATGGTGCACAAGCCTGTCGATAATAGCACTTGTCAGTTTTTCATCATAGAAAATACCGTTCCATTTACTAAACTCAAGATTGGTAGTAATTATCACGCTCCTTTTTTCATAGCATTCAGAAATAACCTGAAATAGAAGTTGTGATCCTTCCTTCTCGAAAGGCACATAGCCCCATTCATCACAAATCAATAGATCTGTTTTCTCAATCTGCTTTAAGAACCTCTTAAGCTCACCTCTTGCCTTGGCTTCACCCAGATGATTAACAAGTGATGCTGTCCGAAAAAACTTAACCTTTTTACCAGCTGAACAAGCTG
>JAOABQ010000035.1 GCA_026418275.1 Clostridia bacterium
GGGTACGACTGCCTATAAAAGTTTCCATTAAATTCTTGTAAATATCAAGTTTTCATGTATTGGCTGACTATCCCTAAATTATTGGATATGTCAACCGATGAAATTTTGTAAAAAAGTTTTATGCAACATTACTGAAAAATATTAAAAAAATGGAGGGGTTCTAATGTTTTCAAGTTTTAAAGGAAGGTTTAAGTTTGTTTATTTACTGGTTATATGCGCAGCACTCTTTTCAGGTACGGTATTTTCATCTTCAATTGAAAAAACCGTTAAAATTGTTTTGAAAGGCATTAAAATCAACATTGACGGTAAGGAAGTCACTCCTAAAGATGCAAAAGGTAATATTGTCGAACCCTTTGTGATGAACGGTACTACATATCTTCCGGTAAGGGCTGTCGGAGAAGCTCTTAATAAAGAAGTCGCATGGGACGCTGCAACCAATACCATTTATATAAGACAACCGGGCCAGAAGCCAAGTCCATCTCCAACTCCCATACCCCATTCTGACTCTAAAATCAAAAACAAAATCGTTGAGTTAGAACCGCTGGATACATATAATTCCTCTACAGCCTACGTCAAAAAAGATGGACAAGTTATGTATATGGGATATGATTATGCAAAGGTCTTTGATACGGACACGGTTAAACATATCGATAATCCCGTACTCCTTCCGGAGCTTAGCGATATTGTCAAAGTGAGAGTGGGTGTTAACGGTACGGGAATTGCTGCTTTAGACAAAAGCGGCAAGGTTTGGGAGTACAAAAAGTCTAAAAAGATTCTTAAAGAAGACTTATCCAATATAACCGATATTGAGCGGGAAAGAGCCTATTTTGCATTGAAAGAAGATGGTACGGTCTGGATTTGGGGACATCTGGACAGCGTTAAATCTTATATAGGATATAATCTTGATAAGACTTTGGAAAAAGCAATTGATGAGAACAAGGCTGTACAATTTCTGAAGCTTAACAATGTTACGAGCTTTTTCCGTGACATAAATGATAAGCTTTATGTTAGGAAGTCGGACGGAAGCATATGGACAGTTAGCAGTAACCCGGAAAAACTAAATATCTCTAAAGACGCATCGGTATCATCCCAATCTTACTATACCGAATTATTTATTAAAAGTGACGGCTCTGTATGGGGAAAAGGTGAAAATAGTAAATACCAGCTCGGTGTTGAACTAAATAACCTAAGTAAACAAACGAACGATCCTGTCCAAATTCCAGGATTTAAACCAAATGAAGTAATCGCTCTTCAGGCTTTTAATAATCACTCGTTATTTTTAAAAAACGACGGAACTGTTTGGGCTTGCGGAGAAGTCGAAATACTCTCAAATGAAAGTGAGGGAAAAGTTTATACGAGAAGTGTAGAACAACTTCCCGGCGTTAACGGTGTAAAACGTTTCTTTTATAATGATCAAACTTTGTACTTTTTATCCGATAATGACTTATTAGTATGGAGAAACGGGGATACCATCAACTCTGAAAAGTATTATAAGTCATTGAATGGAAACTAACCTGAGGGAGTGTAAATAATTCTGTGGTGCGTCCGGGAAAGGACATATAGTTTAACAGGTGGAAATCCTGTCTGGTAATCCATAAGTCGTGGAACCAGTAGCGAGTCTTGGAGCATTATGAGTAATCATACTGTTTAAGCGTAGA
>JAOABQ010000083.1 GCA_026418275.1 Clostridia bacterium
CTATTGTAATGCGTGAAGAGGATGGCTTTGATGATATACTTGATATCATAGAGAAAAAAATAGCTTCTGCCGGTAAATTTTTTAAAGGTGCCATACTGGATGTAAAATATAGAGGCAAAACCCTAAACAGGCAGGAAGAAACAAGGCTCTTTAACTTAATGTCACAAAAGAGTGGTGCGATAATTAAAAGTATCGGACAGGATACTGAGGATCTTTATGCAGTACAGCAGGAAGAACCGGTGGAAAGTCAGGTAAAATTGAAGGTTAAAAACTTTTTTTATAAGGGTATAGATGAGGGTGTTACCAAGTTTTACAAAGGAACGGTAAGATCGGGCCAGCTTATAGACTTTGAGGGTAATGTTGTTGTGATTGGCGATGTAAATCCCGGTGGAGTCATAGAAGCGGCGGGTAATGTAATAATAATGGGAACGCTTAGAGGGATTGTACATGCAGGGTGTGATGGAAACAGAGATGCTGTGGTAGTGGCTCTAAATCTTCAACCTACCCAGCTTAGAATAGCTGACCTGATTACAAGAGCCCCTGACGAGGCAGATGTCAGAACAGGCTTTATTCCTGAGATAGCGCTTATACGTGATGATATGGTATATATAGAAAGGTATTTATAGGCTTTTCACACTTATAATTGACAAAAATACAAAAGAAATATATATTTAAATTAGACTGATTGTTAAGTTACTAGGGGGTTAGTGTATGAGCGAAGTCATAGTTATTACTTCAGGTAAAGGCGGAGTTGGGAAAACCACAACCTCGGCAAATATCGGCACAGGTCTGGCCATAAATGGTAAGAAAGTAGTTCTTGTCGATACTGATATAGGTTTAAGAAACCTTGATGTAGTTATGGGATTGGAAAACAGGATAGTATATGATCTTGTTGACGTTATAGAAGGTTCCTGCAGGTTGAAACAAGCTCTTATAAAGGACAAGCGTTATGATGGACTTTATCTTTTGCCAGCTGCTCAGACAAGGGATAAATCAGCAGTAAAGCCCCAACAGATGGTTAAGCTTTGCGAGGAGCTGAGACAGGATTTTGATTATATAATTGTTGACTGCCCTGCGGGAATAGAACAAGGATTTAAAAATGCCATTGCAGGGGCTGACAGGGCTATTGTTGTTACTACTCCTGAAGTTTCAGCTGTAAGAGACGCTGATAGGATAATTGGTTTGCTTGAAGCAAATGAATTGAGAAATCCCATGCTTCTTGTAAACAGGATCAGGATAGATATGGTTAAGCGTGGCGATATGATGAACATAGATGATATCATAGATATACTTGCTATAGACCTGATCGGCGTAGTGCCGGATGATGAAAAGATTATTGAATCAACAAACAGAGGAGACCCTACAGTTGCAGATGACAAATCTCTTGCCGGACAAGCTTATAGAAATATAACAAAAAGGGTAATGGGAGAAAATGTACCTCTGCTGCAGCTTGATGCTTAAGATGGCTTTGTGGCAAAACTTGAAAAGTTATTTGGGGAAAAGGCGTAACGCAATACAATTTGGAAAGGAAGAGAAAAATGCTGGATTTATCAAGATTTTTCCGAAGATCCGATTCATCAACCAAAAATGTAGCAAAAGAACGGCTAAAGCTTGTGTTAATCCATGACAGGGCTAACGTTTCTCCTCAGTTTCTGGAAATGGTGAAAGGTGAAATTATCAAGGTAATATCAAACTATATGGATATAGATGAGAATGAACTGGATATTCAGCTTACACGCACAAAAAGTGAAGAGGGAGAAGGGGTTGTACCTGCTTTAGTCGCAAATATTCCGATAAAAAAAGTAAAAAATAGTGGCAAATAATATTGGTTGAGTTATAATAAATATGTAGAAACAGGAATAACTTATATTGGTAGGTTTTGTATTTAATACGCAATAAAGTTATTTTATACAAAGTATAATTATAGTAATTTTCATGTATGGAATGGATGGGTTATGAATATAGCATTAATCGCGCACGATAAAAAGAAAGAACTGATGGCTGCTTTCTGTATAGCTTATAAAGGGATTTTGGAGTCACACAATTTGTATGCTACAGGGACTACAGGCTCCATTATCATTGAATCGGCAGGATTGGATGTCCACCGGTTTGCACCAGGTTTTGCAGGAGAACAGCAGATTGGGCAAAGGGTTGCCTATAATGAGATTGATATTGTTATTTTTATGCGGGATCCATTGGATAGCGGGGATCATGAACCGGATATCAGCTCATTGTTAAAGCTCTGTGATATCCACAATATACCGTTTGCTACCAACCTAGCTACTGCGGAAATTCTTATAAAAGGTCTTGATAGAGGCGATCTCGCCTGGAGAGAAATTATCAATCCAAATTATTAAACCCCTTTACGGGGTTTTTTTATCGGCAGTATTGCGAAGTAATTACCAAAAATCATCCATACTTAATGTGTGGATGATTTTATTTTTACAAAAGAAAAAATTTTAACAGGTCTTTAATTGTTACCAATCATACTTATGTGTATCAAATTTAGAGTATTCCATTAGTCAAACTGGTGTGATCTGTACTCTTCTAAATAGATGGGTCATATACTTTTTCCTTAATGCAAACCATCAATAAATATTAAGAAAGGCGATTCTTAAGCTGACTGTAAACCTCATCAGGAGTCAGCCCGGTTGCATCTATGACTACAGCTTTGGTTGTTGTGTCTTGAATACCCAGGAAGTTGGAATTCAGGCCTGTCACAACAAAAGCATCATACTTGTCAAAACCTTGCTTTGCTTCTTTGGCTGAATTGGGAGAAATATCTACACTCTCAACTTGGAAGCCTTTGTTGCTCAAATAATCTTTAATGGGAGTTAAATTGGCTTCGATTGCTATTTTTTGTTTCATTTCATCCACCTCCGAAAAATTTTATAACCAAACATGAAAGTGATTTAATCCAGTTGGTAAAGTCCTACTATACAGCTTGTTTCCAACTGAAAATGACTAATTTTATCTTTGGTTACTATAGTATCTCTCCAATATAAATCATCTATTCTGTAATAAATTTCCTCACTGGAAAATATAATTTATTAATTATATTAGGCTGAAAGCGGAGCCGAAGTATTGTAAACTTAGGTGCCCTGTAACGTAATTCTTTTCTAGGGTATGTGAGGCACAAACAGATGAAATGCATTTTTAACACTTTGAAAAACAAGAAATTTGTTGTGTTAAAAGCACTGGTTCCAGAATTTGAACTTATGATTAAAGAGGTGTGTTTTCTATGGATGAAGCTTTTGTAAAGTCAAGGTACACTCGGAATGGGGGATCTTACCGGCGTCGGAGAAAAAATTCTAATTCAAAGGACCTTAGTAAAGCATATGATAAAATAATGCGTAAAGCAGCAGTTCTGATCATACTGGTTGTTATTATTGCAATTGCAGCCAATATCAATACACCTGCGACGAATTATGTGTCAAATAAGGTTAAAGCGGTTCTATCCAATGATACTGACGTTAAAGGTATTTTTGAGGATGCGGATATTTTTCTAAAAAAACTGATGGGTAAAGATGCCGAGAAGAAGGAAAATACACAGGTAGAACCCTTAGTTGCGACCATTGCTGAAATCAATACCGATGATGATTATGGCAGTGAAAGTATTGATTATGGCGGAGGGGTTGAAGAGGGCGAGGAAGCGGGTGAAAACATTGTAGAATACTCGGATCTGGATTTGGATAGTATCCCGGATACAGAAATCCCTCAAAGTGAGGATATTCAAGATGCTGAAAATCTAACAAAGCCAGACGACAGCAATACGAAAAAGACCGGTAATAATGAGAAGAAAACCACCGAGACAAAGGTATCTATGGCAGTTCCGGTGTTCGGCAGGGTAAGCTCCGGCTATGGAAGCAGAATCCATCCTTTAAAAAACACAACGGACTATCACCATGGAGTAGATATTGCTGCAAACAGCGGAACGTCCATTAAAGCGGCTTTAGCCGGGGAAGTTATTGAAGCACAGAAGGATGCGAGTTTTGGAAATTATATTAAAATTCAACATGAAAACGGGCTTCAGACTCTTTATGCCCATTGTTCCGCCCTGCTGGTCAAGAAGGGTCAGAAGGTTAAAAAAGGAGAAGTCATTGCGAGAGTGGGAAGCACAGGGAATTCAAACGGACCTCACCTGCATTTTGAGGTACGGAAAGGCGGAAAAACGATAAACCCGCTAAGTTATATTACATTGCCTCTCAAATGATTCAATTGTATTTATGGAATGGATGTGTGACAAATCTATTTACAAATTCAGTATAAACATATTTGGATTAAACTAAGTATATTATTTCCCCTATTATTATGCATAATATTGTTTCTTGGGCATCTCTCCAAATTTCTACAAATTTTCGTTTCAATCCTTCTGCACGAACTTGGTCATGTTATCCTGGCAGAAATTTTAGGTGCTAAAGTAAATTCCATTACAATACTGCCTATAGGAATAAAAGCTTCCATGGAGGAGAATGCCCTGAGTGTAAAAAAGAAGGTTCTGGTATACTTGGGTGGTGCGATTGTAAATATTCTTCTTCTACTCTTATCTTTTATGGCTGACACATATTATTTGGGTAACACAGGTAATATGGGTTTTTTTATCTTTACCAATCTTTGCCTTGCAGTCTTTAATCTTTTGCCTATAATACCTTTGGATGGGGGAAATATTGTAAGAGAGCTGTTAAACGACAAAGTTGGTTTTATTAAAGCAAACATATATATAAGAAAGATTTCAGAGATAACCCTGATAGGTTTGGTTTCGATAGGAATTGTGCAACTTCATAATAACATATTTAATTTTAGTTTGATTTTAATAGGCATATACATATTCTTTATTATTAAAAAAATAAAACCGATGGAGGGCTCATTCATGAATATGAAACAATTTTTTTATAGAAAGGAACGGCTTCTGAAGATTGGAGCTTATCCTGCGAGAGACATTGTGGTAATGAAATCGATGAAACTGAATGATGTAGTTAAGTGTATGGATTTTGACCGGTTTCATATTGTGCATGTGCTGGATGAGAATCTGAAGTTGATAAAACACTTTACCGAACAGGAAATCCTTGATAGTTTGGTTCAGTATCATACCGAAATAACATTTGATGATTTAATAGGAAAAGGTTCCGAATAAAAAGTAAAAAAAAGTAGAAATATGAGAGAATTGAGATTGTTCTTTGTTGTATAATCATATAAAATAAGAATAGATGTACTTTGATAAAACCCTTATTATTAAGGGCTTTTTTTAATTATCCGGCTGTAAACTATGAATTTAGGGAGTGAATAATCTACGTAATATATACTTTACAAAGTTGAGGTGAAGTACTTGCAAAAGATAAAAGGGATTTTAATCATTCTGATTTTGTTGCTGATTTCCGGTTGTGAAAGAGGAAAGCAGAGTATATCTGAAGAAATCAGGGAAGCCAGCGCAGCGCCCAGTGTGAGCAGTCCTAAAGAAAGTGAAAGGATTCATGAAAAATATCCTGATGAGGACTTTGTGGATGATCAGAATTTTACACCCTTGCCTGAGCCTTCACATTCGGCTGAAGTACCTGCTGAAACACCCATCGGAACACCTGTCACGACACCCGACGGATCACCGGAAACGGGACCTGACTTTAATGATGGTAAAAAATTGGACTTTAAAGCCTTAGCATTCCTAGATACCAAAAAACACGGATGGGGTGTAGGCATTAACAAGCAGCAAAAGCCTCCCTATGTATCACAACAAACTAAAAAGCTTATTTTGCAGCATGACGCTGTCTATTTAGGCGATACCACTAAAAAGGAATTGTATTTAACCTTTGATGAAGGATATGAAAATGGTTATACACCTATGATTTTAGACACGCTAAAGGAAAATGACGTAAAAGCCATTTTTTTTGTAACGGCACCCTACTTTCGAAAACACCCGGAACTTGTTAGAAGGATGATCGATGAAGGTCATTTGATAGGGAGCCACACAATAACACACCCAAGCCTTCCCGAAATACCCGACGAATCCCTTGAAAAGGAGCTTGTGGATTTTGAGAAGGAGTTCTATGACAAATTTAATGTTGGAATTAAATATTTACGGCCGCCCAAGGGAGAATATAGTGAAAAGACACTGGCGGCTGCAAAGCAGCTTGGATTTAAAACGGTTTTTTGGAGTTTTGCATTCTATGATTATGATGTGAATAAACTAAAGGGAGCCGATTATGCATTTAAAATGATTACCGAACATATGCACAACGGAGCGGTTCTACTCATTCATGCGGTATCCAGGGATAATGCCGAAGCGCTGGACCGGGTGATAAAAGAACTGGTGGCTCAGGGATATATATTTAAGACCTTTGATTTATAATAAAAATCATCCGTTTATCAGGCTTGGATGAGATTTTGCGTAATTGCTTTGCAGCACCGCTATTAAAAAACCTCACAAACTATTCGTCTGTGAGGTTTTTTTAACTTTGGCCGATGTTTTCCAAGATCTCCTTGGTGGATTTAGGCCGGTTCATAGTACAAAGGTGTATACCGTCCACCCCGTTATCGATCAGATCACGGATTTGGGTGCTGGCATATTCGATTCCTGCTTTGCGTAAATCATCCGGGTTATCCTGGTACTTATCCATCATGATAACTAGTTTAGCAGGTATGGATGCGCCACAAAGTGAAGTAATTCTTTTAATTTGATCTGCCTTGAAAATTGGCATAATGCCGGCTGTTATAGGACAGTGAATACCTATGGAAGCTGCCTTGTCGAGAAAATCATAAAAAAACCGGTTATCAAAGAACAACTGGGTTATAAGGAAATCCACGCCTTCATCGACCTTGAGCTTAAGATTCGTTAAATCATCTTTTAACCGTCTGCAATCTACATGCCCCTCCACGTATGCTGCAGCAGCTATACAAAAATCATTGTTTTTACTTCGGATATGTCGTATGAGCTCGCTTGCATAAGGATAAACATTTTTACTGAAATCAAAATCAGGCTGGCCCGCTGGAGGATCACCCCGCAATGCCAATATGTTTTGAAGCTTGTTTTCGGATAGGGAGGCAAGCAGGGTATCGATTTCTTCCTTCGAATGACCTACACAAGTAAAATGGGCCATAGATTCAATATGATATTCATTTTTAATTTTGGACGCAATTTGAATTGTACGGTCCTTTTTACTTCCTCCGGCACCATATGTAACGCTGATAAAGTCGGGGGCAAGTAATTTAAATTGCTCCAAAGTTTCAAAAATGGATTCCAGCGGAGTTTCTAATTTAGGAGGAAATATCTCAAAAGATATTACAGGTTTTTTATTATTAAATAATTCAATAAGTTTCATTTCGACCTCCAAAAATTTTTTTAATAAAATAATTATAACACAAAAACAAATGCTGTCAAGTTTAGCCATAAAGAGGTTAAGTACGCCTAAATACGTTTAAATACAATTAAAGTATTTTAGTGAGTATGCAAGTGTTAATTTTAAAATAATTTTCCAGTTGAAGGATATATTGAGTTTCTGTAAAATATATATTAGGTAGAATGGTATCAGGGTAGAATAAAAAGAGTCGATGCTTATGACTTGCAGCATGGTAGAGCCATATCAATAAGTATTGTTTTATCCTATACCCTTCTCAAGGGTTTTTATAATGTCCGGAAATTTTACATATTTTTTTAAAATGAAAAAACTATTAAGGTTTGCCTTTCAAAAACCGATAAAAAATTTGGACATTTTTCATAGGATAAGTTATTTTATCATTTAGCTAGAAAATTTTTCAATTCATTGAATTTAGTTCCGTTAACCCCTTGGATTACAACTCTAATAGTTTCGTATCTGATTTTACACATAAGTCAAGAACCTTCAACTGAATTCATAATAAGTAAAAGAAGTTACATTATGTTATCAAAAAAATTCCGTTAAAATTAAGTAACAAACGATTCTATAAATTAATAGTTTACTATAATTTAAAAACGTTAACTTTTTTAACAAAGAAAACTCCTTGCATCTATGGAAAAGAATACTCAGATTTCTATGAAAAAGGGTTAAACCTTTTAAAATTTCTAAATTGCCACTTCATAAAAGTAGAAGTTTATATCTGGTACAAAGTTTGCCTGCCTAATGTGCTGTAAGAACCAAAAGGCCTTAGTGCAGGTATGCTATAAAGGTAAAATTAGGTTCCAAACTAAAAAATAAGGAAGTGTTCGATACAATGTATCCGACGCTTCCAATTGTAAAGGAGGGAGATATATTTTGCCTTTATTGTTTTTTTTATCGTAATATTGTAGCTTAATCGCAGTTCACAAATCAAACGAATGAAGGAGTGGTTAGATGTCAACCAAAGCACGGAAGGTTTTAGCGTATGTACTCACTATTTGCATGATGGCAACCATGATGTTCAGTAATTTCATTTTTGTCAGCGCAGCAGATACGAAGGCAGCAGTCCAAGCCCTTGTGACATTTGCAGATCTCAAGGGGCATTGGGGTGAAAAGGTTGTTAGTTCTTGGAGCCAGAAGGGGTTATTAAAAAGCAGCAAAGACAATAAATTTAATCCCGACAAAAAAGCTACCAGGGCTGAAGTTATTACATTTGCCAATGCTGCATTCGGTTATACCGAAAAGGCAAAAATCAATTTTTCGGATGTAAAACCGGGAAGTGCATTCCATGATGAAATTGCAAAGGCAAAAGCAATCGGATACATATCCGGTTATCCGGATGGAACAATGAAGCCTGACGGTACCATTACAAGGCAGGAAGTTGCAGCTATCGTATCAAGGATCATAAAGCTTGATGCTGCAGTAAAAGCGGAGCTGCTAAACAAATTAACCGATGTAAAGGATATCCCGTCATGGAGTAAGGCATATATGAGTGCTGCTTTAGAACACGGATACTTGCAGGGCTATCCGGATCAATCCGTCAAAGCGAAGAATCAAATCACTAAGGCGGAAGCAATATCTATTTTAGATAGAGTGGCAGGGATGTTATATAATGTTAAGGGTTCAAATGGGCCGGCTCAAGGAATGGAAACTATCGAAGGGAATGTAACCATCAGCGCGGCGGATGCAAATTTGAAAAACGTAGTTATTAAAGGAAGCCTTTATATAACCGAGGCTGTCGGAAATGGAAACGTAGTACTTGAAAACGTAACGGTAAATGGTAAAACCCTTATAAAGGGCGGCGGTGTGAACAGCATCGTTGTTAAAAACTCAGTTTTAGGTACTACCGTTGTTGAAAAGAAGGACGGTAATGTAAGGGTTGAAGCTTCGGGAACTACAAAAATAGGTGATGTCATTGTAAACTCCGGAAGTAAATTGGAAGAAAAGAATCTTACAGGAGTAGGTTTTGGAAAGGTAACGGTTGCTGCCAGTTCAACAACTGAGAAAGGTGTTCAGTTTGCAGGAACTTTTGAACAGGTTAACGTAGCATCCGCTGCTGCAAAGGTTGAAGTAGTGAGCGGTATGGTGGAAAAGCTGGATGTTGGTAAAGCTGCTGCCAATGCTGCAGTTACGGTTTCCGGAGGAAGCGTTCAGGAAATTAAAGTATCTGCAAAAGCTGAACTTGAAGTATTAGGCGGTAAAATTGATAAGCTGGAAGTTGCTAAAGAAGCAAAGGGCACGACCATTGAGGTGGATAAGAAAGCAAGTATTGATACATTAAAAATTGACGCAAAAGCTGAAATAAAAGGTGACGGTAAGATAAAGACAGCAGAAGTAAATGCAGAAGGAACCATCATAGAAAAAGCACCTACAAATATAATCGTGAAAGACGGCTTGAGTGTAAAGGTTGAAGAGAAGAATGTAGATAAAACGAAAATTGTTGAACCTACATCTACTCCAAGACCGACAGCGACTCCAAAGCCGACTGCAACACCAACACCGGCAGCAACACCTACACCAAAAGCTACATCTACAAATGCTCCCACAAATACACCAGTACCAACACCTACATCTACACCAACACCAACATTGATACCTACACCAACATCCGTACCAACCAATACACCAACTACGGCACCAACCAACACACCAACAACAGCACCGGTACAGCCTCCAGCAGCTACACCAACACCGACACCGGCGCCATTAACCTATACAGTTGCTGGTAACTCGGTAAATGGTGGCGGAGATACAGTTGTAATTACTTTTGCGGAAGCTGTGGATACCGCAACATTAACACAAACCATCGCAAGGGGTGGGACTGTTACTTTAAGGTATGCAGATAATGGCTCAGGTTCTAATGCGGTGTCAATAACTAAAACCAATGCAACAATTGCTTGGTCAGTTGGTAATACTGTTTGCACTATTACATTAGATGAAGCTACAGATGGTGCATATATACCAAATGGCAAATATGTTGGAGTAGTGCTGCCTGCTACTGTTACAAACGTTGGAGCAGGAAAATCCGTTTCTACTTCAGCAGTATATTCTAGTTCAGCTGTAACAGCTGAATCAACAGCAGCAACATTTACAGTAGCAGGTACATCGGTCAATAATGGTGGAGATACTGTAGCCATTACCTTCAGTGAACCGATGACAACATCCACACTGCCGGCAGGGGCAATTGGCGGGTCTACATCAATTGCAATCAAGACGGACAGTGATAATAGTGCTGGAGGAGAAACAACGCTGACGCTCACCAACGCAACTGGAGCATGGAATGCAGCTAAAACAGTGTATACGGTAACATTAAATGAAGCAACCGATGGAGCATTTATAGCAAGCAGCAAGTATGTAAGTGCTACATTGACAAACACAGTAACAGATCTTGCAGGAAATGCAGTAACAGGTGGAGGAGCCAACCTTGGAGTAAGTACACCTGTATACACAACCGGAACTGTAACAATGGAATCAACTGCAGCAACATATACAGTAGCAGGTACATCAGTCAATAATGGCGGAGATACTGTAGCCATTACCTTCAGCGAGCCGATGACAACATCCACATTGCCGGCAGGGGCAATTGGCGGCTCTACGGCAATTGCAATCAAGACAGACAGTGATAATAGTGCAGGTGGAGAAACAACGCTGACGCTTACCAATGCAACAGGAGCATGGAATGCAGCGAAGACAGTATATACAGTAACATTAAATGAAGCAACCAATGGAGCATTTATAGGAAGCAGCAGGTATGTAAGTGCTACATTGACAAACACAGTAACAGACCTTGCAGGAAATGCAGTAACAGGTGGAGGAGCTAACCTTGGAGTAAGCACACCTGTATATACATCCGGAACAGTAACAGTGGAATCAATTGCACCGACAGTAACAGCAGCACTTGTAAAAGTCAATAATACAACCATTAAAGTAACCTTTAGTGAACCGGTAGATCAAACAACAGCAGAAACAGAAGCAAACTATGTGTTGAGTGGAACAGGCGGATTGACTGGTAATCCAAGTGTAGCTACATTAGGGGCAAATAAGACAGATATTACATTGACTGTAAATGATATGAGCGGTTTGACAAATGAACAGACAGTAATTGTAACTGTATCAAGTGTAACTGACTTGGCAGGAAATACTGTCAATGCAAGTAATGATGAAGCAACTTACACACACTCCACTCCTACATTTACAGTAACAGCAAACTCTGTAAATAACGGAGGAGATACAATTGTAGTGACATTCTCAGAAGCAATGGATGTAGCGACATTGACCCAAGCGGACGTCCGTGGCGGTACAGTTCTTGGTATAGACTATTCTAATGATTCAGGTAATACGGGTGAGGCAGGAATAACTGCTACAAACGCTACAGCAGTATGGAGCGGCGGAAATACAGTACTTACAATAACCCTTGATGAAGCAACCGATGGAGCATTTATTCCAGGCGGTAAATACATTGGAATTACATTGGATGGTTCTGTGGCAAATCCGTCGGGTGTTGCAGCAGGAACTTCCGAAGTATATTCTAGTTCAGCTGTAACAGCAGAAACAACAGCGGCAACATTTACAGTTGCAGGTACATCGGTCAATAATGGTGGAGATACTGTAGCCATTACCTTCAGTGAGCCGATGACAACATCCACACTGCCGACAGGGGCAATTGGCGGGTCTACAGCAATAGCAATTAAGACAGACAGCGATAATAGTGCAGGCGGAGAAACAACGCTGACGCTCACTAACGCAACAGGAGCATGGAACGCAGCGAAAACAGTATATACAGTAACATTAAATGAAGCAACCGATGGAGCATTTATAGGAAGCAGCAAGTATGTGAGTGCTACATTGACAAACACAGTAACAGACCTTGCAGGAAATGCGGTAACAGGTGGAGGAGCCAACCTTGGAGTAAGCACACCTGTATATACAACCGGAACAGTAACAATGGAATCAACAGCACCGACATTTACAGTAGCAGGTACGTCGGTCAATAACGGCGGGGATACTGTAGCCATTACCTTCAGCGAGCCGATGACAACATCCACACTGTCAACCGCGATCATACAAGCAGCAACAGCAATAGCAATCAAGACAGACAGTGATGATAGTGCAGGTGGA
>JAOABQ010000034.1 GCA_026418275.1 Clostridia bacterium
AATGAGAAGGGAAGTTGCTACATGGCAATTTCATAGAAACTTGCAGGGAGCTACTGTGAAGTGGCAATTTACGACAGAAGATGCAAGAATAAAATTGAAAAGTCTGTACCCTAAAATTTAAGAGTTACAGACTACTAGGTTGCATAATTAAAATATTTTGTAAACTGCATTAGCCTTCTTTCATATATTATTAGTATAATAATGTTTCTAAAAAGGGAGGAAGAATAATGTCAGATTTTCATGAATTGACTCCAGTAAACGGATTCGATTTTAGCAATCTCAACAATGCAAGACAAAACAACTATGCTTGGTCCATGAGTGACCTGGGAGATTATATTTATGTTGGTACCGGCAGAAATATACTTGTAAATATAATCAAGTCTATCGAGCCAAGAACTCAACTTCCTGTACTAATAGAGCCCAACCAAATAGATAACCAGGCTGAAATTTGGAGATACAAAAAGGATGGATCGCTCCCATGGGAAAGAGTTTATAAAGCACCAGCAGATTCCGGTATTTCAGGCTTCAGGTTTATGATTAAGGATAGACCTTTTGAAGGCAGCCCTTGCCTTTTTGCTGCAACTTTCGGTAGAAAAGTACAAGTTTTAAAAACTACTAACGGTGTAAATTGGTTTATTTTGCCTGACACCGTTTTACAGGGTACTTCATCAAGAGCAATGGTAATACAAAAGGGCAAATTATATGTTTCTACCATAGATGAGGGAAGTCAAACTCCGACTCCGCTGCTATATAGCAGTGAGGATCCGGAATTTTTTCCATGGGAAAGCCTTATAAATGTTAATGCACCGGGTTTTGATCCAGCAAAGAACCCAACAAGTCCTATAAGTAATATGGCTGTATTTAACAACAGGATATATATTGGAGTAAGCAATTCAGAAGGTGCCCAAGTTTGGAGAACAAATGGGCCGGAACCAAAATTAAATGACTGGACACTTATTGTTGATAAAGGTTTTGGAGATTCTGCAAATAAGTACACTCTTAGCATGGGTGTATTTAAAGACCACGTTTATGTGAGCGGTACAAAGGAATTACCTTTATCCTGGTTAATTCCCAGAGGCTGCGATATTATAAGGATAAACAAGCATGATGACTGGGAGTTAATAGTAGGTGGTAATCCATTTTTACCAAATACTTCATCAGCAGGCACGGCACAAAAATGCGCTTCAGGCCTTGGCTCCGGGTTTAACAATCCATTTAATGTGTATGCCTGGCAAATACAAGAATTCCAAGACAAACTGCTGATAAGTACTTTTGATGATTCGAGCAATATGGAAGTAATTTTGGATACCCTTTTAGCAAATAGGCTTGCTTTAGAGCAGCTGATCGGTGCAGTAGTAACAAACCTATTAATTGAAATATACAAGAGTGTTGTAGAGATATTAAGAAATATTAAATATCCCATCGGTTTTGATTTGTATATATCTGAAGACGGAGTTCATTTCAGTTCTATTTTCTTAAATGGACTTAACAATCCGAACAATTATGGAGGAAGAATACTCTTTGTAGACAGCCGTGAAAAATTATACATTGGAACGGCAAACCCGTTCCAGGGCTGTGAAGTATGGAAGACAAGCAATATTGATGATTGCGATACAGAATCCTGTGATGACGACCATTATAAATGCTTATGGAAAATCAGGAAAATGTTAATTGATAAGTACGATATTATAAGTCAAAATATGCCTGCAGTTCTTAAATTTATACCAAAGCAGTATTACCACAGATTTTTTTAGAAGTGGCGATCAATTTTACGGTTATGGTGACAAAGGCCGTACACTGTGCGGCTTTTGTCATGCAGTATATAGTTATTTCGACAAGTGGTATACCCACCTCTTTTTTAGAATACTTTTCTTATATTCAGAGCTATTACGCTTTGAAACATCCCAGTTTATCAGGGGCATTTTCACTCTTTCCTTTGAGCAAATACGCAAAATCCCCTATCTTTTCGTGAATTTGTTTATTTGTTCTGCGTAAAGGTGCGACCTCCTAAAGTAAATATCCCTCAAGACATCAGTCCGAGGGATTATATGAAAATCTTTTAAACCCGCTCTATCAACGCAACGCGCTCCACGTGTGTTTACAGGCCATCGAAGAATTTCTATTGCTTGGGCATTCCGAATGTCTTCAAGAGTTGGGTCCAAACGTGGATTAATCATCCTGATAACTTTTCCATCAATCTGAACATATATAAAAGACCATCCCTAAAGTATTGTAAAAGGTTGTCCTGCTATGGGCACAGTTAGATTTGTTTGAAAATTAGCTTCTTGCTTTCTTTTTACATCCAATTTATGACCTTTACGAATCATCAACCGTGGCTGTCCTGACTTTTAATCCGACTGAAAAGCTCTTTCTTAAGCCCGTAATCTCAATTGCATTTGACATACAATCCCCCTCGGCCTATCCTTTTTTCTTCAATGCAATCATTGCATTGCTGATAAGCCCCAATCCCAATCCGATAATGACACCGACAGTAACACCAATTAGCGTATCAATCCAACCGCCGGAGAGGAACGCCGCCCGCCCGCCGCTGCCAAGAAATCCAACAAGTGCGCCGATGGATAGCCCAAAGAACATAAATCCTGCGTAAAACAGACCGATGGCTTCGTAATCGGCAGGGTCGCGGTTTACATAGTACTCAACAAACCGCTTCTGTAAATCGGCAGCCTTTGCGGTTTCACTGCGAAACATAAGTTCCTTTTTCGCACGTTCAAATGCTTCCTGTTCGGAAAACCCTTCTGCTATCAAATCATTCATATAATCGCTCATGTAGAGAATCATATCGTTCTGCGCTTCAAGTGATGTCTCCGAGCGGTTCTTAAACTTTGCAAGTTTCGCCATGATCTTGTTCTTGGTCTGACCGGTTTTCCTTCGCAGCTTTTCCATGTAGGTCATCTCGGCTTCATCCAAATAGTGCTGTGATTGCTCCTTTGCAAATTGGTTAATTTTCCTTTTAATTTCATGACTAAAACTCATTTGCTTTCCCTCCATTATTTCTTAAAATTTGAATACGTTCACTGAGGAAATCCCATCTTGCCCAAAAAGACGCCAGTTCTTCAAACCCTCGCTCGTTGAGCACATAAAACTTCCTGGGTGGACCCATTTCCGAAGGTTTTTTTGTGATGTGTACCAGCTTGTTTTTTTCCAGCCGCAACAGCAACGCATACACAGTCGCTTCCGCAAGCCCTTCAAAACCCATTGTGTGCAGCTTTTTGGCAATCTCATATCCGTATATTTCACCGCAGCTGATGATTTCCAGCACTATGCCGTCCAAAACGCCTTTGAGCATTTCGCTTAAGTTCTCCAGAATACCACCTCCTCGGTACTCTATGTCGTTGGTAATCAATTACGTTGAGTACTACTACATAATAACATAGAGTAGCTGGCCAGTCAATAGGCTTTTCACTGGAGTCAAGGGAAAGGCTTAAAGTGACTCATTGTCCACTTGTAGTATAATTCCAAAGCAGAACTTGGAGGGAATAATGCCAGAAAGTCAAGGATGTATGCCGAAAACAAAACCTACCATGTCATGATGAAAGGTAATGTAAAGAAGTATGTTAAAAATAATTCTTGTATTATTAAAGCAAGATGTTCATAAACGAAATGGATATGTAATAAAAACTGTTTTCTAACTTATTGGTTATTTGATATAATTTAACTACGATTTACAATTAAGGGGGATGAAAATATCGATGTACAATCTTTCAAAAGAATTAAAACTAAAATATTCACCTATATCTGTTATTCTAACTGATGTATTACCGGAAAATGTTGAAGAATTTAATCCAGGCAAGTACAATAATTTTTGTTCTTTAACCTGTGTACGTGAGGCAGCAAAAGGTTATACGATAGCAATGTCTGCAGAATCCAAGGGGTGTCCCGGTGCAAGATCAGGTATGGGTTTTGCTGATGAGACCAATATGCCAGGGGGAATTGAATATTTTCTTTCTTGTGGAAGAGGAGAAGGTTTTCCAGAGGGTGAGAGGCTCAAAAAAACACCTGAAATTGCCAAGGCATACTACGCAGGACTTCCAAAAAATCATGAATTCAAAGTATGTTGTTTTTAAACCATTATGCTATAACAATGAATAGATATTTATATTTAAACATACACCCACCAAGTTTTGCTTTTTGAAAAATAAAAACGGCGGCTTTGATTGTTATTTCAAAACCGCCGTTAGGCTACTTGTATTTTGTTTAGGCACATAGCTATCATACCACTAAACAACGGTTTTTTTTATTTCCCCGTTGGGCGGCATAAGCTCCATTTTATAGATGTCTTTTCAAATAAATCATATCCACTAACTGTTGTCCATTTTCATACATAGGGTGGTCGTAATTGTCTATAAAAAAGTTTTTAACA
>JAOABQ010000036.1 GCA_026418275.1 Clostridia bacterium
ACTCTGCTGGCATTGTAGCAGAAATTGGTGATATTCATCGTTTCAAGGATCAAGCAGCATTGGCTAAGTTTGCGGGTATTGCCTGGACCAAGCATCAATCAGGCAATTTTACGGCTGCACATACGCATTTGATTAAATTCGGTAACCGGTATTTGCGTTACTACATCATGGAAGCGACCAACAAAGTGAGATTGCACGATCACGAGTTGAAGCGCTTCTATGTCTTAAAGTACAGCCAGACCCCCAAAACGCCGCATAAACGAGCACTTGCACTAACTGCCAGAAAATTTGTCCGTCTTGTCTATGCCCTGCTGCATAGCAATCGGCTTTACACTCCGCCAAAAGGAAGGTAATTTCCAATCGGCGTTCTACATCCTACCATTTTTTACAGCAGATTTTGGTAGGCTTATTAGGGTGTATTCTTTTTATGCTTTTTTGCTTAATTAGCTGCTATTTCTACAAAACTTTTTTCCAGTTGGCTATTGACATTTAACCGCTGGACTTATTATTTATTGCTTTTCCCTCGCTTAACAAAAATATTAAACATTTTTTCTGCATATGTTTCTGCAACTTCTTCAGAGGACGGAATATTATTCCTCAATATCGACTTAATATGATCGATTTCATGGAAAATCGATTTAACACCTTGTTCCATTGAAGATAAACCTAAATCAGATATTTTTATTAATGGCCGTCCATTAACTCCTCTTTCCACATTGAAGTCTCCAATTTGGGTGTTAGAAGCAAAAGCCTTATTTCCTCTATGGTCTAAAATTTCTGGTACGTACTCAATATTATATTTCTTTGAAATACTCATACCTCTTTTACCTAGAGCCTGTTTCAATTGTTTTAGGCTTACAGGACTATCACCAACTATATCTGACTTCCTGAAAACAGTGGTAAGTTCACTAGTCTCCTCACCAACTCCGGTACTAGGTCTCAATGCATAGCTGTCTACATCATCTACTACTCTTCCGATTCTATTAATATCACTTACATCATCCAGATGACCTAGAGCTCTACCAGCATCAGTAACTTCATCCACATAACCTAAGTATTTAACACCCTTAAATCCTTTGGCTATCTTTCCAGCTGAAAAACCAAGACCCACCACATCTATTGTTTTAAAGACATAATCTGAGGTGCTTAATTCCTCCCCTGTAAGGAAATCTTCATCAAGAATTAAATCTATGGCTGACTTTGCCACTGAAAGACCAACCATTGATTCAAGGAAATTAGACAGATTTTCCCGATGTATCAGGTCTTCTTCGTCCGCAATTAATTTCCTTCTAAAAGAATCACTACCAATGTAAGATTCTTTCATTTGTTCAAGTACCAAAGGAGGAATTACTTTTTTATTCTTTGTATAGCCGTAGAGTTCTTTAGCAGAGATATCAAATTCACTAGGTTTAAGAGAATTACGGTTATTAAACATATATGTTTGTACACTAAGAGCTTGTATTTCAAGCTCAGCTAATGTTTTTTCCCACATTGGCATTTGCCGCCAAATGGTGTCATGTACAAACCTTCCGGCTTTTCTCTCATTATTATAATAATTGATTGAACTTTGTAATTCATAGTATCTTTTACTGAAATAAGTTAATGAAGTTATACCCCGTGTATACTTCTTTGCCGGATTTATCTCAAAGTATTCAACCGGGCTGGTGTTAGGTTCGGTTAATGCAGCACCGTAAGATATTCCTTGATCCTTTTCTCCATCATCATATCCTACATATTTTCCACTATAAGCAACATATGAAACCCATCTATGCCCACTTGGGTCAAAATACATGATTGGCTCATTGTGGCAATAGGTATACAGGTTGAGGGAGAGGGGATCAAATTCGTCTCCCAAGTATGTATCCTCTTGCAAGAATCTCGCTATTTTGGGGTCATACATCCTGGCATTCAAATAGTACAGCCCGGTTTCTTTATCATACTGGTAGCCCGCATATCCAAAGGGGTTATTGACTGCTGATGCGGTTAAGTTTCCGTTGGCATCGTAGTACTTGGTGCCCCAATCTACAGGGTTCCCGAATGCGTCATAGTAGTAAGTTGCCCGTAATACACCATCGGTGTCGATGAGGGCAGTTACATCCCCGTGACCGTTGTACATGTAGTAGAGGGTAAGTCCATCGGCTTGGCGCATGAGCAAGTTTGTGCCGTAGATGTTCCGGGCGGTCTGGTTGCCGTTTGCATCAGTTTCAAGTACCACTTTATCGTACTCATAGAAATACTTCGTTGTTTTGTTGTCAAAGAGTTTGGAATCCCTTAAATCATCGGGATTGTATGTATATACCGCTGTCTTGTCTCCGGCTGTGGAGGAGGTCAGGCGGTTCAGTTCGTCGTATACGTTGATGGTGACAAGGGATGTTGTCACTGTGCTGCCGTTGTACACTGATTTGTAAACCGATGTTTGGTTGCCGTTGTTGTCGTAGTTGAAGTAGGTCACATCGGTTACAATGCCTGCGGCTGCAGCGGTGACGGATACTAGCCTGTTCTTACTGTTGTAACTATGTTTATTTTTAACTTATGTTATTTTCAATGTGCAATTAGTGTGAATTCGGGGATTACGAAGTCACATTCTCTCCAAAGCCACAAACTCACAGCCCCCTAATCGCTTGTTTAAGAGAACCATAATAACCCCAACAATAAATATTCCCGTCTTCTTCAATTTGCCCCATCAGCCAATTATCCTCATTGTCAATTTCCTCGATAAGACACAAACCTGAAAAATCAATAATGGTTCTAGCCTCAATTGTTTGCATAAAACTTTCTTGCTTTGAAGAATCTGATGAATCGTAGAACACTTTAACTAATCTCGGATTTAAAAACTTTGCATCACTGCAAAAGGAAAAGTCCCTTACCCATTCTATAGTCAGAGGGGAGTCAGGTTCTCCCATGATATTTCTTATCTCTTCAAGAGCAACAAACTCAGCTTTAAACTCTTTACTATAAACAATCACTCTATCGTTCCTTCTAGACCAATATTCACCATAAGACTGGCCACTCTCAAAATCTATATCTTCCATCAAAGTAAAAACATCAATATAATAACCTTCTACCTTTTCTTTAATTACAGCTTTATACTTTCCACTTGGCGAAAAAATTTCACTTACTTTATCAAACATCGAAATATCTCCAAAATTAATAATCTTTATAGTACGTTTTTATTATATCATCCCGCATCCCAGTTGGAAACTTCCGGCTTCCTGTATTCCGTTTTATCCCGCATCATCCCATAAACGATATTCACCAAACGCCGCATAATACAGGCGATTGCCTGCTTTTTTGTCTTGCCCTCACTTAACTTTTTCTTGTAATACTCCTGGAAAACCCAGCTTACAGGACGATCCCCATTGCGCCCCTTGATTAACTGCCTTACTGCCAAACCGTAAAACAACGTATTTAAATTCCGGTTCCCTTGGCGGTTTCGTAAGTGTTTCTCCTTTTGCCCCGAACTGTAGCTAACGGGCGCCGCCGCTGCATACTTTGCCAGCTTTGCACTACTGGAAAACCTTCGAATGTCACCAATTTCGGCAATCATAGCAGATGCGGATGCCAGATTCATGCCCGGGAGAGTTTCCAGCTTGTAGCCAAGTAAATCAAGAATGCTTTTAGCCTCTGCCTCAATCTTTTTGATCTCTTTGTTGTTAAACTTCAATTGGTCCACAATGCTCCTTACAATAAAATCTCGGTTACTTTGGTAATCCAGCTCTTTAAATCCATCTTGCTCTACTATGGAAAGAATCAACTCGGCCCTTTTAGTAGAAAGCAGGTTGTTGCTGTGTTCCCGAAGAAGGTCTGCAAGTCCATCCACTCCAACACCCCGAAGCTGAACGGGAGAAGGGTACTTGTGCCAAAACTCCAATGCTGTGGGACAATCAAACATGTAAAAAAACTTCTGATAGTTGGCGTAATGGTGCTGTAATTGGGCATGAAGGTTATTTTTCAACGTGATGTTGGACCCAACCAAACTATCCCGGCGGTTTACCAACTGCTTTAACGTCCAGTAAATGTCGTTGCAAGCCGCATCCGGGAGGTCATCCAGCTTGTTCAAAAGTACACGGGCAACACACAGCCCGTCAAAACTGTCATCCTTGTGCATGATAGCTTGATTCCTGCGCTCGGAGTAGCTTAATCCAGACTGAACATGCTTTACAATACACCTTTTGCTTATGAGAAACTCCGCTAATGCCCGGCCTGAACCGCCAACGTCCTCAAGCCCATAAACACAGGAGATTTCCTCTGTGGTATGCTTTTCAACCATTTCCAGCAGTTTGCCAAAGTCGGAAAGCTTATTGTGGAAGGTCACTTCATCCAGTTTTTCATTCCAACAGTTGATCAATACTGCTGTGTGGGTCTTTTTGTGGGTATCAATCCCACAATAGACATGTCTCATTTTCTTATGCATCATAAAAATTCTCTCCTCTGAAACTTTTATTAAATCCCTGTACCGATAAAATGTCAGCAATCCTACAACAGTGTCTAACCGCTTGCACGGCTGCACAACAACAGGTGAGCTTTTTCATTTCCTCATACAGGTTAAATTTAAACTTAAAATGCCATATTTGAAGGGGCTTACCCCTTATTGTCAATGTTCAAAAATCAGGATAAAAATTACCCGCCGGAACCGCTGACAGTCTGGTCTAAGCGTAATCACCAAAGAGGCAACCGCAAAAACAGGCACAGTCTTGACGTATTCCAGCGGGGTAAAAATTCTTACAGTTATCTCCCAGCACTTTGGGAAACAGGTGTAAAAACTTTTATTAGGTAAGGGCGGTAAACCGCCCCTACTTAAGGTTTTTCAAGGACAACAGGCTTCAAGGTCAAATGACCTTTTTCCATTTCTACCAATACAGTAGAACCAACTCTAAACCCCAGCTTTTGAAGCCAATCCCCACTAAGCCGTATTTGCGGGTGCTTGCCTTCCAGCCAATCCTTGTCTACTTCCAGCAGCTTTGCAACCATATGATCACCCCCTTTCCCGCTGGCCGTGAACCTTCTTCCAGCCCCGTTCACTAAGCACTTCATGGTTGTGAAAACCGGGATTGTATCGAAGCTGCTTACGGATACGGACACTTTCAAAAACCACATGACCATTGCAGATAATGAGCTTTTTAAACCAACCGCCGGAAAGCTGCTTTTCCCAAGCCTCTACATCCATAGTGGTAAAATACATCCTTAAAGCCTCCTCAATAACTGTAGAGGCACCGTCAAGCCCTTCTCTTTCTGCTTTTTCCCGAACCAACCTTAAAAGCTCGCTATCATATGTGGTAGTAAAACGACCCCTAGCCATACCAAACCCTCCCTAAAACTGAAAGAGAGGCAGGAACCCATCCTGCCCCTACTTACTTCTCCATAACTCAATCAACTTGACTATCAAAGGGAAATACAGGCGCAGCCGCCTGTACTCCCAACTATACCGATACCGCCTCATACCGCAACCTCCCCAATGACATCCATATCCTCCACATGAACCGCCTTAATGACAATCTGCTCTTTTGTAACTTCCACAACCACCTTGCGGCCCAGCTCAAACCCGAAATCCTTCAACCAGGCTCCACTCACACGAATCTCCAAAGAATCATCCATCCAGAACCTCCCAACCGAACCTAAACACATCATAGAAATTCTCCATTCCGCCGCTGTCGCTGGCGGCACAAATAGTAATGAAAAAATAGTGTGCGACTTTCACTACTTCTGATAATATTAAACCGAGGAGAAGATACACTACAAAGCACGGTAGGAGGAGTCGTAGATGGT
>JAOABQ010000058.1 GCA_026418275.1 Clostridia bacterium
TATATATATCGATTATGCGGGTATAAGAGATAAAGAAAAGAATGCTTCAAAAGCGCTCGAACTTTGTGATGAGGCGCTAAAGGTATTTACACAAAAGAAATATCCCAAAGAATATGCTGGAATTCATATTACCATAGGAGATGCTTGGCAAAGACAGGCAGAAGTACGGGATGCAGAGCAGAATTTATCTAAAGCCATAGATGCTTTTAAAGAATCATTGAAGTTCTTCACACTTAAAAGCTTTCCTTATGAGTATGCAGCGATACACAACAGAATGGCAATCAGCTATTCTGACCTATCCCATATGAAAGATACGAAGGAATACGTTAAAAAGGCAATTGGAGAATTGGAAGAAAGTTTAAAGGTCTTTAAGAAGGAAACTTATCCCTATGAATATGCGACGGTCAAATACTATATAGGATGTTTTTATGACGATCTGCAGGTTGCAACGGGAGCGCTGGAAGACTATAATCAAGCGGTCAAATCATTTAATGAAGCTTTAAAAGTATTTACTAAGGATGGTTTGCCGCAAAGATATGCATATGTCCAAAAAGGACTTGCCTTTGCATATTTAAATTCACCCGATCCAAAAGAAAAAAGAAAAAATCTCAACCAGGCCGTTGATGCTTGTAATAATGCACTCGAAGTATGGTCAATTGAAATTTACCCTTTGGATTATGCATCCATGCAGGTAATTTTAGGAGATGTGTTTGGTGCTCTATGGGATGAGGCAAAACAGGAGCCGGATCTCAATAAGAGTCTTAGCGCCTACAAAGAAGCTTTGAAGATTTATACAAAGGAGAATTATACGGACCATTATGGAAGGATTCAAATGAGAATGGGATACGCGTATATAGAATTAATGGATTTAAATAAAGCCATTGAAGCTTGTAATGAAGCTACTAAAATATTTTCCTTGGAAACATCTCCGATTGATTATGCTTCCATTCAAATTGTGATGGGAAATGCATACATAGATATAGGTGGCAATGGGGAAAAAGCGATAGAAGCTTATAAAGAGGCTTTGAAAGTATTTACCGAAGAGGAGTTTCCAAATAATTATTACATAATTCAAAACAGTATGGCAATCAGTTACAGTGTTCTTTCGAATGTAAAAGATAAACTCCAAAATCTGCAAAATGCCATCGGTATTTATAATGAATTATTAAAACTATATGTACCTGAGAAGAATCCTGTTGAGTATGCAATGATAAAATTTAAATTAGGAATTGCCTATAGTGATTTATCAGAGATTACAAATGTAGAAGAAAATACTGAAAAAGCATATGAAGCTTTTAATGAGGCGTGGCGCCTTTATACAAAGGCAAATCGTCCCTTGGAAAAGAGTGCATATCTTCAGTACTATTTGGGAGCGGTCCATGTTCAGCAGTCTTATATTAAAAACACCGAAGAAAATATAAAAAGTGCGTTTGATTTTTTCAATGAGACATTAAAAGTTTATACTGTGGAACAATTTCCTGAGGATTATGCTCAAATTCGGTACCGTATGGGAATGGCTTATGAAAGGCTGGCACAGTTAAAAGTGTCTCAGGATAACTTATCCAAAGTAATGGAAGCATATAATGATTTTATGAAACTGATGGATAAGAAGAAGTATCCTTTAGAGTATACACCTGTTCAATTGGAATATGGAAATACGCTTACCAGTCTGGCTGAATTCAATGGTAAAGGTGAACAGGTTGAGGAAGCCATCAAAATATATGAAGAAGTTTTAAAGACGTATACCTTAAAAGAATATCCAGTTTTTTATGCCAAGGCTCAATTATATCTCGGGAGAGCATACTACGTGCTTGCAGGTATAAAGGATAAGGAGGAAAATGCGAAAAAAAGCCTAAATGCATTAAATGAAGCATTGAAAGTGTATAATAAAAAAGGGTACCCTATTTTTTATGCAAAAGTACAGGCCTTTTTGGGAGATACCTATCTAAAGCTGAGTGAAATAGTAAACTGGGAAGAAAATCTAAATCAGGCTTTAAGAAGCTATGACGAAGCTATCAGTACATATACGGCAGAAAAGTTTTCGGACGAGTGTACAAGAATACAGGAGAAAAAAACGAAGGCAGAAAATCTATTGAAAAAATAAATGTATAAAACTTTATAGTTGTGAGACGGAAAGCTGCAGTAACAAGGTAAACACCTTGTTACTGCAGCTTTTTTATGTTGAGGAAATTGTGGTTGTTTCATCTTTTTTATATGCAAGAAATCCCGAAAAGGTCCTGAAAAAATCCCGAAAATATCCCACAAAAATAAGAAAGATTGGAATATAATGAGGTACATAAAGCGAGTCACTTGCTAAACCATTCTTAATTGTTTGATATGCTGGCATTTTCAATAAAAGTGCATTGTTTGTCACTTGTGTGGCTATTTAGTGGTTATAAGGCTTTTATTTCAAAAAATTACTTATGGAGGTAAAAAAAATGACTAGAATAAAAAGATCAGTATCATTAGTTATCTGCGTTTTATTGGTTTTAAGTTTTTCATTGAGCTCATTTGCAGTAACAAATTGTAGTGCTTGTGGACATAGCACAAAAAGTTTGTATTATTACGATAAAACAATTGGGGATGTAGTGGAGTATAGGTCATATTCTTACCCCTATCTTGAGTATCACCGTATAACGAAACAAAGAGTTGAGGTAAGTGTATGTACTTATTGTGGTAGATATACGGAAGTTCCAACAGTAAGTTGGTTTTGGGAGTATCAATGGGTTAGACCATAATCCTATTATTTTTATTAAACGCAATGGCTATATAACCACTAAATGCGCATAAGATTATTTTGTTTTACATCAGTCAAATTGTATAAAAATTTCACAACAAATAAAAGGTGAGGAGGATCAAAATGTTAAAACGTTTCTTTAGCTTAAGCATATTGATTTTTATATTAGGAATAGCCTTTATAGGTGTGAACGCAGCAGAATATCCGGCACAAATTCCGAAGGTAACATACCTGTCACCTTATAGTTATGAAGGACTTGCTGCAAATGAACCCTTTATTATATCTGCGTCCTGTGAGTATTGTCATCATGTTGCGGTATCCATACAAAAGGATAACGGACCTGAAACCTATATTGCGGCTAGCTATGTGGAGCCCTCAAGTTCCAGTTATAACTATATATATACTTATACACCTACTTCACCCGGCAAGTACACCATCAATGTTAGAGGAAGAAATACCAAGAGTGAAACAGCAGTAGGAACAAAGCTTGCTGTAGGCAGCAATACGGTTACGGTGAAAAACATAGCTTCTGATGACATCTATGAACCCAATGGGACCGATAAAAATGCTACACTTCTGAACTATAATACAACAATCAGTGCTAAAATATCCAAACCACTGGATATGGACTGGTATAAATTTCAAATCCCCGTACCTGGTACCATCAATATTTCAGCCAATGGTATGGATATATTATTTAATATGTTTTTCAGAGACGCAAGCTGTAAAGGCTTAAAATCAGCTACAAATTCTGGCGGAAGCAATTGTTCCATATCTTATAAAATTGCAACGCCGGGAGACTATTACCTGCAGACAACAGGGGATTACGGCCAGTTTTCTGATACGCCTTATAACCTAAATATCAGCTTTACTCCTGACTTTAGCTTGAATACCAACTTAAATGGGGGAAATGTGCTTAGCACAGACAGTGTGATTGATACAATCAAAATCAACGCGGTGTTTCCAGACGGAACATCAAAAGATGTTACAAAACTAGCAAACTTTACAACGTCAGATAGCAGTATACTGTATGTTAGAGACGGATGTCTCTTTTCAGGCAGCAAAACAGGAGCGGCTACAGTAACTGCCACATATGAGGGGAAATCGGTGACAACTCAGGCTTACAAAGTATTAAAGCTTAGGAAATTGATATGTAAGCAGCCCAGTATATCATTCGGTATACTGAATTTCCAAGGTCCAACCCTCATTGTTGACGGATATTTTGCAGATGACAGTGGAATTTATGCCTATGAGGCGGACCAGTCGTTTTGTGTGGGTTACAGCAGCAGTGACCCGAGTGTGGCCTATGTTTCCAATGGAACCTTGTATAGCGGGAATTGTTATGGTAAGGCGAACATAACGATAACACACCCTTTGGGTGGACAAAGCATAACGGGCACTTGTCATGTAACCGTCGGAGCCTTGTCTATAAATATAAGCAAGCCTTCTCAAATATCTACGGAGAAGGGGCCGGTTTCATACACGGTTAACTATTCAGCCGCCAATACAATAAACTTGTCGGCTGAACATGTGATTTTAAATAAAACAGGCACAGCAAATGGAACGGTTTCCG
Organism: Clostridia bacterium; assembly: GCA_026418275.1. Lineage (GTDB taxonomy): Bacteria > Bacillota > Clostridia > Acetivibrionales > DSM-2933 > SKW182. Next base: position 4,311 of record JAOABQ010000058.1, read on the forward strand.
TTAGTGGAACAGGTACAGCAAATCGAGTAGTAACCATTTCAAATATAACAGGGATGGGAACGCTGGGGATATCACTGACTGGTGGAACTGCTTCCAACAATGCTGAGACTGCCCCAGAAGTGGGACCAAGTGAAACTTTTAGTGTAGTGGATACTGAACCGCCTACACAACCTGGCAGTCCAATCATTAAACAGGTGTCTGAAACCCTTGTCAGTTTGGAATGGGGTCCTTCTACCGATAATAATGGAGTGTTTTGCTATGAGGTGTTCAGGAATCATGAGAAGGTTATTGCTACAATAGACACATCAGCCATAGATAGCAGATTGAATCCTGGTACTACTTATAAGTATTATATTGTAGCCGTGGATGCATCGGGCAACAGATCCATTCCAAGCAGTGAGGTAGCTGCTACTACATCAGGTACCCAGGCATTTACATTGAAGGGGTGTATTAAACCGGATATAAGTTCCTCTAATCAACAAATCAATGAAGGCTTCGAGATTAAAATTGAGGGATTGCAAAAATCTGCTTTAACAGATAAAGCCGGATATTTTGAACTCAGAGATATCCCTCAAAGCAGTCAAGGGTATTTGGTTAAAATATCCAAGTTTGGCTTCTTGACTAGAGAGGTTAAAATTTCCGGTACAGAAAAAGAAATAACATTAGGTTCACCTGATAAATCAATCGATATGTGGGCCGGAGATTTACCCATCAGTGGGGTACAGGATAATGCAATCAATATGTCGGATATTGTAGAAATGCTTAATGGTTTTAACAGTGTATTGGGGGATGATAAGTATAAACCGGTTTATGATCTTGATATGGACGGTGCTGTTAATATGTCGGACATGATGATAATCATCAAACACTTCAATAAGACATGTGAGAATTATGACGAAATTTGAAAAAACGGATTCTGTAATGGATCATGAAGAAAAAAGGAAAGTTCTAAGTTCAATGAAGGTAAAGAATAAAGTGAAAAATAATTAAATGCTTACAGTCTCATAAGCAACAAAAAGCCCTGGTTTTCCATAACCCAGGGCTTTAAAATTACACTGCCAAATCGATATGCTGTATGACACCAGGGGTTCCATCCTCCTTAAGGAATATTCCTGATTTCCTGATTTGGCCTTGAGTTTCATTTGACGGATCCTTGATGTGGAAGTTGGTTTCCACGTTTCCCAAATAGATGGCTCCGATTCCCTTTTCTCCGAGTGCGAAGAGCATATCCTTGCCATTTTCATCCTTGGTAAAGATGCGAAGTTTATCGTAGATAGGATCATTTTCATCAATCCAGTTGTTGTGATCGGAATCATACTTGGATAATTCCGAAAAGCCATCACCGGTATTAGGGCCAAAGAGTTCACTTCCATTATTGATCGTGCCGTCATTGTTTAAATCCAGAGCGAGAAACCCACTATTGGGAGAGGCAAAAGAAATTTGATCTGCACTGCCGTTTGAATCGATATCAAATGAAAATTTAGTGTTTGTCAGCTCCGCTGCTTTCCCGTTAAAATGAATGACAAGGGGGTCGATCATGGCATCGCCTGCTCTAACCCTTATTTGAGTTTGAGAGGCGAATTCCCGGTCCATATTTAGTTGGGAGGTAAAGCGTATTTCCTTTCCGTCACTGGTTTTAACGATCCCTTCCGCTGAAAAGGACATGCTTTCCTTTTCGTGGACCGACTCCTTGGCATCATACTCTAGTCCCCAGCCTTGCCGGGGTGGCGCATTCCTGATCATTGCCGCATCAGCACTGATTTTAAAGTCTTTTGGTACAACAAACTTAATTTTTTTACCTGTAATCCACTCGATAAACTTTTGGAGAAGTTCTATTTTTCTTTTGTCTTTTTCACTGAGCTCCGCTTCGATATCCTTTGATCCGTCTACTTCCTTAGCGGATAGCTGTCCTTCTGTTTGAAGGGTTTTTCCCTCCTCGGACAGTTCGAGAGTATCTGCTTTTTTAAGATTGGACCCTGAAATGGGAGAATTTTTGCCTTCGAAGTCAGGCCTCTGGTTACCAACCCACATTTTAAGAGATTCTTCTTTTGAATAGGATTCAATAAGGCTGCTTTTTCCAGACATGTTAATGGAAGAACTTGCAATTTTCATAATCAAGGCCTCCTTGCTTGATAGTTCCGTGACAATCCGTGTCATTTGGTTTTTTAATTGCTTTCAACATTTATATGGCGAAAGCCATTCTTGTAGATGATTAACTAATTTTATCTTTGGTTTCTTTAAGAGAATATCTTTAGTATGGTTTTGAAATTTAGTAGAAATCATTCTTTTGAACTTTGAACCCTTTTAGGGAAGGTATGGTATAATAAAACAGTCTACCATTTATATCGGAAAAAAATGCTAATTATTTAATGGGGGTTTCTAATATAATGAATAAGTTTTGGGTAAGTATATCATAGATTTGAAGAAAAGGTGAATGAAAATGTATGTATTAAAAGAAGTAAAATATAAGGGTATACTGGATATAAAATATTTAGAGATACCGGAAAATAAGGTAACATGTATCATTGGTGAAAGCGGAAGCGGTAAAACTACCCTTATAAGGATTTTAAACAATCTTATCAGTGCTGATTCAGGTGAAATTACATTAAATGGTAGGAATCTCGAGGAAATGGATCCGATTGAATTAAGAAGGAAAGTCATAATGTTGTCTCAGACCCCAGTGGTTTTCCCCGGTTCAACAGAGGAAAACCTCCTGATCGGGTTGAAGTTTTCCGGTAAGCCTTCAGTTACGGAGGAACATTTGCAATCGGCATTACAGATGGTTAAATTAAATAAAAACTTAAATGATGATCCACAAAAGTTTTCAGGGGGAGAAAAGCAAAGGCTTGCTTTGGCCAGAGCTTTGCTGCTTGAGCCGGAGATACTGCTTTTGGATGAACCTTCCTCCTCCTTAGATGAGGAAACAGAAGATTTTATCATCCGAAGGGTAGTAGATTATATCAAGGAAAAAAATAAGACACTCATTATGGTAACACATTCAAAGAAAATTGCCTATGGGTTTGGTGAACGGATCATTGAAATCGTTAAAGGGAAAATAGCGGGTCAAAGGAAGGGAGGTATATAAATATGGATCAAGTGATTCACCTGGGAGTTTACCAGTTGGGAGCTGCATACATATTTATTCTGCTCCTTCTTATCATTGTAAGACTGAGAGGAATTCCGAGGGAAAAGGAGATATTAATCTCTACCGTAAGGATGACCCTTCAATTAATACTTACAGGATATATTCTAGCCTTTATATTTAAGAACAGCCATCCTGCATACACCATTATCATCATTACTGGGATGGAAGCTTTTGCAATATACAATATTTATAAAAGGTCTAAAGTCAGCTTAAGTAAGGAAATCAAGCAAGTGATTGCTTTTTCCATGCTGGCAGGTACGTTGGTTTGTCTTTTATATTTTATTCTAATTGTTATTGGCATAAAGCCCTGGTATGATCCCATGTATTTTATCCCTATTGCAGGTATGATTGTAGGAAATTCAATGACCGGAATTTCCTTAGGAGTCAGCAGACTGATTGAAGGAATGGAAACCCAGAAGCATTTGATTGAGGGGGCTTTAATGCTTGGTGCAGAGCCTAAATTTGCGGCAAAGCAAATTGTAAATAATGCTTTCGATTCTGCCATACTTCCAACCATCAATTCGATGGTCGGGATGGGAATTATATTTTTACCCGGAATGATGACAGGACAAATCTTAGCCGGTATTTCGCCGGTTGTTGCAATCGGGTATCAAATTGCTATTATGTTAGGCATCTTAGGGAGCGTGTCATTGACGGTTATTTTATTTTTACAGCTTGGGTATAAGACGTTTTTCAACCATCGTGGGCAATTGAAATAGGGAGAAGGGTCGCAAATTGTGGCCCTATTTTTTTTGATTTTTAAACCATTGGACTACATTTTGGATTTCCTTAAGGTTTTGTTCTTTGGACTTCCTACCCATATTTTTATCATAAAACTCTTTAATATTGTTTTTAAGACTAAAAATTCTGAACTTTATAGATACCTCTCCTACAAAAAAGTAATCGGATAATTTCTCTATATCCCCTTTAAAGTCATAATACTTTTGGATAAAAAGTTCTACCGGCATAAGTGCTTGGGCGGCGCCTTCATTTGCCTGCCATTCCCTGCCTTTGATTTGATTTATATTGCTATCTTCAATACAAAGTCGCTCCTCAGCAGGGTGGAACCAATAATGAATAAGTTCGTGCATACAATCGAAGTTGAGCCCTTTCTCAGAACGCAGGCTGTTTAAAATAATCGTACTTTCCTTCTGGCCTTTATAGAGTACACCGCAGACCTTTGCAGAATGGAACTTCCAATACTCCACCACGATATTTTTGCACAAGCTTTCTGCAATAACAAGGCTGCGAATCGGATAATCGGAATAGGATAATCCAAGTGTACGTATTTTATTATCGACCAAAGTATGGAGGTCTTGTTTTTTGATATATCCTCCAATCAATAAATCTTCTTCCAAGTGTTTCATGCTTTACCTTCCAGCATCTCTGTCACGTTTTTTTGCCTTTTCCAGAAGGTGAATGATATCTTCAACATCTTCCGGTGAAATGCCCCGTTCTTCTGCATATTTTGCCAATCTGAAGTATGCCGGGGAGATTGCGTTTTTTCCAGTTTCTGCTTTTTTTACTTCCGTTTTTCCCAATAAAAAATCGACAGTTACATCGAAATAATCCGAGAGTTTTTGAAGGATTTCATATGACGGTTCATTTCTTCCCGATTCATACCCGGATACAGTACTCCGCTTTACATTTAAAACTTTTGCCAGTTCATCCTGTGTCAAATCTTTTTCTACACGCAGCTTTTTTATAATTTCTTTGAATGCCACAAATCATCACCTACAGTATTTTCTTGATATCTATATGTTACAATAAATATCATAATGTTGCAATAGATATCAAAATATATTTTAAAACAACATATTGACACGAAACGTAACATATGATAAAATAAATTCATAGAGACACGATACGTATCGTAGGCGCGGAAAGAATTTTATGATTTTGAGATGGCATAAAGCTGATTTGGATCTTGATCTGTTATATATACATATATAGGATACGTTTAACATAATCATTTGATAGATGTTTCAGTGAATGTGCTTACAAAGCTTGTCATAGGCAGTGCTCGTATTTATAGCTTCTAGCAAATCATAGCGTTTCTACAAAATATAAAAAATTTTAATCAGGTTTGACACGAAAAGTAACATAAAGTTTTGAATGAAAGGGGAAAGTCAATGATGAGTGAGTTTAAGGAAGTATTTAATTACCAAGGGTGCCATTTGAGGACAATCATCAAGGAGGGAGAAATTTGGTTTGTGGCTGAGGATGTTTGCAGCATGCTGGAAATTGACATTTCAGTCGGGTTTATTTTAGATGATGATGAGAAATGCATGATTCACGTAACAGACATCGACATAGACCGGGAAATGCTCTGCTTTAACGAATCGGGCTTATTTACGCTCTTTGCAGGGAATGGGTGTGAAAAAGTAAAGAAATTTAAAAAGTGGATTATTCATGAGGTAATTCCTTTTATACGGAAGACAGGCGTTTTTAACGCAATGGATCAGTTTGAAATTCCCAAGAATTTTCCGACTGCATTGAGATTGGCAGCTTGTTTGGCAGAGGAAAATGCAAATTTAAATTATAAGGCACAGCAGTACGACAAATTTATATCCGCGGAGAATCTTCAATCCATGGGGGAAGTTGCAAAGTGCCTTGGTATGGGAAGAAATAAATTATTTAAAATGCTGAGGGAAGAAAAAATATTCATGTCAAATAATCAACCCTACCAAGCGTATATTGATAAAGGGTATTTTAAAACCAAGGAAAGACCCATTATGATCCGTGATACTAATGTAAATTATGTGCAGACTTATGTAACCTCAAAAGGGATCAACTATATATCCAAAATATTATGGAAGACAAAGCGGAAAATAGATGAAGCAGCAAACAACAAATCAAATTAAAGCATTGAGGGGGAAAATTAGAAATGTACGATTCCTATGAAGCAAATAAATATAAACTGGAAGAAGATTTTTTGGAAGAATTAAATGGGGAGGAAACCGCTAAAACCCAGTGGGAAATGGAAAAAGCACAACTCAAGGAGCTCTTGAACCGGGTGCAAAAACTTAGTTTTCAAATAGGGGCTCCCATTTTACTTTCAGTACATCCGGATGGAAACAAGTGTGCAGCTTTATACAACCAGGTTGAACAAGCGACAGAGGTGGAGGACGGCTGCTGCTTTTTAAGAATCCGGCACAAAAAAGAGGACGAGAAAAAAACAGCTTGAAAAGACAAGCTAAAAATGAGGGCAGAGCCGGGTATAATCCACCTTTCCACTTGGCATTTTAGGTATTTCCTCTACCGGAAAATAATTTTGAGGACGCATTGTCCTCGGTAAGTTTTTATTACAAAAGGATTTAATATCGGATATGCTGACAGCTGAATCCTTTCTAACAATCCAGCAAGCAAGGGTTTCTCCACGAAGCGGGTCTCTTATCCCTTTCACAACTGCCTCCCGAAGAAAGGGACAATTCATTAAAACTTTTTCAACTTCCGCGGGATGAATCTTTATACCGCCTTTGTTAATGACATGATCGTTCCTTCCAAGTAAAAAAAGATAACCTTCCGAATCAATTTTTCCAATATCGTTTATAGAAGCGGCAGGCCTATAATGTGGGGCCAGATAAGGACTCATTACATGTATGGAATTTTCATCGGTATGAAATGTCACCTTTGGAAAAGCCTTTCCTACTGAATCCGGTTTTCTCAGCAAATCTTCCTTTGCCGAATAAGTTACATAACTGGTTTCACTGGCACCGAAATACTCATAAATATTCCCTTGAGGAAATACATACATTAATTCTTTAAATGTGTGAAAATCCAGCTTGGCGCCTGCACCTACCAGTGTCCGGACACTGGTAATCGGGTTTTGGGAAGCCCGCAGAAGCAAGCGATAGTGAGCAGGTACCATAAAAATAGCGGTAATTTGGCTATAAAGAATTTCTTTTATCCAGGATTTTGATGTTAGATAGCTTGCAAAGACGACTGTTCCTCCTTCAAAAAGTGCATGGAGGCAGGTATTTAAGTTAGCAGTATAGACAAGGGATCCCGTAAGAAAAACCCGGTCTGATTCTGTTATACCAAAAATATCTCTCTGATATGGAAAGGCAAAGGTCCAGCTTTGATGATCCCTCCAGATGATTTTGGGATTGCCTGTACTGCCTGAACTTAAGGCACCTAAAAATAAGTCGGAGGGCTCGATGTGGGGAAGCGAATTGGACTTGCTAAAGGAAAATTCAAAGTGTTCATCGATTAGAAGGAAAGATTCTGATTCTTTTTTTATATGTTTGAAAACTGAGGTATCTGCAGCATCCATAAGGACAGCAGCAGTACCTGCCGTGGAGGAGGCTAAAAGATGGCAAATCTGGTCAATGGGAGATGAAAATTTCAAAACGACTTTTTCTCCCTTGCTTAAAAGGGATGAAAGTTTTTTTGAAATCTCTTGCACCCGGAGGTTAAGTTCCTGGTAAGTGATACCATGATTCCCATGGATGAGGCAAAGTTTATTTGGGGTGTTTAGAGCATGTTTAGCAAGATTTTCATGGATCAACATAACTTAGCCGCTCCTTTCAATCAAAACCGATATTCCCTGGCCGCCGGCGACACCGATGGAGGCGATACCAAGCCTGCCCCCAACCTTTTCCAGTGCCTTGATGAGGTGGATTAAGATAATAGCTCCGGATGCTCCGTAAGGGTGGCCGAAGGCCAAAGCTCCACCTAAAACATTCATTTTCTCGAGGCTTAACCCAAGCTCTAAAGCACATGCCAATATTTTTACAGCGAAAGCTTCGTTGATTTCAAATATATCGATTTGATCCAGGGATAGTTCGTTTTTTTGAATCAGCTTTTTTATGGAGGGTGCAGGTCCCAAAGGAAATAGATTGGGATCAACACCTGTTAAGCTAAAATCTAAAATAGCTGCTTCGGAGGATAAACCGTACTTTTCTACTGCAGCTTCGGATGCCAAAAGAACGACTGCAGCACCATCATGTTTAAGACAGGCATTTCCGGCTGTGATTAAGCCATCCTTCTTCACAAGGGCCGGCATCCTTTCAAGCAGCTTGTGGTTTAAGCCGGGCCGGATACTCTCGTCAGCATCAATGATTTTGCCGGATGATTCTACAGGAAGGATAATATCCTTAAAAACTTGTTCCGTAATACTTCTACAGGCTTTTTGGTGGCTTGAGAGTGCCAGGGAATCCATTTCCTCTCTTGTAATGCCTTTTAATAGAGCAAGATTTTCCGCTCCTTCAATCATATCCGGATCCCCGATTTCCGATGGAGAGAAGGGGGCCCTTTCATAAAATACATCTTCTCCGCAAAACCTGGGATCATTCGGGTGGAATTGACGTCTGGGCGCCAGACTGGTACTTTCCACTCCGCCTGCAACGACAAGGTCTGCTTGATCGGAAGCAATGAGGCTAGCTGCTAAGTTTACTGCGCTTAAGGCAGAACCGCATTGATAATCAATGGTAACCCCAGGAATGTGATAGGGCCATCCTGCCTCAAGCAAAGCAACTCTGGCAATATTTCCACCCGGGCCGGCAGCGTTTCCTAAAATAACCTGATCAATATCCGAAGGTATTAAGCCGCACTTTCGGATCATCCCGTTTAATAAACTTGCTGCCAGCTTTTCCGGAAGACAATTTTTTAAAGAACCATTGCGTTTTCCTATGGGGGTTCTAAGTCCCGCTGCTATATATACTTTTTTCATTGGAAAAAACTCTCCCAAGCTGCTTATTTAAAGAAAAGGCAATGGATGTGGCAAGAAATACCTTTAATAAATCCCAGGGAATAAAGATGATAGCACCTTCCCAAACAGCAAGTTTAAAAGGAATCCCAAGCCCAAGTACACGCCAGGCTACACCGAGGGTATATACGACGATAATCCCGCCTAATATGTTGGAGATTGCTATTCTAAAAATATTGTTCTTTTTCCCCCTAAGCAAGGATATGATAAGCGCACCGAACAAAAAACCGACAAGGTAACCTGCACGCTTGATAAATTCAGGAAGTCCCGCACCTCCACCTGAGAAGACAGGAAGTCCGACAATCCCGAGCAAAATAAAGACACCTACACTGATAAAAGCATGTTTGGGCTTTAGAATACTGCCAGTCAGCATAATGGCCAAGGTTTGAGCTGTAAAAGGTACTGTGCTGAAGGGTGTGATTACGGATATGTAGGCACAAACAGATATTAATGCAGCAAAGAGTGAACACATTATAAGTTCTCTTAACTCCATCTGAAGTCCGGATTTATGATTCTGAGTCATAATAATTCCTCCTGAAACAAATTATCATTGGTTAATCTTGTAATAGTTTAAAGGAAAGAGGAAGTATTGTCAATCTTAAAAATATATTTGGTTGACAATACGGTGAAGTTATAATGGAAGAGGCTTTTTTGAAGGTTGAGGGAGAATTAAAAATAAATAAATATCATTCGGTTGGCATTGTTTGGATTAACGCTGTAACTATAACCCCTGTAACAAAACTTTCATTTTTTTTTTTACCCAAATCTCCCCTTTTTCTTTTTTTATAAATTATATATTAATGGTATTTCTAAATCAAAAGGTTTCATTTGGAGAGTTGCCAATATTGCCGGAAATGTTGGCGACACCCTTATCTCGAAGCATTGGATGAAAGTGAAAGAGAATCAAAAAAATAAGCATAATGTATGTGGATATGAGAAAAGACAAATCGGAGATATTTTGATTCCTCAAAAGTATACCCCTTGACAACCTAACTACTATGTGATACTATATACCTGTAGTCAGTAATACTGCATACAAGTGACACAAAATAGTGAGGAGGGATTACACTGGAAAACCTTACGGAAATGCTGAAAGGTGTGCTGGAGGGCTGTGTCCTTGAAATCATCAGCCACGAGGAAATCTATGGTTACGAGATCACGCGGCGGCTGAACGCTCTCGGATTTTCGGACGTTGTGGATGGGACAGTATATACCATCTTGGTGCGGCTTGAGAAAAACAAGTTGGTGGAAATTACGAAAAAGCCTTCCGATATGGGACCGCCGCGAAAGTTTTTCGCTCTCAACGACGCAGGGCGCAAGGAACTACAGAAGTTCTGGGAAAAATGGGAGTTCGTATCATCAAAAATTAATGAGTTAAAGGAGAAAAAATAATGAATTTTTGGGAAAAAATCACGGGCAGCGACATGACCAAAGAATTGAAAGCTTTTGAATCGCGAGCCAAAAAGCTGCCGGCTGATTATCAAGCGGCATGGGAAAAAATTAAAACCAACCTTTGGCCGCACTCAGATTTCACCGGTCGCAACCTCATGCCAATTCTTGACAGTGCGCTTGGCATGCTCGAAGAAACGGCGGCAAACGGTCAGAGTGTCCAAGAGGTTTTGGGTGACGATATCAAAGGCTTCTGTATAGCGCTAGCCGGCGAAGAAGGGGCAAAGTCTTTTCGCGACAAGTGGCGCAAGCAACTCAACAATAATATCGCTAAAAAATTAGGTAAATAGGAGGATAAAATGAGCATAAAAGAAATCATCGAAGGCAAAAAAGTGTGGCGAGCGCATGTAGCGCGTGTAAAAGCGCTTCCGAAAGATTATCAGATTGTTTATAAT
>JAOABQ010000108.1 GCA_026418275.1 Clostridia bacterium
CTTTTGGCCCTGTTCCTTGACACGGCGTATTACCTCGATTTTGAAGTTTTTGTCATACCTTTTTACTGACATCTTGGACACCTCCGTTGATTTTATTATACCAGCCGTTCTATGTGTCCATCAAATCGGGGTAAGTTCATCTTTTGTCACAACCATGTTAATGCGTTTTCGTTCAATGTCTTTGATCATCCTTTGAAATCCCGGCCGGTCAAAATTTGTACCCGAAAAGCCGTCATCAATATAAATATCAATTAGATTCCATTCATTTCCCACAACAAACCTAGTAAGTATATCCTTCTGGTTCGAAATACTCTCCGATTCATTCTTTCCCTTATCTTCATCTTCTCTTGAAAGTCTAACGTAAATTCCTGCATTAAAGGTTCGGTTATTTGTCATTTTGCAGCTATCTATTCCAGCAAACATTCTTGTCCTCCTATCCTGCCCAACTAAATAGATAACTACCTGCAATTGTGTATTATAATACCAAAAGCAACATAGTTATCAAGGCCGCTTGAAAATTATTTGTTTAGAAATTGCTGGAAAATTTGTTCCATAAGCATCTGAAATGTCTCCCCATCATCTTTGAATGTAGATATAATTTCCGGTGCTTTCCTGCTTGGCGGATTTTTTGCATTAGAAGGTTCAGAACTCATTTTATAATCACCCAACTAAATTATATGAACTGGTAGGATTGTCCAATGTCTACATAGGTGGACAGACAATGAGTTTTGGATTTTACTTTCCTTTTTTGGTTTTCATGAATAAGAGAATTACTTTAGATAGTATATTTATATAAAGATACTTATTCTACTTAAAATGCCAAACCCAAATAAAACACTCCCGAAGGGCGCACTTATACATTGCAGGCAATGTGTGCTTTCAAAATTTACTAAAGCCTACACCAATTTACGGAGGCTATTTCTGTGGCAATTTATCACTTCAGCGCACAGGTTATAAGCAGGGGAAAAGGGAGATGTGTGGTAGCTGCAGCTGCATACAGGTCGGCTGAACGACTTTATGATGAAAGAACCGGCTTAACCTATGACTATACCAAAAGACGGACTGAAATTGAGAGTGAGATATTGGTTCCAGAAAATTGCAAACCGGAGTTTTCAAATAGGGAGAAACTTTGGAATGCAGTAGAGGCGTCAGAAAAAAGATCAGATTCTCAGCTTGCAAGAGAGATTAATATCGCTATACCTGTTGAGCTGGAAAAGGATCAGCAGAAGGCTCTAGTAAGGGAATATGTGAAGGATAACTTTGTAGACAAGGGAATGATAGCGGATATAAGCTATCACCATGATAAGACTAACCCTCATGTTCACATTATGCTTACCATGAGAGAGGTAACTCCTGATGGATTCAGCAAAACTAAAAACCGGCAGTGGAATGACCGGAATAATATTAAGGAGTGGAGGGAAAAATGGTCCGAATATGCAAACCGGTATCTTGAAATGGCTAAAAGCAGAGAAAGAATTGATCATCGGAATTACAAGGAAAGAGGAATAGAAAAGGTTCCCCAAATCCATATGGGGCCTAAAGTATATAATCTTAAGAAGAAAGGGGTTACCACAAGGGTAGGGGATATTATCAGGCAGATAAAGGAGTTCAACAGAAATCGTAACCGTATAATTGTGGCCACCTTGTAAGATGAAAAATGAAGAAAACGTGAAAAAATTTTAGCAAAATTGGCCTCTTCCCAAAACTTTAATTTGCTTTAATCGTCCAAAATTTTCTTATATCAACCTTGACTCGTTTTTTTTGGCTCACAAAGCATTAATTTTGTTCAATGCAACTAAATTTTCCTTTTAAC
>JAOABQ010000091.1 GCA_026418275.1 Clostridia bacterium
TATGATCGAGGAACTGATCTTGGTCTGTCAGATGAAGAGTTTAGAGTTGAAATCTCCAACGCACTTAATGAATGGCTGGGCAAGAAGAAGCCTGACATTATTTAAATAAGAGGTCAGGTCTGGCTGTGTTTGACGCTTACAGTAAGGGCATAGGATGGGATTTCCATGAGCCGCTTCGTGCTTTTTCCAAGAATTCACCCCCTTGTACTATTGGAATTTTTTGGTTAGCACACACTCATTATATCATAAAAACCAACATCTAATTTATATGAAGAAACAAATGATTAGATGTTTAGATTATAGAGTAAAACGAATTCCGTTAAAATAAAATAAAAAAAGCTGTCAGCCACAGAAAACCGACAGCGGGGAAAATAATCAATTGTTTTTAACGTACCGAATCCAGGCGGGTGATGGTGTTATCCCGTAAGTTTTTAATTTGCGTAGTTACTTCATCCGGTGAAAGTACCCTGTTTTTCGCATGGTATACCCAATCTACATCCTGAACGTAAGACCTTGTGCTGCTTGATGCTGCAAAACCGCCGCTAATGTACCAGTGGTTAAAATTGATGCTCATAAGGGATTCGGGATAATATTTGCCGTTATGAACCGCTTTTAAGGCTCCATCAATGTAGTATTTAACTTCTCCGTTTGCCACTGTAAACGTCAACAAATGCCAGCCTGCATGACTGGTGTTGATGGAATCAGATTTACTGTCCTGAATCCAAGGCTCACCGGAGTACGTTTCCCAGGTAGTCATCCACATGGTGTTGCCGGAAACTCCCCAACCCCCATTAGGCAGGTATTCAAAATCAATTTCACTGTAATTTGGATCCATGTTATAATTTAAAGGTGTAATGGTAAAAAATGTTTGAGTGATTTGGTCTCCGTCAGGGCTTCCCGAAAACGGCTCATCCGTAAACCTTACTCTTGCGGCATAGGTGCCTTCCAAATACTTTCTTTGGTGGTATATTTCAGCCTGGGAAGTTCCGTACCCTGTACCGTTTGTAGTCGCTGTCAATCTTAAAATTTTATTTCCCGCATTTAAAGGATCAGTCAGGAAGGAAATGTTGTCTTTAGACCAGCTGCATCCGGACGGGCCGGGTCCCCCTCCTCCGCTGCGCACCGACCAATTGAAGGCAGACAGATTGCTATCATTAGCTCCTGTGTAATTGAAGTCATCAAACAGAATGTTATCCGTTTGAAGGGGAGTGGGTACCGGTGTGTTGGTAGGTGAAGGCGTTGACGGCTGCTGAGGTAAGTCCACCACAGGGTAACTTTCGGAAATTTGATTGAAATGCAAAATTGCAATCATAAGGTCGGACATATTGACCGCATTATCTTTATTGATGTCGTGATCGGAATTATATTTAGAATCTCCTTTGGCGCTGTTAAAGCTGACAATCATTTCAATCAAATCGCTCATATTGATGGCGCCATCTTGAAGTCCGCCTATTTGTATATCGCCGGCCCAAATTGTGATTGGTGAACCGGATAGGGAGAGAATTAAATCACTGTTTACATTTACGGTAAATTTTCTCTTCAGATAACTGGCTTTACTGATAACAACTTCATACTGGCCGGATGCGGTAATCCAATTGATTTCAAAGTACCCGTTGGAATCCGTGAAAGTATAGCCTTCTAAACCGGATACTTCTGCTTTAAAGCCGCTTTTAAGAAGGGAGGATACATCTCCGCTAAAGGTAAAATCCGGGGTTAGATAACCGGAAAGCTTATAATTGATCCGGGAGGTGGCGTTATTCTGATCACCGGTGCTTGAGGAAAAGGATTGAAACCCGGGAATCATGGAAAACAGCAGCATAAAGACAAGACAGGAAATAATCCACTTCTTTAAAAATGATAATTTCATACGTTTTATCCTCCTAATTGTACTCTCTCTAAGAAATTGTGCCTAACAGCAGATGTGTGGTGATATTATTAAAGAATTAAGAAACTTGTACTATCATTCTAAGATAAACGGAGTATTTATTCAAACAAAAGAACCTTATCTATTTTACAAATTTTTTTTTGTATTTTTAGATACCTATTTGTATGCCCGGTGTTTACATGGGTATATTTTTATTTTATCATGTATATTGAACGCGATAAAAATTTCACATTGCGCTTCAGCTTCCTTGACTTAACATCGTGAAAATTTTATTTGTCCATATTAAATCATTTTCACGATTTATAAAGTTGGATGTGTTATGTATAACAGATGCGGGTAAAACAAAGTAGAGGATTGGGAAGATGATCAAAGAGGTCAATGCCAAAACCTTATTGTCCAATTGCAAAAATCCCAGTATGTGGTTTGGGGTTAAATACAACATGAATATATACCGGGGATGCCAGCATGGATGTATTTATTGTGACTCAAGAAGTGAATGCTACAGGATCGAAAATTTTGATGATATCCTCGTAAAAGTGAATGCAATTGATCTGTTGAAGGCAGAACTCCCGCGCAAGCGTGTTAAAGGAACGGTGGGCACCGGAGCAATGAGTGATCCTTATGGACCTGTTGAGAAGGAATATCGACTTACAGGCAGGGCATTGGAAGTTATTGCGGAAAGAAGGTTCCCTGTTCACATAACAACAAAAAGCAATCTGGTTTTAAGGGATGTTGAAACACTCCAGGAAATCAACCGGATTTATGCTTCGGTATCCTTTACCGTTACAGCGGCTGATGATGAACTGGCGGGAAAAATTGAGCCTGGGGCACCCAGTCCTACAGACCGTTTCAAGGCTATGGGCGTTCTGTCCACCCTGGGGATTTGCACAGGAATAACCTTGATGCCTGTACTGCCCTTTCTGGAAGACAATGAAGAAAACATCCGGGATATTGTCATCAAAGCAAAAGAATATGGGGCATCCTATATTTACCCTAGCTTTGGAATGACCTTAAGAGACCGACAGCGGGATTACTATTATCGCAAGCTGGATACATTGTTTCCGGGTATAAAGGAAAAATATATTAAGAAATTTGGTCTCCGGTATGGATGTGGTGTGAATCATGGTTCAAAATTAAAACAACTATTTTATGAACTGTGTAAAAAATACGGCATCTCAACCAGTATGCCTTCTTATGAGAAAAAAATATCCGCTTATCAATTGAGTATTTTGGATGGAGAAGGATAGGGATATACTTTTTTTGATCCTGTGTCATTGTATAGAATGAAAAATTCCTCAAATACTAATAAGACAAGGAGGGATTATCATGGATCATACACAGAAAATAGTAAAAGTGAAAAAGAATGAAGATGGAGATATCACGGATGTAATGCTTAATGATGGTAACATTTTTTCCATAAATCAAGCGATTGAGATGGTTAAAAACGGCATGATTGAAGGTGTAAATGTAGGACATGCCAAAAACGGAAGAGCATATTTAAGAAGTAACCCCAACGACACCCAAGAAGACAACTTGGATCATTTGCCTACTTTTTAAATGTAAATGGAAAGCATCAGGGGCAGCTCAGGTAGCTGTCCTTTAAATTTGTAACCGGGTCGGGTTTTCATAGGTAACTGTACTTGTAGAGTGTTGTCAAGGCTTCAGGTCTATGGGAAAATAAGTGAAGAAGTATTTAAAACAGCGTTTAAAAGAGGTGTCCAAGTGAATCAGAAGGATGAAAATAAAGATTTTGAAAAAAATAAAGACAGTCAGGACATACATAGGATCAATGAACATACAGATTTGCAAATATATGAGGAGGCTAGTAAAAACACGGTAAAACCTAGGTCCCGGGGAACCGATCCGGAAGATGAAAAATCATTTTCAGTGGAAGCTGTCAAAATATTAAGGATCGCACAAGAAGAGGTTGCCTGGCTTTTGGACCGGGGATATCCGGTAAATGCTGTTATTACCTTGGTAGGAGGCCACTACCAGTTGACTGCAAGGCAGCGTCTGGCGGTACAACGTGCAACCAGCTCAACTACACAATGTTTGGAGCGAAGAAAAAGGCTTTTATCTCTTCAATCAGAACTTAAAGGGCCTCTGCAAATTGATGGCTTCAATCTCATCATTACTTTGGAAGTAGCGCTTTCGGGCGGAATCCTACTATCGTGCAATGATGGAACAATCCGGGACTTAGCAGGCTTGAGAGGAACCTACCATCCTATTGACAAAACGGATCAGGCGCTTTTGCTTTTAGGAAAGGCCTTTAAAGAACTCTCTGTTCCCGAGGTTACTTTTTGGCTGGATTCACCTGTTTCCAATTCAGGAAGGCTAAAAAGTAAGATATTGGAATATGGAGAGCAGTGGGGAATCCCGGTAAGGGTTGAACTTGTACCCAATGCGGATCCAATTCTATCAAGGATGGAGCGGGTAATAACCAGTGATTCAATTATACTGGATACATGCGGAAGTTGGCTGAACCTTGCGGATATGGTAATTAGGCAGTATATAAGGGAGGCGGTAGTTATTGATTTATCCAGATGATCTCTATCCACTGCCAAACCGAAATTTGATTTTCCGGTGTTAAAACTTTACGTTTGACAGAGCGTTTAGAGAACGGTTTTAGGTGAATTGTGATAGGTTGATGCAAAATTTTTTTGCTTTATCAATAGAAATTTTTCCAACCAAACATCGATCAACCCTTATGGAAAAGGGGCTAAGTCTTAACACAGCCCCTTTCCAATTAGATCGTGAAAAGATTTGCATGGATAAATTGAATTTTCACGATATTAAATCAAGGAAATTGAAGCATGATATAAATTCTTTATCGCATTCAAAATAATTAATTCTCTATTTATATGCCTCCTGAACCACTCCCCAGCCTTTTAACTCTTCTTCGGTGCCGATCCAGACCTCTATACCGATTTTAACCATAGGAAATAGTTCTTCTACACAAGGATTTAACATTCTAATACACCCGTGTGAAGCGTTTGTGCCGATTGAATAAGGGCTGTTGGTGCCATGGATGCCATAATCGTTTCCGCCTTTAGGAGAGAGTCCCATCCACCTGTAACCCAGAGGGTTTTTTGGAGAACCTCCCTTGACTGGCTTTGCATATCCACCTCCACCCCATGTTGGGTTAATGCTTTTATTAACGATTGTGAATTTGCCTGAGGGTGTTAAAGAAGGTGGATTACCGACGGCTATGGGATATTTTTTTACTACGGAATCCTTTTTATATAACGTCAGTATCCGTTTGGACTTGTTAATCACAATCCATTGGTCTTTACCAGGCGGCAGAGTGATTTTATCCGTGTATGTAAATGGCTGCGTGGAAGTCATCCTTTTAATCAGGGAAGAGAGGCTCTGTTTGCCCCAGATTCCGTCCACCTTCAAGTTGTGGTCGCTTTGAAACAGCAAAATTGCAGTTCTTAAATTCAAATTGGAATCCTTGGTTTGGATTCGAAAATAGTTCAACTTTTTTAATTCCTCAATATAATTGATTTTTTTAATATCAATAGGGGGTGTGGTGATGGGAGGTGTAGGTGAAACCGGAGTATTTGTTACGGTAGGTGTTCCTGTTGGAGTACATTCTGCTGTGCCTGAGGGTGATGGTGTGGGCGTAGGTGTATCCGTGGGTGTAATGATGGGAGTAGCTGTTGGCGTTACAGCAGGAACCCAGGATGGTGAAGGTGTAGTTGTATAATGATCTATACTATTGCCCTCGGCAAATATATCGGTTTGAGGTCTGCTTTTACTTCCCGATGTGGTAATGTTTGCGTTACAAGCCAGGCAAACCAATAAAAGAGAAATAATTTTGAAAGTGATTGTCCTCTTCATAAATAAATATCCAAAATCCTTCACTGGATTTAGTTCCCCCCTTAAGGTTTATAAAAATTAACGCCTTAAAAATATATGCGGAAAACTAAATCTCATAACTGAAATTATTATATGAATCTAATTATAAATTGGTGAGCTTTGGGAAAAGGTTTCAATATGGATAGCTGTAGAGAGTGTAATGTTTATATCTGGTTGATGGGAAATAAAACCAGTCTGTTTTTTTGTTTTCATAATCGCAGTGTTAAAAAATGTTGTATGCCTTTATATTAACAGGGAGTCCTGATGGTTGAATAAGAAATAAACTTGGAGGCAAAATATAATTATGATTGGAGAAGACCGAATCCAAAGGAGGTTTTAAAATTGCTATTTGAATTGCCTTCCTATAGACATCCTGATTTTTCAGTGGAGCCCCTGAAGTCAAGCCCCGATATGCAAACTTTACCGGTAGTGAAGGAGGGAGTAGCTCCCTTAAACTTTCATGCTACCAGTATATTTCCCGAGTATTTTAAAATCAATAACCGATGGGTTTTATTGCGAGAAAGCCGTATGGATTGCGCTGTAGTGGTAAAGGAGGACTACCGGCTTGAAGTAAAGGAATTTCGAAGATTACATGTTGGAGAACAGGTAGTAGTAGGAAGGGTTGACGATGGAAGTATTGGAATATACGTACATACAGAGGGGTTTAAGGGGGACCGAAAGCAGGGTGAAGCTTTTACTTTTAGAACGGGAAGGTCTAGGGAAACCTCTTTTTCAAGAGATTATGACAGGCTATATGATTTATTGAGATTTGAAAGGGAAAATGGTTACATTGTTTGGGTTTTAGGGCCTGCCATCGTATTTGACCAGGACTCCAGAGTGGCAATGGTATCTCTGATAAAAAACGGATATGCCAATGTGGTTTTTGCCGGAAACGCACTTGCAACTCATGACCTGGAAGGAGCCGTATTTAAGACGGCTTTAGGGCAAAGTATTTACACACAGGTATCCATGCCCGGTGGACACTATCACCATCTGGATGTGATTAACCAAGCCAGATCCTATGATTCCCTTGGAAAGTATGTAAAAGAGGAACATATTTTAGATGGCGTAGTGCATGCCTGTGTAGAAAACAATGTACCCCTTGTCTTGGCAGGTTCCATACGGGACGACGGACCGCTGCCGGACGTGGTGCCGGATGTTTACCGGGCACAAATGATAATGCGGGAACATACCAAAAAAGCGACAACGGTGATCGGTCTTGCTACACAGCTTCATTCCATTGCCACAGGAAATATGACTCCTTCTTATCAAGTGGTGGGAGAAAATATAAGACCTGTTTTTATCTACAGTGTGGATATTTCAGAGTTTGCAGTAAATAAACTGCGGGATCGGGGAACTTTGGAGGTGACCTCCATTGTTTCCAATGTGCAGGACTTTTTAGTCAATGTGGAGCGCAATCTGGTAGGGAAATGAGCTTTAAATCAAACGAAGTATAAACAGAGGATATTATGCCGGAACAGGTTGTGAATATGAAACCCGGTGAAGTGATGGAAATTGCCTTAAAGTCTGGTGAAATCCTTCTTAAAAGTGGAGCGGAAATCTACAGGGTAGAAGAAACAATCATAAGAATATTTGAAAGTTATCAAATGGAATGTGATTGTTTTGCTCTTCTTACAGGAATATTTATATCTGTAAAGGATGAAGAGGGAAGAACATTAACCCATATCCGGCGTGTTAAGGGATATGCTTTTGACCTTACCCGCATTGAAATGGTTAATTCATTTTCCAGGAGTCTGCAAACAAAGCGAATTTCCTACCGGGAAGCCCTCAAACACCTGGGAGAGATTGAAAGGTATCCGGGTTATAGATTTTCCACCCGGTTTTTTGTTTCAGGGTTCATTGCTTTTATTTATACACTCATCTTTAAAGGAAACTTTTACGAAGCGACAGCGGCAATTTTTGTGAGTTTATTTGTGTTTGGCGTGAAATCAGGAATTGAATTGATTGGTTTTTTTCCTTTCATCGTATTTTTTATATCCGGTGTCACTGTTGGAGCAGTAAGCCTTATTGCAGGGATTGTTTATCCCGGAATCAACATTTATAAGGTTATTATGGGAGGGATTATGATCTTAACGCCGGGAATGACCATGATGAGCGGTATAAAGGATGCGCTGCATGGGGATATAGTATCCAGCCTTTACAGGCTGGCGGAGGCCATATTGACCATTGTTGCTGTAGGCATAGGAATAGGAATTGTATTGTCCGCGGCCATCAATTGGGTTAGCTGAGGTAGTTATGAATGATTTGCTGCTTGCTTTTTTCGGAAGCTTGCTTCCGGCCATACTATTTAATGCCGATGCTAAAAGGCTTTTTTGGATTGGTTTATCCGGGGCCGTAGGTTGGCTTATTTTTATCAATATAAGTGAAATGATACATCAAGTTGTTTTCCCCACTTTTTTAGGCGCTTTTTCTGTAGGGATTTACAGTGAAAGTATGGCCAGACTCGTGAAGTCCCCAGCAACTGTGTTTTCAGTCTCCGGAGCATTTCCCCTTGTACCGGGGATTGGAGCATATACCACTGTGCAGCTTTTGGTTCAAAATAAACTTCAGGAAGCAGCGGGCAAAGCACTGGAAACCATCTCCAGTGCCGGGGCTATTGCATTGGGAATTATGGCCGCGTCAGCGATTTTTCGGATTGCTAAAAAAATCAGGCAGGGCTCTACTGATTACCAAAGATAAAATAAGTGATTCCGTAAGTAAAATACTTGTAGAAGCGGTAGTTTGCAAGCTGAAAAATACACTTTAATTCGATCGTGAAAATGATTTTGCACCGGTAAATTGAATTTTCACGATATTAAATCAAGGAAATTGAGGCGCAATGTAAAATCTTTATCGCGTTCAATATTCATTTAGGTGTTTACTTTAAATAATTTTCTTTCCTAATGCGGAGCAAATGAGTGATACTGCCAATTTACCCGTTTTATTCCGATGATCCAAAATAGGGTTTACTTCCACAAACTCCATAGAACAAAGCTTTTTACTGGTAGAAATCATTTCTGTTGCGAGGTGGGCCTCCCGATAGGTAAGTCCGCCGGGGACCGGTGTACCCACACCAGGTGCTTCATCCGGGCTTAGCGCATCTAAATCAAAGCTCAAATGGAACCCTTCAGTGTCTGACTCAACGATACGCAATGCTTTTTTTATCACATCCCTCATCCCGTACATATCAATATCTGTCATTGAAAAGACTGTAATGCCCGAACGTCTTATGAGCTCTGCTTCTTCTTTGTCAAGATTCCTGGCACCGATGATTACGACTTTTTCAGGATTTATATATTGAATTTCCTCCGGTTTAAACTTTGTTAGTTCCTTTACGCCCAACCCGGCGGAAGCGGCCAGTGACATTCCGTGGAGGTTTCCTGAAAGGGTTGTTTCTTCCGTATTACAGTCCCCATGGGCATCAATCCAAATAATACCGATGTTTTTGCGGACACTTTGTGTACCCAGTATGGTCCCGGCGGCAATGCTGTGATCCCCTCCCAAAACAAGGGGGAAATTGCCTCTTTGCATGCTTTGCCGGACTGCATCTGAGAGAAGTGAATTGACTGCGGTGATTTCCTTGATGAATTTTGTTCTTGTATTATTGTTTTCTTCAATGCTTTCGAGAAGAGGGACCTCTATATTTCCCAAATCCTTACTATCGATGCCCAGATTATTTAATTCAGCTTTTAAACCCGCATACCTTACAGCACTTGGTCCCATATCCACACCCCTGCGGCTGGCTCCAAGATCTAACGGGACACCTATGATGTCAACAATCATCTGCACTCTCCTTTCGTTTTATATATATTTTCTATAAAAAAGTTAATAATATTCGCCGATGATAAGGATTCTTTGGTGACAGAGAAATTTATCTTACCCATATGTATTAAAAGCAATTTAACTATTTTTAATTTTATCAAAAAATTCAAGAAATAGGCCCCATACTCACTGTTTTAATGCAAAAATGGGGCGACCTTTTAAGTCAACCCCACTTTTATAAACAGGTATTGGTCAATTTATCCTATAGATTATCAAACACACCTTATTACAATATGTAACAGAAAATTCTTATCGGTCTTTACACTTCTAAGGTGCAAACTCTTCTGTAACTGGGGCTAGAGTGAGAGCATCCCATCCACCCAATGCATAAATCCTTTGATTTGCCGCTGATACAGTTAGGCCTTCTCTTTCATTTAGCATATTTGTTTTCAATGTCCAGGTATTTGATACGGGATCAAACTCCTCCACTTTTGAAGTTTCACCTGTATAACTCATAATACCGCCCAACACATATATTTTTCCGTTCAATGCTGCAGAAGACAAAGATTCCCTTGCAGAAGGCATATTGGCCTTTGTTGTCCATGTGTCTGTAACGGGGTTGTACTCTTGAACCAGGTTGGTCCTTCCACTGGGATTTCCGTCTGTACTCCCACCGATGATATATATTTTTCCATTTAGTACAGCAATAGCAAATTTTACCCTGGGAGTTGGCATATTAGCCTTTGTTGTCCAGGTGTTGTTTGAGGGATTATATTCCTGCACATCGACGGAGACATTACCGTCCGATTTCATACCGCCGATAGCGTATAATTTTCCATTTGCGGCAGCAACCCCCAGACTGTGTCTTGCGGTGGGCATATCGGCTTTGGTGACCCATGAATTGGTGGCAGGGTTGTATTCTTCGACGCTGCCTAGAAAACTGCCGTTAAATCCGCCAATGACATATACTTTGCCATTTAATGAGGCAGAACCATGGGATTTCCTGGCTATTGTCATACCAGCCCTCCAGGCCCAGGTATTGCTTTGGGGATCATAGGCTTGAACAATCTTGGTTGCTGCGAAGGTGGATGGGTCATATCCCCCGGTGACATAAACTTTGTTATTACATTCTGCCGAAGCGATATAGGGCATAGGGGCAGGCATATTTGGCTTTGCTGTCCAGATTCCCATTGGAACATATTCCAAAAGGGTATTTACGCTGTGGAAGCTAGTACCGCTACACCAGTCGATGGCACCCCCGGCAATATAAATTTTATTGTTGAGTTTTGTACAGCCGAAACCGGTCCTTTCAAATTCCGGAATTTCCGCCTGCTGCCATTGATTGCTTACGGGATCGTATACTTCGGTATTTTCCGCTTCATCTCCACCAATAGCATAAAGCATGCCGTTATATTCGACAAGGCTGTGTCCGTGCCTGGTGTGCAGCATATCCGTCTTCAAAGTCCAGGTATTCGTAGCCGGATTATATTCTTCCGTACTCTTTAGATATTGTATAGTACTATTTGCCCAGGTCAAGCCTCCGGTGACATAGATTTTACCGTTTACGACTGCCGCACCGGCGAAATCCCTTTTCGTGAGCATGTCTGCTTTGGCATTCCAGGTATCGGTGGCCGGATCATATTCATGTACTGTAGTACTGTTGTAATCCCCAAGTGCATAGATTTTTCCGTTTAAGACTACAACATTAAAATTTTCTTTGGCAACAGGCAGATCTGCCTTTTGTGTCCATTGATTGCTCCCAGGGTCGTATTCCTCAACAATATTGGTTTTTGTCCAATCATTGATACGTCCGCCCATGACATATATTTTTCCTCCAACTTCCGCAATGCCAAAATGGCTTCTGGTGGTAGTCATAGAGAGCTTAGGTGTCCAAGTGTCGGTAGAGGGGTTATATTCTTCAACTGTATTGACCATTTCATGGGCTTCGGTTTCCCCTCCCATTGCATACAGTTTTCCGTTTGCCGATATAAGCCCTACTCCTCTGACAGAATTTGAAATGCCGGATTTAAGCTTCCATGCAGGTGTGACTGCTGCACTCCCGTTTAAAGTGTAATCGATATAAAGGGTTGCTTCCGAAC
Organism: Clostridia bacterium; assembly: GCA_026418275.1. GTDB lineage: Bacteria > Bacillota > Clostridia > Acetivibrionales > DSM-2933 > SKW182. The sequence continues at coordinate 11,608 of JAOABQ010000091.1, forward strand.
CGTCCCGGGTAATGGGAAAGCTGCTGGTACTTGACGCAAGAACTGTGCCATTAATATCGATCAGCTTGAAATCCTTGATGCTGAGAGGGGTTCCGTCTGCTGAATTATCTTTAAGGGAAATATACCAACGCTTGGGTGAGTTTAATATATTCTCCGAATTTTCTATAAGCTCGGCATAATCCAAGGCAAATGTGCCGTCTATGGGAGTCAATGTGCCGTCAAAGGCATATTCTCCGCCTGCGTCAGTTAATAGTGTATAGAATTTCTTGATTTTTTCAGGACTGGTTTTATTGGTTTCCGAGTATCCCAGAGAAACTTCAATTTGGTTTCTTTTCCCATGGTTTAACTTAAACTGCGCCATTAATTTGGGGGTGTATGCATTCTTTACGGTGATCCAGTAAGCACTGTTTCCACTCCAACCAAATTTCCGTTGAATAGGGTTATAGGATCCCTGAACGGAAGATACTTTGTTTAACGCGTCGTAGGCCATCCATCTGAAACCGTTGTTTCCGTCGTTGGTGCCCCAGGAGTTTGCTATTTTAAAAGCACCTTTTTCCCCGGGGTCTATCAGGGAATTTTTATTAATATCTGTCCAAATAGTATCGTTATATCCCACTAAGGTCATGGAGTGACCGCCGGATTCATAGCTTTGGACACATATTTGTTGTCCAACATATGGATCGTCTTCCAATATAAAAGGATCGTTCCCAATTGTAGTATTATCCCAAAAGTTGGGATTCGATCCCATTACCAGGACATATCCATTATTTAAAAGGTTTTTGATGTTATAAAGATCCTCATCGGACTCGGAGGTGATGGGGGTCGTATTGACGTCATCACCAAAATTTACATAGCCTATTTTATCGATTTTATAGTTGGCAGCATTCCTCCATGTGTTTGGATCTGTACTCCACTCCAGATAATTCTTTGGATCAGCTTTCAATCCACTATATGGAAAGTTTGCCCAAGTAGCAGCACCATGTTCCTTCATAATCCGGTAATTTGCGATAGGATTGCTCCCTCCATCCAGTCCACGATTATTCATATTGTAAGTCCATTTGGGAGAAAACTTTTTTAAATTATTCGGGTCATTTTTCGTGTCCCATCCTTTTGAGAACGCTGTCATATACGTCATCTGATAGTATGTAGTGGAAAATGCGGCACAGGACCCAAGCTCTGCTTGGTCCGTGATAGGAGGGAAGCAGGCAAGTTCACTATTGTCTACCTCGGAAGGCAGGGGATAAGTTTGAGACTGGACAGGTGCACTCCGCTGCGTTAGGGTCTGTTGGGTCCCTTCATAATTGCTGTAAGCAACCACTTCTTCTCCAAGGGGTACTGCGATGTCTTGAGACAAATCTTTTTGCCCTCTTTTTTTTAGCTCTTTGTTGAGCCTTTCAAGTCCTAGTTGGTTGGGCATAATTTTTTCTGCTTTTACTGCATTTTTTTTCAACCATTCCACATCTTCCTTTGAAGGCGGTAAAGAGCCTGTAACATGAACGGGAGCTTTACTTTCCTTGGATTTTACATTTTCGGGGTTTGCCCAGGCATACATGCTTGATGATGTCAATAGTAATGCTGACAGGGCTATAGATATAAATTTTTTTGTTTTGTTATGAAGCATGATGACACTCCTTTATATAGTTTTATTTTACAAGTTACGATTGTATTGGAAGCAAGTTTAAACTAAAAATGTCCTAAAGATTGCTGTTTTTTAGGTCTTTTAAAAAGGGTGTTTATTTTAATATGGTTTGTACGCATAAAATACTGTTCTATAGATAACGAAGTGTAAACATAGAAAATTTGAGAGATGAAATACCTGGTTTACTTAGGTGTCAGAAATCGAAATTTTTGCTTTTATAGTTCGTTATCTATAACTTGCTATGGGGAGTTTTGAACAATCCTCCTTTCCTAATTGATATAAAGACCTAAGAATACGGAGAGTTTTTCTCTGGCTAGTGCCTCGTAACGTAATTCTTTTCTAGAGTATGCGAGGCACAAACAGAGGGAATGCATTTTTAACACTTTGAAACTTAAAATTTGTTGTGCTAAAAAGCACTAGTATGAGTTAAGATTAAAAGGAACACCAACTTTACGGTAAATAGAATTTGGCAGCAAGTACAGGTTGGAAAGCTTATGCAGCCTACACTTTTACTGTGCTTATAGTCGCTTCCTTCTGTTATATTTGTATTAGATAGATACTACGAGGGAGAAGGCCATTTTATGTATCTGGAAATTATAAGTATTAGGAGAAAAATGTATGATAATGAAAACTATGGATGTAGAGTTTTTTCGTAACTTATATTGAGATTATTATACAAAAGTGGATTAGGAAGTTCAATATGTCAAAAGTCACTATTTTTACTGTGAGAATATGACTTTCGTCACTTTTTGTTATTAATTTAACAGGCAGAAGCGAATATATTTAACAAGGGGTTAAACTATTTCTAAAAATTAAACTTTAAAATGAGTAGAAGTAGTGGTAAAATTATTTTATATACATAATGCCGATAAATGATTAACTTATTTTTCAAGAGAACAGTCAAATCATGATGAATACTATTTTGTTTCAAATACATGCATGCTTCACAACTCAAGTCGCTGTCATTAGAAATTTCCAAAGAAAAGGTCAATATTCATTTTAATCCGAAGTGGTATAAAAGCTTAAAACGTGTTGTCTCCAACTATTTTTCCATAAGTGATGGTGAAAAAATTGAATGATAAAATGAAAAAAAATAAACGGACGTTAAAAAAGAGAGTACGGAAGATTATAGCCTTTTGTGTTTTTTTAACTGTTGTATTGTTCAGCGGGGCTGTTATCTACGGCACCATGCATATGGTTAAAATGGAGGGAGATTTTTTATCTCAGCAAATCAGCCGAGGAATAGCGATGGAGATGAATTCTTCCTACTTTCTTAGAAGCATGGGGATAAAAAGCCTTGAAGAGTTCAATCCCGAAAGTACTTTTGCGGAGGAATGGCTGGAAAACATAAGAAAGCGGGAAAAGGACACATATATCGAGGAAATCGGAATAAATGCAGGATTCGACAACCGGGAAGAAAAAAACCTGGCAACCAGTAGGGATTTGGAGTCTGTGATTTATACCCGGATTGTAATCAATAACAGAATTGTCTATTTAAACGGTAAGTTTAACGATAACAAGAACACTCAAAATATTGAAGCTGAGCATGATTTGCTAAGTAAAATTTACAGGTACTTTATAAATACCCAGACAACCAATGACCTCATAAATTCTTCAGGTAAAAAAATTGGTGAGGTTACGGTTATGATCAGCTCCGACCTCTTATTTATGCAAGCAATCCTTATAATTTCCGGAATCATATTTTTGGGAATGGTTATGATCGGGGTTGCAAATCTCATCGGTAAAATTCTTACTATATCCGTATCAAAACCTCTTGAACAGCTAAACTATAAAATCGATGCTCTAGCGCATGAAGACTTTGAAAGCTGTATCAATAAACAAATTGTATTAAAAAAGCCATTACGGGAGATTGAAAACCTTGCAGATTCTACAAACTTAATTATGTACAAAATGAAGGAATATAAAAATATTTTAATGCAGCAAAAAGGTGAGTTGGTCGAAAAAAACGAAGAATTGGAAGCACAAAATGATGAATTAATAAGGTCAAGAACACAAATTGAGGAGCAAAAGTGCGTTCTTGAGCAGCAAAATGAGGAACTGGAAGCTCAAAATATAGAGCTTTTTGAGTCGAAGAAAAAGATTGAAGAGACCCAGACCCTTTTGGTTCAGTCCGAAAATATGGCTTCGGTAGGACAGCTTACCGCCGCTATAACCCACGAGATCAATACTCCGTTGGGGGCCATAATGAGCAATGTACAGATTTGCGACATGCTGACCAAGATGCTAAATAGCAATGAGACGGTAAATTCAAATGAGGAACTAAAAGAATTAATGGAGCAAATGAAAGAAGCCAACAGTGTGAGCATAATGGGCTGCAAACGCGTTATTGAAATTATCAAAAGCCTCAAAACCTTTTCAAAAATTGATCAGGCGGAATTCCAGCAGGTAAATATTGTTGAGGGAATTCAAAGTGTGCTTATATTGACATCCAACTTATGGAAGAACAAAATCAAAATTTATGAGGAGTATGGGGAAATACCTCATGTGAAATGCTTTCCGGGCTTATTAAACCAAGTGTTTATGAATATTATCACCAATGCTATTCAGGCTATAGAAAATTCAGGAGAGATATATATAAAAACCTATAAGGACGATAAGAATGTATATGTATCCATCAGGGATACGGGTTCGGGAATCAGGGAAGAGCATCTTGAAAGAATATTTGATTCGGGATTTACCACCAAGAATACTGGGGTGGGCATGGGAATCGGCCTAAAAATCTGTCAAAACATTATTCAAAAACATAATGGAGAAATCATTGTGCGGAGTGATTGGGGGAAAGGTACGGAGTTTATTATAACGGTACCTCTTGAGGTTTAAAGGTTGAAATGTAGGGTTGACATAAACTGTTTTCCTTAAAAAGGATAATAGCATTAATTGTTTCTAATACAGTTTCGGAGGTAAGCGGTGATGAGTAAAGCAATTATGATTGTGGATGATGAGCAGATGATAACAAGTACCTTGGCTGCCTTGATTAAAATGTTTTTAAAACGTCAGGTTATGACGTTTAATGATCCTGAGGAAGCACTCAAATCGGAGTGGTTCATAAACAATGATGTGGATTTGATCATATCCGACTTCTTAATGCCGGGAATGAACGGGATAGAATTTTTAAAAAGTGTAAGAGAAAAAAATCCCGATGCGGTAACCATCCTTTTAACCGGGTATGCAGACAAGGAAAATGCCATTAAGAGCATCAATGAGGTTGGGGTTTATTATTATCTGGAAAAGCCTTGGGATAATACAAACCTGATAAAAATTATTCAAAACGGATTGGAGAAAAAAGAATTGTCCGATGAACTCAAAGTAAAGTACTTTGAGCTAAAGGAATCCAACTTGGAAGTGGAGCGGCTTTATAACCTGTTAAAAAACGATTATCAAAAGGAAGTTGAAAACGTAAAAAACCTTGTAGTATCCCTGGCAAATGTTATAGAAGCAAAGGACAAATATACCGATGGTCATACGCGGCGTGTCGGGCTCATCAGCGGTTTGATCGGACAGAAGCTTCATATGTCCCGGGAGCAAATACATAACCTGGAGATTGCAGGAATCATCCATGATATTGGAAAAGTGGGTGTCCCGGAAGGCATTTTAAACAAACCGGGAAAACTGACCGATGAGGAATTTGAAATTATGAAAAGGCATTCGGTGATCGGAGAAAATATCTGCAAGCCGCTAAGCTGTCTTCAAAAATGTCTTGATCCGGTAAGGCATCATCACGAAAAACTGAATGGTTCCGGGTATCCGGACGGACTTCAAGGAAGTGAAATTTCCCTTGAAGCCAGAATCCTTGCGGTAGTAGATATTTTTGACGCGTTATATTCCAAACGGCCCTATAGAGACAAGCTCCCCATGGACAAAGTAAAGGCAATCATAAAAGAGGAAAGGGATAGGGGGGCATTGGATGAGCGTGTTGTAGATGTTTTATTTGAACTTATCGATACAGAAAGTTTAAATGATATTATAGAAAACGGATAGAAAGGCACCTTACCCTGATCCTGGGTAAGGTGCTTTCAAGTAAAGGCGGTATTGTAAAACCATCGTAAGTATTGGCATTAAAAAAGTTGTGAACTGGCTCTATTTCAGCTTATTATAGATGGCATTGGTCAATTCGAAACCTAAAGTATCATGATTGACATCCCAGAACATAACGCCTCCGTATCCTTTATTTCTTACATAATCACACTTGTTTTGTACCGACCATACATCATCGTAGTTATACATTTTTTTAAGGCTGCTGTTGTAAAGGTAGGGAACTTTGGATTCATTATTGGAAGCCGGATATTTTACGTAACCGCTTTGGGACTCCAGCTCTTTAATGATAGAATAGGAGCACTCGCCGCCATTTAAATATGTGGTAAAAAGACCGTTATATCCGCTGTTTCCCAAGCCCTCATAGAAATAGCCATAAAATGGTATGCCCAGGATTATCTTTCCTCTGTTATTTGACCCTGCAAGAAGCGTATATTGGTTCATTGTCCAATCGACATTTAACTGGGTTTTGGCATCTTGCGGGTGAGGATCCCTGGAATCCAAGTAAAGTCCCGAGTGAAATGCAGTATATGCATTGTAGGAACCGCTCCAAGGTCCATGATAGTTATAAGACATAACATTGATAAAATCAATATAATCTATGAAAGCAGCGGGGTCAATTCCCTGGATATGGTTTAAGCCGGCTCCCACACCTACACTTAATACTTTATTGAATCCGATTCCAGTCCGCAAATCCCGTAAAAGGTAGGTGAAGTTCGTTTTGTCCTCGGGTCCTGCCGGATTACCCTCGTCGTAGGGTGAACCGTCGGGGGGCCTGCTAATGGTGGGAAATTCCCAATTGATATCAAGTCCGTTGAGTCTGGGGTTAGCGTTTAGCAAAGATTGTACACTTTGAACGAATATGGACCTCTTGGTAGGGTCCGCGGAAACCTCATGGAATTTGCCTGACTTAGTCCAGCCTCCTACACAAACCAATACTTTTACATTAGGGTAATTTTGTGCCGCTGACAGGAATGCGTTGAACTTTGAAGGATCAAGTACTTCGATTTGGTAGCTGTTATTAATTTTTGCAAAAGCATAGATCAAATGCGTTACCTTGTTCCAGGGAAGACTGGCCGGCGGCAAAGCGTTAAGGGCTGTTGCGCTGTAGTAGGCAATAATTTTTTTAGACTCTGTTCCGCTGCCAAGTGAAGTACTGGCGTAAACGGTAGTGCTCTTATTGTTGTAACGGTCTGTGATATAGAAGCTGTGTTGTCCGGATGACAAGTTTGTAACGGTAAAATTCTTGTTGTATGTCCAATTATTATATACCCCGTCACAGTAGACATAGTAGTAAGGCTCGCTGCCATCCCAGGCAAGAGAGACGGAATTGCTTGTGGTTCCGGTGACATAAAGGTTTGTAGGTGCAGCAGCGTATACACCGGGCTGGCTGGTTAAACCTGAAAAAATCAGCAGGCACGCCAGGAATAATAGTATCCATTTGCTTTTTCTTACTTCAGTGAAAGAAAACATTTTAAAACCCTCCTTATATTAAATTCAACAGTCTATACATGATAAACCATTGATTTTTATACATTGATAACATATGGGGTTACCAGGTCTTAAAGTGATTTTCCCAGCCTGCAAATTACTCCTTTGTCATAGGGGAAATTACTTGCTGGAAACCACGCGTGTAATTTTTAATTATGTTTTATAGATATATGAGTATGAAAGAAGACGGATGATCTTTGAGTGATCTGGATAAGAAAGCACGTCCAGCTGGGGATGCTGGTATTTCGGGTGTTTGGCTCATTCATTCCAGAATATTAGCAATAAAATTATAATAAGCTATCTATTATGCATGTAAAATTACATTGTGCCACGGGAGCATTCAATGCTGGGGTATTACTTAAAGAAGCAGAATGTAAGGATTTTTCTAAGCTATATCTATAATTATTATAGTATGACAGTGTACACATCATTGATAACAAAAATTTAATTTTAGTTGATGAAAAAGGAAATCTATGTTAAGAATATGATAAAGTTTTAGAGTATATCACGAATTTTAAAAATAAAATGAATATACTCTTCATAGATATGTTTCGTTACATGATTTGTTAAAGATTTACCTAAGATAGGAAGAAGAATAGATTATTGACGCCTTAGAAATTTAATTTTTTCAACAAATTTTTCTGACAAAAGCCTAATGGATTCATAATCGTCATTTTCTGCCCCACGGGTAATGTTTCTGCCTATACCTACAACATCCGAGCCCGCATCAAACCATGCACCTATATTTTCCAAGGTAACTCCGCCTGTCGGCATAAGCGGGGCCTGGGGAAGAGGACCTTTGATGGCTTTTATGATTGCAGGTCCAAATAACTCCGAGGGGAATACTTTAACAATATCAGCTCCTGCCTCCATACATTCCGCTACTTCCTTCACAGTCATAGCTCCAGGAAAGTATGCAGTTCTATACCGGTTGCACATTTTTGCCGTCTCGGTATTAAGGTAAGGGCTAATGATATATTGGGCTCCACTGGATAGGGCAATTTTTGCGGTTTCAGGATCCAGTACGGTTCCTGCCCCGATTAAGATACCGGACTTACCATATTGATCGGATAACTCTTTTATAAGTTCTGCCGCGAAGGACATGGTAAAGGAAAATTCAATGGTTTTGATACCTCCCTGGACACAGGCTTCAAAGATTTTTACTGCCCTTTCCGGGGTATCTGTCCGAATAACCACTAAGATACCATTTTGTTTTATTTGGTGGAGGATGGCTTCTTTATCTTTTGGTATGCGCATTATATGAGTCCTTTCATTTTTATAATCAGCTGTATGGCCTGATAGATCAGGCCATATAGCTGACAATGAATACCCTGGCGCAGCTTTCCGGTTGGAAAAGCTGCATATCCCGGAGGGGGACGGGTAAAATTGTTTTTATGAAATCATCATTTACTAATCTCCGTTGATCACTGAATCATAAAAGCCTGTGTAATCCTTGCTGTTATTGCCCATAAAATTGATCGCGGTGCGGGGATGCTGATTGAGCTGACCTGTGATCGCATAAGGAACATCATAACCCCATGAGATTTCTTTCCTTAAAGGAACAATATGGTCCTGAATACACTTAAGAACCGGTCTTAAACGGAATTTCGGATTCTTTAAAAAGCCGAGAATCAGCTCCATAGGGCAATTTCCGGCACCTCTGCCCAAGCCGCCGATGGTAGCATCAACAAAGCTTGCGCCCATAATCAATGCTTCAATGGTGTTTGCGTAAGCCAGCTGTTGGTTATTATGGGCATGGATACCTATCTTTTTACCGCTTGCTTGTGCAAATCTCAAGTATTTGTGAACCAGTGTCTGGATATCTTCGGAATATAAAGACCCAAAACTGTCAACCAGATAAATCACATCCACCTCTGTTGCTGACAGGATTTCCAGTGCTTCATCCAGTTCACTTTCTTTGACGAGGGACGCAGCCATCAGATTGAGGGTTGTTTCATATCCTTTATCATGTGCATCTTTAATCATGTCTACAGCAATGGGAATTTGATGTACATAAGTAGCTACCCGGACCAAATCGATAACGCTTTGGCTTTTGGGCAGAATGTCCTCATGATAATCGGTCCTTTCCGCGTCGGCCATCACTGAAAGCTTTAGATCGGTATTATTGTCCCCTACAATTTTTTTAACATCTTCTTCATTGCAAAACTTCCAGGCACCATGGTTGCTTGGGACAAAAATCTTTTTTGAAGCTTTGTATCCCATTTCCATATAGTCTACACCTGCTTCGATGCAGGTCTCGTATACTGCCTTAACAAAATCGTCGGTAAAACCAAAATTATTGATAAGCCCGCCATCCCGTATGGTGCAGTCCAATACTTTAATATCAGGCCGGTAGGTCATCCATGTACCCTTTTTTTCTATCACTCTGGTTTCTTTTTCATTAGCGCTTAAACTCTTTTCTGTACTCATAACAAAATTCCTCCCAATCATATCAATTCATTTTTTAGGTTTTTAAGTTGTGCTGCAAAGGATATTGAAAGACAATAAAAAAACGATTACCTAGTGATAACGAAGTGTAACATAGTAAAATCGAGAATTGAAACACCTGATTTGCTTAGGTTTTTCAAAAATCGACCTTTTACTTTTACATTTCGTTATTCTGAAAACCACCTCACTTTATGAATAAAAACATAATCCGGTTAGGGATTACAAATTCAAAAAGCAGGCTATTTCCAAGATAATCGACCATTCTCATATCATAAACTGCATGCCTTTAAGTTAATATTTTAACGATGTAAATTTATTAGTACTTTGAAATTTTTATGCTTTACACAAATTCGCGCGTCAATTACGTGGATTTGAAAAACATCTTGTTCAAAGCACGATGATACGTATATTGAATTATTTTTAGCAGATGATATAGAAAAATAGAAAAGGGAAAGAATTCTTAATTATATAGATACCACAAAATCCTATACCGTTTGATTACGCATGTACCGATATTTTATACATGAATATCAAATGCAGGGACCTTGGCGGCATCCTATATAAAAAGCCCGTTGAAAAAAGAATAAATATTTAAAATTCTACGCCATTCTACCATTCTACAACATTGCCATTAAAAATATATGATTTATATTATCAGATTATCCCATGGATTTCAACTGGTTTCAAAAATTTGGTTTATATTTCTAAAGGTTTGTTAATAAATCAGGAAAGAACGAGATATACTATATAATTCATTTTTAGTTATGACCGGTTAAAGCCCAGAAAATGATATCTACCGATAGCGAAAGGAGACGGCTATGCAATTTTCGGATAATACAATAAGCAGTATAAACAGTATTTTGAGAGAGGCCTACTTGGAAGAAAGGAATACCTTATTTGAATATGAGGTATATAAAATCCTAAAATGCATGGGACTTGAAGTTCCGGAGTTTATACTTGTAGAAGACCCTTTAGAGGTAAATGCCAAAATGCTTAAGAACTTTGAGCATGATATTGTTGTAAAGATCATTTCGCCTCAAATCTCACACAAGCAGAAATTGGGTGGGGTTAAGATAATTAAAAATTGGGACCCTTTGTACATACAATTCGTACTGTCTCGGATGAAGGAAGAAGTTTTATCTCATTTTCCGGAGAATGATAAGCCTGAGATTAAAGGGTTTCTTATTGTCCAATACATTCCCCATACCCAATCCCTGGGCTATGAAATATTAATCGGTTTTAAGGAAGATCATGCATTTGGTCCTGTCCTCACCCTCAGTAAAGGTGGTGACGATGCGGAGTTTTTTGCAAAGTTTTACGACCCTGCGAACCTCTTTTTACCGCTCCTTAACTATGGTGACGCGTTGAAAGTGATGGATACCTTGAAAATTAAGCATAAATTCGGACAAATCGGCCATCCGGAGTATTTGGAATATATAGCGAAGGCAGCTTCTCTGATAGGGTACCTTGCATATCGTTATTCCTTTATTCCCCAGCAGAAGCCTCAATTCATTATCAAGGCTTTTGAAATAAATCCCTTTGCAATATCCCATGACGACCGGTTTGTAGCGATTGACGGCTTTGCACAATTTATTCCTTATGACGAGGAAAGGAAAGTTGTACGCAAAAACAATTTGGATCACATGGACGCTTTCTTTAAGCCCGAAGGGATTGCTGTCATCGGAGTTTCGTCAAAGCCTGAAAAATTCAGTATAGGGAGAGATATTGCCCGGCTTTTGCATGATTTAGGGAGAGATGATTTGTATTTTGTCAACATCAAAGGCGGATCGGTTGCAATAGGGGAAAAGGAGTATCCTTTGTATAAGTCGTTTCAGGATATTCCGGATAAGGTTGATTTAGTGGTATATGCGGCGCCGGCACAATATACTGTCGATTTTATCAGAGAGCTCCCTCGAAACGGGCCCCGGGCAGTGATTTTAATTTCCGGAATCCCTTCCAATGTGAAATATGCTGAGTTTGTAAAGCAGTTAGACTCTGTAAAGCCACAGGAAGTCAGGATTATCGGCCCCAACTGTATGGGAGTCTATTATGCGCCGTCAGGTGAACACAAAGGAATCGATACACTGTTTATCGATGAGAAAAGGCTTGAGCTCAAGGCTTCAAGCTATAGCAACACGGTACTCTTGACGCAAAGCGGCGGGTTGGCCATTACGGCCATTGACAAACTGCAAAAGTCCGGTTTGTTTAAATCAGTAGTCAGCTTTGGAAATCAATACGATATTAAAATTACCGATTTGATAGACTATTTCAGCAAGGATCCGGCTATTGATGTTATAGCTTTATACGTAGAAGGGTTTGATGATGGGGAAGGCAGGGAATTCTACGAGCTTGCCGGGAAAACAATAAAGCCCATTATCGTCTATAAGGCAGGGAAGACGGAAGCAGGCGCAAGGGCGGCAGCTTCACACACGGCCTCCATGTCCGGCAGTTACGATGTTTTTAAAGCTGCTTGTAGACAGGCAGATATCATTTTGGCGGAAAATATTGAAGATAATTATAACTATATAAAGATTTTTTCGCTTCTGGCACATAAAATTCCCTCCGGAAACAGGGTTGCAGGGGTGGTAAATGCAGGGTTTGAATCGACTGTCGGTGCGGATGAATTGAAAAACCTCAAACAGGCGGAGCTGTCTTTAGAAACGGTTAAAAAGCTGAATGCTATTAATAATTATGGTTTGGTGGACACGTCTACACCGATTTTGGATGTTACGGCTATGGCGGATGACAAAGCCTATGCGGATTTCGTAGAAGCAATTTTAGAGGATGAAGGTGTGGATTGTGTCTTTGTCGCCATTGTTCCTCATGTTGTTGCACTTAAAACAACACCTGAAACCTGTCATGATCCCGACAGCCTGGCCAATCTTTTGGTAAGCCTTAGCCAAAAATATAAAAAACCTATTGTGGTATCTGTGAATGCGGGAAGATATTATGAGGAATTTGTTTCCATTATGGAGGAGAGCGGGCTGCCTGTTTATCCGGATATCCGGTCGGCCATAAAATCACTGGATACCTTTGTAACCTATCATGAAAGACTTGGTTGATCTTACTTTGGTATTCTCAATAAAATGGGGTTATCCGTAACCATGTTTACCCTTGGTATCTATAGTGCATATTCAATTATAGAATGCTTTATGATATGATAAAGTTAGCTTTTTAAACCGGGGGTCGGAGTATTTACATGAATTTGATAGGTCAGACAATCAATCAAAAATATCATATCATAGAGATGCTTGGAGAGGGCGGAACGAGTGTTGTCTATAAAGCCAGGAAAAATCCGGGCAGCCGATTTGTTGCAGTCAAATTTATGAAAGAAAAGGTTACGACAAAGTATGTTGAAGATTTAGTCCGATTTAGAAAAGAATCCGAGATCATAAGCAGGCTCAGCCACCCCAATATTATCAGGGTCTTTGATACGGGAGAATACGGAGACCGCCCTTACATTGTTACAGAACTTTTAGAAGGTGAAAGCCTGGATTCCATCATAATAGATGGAAAAGCAAGGAGGCTTTCGGTTGTTTTGGAATTGATGAAGCAGCTTGCCGGTGTATTGAGCTATGTGCACGGTAAAGGGATTATTCACCGGGATATAAAACCGGGAAATATATTTGTAATTGAGGATAACAATACCCAAGTCATTAAACTTCTTGATTTTGGAGTCTCCAATGTCTTGGAACTAGGGGCTTTAAAGGATGAAGACTTTATTGTGGGTACTTTTTCATATATGTCCCCGGAGGCAACCGGCTTTTTAAATAGAAGGATCGATGAGAGAAGTGATTTGTATTCGGTAGGTGTTGTTTTCTATACTTTATTGGCGGGAAACCCTCCATTTACCGAAAAAGATGTGAATAAGCTTTTGCATCAGCAAATTGCGCTCCAGCCTCCTGATTTAGGCAGCAAAAATGAGGAGATTCCCAATGCGGTTAAAAAAATTGTTATGAAGCTTTTGGCAAAGGATCCGGATGACCGGTATCAGAGCGCCTATGGTCTTCTTTATGATATTCAAAGATTTCTACAGGGAGAACGGGATTATACTCCCGGAGAACGGGATCAGAGAATAAGAATTGATTATAATACCAAATTGGTGGGCAGGGAAATCGAGCTGCAAAAGATCAAGGATCTTTTTGAAAAGGCTGAGGAAGGCTCGGGACATGTCCTGCTGGTTCGAGGTGAGGCAGGCAGCGGCAAAAGCAGATTGGTGGAGGAGTTTTCAAGGTTTGTATATGAGAAGGACGGAGTCTTTTTAAGAGCCCGGTGTATTGACCATCAAAATAAAACGCCTTACCTGATTTTTAAGGATTTATTGGATGATTACATCCGCTACCTGCAAAAATTGAACCCTGAGGAGTATACCGGAGAAATAGAACGGTTAAAAAATATAGTCGGGGATTTCACTGAGATTATTATAAGTCTTAATCCGAGAATGGAAAAGTATCTGGATAAAAGTGAAAAACTTGCCCCGCTAGAGCCTGAAAGAGCTAATCAAAGACTCCTCACAATCATGTCCGAACTGTTTTTACAACTCCCTTATCATGACAAAACTGTTGTGTGTTTTATAGATGATTTGCATTGGGTGGATGAGGGCAGCTTGAGTCTCCTTAGAGAAATTCTCAGAAAAATAGAATACAAAGGCCTTTTTATCATTGGTACTTATAGGGACAATGAGGTAAATAAAGAGCATGGTTTGAATACTTTAAAAGAAGAGGCAAAGGCGAAGGAATATGCCTTTTCGGAATTAAAGCTTCCATGTTTTAACCGGTCTGTTTTGAACAAATTTATTTCAGGCCTTTTGGGTGAAAAGGAAGAGAACGCAAAGGATTTAACAAACTATATATTTAAAAAAACCTCTGGTAACCCGTTTTTTTCTATAAACTTAATTCGTGAATTTGTTGAAAAGGGAGCCATCAATTGGGACAAAGGATCTTGGGATACAGACTGGAAAAAACTTAGAACCTTAGCTGTTTCAAACAACATGGTTGAGACGATTCTAAGAAGAGTAGAAGGTTTGGATTCCGAGCAGGTAGAACTTTTATGCATTGCATCGGTTATTGGAAGAGAATTTAATATTCAATTGCTTTACCGGCTTACAAAAATGAAGCAGGCAAAAGTAATTGAGCTTTTAGAACGTTGTATTTCTCTGCAGTTTATCGATAGAAGCCAGGAAAGAGGAAAATTTATCTTTGCCCATGACCGGATCAGGGATGTATTTTACCAGAAGTTGACAGATGAAGAAAGGCAGGATATTCATTTAGAGATAGCAAAAGCCATTGAGGCGGATGACAGCGGAAATCCTGAAAATGATGTTTTTGAATTGGCTCATCATTATGTAGAGGCAAAAGAAGAGGAAAAAATGCTTGAATATGTTATACCCGCTGCAAACCGCGCTAAAATAACCTATGCAAACGAGGAAGCTGTGAAGTATTACAAAATAGCCATGGGTTTATTGGAAAAAAAAGAGGGGAAAGGCAGCGAAAAGTGGATTAAATGCAGTGAAAACCTTATCGATATTTATTTGACCACAGGGAAAAATGATGAGGCCATAGCACTTTCCCAAACCATTCTTCCCCTGATTCTTATACCTGTTGATAAGGCAAGGATATTTAGAAAACTTGGAATCGCATATTTTAAAAAAGGGGATTGGAAGGAATGTGAGAATCACCTGTCCAAGGGATTAGGCCTTTTAGGAGAGAAACTTCCTATTGGGAAAACCGGGATCGTTTTCTCTTTAGTAAGAGAGCTCTTTTCGCATGTTGTGCATAGTGTATTTCCCTTTGCGGCGGGGATCGGTAAAAAGGGAGTACGGATGGAAGACAGGGAAGTGATTCAATCCTATCTGATTATCAATTGGATGTATATATTAAGCGATCTTAAAAAGCTGGCATGTAATATTTTGAGAATGCTCAATCTCTCGGAGATAAGACTTAAAAACACAGCCGAGCTTGGAATCAGCATCAGTGGTTTTGCTGCTGCCTGCATGACACTGCCTTCCTTTAAAAGAGCCCAAAAGTATCATTTGAAAGCCCTGCGTTTGAGAAAAGAACTGGGAAATGAGTGGGGCGTGGGGCAAAGTTTGCAATTTCTGGGCTTTACCTATTCCTGGAAAGGAATGCACAAGGAAAGTATTCATAATTTTGAATTGTCCAGGGTCAAGTTTTCAAAGATCGGCGACCTGTGGGAGTTGGGAATGGTTTTAAACGGGCTTGGTTATGCGTACCGGTATACCTCGGATTATAAAAAGTGTATTGATTTTCAAGGAAGATACCTTGATATCAGTGAGGAGATTAAAAATCTGTACGGTACCATATCCGGACATATCGAGCTGGCATTCGGCTATGTTGAAGCAGGAGAATTCTATAAAGCTGAGCCGCATTTGCAAAAGGCAATTGAAGCAAGCAGGGAGAATAATATTCAGTACCTTTACTGCTGCTCGCTAATTTGTAAAGGTTATTTGGAACTGGAACAGGACCGGTTTGAGGAAGCTGTGGAATTACTGGAGGAAGCAAAAAGCATTCATGAGAAGAATGCTTTCCTGAAAGATTATACCGTAAACCTTTATAATTACCTTGCAGAGGCCTATATCGGGAAATATAGGACGGCAGAAAGCACAAACAGCTTGACAAAAAAGGAATCAAAAATGATCTTAAACCACTGCTCTCTGGCGCTAAAGTACACAAAAGCCTGGGCCAATCATTATGGCGGCGCTTTGAGATGCCTGGCCAAGTATTATGCCTTAACCGGCCGGTACAAAAAGGCAGAAGCCTTTTTGGGCAAAAGCTTACTCTATACGCAAAAAATAAACCGGAAATATGAGACGGCAAAGGCATATTTTGAATTCGGCATACTGTATGAAAATATGGGAAGGCATGAGGAGTCCAAAAAGAAGTATCAGGAGGCCTATAACATATTTAAAGCGATCGAAGCAAAGGAATATGTAAAAAAATGCGGTACCATTTTAAGCGGCGACAAGACGGACGCTGAATCGGAAAAAAGCACTACATCCAGACTCAAAATCGAAAGAAAGCTCTCTACCATTCTAACCGCCAGTAGATACTTAAGTTCAATTTTGGAATTGGATGAACTTCTGGAAAGAATTATGGATTGTGCTCTAGAGCATGTGGGTGCGGAAAGGGGCGCTTTATTACTGTACCCAGAAGAGGGGAAAAAGGATTTGGAGCTTGTTGTAGCAAGAAATGTTTCAAAGGAGGAGCTTTGGGGTGAGAACTGCTTTTGGAGCAAGGGAATTATATCTAAGGTTGAAAGCGAAAAAAAGGCAGTGATTATATCCGATGCACTTTCAGACGATAACCTCAAAATAAATTCCAGTGTAGTCATCAATAAAATCAGGTCTGTATTATGTGCACCGGTCTTATCCAAGGGAAAAATGCTGGGCCTCATCTATTTGGATAACAGCTTGGTGAAAGGGCTTTTTAATGAAGATGATCTTTCGGTTTTAGATCTCATTGCAAGCCAGGCCGGTGTTTCGGTTGAAAACGCCAGACTGTATAACAGATTAAGATTATATTCAAATGAGATTGAAAGATCGAGGGATGAAATCGCACAATGGAATGAAACCTTGGAGCAAAAGGTTATAAAGCGGACAGAAGAGTTGGAGCATCTCAATAAGGAATACAAAGATCTGACTGTGGAGTTAAAAGAAAAGAACATTGAACTCAACCTGTTGGTTGAACAATTGAAGGCGTATGCCCAAACTGCTGAGGAACTTGCGGTAACCAAGGAGAGGAACCGCTTTGCCATGGATGTTCATGATACCATGGGGCATAGTATGATTTTGCTTATCAATCTATTGGAAGTATGTAAAATTCACATGAATAATAGTCCTGAAAAGGCAGCTGCCAGTTTGGAAGAAGCCATCAGTCTGGCGAGAGAAGGAATTAGGGATTTAAGACGCTCCATCTATGGCCTGGTGCCGGAAAAACTGGAGGCAAATAAGTTTATAACAGCTTTAGAGCGGCTTATTGGAGATTTTAAATCCTCCGGTGTCCACATTGATTTTTCTGTAAACGGCATCTACGACTACCGGAATCCGCTCTACACCTATACCTTATTTAAAGCTTGCCAGGAGGCCATGACCAATGCTGTTCGTCATGGTGAGGCGAAAAATATAGTAATCCGTCTTACGTTTAGTGGTGGCTGGATTAAGCTTCTTATAAGGGACGACGGAATAGGGTGCGCCGATATGAAGAAAGGCTTTGGACTTAGCGGAATGGAGCAAAGAATTAAAGATTTAAAAGGGGATATCAGCTATAAATCCAGTGAAGGGGAAGGGTTTACAATTGAAATACTATTACCCTTGGATTTGTAAAGTTTTGGAGGGGAGACTGTGCTGTTTGAAAAAGGAGCAGCGGGAAAGCATGTATTAGCCTTAAAAAAAAGGACACGTAAGAAATTTGCTTTTGCTTTCCTGCGATTTATAATTTATGGAATGATTGGTGTTTTTGCTGAAGTATGTCAGTACTCTTTTGTAAAGATTGGACGAATGATTCCGGGGGTGGAGTGGTTTTTCAAGTTCCAGTGGAGAGTGGATGACAAGCTGGATTTAAACGGAATTTGGGAGGTTCCCTGGTACACATTATACGGCCAGTGCTCGCTCTGGATGTTTCCGGTTTATGGACTGTGTGCATTGCTTTTTCTGGAAAGGGTTTATAGGATAACCAAAGTCCGCAGATACAACTGGATTATAAGAGGGATTTGTTACTCTATCACCATTACTTTGTTTGAAATTGTTTCCGGATTCATTTTATGGGGGATAACCGGATATAAAATTTGGTACTACAGCGATGTTGCCAATTTATTTAACATGACCTCATTATTCTTGCTCTTTGTATGGTTTGTAACCGGGCTATTTGTAGAAATTGTATATAAAGAGCTCTTAGAAAGCTCTTTAAGAAACAGGTCTTTAGAGATTATCGAAAAAACCGTAGAGGATGTATTGTCTATAAAGTAACTTCTATAGAAATAAGAATCTCTCGGGATTTGTGCTGCAGAAAAGATTTTTTTCATGGGAGGACAAGTGCTGGGTATTGGAAAATACATGAAAGTATGTACAGTAGGATTCGGTTTTTAAAAGGTTAACCATAAAATCCGATCCGAACAACACTCTTTCCAAAACCTTTTGCTTTAAAGCCGGAGGTTGGATGTGGATAAGATCCTTTAAAGTCTTATAATATGTATCATTAAAGCCCCTATAAGAAATATCGGTGTAAACATGCTCATATTTTTGAATGAGCTTTAAAATAATATTTTGCCATTCGGTGGAAGCTTCCTGTTTCCCGAAATGTGCCAGATTGAGCTTAAGTTTTGTATATTTTTCTAAGGCGGATACCCATTTTTCCGGGGAGGTCATTTTCATAAGCCCTGTATTGCTGACAGCCTGAAACCCCTCATCACTTGAGTGGCAAGTAATGGGAATTTGTTTTTCCTCACAGGTTTGATATAACAATTCTACTTTCATGCGTTCTTCCGGATCGGTTGGCCATGGATCAAATCCCATCAGCGGATAAAGCTTGATACCTGCAAATAGGCTTTTTTCACTGTCCAAGTGCCCATCAAAGCTTTCCATGTTTGAATGAAAGGATCGGGCTGTGCCCTTATAACTGCCAAAAAATTTCTTAAGTAAATTTTCTAATTCCTCATAAGTATAATTTTTTGTATTGATACCTAAAAACGGGTATATCTCAAAGATTTTATGGTGTGAATGCTTTTTATACTCGGTAATCCCGTTCAAAACATCACCGGCTTGCTCAAGGATGGTTTTAATGGAATGCCCATGGGCATAATGCAGGCCCTGAAAATGTGAATGTTCGAGTCCAAAATCAATGGTAAGGGGGGTGAGGACAACCTTGTCATAGGTTTCACCGCCAACCGCCAGTTTTCCCTCCTTAAATATATGCTCAAGAAAACAGTTTTCCAAAAGAAGAAAAATGTTGCCGATGTCATTTTCCATGGTAACCAATAGGTTTAAAAAATTATGCGGCGACTCCTTCAAACCCGTCATTTCAAGAATTTCTGTAATGTTCCTGTAGTTGAAGGGCTTGAAAAACAAAAACCTCAATAAAACATAATTGGCCAGAAAAAATGTTTTCAGCCGGTGCTTTTTGATATATTTATTTGTACCTTTTAAAAAATTAAAGGTAAAATGTTGTACAAAGGCTGAAAAACTTGGATGATTCATATTCAAAGTGTGAAAGTGGATATCATAAAACTTTCTTTCCATGGTGAGCGGTCTCCAATCCTATAGCCTTAAATCCAGAAGAATTATAACATAAGAACCTTTAGGAATCCATACAGAAAAGCGTATAATAGAAGAAAATGTGACAAAGTGGAAAACCTCGCATAGTTAAGGTTCTTTCGCATACATTGTATTGAATAGTTTATTTCGAGGTAAAATGTATGCGTAAAATAAGAAGACTTTTTATATGGGGAATCCTTTGTTTGAATATTTGCTTGATTTCTGCTTGCAGCGGCAAAAAGGAAGAGCTGAGATCTACGGAACCCGACCTGGGGTTATATCCCGCTGCTTTGAGTGCAATAGGGGGCGTGAAATGGGGGTACATCGATAAAAGCGGTAAATTCGTCATTAAGCCTCAGTATACCAGTGCGCAGGGTTTTGGTAAAAATGGTCTGGCAGTCGTTTCACTAAATGATTGGTTTGGGGTCATCGATACCAAGGGGAAATATATCGTAATACCTAAATACAGTTATATTGACGAATATTCCGAGGGTTTCACAAATGCAGTAGATCAAAGAAAGACAGTTGTTTTGGATGAGAAGGGAAAAACAATTTTTGAAACCAACGGGTATGTGGGACGGTTCCGGGATGAAAGAGCAGTGTATGGAGATACGGGGGCCCATAACAAATATTTATACGGGTATATCGATAAGACGGGAAAAATTGCAGTAGAGCCCAAGTATGAAACCGCCGGGGATTTTGATAAGGGAAAAGCGGTTGTAAAATTTGAAGAGGGTGGGTACGGGATTATCGATAAACAGGGAAAGGTACTTCATACTTTCAACTATCATTATGTGGGAGATTTAGGTGATGGACTTTTGGCATTCAAAAGTGAGGGCGAGGGTAAGTTCGGTTTTATCGACACAAATGGAAAAGTGGTGATAGAGCCACGGTTTACAGGTGTTCAACCATTTAAAGACGGCAGGGCAGTTGTAAATACAGCCGAAGATTATTTTAAAGGGAAGTACGGTTTGATCGATAAAAAAGGGAATTTTGTGATTCGGCCCGAGTACAGCGATATTCTGGAGTTGGGGGAAGGTTTATACGCTGTAGGCATACCCATTGATACGGAGTATGCTCCGAAGGGCTCAAAATATGCCATTGCAAATAAGGATGGTAAAATTGTGAGCGATTTCTTGTACTATGGTGTTTCGGAATACAATCATGGGATGGCTTCGGCATTTGACAATACAAAAACATTTTTTATTGATAAAAAAGGAAAAAAGTCAGATCATTTGCCTGCGATGGAGGGCAGTGGAACTCTTAAGCTGCTTGGGAGTTTGGTGAAGGCAGATGTAGATCAGAGGATTACGTACCTAGGTAGGGACGGAAAAATCATATGGAGGCAAAATCCTGAGATTCCCCTTGGTGGGAGCTATTCCGTTTGGGAGAAGAAATATAAGCCGAATCGGAACTATCTTGTATATTACCCTGAGGTCAAGGGAGTGGAAAACAAGGCTGTAGAAGCCTCCGTAAATGAGAAGCTAAGGGATATGGCAGTTACAGAAAATGTGAACAGCAATACGGAATTGGACTATTCCTATGAAGGGGATTTTAATATTCCGTTTTATAAAAAGGATTTATTGGTTTTAAATATTACAGGGTATAATTATCCCTTTGGTGCGGCACACGGAATGCCTACCAATATATACGCACATTTGGATTTGAAAACGGGCACCTTTTACCAGTTAAAAGATCTGTTTAAAGAAAACAGCGATTATGTCGGGCGGTTAAGTGAAATTGTAAAATCCCAGATTGAAAAGCAGGGAGAAAATTCCGACGTTTGGATGGATAGTTATAAGGGAATAAGTCAAGATCAACATTTCTTTATAACAAGAGATGTATTGAATCTTTACTTCTATCCCTACCAAATAGCCCCTTATGCGGCCGGGTTTCCCACATTTTCCATACCCTTTGGAGAAATTATGGATATAATTGATGTCGAGGGCCCGTTTTGGAGGTCTTTCCATGATTAGTGCGGAGAGGTTGAAAGTTTATAGGAATAGGGAAAAAGCTTTCAAGCCAGCTTCTTTTGAAAGCTTTTTCTCTTGTTGGTTTAAAATGAAGTGTTGTTGAGCCTGTTAAAACTTTATGACTTCTCCGTCTTTGGGGATCAATACCCTTGATGTCAAGCCATTCACTGCAAGAAAATGACCTAAGGCCTCTCGGGTCAGTCCGCAGTGATTTATGGCCTCCATATGTATGGCGACGACCCGGGAATTGGGTGCTTTCTGGCAGACCTTTAATATATCCGCGGAGGTCATGGTAATCGGCTTGCCCAGGTCAAATCTGGCAGCACCGGCATAAACAATAATCACATCAGGGTTATGTTTTTCAAGGGCTTTTTCTACTTCGGGGCACCAGACCGTATCACCTGCGATATAAAGGGTAGGCTCTCCTTTAGAATGAATTACAAAACCGGAAACACAGCCCATTCTATAACGTATTACACCGTGTCCATGTCTTCCGCGCGTACGTGTGAAACGAAGTTCCTTCCAGTCAAAATCCGGATTCACCGGAATGATATTAAGGAAGCCGTCGGCTGCCAGCTTATTTTGGTCTTCCGGTTGACAAAATAGGGGGATACTTTTGGGAAGAAGGCTTTTTGCCGTAGCATCATAGTGATCCGAATGGGTGTGGGTAATTATAATCCCGTCAAGTGAATTTATGAATTTTCCAAGCTTTTTATCCTCGTAAGGAAGTTCAACCGTGGGGTTTGGTGTCTCGTTTCTTTTTAACTTAATGGGAGGGCGTGTATGTACTTTATCCAGCATCGGGTCAACAATAAGCTTCCGGCCGCTTACGGTCAGAATAAAAGTAGCATGTCTTAAATGTTGTATTTCCATTCTTTTACCTCCAAGCTTTTAGTGGATCTATAGATGACGAATGATAAATAGGTGATTTCCGGATACCTTTGAAAGCAAAGTTAATAGCTAGAAAACCACTTTAAAATTTGGTTATCTATAGGAAAATGTTTTGTTATAATTAAATTATAAATCTAAGCTATAAGAGAAAGAATATCGCGGCAAAAACAGATTGTGTTCATGACTTACATGATGAAAGGAGTTTTATATGCTTGATGATATGGATATAAAAATACTGGCGCTTCTTCTAGAGAACGCAAGGTATCAATGGAAGGAGATCGGGGAGAAGGTTCACCTTACGGGGCAGGCAGTGGCTGCCAGAATTCGAAGGCTTGAAGATATGGGGGTCATAGAAGGATATACGGTAAAGCTAAATCCGGAAAAAACCGGATATGCGGTCACGGCGTTTATAAACGTATTTATGAAAAGTAATGATCACTATGCTTTCCAGGATTTTTTAAAGAAATGTAAAGAAATTAACGAGGCACACCGAATAAGCGGAGGAGGCTGCTATTGGATTAAAGCCGGGGTCAAGAGCAATGATGAGCTTGGTTGTCTTCTGGATAAAATATTAAGATATGCCAATTATAGTATCAGCCTATCCATTGAAAAAATAAAATAAATATCCGTCTGCTAAATGGAACATCTTTTTTGTGTTCCGTGATTCACATAGGGCTTTTATACTTCTTTTCCAGCCCTGCAAAAAAAATATCGATCATAATATCCAATTTTTCCTTTATAAATTTATGCTCAGGACTTTGCTGGCAAAAATGGATCAAGCCGCTTAAATAGGCAAGGAAGGCAGTAGCTATATCTTCGGGGCTTAAATCCTTTGGCTGGATCTCTCCTTCATCAACAGCAATTTGAAGGGCATAAACAATGAGCTTTAAGATTTTTTGTTTTCTCTCCTTTAATATGTCTATTATATCAGCAATTTTCGGCATGTCTTCCTGTGTATTATGAATAAGTCTATAAGTATGCAAAAACTTTTCATTACCCAGGATTTGATCCAATATATCGGTAGATATACGTTTTAACGTATCGAAAGTAGTTCCTTGATCTTCTATTTTACTTTGAACAACATCATTGATCATTGTATTCACTTCATTAATAAGGGCTGCAAATAAATTCTTCTTATTTTCAAAATGATGATAAACTGTAGCTCTTGTAGTATTTGCTGCTTTTGCAATTTCATTCAAGGTGGTTTCCCCATATCCTTTTGTACTAAAAATCATTAGTGCGGCATCAAGTATTTTGTTTTTTGTAAATGCAGCTTCTTCAAAAGTTTTTTTCATGGTTATCACCCCCTAAGTTTAAATACTAGCGCGCACGTTTGTAAAAGTCAATGGAAGACTTACCTATGACCGATAATGCATGATTAGGAATTAATAAAACACACTAAAATGATAGAGGTTGTTATTATGCCGGGTAATGATTAAAATAAATAAAGGACCTATAGATAAGATAAATAAAATTATATAAACCAAGTAAATATGGAATAATAATAAAAAGGTTATATATGACAAACTTTAATAGGAGGGGATTACCGTTAAAAATTATATTGATGTAGAACAAAAGCTCCCTTTAATTAAGACAATTCCTCTAAGTCTGCAGCATCTTTTCGCTATGGTGGGAGCGACCATTCTTGTTCCTATTATCACCGGCATGAGCCCCGCTATAGCACTTTTTTGCAGCGGAATAGGCACACTGCTTTACATTTTTTGTACAAAAGCAAAACTCCCGGCATATATTGGCTCCTCTTTTGCGTTTATAGGCCCAACACTTGTAGCAACTGCCAATTACGGAGCGGCAGGAATGCTGAGCGGAGTTATTGCATCCGGTTTGGTGTATACCATTGTTGCGCTTATCATAAGTTATACTGGGATTGGCTGGATTAATAAAATTCTTCCGCCTGTTGTGGTGGGATCGGTAGTTTTGGTAATCGGGTTAGGCCTTGCCGGTGTTGCAATAGATTGGTCCGGACTTAGCCCAAAGCCAAGCGCTTCTGTGGCAGCAGCCCTTACCAGCATTCCACTGTGGGCATGGGTTACAGTTTCTGTGGTAACTTTGCTTGTAGGAATCCTGGGAAGTATGTTTTTTAGGGGATTTCTTGGTGTAATTCCCATACTGATTGCCATGGTTGCAGGATATGGAGCAGCTTTGCTTTTTGGTGTTGTATCAAAAGAGACAGTAAATGCAATTGTTTCGGCACCTTTTTTTGCTATCCCTGAGTTTGTTTTCCCAAAATTCAACTGGGGTGCAGTGTTTTTAATGGCTCCTGTTGCATTTGTTACGCTGGCAGAGCATATTGGGCATGTGTATGTAACGAACAATGTGGTGGGAAGAGATTTTACAAAAGATCCGGGGCTTCACAGATCGATTTTAGGTGATGGAGTTGCTACCATGTTTGCAGGATTTGTAGGAGGTCCCCCCAATACAACCTATGGTGAAAATATTGGTGTCATGGCAATTACAAGGGTTTACAGTGTATGGGTTATAGGCGTTGCAGGAGTTATTGCAGTACTTTTATCCTTTGTGGGACCGGTTGCTGTCATGATCAAGAATATGCCCTTGCCTGTAATGGGAGGAGTCAGCATCTTGCTTTTTGGAATTATTGCTTCTTCCGGATTTAGAGTTTTTGTGGAAGACAAAGTTGATTTCGGGTTAAAACGGAATTTAGTTATCGCGTCGGTCATTATTGTTATAGGGATTGGCGGTGCCGTATTAAAGTTTCATATGGGAGGGAGCGAAATAGAAATATCGGGTGTTGCATTAGCTACCCTGATAGGGATCATTTTAAATTTGATTTTACCGGAAAAGAGCAGGACTGAGGGTTGAAACAAGAGATAATAGCATACTTATTCGCAGTAATGGCGTCAATTTAAGTATAACAATACTAAAAGACGTTATAGTAAAAGTAAACACTCGTTTTGAAAATACAGTTGAAATGAGCGGGAGATACCTACCTGTCATGAACAGATAAACCGTAATATTATACTAAAAAGTAATATTTAAATAATATGAAGTAAAACATGATTTATATAAAAAATCCAGCCTCTGTGCGCAAGCTGGATTTTTTGCTATATGGATTAAAATATGATTAAAGCGTTGATGTGCAGTTTGGGCATCTTGTAGCATCAATATGGATTTCACTATAACAATAGGTACATTTTTTTGTTGTTATAGGAGCTGGAACTTCCTTTTTCTTGGTAAATTTGCCAACCTGGCGAATGACAATAAATATTGAGAACGCAATAATGAGAAAATCGATGATGTTGTTAATAAACCGCCCATAATTTAATGTAGCGGCACCTGCTTTCGTTGCTTCCTCCAATGTCTTGTAGCTGCCCTCACCAAGCACAATAAATAGATTTGTAAAATCTATGCTTCCGAGTAAAAGACCTATTAGAGGCATAATGATGTCAGATACTAGGGAGGTGACTATTTTTCCGAAGGCAGCTCCAATAATTACACCCACAGCTAAATCAATAACATTTCCTTTCATTGCAAATTGCTTGAACTCTTTTAACATATTGTGACCCCCAATAAGAAATTTGATTGGTATCATTATACCACACAAGCTTTAAAGGTAACATAAAATATAAAGGCCCAAGCTGTGTGAAAAGCTTAGGCTTTATTTTTTGATGTATAATTATGATTGGGGGGCTAAACTTATTTGATAAGTTTTATCCCGCTGGATGGAATGCTTTTGAGTTCATTTGTTCCGCCAATAATGCTGAGGCCACTGCCGTTGATTGCAACAGAATTTCCGATGACCCTTCCGTTTACTGTTTGATTTGATCCGTTTAACGTGATGCTTCCGTTAGGCGCATAGAGGATACCGTCAAACTCTGCACTAGCCCCGTTTACTGTAATATCTCCAGACTTGGAGTAAAAACAGACCGCATCCTGGGTAGAGGCATTTAAATTGCTGCCGTTAAAGGTAATATTGCCGGTAGCCAGCACGCAGCCTTTCCCTTTAAAATGACTTCCGTTTACTGTGACATTGCCTTTAACATAAATGGGGGCATCGATGTCCATGTAACTTCCGTTAAAAACCTTGTCACCGTTAAAAACTTGCCCTGCCTGTTCAGCTTGCAGTCTGATCACTTCGGAAAAATCGGGCATTTCCACATAGGAGGCGTTGGGAACACGGCTTCCAATACTGATTTGGCTTCCATTTACCGTGACTGTGCTCAAAGCTTCACAAGCACCGGTAATGGTTATTTTTGAACCGTTGGCAACGAAATTCCTATTGGTATGAGCGCTTCCTTTAACATATTGACTGCTCCCATTGAGGGTTAAAGTTGTATTTTTACTGCCGGAAAAAAGGACGTAGTTGAATGCATCCCCAATACTGCCGATGGCAGCAGAGGCACTTGGATTAACCGTAGTACCCTTTAGGCCGAAAATTTTTGCAAAGGTATAAGGAATATCCTTCGTACCTTTGATATCGATCCGGCTATTGGAGTCCGAAAAAGAGACTAAAATATTGGAGCTTTGAAACCCGTTTAATTGAATGTATTTGGTGGCAGCGTAAGACGCTTTCGAGGTATCGGGCAGCTCAAGTGCTGCGGCAAGGGCAGCAGAGTCAAGGGCGTTTTGAAACTTTTGTTTTTCGATAATTAATGTTCCGATATCAGCGACAACTGCACATAATCCGATGAGTGCCGTAAGGAGAAGGGTAAAAAGAATCATGGAGGTGCCCCTGTTGTTTCGTAATATACGAAATGCCTTCATCAAAGCTCACCTCCATAACTTAATTATACTAAGAATGTTATACTTAAGCATGGGAATTAAAGACTAATTTTTATGAATCGAAAGACCTATTTATTTGAGTTCTATCTATTCGAAGTTACTTTCCGGGAGGCTGAGTTTGCCTGCCGCTACAATTTCTTCGAGTATTTTCACAATTAAAACGTAGCGATCGGCACTTTCCTGGTCATTTCTTTCATTGGCAGCTTTTAAGGCCATTTTATAATACCCGAAGTAATGGGCCGCCTTATACATGATTTCCGTCCGTTTTTTATTGGCTTCCTTATATACACATTGGGTACACATCGGTAAGTCTCCTTTACTTAAGGGAGTGAATATTACTTCATCTTTACCTTCCTGGCTTTATTCAGTAAATCATAGATTTTATCACATTCATTTTTATGCTTAAAATCAAACCAATCAACCCTTTTTCTAGTTGCTTTCAGCAATTCAAATACATCCAGGTTATTATGGTCCTTTACGGAGATAGAGGCTCCTTTTTCAAGAAGAAGTTTGACCATTTCGCTATTACAGTTTCTAATGGCTGCAAATAAAGCCTTCGAGTCATGAATATCGGCACCTTTTTCAATGAGGAGCTTTGCTGTTTCTATATTTTTGTTAAATGCAAATAGGAAAAGTAAATCTCCTAATTTCTTACGGTTTAACTCTGATTCTTTTTCCAGCAGATAACGGAATATTTGATCCTTATCTTTAGAAAGAGCTGCATAAAGGGCAATAAGTATTTTCTCACTTTTAAAGTCAACACCCTTTTCAACTAAAAATTTTACGGTTGGCATATCATTGTACATAACAGCTCTATGAACCACTGAAGAAAGATGAAGTGATCCTCCCTTTTCAATAAGGGTATTTATTAAAGCGTAGTTTTTAGCGTGAATGGCGGCGCCTAACATTTCTTCCCCGGCTTTTCCTTTGATATCCACTCCTTTTGTTAGCATTAGGTTAATAAGATCAATTAAATCTTTATTTGGTTTATTATCTTTTCCGTAAGCCTTCAATTCTGGGTGATAAGCAAAATCATTTGGATTAGCACCGATATTGATTAAAAATATTGCCGTATTATAGTGTGAGTTGTTCAATGCATGTGTGAGAGGAGTTTGCTTGTTCCCATCTGCTTTATTTACATTTGCTCCGTTTTCCACCAATACTCTGACCACTTCATTAAATCCAAAGGAAGATGCAACAAATAATGGAGGGGAATCCGCCAGAATATTACGTGTTATCATTTGCGTTGGGGCATAATCCAAAATTACTTTTAAAGACTCGGGCTGGTTGTTGCTTACTGCGTAATACATAGCTTTTTTTAAAATAGATGCATCTTTAACGTTTTCAAGTTGTTTTTGTAGCCGCTTAGTGTTTCCGGACCTAGCAGAGTCAATTGCACTTGTGAAAAAATGCGCATAGATAATACAAGAGCTTAAAACCAAGGAAAATAAAATAGAAAGTATAATTAAAAGTTTCTTCATCGCTAAATTCACTCCTTTGTCATGAAAAACGCTTATTATAATGCTTAATTAAATAGCCGATAAGAAAATAAAGGGGTATGGGCAGAAGCAGGCTGAAAAGAATTATGAAATCAGGCCGGTACCCAAGTGGGGTGGATGAGGTAAAAATAAAATAGATTTTATGTATTAGAAATCCTGCAGAGTAGGCCATAACAATTTTATAAAGTTTATCGAAATTACCTGTAGTGGTAAGAGAACCTGTTTTTTCAAGGTGACTTTTTCGAAAAAATTTCCATGAAAGGAAATAAAAGAGTAGAATAAGTGCAAAGAGAAATACCATAATTAAAAAAAATTGAAAAAGGTTCATATCTGAGATGAATTTATGGAATGTATCACCAAAAAGGTAGCTTTCACTATAGCGAATAAAGTTGCTAAACCACTTCATCTCAAAAAGGTTTTGAATTGCTGCAGATACTATAGGGCGCTCGAATTCGCTGCCTGTTGCTCCCAATAAGCCATAATAAATCGACAGTATACCATAAATTTGGTATAAGATTGTAAAGGGAAAAGCGGCTAAAAGCATGGTAACAAGGCTTCCGAAAACAGCAGAGCCATTTAGGGATTGAGCCAGCGTAACAAAACCAAAAATACAAAACTGGAAGAGCAACATTAGAAAAAACCATTTTGTAATATGAATAAAGAAAGCCTTCCAGCAAAAATTGATGATCAGCATGGCATTCATTACCACATACATGGAGACACAAGGAATAAAAAGGTTGTATATCCCGACCAGCCACTTACTTTTAATGATTTCATGCCGCTGGAAGGGCATAGATGCGGCTAAGGTGTAGTTGGACAGCTTTCTGTCATAGAAAAACAGGGTTGCAGACATGAGGGCAATGGTGATCATGAGAAAAAAGAATGCATAAGGGTATCTTAAGAATTCATTCAAAGAACGTAAAGTAGGCGGTGTATTTTCAGTGTTTACTATAAAATCAGGCATAAAAAAGAAGAATAATTCAAAAAAAAGCAAAAGCATAAACCATTTTGAAACTTTCCAATCCCTATAGATTAAGGCCTTGCTTGGCAGCTTTTTCATAATATATCACCCCCAAAGGAATATACAAAAACATCTTCCAGATTCATATTGATTTCTTCAACCAGCGTTGCGCCTGCTGATAAAAGTTCCTTTTTAAAATCATCCGAATGGTTTCTTGTTATAATATAATAAATACTGCCGGTATGACTAATATTTAAAATATCTTTATTTTTAAGAAGCGAATCAGGCATGCCTCCCGGAAAAACTGCCTGTAACTTCTGTATTTTATGTTTTATTTCATCAACGGAACCCTGAGACTTAATTTCTCCTTTATTAATGACTGCGATATTGTCACATATTTGCTCCAGATCGCTTAGATGATGGCTGGAAATTAAAACGGTGGTGCTCCGGTCGGCTACGTCCTCCAAGAGAACTTGGGTAAACTGCCTTTTGGCCATAGGATCCAAACCTGAAGTGGGTTCATCCATGATAAGTACTTGGGGCAGTGTGCTTAAATTAAGCATAAAAGAAAGCTTGGTTTTCATGCCTTTAGACAATGATTGGACTTTTTTAGTGAGGGGAATGCCAAAAATTCTGTTGAGTTCGTCAAACTTCTTTTGGGAGAAATTTTGATAAGCCAATTTAAAGAAAAGTACCATTTCTTTTACTTTGTAGGAATCATAAAGGTGACTTTGATCCGAAACATATCCCATAAGCTCCTTTGCCTTGGTATTATCAAAAACATCCCAGCCATTGACTTTTATTGAACCCTGGTCTAACTGCCATATCCCTGTAATTAGTTTAATTAAAGTTGTTTTGCCTGCACCATTGGGCCCAATGAGACCCAAGACACTGCCTTTCCTTACCTGAAGCGTAATATTCTTCAGTATTTCGGAATCATCAATTTTTTTAAAGACTTCCCTTACTTCTATCAAGGTTTCACTTCCTTTCCATTTCACTATAAATATCATTTAAAATTTCTAAGAGCTTACTTTGATCCAATCCCATATAATGTGCTTCAATGACAATGTCTTTGATATGTTTTCTTATGTTTTCCAACCTGTCCTCATCTGCTTTCGGACTATAGCTTGACGAAACGAAAGTTCCTTTTCCGATGAGGGTTTCAATGACTTTTTGGCGCTCCAACTCCGCGTAAGCCTTACTTACCGTATTGGGATTGGCAGTAATGAGCTTTGACATTTCCCTTACCGAAGGTATTTTTTGCCCTGGAAGGAGAATACCTTTTAAAATGTTTTCCTTAATCCCATCAACAATCTGTTCATAGATGGGTTTACTGGACCGGGCATCAATTTTAATCATAATTACACACTCTTTACAATGTATTAAGTGTACTATGGTAAATAGTACACTTAATACATTAGCATATTTGGTCATTTTTGTAAATCCCTTGGGTAAAAATTTTTTCATTCATAAGTAAAAAGGGCATTCGAGTTCTTGAAAATTGCAGGGATCAAATATGAAAAATGGGACCTTTACTAGGGACAAAGGTTGTGAATTTTTCATAAGGATGGTAAAATGTTATTAAATATGTGAACACTATACTTAAGTTTTCGTCCTGATTAAAGTTTGGGGATGGTATCCATGCTGCAGTTGGTCTTTGCAAGTATTTCAATTTTATTAATGGGTTTTATAACGTTGCTGTTTACGGTGGTTAGAGGTTATTTTAAGAAACTTGTTTTTCTACCCGCTGATATCAGGTGGATGCTTGAAAACTCTTCTGGGTTAAATCATTTTACTATGTTTATCATTCAGTCAAATTTGGGGCTTTTTACCTTATGTATCCTATTTCGTGTTTCAAACCATATCATTCTAAGTCTGGATATACTGTATTTCTTAAGTATTTTAATTCTGATCCTATACCATACCAGGCGGGAATCACCAAATCTCCTTGTTAAATGTATTTAATTGCTTCCATTAGTGAGGGTTTAGGGTTTTATTCTCCTTAAAACCCTTAGAAGCATTCAATTATAATTTGTAAGGAGGTTTTTTGTTATGTTCAAAAATTTAAAAAAATTAAGAGATTTCATAAGAAATATGAAAAATGATTCTGTGATATCGGATCTTAGTAGATATAGATCAATAATTGAAAGGATCAATGGTTTTAACTTTGATAAGCTTAAGGAGGAAGAGTTGAAAGCAAAATCTTTTATTTTAATGAATAAGGCTCAAAATGGAATTTTCACCGATCTACTTCTGCCGGAAGCTTTTGCTCTAGTGAAGGAGACAGTAAAAAGACAGCTTGGAATTTGCCCTTATGATGTGCAGTTGTTAGCCGGGATAGCCATGCATCAAGGAAATATTGTCCAAATGCAGACGGGCGAGGGAAAGACTTTGGCGGCTGTATTTCCGGCCTATTTAAACGCGCTTTCGGGAAAAGGTGTTCATATTCTTACATTTAACGATTACCTGGTCAAGCGGGATGCCGCGTGGATGGGCCCTATTTATGAGCTTCTTGGTTTAACGGTAGGGTATGTCCAAGAGGGAATGACGATAGAGGAGAGAAAAACTGCGTATAACTGTAGTATTACCTATTTAACTGCAAAGGAAGCAGGGTTTGATTTTTTGAGAGGGGCTATCTGTACAGAAAAGGAACAGCTGATACAGCGTCCGTTTCACTTTGCAGTGATTGATGAAGCCGATTCTATTTTGATTGATGAAGCACGGATTCCTCTGGTTATAGCGGGAGAAACTCTGGAGAAAGAAGAACATCTTGAATTGGCAGACCGATTGGTGAACTCTCTTCAACCGGACATTGATTTTGATACGGATGAACATTCGGAAAATGTATTTCTGACCGATCAAGGAATGGACCGTATTGAAAAACTGCTGGGTTGCGGTAATTTATATGCTCCTGAAAATATAGAATTGCTGACCAAACTCAATAATGCGTTGTATGCTAGGGTACTGCTTAAAAAGGATATAGACTATATTGTACGGGGAGACAGGATTAAGCTCATTGATCCGTTCACAGGCCGTATCGCAGCTAATAGGCATTGGCCTCACGGTTTGCAGGCAGCAGTGGAGACGAAAGAGGGAATTCAGTTTATATCCAGAGGAAAAATTCTGGAATCCATTACAATGCAGAGCTTTATAAGATTGTATCCCAGGGTATCCGGCATGACGGGAACTGCTGAAGCAGCGGCAAGGGAATTTGAGGGATTTTACGGGCTTAAGGTGGTTATCATACCGACACATAAGCCAAGCTGCCGGGAAGATCTTCACGATCTGGTTTTTACCCATGAGACTGTGAAGCTGAAATTTGTGGTAGATGAGGTCAAGCGGGTTCATGAAAAAGGACAGCCTGTTCTTATCGGTACCGGAAGTGTGGAAGAATCGGAGATGCTTGCAAAGGCACTTGAAGAGGTGGGCGTCTTATGTAATGTATTGAACGCAAAAAACGATGAGGCAGAAGCAAAAATCATTGCAGATGCGGGACGGATCGGTGCCGTAACCGTTTCAACCAATATGGCCGGAAGGGGTGTTGATATCAAATTGGGTGGAGAAAAGGGCGATACCCAAAAACAGGTTGAAGAATTGGGAGGATTATATGTTATCGGTACTACCCGTCATGAGAGCAGAAGAATCGATGACCAGCTGAGAGGCCGTGCCGGACGTCAGGGAGACCCCGGGAACACCCGCTTTTTCATAAGCTTGGAAGATCCGTTGATGGTAAAACATAAGATGCATGAGGCAATTCCTGAATTAGGCAAGATTTATAGGCAGGAAGGTCTGGTGGATGATCCTGTGATTGGGAAAAAAATTGCAAGTGCCCAGAGAAGGATTGAAGGCAATCATTTTGATATACGAATGAGCCTCTTTAAATATACATATACCATTGAAAAGCAGCGTCAGATTATACATGGAATAAGGATGGATCTATTGCTGGATAAATCGGCTGCCGGTGATTTAAAGTACAAGGAGAATGTAAGGTTTAAAAGGTTATGCCGGCATGTAAGCGGTAGGGGATTGGAAAAAGCACAAAAACAAAGTGCCCTTTTTTTCCTCAATAAATACTGGTCGGATTACTTGAGATATATTGCGTCGGTGCAGGAAAGCATCTACCTGGTAAATATCGGAGGAAAAGCACCCTTGGATGAGTTTAATAGGATTGCAATTGCCGCCTATGATGAAATGTGGATAAAAATAAATGAAGATATACTGTATCTTCTTTCAACGGCTGAAATAACAGATGAGGGGATTGATCTGGAAAGAGAAGGCTTAAAAGGGCCCTCTGCTGCCTGGACCTACCTTGTGAAGGATAACACTGAGCAGTTGGGGATATGCGAAATCTGTAGAGATCCTATTGCTGCAGCCGTAAGTGGGCCGCTGCTTGTAACGTTGGCAGTTTACAACCGGTTTATAAAGAAATCAAAGGTGATAAAATAATACTAAAAAAATAGGGAGATAAGGGCAAATTCCGGTTGCCTTTATCCCCCTATTTAAAATTAACAAAGTACCATTTTATTGTAAGAAAGTTACGCTATGCCCCGTACTTGGCCATTGCGATAAATCTTAAGATAAACAGTACTGCAAGGATATAGACTAAGGGGTGAACGGTTTTACCTTTACCTGTAGCAATTTTCACGATAGGATAAACGATCAAACCTGAAGCGATGCCGTTTGCAATACTAAAGGTAAATGGCATCATGACCACAGTGAGGAACGCAGGAAGTGCTTCGGTAAAGTCATCAAAATTGATATGCCTTAAAGCACCCATCATAAATACACCTACAATAATAAGGGCGGGAGCGGTTGCTTCGGATGGAACCAGACCTGCTACAGGAGCAAAAAACAAAGCAAGTAAGAAGAGAATCGATGTAACCACTGAGGTTAAACCCGTTCTTCCTCCTTCCATAACCCCTGAAGCACTTTCCACATAGGTAACAACGGTGGATGTACCCAATACGGCCCCAGTAGTGGTTGCGATGGAATCACTGAGGAGTGCTTTGTTGATTCTGGGGAGCTTTCCTTCCTTATCCAGCATACCTGCCTTACTTCCTGTACCGATAAGAGTACCGATGGTATCAAACAGATCTACAAGTGTAAAAGAAAGAACGATGGCTGCAATCGTAACCAGTGTACTGAATAAATTTGCATTATCCCCAAGTTTTAAAAGACCGCTAAAGTCAAACTGCCAGAATGTCGGTGAAATACTTGGAGGAGCAGATACAACTGTAAAACCCTTAGGGATGGAGATGATGTCGGTAACAATACCGGCAACGGTAGTAATAAATATTCCGATTAACATGGAACCTTTCACGTTTTTGGCTACCAGCAAACCGGTAATGATAAGACCGAAAATAGCAAGCAAGGTCTTAGGAGACGTAAGATTACCGAATGCGATAATGGTGGAAGGGTTTCCTGCCACAATTCCCGCATTTTTAAACCCTATAAGCGCAATAAAAAGCCCGATGCCTCCGCTGACCGCATACTTCAAAGTCATTGGGATGGCTTTGACTATGGATTCTCTTAGCCTGGTGATTGTAATGATAATAAAAATAATTCCGGAAATAAAAACCGCAGTCAATGCCTGCTGCCATGTATATCCCATTCCCAATACAACGGTAAAGGTAAAGAAGGCATTTAAACCCATTCCCGGAGCTTGTGCAAAAGGGTAATTGGCGTAAAGTCCCATAATGAGTGTCCCTATTGCTGCGGAAAGACATGTAGCTACCAGAACCGCACCTACCACAGGATCGTTGAAAGCATTGAATTGGGCGGCTTTATCCCCTAAAGCACCCGAAGCGTTCATCCCTGCCATTTTTAAAATATCCGGATTGACAAATATGATGTAGGCCATAGTAATAAACGTGGTGATACCTGCGATGACTTCTGTCCTTACTGTAGTGTTGTTTTCCTTCAATTTGAAGAATTTTTGTAAGAAGTTCATACCTAACTCTCCTTTTGTTTAAATCTGTATAGAACACGATAAAATCTTAAATCTGGCAGATGAATCATTTCTCTGCACAGAAAAAGGTTTTGGAATTACCGCAAACCCTATAGTGAATTACACAATGTATAATTATAGAACAAACTTGGTAAAAATTCTATAGGTTTTTACCGTTTTAAGCCAAGTATTTTGTAATAGAAACGAGTAAAAATAAGGGTTCCAAGCCTTTAAGTATAAAGAAAGATAAGTCCTGTATATAGAAGTATACGATTCTATTTACAGGACCAGGAAAGTTTATTGCAAAGGCTGTTGGAAATTTTGCGTTTGCTGTTCTTGTACAGTTTGTTTTCCCTTTTCTACGAATTCGGCCTCCTTAGGGCAAATCATATATAAAAGCTGCTGGAGTTGGCCAACATGTTTCCTTTCTTCATCAGCGATATGGTATAGAATTTTTTTTACTCTCTCATCGTTTGTTGCGGAGGCATGTGCTTCATACCCGATAATGGCCTCCAGTTCACCGGCTATATCCAGCCTATGAGCCTGCGCTAACTCCTCATTCGATAGTTGTCTTGGCACATTTGCAACAAATGGGTTCCCTATAATTGCCATTTTACCACTCTCCCTTATTTATTT
Source organism: Clostridia bacterium (assembly GCA_026418275.1). GTDB lineage: Bacteria > Bacillota > Clostridia > Acetivibrionales > DSM-2933 > SKW182. Next base: position 48,171 of record JAOABQ010000091.1, read on the forward strand.
ATACTCAATTTGCATTAAAAGTATATAAACCACCTCTCAAGGAACTTGTCACAGATTTGATTGATGAAAGATTACTCTATAGAATGCAAATTATATTATAGTTTTTCCCAGTATTAAAAAAATAAACATATAAGAGCGGAATTTGCCATTAAGCAGTTTCTTGAGAATACTTTTTTGTGAGATATATATCATTTCTGGAACTTATTATCAGTCATTTGAGTCTAATAGATGATGGCTTTTAAATTTAAAAGTTTCTATTAAGTATATAAGTAATTAGATCGTGAAAATGATTTTGCATGGATAAATTTAATTTTCACGATATTAAATCAAGGAAATTGAAGCCGATGTTAAATCTTTATCGCGTTCAATATAGATAACTAACTGTTAAAGTAAAATTTCGATTTCTGATACCTAAGTAAACCAGGTGTTAGTATCTCAAATTTTACCATATTTACATTTGATTGTCTATACTGTAGGGATTCGATAATACGCTATTGTTCAATGACTTTATCTTACTCTAAAGAAATAAATAATTTATCAATGGGAGGTTTTTTATGGAAAAAAAACTATATCGAAGGATGGTAAAAGGTCTATTGGTTTGCCTGATATTTTTGAATATTACAGGATGCAGCGGGAATAGTGAGCCAGTGAAGATCCAGGGATACTCAAGCGTAAACCAGGTAAACAATTCGTACCCTATGAGCTTTTCATCAGATAAGCAGTTTGCTTTTAATTTGCTGGATAAATTGTTAGAAGAGGAAAAGGGCAAGAACTTTTTTATCTCACCCGCAAGTATCTTTCTAGCCCTTTCCATGGTTTATAATGCTTCGGATGGCGAGACAAAAAAGGAAATGGAGAAAGCATTGGAACTTCAAGGAGTTACTTTGGAAAAGCTAAATGGCTATTGTCAGAGCATTATAAAAAGTTCAACCAGGGAAGAAGAGGGAGCCCGGCTGTCCATTGCAAATTCCATTTGGACCGAAAACGGAATTCAATTGAGCGAAGAATTCATTAAAAAAATGAAGGATTTTTACGCGTCTGAAGTGAATTCCTTAGACTTTGAAGATCCGAAAGCCGTTGATAAAATCAATGATTGGGTAAATGACAAGACAAACCAAAAGATTCCTAAGATTTTAAATAACTTACCCTCTGCCGCTATGATGGTTCTATTAAATGCCATATATTTTAAAGGGTTTTGGGAACGGGATTTCGATAAAGGTAAAACAATGGATGAGATGTTTAATTTGCCGGATCATACACAAAAAAGCATACCCATGATGAGTCAGGAGGGATCATATGCCTACGCGGAAGGTGAAAAATTCAGGGTGCTGAGTCTGCCTTATATCAATAAAAGTGCCCAGATGCTAATATTTTTACCGGATAAGGAGTCCAGCCTCAATGAATTTTTAACGGATTTTAAATTTGAGGATTGGAAAAAATACAGAAATATATCCACCATTCGGGAAGGAAAGATTAAAATTCCCCGCTTCAGGATGGAATACGATATAGAATTAAATGATATACTTACCAATTTAGGTATGGAAAAAGCGTTTAATCCGAAGCAGGCGGATTTCTCAAAACTGTTATCCGACAAATATAAAGGAAATCCAATATGGCTAGACAAGGTTATACATAAAACATATGTAAATGTCAATGAAGAAGGAACCGAAGCGGCAGGAGTTACAGGTGCAGTCATGTGTGGTGGTCTTATGGAAATTAAGCCCGAGAAATTTGAGTTTATTGCGGACCGCCCCTTTTTCTTTGTGATTCATGATATCGGAAGCGATTTGATTCTTTTTTTGGGAGCAGTAAATGAGCCGTAAAGAAAATAATTAAACCATGAAATATAATAAAAAGCCCGTGATGATCTACGCTCCGACTGATATAAATTCCTGACAACCCTACAGCAATCTTTCGACTGCTGTAAAGCTTTACAGAACCTATACCAATCTTTGCTCGACTGCTAGGAATACCTTAGAAACCTACTGCAACCGGCAGGCTGCAGTAAACCTCCAGCATATAAATCATTTGTACTATAAAGCAGGTATAAATGATTTATATGCCTGCGGAACCCTTAGCAATCTTAGCTCGAATATGATACATCCTTTTTGACCATACTGCAATATATTCTACTGCAATATAGCCTTACAGGACATATCACATTCTGCCCTCCGGCTAATATCAAGCCTTATCGTCAACCAAGCAGTTAAAACTTCTGCTGCTCAAATCTAAGTAAAAACTTTAATTTGTGGACGAGACCTAATATCAACCTTTGGCCGAATATTACAGAACCTTGTTAGACCCTGTAATACTCTTGGCTCAACCATCACGAACCTTGTGATATTATTATTGACCGTAAATCTAGTTTTATGTACGGAAATGATTATATGCAAAGTTAACATTTGGAAATAGTTATTTGTCCACATGCGGTTTAACCGGAACCGTGTCGGGTCCGGCCGGGCTTTTTTCATTTAATGTTTTAGATAGTTGTACAATAACAACACCACCTAAAATAATGGTGCAAGATATTATTTTTACGATTGTGATGGGCTCATCCAGAATCAGAGCTCCTAAAAGAACTGCGACTACCGGATTTACATAGGCATAGGTTCCAGCTTTTGCAGCAGGCCATTTTTGTATTAGATACGTAAAGGATGTATATCCTAGAATAGAACCGATGAATATAAGGTAAACCATAGCACCCAAGCCTTCCGGTGTAATTTTTACTTTTGGGGCTTCGTTGAGGAAGATCCCTAAAATACATTGCCCAATACCACCGCACAGCATTTGAATACCGATGTGGGTTACGATGGAACCGGATTGGCGGGAGCTTTTGGAATAGACGGTACCGATGGACCAAAGAAGGGCTGCCAATAGTAAAAGTAGTCCTCCGGATAAGTCTACATCTCCTGCAGTTTGTGATGAAGTGACAAGAAGTGCCACTCCTCCAAAACCTGTGATTAAGCCAATCCACCCGGCAAAACCGATTTTGGATTTTCCCGGTAGTATAAACTCGATTACAGCTGTAAAAAGCGGGCTGGTTGCCAAGATAAGAGCAGTAATACTGGAATGGACCCACTGGGATGCCCAAATTACAAGTCCATTTCCACCCAGAATAAGAATCGCTCCGATGAGACCCTGGTTTAAATAATCTTTGAAAGAGGTTGGAAATGTTAACCCCCTCAAAGCTGCATAAAGCAGCATAAGCGTTCCGGCGACAGCAAAACGGATTCCTGCAAATAATTCCGGAGGAAAGCTGCTTACACCGATTCGCATGACCAAATAAGTTGATCCCCAGATAATGCAAACGGATAGGTAGGCTAAAATTACTCTAAATTCGTTTGGATTTTTAAAGTTTGACAATCAAATTGCACCTCAATATTTAAAGTTATACTGTGAAAGGGCCGCATAATGCTTATTTGCACTCTTTTAGCAGTAATACGACATTTAAAACTTTAGGATTGTTTTTTTGTGCCATACACTTTAAGGATAATGAACCCTAAGATTAAAATTGAGTATACGCATGATTATAACAGAAACTTAGTATATTTAGTACGGAATATTTATATATTGTTGGAAAAAAGTGACGACCCTAGGTCTGTTTTTAAAGCAAAATTCCCACATGAGATGAGTCTTTAGTCGGATGAATATGTAAAATAAAAAGTTTATAATTGAATATATAGAGAGATTAATCAAATCGGATGATAGAAAGGGAGGGACTTATGAAGCTCGGAAAGGGGGAGCAGCCAATTGAAAAAGATATGGATATTTACGGCAATCATTTTAACGCTGCTGAGTTTCAGCATCCAGGTATCCGCGCAGCAGATCCAAAAGGATAATATTGTACTATTGGAGGAAGACAAGGTCCAGATAAAAGTTGGTGAGACAATTACACTTTCTGCAGAATCTTTCAAACAAGGGTCTTCTTATGCGGATGAATGGCTGGGAGCTGCCAAGACTGCAACATTTTTCGATCAGGAAAGCGGGTATTATAAATCAACTGCAAGGTTTACTGCAAAAGAAGCGGGAATATATAAAGTCACCTATAAAATGGTTATGTATTCGGGTAAAAGTAATGTCGCGTTTACCAAAATCGTATACAAAATGGTTGAGGTATTAAACCCTGTTACAGTTCAAGGCGCAGTAGCAAAGAATGTGGTATTCCATGAAATTAAAAAGCCGGATGGAAGGGTTAGCGGATATATAGCAGTGGGAGAAGTTTACATTCTTTGGAGTGATGATACGCTGTCACCGTACAGTTCCATTTGCCTCTTTTTTACTTCCAGTGAAACCACAAAGGAAATTCAAGTAGAAATTGATATCAATAAGAATTCCGTTAGTTATCCAATAACAGTGAGCCGGTTGTAACACTGTAACCATGGTGCAAAATAATAAAATACCGATTAAAATGAAGACTCCTTTGAGAATCATTGCCTCAAAAGAGTCTTCATTTTGTGACAGAATATATTTAATATAAATACGTAATTTGATTTTTCAATCCAAGTCTTCCAGCGGGAACACCGAATCATGATCAATATCATTACTATTTGAGTTTTGTCCCGCATCTGTACTTTGATAGGAACCCGGGCCGTGAATATTGCAATATTCTCCTGCAGGGAGTTCATACTTGAGATCACCTGGAGTAGGATCACCCGGTTTAACAGGCTTATATTCCTGCTTCCGTTGGATGAACACCTTTTCTATTAGGGACGTGCTTGGACAGTTAGGCCCAAATACCAAGTTCCTTTTGAGTACATCCTGACTATCCTTACATACCTTGCCCAGGACATGAACGTCACAGTCCTCGGTTGCACTTGGTTCGGTTCCCTTAATAAAAACTTCATTTTGTTTTATGCTGTTTCCTCTTGGGTCATTTGAACAGAGTTTGGAGGGTGTCTGACCCGAATAAATGCACACTGTTTTTTTAACAATCCCCGGCGGTTCAGGAAAGTCCCGGGGTTTAAGATTTTCGTGAACCTTTTCCATTACAAGGTGCCACAGTTTTAATGCTTGGCTGTATTCTGCCGACTTGAGTGTTCTGGGGTGATCGTAACCATACCATGTAGCAGCTACATAATAAGGAGAATACCCCACAAACCACTTATCTTTATTTAAGCTTGTCGTACCTGTTTTTCCCGCAGTAGGCATCTTTCCCTTCTGGAGCTGCCCGTAGCCGTTGGTTGAAGCGGTACCATACTTACAAACGTCCTGCATCATACTGGTCATAACATAGGATGTTGCTTCATCATATACAATGGTACTCTGGGGTTCTTTTTCGAGGATAATATTGCCGTCCTTATCTTCAACTCTTGTGTAGGTTGAGGGAGTAAAGTATATTCCCTTATGAGCCAGGGGAACATAGGAAGCCGCCATCTGCAGCGGATTTACACCATATTTCAGACCTCCCATGGCAATGGATACATTACCGTCCTCCTCCTTTTTAAGGTTGATACCGGCTTTTTTCAAGTACTCAAGGGATTTATCCGCTCCCAGATGGTCCTTCCATACTTTTGCCGCAACTACGTTGACCGAATCTCGAATCGCGCTTCGGATGCTAGTAAGCCCCCCGAATGTCTTTTCGTAGTTCTGAGGATACAAGCCTTTGGAGAGGCCATTCATGTAAACGGGAACGTCGTCAATAACTGTGGCTGCAGTAATGAGCCTTTGGTCTACAGCTGGCCCGTAAACTGCGACAGGCTTTAAACTTGACCCCGGCTGCCGCTTCATTAAGGGAGATGAAGCTCTATTAAGACCTACGGTGGTTTTGGGGCCGTAACCGCCATAGAGAGCCCGAACCTGTCCGTTCCGGGGGTCAATGATTACCATCGCAGCTTGTGCATGTTCACCACCCTTATTGACTACCGGAAAGTTTTTCTCATTTATAAATACGTCGTCCATTGCTTTTTGCGCAGCCGAATCCATTGTAGTATATATTTTATATCCATTATTATAAATATTTTTAAGAGCGACCTGTTCAGAGATATTGTATTTGGCCATAAGATCTTTTTTTACATCAATGACCACCTGATCTACAAAATAGCTTTGACTGCTAATGCTTTTTGTAGCAGATTTGCCCTTGTCGTTAAATTTTAAGGGTTGCTTTAATGCTGCTTCATATTCGTCTGCCTTTATAAAGTTGAGCTCAAGCATCTTTTTTAAAATAATTTCCTGGCGCTTTTTATTATTTTTTCTTCCCTCTGTTGTTAGGGGGTCATATTTTACAGGCCAGTTGGTAATACCCGCAAGACTGGCGCATTCAGCCAAGGTTAGATCTTTTACGTCTTTATTAAAATATGTTTCAGCAGCGGACTGAACTCCATAGCAGTTTTCGCCCATATAAATAAGGTTCATATAGATTTCAAGAATTTGAGCCTTTGTCAGGTCTTTTTCCAGTTGTAATGCTCTCCATTGTTCCTGTACTTTTCTCCGGATGGAAATCTCTGTTTCTCCCGTAATATTTTTGACAACCTGCTGGGTAATGGTACTGGCACCGTAAGAGCTTCCACTTGGCTTGATAAGGTTTATAACAGCGCCGGCCATTCTTTTTAGGTCAATACCCGGATGATCATAAAAACGCTCATCCTCGATGGCAACAAAAGCATCTTTTAAGTACTGAGGGACTTGGCTTTCACTTACCAGAATTCTGTTTTGCTCACCTTTTAACTGGCCGACTTCCTTTTCCTTTAAATCATACACAAAGGTTGTCAGGTTTTTTAGCTGCAGTTGTTCCGGGGTAATAGCGGGAGCTGATTTTACAAAACCTAAAACTGCGCCCCCCAAAATTCCTGTAACGATACAGGCGGTGGAAATAACGATTATTGTAATTATTTTTATTACCAAAAGGGTGAAATTAGCTGCTGGAGACCGCTGCTTTTTTTTCTTCGCAGTACTCCCTGAAACAGCTTTTTTTACAGGGTTCATATGTACCTCCTTCAATACTCTCATTTGTGATTATAAAGACAAAACCTAATTCATTTTTTAGTATCTAGGATATTATATCATAAAAATATTTTGTTGCCTAAAGTTTTAGTAAACCTAGTATTGATTTTTGCCTATTTTATGCGGTTTCTTACATACTTTTTTCTGTTTTTAGTTTTATATAGAAAAAATCTAAAATAGTAATGCCAAATCAGTCAATGCGAATAAATTATTATGCTTAAATTTACTAAAAAACAAGATGGTTTTTCTAAAGGATAAAATCAAGGATCGTTTTTCTATTGATAAATTCCGGTTTTTCTTATAAAATATATTTATTAACATATGTTGGTACTTTTTATCACAACAAATTTCTTGTTTTTCATAGTGCTAAATGCACTTCCTCTGTTTATACATCCCATACCCTGGAAAGGGATTACATTACAAGGCGCTTGAATTGGTATTTTGCTGATAGGATTGAAAATGTTTATTTACTGTAAGAATATTTTTTGAAGAGGGGGCGTGAAAAGATGGAAATCAAGGTTGGTGAGATCATAAAATTGAAGAGGGAAGAAAGGGACTTTTCCCTTGTTGAGTTTTCAAAAAAAGTAGGTATTTCCCCAGGGTATCTTTCACAGCTTGAAAATGGACATAAGGCAAATCCAAAGCTTGAAATCGTGTTAAGGATTATTAGGGAATTGGACATAGATATTGATATGCTTTTAGGAATTGAAAGGCCCAACGAGAATATAAACTTAAAAATTCCTTCTCTACTTAAGCTTGTTCTAGCCAAAGACAGGAATTTTAAAGTTTTAGAGGACAAAGAAGCCCTAAAAAAGCTTTGTAATATTATTGACAAGGCCTTAGAGAGCAAATACCTTATAGAAGACAAGGATCTTTATGAAATGTTTTTAGAGGACATCTACATACAAATTGAAACTACCTTAAAAAGGTATATGGCATTTCAAATTGTGAAAAATGTGATATAGTAACCATTCATTATCAAATCAAAATACTATGAAATTTTAATTACAATGCTTTACAATACATAAAAAAGGAATATTCTTAAGGTTAAGTGTTTTTAGCGTTTTTTTGTTCTGAAGCTTCTTTCATGCTGCATTTTCCGTTAAACATACCGCCTTCATCGGCAACAAAACTATGTACAATAATATCCCCAATCATTTTTGCAGATGAAAGGAGTTTCAGAGTCCCGTCAGCCTGTAAATTGCCTTCAACCATTCCGGAGAGAATGATATTTTTAGCATAAACATTGCCTTTGACTACGGCCTTGTCCCCAATAAACAAATCCCCATTGATTTTTAAATCCCCTTTAAGGGTTCCATCAACCCGGACAGTTCCTTCAGATTGAAGATTTCCTTCAAAAATTGAATTTACACCAATGAGGGTATCGAATGTTGCTGATGCATCAAAAGCCTTTTTTTTAAACATAATCCAAACTCCTTTATAAAAAGATTTTAATTTATAATAAGATATTGAAGCGGATCTACCTGAATATCGTTGACTCGGACTTCAAAGTGTAAATGTGGTCCCGTACTCCGTCCGCTGCTTCCGACTTTTGCTATAGCCTTTCCTTTGGTTACAGATTGTCCTTCCTCTACCAAAAGCTCGGAACAATGGGCATACAATGTAGAGATGCCTCTTCCATGATTCAAAATGACAGTATTTCCATAGTTGCCAAACTTCCCTGAAAATGCTACTTTTCCGCTGGCAGAAGCGATAATATCTTCGCCGTAACCGGCGGCAAAATCAATGCCTTTGTGCTGCTTTTCATCATCGTTAAAGGGGTCTTTGCGTCCGCCGAAATTAGAACTGATTCTACCCGAGGAAGGACGAAGGGTTGGAATGGATTCAATATATTTATTTAATTTTTGTTCCGTTTCGGTGAGTTCTGGGGTATGAGCAAGGTTCAAATCCTTCAAGCTTTTGAGGTGATCAAGCATTTTTTTTAGCTCTTCGATATCGGTTATGAATTCCGGGTCGCTTCTTTCACCTGCCCTGCTGACAAGTGTATTGGTTAAACGTCCTGAAATATATTTATTGGCCATATCGGAGTATTTGTTATTAAACTCCTGGATTTTTTTATGAATGGCTTCATTTTTTTTATTCAATTCGTCTAGTTTCAGTGCTTTTTCGTTAATTAGAATGGTATTTTCTTTGTTAAGACTTGTGAGTGTTTGTATTTCAGCTTTTAACTTTGTGTTTTCTCTCCCTGTCTGAATATAAAAAAACAGTAAGGAAAAGAATAATGCTAAAGTCAGAGCAAATATTGACGATAACTTTAAATAGAAGTATGAAAATTTAAATGCTTTGACTTTATCAGGGGAATGAGGTATAAAGAGTATTGAAAAATATTTTTTTTCTTTTTTTGATTTTCCTTTCATCATATAAAACAACCACCAAACAAATTTTTAGATATTATTAATAAATTTAGACATTATTTCTGCTTTTAATTCAAAGTATAATATTATATAGTATTAAAAGCTAGTATAAAATTAAGAAAAATTTCTATTTTAAATGAATTTGTTCAAATTATATCTCATAATTTGCAAATAATTTCAATGAAGAAGGATTTTCTATTCCAATAGAGAATTAGTTAAAGTATATCTTTTACATTAAGTGAGGATGAACTTAATATGGCAAACATGCGAAATAAGTTGATAGCAGTATTTTGCATTATATTAACCATCGCTGTTTCTTCTTTTATCGTCTCATTATTAGGATATAATTCCATTATTTCCAAAGTGAATAATATTGACACAAACAAAGAACGGGTTTATCTGCTGCATGAGATAGAAAAACTTCTTGTTGACGAGCAGAAAATTCTTGTAGATAGTGTTATTCACTGTGAGGATTCGGAAACAGCACAATTTAATAAAAAAAATGAAGAGGCTCAAAGAAAAATCGATGAGCTTAAAAAACAGGGCAATCAGCTAAAGGAAGAGGATTTACAGAAGGTAGAAGCCCTGGGGGCATTGAATTTAGAATACAAGAGGGCTTATTCGGAGCGGATTTTACCAATGATCCAAAAGGAAAATGCAAAAGAACTCCAAAATGCATTTAAAGACACTGAAGAAAATATTACAGCAATGCTAAAGAATGGGCAGGATCTGAAGAAAGTCATTAGCGACAATACCTATAAAAAGGTAAAAGAAAATAACGATAAGCTTTATGCATTGAACAGCATCCTGTCTAAAAACAGGAGCAGCCTGGGAAACAGCGCTTTGACTGCAAATGAATTAGCCACTGAAGCCCGGAATTTGGAAAACTTTGTTCAAAAGGTTTACAAGGACTTGAGCAAAATAGACTTAAAGGATTATGTAGATGGGGATAAGGAAACTGATATCGGAAAGCTTCTAAGCCTTGGCAACATCAATACAATAAAAACAACCATCCAAAAGATGAAGGCAAAGCTTGTTGTATTATCTCAGGGTATTGAAAATAATAGTGAACAAGCTGCTTTGGCAAAAGGGATGCTGGAAAAGATAAATATGGAAAGCATAGAGCAAAATATAGAACTTTTAAGCAAAGTACAGTGGTTAAGCTTTTATATTTATGATAAAGCATATAAGGAAGCGGAGGCAATCATTTTAGCAGATGAAAGCTTTAAAGGATATCAGGAAGCATCACAAAATTTAAATGCATCTATGGAAACGCTGGAGGAAATATTAACCGGAGATGAAAGGGCTTATTTAACCAATATAGCAAATCTCAATCAAAACCTGGATAAGACGGTTGAACTGGTAAAGGTAGAGGTGAAAAGGCTTAACAGCAAGCAATTGGATACGCAGTATAAGGGCTCTCAGGAAATTGTTTTAAAATACAGTAAAATTACCGGTGAGTTGGAATCTTCCTTTAAGACATATCTTACCAACGATATAAAAACCTCTGAGGCTATTAAGATATATATTATTGGGCTTCTGGTTGGAATTGTGCTTATTTCAGTGATATTCGGCATGTTTTTGACTTTTATCCTATACCGGATAATCAACCCGATAAAAAATATAACCGGCCTTTTAAGCAGAGCACAGCACGGCGATCTAACCATGAGGGCAGAAGTAAAACGTAAAGATGAAATTGGGGAACTTGGATTAAAGGTAAACAGTGTGTTGGATGAGCAGCAGAAAATGGTTGGGCAGGTAATTACAGCAACTCGGGACATGAGCACACTGAAACAGAAGCTCTACGAAGTGTTTAATCAAAGCAAGGATAATGTGGGAAAGCTATCCCATGGCTTTAAAAACGTGATTAAAAGTATGAAAAACGGCGCTTTAAGTAAAGACAAGGTTCAAGACGTAAGTGAATTGGCGTCGGGGGTAAAAGGCGTCTCAGAGGCAACTGAAAGGGTTATGAGCGACGGGATGAAGGCGATTGAAGTTGCGTTTACCGGAGAGAAGGTTGTGGAAGAGGCGGAAGCGGTTATACGCAAAGTGACGGATACGGTTCAGCAAATCGCAGGGTCAATTAACCAATTGGAAGCCTCCTCCGGGAAAATAGGAGATATTACCAATACTATCACCGATATTGCCTCCAGAACCAATCTGCTTGCTTTGAATGCGGCCATTGAAGCTGCCAGGGCAGGGCAGCAGGGAAAGGGCTTCACTGTCCTTGCCGATGAAATAAGAAAATTAGCTGAAGGCAGCAGCAAAGCAGCAGGAGATATAAAAAACCTTATAAAGGAAATTCAAAACCGGATTCAATTTGCTGTGGATAATATGAATGAAGGTGTTCAAAGCGTTGAAGAAGGTGTGGTCAAAATAAATAAGGTGAAATCAAATATCGGTGAAATCATAAACTCCATCCGGTATGTAGTCAATTCTATCAAAAGCACTGCAGAAGTAGTATACAAGCAGACAAACACAACAGAAGAGCTTGCAAAGGCCATTGACAGTATCAATACTCTTACATCCGAAACGGTAAGTTCGAGTGAAAATCTGGATAAAAATCTTGAAGAGCATACCAATGTGATTCGTGAAATGGAGTCTTTATCCAGTATTTTGGATGGGGCGTCAGAAAAACTGAATGATATGCTTACTCACTTCAAGCTTCATGAAGGCTAACATGTAATATTTATAAAACTAACAAACCCTTTAGGTATAATTCCTAGAAATATATGGTACAATTAATCATAAGGCAAACTGATTCAATTTATAGCTCCTTAGAGGGCTTTTTTTTTTATTGACATTTACCTCATTTAGTTAGAAAATAATAATATGGGTTTTTATTATCCTTTCATTTGATATTTATCTTTAATAAGTTTTCTTCTATGAGATTCGCACTATGTTTATAAAGTATGTTCTAGTTTACAAAGTATGTTCTAAGTGTATTTCCGATTAAATAAATATGTATGATGGACATAGGATATCTGTCTAAGTTAAGATTTCTGGATTTATAAAATTTTGGAGGCTAATACAAATGAAACTCCGGCAGAAAACGATTATCATCATCATTGTTACGCTATTAACACTGATTGCCTCACTCTATATCATATCTCAAGTTATTTTAGGCAAAGAGTTTGAACGCCTTGAAGAGGATTATACCCAAAAAAGTGTTCAACAAGGCCTGGGGGCTTTAGGAAATAGAATATCCAATATAGAGACGCTGCTTGCGGATTGGGCAAAATGGGATGATACCTATGCGTTCATCGAAACGGGAGATGAAGATTATATTCAATCCAACTTAGTAGATAATACATTCGAGGAATTAGGGCTTAATGCGATGGTGTTCATTCATTCCACCGGGAAAATTGTTTACGGTAAAGGATTCGATTTAAATACCGGTATGGAAGAGGATTTGCCGGAAGGACTCAAAGAAAGAGTGCTTTCACAGCCTTTTTTTAACCAGCATAAAAGTCACGAATCGGTGAAGGAAGGAATTGTTCTTTTGCCCAAGGGGCCTATGATTGTTGTTTCAAGGCCCATTTTGAGAAGTACTGGAGAAGGGGAGAGCAGAGGAAGCCTTATTGTTGGACGTTATTTGGACCAAAGAGTGATAGAAAAATTGAAAAAGGTGTCACGCCTCAATATAACAATAAAAACAGTCAATGAGGTTAGGAATTCCAATGACTATAAAGATATGGTTTCCCGTTTGTGGGAAAGGAAAAATGAAGGAAATCCCATTGAAACCATGGTTGTGGATAGTCAAAACATATCCGGATATGCCCTGATCGAGGATGTTTTTAATGAACCGGTATTGGTCATGAAAGTGGATTTAGAAAGAGAAATTTATACCCATGGAAAAAGAAGTATTAACTTTTTTACAGTTGCGCTTTTGATTAGTGGTATCGTTATTGGACTTATTATTTTGTTATTGTTGGAAAAAACCGTATTGACACGTCTTGGACGTCTAAGTACCCGGGTAAACGAGATCGGTGTCAGCGGAGATTTGAAAAGAAGGATTGAACTTGCCGGGAAAGATGAATTGGCCCTTGTAGCAAATGATGTTAACCGCATGCTGTATGCGTTGGATCAATCACAAAGAGAGCTAAAGGAAAGCGAATACAAATACCGGCATTTATTTGAGAGCATGCTGGATGGATTTGCATATTTTAGAGTACTGGAAGATGGAAATTGGCATGAAACTAATATGGAGTATTTAGAAGTTAATGCTGCGTTTGAGGAACTAAGCGGACTAAAAAAAGAAGAAATTATTGGTAAGAAGATATCCCGGGTAAAAGAAGAAAATCAAAAAGATTTCAGTTGGTTTGAACTGTGCAGAAAATATATGGAGGTTGAAAACAGCAAGTTTGAATATTACTCAGAGGCTGCGGGAAAATGGTTTTTGGTGTCTGCCTATAGTCCTGGGAAGGGATATTTTATAACAGTTTTTCATGATATCACAGAAATTAAAGTGTTTCAAAAAAGCTTGCAGGAAGCGAAAGAAACAGCCGAGTATGCAAACAGGTTGAAAAGTGAATTTCTTGCCAATATGAGCCATGAAATCAGGACACCCTTAAATGCTATTATCGGTATGACTGAATTTTTAATAGATACTCCGTTAAATGATAGACAAAACCACCTGGTAGAAACCGTGCATAATGCAGGAGAACTTCTCTTGAAAATCATCAACGATATACTTGATTTCTCAAAAATCGAAGCAGGAAAAATTGAACTGGAACACTATGAATTTAACCTGACGGATACAATAGAGAAAGTTGCTGAGATTCTTGCAGTCAGGGCAAGACAAAAAAGTCTTTCCTTAATGACTTTCGTATCACAAAAGATTCCATTGGTTTATGGTGATGCAAACCGCATAAGCCAGATTCTTTTAAACCTTGTAGGCAACTCGATCAAGTTTACCGAACGGGGAGAGGTTGTTATCCGTGCAAATACTGAAGAAACAGGAGAAGGAAATATTATCGTCTTGCTTGAAGTACAGGATACAGGAATCGGATTGTCTAAAGATTCCATGGACAGGCTGTTTCAGCCTTTTGTCCAGGCTGATGGATCAACAACCAGAAAATATGGGGGAACGGGGCTGGGACTATCCATTTCCAAGCGGCTTGTTGAATTGATGGGAGGAGAAATCGGGATCAACAGTACCGAGGGGAAGGGGACAACCTTCTTAATGAAAATACCCTTTGAGACTGATTTTAAAGATAGTTTGTATGAAAAGCAGAAAATGATCCTGGATGCATGGCGAGCAGCGGAACAGAGTGGAATAGTCAGCCAGGAATATCCTGCAAAAGAGTTCTTCATACTTGCCGTTAACCGGTGTAATGTGGGTAGAAGTATTATTGGAGAGTATTTATCCTTTTACCAAATAAATTGTGAAAATACAGAAGATTTGGATGAAGCTTATCATCGGATTATAAGCCAGAGGAGCTTGGGCAGGCAGTATAATATGGTTATTGTGGATTCATGTGCCGATGACAAGGAAAACGCTTTGTTGTTTTCAAAAAGGGTTAAAGAAAGTGAAGCAGGAAAGGAACTGAAACTGGTATTACTTACAGTCTTTGACTCCAATGATTACTGTCAAAGTGCTTTGGACGCAGGGTTTTCTTTGGTTATGGTAAAGCCTGTGAGGCATCTTCAGTTTTTACACCGGATCATAGATAAAAGAGAACATACAGAAGACCAAAATAAGGACAAGCATGAAGAACAACCCTCAATTATAACCGGAGAGCCTAAAGAAAAAAGAGTTCTTTTGGTGGAGGACAACCCTATAAACCGTGAATTGGCTTCAATGCAGCTTGAAAAACTAGGGATGAAAGTGGATTGTGCTGTGAACGGCAAAGAAGCGGTACTTGTTTTGCGGGAAAAGGAATACGACCTGGTTTTTATGGATTGTCAAATGCCTGAAATGGACGGATTTGAAGCAACTTATCATATAAGGGAAATGGAAAAAAACTTAGGAAAACATATGCCCATTATAGCAATGACAGCCAATACGCTGGACGGGGATAAAGAAAAATGCACAGCCGCAGGAATGGATGATTATATCAGCAAACCCGTAAGGGTAAACAAGTTAAAAGAAATCCTGGAAAAGTGGAAGGTATTATAGAGGGGGTAAACAATTCCTTAAGGGAGGATTCAAATGATGGAAAACATTCAATCAAGATATGATTTTGAAGGACTGGCGAAGGAATTGGAAATAGATATTCCCTTACTGGCAAGACTATTTCGCAACTATTTTACCGAGATGGCGTCTGAGACGGTAGAGATGGAGAATATGTTCCATAATAAGAACTGGGTTGGACTTGAAAGGGTGATTCATAATATCAAGGGGGTATCGGCGAACCTTAGCATCCATGATGTATACCAAGAAGCTGCACTTCTTGATGAGCGGTTAAAAAAGAATATGGTTGACGATGTGAAAATATATATTGATAAAATAGATAAATTGATTGCTGGGGCTAAAGATGAGGTCCAAAAGTTTTTAAGTCAAAATGGACATGGTTTATAGATTGCCAAAGTCAAAATGAGGTGCATATTATTCCTATAAAAGCAGCTGACTATGATTGTATTTCTTATAGACTAAACATTGGATGGAGGCATGGAATATGGCTGGGGAAAAAATCGTATTGATTGTTGAGGATTCACCTACGGTTCGGTTTGAAGTAAAAATTATTTTAGATAAAGCCGGCATTACTTTAATTGAAACGTCCAATGAATATGGTATGCTCAATGTTTTAGAACAGTTTGGGGATCAAATCAAACTGATTATCATGGACCTCACATTAAAAAATGAAAATGGATTTGACATTATTAAGCGGCTGAAAGAGGACACAAATTCCCCATATAATGATATACCAGTGTTGATACTTACCGAACACAGCACAATGGAGGATGTTTTAAAAGCAAAAGAACTTGGCGTAGAAGGGTATTTAAAAAAACCCATTCAGAAAGACGATATGCTAAACCGCATAAAAAAAATATTTTAAACTAAAGTGGTTGATTGAATTGGCATTCTGATGTAGTATATTTACTTGGGACTCAATGGAGTAATGTTTTTAGGGAGGATAAGCGATGGCTATCAATACGGGAGAGATTGTTTCCATTACCCATTATTCAGATTCAAGCCCTTTTAAAAGTATTGTGATTCAAGCGAATAAAGACTTTTTATGGGTGAAAATCACAAAAAACTTTGCTATATTGAATTTTCTGGAAGGGGATCCGATTGTCCTTGGATTTGAAGAAGAGAGCCAGATAAGAATATGCAGCTGCACCATATCAAGTATTAACGCAAAGCAAAGTACTATTGAGCTAAAGTTGGATAGTATTAAATTTGATATAAATAAAAGGTCCTATGAGAGATTTCCTGTGTCATTTTATGCGGATGTTAAAGGAGAGAATACATCCACAAGGTACACTGCAACAGTTAAAAATATGAGTTATGGAGGATTAATGATTTGCTCTAAAGGAGAATTTTCTGTTGATCAAAGTTTGGAGATCGATATTTATATTGATAAAAAGGTAATGTTTTCTAAAACGGATGTAATTTGGAAAGCTCAAAATGGAAATAATTTTGAGTATGGTTTGAAAATTACGATGATGGACCCAAGTAACCAGCAGCAGATTAAAAAAAGTTTGGAGATTTTAAAGAAGGAACAGGAGGAGTTTTTAAGGGAATTGAAAAATTTTTAGTAAAATGTAATTAAGCTTTTGAAGATACACAACAATTTCAATAGAAGTGAGGGAAAATAATGAGAAAAACAAAAATAATATGTACTTTAGGTCCGGCTGTAGATAATGAGGAGATTCTTAAGGAATTAATGCTTAATGGGATGGATGTAGCCCGGTTAAACTTTTCCCATGGTTCTCATGAAGAACATAAGAAAAGAGTTGAAAACTTTAAAAAAGTGAGAGATATTGTCGGAAAACCGATTCCTCTGCTGCTTGATACCAAAGGACCTGAAATCAGAACCGGTCAGTTTGGAAGCAAGGAAGTAACCTTGAAAGAAGGGGATACCTTTGTTTTAGTCAATGAAGATATAATAGGTGACAACACAAAGTGTACCGTAAGTTATAAAAACCTTTATAAGGATGTTAGACGGGGAAGCAGTATTCTTATCAATGATGGCTTGATAGAATTGGAAGTCGATGAGATAAAAGGAAAAGACATCTACTGTACGGTACTTAATGGTGGCATCCTTGGAAATAGAAAAGGAATTAACGTACCTGGAGCTGAGATTCAACTTCCTGCATTAACGGAGCAGGATATTGCCGATATCAGATTTGGGATAGAAAATGATTTCGATTTTATAGCAGCATCCTTTGTGAGGAAAGCATCTGATGTCATTGAAATTAAAAAGGTTTTGGAAAAAAACGGAGGTCAGGGTATTAAGGTTATTGCAAAAATTGAAAACCGTGAAGGGATCAAGAACTTTGACGAAATCAATAAAATTGCAGATGGAATCATGGTTGCCAGAGGAGATCTTGGGGTAGAAATACACGTTGAAGAAGTACCCATTGTACAAAAAGCATTAATTGAAAAGTGCTACCGGAGCGGCAAGCCGGTCATAACGGCAACGCAAATGTTGGACTCTATGATTAGGAATCCCAGACCGACGAGAGCGGAAGCCAGCGATATTGCCAATGCAATTTACGACGGTACCAGCGCCATTATGTTGTCCGGGGAGACCGCAGCGGGTAAATATCCGATAGAAAGCCTTGAGATCATGGTAAAGATAGCAGAACAGGCTGAAAAAGCAGTTGATTACTGGAAGCGATTCTCAGCTATGCAGTATGATATGATCCGAAGCGTTACTAATGCGATTAGTCATGCCACTTGTACGACCGCTCAGGATTTAAAGGCTTCCGCAATCATTACGGTTACACATTCCGGTCATACTGCCAGAATGATTTCCAGATTTAGACCGGCATGCCCTATTGTTGCCACAACGGTATACCCCAGAGTGCAGCGGCAGCTTTCATTATCCTGGGGAGTCCTTCCTTACCTTGTTAAGGAAGCTACAACCACTGACGAGATGTTTGATATGGGGGTAGAAAAGGCAATTGAATCGGGTCTTGTAAAAAATGGGGAGCTGGTAGTTATAACAGCCGGAGCACCGATTGGAGTAAGCGGTACTACAAATATACTAAAAGTACATATCGTGGGTAAGGTTCTTGTGCAGGGAACAGGCATTGGGGGATCGGTTACCGGAGAGATTTGTGTTGCAATGACTGGGGAGGAGGCAAAGAAAAATTTTGTTGAAGGAAATATTCTGGTTGTTCCTTTTACAACAAATGAAATGATTCCTGTGATAAAAAGAGCTTCCGCCCTTATAGTGGAAGAAGGCGGGATAGGATCCCATGCCGCCACAGTAGGGCTGGCACTGGAGATCCCTGTCATTGTTGGCGCAGATAATGCTACGCAGATATTAAAAAGCGGGTCGGTTGTTACGGTTGATGCCAATCGGGGTATTGTTTATTATGGTGCTACTAAGGTATAATTAGTATATATAATCTGAAAAATATAGTAAAAGCTTAAAAGAGAGGATGATCATCCTCTCTTTTTTAGCAAATTACTGGATCCATGGAGGCGTCTATATGCCCGGAATACCATTGATGAAAATTCAAAAATTAAAACGAAGATCTAAAGTTCGATATGGTATTTTAAAAAGGCTCAGGACCATTTTAAAAGAACTGTTCCAAAAGAAAGTTCCGGCCTTCAAAATCGTTTTTATTTATGCGCTGGTGGGAGGCTTATGGATAGTGCTTTCCGACAAACTTTTGGATATCTCAGTCAAGGACAAGGCATTATATACCCAAATTGCCATTTTTAAAGGTTGGATTTACGTTATTGGAACGGCATTGATGCTTTATAGCCTTATTAGCCGCCATATGGCTCAAATTCAGCGGTCAAAAGAAGAGTTGGTGAAAAGTGAAGAAAAATACCGGTTGGTTATAGAGAATACAACCGATGGATTATGGGATTGGGATATCAAATCCGACCAACTGGTGATCTCAAAAAAGTGGAGGATGAAAATAGGTTATAAACGTTCCAAAATACTAGGGGCAGGGAGCTTTTGGAAAGAAGTAGTTCACCCTGATGATTACGAACAAGTTTCTATGCATATGAAGGATTATCTGTCAGGAAAAATAGATTCTTACAGAATCGAATTCAGGGCTAAGGGCAAGGACGGAAAGACTATTTGGTTTTTAGGATGTGGACAGGCAGTATGGGATGAGGACGGAAACCCTATCCGGATGTTAGGTACCCATACGGATATTACAAAACGGAAAATTACTGAATTGACGTTACAAAAAACCATGGATGAGAACAAAAGGCTTTTAAATGAAGCAATTGAATACGATAAATTGAAAACCGAATTTTTCACAAACCTGTCACATGAGTTTAGGACGCCCCTCAATGTAATTCTGGGAACGATTCAGTTAATGGACATTTACCAGAAAAAAGGAGAACTTTTGGATAAGGGCAATAAAATCAGCAAATATGTCCATATGATGAAACAAAATTGTTACCGGTTGGTTAGGCTTGTTAATAATTTAATCGATATTACCCGAATTGATACAGGCTTTTTAGAACTTCAGTTAAGAAATCATAATATTGTAAGTATTGTTGAGCAAATTACATTATCAGTGGCGGATTTTGTGGAGAATAAGGGTGTAAGCTTAGAATTTGACACAGATACTGAAGAAAAGTTTATTGCCTGTGATGCGGATAAGATAGAAAGAGTTATTTTAAATTTACTTTCTAATGCGGTGAAATATACTGAAAAAGGTGGTTCTATCAAAGTACACTTGTGTGACAAAGGCGATACCATAAACATTTCTATAAGCGATACCGGGATCGGAATACCCGAGGACAAGAAAGAGGTTATTTTTGAACGGTTCAGGCAGGTAAATACTTCTTTGACAAGAGAATGCGAGGGAAGCGGTATAGGGTTATGCCTGGTAAAGTCGTTGGTTGAAATGCATAAGGGAAAAATCCGTGTAAATAGTTCATTAGGCATGGGAAGCGAATTTATTATTGAACTTCCTGCAGAAAAACTGCCGGATGAGTTTGATTCTTCCGTCAGTAATGTAGAAAAGGCTTATGTAGAAAGAATAAGGGTAGAGTTTTCGGATATTTATCCAAACACTTAAAATAATAAATTAATCTGTTGTGCTAGGTTGATTAGTTCCAAGAACTATGATGCTCCGATCCTTAAGAGCATGTAAATTCAGCTTGCGCAAATCTAAACTCGCTTCGCTTCAAACAGTGGATTTGCATTTCCCCGCTCAGATTAACATGCTCTAAAGTCTCTACGCTTACGTTCTTTTCACCTAATAAACCCAGCTAGCACAACGAGTTAAATTACTTACATAGATTAAAAGGATAAAGTAATAAGAATAAATGTTCAGGAGAGGTAATTATGCAGCAAGGCGCGAAACCGAGATCAATAAAAACAGGGCTTCCACCCGGGTCCCTTGTTTATATTGGGGCTAAAAAAAGAGATGACTCGGATATCACGGTCATAAGCTATGATCAGATGAACTGTATGGACAAGAAGCTCCAGACCATGGATGAATACTTACAATATAAGAAACAGAATGCCATTAAATGGCTTGATATTGACGGCATAGACCAAATTCATATTCTGGAGAGACTGGAAGAGTATTTCGGGATTCATCCGCTTGTGCTTGAGGATGTTTTGAATACGAACCAGCGTCCGAAAATCGAAGATTATGGCAATTATATTTATATTGTTGCAAAAATGCTTTGCTATGACCACAGCCGCAAAAGGATTGTATCAGACCAACTCAGTTTGATATTCGGAAAAGACTATGTTATTACCTTGCAGGAGCGGGAAGGGGATGTTTTTAACCCGATCCGGGACCGGATAAGAAATAATGTAGGACATATAAGAAAAATGGGACCGGATTATCTTGCATACACACTTTTGGATACCATTGTCGACAATTATTTTATTATTCTTGAGGAGGTTGGAAACCAGATCGAATATATAGAGGAAGAATTGCTTCAGAAGCCGTCTTCTGCTGCCCTCCATTCCATGCACCAGCTAAAAAAGGAGATGCTTCGCCTTCATAAATCCATTTGGCCGCTGAGAGAAGTTTTAGGGGCAATGGAAAGAAGGGAATCAGAGCTTATCAACGAATCTACCATACTTTATATTCGGGACGCATATGATCATGCAATTCAGTTGATCGACACGGTTGAAACATATCGGGATATGCTTTCTGGTATGTTGGATATCTATCTTTCCAGTACAAGCAACCGGATGAACGAAGTGATGAAGGTTCTTACCGTGTTTTCAAGCATTTTTATGCCTCTTACCTTTATTGCAGGAGTTTACGGAATGAATTTCAGGTATATGCCGGAGCTTGATTCCCCATGGGGGTACCCTTTAATCATGCTGGTAATGGCAGTAATCGGAGGAAGTATGACTTTTTATTTTAGGAGAAGAAAATGGTGGTAATACCCTATTTGTAGTAAACATAGCGGACTGTCTTAAAAGTATTTTTAGGTTGATTGGAGCGGAGAAAGAATACTGAATTGAATATGAATAGGCAGGCATTTGACCGTGTCCACTGGACCAAAATCTGGTTATATGTTATAATATGGATATATTATTGTAAGATCTAACATAGTAAGCATGAAATAAAAATGGTTTGCCTGATAGATAATTTATACTTGCTGCTTGCTGCACATATTGAACTATATAGAATATCGTCATGATCAAACATTGGCAGGGCAAGCTTAAGATAGATTGGGAGCTTGCCCTGCCAATGTTTATTGGGTTTTATGCAGCTTCCGTAAACCATTTTTAGGGTTTGCAATTCATAGGGAGGAGGGTTGTTGATAGTAAAATCCGATTTCAGGAAAGATGGGTAAAGAGAAAAAGATTAAAAAAGGGTAAAAAGAAAGAACTAGAAAAAGGTTAAAGAAATAAGGGGGTAGTATGTGTGAATAAAAAAGTGTTTAAAAACAAAGCATTTATTTTTCTATGTGTGTTATTATTGACTTCTTCAATTTTTACTTCTTTTGCAGTGGGCCAAGGTTCTACACTTCCTTCAACCAGGACAGGCGGCTATGATTATACCGACAACAGGGCTCCGTCTCAAAATCCGCCCGGCGGATTAGCTGCATCTCAAGTGCCTTTATTTATCGTTTTTGGCTTTGATGATAATTCCAATGTTGAGGGAATGCAGTGGATAACAAATTTATTCAAAAGCAAGAAGAATCCTACGGGAACAGGAAACAGCGCAACCTATGACGGAACTACCGCCAAGATTACTTTTTATCATCCCTCCAGCTTTATGAACACCAATCCGAGCTTGAAGCAGGCATGGCAGCTTGCTTTTGAGGCTGGCAACGAAGTGGGAAGCCATACCAATACCCACCCTTCCGGGGGAAGTTATTCTGTATCCCAATGGCAGAGCGAAATGACCATAAGTGTAGACAGTCTTTCAAAACCTTATAGTCAGGGATTGGGTGTTCCACTTTCACAAATTATCGGATTCCGTTCTCCTTATTTAGAGTACAATGAAAATATGCCTACAGCTGCCAAAAACACCGGTTTCTGGTATGATTGCAGTATCGAAGAGGGATCGGAACCCGACCAGGACGGTACAAACTTTTTCTGGCCCTATACCTTGGATGGTGGAAGTCCTGGAAACGCAGCCAGTGTGGCGGCGGGTGAACCTGGAATAAAACCGATCGGTAAATACCCGGGACTTTGGGAATTGCCGGTATATAATGTAATTGTTCCGCCCGATAACAAGTGTGCACAATATGGGGTTGCGGCCGGATTTAGAACTTCCATGAAGAACAAACGGCCCAGTATATTTAATGAGAGTGCCGGGAAAATTACAGGGTTTGACTGGAATCTGTGGGATGACTTCAGTATGACCAAGGAGCAATTTGTAGCTACATTAAAATACTCCTTAGATCAAAGGCTTCAAGGAAATAGAGCACCGATGACCTTTGGCGCACATTCCAATTATTACAATGTGGCTTTCAAGCAGCAGGCGATGCAGGAGTTTATTGATTATGCGTTAACGAAGCCGGAGGTAAGAATCGTTTCTGCAAGACAAATGTTGGATTGGCTCAGAAATCCTGTACCATTAAATGGGGGGACAACCATTACTCCATCACCGACCAATACCCCTACACCAACACCGGAACAGCCTAACGGGTACAAAATTTCCGGCTACATATGTCCTGATTTTTCCTTTACTGCTTCAGCGGCACCTTCAATAAAATCAGGATTTATGATTGAATGTGCAGGCCAAGTGGTGTATTCGGATAAAAACGGATATTTCGAACTGAATAGTCTGGTTAAAAATGAGGCCGGGTACTCTATTGTTATTAAAAAAGCCAATTACCTAAGAAGAACGGTAACCGGCATCAAGGGAAATTCGCAGATTGGAACGCCAGTGGAGCCTTTAGATGTGTGGGCTGGCGATATAAACGGTGATGGTGCCATCAATATGAGTGATATTGTAGAACTTATTACAGCCTATAATACATCTGCCGGTGATACTAATTATAAGGAAGGCTATGATTTTGACAAGGATCTTGCAGTGAATATGAGTGATATTGTGATCATAATCAAACATTTTAACCAAACTTCAGAAAACTATCTGCACCCGGCAAACATTATCACCCAGCCGACGCAATCAACGGCTACCCCAACCCCTACTGTCACGCCTACTCCTACTGAGAAGCCTCAAACCACGCCTGCAGTGGAAGCATGGAAAACAGGTGTAAATTATGTAAAAGGTCAAATGGTTACTTACCAAAGCAGCACGTATAAATGTAATTTGGATCACTTATCCCAAGACGGTTGGGATCCGTCAAGTGTTCCTGCGCTGTGGACCAAGGTTTAACAGGAATGGGAAACGGAAGTAATCTTATTTCACCGGATTTATTATATGAATAGCTCTAATATTAAGAAAGGGGCGGTTTTACCGTCCCTTTTACCATTCATCGGGTAACTTGCCGCCAATTGCCCAATTTTTTTTATCTGTTTCCTTAAAGATAATTTGCACCGATTCCGGCTTTACTTTTAGGATATTTACCATACTTTCAGTAAAAGCTTTTGCAAGCTCCTTTTTTTGTTCATGGGTTCTGCCGCTCCATAGCTCAATGTTTATAATAGGCATGTTTACCACCTCTTTTCTTAGAACTTTTCTAAAAGGGGCTGCAGTTGTTCTCCCTTTAAGGCTTCAACAATGGTTGGTACAGTTAATTCAAATTTTGCTACAAGAGAGTCCGGCTTATCTTTGTAGTTATCCTGGCCAAAGGGAATAAAATAGATGTTTTTGGTGGATAAAGCCATTCCAAGGCATTTAGCGCTGATACCAAGGCCGTCATTGGTTGCTATCCCCAGTACTACCGGTTTGTGATTTCTAAAAATGCCTTTAGCAGCCATGAGCGGGGGAGAATCTGTTGCACCGTGACAGAGCTTGGATAGCGTATTTCCTGTGCAAGGGGATATGACGACAATATCGATGGGATATACAACACCTAATGGTTCAGCATCCACAATGGTTTGAATGACATCCTTACCGGTAAGTTGTTTTAATTGGGCAATAAAATCCTGTGATTTTCCAAAACGTGTATCTGTCGAAGCGACAGCATAAGATACGATGGGGTATACGTCTGCACCTTCCTTAACAAGAACTTCTACCTGAGGAATTACTTTGTCGAAAACGCAGTAGGATCCTGTCAGTGCAAAAGCAACTTTAACATCTTTAAGCAGCATATGGGACCTCCACAAAAGAAAAAAATTATTCGTATATAATTTTATTAGCGTACTGTGTTGTCCCATGATAAAATAATTTGAACTTTTTATGCTGCATATAAGATGATTAAAGCATGTGTCACATACTCTAAACATTGTTGATGTCCTATACCGGTAAAAGACGATGGACGTGGAGTAAGTTGTGATTTATATGCTTTGGGAGTTCAATATGTGTACAATTTCTAAAGGGGTATGTACGAGATAGTCAGGCCCGGCTTTGGATAAAAGGGCTGCCGAATTGAAGCCCCATGAGACCGCAATGATTTTAACACCACTTATTTTACATGCATCAATGTCCCGGATTTCATCACCAACGTAGATCATGTTTTTCTTAGGTATGTTATACTTCTTAATAAAGCCATTGATTGTATTATGCTTACCGAAAAGCCCTTTAGAAGAATAAATGTTGTGGAATGTATCCTGTAAATGATTGTTTTTTAAAAACGTTTCAATATTGGGTACAGAGTTGGATGATATGATACTCAGAATATAGCCCTGTTCATGAAGCTTTAATATTAATTCCCTCATGCCTTCCATCATTTGCAGTGTGCCTAAAAAGCGGCGGTAACGGGACAAGGTTTCCATTAATAGCTTGGGCAGCTTATAAAAGGGAATCCCTAGTTTCTTACAAAGTTCTTTTATTGAGAGATTTCTAAGGGATGCAAAATCTTCTTTTTTTAATTGGGTATATTTATATTTTTGCGCAAGTTCATTTCCGATTTCAAACATGATACCAATAGAGTTAACTAATGTTCCGTCAAAATCAAAAACAATATGTTTAGTCATAAATACTGTCCTTTCCTACAAACACAAAACGGATTTTGCATTTTGTAATATCTTATATTATATAATAAATGCATATGATATAAAGTCAAGGAAATTACTCTCTTTAGAGCATAGATTTCCAAGACGAGTCAGTATGGAGCAGCATCTGTTGGGAACTAACATAATAACGAACCCAATTTACAGAGAAATCGGGTTCGCTTAAGTAAGGATTATAATATTAAAAAGTACTTGTTAACCTGGGAATTCCGAATTCAATTTCCTGTGTGTAAAGGTTTTTACTTTGCTTGCGTAATCCTCAACGATATGACCGTTCCCAACGAGTTTAAATTTATAAATAAGCAAGCCGTCAAGCCCCACAGGACCTCTGGAATGAATTTTACTTGTGCTGATTCCCACTTCTGCACCAAAACCATACCGGAAGCCGTCACTAAAACGGGTAGAACAGTTCCATAATACATTTCCGGAATCAACCAGATTCATAAATTGAACAGCTTTATCCTTGTTAGCGGTGACAATACTGTCTGTGTGTCCGGAACCGTATTTATTTATATGTTGGATTGCTTCTTCAAGGTCTTTTACAATTTTTATAGAAAGCTTATAATCCAGATATTCTGTTTTCCAATCCTCTTCGGATGCAGCAGCGCAGGGGATAATCTCTTGTGTTTTTGTACAGCCTGCCAGTTCCACTTCCTTTTTATCCAAGGCATCCTTTAATCCGGGGAGAAAACTTTTTGCTGCTTTTTCATGTACCAGAAGGGTTTCTGCAGCATTACAAACTGCAACATACTGGGTTTTCGAATCTACCACAATCCGTTCAGCCATGGCAAGATCCGCATCCTCATCTACATAACAGTGGCATATACCGTCTGCGTGGCCCATGACGGGTATGCGGGAATTATTCATAATATACCTTACAAAATCATTGGACCCTCTCGGAATAATAAGGTCGATGTATTGATCCATTTTAAGCATTTCGTTTACATCCGAACGGGTTTCCAAGAGTTCCAGCCATCCTGAAGGGATTCCTGCTATTTCTGTAGCATTGGAAATAATTTCAGCCAGGATACGGTTGGTTTCTTTTGCTTCAGAGCCTCCCTTAAGAAGGACACTATTGCCGCTTTTTAAGCAAAGGGTAGAGATTTGAACCAGGGCATCCGGACGGGACTCAAAAATTACCCCGATAACACCAATGGGACAGGTTACTTTATATAGGACCAACCCCTCATCCAACTCGGTAGTCAAAAGTGTTTTACCTACCGGATCTTCCAATCCGATCAAGCTTTGAATGCCGTCAATAACATCCGCAATTTTGGCTTCATCAAATTTAAGACGTTTTAATAGGGGGGATGCCAGATTTTCCTTTTTGCTTCTTTCCAAGTCTTCCAGGTTTGCTTTTATGATCTCATCCTTACGGGCATTTAGAGCTTTAGCAATTTCATCCAAAGCCTTATTTTTTATATCTGTGCTGCATGCAGCTAAGTTTATGGATGCCTCCTTTGCTTTAGCAGCCATTTCTTCTATTCTCATGAAACCATCTCCTTAGAAAATGTTGTTCTTATATTCAAAAATATTGAATAATCAAAAATACTTAACTTATATTTTATAGCTTTTTTTACAACTTCACAATAGATTTCAAGTAAAGCAAAAAATACTTCATAATTTCAATGCTATTAAGATTAAAAGATATATTCCTAAATGCTGCTGCTGTACCTTTTCTACCTTGCCTATGCCCATCTGCCACCCTGATAAGATGGGAGACAGTCTATGAGTAATTTGCATAAAAAATGGGCCGGCATCTATTCGTGCAAACCCATTTTTGTATATATTTTATTGTTTGATTAATCTCTAATTCTTATTAAACCACTTTAATTACTTTTTAATCTTAGGAGCTTTCAACAAGGATATAATGATAAATCCTATAACTGCCGCGATGCCGGCAATTGTAAATGCGGTTGAAAAGGCTTTTTCTGCACTTAAGTAAGCAACTGTGTAGGATGAAGCAACAGCTCCGATACCAAATCCGAGAAGTACCATGCCATATATGGTTGCTATGTTTTTGGTGCCCCAGAAATCTGCAGCCATTGACGGGAAGACACCGAGGAACCCGCCGTATGAGAAGCCGATGATAGCAATGAAAACAAGCATTAAGTACGCTTTCACAAATGCGACACCCACAATGGAGGCACCTGCGATCACAAGAAGTACTAATAAGGTTTTCTTTCTTCCTAACTTATCCGAAGCCCATCCCCAGAAGAGACGACCGAAGGAATTGCAGGCAGAAATAATTGTTACTCCGGCCAAGGCCGCACTCTTTGTTAAGCCGCTGTCAGGCTGCAATCCAAGTACCTTAGCCATAGGAATCATCATTGATCCCGCAGCGGTAGCACACATAAACGCAAAAGTTATCATGTAAAATTGGGAAGTCTTTAAAACTTCTAAAGGAGTAAAGTTTTGTGTGATTATCCCATCCTTTGGTGCTGGAGGAGTCCAACCTTCAGGCTTGAAGCCTTCAGGAGGATTTTTAATAAAAAATGATCCCAGGACGGTGATAACGACAAATATAACCCCTAAAACAGAAAACGTGTCTAAAACACCAATGTCCTTAATTACAGCTTCAGCAAATAGAGAAAATACAACTCCGCCAAATCCAAGAGCAGAAACAATGATTCCGGTTACAAGACCTCTTTTATCCGGAAACCATTTCTGGCAGGTAGCGATTGTGGTTGTATATGCCATTCCCATACCAAATCCGCCTAATACACCATATGTGAGCCAGAGAAACCAAGGTGTCGCTTCTGTTGTGAATCGGACAAGAAAAAATCCGATACCCATGACTATACCGGCAGCAATAATAACAGGTCTGGGTGTCAATTTGTCCTGAATTCTTCCACCCACAGTACTTCCAAAGGTTAAAACAAAAAGCAGCAATGCGTACGCCAGTGTACCATGTGTGGCAGGCCAATTGAATAAGGCATTTGGTGTTGCCTTAGTAATAATCAGGTAGGACTGAAATACACCCCAAATATACGCTGTACCCAAACACATCTGAATTGCAATACTTGCGATAACAGGCAGCCAACGGTTATGTTTTGTTGCTGCCACAGTAGAGTTACTCATCAAACACACTTCCCCTCTCAAAATCATTATTTTTCTAGGTCGTCTAATGCTTTTGCTTCTTTTACATAAACCTATATTGTGTTTTGCCACCCCCCATTTTATATGATTGTATGATATAATAATCCTTTTGATAATTCAATGTGGTTCAAAAAGAGAGTGTAAAACCGTAAAAAATAATTATATTGTCAGCAAAAAAGCGTAAAATTTATGGAGTATAAAAGCAGGAATTGAATTCAATTGTGAAAAGTAAGAGAATATAAAAAAACCACCGTTGAAAAAGAGTGGAAGATTGTTTGACCTTGTACTTATTAAAGAATATTAGGGATTAATTATAGTTAACAGAATATTACGTTTACTCCTTAAATGCCAGTACTTAATTATTAAGCGTAAAGAAAATTCTTATGGAATGGGGATCCCTTACAATTTTTAAAGGTTCATTTTACATGATGCATAATATATTTGAACTTTTACTTATTCGAAAGCTTAAGCTGATTTGCATATTCAATCGCATATGGAAAAAAACTTTTAAAATCGCTTTCCAAACCCTCATAGTTATCCGTTAACTCATTGATGGAATTTAATAAGAAATGATTTGGTATGGATAATTTTTTTGAAATCCTCTCCAGTGCTTTTTCAATACCCGTTATTTCTTTATATGAGAGAAGCCAATTTTCTTTTACCATAGAAGGCATTACATTTAAAAGCCTGTCGGGCAAGCAATCAGAAAAACTTTCCAGTATACTATAAAAATGTGTGGTGTATTCTTCTAATGACATTGTAGAATATGAAGACCAATTTTTTGCCAAAAAGTGGTCATAAAACATATCGATGAGTAAACCAGCATAACGTCTGTTCAAAGTGGAAATCCTTTTTTTACTCATTAAAAAAATGGGATGTGAATCGGTAAAGCTATCAAGCATTCTATGCGTAAAAATACCTTCTCTTATGGGTTTTTCAAAGTTATTATCCTCTGCTTTACTCACAAAGTCACCAAGAAGGTTGCCAATCGTGTTTTTATCCGTATTGTCTGAAAGATATATGTGTGCTAAGTAATTCATTTTTAATCCTCCCGGTACAAAAAATCAGTAAGCCAAATTTACCTCTAACTTGGGTATACTAGTAAACTCAAATAAGCATAACTTTTTACTAAAAAACAAAAAGTTAAAGGTCAATGTGCCATGCTTTATGCAGATAAATTTTATTATACTAAGTATACCATACATTGTTTATTTCGGCGCAAAGGGTGCCTATCTTAGTTTAATTAGAGTTGGGACATAAACCTAGTTCCACGTACTGTTGACAATTAACGTTTTAGAAAGTTGACTATGACAGATAAATAAAGATACCAGTAGATGGAACTTTCTATAGAAGCAAAGCGACCGTTCCTTTGTTCCTAGTGCCTCATAACGTAATTCTTTTCTAGGGTAAGCGAGGCAAAAACAGATGAAGTGCATTTTTAACATTTTGAAAAACTAGAAATTTGTTGTGTTAAACAGTACTAGTAGTCTGTAACTTTTGATATTTATAGTTTGAGTTTTTTCTCCGATATTAAGGATATCACAAAAGATGAAGGAGAAGAAGCTATGCAAAAAAAATATATTGTTACATTGACTAAAGAGGAAAGAAATGAACTAACGG
>JAOABQ010000112.1 GCA_026418275.1 Clostridia bacterium
TACGATTCATATATGATGCCTCCTGTGATATTTGATTTGTGGTTACTTGGCTGGCAACTCACAATTCAAATTTTACAGCTTGGCATCTATTTTTTCAAAGTTCATTTATTTTCTTTACAGGAATGCTCCCTAAAGCTAAAAGAGAGGCAAGAACCAATCCCGCCCCTACTTAGGCCCCCGTACCTCAATCAACTTGAATACTAGAGGGAAATACAGCCCAACCCGCCTGTACTCCCAACTATGCCTTCGCCTCATACAGCAACCTCCAAATCCTCAAAAGCATCCATATCTTCCACATGAACCGCCTTAATGATAATCTACTCTTTTGTAACATCCACAACTACCTTACTGCCCAATTCAAAGCCAAAGGGTGTTCCGAATTTCAACCAAAAGGATGATGCCCATTCCTG
Source organism: Clostridia bacterium (assembly GCA_026418275.1). Classification (GTDB taxonomy): domain Bacteria; phylum Bacillota; class Clostridia; order Acetivibrionales; family DSM-2933; genus SKW182. Next base: position 411 of record JAOABQ010000112.1, read on the forward strand.
AAATTCCTTGCGAAAATAGAAAACTTTACGAACTGGACTTAAGCACCCTTCAACCCGACCCAAACCAGCCCCGGAAGTGCTTTTCAGAAGAAGCCCTTGAAGAACTGGCCAACTCCGTCAAAGTACACAGCATATTACAGCCCATTTTGTTCCGTGTGAACGGCAACGGCCAAAACATCGTCATTGAGGTAGAAGGGCGGTTTAGGTCAGTTCAAAAGGCCGGACTTGCTGCCATACCTACCATCTAAATGAATGACAAATCTGCTGTATTTACATTTCACTATGGTCAGATATCCTCATTGGCTTTGGCGAAGTCGGAAACAATCTCCTCAGGAGATTGTTTGGAAGGGCTACTCAGTTTACCCTCCCTGTTTCTAATAGATACAATAAATTTAAACCCCATATGTAAAGTCATGCTTAAACCGGTAAAGTTTTACACCGTTTTTTACGATATACCTATAAATAACTATTTAATGAAATGAGGTACGTATATGAATGTATCTTCTATTAAAAATTCTTATACCTACAATAAACCGGCCCAGTCCGGATCCTGCAACATTATATCCTCTAAAAATACAGGGGTAAATCCTTCAACAAATGAACAAATCAATGCCGGTCTTGCATCCGATGGACACGTAAGTACGCAACTCTACACTGAATTTGTTCACCGGCTTGGTTATACGGATTATCATGTTTATAACGGAACACCAATATCTGCTTATACTGAACAATTCGGGCGTATAGAAAATGGATATCAGGTTCTTGCCAAGTTTAATCTAACAAACCGTAAGGAGCATAACGAAAGGATCAAGTCATTTCTTGAGGAAAACGGTATAAAATTTTCCCCTGATGAAAAGCTTACGATAACCATAGACAAAAATGCCTGTATTTGGGTGTCGGGCTCAACAAGTAAAGAGAGGGATATACAAATACAGCAAGCCCTGAACAGCAGCGACAAAAGCTATCGCATCCAGTTAATGCGGCATATTTATGCAATAAACGAGTTGAATGGCAAATTAAACACTTTGGAGTACGACAAATGGGAGGTGGGCAACCTGCTTGAGGAGCAAACAGGACAAAGGCTTCAAGATCTAGAACTAATGAACGGGGAAATAACCGGCGCCAATGATAAGCTTGCCTATTTGTTAAACTCCAGTCCGGATACTCAGACCTATGAGCAGAGGGTATTGGTAAAAAAGCTCAGAACTGTCATGGAGTACGGAGCAGGCAATATCCCTGATATGAAACTCGGCATAGATTTCATCAACGGTTCACTCGTGGATAGGGATGCGAAATACGGCTTTGGGCCTGAACAGCTAAAGGGCTGGTTTAATGATGTAGTCTCGGGAAGAACAGCTATGGATGTTAAAATATAAACCTGTAAAGAACAACGCTTCCCAGCCTTGCGGTGTTTTCCCATACAACAAAAGACCCCGGTAAAAATCCGGAGTCTTTAGTTGTATGCATTTTCAATTTACCATGTTAATGTTTGGTCATATTCATAATCTATCAATAGTTTAGGATAACTCCAGGTTGACCTTGAATATGCCAGAGAATAATACCTTACATTCCATGTGGTCTTTACCGGAAGCTGGTTATTCAGTGTAATGCTGGTAAAAATAGTCCCGCCAGAGGATGTTGTATGCCAGATATTCTGGTCTGCATTCAGTACCTGCCTGAATGTATTGCCAAGACTTGGAGAAATCGTTCCCTGTGCTTGTACCCTCTTTACTATTGCACCATTGGGTATGGATGTATTATTTGTCAAGTTTACACTGGCAATAGGTGAAACAGTACCTGCACCTGGGCTGGAAATTGACGATGGTGTAAGTGAGGCTGTGTAAGAACCTGTCTTTATCCTATTGTAGAAGTTGAGCCAGTAGTACTCTGGGGTTGAACCGCTTATAGCAACCGGTATTACCTGAATATAATAATTATCACTTGCAGGGACATCGATTCGGACGATTTCGTCAGCATTGCTTACCCTTGTTGAAAGTCCTACCAACTGGAAATTTGAATCGTAAATATATAAATCAAGGTTGTTTCCCACTTCCATACTGCTGAGTTTAACCGCAAGCCTGTCTCCCTGATAAGCATAAAAACGGTAAAAATCGGTATCCTGGGTATCAGGCAATACTCCCATTACGGAATTGTATTGACTCCAGGTGCCTAAAATCTGCGCATCGTTAATATTATTGTTTGGTTCCAGTTCATCGATAACACCTGCAAAAGCAACTGCTGAAAATGACAGGACTAAAGCAAAAACAACTAAACAGACACCGGTAATTTTAAACGGCTTTTTCATGGTTAATAGCCTCCTTTGCGATTTGGATATTGGTAAGAACTCAAATATGGTACATCATGATACTGCGCCATGTTTAACCTGTGAGCGCATTCATTAACTCCTGTGCACAGATTGTTATAAAATGGATTTTGCATGCAACTCCCCAGTAATACAATATCAACTATTTTCCAATTTGTCAACAATATTTTACATTAAATACTAATATTTGTATTTAACATTCCTTGCTGTATTTAAGATTAATGGATACGATTAAACCATGCTTATCCAAATGGTTACATAGATTTTGATGCAGAAAATTTTAATAGATTAATTGGGGGGCTAGCTTTCCAAGTCCATCAAACAATAATGACGAAAGCCGGATAAGTGCTCCATAAGCCGCACCAAAAAGTACCTCCATACCCTTTTTTTGTCAAGATATTTTTCTTCTTGACAATCCTTAGCTGGTCTGCTGCTCCGTTAGCCAAAAGAAAAATCAATTCTATAAAAATGCTATACCCCTTATTGGTACGGGTACATCAAGACACCAAGACATACCCCCAAGGATTTTGACGACCTTTTGCCACTCTTGTACTTAGAGGTAGAATCTGTACACAACTTGACCGGAGGTGAAAAAAAATTAAAAAATATCTTGACAAAAAAAGGGTATGGCTGTACTTTTCGATGCGGCTTATGGAGCAGTTATTCGGCTCTGTGGGCTATTTTACCGGAAAATACAACTTCGGCAAGTGGGCTTCCAGGTCTCGCTGAAGGATGCTTAAGTCCAGTTCGTAAAGCTTTCTGTTTTCATAAGGGATGAGGAGCATGGAACATCATCCTTTCTGATTGGTTGGGGTCAATACTTCTAAAACCGGGAGAGCGGCATTACTGCCGGGCTTACGGCTTTCAAGGATGCCTCTGGGACTTTCGAAAAAGTCCGGCCTCAGTGTGTACTTCAAAGGGACCACTGAGACACTTTTTTGAATTTTTATTCATTAACATTTAGCAGCAGGTTTTTTTATATCCCGGGTGACTTCTCTACAAAAAGATAGTGTCATATCCCTTGTTAAATAGCTTTTACTGTCTGTCACTTCTGTTTAAATCTGATTCTACTTGCCCTGCAAGCTCATTTAAGTTGGCCTCACTGATATCTTCATTATTCGAGATCTTGCCCATAAAATAGTGTTGGATAGTTCTAAAAATGGCATTCTGTGAGACATGCGAATCATAAATATTTTTCGTGAAGTAGGGTTGAATAACGCTATAAATGGCATTCGCTCCGGCATCTGCATCATAATAGACCAAAGATTTACCGATGATATTTTTATAGATTACAGCTTTATCTGCGGGAAGCTTCTGAATACTATTGGCCATCACTTTCTTATGAACAGGATTCATTCCTGGCCCGTCTACTAAAGATTTTTGCATATCTTCAGAAATTAACATTTTTATAAAGTCATAGGCCTCTTTTTGCATATTGCTTTTTTTATAAATGCCGGCAGAATATGCATTTCCCCTATTGAATCCCGTCTCACTCTCAATTGGCAAGTTCATGACATCAATGTTGGGATAATTATTTTTAATAAATGTATAATCCGTAATACCTATATTGCTAGGTAAAAATGCGAACTCTCCCTTACTAAGACTTTCAATTGGTCTATATCCTGTTTTTATCCCCGGTATATTGGAATCGCTATAAACGCTTACGCTGTTTCCTATCCATATTTCTCTTTCATATTTATACCATTCTAAAACGAGAGAATTGTTCACATTTGTTGTTCTACCATTACTATTCACCAATCTCAATCCCCGGCTGTTTATAAAAGGTTCTAATAAACTTCCCTTCGTTATGTAAGAATTATTAAATACGCAATCACCTTTATTGATGGTATTTGCAAAATTAAAAAAATCTTTCCATGTCCAGTTTGTTTTAGGTTCTAACTGATACTTTTTCAAAATATCCTTATTATATAAAAGTCCCTGGGCAAAAAAACCTATAGGTAATGTATACAATGATCCTTTAATTTTTACCCGATCCAAAAACCCCTCTTCATAGGTTTCATCCATCAAATTGGTATCCTGGTCAATGTAATCATCCAAGGACCGCAATGCTCCATAACTAGAAAAATCACTGACATTAATATCATAAAGCATAACTACATCTATCTTTGAGCCAGCCGCAACATCATTCAATATGTAGAAATTATCCGTATAACCACCTCTGGGATTAAGTTTGACAGTGATATTCTTATTGTTCTCTTCAAATTTCTTCTTTGCTTGAACTAAGTCATCGAATTTTTCTGCCGCAATAGTACTGGCAAAAGAAGGAAAATAGACATTAAGTTCCTTTTTCTTTGTAGACTCTTTGGCATTACAACCTACCATAGAAATAATAAGAAAAGCAGCAAGAACCAGTATCCGCATTCTTTTCAATTTAAACACCCCTTTTATAATTAATTCATAATTCATTAATTAAATAATACCGTGCTTTACTTCATATGAAGAGGGTATATTCTTCGGTTCTTTAGTGGTCTTTTTTCGGTTCCCAAAAAAAGGAAAAATAAAGATCAAGCTAAAAAGGGTCAATTCTACTTGACAAATAATGCCATCTTAGAAAAAAGAATTTTAATGCCGGGCTGAAAACTGCAAAACGCTGTTCCGGCTCGGCCTTAGTGTGCGTCTATCAAATATCTAATACAATTTTATCTAATTGGCCTTTTAAAGGTTGTAAACTGTTACATGGTATTCTACTTTCAACGTATTCTTTTGCAAGTGCATTAAGCCAATCAACGTTATAATTTAAAACTAGAGCTTGCGGCATAAAGATTTACATTTTACTGCACATGTAAAATAGCTTTAATTGAATAATCACTAATACCCAGAACCAGTATATTCCTTAATGAAGCTAACAAAATAATTATGCCTCCAATAAGGTTCCAATAAAAAATACCTTGAAAGTTTGATTCTTATGTTTAAGTTTGTCAAAAACAATTGTAAAAACTACTGTCTCTGCAAATGGAAAAGAGAATATCGAAAAAACTTCGGGCAAAAGGGGTTGTATACCGTTATACAAAACAGGCTTAAGATCAGCGATTCTCTTCACCGGCGACTCCGAAGGTCTTATCAAAAAAGCGAAGGGGAATGATTTGCCTTGGATTCGCTTCACAGACCGCTTTGATATATGGTAATGACTTCAACCATGAGAGGAGACGTAAGTCTACCTGTCTACTCGACCCCATTTGTATTGAAAATCCTTCATAGAGTCATACGAAGACACTTCCAAGCAACCCGGTAGTACACTACGACAGAGCCGAAATACTGTTAACAGGCTTCCGGCTCTGTCTAAAAAAGTAATGACCATCACAGTTGAAGTCATTACTGTTTTTGTTGGTGGGGGCCCTTGTAGCACCCTACCAAAAGGTTATTTTGTATAGATTAGATTTTAGTCATGGGAATACCTAAATTTATAGTTTAACTAGTTTAACTAATATGTAAAAAGGATATTTTTTGTAAAAATCTATTTTTTTATTATATTTCCTATAATATTTTCACAAATTTACCGATATATACATTGCAAGTATAAAAATCCAAAATAATTTAAGAGTAAAGGAGAAAAAACAATGACAGGAACTTACTCAGCGTTCAAAACAGATATTAGTCAAGACGAGTTGAATGTTTTTAAAAAAGCTATAGGTCAATTAGTGGGGGTTAATTACCAGCCACTAGCAGTATCTAGTCAAGTTGTTAGTGGCATCAATTACAAATTTTTCTGCAATGCAACCCCTGTTTACCCAAATGCGATTACAGAACCTGTTATTATTCTGATTTATGAACAGCTAGATGGTTCGGTGCATCTAAATGAAATTAAAAAAATATAAAAGTGGCTCATAAAAACCTTCGAAGGTTGCCAGATGTAAAAAATCAAATTTTGCTTAATTAACTTAAAGGCCGGGCTGGACTTAACCAAAGTTCTAGTCCGGCCTTTAAAGAGCTGTTCAAATGGTGGCAACGAGGCGGATAAGGTGGCCACATAGAAAATATCCTGCGGCAGGATTTAACCCCTTTGGAAGAAGCAGCACTTCAAGAACTGAAGGAAAAATACAAGTATTCCAATGAGAAATTTGTCTCTTTATCTTATATAAATGTGTAACTAACTAAAAAGGAGATACAAATTGTGATGCGAAAATTTAGGCATTCATCCAAATAAGTTACTGCATCACTTTTAAACCATTGAGGGAACATTTGATGGTATGAATAAGGTCCTGATCATTAATATCCTTTAATATGTAACCGTCAGCACCATTTTTAATGGCTTCAGAGATAAAATGATTATCTATAAAGTAGTCAGCATAATGACTTTTATATGTGGAAATTCTTCTTTGATCCTCTTTACAGCTTCTATGCCGTCACATCCGGGCATTTTATATCTATCAGCACCACTTGGGGCAAGAGCTCTTTACATAATTGAAAAGCTTCATATCCGTCGTGGCGCGACCTATAACTTCGATTTCTCCTGACTTTTCTAAAATTATTGTAAGACCACAAGTGAGAATGGGACCCGCATACCCTAGAAAAGAATTACGTTACGAGGCGTCTTATTCTATCAAATTCGTATCAAGTTTTAAAGAGTCTCATATAAAAATAAAATAATTCACACAACCGAAAAATAGCTTCCTAAGTTTAGGATCTTGCCGTCCTGCATGCGGGAATGAAAAAGGCGAAGTTGAAAATGCCGGAAAAGAGGCTGAGAGGAAGTTCTTTGTTCCTTATATGCGCTTTATGCCAAAGGTAACCATCCAAATTCCTTTAAAAATGTCGAACCCCCCCTCTGAAATTTACATAATATATTAGTAGGAAATATGCTAAATATAGTAAATATAGAGGAGCGTGCGAAATGTCATTTCCTAATATTCCAAACGATGTAAGTCCGAATATCGATATTACTCGTGATGACGTAATAAATTTACTATTAGCTTCCATTGCCTTTGAGGAACTAGGTCTTGCCCATATTATAAATGCTGAAGCTGAAAAAATACAGTCGGTTTTAGGAACACTGGATGGACAGCATGTAAAAAATCCTTCAGTAGGTGACCTGGAAGCTATTGACAAAACTGTACAACGGATATTACAGAATGTTATTAAAAAAGAGATGCTTCTCCAATTCAAACTGGAAAATATTCTCGAAATAACCACTTCGACTACTACAACGACCACTACTACGACAAGCACGACAACATCAACAACTACCTCGACTTTAACCACTACTACCACAAGCACAACGACATCAACAACTACCTCAACTGTAACAACAACAAGTACGACAGCTACGGGTACCACTACAACCGGACAATGTGCTACTATGTGGAACCTGCGGAATTCAGGTACAACGCAGCTTCTCAGCAGCGTAACATTTGGGAATAATACATTTGTAGCCGTTGGAGCTAGTGGAACAATCCTGACTTCAGTTAATGGAGTAACCTGGACTCCGCAAACTTCAGGTACTACAATAAATCTCGCGAGTGTAACATTTGGAAATAATACGTTTGTAGCCGTTGGACCTAATGGAACAATCCTGACCTCAGCTAATGGAGTAACCTGGACTCCTCAAACTTCAGGTACTACACAGACTCTGAGCAGCATAGTCTTTGAAAATAATACATTTGTAGCAGTTGGAAGTTTTGGAACAATCCTAACTTCGACTAATAATGGAGTAACCTGGACTCCCCAAACTTCAGGTACTGCACAGAATCTCAGCGGAGTAACATTTGGGAATAATACGTTTGTAGCAGTTGGATCTATTGGAACAATCCTGACTTCAACTAATAATGGAGTAACCTGGACTCCCCAAACCTCAGGTACTACACAGAATCTCTTTAATACAACATTTGGGAGTAGCACGTTTGTAGCAATTGGAGCTAGTGGAACAATCCTGACTTCAGTTAATAATGGAGTAACCTGGACTCCCCAAGCTTCAGGCACCACACAGACTCTCTTTAGTGCAACCTTTGGAAATAATACGTTTGTAGTCGTTGGAGCCAATGGAACTATCCTGACTTCAACTAATAACGGAGTAACCTGGACTCCCCAAACTTCAGCTACTACACAGGCTCTTGACGATGTAACATTTGGCAACAATACGTTTGTTGCCGTTGCAAATAATGGTGCCATCATACAATCGGCCCCTTGTTAGATTGTGCCAAAACGCTTTAGAAAAAGCTCTTATCCAGCAGTTGGCTTGTGGGCAAAAGTGTTAAATAAATTATGTTTTTGAGTAAAAAAAGCTGAATTGTACTAAACTGTAAATGCCATAATATGTAGTGCACTGCATACTATGGCATTTGATGTTTTGGATTATCCTTTATGTGTTTTTTAGGGTGACCACAATTTCTAAACGAGGAACATTTTAAGTTTAGCTTTTGTGTTCATCAAGTGGCTTATCTACACAGGTTGGCCTGATTCTCCCTATATCCTGTAATTGTGAATGGCTTCCTGACATGATCTGTGGCCTCTTTGGCCTGATTTATGGATTCACTGTAACATCATCGAAGTAGCAATTTTGGTTTCCCCAAGAATACAAAGCGACTGTGCCCCTTAATAGTGAATTATCTATGATTGGCCCTCCAAATATAGATATTCCGTCTTGGGACACCTGGATTTGGTTGCCGTTAACCTTCACTTCCAAGTTGGAGTTAGAGCCCTGTGTATAGCCTGATCCTGCCACACTAGCCAGAGTGGTTTCTACACCGTTCACAACTTTTAAGAGTTTGCGGAAATTACGCTGCTTATCTAAATCAAGTTTATAGTAATTGTTCTGGTTCTGGTAACGGAACATTAGACCGATTCCATCGTCATCAGTTGAACGCAATACAACGGAAAAGGAATAATTCTTCCAGGAGAAGGCCTCACTGCTATCGTAATAAATAAAGGTTCCTTTTCGATGATCGACAGAAGGTACATCCGGGCCATAAATGTTGGAAGACTGCTGCAATTCCCCTCTCACCACTGTCCAACTGGAAGGTGTGCTCAGCGTTCCCTCATCCACAATCCTCCAGCCAGTTATATTACCGTCATTGAAGTCGTCGGTAAGTAGAGAACCCACAGGTTGAACCTTAATATCATCAAAATAAGAATTCTGGTTTCCCCAGCAATACATTGCTAATGTTCCACCGGTAAGGTCACTATCCGTCACTGTACCAAATAAATTTACTCCATTAAGCAAGGCGGTAATCTTTCCATTCCTGACCTTGACTTTCAATGTCATATTACTATCTGCTGTATATGCGCCAGTGGATACAGCCAGAGTGGTTTCAATGCCATTTTTTATTTTGAACAGCTTTCTGAAATTTCTTTCCCTGTCAAGGTCCACTTTATAATAGTTATTTGCATCCTTATAATAGAACATAAGGCCGATTCCATCATTGTCGGTAGATTTCAGAATGGCTTCAACACTGTAATTATTCCAATTCATAGCAGATGCTTTGTTATAATAGGCAAAGGTTCCTTTTCGATGATCCTTTGCTGTAGAAGTGGGACCATATATATTTGAGGTTTGGGCAGCCCTTCCGCTGCTCACCGACCAAGCAGAAGGGCCGCTGACTGTACCTTCATTTACAACTGTCCATCCGGTCAGATTCCCGTCATTGAAGTTGTCAAGCAGTACTGGTACATTGGAAGTTGCTGGCGGACCAAGAGTAACGCTTTTATATAAGAAGTCATTTTGCCAGTCGGTTTTGTATTGTTTAAGGTATGGAGAATAACTGATTCCTCGCAAAGTGCCATCAACCGGGTCGATTTCCAGGAGACGCAAATAGCCGTTCCCACCATTAGTATCCATCTGGTAGTTGCAAAGCATCTGGTAGACCTTATTTCCATGATCTCCGACAGAGACACGACGACCTTGACCATCGTCCAAAACGTGTCCATTAAGTACGATTGTTATATTAGGGTGGAGTTTGATAAATTTCTGCCACATTTCCTCTCCGTCATTGACCCCACCTGCTGCAGAAGCTAAATTGTAGCTGTGTGGGTTGTGTTTATGTCCGGTATTATGTCGGGTCTCATCAGAAAACATATAAGTATGCGTTACCACAATAACCCGGTGATTGGGATGTGAAGAGACTACCTTATTGGCCCAATCCAACACAGGATCTCTCGGTCCGAATTCCAGTGAAAGCACAAGCCAGTTGGTTCCTCCGGCACTAAAAGTATGATAGTTGTTGTCATACTTGGCCGGTTCCGCTGAATAAACACCCCCAAAGGTTGAGTTTCCCGAATAATGGCTTAAGGGAAAATAGGTGTTGTAAAAAGTAGTATCCCTCGTATTTGTTGCGCTATTATAGCTTATATCATGATTTCCCGGTAAAACTGAATAGGGTACAATACCATCGAGAATTTTCATGGCATTTCGTGCAGCCTGCCACTGTGTTGAGGTATTGTTGTTGGTAATATCCCCCTCATGGACTACGAACTTGATATTCTGTGCCTGATAGTTGTTTGCAATCCACTGGGTTTGGGCATTAAAGATATTGGGATAGCTGGCAGAATAGTTTTGCGTATCCGGCAGGATGGCGATTTTAAAAGCTGAAGGGCTGGCATGTGCCGGGTTGAAGCCTTGTAAACAAAAAAACATCATAATAAAAAGAATGACTTTTGCTACTTTCATCAAAATTGATTTCATCTTTTTTCTTCCTCCTAGCGATAATTTAAGGGATAATCTAACATACTCCTGCATCTTGCGCTTCTCTTGTACTTCAACATAATTTCGGCAAGAAAGCAAACTCAAGCTAAACTTTAGATAGACATTGCTTTGGTTTAATAAAACTATCAATATATTAATGATAGAATTTATATAGTAATTATAAATCAAGTGGAAATTTAATGTAAATATTATACTATGATTTGTAAGTAAATGTAAGGTTGAAAGAAAAAGAAAAGCACACTGCAAGTTTTTTTCTGGTACAGATTCATGAAAATAGTGCGTTTCCTGAATACTATAAGTGGAGTAAAGAAGTTAATGAAGAGGTCGGTAATATTTAGGAGATCAATATAAAAGAATAGGTGTTTTTTTAGGTTTAAAGTTTGGGTAATCCTGAAAATTTCCTTGTCGTATTTGAGAAACTCCTCTCGGAACGTATAAATATCTTGTAAAAATTTCGAATCCATTATTGACAAAATTGGGTTACAATTGTAAATTGTAAATGAGGTTACAAATGTAAACTGATGGAGGAATAAAAAATGAGTTCGCTGGTCTCTAAGATAACAGATTCAGAAGTTGAGATTATGAGGGTTTTGTGGAGTGCACATTCCGAATTAACCATTACCGATATTAGAAAGATGTTGGAAGAAACAAGCACTTGGGAGACATCGACAATAAAAACACTGCTGAGAAGACTTTGTGAAAAGGGTGTGGTTTTGGCAACCAAGAAGGAAGTTTTTTACTACACGCCTATGGTTTCGGAGGCTGAATATAATGAGTATACTACGCAAAGTTTAATTGACCGTGTATATTCAGGGAGTGCAAAAAAACTTGTTGCTGCGCTTGTTGGAAATAAAAAACTTGATGCAAAAGATATTAAGGAGCTAAAAGATTTATTTAAGGTAGGTGACGGGGATGAATGAGGGAATTAAGCTTTTACTGTCACTATCCTTATCCGGAACCATTCTTGCCGGAATAATATTTTTGTTAAAGCCTTTTATTAAAAATAAAATTTCAAAGTCTATTCAATACTATGTTTGGCTGGTAGTGTTATTAAGACTTATAATTCCTTTTTCCTCTGAAGGCAGTGTAATGAATAATTTGTTTTATGGAAACCCGTCTGCTTCAGATACTTCGATTTCTTATAATGCTGAGCCTGCAACCCGCACAGAAGATATTAATAAGCAATCAAATTCTAATCCTAATATTGAAAATAAAGCAGAGATCGGTGCCGACAATAATGACGTTGATCACAGCAAATATGTGAAAGATTTGTTTAATCAGTATGCTCTTTATCTTTGGATTTTAGGTATAATTTCCGTACTAACCTATAATATTACCGGATACTTCCGGTTTTCAAGGCAGTTAAAACGTTCAAATATTAAGGCTTCAGAGGCGGAAAATGAGGTTTTAAAAGCCTTGTTGAATGGGCGGTACAGACATGTAAAGTTAGTTAGAAATCCATTTGTAAATACGCCATTACTCGTAGGGATAATAAAACCTTGCATTATAATTCCCCATAATAACTTTGATGAGGACCAGCTAAAGAATATCCTCCGGCATGAACTTACGCATTTAAAACGCTTTGATATTGTGATTAAATGGTTTGCCTTGGTTGTTTCCGCAGTTCATTGGTTTAATCCTTTTATGTATCTTATTAAAAAAGAATTAAACTCTGCTTGTGAATTGGCATGCGATGAAGCAGTTATTAAAAACCTTTCAGCAAATGAGAAGCAGTCTTATGGGGAAACGCTTATTTCGGTTGTAGCAGAGGAAAAATGTCCAAGCAGGATGTTGCAAGCTACCATGTGCGAAGAGAAAAAGGGCCTCAGGGAAAGACTTGTAGCCATAATGAAGCATAAGAAAAAATCTAGGGTTATTATAGGAGTGTCCATACTTTTGTTTTTAGGAGTTGTGGCGGGAAGTATTTTTCTAGGGGCCGGTGTGGGCGGTGCCAGGTCGAATGCCAAGGCATTCTTTGAAAATTTAAAAGACGGTAATTTTGAAAAAGCTTTTGAATATGTTTACTATTATGATGGACCAGCGGATTTGGAGCCTAAAATTCAATATGAGAAAGCAAAAGATATTTGGCTCGATAGAGTAAAAGGATTGAAAGAACAAGGGGTTTATTTGAAAGACTATGAAAATTTGAATGTATATTATGATGATAGCTATCCTAAGGGTACGGTAGAACTTGTAATTCGGAGAGAAGGAAAGGAGGTTAAACATAAGGTTGATATTTGGTTTTCAAAAAAAGGTGGATGGAAGGTTGGAAATATCTACAATACAGATGTTGAAAAATATGACTTTCATGAAGCTGTTAGCGGAAGGATAGAAGAAGTTGGGCAGGGATCATTGTACGGGGAAGTAAAAAAGCTTGCTAATAAATTGGGATATAAAGTAGTTGTAAATAGTGGTGCAGATCAAGAAATTCAATTACCCAAAAGTGTCGATGCAAGCATTGATGAGTTTAGTGCTTTTTTAAAGGATAGAAATGAAAGGTCGAAAAAGCTTATTGGAAAGGGTTTTTTAGGTTATTTAGGTCAAAAGGTTTGGGTCATAGCTTACGGCATTGAAAAGGATGGAGCCTACATAGGAGAACTTATTTCATTTATGAATAAGGATGGAATGCTGGGTGCGTGGATAGATGAAGATGAAGCTTCCGGAGATAAGAAAGGAATGTCAGATTTATCACGGATCACTAGCACGCTTGTAAATGTAAAGGGAGCTATACCTACAATGTATGTCAATGCGAACAATAAAGGCATGGGTGTGGATGGTTTAACAATGCACTTCGGATTATCTTCTGCAATACATAAGGATGTTGAAAATAATATTTTGAAGGTAAATAAAGGCAATACGATAAAACTAAGCTTTGAAGATAAACCAAAGGTTTTAAATGTTAAGATAACAGGTGTCTATGGAAATGAAAAAAAAGGATTGGCTTTTGGAGAATATATTAATGGAAATAGTTTTAAAGCACCAAATCAATTAGGTATATACTTTTATGAAGCGGAAGTCGAATTTGAAACACGTAAATTTTATTACCCGTTCAAATTTGAAGTCACGATGGAAAATCAAATGGAGAAGCGTCTTAAGGATATTGATTTTTGGAAGGTTTCAAAACTTGGCATTATAGAGCGTGAGTGGATTGAAAAACAAGGCAAAGTAATCGAGAAACCGGAAAGAATTCTAGAGTATAGAAAAGGCCAAAATGGCGTTGAAACTTTTATTAAATTAATGAATAATCCCAAAATCAATGAATATATTTTTTTAGACAGAACCCCCGCAAATTTTAAAATTAAAATTTATTTTGAAGACGGTACTTGGATGAATTGCTACTATTGGCTCAATGAAAAAGAGTATAATTTCAATATTGAAAACGTAAGAGGAGAAATTACCATATTTAATACAAGGGTCATGGAAGAATTCGTGTTAGGGCTTAAAAAGCACTAGCTTTGAATCTGAATTGAATGGCTTGTTGAAAATTGTGCAGAGATATGGGCTGTTTGAGATGCTATTTTGCAGGGGGCAAAATTTGATAATATTGTATTAAGATCAGTGCAAATAAAGAATGGAGAAAAAAAGCATTGTGTGATAACTGTATAAGAACTTTAAATAATGTTACTAAAGCAATGCATTAACACCGGAGGGGATTTATATTGGTGCTGACTGATTCCCGCCCCATAAGCGCAAGAAAAAATACCGGCAAATTCCGCATCCATAAGGCAGTTAGTGCTAAACATATAAAAATTGCCTATCCTTTCAGCTTGGAAACCAGTATATATTGAAAAAGGCCATATACCCAACATGTATTGGGTATACAACCCTTTTAAAAATCTTCCTGACAGGAGCTGCGTTTTTTAGTTCATTTAATTAAATGTATGTCATAGCCTTCTTAATATATTGATAAAGCTCTCCATCTACCCCATATTGTAACGGGTTATTTGGGTTTTCTGCGTGGAAACGTTCAGCTGCTTTGGTGATTTCCGGGTCACCGCCAGTAAATTTGTCGGTCAATTCGTTCCAACGTTTGGTTAATTGTACGACTTCTGGATTTTCAGGCGGCGTACCTTTTTCCATTTCAGTACGTACCCTTGCAAGCAGTTCAGACTATTCGTTTTTCATTTTTCTTCCGGACTATAACGTCCTGTCAATATTTTCATTTTTTCCAGTTGCTCTTGAGTAAAATATTTTTCAGTGTTCATATTCTTGATCACCTCTATCAATTCAATAAATTTTTCTGTGTTCACTTCTTGTTGAGTGATAAGCAGTTCATATAGTCCTTCCAGCCGATTGTACAACTGTTCCTGCAGCAGGATATGCTCCTTTACACTCTCTAATTGAAATTTGATAACTTCTGCAGGATTAAAAGTTGGATTCTCAATTATTTTTTTAATCTCTCCTAAAGAAAAGCCTAACAGTTTGAGGGATATAATTTGTTGCAACTTGGCTATATCCCTTCAGTATAGAACCTATGTCCAGCATCGGAATATTTTGAAGGGGAGAGCAATCCAAGCTGGTCGTAATGGTGAAGCGTCCTCACCGTAAGCCCTGTTTGCCTTGCAAACTCTCCTACTTTCCAATTATTCTTATTTATAACCATCTCCTCATTTCTCGCGAGTTATTTTTGTCGACAACCTCATTATATAACCTAACGCAACGTTAGGATCAAGTGTTTTTTATCAAATTATTATGGATCTCTAAAAGTAAAGTGAACATCAGAAAGACTCCTTTTATCCCTTGTTTTCTCTAATTATCTATGTCCATGAAATCCTTTTAAACCAGTTATAAGGGCAGGTTTACATATATACAATACTTTACAATAAAAGATACATAAGTTATAATAATTACAGAACACGTGTTCGCAGTGCGACCTTCACCTTATATAGTGAGGATTCCAAAAACAGAGATGATGTTCAAAAATTGTCTCCGCACTTAATTTCCCCTGTACATGAATATTTAATTTTTAATCAATGCCATCAACCTATTATTAGCTACTTTCAAAGATAAAGAGCTCTCCATTTGATGGATGTTTAAAATCTACACCTTTAAATCCTCGTCTTTTTAATTCCTCTTTTAAATATAACATGGTTATGTCATGGCTTACTATAAGAATATCTTCATCAGTCTCGGTAAGTATTTTATTTAGACAAGATGCAAGCTGCTTTTTATAATCAACAATGCTTCTATGTGATATCAACTGCATAATTTTTGCTAAAACTGCCCAAAGAATTATTGGCAGTCTATAGTTCCGTGAAAAAAGCAATATTGGATTAGGTTCTCTTAATTCTTGCAAAGTGGTTATTTTTCCATTAAAAACATTCTCCGCTGTTTTCGTACACCTTATCAAATCGCTTGAATAACACCTTTTCCACAAGACACTACATAAGTCAACTTGTCCATACTCAATATCAGACTTATCATATTCTTCAAGCCATGCAGATAATTCGTTACGCGAAATGAACACTTTTTTGGGCAGTTCTATCTTCACTTTGAAATGTCTGAGTAATCCAATCTTCATTAACCATTCTCCTAAAAACATCATTTGAATAACATATTCCTCAACGCTAATTCTGAGTGAATCCGCCCACCGAAGGGGATCTTCCTCTGATTTCTCACAAAGTCACGTACTTACGACGTCGACGAGTCGCCCCCCGAGAAGGGTACCCTTTGGCGGTACTCCGTTTCCGATGAATCGATATGGGGCAGGATGACCCATTACTTTCATATAATATAGTATTTATTCAATAGTTATCCAAAAGCTTAACTATATCTGAAAACGTTAAATCTCTTCGAGAATACATGTTAACATATTCCAATATATAGTTAAAGTCCTACTGGTGTTATTATATCCAAGAACATCGGAGTGCCGATCTTTTGGATTTTCAATTATGGCCCTTTACCAGAGAAACCTCCTCATGAGAGAAAAACTTTATATTTGGAAAAGAGGCTATTCTTGAAGACCAAAATTTTATGGTCATATAAAAATATGACTTTTATTGGAATAAAATATTACTTGGTATAATTTACATAAGTTATTATATTTTATACAATTAGCATAAAAAGGTTATATATGGGTTTATGAGAATATCATACAAATCATTCCTTAACATAATACATCAATTGTTTGTATTTTTAATTATAGAAAAGAAAAAATTTCAACAAAACCGGAAGGGCGGTGAAAAAGTGCGAAGAGATGAATTTTTGTAGTTTAGGAGTAAGGATCACTTCATAGGATATTTGGCAAAAGGATTGAAACTAATTATTTCATGTTAAAAGGAGGATTATTCAATGAATAAATTCAGAAAAGTGTTCGCGAAAATTACAGTGATGATTTTTATGCTGACAAGCGTTTTGGTCCCGAACTTTGCAACTTCTGCTGCTGAAAAGAATGAGAATTCAACAATTAAAAGCAGCACAGGCAAACAGGAAGCAGGTGAAAAGGGAGCAAAAATCAAGAAATACTATAAAAAAGGCGAAATCATAGTAAAGTATAGGGAGACAAGGAACAAGGAAACGGTTAGGAACAGGATTAAAGAGAAGATAAAATCCAAAATCGCAAGGACAAGCTCTTTTATACCTAGAAGTAATAAAATGCTTTCAGAAAACATAGAGCTCATCAGTGTAGATATCAACGAAGATATAGAAATGATGGCTAAAGAACTTGGGAAGGATTCGGAGGTGGTTTATGCCCAGCCGAATTATATATACCATACTACATATACTCCCCAGGATGCGAGGTTTTCCGAACAATGGAGCTTTAAAAACACGAACACAGGTATAGATATCAACGCTGTAAAAGCATGGGATGTTACCAGAGGAAGCAATAGCGTTGTAATCGCTGTTATTGACAGCGGAGTTGACATAAACCATCCGGAGCTTAATAACAACATATATACAAATACACGGGAAGTGCCGGGAAATGCAATAGATGATGATGGAAACGGATACATCGATGATGTAAACGGTTGGGACTTTCACAATAATGACAATACAGTTTACGATTCACCATCTGCTGATTCCCACGGTACGCATGTAGCGGGTACAATCGCTGCAAGTGCGAATAATGTAGGGGTCATTGGTGTTGCTCCAAATGTAAAGATTATGCCTTTAAAGTTTATTAATGGAGATGAAGGCGGAACAAATGCGGATGCGATTTTAGCCATAAATTATGCAAAAAAGATGGGGGTTACCCTAGCAAACTGCAGTTGGGGAGGGTATTATTTAGACACAGCATTACAGGATGCCATCTCCAATTCGGGAATACTCTTTATATGTGCTGCAGGAAATGATTGTACGGATATTGCCGCAAATCCACACTCACCTGCTTCATTTGAGCTCTCTAATGTTGTAGCTGTTTCAGCAATTGACGCAGATGGAAGTCTTGCAAGTTTTTCAAATTACGGTCAATGTGTTGATGTTGCTGCTCCGGGGGTAAAGATCCTCAGTACTGTGCCTAATAACAGTTATGCATTTTACAACGGTACTTCTATGGCAGCGCCCCATGTAACCGGAATCGCTGCGTTAATAAAGTCACAATATCCGGGCATTTCTATTCCTGAAATCACTCAGAAAATAAAAAACAGTTCAATGACATTTGACTCAATAAAAAATATGGTTCCGGGAGGTCTTGTTGTAGATGCATATGATGCTGTTAAAAATACTGCTGTCTTGAACATCCGAAAATCCATATCAACGGAAAATTCGGTTTATTTTGAGTGGGCGGATGTTCCCAATGCTTCCACATATGTAGTTTCCAATTTAAATGTTGTCAAATATCAAGGAACCAATACAAATTTCCTGCTTGGAGGCTTACAGCCCGATACAAGCTATATTTTTAACATTGCTGCGAAAAATTCATCCGGACAAGTTATTGCCGAAAAGAGAATATTAAAAAAATCCATATGGGCCGGTAAGGGAAACGGACTCAAAGCATCGTATTATAATGATACGAATATGAGTAATTTGAAGCTTACCAGAAAAGAAAACGTAGATTTTAACTGGGGAAGCGGTTCGCCGGATGCTTCTATCGGCAGTGAAGCTTTTTCAGTAAAATGGCAGGGAGAATTGGAAGCCAAATACAGTGAAGAATATACATTTTACGCACAGACACAAGGTGCGGCTAAACTTTGGATCGACGGAAAATTGATCTTTGACAAATCACAGGATGATTCGGACACAATGCAGGAGGTATATGGCAGTATTAGCCTGGAAGCAGGCAGATATTATCCTGTCCAGTTAGAATATTATGAAAGTATGGGAGATGCCTCTGTTAAGCTATTGTGGTCTAGTGTGAGCCAGACAAAGGAAGCAGTGCCGCTAAATAGGCTATATCCATTTATTGGACTTTCGGGAGCTTGGTCTAAAATGAATTCTACAAACTCCGGACAATTTGCCAAAACTCATGTAATGGTGGAAAATGGGCAGTTGTATGCTGTTTGTGAGGCTACTAACCAGCAAAACATTTCCCTATATGATGAAGGACAAAATACCTTTGTAATCAAGACAAACATACCCGGAAGTTATAAATGCAACTTTTCAGCAGCATCAGTGAATGGAAAAATATATTTGTTTGGCGGTTGGGATCCCAGTGTAGGGAGAGGATTAGACACAGTGCAGGAGTATGACATATCTTCCGGAAGCTGGGCAACAAAAAGGCCCTTACCAATTGCAAGTTACGAAAATGCTGCAATAGCCGTTAATAATAAAATTTATGTTTTCGGCGGTCAATTTAATCAAAATGTATATTTATATGACCCTTCTTGGGATTCATGGACAACAGTAACTCAAATGCCGGATGATATAGCAAATATATTTAATTACGCCTTAACTCAGGTAGACGGTAAAATATATTTAACAGGCGGAAGGTATGGTAAGTGGGATCCGGTGGAAAACATATGGACCCAAACGGTCTTAAGTTCAGTTTACGAATTTGATACACGTAATTTGATCTGGACTAAAAAGAAAGATATGCCTATTGCCAGATATGATCATGGTTCCGCTGCCTTGGATGGTAAAATTTTCGCTATAGGCGGCAGCCCGGTATTTGGCAGAAAAATTTCAAATGTTGATATGTATGATCTTGAAAGCGATACTTGGTACTCCAGGGACAACCTTTTGTCACCGAGATGCCAAATGGGGGTAGCCAATTTAAATGGAAAAATCTATGCCCTCTTTGGCATTACTTCAGGGATGGCAGGGTATAATGATGCGGATGTTTTTGCACCCAGAAATGCAAAATCAGGTGGGACTCCGACACCTACTCCAGCACCAACTGCCACATCCACCCCAACACCAACGCCAACAACCGTACCCACCTATACACCCACTCCTACCATCGGAAATATTGCGCAATGGTCGTCGGACAATGTTTATTATGCTGTCGGAAGCTTGGTAACATATGAAGGAAAAACATACAAGTGTATTTTTGCCCATAATTCAAATATTGCATGGACACCTGTTGCAACATTAAATATTTTATGGAAGCTTAATTAAAATTAGTCAAGGGATTAAATCGGAATAAGCATCCACCTGCTAATAAAACAGTGGATGCTTATTTACTGTGTTGCGAAGCAATCACCAAGGATTATGGTGCCAAATAGCATAGGCATTATCATCGTCAAATTGTGCACCCGGTTTTAAGTATACAAATTCTCATGACACACATTATAATACTTGGGTTTACATCATTTATTTTGTTTTTTTTAAATAAATGGGGTAGTGCACTAATACAAAAAGCCCATGAAAAAGAGTAAAAGATAAATGAGGAGGCAAAACTGTAAATAGATTCATAGATCAAGCCAAGCGCCAGGACTCTCATAGCTGTCATGAGCCAAACAGCAAAAATCGTTTTCAGCTTGACGCTCCACCAGAGGAAATATACAAGATTTAAGTCAAGATTAGCCTGATTTCAAAAGGTATAGTGATAACCAGTGCACCGCTGTTGAAAAATTGTTAAAGTAGGTGGGCGTTATTCCAGACTGGTTAAAAATATAATCAATGGTTATTTTTAGCATTGGATTATCTTGCAGTATTACTGCAGATTTATTTAAACCAGCTTTTATAGCTATATTTAATGCTTCCAAATGCAAATTGACATACTCTGAAGTGCTTCCCTTATATTGCTTTAAGTCTAAAACAACATTAAAGCCTGTAGATAATTTTTGCAAAGCGTTATTAATGTCTTTTAAATAATCATCTAACTGAGCTGTTTTATCCCAAATGCCAAAGAATGAAATAACAACGTAGTTTTCAAATTTACTTACCACTACTTCGTAAGAATTATTTTTTGCAATTTTAGTTAAATTTGATACATTCATAACATCACCTTCCGACAAATTTGTGAATAAACCGTTATATAGTTGTATCGGTTATTCAGTACAAGTACATAACATTTATTTTGCAGGAAATGTACTGCTTTATATAATATAAATACATTTTCAAATTGGAACTAAGGAAATGAATTAAAAATGATATCTGAAATCTAACTATAGTTCCAACCATGAGGAAGGTCTTTTTTTATATTTTGGGGTATGTTAACATATGATATAAATGATTAGTTTTTCAGACTAAGGTATGTCGGCTGGCCTCTTCCTGGTCACAGCCGCTAAGGTTGATACTTGGAGGATTTAATGAAGGTAAAGGATTTTAAAAAGCTTATAAATAGAGGATTTGGCGAAGCTATTGTTTTTCTCAGAAAAAATCCTAATTTAATTCATAAATATTATAATGCAATTCTTTTTGCTTCTACGCACAATACAGCTTATGATCGGCAATGTGAATGGAGTAGAGAAAATTATTTATTTGAGATCATAATGCTCTCAGATAAAAAGGAACTATTAGAAAACGAAGTGATCAAAGCTTTATATAAATCTAGTGACAGTTATAGTACCGATCAATTATTAAAGTTATGCAAAAATTTTGCAGAAAACGGTAATGATTTAGCCAGAAATGCAATTTACCATAAGTTTGATGAAACCCTGAAAAGTAATGATGGGTATTTTGGTTCTGATGAAATAATTCATTTAGACGGAATGAATGGCTTTCTTTATATAGCAAAGGCTGTTGGCCAAAGAATTATAAGTGATGAAAATTATATAGAGGAAGATTGGCTGTTAGATTCAGTGTCAAAAAAATATGGCAAAAGAGAAACCACTAGAATTCTAAAAGAAGAATCAAAGAACCAAAAATCTATTAAGGCGTATCTTGAAGCAGTGAAAAAGTATAAGAAGAGTAAAAAAGAAAACAGTTTTTCTAAGAGACAAGGGATAGACGAAATCAGAGAAGTTATAAAAAATTATAAAAAGGGAGATGGAAATTTTATATTTCGAAGATGGGGAAGAGAAGCAACCCAAGATGAATTGGACGTAATTGCTAATGATTTTATTAATGAGAAAAATCAAGATATGTTTATACCTTATTTGAATATCTTTATGATTCCGGACTTTCCAAAGGTATTGAATAAAGTAATTGAAATAGCTCGTATAAACGATGAGGAACTATCGTTAATAGCGTTTCGAGTTTTAAGAAAAATTAAGAGTAAAGAGATTCATGATTTAGCTATTGAATTAATTAAAAGGGAAATGTAAACCCTGAAGTACTAATGCTTTTTGAAAATAACTATTACAAATCTGATTATAAGTATGTCGAAACAGTTTTTAATAGGGAATTTAATGATTTTGATTTCCACAGTATCGGACTTACCGTTTTGAATGTATTTGAAAATAATAGAACTGAAAAAAGTTTACCTATTATGGAGAGGATTTATTATGAAGGACAATGTTCAATTTGTCGGGAGAGATGTATTAATATTCTAATTGAAAATGATATTTTATCTGATAAAATATCAAAAGCTTGTTTATTTGATTGTAATTATGACATTCGGGAAAAGGTTAAAAAATATATCAATGCAGGATCATGACAGTGAAGTGGATTCCGGCCAATAATGTACGTTTCAATATTCCGTTTTTTTTGTACCATCGCAGGCTCGTCCAAATGCAAATCAAAGATCTGTTCTACCAAGTCTTCCTGCTCCTTTGGGAGTCTAGGTTTTACGAGGATTTCAAGCGGAAAAACATTGAGTTTGACATGAAGGACGCTGCGGAACCTCCTGTTGTCCGTTTTATGAGAAAAATTGACAGTGCCATAGGGAACGGCGATAGTATGCAAAATTTGTATGGATAATCCAATGAACTGTTGAGTGTCCTTAGGTTGAAAAGTACTGCGAGATAGCAATTCAGCCCGAATCAAACGGGAGTGAGAGGCCTTTACACGCATACATCCCCCGCTTTATCTTTTTGCTGCTCGTTGAACCGTTTTCACAAGCTCCATGCTGTAGGTTTCCAGGTCAATTTTCTTCGTAAGGGATGAGTTGAACATATATTCGCCAATCGCGCCTTGAATCAACGCTGCCATGGCGTCGGTATGGAACTCGGCAAATTCCCCCTTCTCCTGCCCCTCGCGCAAAATATTCAGCAATTCCAGCAAGAGCGGATCTTCCTCCTCGTCCTCTCCCAGCTTATAGTAAGGAACATTATCCGTTGTTCTTGCGTTAAAGACAATTTCAATCAGTGCGGTATTCCGCGCAGGATGTGTCCCTTGGTACGCCAAGCTTGCAACAATAAATGCATTGAGCTTGTCAGTCGGAGTGTCCGCCTGGTGAACTCTCTCCAACACGTAAGCTGAGGATCTTTCTACTAGATTCATCAACACGTGATTCATCAAATCAAATTTATCCGCAAAGTGGTACGAAATAAGTGCTGTACTTATGCCGGCTCTCTTGGCAATTTGAGCGAGACTGGCGTTGACGAAACCAATATCATCAAGGGTTTGGATTGCGGCCTCCATAATTTGCTCCCGTCTTGCTTCAGCTATAAACGACGGCTTGTTTTCGGTTGTTTTGTGGTTGTCCATGTTAATCTCCTCAGCTTTATTTACTTTTGTTTTTGTCTAGAGCCCCAAGCAATACCAGAGCCAGAATGACAATAGGAATGAAAATCAATTTGCTTGGGTCGTCGAACAAACGCTTAAAGAACGGTAGAGCATTCCCTTGGAGTACGTTTTGAACGATTCGAATGGCCAAAACAACTAAATTGACAATGAGCATAATAGGCACCATCATCAATCCCCATGTAAAAACGGTCCACCCAGAAGACTTTCCGGCGATAAGCAGTGAGGTAGCCGCCAGACACAATACGCCAAGAAGGAGTATAAAAACAGGCTGTCTCCATTCATACCAATGGACTCCAGAGTTACCTGTCATATCGCTTATGCTGAACCATGAATACCAAAGCGCTCCTGCACCTAGAACTCCACTAAGAAGTGGCAGCCACTTGGTCAACCCGGTAGGGATTTTGTTGTTTTCGCTATACATATTGATCCCTCCATCAAAAGTTTGATTAACGATTTAAAAAACTGATCATATAATCAAAATATATCATAAAATCATTGCGCTGTCAATCGGCTTTAAAGCGCTAAATCGCTCTTATTTGATGTTTTCAATAACAACAGACTTCAAGGTCAAAAAAACTTTTCCGGTTCTACCAAAACAGTTGTTCTTATATACAATTCATTACAGAATCTTTATAAATTTAATTGACAATATCTAACATAAATGTTAATATGAGATATACAAGCTAATATTAGCGAAAAATGAATAATAATAAACTAATGTTAAAGGAGAGGTGCTTTATGAAAAAAAATAGAAAAATTATGGCTTTTACACTAATGTTTACGTTGATTATTGCAATGTTTTGTGTATTTTCAAATACAGCAATAGCAGCTCCTGCGCCGGCATTAACATCTGTAGATATAATTGATTTAGCGCTTGATGACAATAACGAAATTCATATTGCAGTAAGAGAGATTGGGACCAGTAGTTCAGGTAACGCATGGTGGAATGGCAGTTTGTGTACGGAGAATATTAATGAAAGAGTTAATTTGTGGAACTCAAGCAATATTAGATATGGATGCATTAAATACTATCGTACTGGGGTTTACTACTCATCCAGTTTAAGTGGAACTTATGTATCTGTGCAAGCACAAGCTACAAATGCTATGTCACCTTGGAATACACTCAGTGATTATGCAACATTTGTTCTTCCTTAAGCAATAAGATATTGTTTTAACCCCCACAGAGAAGGTCGAATGCGGAGAATTTTAATAATTTTGTGTATGGATAAGTGAGAAATCTCCTTCTTGGCAAGTTTTAAAAAATTACAATAGCCAAGGGGGAGTTTTTCATTTAACTTTTTTAGTCAATCGCTTTACTGTTGTTTTAATATATATACTTAAACAGCCAAATCGAAGCAACTTCTTTTGGCTTTTGACGAAAAAAACGAATGATTTTTTAATATTTCATTTACAGCTTATAACAAAATCCAAATAATGGTTAATAACTCGCGTAATATGCCGATATAGTATATAGACCAAATAAAACATATTTAAGCCCGAAAGCTTTTAAGCAATGATGAAGGAGAAAGGAGAGGTTGTATGGGAATAGCAGGAGTGTCTTATCAAAATTTAAGTTATTTTAACACTCATTATCAGCAGGTGCAGAAAAAAAATGATAGTTTTACTTGTACTATGAATACAGTGACTGCAGAAATGAAAAAAAAAGATAATGGGGAATTCATTGGACTGACAATGATAAAAGACCCTAATACAAATATATTTTGGGGTATGAAAGCTAAATATGCTGAAGATTCAACTTCGCAAAACCCAATTATACAGGTAGAATCAAATTATGGCGGTAAAACAGCTATCTATAAAATTCCTATTAATGACATAAATCCTAATAATGCCTCCCGCTTAGAAATGTTTGCTTTATGCAGCTATCAAGACCAACAGGGAAAAGGTGATAATAGTAAATTTGGAACTTATCAAACTTTAAAAAGTTTTGAAGAAATGTCCCTTCATAACGGTTATTTTGGTGAAGGAATAAAAGAAGCAAATACATTGGAACAGTTCCAAAATATTAAACTCAACTGGGAAAATGCTTGTAAAAAAACAGTGGATTTACTCTATAAGTGTAATGATTTAATACAGTTTGATAAGGGAAAAGCCATTTTGAATTTATTTAATAAATACCCTGTCAAACAAAATACAAATATAAGTATAATATCCTGACTTTTGCAATAAAATGTGATAAATACCTCAACATCTTTAAAATAAAGTGTTTGGGGTATTTTGTTTTTTATGGAAAGTTGGAAAAACTAACCTTTGTGAAATCCACTTGCTGAAATTCTCAAACTCCTGTACAATACCCACAAGAAGCGCAACACAGGCCCCATTTTTATGCTCCGGCAAAATCTTTTAATGACTATTCTATCGCTAACTGATTAAAATCGGAAAAACATAACCCGATTTCAACAAAGCGTCATTGCCTTAACGTCAATTAACATTAAAAAATGTATAATAACAACCAAAGAATCTTTTTTTATTGACATTCTATGGAATTGGCAATATAATAATTTTATTATATTAGTAAAAACTAATATAATAAAATTAGAATTCAAATGGGGTGAATTATATGTCTAAAGCCTGTATCTGTAAGCCTGCCGAAATTATGGTTTTTGCTTGTTCCGGTGGTGGGGCAAATGTGGGTCAGATCTCCAATAATGCAGCACTTGAAATCACGAAGGAAGGTAAAGCGAAAATGTATTGCCTGGCAGGGCTTGGGGGGCACATACCGGGTATTATCGAGGCTGCCAAGCAAGCGAAGAAAGTTATTGTTGTTGATGGTTGCCCGGTATCCTGTGCGAAGAAAATGGTTGAACATGTTGGTATCCATATAGACCGATATATTGTAGTTACGGAGGAAGGAATAGAAAAAACACCAGGCAAGTTTGATATAACAACTGAAGAGATAAACAAAATAAAAGGTTTAATAGAACTAAAGATCAGCGAATAACTTATTAGAGTGGAGAAATCGTATGTCAAATATGGGAAATCAACTGATTGCAAATATATTCAAAGCATTATCGCATCCCACAAGGCTTCAGATTGTGAGACTCTTAAAAGAAAAACCCTTATGTGTATGTGATATACTGCCTCAATTAGAGTCGGAACAATCCAATACCTCACAACATCTATCCGTATTAAAAAATCAGGGGATTGTTGACAGTAAAAAAGATGGGCTTATGGTTATTTACCGCATAAAAAGCCCCGAGGTCTATCAGATGATTGATATTGCAGAAGGAATAATATTAAGGCAAATAGAAGAAACCAAAGCTTCCTTGAAAAAGATTCAATAGAGTCAAGGACTAAAAAATAGTATTTATTTGGAGCATCCTGAAAAAAAGGTGTGGAAGTAAATCTTGGATAAAGGTGATATGATAAAGGCTGCTGAGGAGTTCAAGCGCTGCTGTAAAGGGAGATGTTTTTTTGTTTGTATTCGAATGGTTAAACAATCAATTACTTAAAATGGAATGGCTGTCCAGACTAATAGAAATTTTGGTAGAAAGTGTATTTGGGTTAAATGTCCAGGGTAGACTGGGTGGAGCTATCCACTTCTTTATTTATGATGTAATTAAAATATTTATATTGCTTTCAGTACTCATTTTTGCCATTTCATATGTACAAAGCTTTTTCCCTCCTGAAAAAACAAGAAAGATACTAGGCCGGTACAAGGGGATAACCGCAAATATATTAGGGGCTCTTTTGGGGACGGTTACACCATTTTGTTCGTGCTCGTCCATTCCGTTATTTATCGGATTTACAAGTGCAGGGCTCCCAATTGGTGTGACGTTTTCATTTTTAATATCCTCACCCCTTGTAGATTTAGCGTCTGTTATCCTGCTTGCAAGCATATTCAACTGGAAAATTGCTATCGCCTATGTGATTGTAGGAATTGTGCTTGCAGTTATTTGTGGAACCATCATTAGCAAATCGAGGCTTGAAAAATATGTAGAACCATTTGTTTTTAACAATAAGGTCCTTGAAATCGGACAAGAAGAATTGACTACCCGTGATAGAATAGATTTTTGTAAAGAGCAGGTGCTGAGCATTGTAAAAAGGGTTTGGATGTATATTCTGATCGGTGTAGGAATTGGTGCTGTCATTCACAATTGGGTCCCCGAGGCGGTAATAACGGCAGTACTTGGTCAGGACAAATGGTATTCCGTTTTATTGGCAACGGTTGTTGGCGTTCCCATGTATGCTGATATTTTTGGAACACTTCCTATTGCGCAAGCACTGGTTTTAAAGGGAGTAGGAATTGGTACTGTACTATCTTTTATGATGGCGGTCACTGCTCTTTCACTTCCATCCATGATAATGTTGAATAAAGTGATTAAAACAAGGCTGCTGGTTATATTTGCTGGAATTGTTACCTTGGGAATTATTTTGATAGGCTTTATTTTTAATGCTTTTGGCTATCTTTTCATTTAAAATAAATTTTGAGGAGTGATGTGGTATGGTGATTAAGATTTTAGGTTCCGGGTGTAAAAACTGTGTTACTTTGAAGGAAAATGCTGAGTCGGCACTGAAAGAAGCAGGGGTGGAAGCCGAAGTTGTTAAAGTAACGGATTTTATGGATATTATGGCCTATGGTGTAATGTCAACTCCTGCATTAGTGATTGATGAAAAGGTTATTTCCTTTGGAAAGGTTTTAAAACCAAAGGAGATAGTGAAGATTCTTGAAACTTTAAAGTGAGAAATTTATATGTTCCTCTTAGTATTCTCTGGAATAAAAGTTTTTTTTGGAAAAATTTTATTGAGGGAATTATCAAGTATGGAACAGCTAAATTTGAAAAATGGCATAAGAAAAGTAATAGGAGCACAAAATCAACCATCGGAATCAACCGATCGGTTGATTTTTTTTATGGGTTGAATCCCTATAATGTAAATAATAGCCCTTTTGATCGGCATGAAAGTTAAAATAAAAAATATAACAAGTGAGGCTGAAAGCCTTGAAATGGAGCATCAAACAAGGAAACTGGTAAAAGGCTTTGTATTTCGGTAGCAACTGTGAAAACCCATATAATCAATATTTATTCCAAGCTTCAGGTCGGAAGCAGGGTGGAGGCTGTTGGGAAGGCTAGGGGTCTTAACATGATTGGTTAATGAAGTTTTGATAATGTTGCCGTTTTTTTGATAGATAAGATAAAGGATATTTGCTAATCAGTTTTATTTGCGATTTATACATAAAAAAACCACCCATTTTGGTGGTTTTTATGGTGCGGTCGATGGGACTTGAACCCATACGGTGTAACCACACGCCCCTCAAACGTGCGCGTCTGCCAGTTCCGCCACGACCGCATAGTATTAAATTTACTGCTGATTTTTGTAACTCGAAGGTTTTTCTCAAACCAGCAAAAACAATTATACTAGCATAGATACCATATGTCAATACTTTTTTATAAAAAAGGTTTGATGAATTTATGTTAAGATAAGGAAGTCTAAATATTGAAATTCTCAGAAAGATAATACTTCGTTTAGTACCTTTCAAAAATCTATACTTTTCGTTACATTTCAATGGTTTCATTCACGGAAAATATAGATAACGGGAATCTCTCTATTGAATAAATGGTCAAGTATTGATAAAATGTTAAGATATAAACAACCCATTAGGTATCTTACACTGTTTGAAGCACGCATTCAAGCTTTTAGATGACTTAATAGTAAGAATTTCATTTTTTTTAATTGTATACAGTGTGAGGTAATATTCTGGAAGTTTAATATCTGGCGTTAGGAGAGTAGACTCATGGGAGGAATTTTTGGTTTTTTCGATTATACAAAGCATGGGCCGGGAGTAGCCAAGGATGGCCCAAAAAAAGCACGTATTATTGTTTTTTTTGAGATTTATTTCCGGAAATTTTGGAATTTAATTAAGCTTAATATGCTGTTCCTTTTGTTTAATTTGCCATCTGTTTTCATTGCAGCTTTTATTGCAGCATTTTTTATACCTGACAGCATAGACGGAACGACTTCTTCCTATCTTCTGACGCTCATTGCTGCACTGCTTCTTTGTATTCCCATCATCACCATTGGTCCTGCACAAGCAGGGTTTACCTATGTACTTAGAAATTATGCCAGGGAAGAGCATGCCTTTATATGGTCGGATTTTAAAGAACATGCATTGAAAAACCTTAAGGAAAGCATCATTATCTCACTTATTGATATGGGAATTGTTACGATGGTTGCTTTTGATTTATATGTTTATTTCCATATAGCAAAGGGCAATGCATGGATTACATTTGCAACCGGTTTTCTGCTTGTGTCAGTCGTGTTTTATTTAATGATGCACTTGTATATCTATCCTATGTTGGTCACTTTTAAGCTTTCTGTCAAACAAGTTTATAAAAATGCATTTTTGTTTGCATTAATCAGGTTTATACCCAATCTTTTAATGCTGCTTTTATGTGTAGCTATCATTTGTCTGACATTTTTGTTGTTTACCATCGGTGTATTTCTAGCTGTTTTTATAACCTTCAGTACCATTGGGCTCATTATCAATTTCTATGCTTATCCTACGTTGAAAAAGTATATGATTGACCGGATTGAAAGTCGTGAAAGCATGGTGCCGGGTTCAAATAAAGCAAATGAGTAGTGGGGAAAGAACATAACGAGTTTAATATAAAATAAAAAAGCTGCTTTGGCAGCTTTTTTATTTTACCTGAAATTCCCTTCGAATTGCTTCAATTGCTTTATCAATATCCTTTTCATATACAAGATAAGAGATATCTACCTCAGAGGTAGTAACCAGTTTTACTTCTATATCCTCCGCAGCAAGAATTGTAAAAAGTCTCGCCGCAACTCCATGGGAATTTTTCATTCCTTCACCATAAACGGATAATTTGGTGTTATCCGCATCCACTTCAATATTTAAAGCGGGTACATCTTTTTTATGCTGGTTTAGAGCACTGATGGCTTTTACAAGGTCATCCGAGGGTATACTGAACGAGATGTTGACGGTATCCCGATACGGTGGAGAAACACTAATCATATCCACATTGACTTCCTGTGCTGCGATGGTTTTAAAAATATCGGCAATAAGACTTAACTTCTTTGGCAAATTATCTACTGTTACAAGGGCAACACTATATGTTACAGAAATATCGGTAATAATTTGGTTAATTGCCATACTTTTTACCTCCAATATTTATTCGCTTGCAATCAAATCGTTCATATTGTAAAGTCCCGGCTTTTTATTATAAATGAATTTTGCGGCTCTTAAAGCACCGGAGCCGAAAATATCTTTTGACATAGCCATATGGTTTATTTCAATAATTTCGTCATTGCCGGCAAAGATGACAGAATGGTCACCGACAATAGTACCTCCACGGACTGCATGAATACCAATTTCCGTTTTGCTTCTCTTTTTCCTTCTTGAGTGTCTGTCATATATATATTCCTGCTTTTTTTCCAAAGCGGAGTTTATGTTATCTGCAATTGCAAGAGCAGTTCCACTGGGCGCATCCAGCTTTTGATTATGATGCTTTTCGACAATCTCTATATCAAAATTACCCTCCAATACCTTTGCGGCCTTTTTTACCAGGTCTAGGAGAAGATTAATCCCAAGGGACATATTGGCAGAAAAGAAAATAGGAATTTCCTTAGCGGAAACTTCCAGCTTCTTAACCTGAGCTTGGGAAAGACCTGTTGTAGCCATAACGAGAGGTATTTTTTTTGATAATGCAAAGTCTAAAATCGAATCCAGCGCAGCCGGGTTTGAAAAATCAATAATGGCATCTAGTTTGGCATCACAATTTTTAAGGTCGGTAAAGACCGGATATGGATTCTTTTTAGAATCCTGAATATCGTATCCTGCCGAAATACGAAGTTCATCACTTTGTTCTGCAAGCCTGCTGATTACTTGCCCCATTTTTCCGTTACATCCACTCATTAATATGTTTATCATTTGATTCACATCCTTTTTTTTATCACAAGGTGAAAAGTGTTCTTATACCCATTTGCGTTAAAAGGTGTATCAATATATCCCGATAAGCACTTATCAAAGCATGGAATACCCTTATAACCAATGCAATGGACATTAATATGTTTGAGGCCCGTTTTTCTACGGGCCAAAAATCCTATAACCATTTGATGCTGTTTTAAGCTAAATTAAACCATATTCTTTTAATGCATTCTTTAGTATATCCAAATTCTTATCTCCCATGTCAACCAAAGGCATACGGCATTTACCGACATTCATGCCCATCAGGTTCATTGCAGCTTTGATGGGTATTGGACTGACTTCAATGAAAAGGGCCTTAATCAGGTTTAAGGTGCCAAGCTGTAATTTACGGCTTCCTTCCAAATCCCCGTTTAAAAATTTCACTACCATATCATGGGTATCTAGAGGAATGATATTGGACATAACCGAGATGACGCCTTTTCCGCCCAAAGATAGAAGAGGGAGGACCTGATCATCGTTTCCTGAGTAAACATCGATATTGTCGCCGCATAGATTGATAATGTCGCCCACTTGAGCTAAATTACACTCTTTAACAGCAGTAATATTTTCAATTTCAGAAAGGGCCTTAACTGTTTCAGGATTTATATTTAAGTTGGTTCTGGAGGGAACATTGTAAAGAATAATAGGCGTTTTTACACTGTTCGCAACTGCTTTAAAATGCTCATAGAGACCTTTCTGCGTTGTTTTATTGTAGTAGGGGGTTACGCTGAGGATCGCATCGGAGCCGACTTCTTCAGCATACTTGGTAAGTTCTACTGCGTGTCTTGTATCATTACTGCCCGCACCTGCGATAACCGGAACCCGTCCATTTACCTTTTCAACTGTAAATTTTATGGCAGCTTTGTGTTCTTCGTCCGGCATTGTAGAAGCTTCACCTGTAGTACCGCAAACAACAATACCGTCAATGCCGCCCTTAATCTGGAATTCAATAAGTTCCTCCAGTTTATTAAAATCTACACCGTTTTCTGTAAAAGGAGTGATGATGGCGGTTGCTGCACCTGTAAAAATTGTTTTTTTCATGATTATGCACCCTTTCATTTTAATGTATTCAATAATATCTATGCATCGAACTTATTATTGTTGCATTAACTGGATTTTTGCAATCCCTGTAATCACTTTTCAACACAATAAAAAAGCTGATACTTTCGAGTACCAGCAGTTCTTCGTAAAAGACGAATATATTTACACTAAGGTAAATGTCCAACTAGAACCGATAGCACTCCATCAAATAGCCTGATGACAGTTATACAGTTCTTAACTGTATACCCAGGATATAATCTATTGGGAGAATATATCCTTCGGCATTTTTCCCTTTCCAGCTACATCATAAGACCCCATGATCTTCAGCAGATATACTTATGAAAAATGCGCCTCTATCGTAATATTACATATATTTTTTATATGATACCATTTGGTAATATAAATGTCAAATATTTTGTTTATTTCTGGAAGATGTTCTTAATGTAAATTGTAAAACTTTAAAAGTTTGTTAATATTTATACATGTAAATTAACATAAAATTTACGAAAAATATATTTACTTATTCACCAAAATGATTTAAGATTTAAATGACCACGATAGTTCAAGAAAATAATCAAAGAACCCAGAGGATTTCTGAGTTCTTTTTTTTGTTTTCAAAAGGTTTATACTTCAAACCGGTTTATAATATTTAAGAGTTTTTCTGCTTTAAAGGCCATATCTTCTGCTGATTTTGTAATTGTATGCAGGATTGCTGACTGTTCCTCCATTGCAGCAGCCACTTCCTGGGTTCCTGCGGCAGACTTTTCAGCCAATTGGGATAAGTTGCTGATGGATTCCTGGGTTTTTATTGCATTTTGTTTTAGGAATCCGGTAGAATCAGAAACTGTTTTTATGTTGTCAACAAGTGTATTCACCACATCTGACAAGCTGCTGTAGGAGATTATGGTTTGAGTGAGGGCATCTTCCTGTTCTTTTGCTACAGTCTGTTCCTTGCTCATTTGGGTTGCTGCATTATTGACACTATCCTGAATTTCCTTGATCAGCAGTCCTATTTTTGATACCGATTGTCTGGACTGTTCTGCAAGTTTTCGGATTTCATCCGCTACAACGGCAAAACCCTTTCCTTGCTCGCCAGCCCGGGCTGCTTCAATGGCAGCGTTTAGAGACAGAAGATTTGTTTGCTCGGAAATCTGTGCAATTACATCCAAAATTTGTCCGATTTCATCTGATTTTTCATAAAGACGTGAGATGGCACTGCCGGCATCAACAATAACAATGTTGGCTTCCTTCATTTTTTCCTGTTGGAGATGAAGCGCAGTTTCACTTGAATGAAGTGTTTGCACCGCATGTGTAGTTAGACGTTCGGATTCATTGATTGACTCTGCCACATGGGTTAGTTCCGAGATCAACGTATGGATCATATTCCTTCCATTGGTGGTGGCCTGTGCTTGTTCTGTGGCACCTCTGGCTATATCCGAAACTGAAACGGAAACCTGCTCAGAACTTTTACTTGCCTCGACTATGTTTAATAGCATTTCATTAGAAGCTTTTTGTGTAGATTCCCCCATAAATTTTGTTTCTGAAAGGATATTTTTCATGTTAAGAGTCATGGTATTGAAATTATATCCCAAAATACCGAGCTCATCTTTTGTTTTTAGATCCACTTTTATATTTACATTGCCGGAACTGATTTCCTGAGTTACACAAACTAACTTATGGAGGGGCTTAATTAAAGTATTGATAATAAAAATAAGTAGGGGAACAAGAATAAGAATAACCAATAACCCGATAATCAGTGCGATTATACCAAATTCCCCAACTATTCCGGTTGCTTCCTTATAGGTTGTTGAAACGGCAATAGACCACCCTGTAGATTTTACAGGAGCAAAGGCTACGAATTTTTTTTCATTATTGAATGAATAGCTGCGGATCCCGGTTTTATGCTGGGTCATAAATGAAACTACATCATTTAGTCCAACACTGTTTTTTATAAATTTACTGTCGGGCTTTAGCAGGTTTTCTTTAAAAAGTGCTTCCTTATTCGGATGAGCAATTAAAAGACCGTCCTTACCTAGCATAAAAGCATATCCGGTCTTCCCGAAAGTTTCTTTATTTATTAACTCCGAAATCTTTGTAAGCTCGATGGTACCGGCTACAAGTCCAATTACATTATCTTGAGGGTCCTTGACAGGAGATGCAATTACGATTATTGGGATTCCGGTTGTTTTAGAGATGACTGGATCTGAAATAATACTTTCACCCTTCATTACTTTTGGGAAATATGGGCGGTCCTTGATATTGCTTTTTTGTCCTTTGCTTGTTAAATAGTCGCCGTTTGCATCTGAAAGAAAAAGTTTTTCATAAATATCAAAGGTTTCTTTTTTTGAATTCACAAGTTCTTTGAATTTTTCCATATTCAAGGCTCTTATGGAATCGTTGGTAGACAAAACTTCTATTTCAGATTTCCATGTTGATAGATATCCTTCAATTTCCGTTATAAGTTTATCAGTCTTTGCTTGGGCAGTCTTTTCAATTTCACTGACAATTATATTCTTCGCTTTGTAATAGACATAGATATCTATAATAGAAAAGCCTATTAAAAGCAAGATCAAAGTGGGGAAAAGGATTTTAAACTTTAGACTGTGAAAGAGGCTTGCTTTCATTCATCACACACTCCTTTTAAATTTTATGAAAAAAAGAAATAGGCAGATCATAAAAAACTGTTGTTTTAAAATGGGAAATTTTATCAATCAAAGAAATAAAAGAAAAGATTATTTGAATATTTTTGCCATCAAATAGCTAATTACTTTATACTTAATATACTTAAATTATATTATACGGAGTGGGGGAAGTAAACCCTATTTTATTTGATTTAAATGGTAAGAAATGCAAAGAATCTATATTGAGATATTTGAATTGTTGGGGGAGAAATTTATTATAAAAGGCATATGGTAAAGAACCATATGCTTTATTGTTGAGAAGATATAATTGGTTTTAGAATAAAGAAATTAAAAAGAAGGGTATAACAAATATGTAAATGGCGGGTGTAAGATATCTATTGATTCTAGCGCTTTTTAACACAACAAATTTTAAGTTTCAAAGTGTTAAAAAAGCACTTCATCTGTTTATGCCTCGCATACCCTAGAAAAAAATTACGTTACAGACTACTAGTCATCTTTCAAATTATTTTTAATACTTTTAATTAATCCCTTTAAGGTTACTTTACCTCCAACACCATGTAACACAATATTGACATCCCCTTCAGGCGTTTTTTCAAAACCGATTTTTACACTTTCGTTTTCAATAACTCCCTTTACAATTTCACCTGTAGCTCGAATGACCTCATTTTGCATCTATCATTTCAGCCCCTTTCTAACAATATATTATATACAATAAAACATATAATTACCACATATACGAATAAATTATTTTTATTGTATAATATGGATCTAATTTACTATATAGTAAATTTAGCTTGGGGATGAAACATTAATTCTTTTATTCACTTAGTACCATTTTACTGCAAGGATTCCGATGTATTCTTTTAAGGCCAAGTGTGCATTGGTAAGTGCTTGAGCAGATGGAACAAAATCAGAAAACCGGAAGGAGGAATGAATATTTACTTGGTAATCCGTCGGATAGGGAAGGACTTCAATTCCAACCTTCTTAAACTGGCGTACAGCCCTGGCCATATGAAAAGCTGAGGTAACCAAAATAGGGTTTCGGAATCCCTGGTTTTCTAAAATTTTCTTGGTAAACTCGGCATTTTGTGTTGTGTTGAGGCTTTTGGTTTCAAGCAAAATTTTATCCTCCGGTATACCAAGTCCTAGCAGAATCGTTTTACATATTTTTGCCTCGGGTCCTGTTACGTCCATTACTTGACCACCGGTTATAATGACAGGGACCTTTAGTTTATTGTAAAGCTGCGCACAAGTCAGTAATCTGTTTGCCGCATAGCCGGAAAGATGGCCATAGCCATTGACGGAGGGTGTATCCAAAGTTGCTCCGCCTCCTAGCATAATGATCACATCACCGTTGGGGTTAGAAGGAGGAGTAAACTGTTTTTCCAGAGACCTTATCAAATGGTCTCCGACGAAAGGCGTAGTGAATAGGTAGAACAAAAATGAAAATATCAGCAGGACTCTAGCGATTTTTATATGTTTTTTATAAAGAAGCCATAGGGAAAAAGCAAAAATAAAAATTATCAGAATGCCGGGAGGAAGTAAAAAAGTTTGATAAATAAATTTAATAAAGAAAATCAAAAAAGTTCACCCTTCCTATATTGGAGTAAATACAGTATAACGGATTACTTAAAAGTAATACAATATTTTTATTTTAAATATACAGACTTAAGGTACTTCAAAGTTTGGATAGATTAAGCATCATATTTCAAAGATCTAGTGCTTTTTAACACAACAAATTTTAAGTTTCAAAGTGCTAAAAATGCACTTCCTCTATTTGTGCCTCGCATACCTTAGAAAAGAATTATGTTACGAGGCACTAGCTATATAACTTTTGAGTTAACAATATAAGTAAGGGTTTAAATACAAAAGAATTGTAAAGATGTGAAAAATATTCCCGATATATAGAGAGAATAAATAAGTATAACTCCCCTACAAAGACTGGCTCCTTTCGAGTTGGTCTCTTTTTTTATCTACACCTTTATCCGTTGAAAATAATAATATAGATTGGAAGAATGATAAAAATGGATCTGTTGATATGGAGAGGGAAATCATAAAAGGAACGGCAGAAATCTTAAAAGGGATTCTTGAGAACCAGAGTATAAAAATATCTTTTGAGCAAGCGGCAGGTGGCGATGTAACTGTTCTGATATTCGGAAACCAGGGGAAAGTAACATTGAATAAATTGATAAAAAGTATAGCGGAAGGGTTGAAAGGAACTTTGGAGCTGAATTGAATGAAATTTTAGGAAAGAGACTTGGAGCACAGAAATAAAACAAAAATACAAGGAACAAATTTAGTAATAAAGCATACAATATAAATAACTTCTAGTTTTTCATACTTTCTGACTCCAAATGAATAAGCTTCTTTTTTTGAAGGAGCTTTTTTGTTGTTCTATTGGAATTTGTCTAAAATTATGGTACAGTATTAATAGATCATTTGATTTCATCATATACACTTCCATAAATTGCTTTGTTATGAAAATATCTTTTACCTTCGGCTATTTAAAACACTGAAATCTTGCGTTGTGTCGGACCAATACCAGAGGACGGCTGTGAAAGCAGAACGTGATAGAATTTTTAATTTCTTAGATATATATGCCTCTTTATAAAAAAGTTATCTTATTTTTTTATGAATGTCAAAATGAATTCTGTTTATTTAAACGCAGCCAAATGAAGCATGGTAGGGAGAAGATATATGGCAGATAACAGGATAACCATTGGAAAAGATCATAAAGAGAAACAATCACAAGATAAATCCATATATGAAACTCCCAAAAATAAGCACAGTAAACCTTTAGGACTGAGACAAAGAACCACAGGCAATAAGATTTGGGGGAACGAAACTGAAATTGATAAAAAGCTTGATGAAGAAGCGTTGACAGAGAAAAGAAGGTATGTCAGGGTAAGGTATATACAGCGTATAGAATGCAGCTGCTTATCTGAAAATATGCAAGCGGAGCCTAAAAAGCTGGCTAAACCTGTTATACTCAATATGTTTGATATATCCTTGGGAGGAATAGGTGCTGTATGTGAGGAGGAAATCAAGAAAGGATCCGTCCTTTATATCTATATAAACTTAGATCAGCTTCCCTATGAGGTAAAATGTGAGGTAATGTACTGTGTACCGGTGGATAATAGCTACAGGATCGGATTAAGCCTGATTAGAGAAGATAAGGCATTTATCAGGCACTTAAAGGTAATCGTTGCACGTCTTTCCTTTGCCGGTGATTTTTCAAGAGGCGGGGAATAAGCCTTTATGCGGAAATAATTAGGATTTCCACCTTTTAATTGCCAAGTAGATTGATAGAGCACCTAGTAAGAGGTATGCTGCAAAGGATGTTGTATTATTTTTTGAAATTGAGTTCACTGCAGAGATGATAAAGAGTACTGAAGCAGTGAAGTATAAAATAGCTGTAAATTTAAAGTTGCTTTTTGTCATATTATTCATAATAAAAGACCCTCCAAGGCTTAATAATTAACTTATTTTTATAGTATTCCCACTAAAATTATATTTTACTAATCTTCCAATAAGGAAAAATCCGTATGGCCTGAAACCAGCTCATATGCGTCTATATCGGGAGCTTCAATCTTCTAAATTTATCCTTAATAATCATAACACAGGTAGTGCAAAAATGAAAGTAGTGTGCTGTAGGCAGGGGGGGCGGATGGGCATATTTAATCAAATATATCACACAGATGGTAATTGACAGGAAAAAGATGTTTAAATAAAATAATATTATTTGAAACCAATGTTTTTTGGATGACTTAAGAAAGCAGAATGGTTTATAAATTGTAGACAGAGGAGTAGTAGCCTATGGAATGCAGAGTTGGATGCGGCGCTTGCTGTATTGCACCTTCTATTTCTTCACCGATCCCCGGTATGCCGGAAGGAAAACCGGCCGGCGTACGGTGTATACAATTGACCCTGGATAACCGGTGTAAAATATTTGGAAAACCGGAAAGGCCCAGGGTATGTTTAGGATTAAAACCATCTAATGAACTCTGCGGGGAAAGCTCGGAGGATGCATTAGAATACCTGAATTTTTTGGAAAGGGCTACAAAACCAAAATAATTATAGAGGTTTTATAATAATAAACCACTGGCAAGGGCATAGATTTGTTAAAGATACAACATGCATTGCCAATGGTTTGTTATTATAAATTGATTTATTTGTGTTTTCCCTAATCTTCAAGCTTCGGAAAATCTTCGAACCCATCAACAAGATCATAGCC
This sequence comes from Clostridia bacterium, assembly GCA_026418275.1. GTDB lineage: Bacteria > Bacillota > Clostridia > Acetivibrionales > DSM-2933 > SKW182. The sequence goes on from JAOABQ010000112.1 coordinate 40,203, forward strand.
GGGGATATCCGGCGCTTTGGGGACTGGAGATTTAGAATCGAAGTTGTGGTAGCCGGTTTTTCCCAGTGACTTTTTATTTAGGTTTGTAACCAGACGGTGATAACAAATTTCCCCTATGTAAGCACCGGATGCGTTATATACATCATTACCGGAAATCTTTCCAATGTTCTTTCCAGTGTAGGACCATAAGTATTCTCCTTCTAAGTATCCGAAGAATCTGCCTCCCCATGTCCAAATCCAATCTCTTCCTTCCTCCAGGTCATACTTTTTAAAAATCGCAGGATTTTCTTCATTTCTTTGAATCAATAAAAATTCTTTTACTGAAGGGGAAAGGGTAAGAAGAAAAATAAAGGCACCATAGTAAATGAGAACAGCCAAAGTAAACATACTTGCAAGATTGAAATTATTAAATACAACATCCCAAAAAGCCAATGAGAATAAAATTGATAAGCCGAGCAGAATGACTGTAATAACTCTTGCCCCTCTATTTCCTCTATATGTCTTATACATTAAAAGTGCTGTGAGTGAAATCCTTATTGCACTGGAGAATAAGGCATCTGTTCCACGGATTGCAAATCTGCTGTACGTAGCAAATAATTCTAAAAGCACAAAAATGCCGATGAAAGTAATTAAAAGCAGCTTACCTCGAGTAATGCGGGCATTTCTGGGAATCAAAACATCAAGATCTTTCATTTTAAACTTTTCCTTTCCAAAAATATTTCATCCTTATATTAACATAAGAACATAAATGTTGACTATACATAAGGAAAATATTATGGTTTAAATCTTTATATACTGAAAATACGAGCATATTTGCAGGCTGGACAAAAAATGACTATAATTCCGATAATAAAAAAGGATCTCCGGGAATGATTTCGGAGATCCCTTTTATCATCTAACGAAATTACGGTGCCGCATTTTTAACAATATAGTACCACTGATCACTTGTAGGTCTAGGGTTAAAAGGCTTCGGTAAATGCTGTTTGGCAACCCTAAGGAGTGTGAGGAAGTCATATCTGTAAGATACGGTATCCTTGCCCCAGTGCGCTGCAAGTACATTAAATGCACGGTGCACATCTTCAATCATGGCATTCCATTCAGCGTCCGAGGGAACTCCATTGGCATAGAATTTCCTCAAAGACTTGAAGAAATCTTCCATGTCACTCCAGCTCAGTTCAGGATTGTACCTGTATTCTACTGCATCGTTCATAGCTTTCGTAACTGCATGAACTGTTGGAATATGGGATGCAAATCCGCCCATATTGAAATCTGTACATATATCTGTCGAGTTTATTGCCTTTTCTCTATTGGTTGTAAAAAGTTTTCTTTCATAAAGGGAGCCCAGACCTCTGTTATACGCAAAGGTTACAATGGTAAATTCCGCGATAGGGTCCTTGGCTTTGGCTAAAAATTCATTGTAATTTACATCTTTTGCTGCGTTTAATACTTCCCTGGTTACTGTTGTACTAATGGCAGATGAAATGGGAGCACTAATCCAATTCAGATTTTTCATATCGCTTGAAACCTTAACATAGTTACCATGAGGAGGATTTGGCGGGAAGTAGTCCGGGAAGAACTTTGCCGCTTCATTGAAATTGGGGGATTCCTGCTGGAACGGACCGTCCGGATGCTCAAGCTGAATAGGCCAGTTCCACTGTTTTCCGTCTAATTCAATGGGAACTCCCGGATAACCCGGATCGGCAGGTACAAGTCCGCAGGTCCAGTTTTCCTTGGTTCCCAATGCACTGATATAGTTGGGGTTGATCTTAAACTGTTCGAAAGCAAAGGCAAGCCCCATACCTACATATGAATTGGGAATTCTTATTCTGGTTTCCTTGGCTAAATTTACAGGATAACCTACGTTTCGAGGTTCACCTATTAATATTTGTGTTTTACTTGGAGGATTGTACATGATAAATGTATCGGTGACAGGTCCGACATCCTGTTTGTAGTAATCCTGTTCATTGAAGATCAAATCGGATGCTTTAAGGTCTGTCTTGCCCTTTTTCCATGAAGAGGGCAGGCTCTGATATTGAGGGTAAACAATGTCTTTTCCTCTAACATAATTGGGTCTGAAGTTTTGAGGGAATAACTTTGTGCCGGCTTTTTCCGCTTCAATGGTGATTTCCACCGATTTACCATAGGGGAATAGGCTTTGATATCCAAGATCAAAGGTTACAATATCTCCCTGCTTGCTTACAATAACACTTCCGCCAGGAGTATTTGCTTTGGTAATGTTGGAGGAGCAGTCAAACTCAAAGTTCCAAATAGCAAAGAAGGTCCCGTTCCAAGCATAACTGCTGTTGGGGTTTTTTACTATCATTTTTCCTGTGTAAGTTGAGCTTGTTTCGCTTACTGTAGTATAAGTTACGTTTAGTTCTCCCGAACTGTCTCCCGGTTCCTGGGTAGGTATGGTTGTCGGTGTAGAAGCGGAGGTAGTTGTAGGCGTCGGAGTCGGTGTTTCAGTGGTTGGAGGTGTAGTAGCTGTAGGGACAACTGGCGGATAATCGGCTGTAGCCTTATTAAAATTCTTTATAAGAATGGTGATATCCGTCATATTAATTGCCTTGTCAAGGTTTAAATCACAGATTTCATTGTATTTACCGTCACCGGGAACGCTATTGAACACATTAACGATTTCAAGGATATCAGACATGTTGATTGCCTGGTCTACCAACAAATCCCCTGCCCACATGGCTAAGGGGGAACTTTGGGAGGATAGCGCCAAACTTGAATTGATGGATATGTTTTTTATTTCTCTTAACAAATAAGCCGGTTTGCTGATTTTTATCGTACAAACGGTAAGGTTTTTGGGAATATTTAAAGTAAAATAACCATTTTCGTTTGTCTGCGTTGAAATTTCGGTATCTGCAACTTCCAGCTTAAATCCGGCCTTTAAACGGGGAGCCTCTTCGGTTGTAAAAGAAAAATCAGGTTCAATAAAACCGGAAAGGGTATTGTAGGATACCCCCGGTTGGGTTGGGGTAGGTGTAACTGTAGGTGTTGAAGTGTTTGAAGCCGGTTTTGTCGGAGTAGGTGTGTTGGTAGGAGCCGGTGTATTCGTAGGCCCGGCACTTACTTTTTCCCATATGGCAGGAGCGGCTTCCGGAGACCAGTCGGCTTGGGAAGTATGGGCTACAATACACTTGTATTCACTTCCGTTATAGGATACTAAATTACCAACCGAATATGGGGTATTTACTTTCCATAAAGGTGCATCAGCAGAACCTGTCACAGAAAGAATGGATAACATAAGAAAAACAGAAAGAAAAACGGCCAGAATTTGTTTCATGGGCTTTGTCTTTTTTAACATTCAAAAAACCTCCTATTAACATAAATCTTAATCCTATATTATATATAGGTTATTTCGAAAGCATTGAGCAGTTGCTTGGCACAAGGGAAATTAATGCACTATAAAAATAGGCAGTCAATAGATTTGATTACTGTGCCGTGAGCATGTGAATAATCTCTATATGGCCGGTTTGCTGGCAAATTTGGTTTCAGCCGGTAGAGATATTTAATGAAATAAAGGTGTGTGTGGTTTTGAAAATGTTTTATATTGAATACGAAAAATGATATACATGTATACATTTTTCGTACTTCAATTGCCTTGTACTTATTAACATATGTCTTTCCTAAAGGTGGTTTGCTCTGGTTATCAATTCTGTCATGTGCCAATTGCTTTTCATCATAAGTATGTTATATTTTTATGCAAAGCGATGATCTCGGTTTATATAGAGTAACAAATTGTTGGAAAATTGCGGGCAGACAATGCAAACAAATCTACCCTTGTTTGGGAATGTTATGAATATTATATTAAAAACATAAATTATTAAAAAAAGGTGGGATAGGCGAAATAGGAGAATCAGCCTATCCCTGTATTTGGAATATATGAGAATGCATTTTAAAAACTTGACACAATAATCATTCACAAGTAAGAAACCCTTGTGCTGCACCGAATAATTTTGCAAAACGAAAAAATGTGTCAGTTAAAGTAATAACGGTTACATATTTCAGTATGTAAGCTTATAGTGTGTTTTATATTTCTTCAAAATAGTATGTTTACAGATAATGCGCAAACGTAATCATACTTAAAAAATTAAAACGGTTTAATTTAACCGATAATGAAATTTTACAAAAAATTTCATGAGAAATCTATTGTTTATTTTGCTATTTACTATCCAATATTGGCCAATTGTTTAAGGGGAGTAACTTATATCATGTGCAATAAAACAGGATAGCCTTTTTAGGGACAAAGGCCTTTGATGGTGGTAGATTAGAAATTTAATTGTTGAAATATTCTATATATTAAAGCATTAAGGTTGAAGCCTTTATACTTTAATATATTCAATTTGAAAAAAGGGTGATAAAATATCACCCCTTTTCAAATTTAGGTGAAAAAAGTTAGCACTTTATTGAACGGTGAAGTTTGGATATAATTATGCGGAATATGCAATTTTATTATCATAATGAAAGAATTTATTAAGTATAGAATCTATTGGGTGCGGAAATGCGCTAAAATTTCAATGTAAAACGAGTACTGCCACGCATATAAATAATTCTATATTTAGGAATTCTTGAATTATGTTTATATAGACATAAATTAAGATAGGTGTTAACACCGTATAGGATTAATAGGGGGGAGAGTTCTAAAATGAGAACGAACGCAAGGGTGATATCCATTGTGCTTATTTTTGTCCTGCTTTTTACTCAAGTTTCCTTTGCAGTTTCAGGAGTAAAAGGGGAAAATCCGGAAACAGATTTAAATAAAGGATTTCCGGATATAAAAGGGCATTGGGCATATAATTCCATTGAGAAGTTTCGATTAAAAGGCTGGGTGAAGGGATATAAAGATCATCTTTTTTACCCGGATAAACTGATTAGCAGAGCAGAGTTTACTGCGATGGTAATCAGAGTATTAAATAGCGCTAATCCGGAAGCAAAGAGTGCATATACCGATGTGAAGCCGGGGCAGTGGTTTTACAGGGAAGTTTCTTCTGCGGCAGAGAAAAAGTATATTCAAGGTTTTCCCGACGGCTCTTTTAAACCATTTAGTGAAATGAGCAGACAGGAAGTGGCAGTTTTTTCACAAAGGCTTTTAAATGTTCCCATGTTTGAGGGAGGGACTGGGATCAAATTTAGTGATGAAGAGAGTTTTCCTAATTGGTCTTCAGAAAGCATCAAAATATTGGCATCCCATGAGGTTATTAAAGGATATCCGGATAAAACCTTTAAACCTGCTAAGATTGTAACCAGGGCAGAAGCAGTAAAAATGCTGGATATTATACTTAAGAAGCTGGAAATTCTAGAAGAAAGTACAAAGGAACCGATTCCCGGTGCAGTTGATTTGCCTGAACCAACGCCTGCACCTACTTCAACTCCGCTACCCACACCTACCTCCACACCGGTACCTACATTTGTACCGACGCCCACATCCACACCAACACCTGCTCCCATACCGGGAGGACCGATTGTGGAAGTAACAAAGCCGAATATTCTATTAAAGGTAACCGGGAACTTGAAACAAAACCGGAAGGTGGTCCTGGACGTGTCTTCCAGCACTTCTCCTTCAGCAAGTTATCCCATTCTCCCTGAAAAGACCGAGTGGGATATAACACCCATTACAGAGGGGATAGAGAAAAGCGATATTAAGATAGATAATGAAAAGTCTACATATTTTACTAAGGAGCTCCTCTTCAAAAAGCCCGGAAAGTATAGCGTGCGTGCTAAAATAGCGAATTCCAAGGATTTGGCTGCGACAGAAAAAACCATTGTTATTGCTGCGGATGAAAAACCGGTAGCGGATTTTAAAGTAAATCCTACCTTTATGAGAAACCCTGACAACGAGAATAAAGCTGAAGTTGAGTTTCTCGATTTAAGCGCCTCGAAGGACGGGGATCCTATCGCAAAGAAGGTATGGAAAGTAAGGTTTGATTCCAATAACGACGGAAGCTTTGAAGATGAAATGTTTGAACCTTTGGAGAGTGGTGAAGGTCAAAAGGTGATACTGGCTACAAACCGGGTTGGACGGTATCAGGCAGAACTGGAAGTGACCGAAGGTTTTGATTCGGAAACCTTATCCCAATTTATCACTGAAGAGGATTATCAGAAGGCGGATACTTTATCTAAAGACCTGAATAAAAAGACCTTTATGGTGGATAATACTTCCCCGGAGGTTTCTTACAATTTGGAAAAGCCTAAAAAGCTGGATGTAGTATTTACAGTCGGTAAGGCTGAGGCTGGCAAAATTAACGATTTTTCCGCGGCAATTGAAAACTTTAGGAAAAAGGCAGCGGATAACGGGATTGACGCCAGAATTTCCACAATTTCCACTCAAAGCATTACAGCCAGTGATTCTTTTAGTTGGGAGACCTATGACCATTATAATTATAAGGAACCCTACGGCTCCGTATCCTTGCCTAATCACATTACAATAAACGGGAAGGATATCAAGATGGTGGGCTACACCGTGCTCCCTTATAAGGATTTCCTTTTTGTGCCGGACACCAACAAGACACAAAAAACATTTACCTTTGAGGTGAAAAGGGATCAAACGGACTGGCACAGTATGGAAGGCGGTGGATTCCTTTTTAATGCATCTATTGTAAATAATAAATTAAGCGGATATTGTGTTTTGATTACCAGTGCTGGGATTAAACTGGATGAGTTATCCGGTGTCAATTTAACTGACTTCAGGAATGGGAAGTATAATCTTGTAGAAAATGCCGGTAAGAAGCTTAGCACCTTCAGTATCAAAGACCCTTATGAAAATCACAGCTTGAAAATTGTTGTGGATCCCAATTCAGTGAGTCTTTGGGATAATGGAAGATTGGTTATAAACAATTATATCCTGCCCAAGAGCGACTACGGCTCCGGATTTGGTCCTATTATAAGTCATGCAAGCCACAGCTGCGCGCAAATGTCGTACTTTACATTCAAGGACATTGTAATGACAACCGTGGTTGGAAAGAGTCTGGCGGAGGTTTTGGCTCAGCCCAACTGGAGAAACGATGCCCAAAGACTGGTAGTCAACTTAAGTGATGAAGAAATACAGGAGTTAAATTCAGGGGAAAAGACGGCCCAAGTTGTTTCAAGTTTGTTAAAGCATTCTGTGGAATTTGCCGGATTAGGTACATCAGCTAACAAGGCCCAGTATGAGGCTGTAATCAAAGGTACGGCAGGAAACGGAATCTACCTTGATAACACAGACGTTCAAACTGCCATGACCGACCTGGAAAATTATATTTTTAATAAAGTGAATGAGAAGGATTATACGGTTTCTACCTATCTCGAACAAGGACATGAAATCCGGTATGCCAAAAAGTATACCGATAGGGAAAAGGATCATCAATATGAAGAAAGGTGGAGGTATATTCATAACCCTGCAGTTTTCCAAACCAATACCGGGAAAGCGGATTTTGACGGAATAGCCCAACTGAGTCCTGTAACGGTGTTTGACTGGGTAGGGGAATATAAGATATCTACCCAATCCAAGGATAACCCGGTTGGTAATGATGACCGCTTCAATGAATTCAGAAAATGGTCCGATGAGGCACTTACCGAAAAAACACTTACGGTACATAGAAAACCTGTTGCGGACATGGAGGTATCCATCACTCTAAATAATGATAAAACTTCCTTTTTAACCAGTGTGACAGAAAGCTGCTATGATCCTGACCATATAAATGAAGTTGATAAGGGAATTGTTGTTTACGAGTATCAATGGAAGAACATCAAGGATTCGGTTTGGACCGAAGGGGAGCTTCCGGATACACTACCTTTAAATGAAGACTTTATATTGATGCTCAGGGTGAAGGATAAAGAAGGGGCATACAGCCAGCCGGCTGTCAGGATTATTGCCACAAAGGGGGTTGTGCTGCCTACGCCGACGCCTACGGTCACACCTACCAATACGCCCAAACCAACCAACACACCAACGCCAAAACCGACGGTTACACCAACAGCAACACCAACAGCAACACCAACACCAACAAATACGCCAACATATACGCCAACATATACACCTACAGCAACACCGACAAATACACCAACAGAAACTCCCACAACCACACCAACTGAGACACCGACAAATACACCAACGCCGACTGCATCACCTACTTCAACACCCACAGCAACGCCAACAGAAACCCCTACAGAAACCCCTACAGAAACCCCTACGAATACCCCTACAGTAACACCAACAAATACACCAACAGTAACACCTACGGCAACGCCCACAGTAACACCTACAAATACACCGGTACCCACACCATCCGTAACACCTGTACCGTCAGCGGATGTGATACGGCCTCAAGTGAAAATCATAGCAACTTCAACCCGGCTAAAAGTTGGGGAAGAAGTTTCAATTGCTGTGGAGGCATCGGATAATGTAGGGATCGTGTTCCAAAACGTATCCATTAATGGGACTCCGGTTACCTTGAATGATTCTGGCATTTTCAAATATAAATCCGATATGCCGGGAATATTCAAGATTGAAGCTGCCGCCCTGGATGCATCACAAAATGAGGGCTACAGCAGTATGGAGATAAAATATATCGGGGATGGCGACACTACACCCCCGACCGTACTCTTTAGCTTGCCGGCAGAAGGCAGCGTTATCACGGCCTCTACGGACATAACAGGAACTGCCAGTGACGATAATCTGGTATGCTATAAACTGGAATATTCTGTGAAGGATAAAAATGAATATATTGAGTTTGCAAGAGGAACGGGGTCTGTGACAAACGGTGTCCTTGGAAAGCTAAATCCAAGTCTCTTAAGAAATGGGCTTTATGATATCAGGCTGACAGCAGAAGATAAAGGCGGAAATGCCAGGTATGTCATAAGAACTTATGAGATTGACGGAGAAATGAAGATAGGAAACTTCAGCATGAGCTTTGTTGATGTTAATTTGCCTCTTTCAGGGATTCCTATTACCGTTTCCCGCACCTATGACAGCAGAGACAAGGGAAAAGGAGATTTTGGTGTTTCATGGAATCTTGGAGTAAGCAATATTGTACTTAAGGAGAGCTGTGTTCCGGGGGAATTTTGGCAGCAAAGCAAGGTAGGAGGGGCATTCGGTACGAACTACCTTAAAGAGACGATGCCGCACATTATTACGGTTACCTATCCTGATGGACGTACCGATAAGTTTCAGATGACGGTAAACCCCAACGCCAATTCCGTCGTCCCTATCCAGCAGACAACAGTGTCTTTTGTCCCGAAACCGGGTACATATTCCCAGCTTGAAGCTGTAGCAGATAATCTTTGCTGGGTTAAGCCAGGGCAGCTTTTCGATTCCGATTATGCCGTATACAATCCGGATACGTATAAGTTAACTACCCGCGACGGTACGGTTTATATTATCAATCAAAACACGGGTCTGGAAAGGATTATAGACATTAATGGCAATCAGCTGACCTTTAGCAAGGACGGAATTACCCATTCAGCTGGGAAAAGCGTGAAGTTTATACGAGATGACCAGGGTCGTATTACAGAGGTTTCGGACCCGATGGGAGCGAAAATAAGTTATGCCTATGACTTCTATGGCGATCTTGTATCGGTGACCGATCAAACGGGTAGTATAACCAGATTTAAGTATAATTCCCGGCATGACCTAATAGAGTTTGTGGATCCTAGGGGCTTGAAACTTGCAAAGAATATATATGATGATGAAGGAAGACTTATTGCATGTGTGGATGGGGATGGAAATAAAATCGAATACCAGCACCATACGGATGAAAGCAAAGAAGTGATTAAAGACCGCCTTGGAAACATAACCACCCTGACTTACGACACCAATGGCAATATCCTGGAAGAGACAGATGCTTTGGGTTCCAAAAAGAGCTATACGTATGATTCTACAGGAAATAAGCTTTCGGAAACCGATGCGCTGGGTAATAAGACAAGTTTTACCTATGTGGAAAACAGAATAACCAGCAAAACCGATGCATTGGGTAACAAAACCGAATACTTATATGATGCAAATGGCAGAATTCTTGAAATAAAGGATCCATCAGGAAATATAACCAAAAACACATATGATTTGAGGGGGAACCTGACTTCAACCGTTGATTCACTGGGAAAGACAACAAAGTATACCTATGATGTAAGGGGAAATCTGACCGAGGTTTTGGATCCGGAAGGGAAAAAGATTATTTATGCTTATGATTTGTCAGGGAATAAAGTGAAGGAAACCGACCCGGAAGGAAATGTGACCGATTATACCTATGACGGAAACGGAAATCAAACGTCTAAGACTCTGACAATGAAAACTCCGCAAGGAGAGCAAAAAGTTACATATGCCTATGTTTATGACAAGGCCAATAGATTGATCAAAACCACCGATCCGTATGGAAATGTCACTCAAACTCTATATAATTCCGTTGGGAAGAAAGAGGCTGCCATCGATAAATTAGGCAATCGTACAGCATATGAATATGATCTTTACGGTAATCTCACTAAGACCCTTTACCCGGATCATACCGAAGAGACCTACACTTACGACGCGGAGGGAAGAAAGCTTTCGTACACCGACCGTGCCGGAAGGACCGAACAGTACGCTTACGACAAGTTGGGACGTTTGCTTAAGACAATATATCCGGATCAGAGCTTTACGCAAAATGAATATGATTTAAAGGGCCGACTGGTTAAGAAAATCGATGAAGACGGAAATGCCACCAAGTTTACTTATGATGCGGCAGACCGAAATACCGCGGTGGAGGATGCACTTGGAAATATCACAACCTACGGTTATGATGCTTCGGGAAATCGGGTGAAAATGACAGATGCAAAAGGAAATGTTACCGAATATAAATATAATTCCGAGGGCAAGGAATATGAAAGGCAGTTTGCGGATGGCACAACCTTTAGCACTGTTTATAATGCTAAAGGCAGAAAGATATCCGAAACCGACCCTGCGGGCAAAACTACATTTTTTGAGTATGATGGATATGGAAGGCTTGTAAAGGTGATAGATGCAATGGGCGGCATTACCGCTTATGCATACGATCCTATGGGAAATATGAATGCTCAAACCGATGCCAACGGACATACTACAAAATTTCAATATGACTTTTTAGGAAACAAGATAAAGAAAATGCTGCCCATAGGGATGTCCGAGGCTATACAGTATAATGCCGGGGGGAACATACTATCCTATACTGATTTTAATGGAAAAACATTAAAGTACGAGTATGATGTTAATGGCAGGATGACCAAAAAAATTCTGCCGGACGGAAGTGAAGAGGTCTATACCTATACGAAAACAGGTAAAAGAAAGTCTGCGAAGGACAAAAGCGGAACAATAAGCTATGAATATGATTTAAGAGACAGGCTTTTAAAAGAAATCAAGCCGGATGGAACCAGTATCAGTTACCGCTATGATGCCGCAGGTAACCTGGTATCCAAAACAGTACCATCGGGAACCACTGCGTATGCCTATGATGCTTTGAACAGACTTTCATCGGTCACAGCCCCGGATGGAAAGGCCACAACATATGCTTACGACTCGGTAGGGAATAGAGAACGTGTTGTTTATGGCAACGGAACTTACGCCGAATACAAATACGATAAGCTAAATAGATTGATCGGGTTGGTCAATAAAAAGCCTTCCGGTGATATCCTGTCTTCCTATGATTATACACTAGGTGCGGCAGGAAACAGAATAAAAGTAGTTGAAAATAGCGGGAGAACTGTAGAGTATGCTTATGATGACACATACAAGCTGACTAAGGAAAAAATCAATGATCCGGCAGCAGGCCTTAAGGAAATTGATTATACTTATGATGCGGTCGGAAACAGGCTGAAAAAGTCAGAAAACGGAACGGCTATAAACTATACCTATGATGATAACGACAGGCTTATGTCCGAAGGGGACATTCTTTATACTTACGATCAAAACGGAAATACCCTGTCCAAAACCGGAACCAATGAGACAGCAAGCTACACCTATGATTCGCAAAACAGGCTCACTGATGTGAAGACAACCGGGGCATCGGCTTCCCATATCCAATACGCCTATGATATCGATGGAGTGAGGATTGAAAAGACGGTTAACGGAAATAAGGTATCCTATCTGGCGGATAAAAATACGGTAAATGCGCAGGTGCTGGAGGAAAGGGATGCGGGTGGCAACTTGATTGCATCCTATGTCATAGGGGACGATTTAATCAGTCAAATGAGAGGCGGTAAAACAAGCTTCTATCATTATGACGGCCTTGGAAGTACACGTGCTTTGACGGATGCACATGCGGATATAACCGATACCTACACCTATGATGCCTTTGGAAACCTGACTTCGAAAACCGGAGATACCGAAAACCAGTTCCTTTTTGCGGGAGAGCAATTCGATGCCAACATAGGGTTTTACTACTTAAGGGCAAGATATATGAATCCTGCGACAGGACGTTTCCTCACAATGGATACATGGCCCGGATCCATTTACGAACCGGAAAGTTTGCACCGGTATTTATACTGCAAGAGCAATCCGGTTGACTACATAGATCCTTCAGGAAAATTCTTCTCGGTTGCCGGTTTATGCGCACCTGTCAGCATATGGCAGATACTGTCCAGTATTATGTTCACTCATGTAGGCTTTGGTATTCTTTCCGTTAAGATTATAGACGCGTTTTTTAAACCGGGTTTTGAAATGCGTTATCAGGCTATAGACCTTATTGCAAGCGGATATGACGGGGATATGATAGATGGTGCCATAGATCTTTATGAATACTCAGGCAAATTGATCTCCATGGGGGCAAGCCTCATAGCATTTACCAATGACGTGATGAATATTGCAAAGGCATCCTATTCACTGACTACAGGGGCCGCCAAAATCGTGAACGCGGCCAATGCGCTGCAAGTAGCCGGAAGGCTGGGATCGGCAGGTGCCAGTATTATGGATCTCTATGTAGCAAGAGAAAAGATGGTAGCAAGCGGAAATGGACTCCTCAATGCCGCAGGTGTTAAAAATATGACGGTTGAGCAGTCAAACACGGTAAAAGTACTGGGAAGTTCCCATGCGAAAGCAATATCTGAGTTCTTTAAATTTCTGTTTAAGGTTTTTGAACAAGTAAAGTATTAAATTGAATTAAAAATTATAGTTATGAAAAGCCGCTGGGGGCAACATTTATTCCCCCAGTGGTTTTTTGCATTATCCGGCTTTTGATCGTTACATGCGTAATTTTTATGAATATCTGTTATTTCTTAGCATAAAGTGGTAAAATTAAGCCGGATAGTGTCTATAAATTATATCATTTCCTGGCTTCCATATATTGAATATATTATAGTTTTTTTATTATACTATAAGTGTAAAAATTGATTTTTAGGAGTAAAATTTGTTAAATATTAATATGATTTTAAAATGGATGCACCGCTTTAAAGAAGATATGAGTCAAACCAATGGAGATAATAAAAAAGATCGAAAGGAAGGATGAAATGGTTAGAAATCTATTAGAGGATCGGGCAGAGCTCTTTGCCTCACAAAACGGAATTGAGGTTTATAGGGTTCCTATGGAAAAATTTAAGACCAACACCATTAATATTTTTTTTCTTGATAATTTAAGCAGGGAAAATGCGGCGAAAAATGCTTTGCTTCCGGCAGTGTTAAGACGGGGGACCGAGAAGTTTCCTACTTTTCAGGAAATTGCTTTATATCTGGAAGAACTCTATGGGGCGGCTTTTGACTGCGGCGTGTCCAAGAAGGGAGAACTCCAGGTAATACAGTTTTACGTTGAGTATGTCTCAGACAGGTATACTTTGGAGAAATCCAACCTGTTTGAAAAAACCTTTGACCTTCTTTTAGATATCATTACAAAGCCGGTTCTTACCAATGGGCTATTTAAGAATGAATATATTGATCAAGAGCGTGAAAACCTTAAAAAGCTCATAGAAAGCAGAGTCAATGATAAGGTTCAGTATGCTGTAGAGAAATGCTTTGAAGAAATGTGCAGTGACGAGCCCTTCGGTATACATGAATACGGTTCCATAAAGGACCTTGAAGGCATTGATGCTAAAAGTCTTTTTGAACACTACAGGAGTTTTCTTGAAAACCTGCCTGTAAAGGTTTATATAACCGGTGATGTTGAGGAAGGACGGATTTCAGAGGTTATTAAAAAACTTCTCCAAATGAAAAGGGGCAAAATAAAGGATGTCCGCTTCAATCATAAAAATAAGGAAATCAAGGATGTCAACCAAGTGGTAGAAAAGATGAATATCAACCAGGGGAAACTCTGTCTTGGGTTTAGGACGGGCACGATGCCCCAGGATAACGATTATTACCACCTTTTGGTTTATAACACCATCTTAGGCGGAGGAATGCATTCAAAGCTGTTTCAAAACGTGCGTGAAAAAGCAAGTCTGGCCTATTATGCCTTTGCCCGGTTGGAAAAGTTCAAAGGGCTTTTGGTAATGAGCAGCGGAATCGAAACGCAAAACAAAGAAAAGGCAATGAACATCATGCTGGAGCAAATGGAAGAAATTAAAAAAGGAAACATATCAGACAGCGAATTTGATTCCAGCGTTAAAGTTATTGAGACGGGTATCAAATCCTTAAAAGACAGCCAACTCCAAGTGGTGGACTTTAATTTGAGCCAATCCATTACTGATACCAATGATAACTTTGATTCCATCATTGAAAAGGTAAAGAAAGTATCAAAGCAGGATGTTGTAAACGTGTCAAAAAAGATTGTACTTGATACGGTATATTTTCTTACGTCAAAAGACGCTTAAAGGAGAATTCATATGGATATAAAGACAATTGAGTATAAAAAAATCAATGAAGTAATGCATGTCTATGAGCATAAAAGCGGACTCAAGGCATTTGTAATTCCCAAAAAGGGATATTCCAAAAAATATGCTACCTTTGCAACCCACTATGGGTCCATCAACAATGAATTCACCTCTCCCGGGGATACAGAATCCACAAAGGTTCCTGACGGCATTGCACACTTTTTGGAACACAAGCTTTTTGAGCAAAAAGACGGGAGCGTAATGGATAAGTTTGCGGTGCTGGGGTCCAGCCCCAATGCGTACACCTCTTTTAACCAGACGGTTTACCTTTTTTCATGCACCGATAAATTTGATGAAAATTTCGAACTTTTGCTGGATTATGTTCAAAATCCCTATCTTACAGATGAGAGCGTTGAGAAGGAAAAAGGAATTATCGGTCAGGAAATCAAAATGTATCAGGATGATCCGGGATGGAGAGTCTTTTTTAACCTTTTGGACGGATTTTATGAGAAAAACCCTGTGAAAATCGATATTGCCGGCACCATTCCCAGCATCAGCCAAATCAATAAGGAAATATTATACAAGTGTTACCATACCTTTTACCATCCTTCCAATATGGTTATCCTGGTTGTCGGGGATGTAGACCCCAAGGAAGTCTTTGAAAAGGTTGAAAAAATGATAAAGGGGGAAGATGTAAAAGGGGATATCAAGCGAATTTTCCCTGAGGAAGAAAGGAAAATCCATAAGGATTATATAGAGCAAAAGATGGAGGTTCCCACTCCTTTGTTCCAGATTGGCTTTAAGGACGTCCATTTCAATTCAAAAGGAATTGATTGTCTAAACCGTGAAGTTGCCATGAAAATTATACTTGAAATACTGGTAGGAAGAAGCTCCGGACTATATAATGCGCTCTATAACGAAGGGCTCATTAATGATTCCTTCTCATCTGACTATACCATTGAAGAAAACTATGCCTTTTCCATGTTTGGCGGGGAATCGGAAAATCCACCTAAAGTAAGGGACCGGATTTTAGAGGAAATAGAAAAATTAAAAAAACAGGGTCTCTCTAAGGAAAGCTACGAGAGAATCAAAAAAGCAATGAACGGAAGGTTTATAAAAAGACTGAATTCAGTTGAAAGAATTTCTCACATGTTTATTACGGTTTATTTTAAAGATGTAAATATATTTGACTATTTTGATGTGTATGATAAAATTACTTTTGATTACATCAATGAGGTTTTCAGAGATCACTTTAATAGAGATCAGATGGTGCTCTCTGTTATAAAGCCGTAACAAGGGGGATGCATTGGAATGATTGAGTTTCCAAAACTGGGGTTGGAATTTGGTATTGACAGGGTGGCATTTCATATTTTCGGATTGCCTATCTATTGGTATGCTATTATTATTTCCTTTGGTTTCGCTTTGGCTGTATTTCTGGCGACCAGGCACAGCAAAAGATACGGAATCGAACCGGACGATATTATTGATCTGGCGTTGGCCGGAGCTATCTTAGGATTTATATGTGCCAGAGCATATTATGTCATCTTCAATTGGAGCGCATACAAGGATGATCCTATAAAGGTCTTTAACATCCGGGAGGGCGGAATTGCCCTGTACGGTGCTTTGATTGGCGCACTGATTGCCGGTTATTTTGTAGCAAAGAGAAAAAAAATTCTACCTTTTAAGCTTTTTGACTTTACAATCCCGTACTTTGTTTTGGCACAGGCCATTGGCAGATGGGGAAACTTTGTAAACCAGGAGGCCTTCGGCACCAATACCACACTGCCATGGGGAATGACTGGCGATGTTATCCAAAGGGAGCTTCAAAATATGCCCGGATTAGATGCAAATATCCCTGTTCATCCTGCCTTTTTGTATGAATCCTTATGGAATTTGGGTGTGTTCTTCTTCCTGATTTGGTTTAGAAAGAGGAAAAAGTTTGAAGGGGAAGTATTTGCTTTCTATATGATTTTATACGGGATCGGAAGGGCTTTTATTGAAAGCCTGCGCACGGACAGCTTGAAAATCGGAAATACGGATATCCGGGTTTCCTTGGTATTGGGTCTTCTTTTTGCCCTTTGCTTTACTGTATTTATTATTTTAAAAAGAAAAAATGCTGCACTTTCCCTGGCGGAAGGCGGTACTGCTGCCACAGGGTTTGAAGGTGTTTTGGACAAGGTGCGCGAAGAGGAGCCAAAAGCCGAAGAAGCGGATATGAGTTTGGAAGAGGAAGACTCTCTAGAGCGGAAAGATGATGAAGTGAATCCGGGTCCTTAATGTAATCTTTACGCATAGAAGTTAAAATTTAGCGCTTGGTAATAAGATATAAAAAATATATAATGATAAAAGATTTGATTTAGGCTCTTATATAAGGGCCTAAATTTTGGTTGTGGAGGAGCAAAGGTGGTGGATTATGTATTTCGTAGAAAAAACCAGAAGCGAAAACCTCATCAAAAGATTTGACTATATACTGTTTGCCGCTGTATTGGCTCTTTCGGTCATTGGCCTCATTGCTGTAAAAAGTGCTTCCATGTCAAGATCCGACGGTGGGACCAGGATGTTTATGATGCAGGCTATTTGTCTTGGAATCGGTATTATTGTTTCTATGATCATCAGTACGATTGATTATAAGGATTTTAAAACATTCGGGATTATTTTATACATTGGAAGTATCGGGCTTATGGTACTGGCCGTCTTTAAAGGGTCGGGGGACGAGCTTGGAAACAGAAACTGGCTGAATTTTGCAGGTATCAGCCTTCAGCCTTCCGAGCTTACAAAGGTGGCTTTTGTTGTCGTTGCTTCCATTTTTTTGGAACGCATCAAAGAGGGACTAAAGGGAAAGGATGTAATTAAGCTCAGCATGTATGCAGGGCTTCCCATCGCATTGGTACTGGCGCAAAAGGATTTGGGTACATCACTCGTTTTTTTGTTCATGTTTTTTGTAATGATATTTATTTGCGGTATCCCTTATAAATATCTTTTGGCAATGGGAGGGACCCTGATGGCTTCACTTCCTTTTATCTGGATATTCGCATTAAATAATGCCAGAAGAGACCGTATTCTTGTTTTTTTGAATTTGAAAAATGATCCCACCGGTGCAGACTATAACGTCATTGCAGCCAAAAGAGCTATAGGCTCAGGGCAATTGACAGGAAAGGGACTATTTAAAGGGATACAAAACATGAATGGATCCGTTCCGGTAAAAGAATCGGATTTTATATTTACGGTCATTGGGGAAGAGTTGGGGTTTATCGGTTGTACGGTGGTTATTCTCCTTATCTTCTTTATTTTAATCAAGCTTATCTATATTGCCAAAAATTCAAGGGATGCTTACGGAGCTTTTATTGTGGTTGGATTTGCCGGGATGTTTGCCTTTCATGCTATTGAGAGTATCGGGATGGCCATGGGTTTAATGCCTGTAACCGGAATCCCTCTCCCCTTTGTAAGTCAGGGAGGGACCGCCTTAGTAGTAAACTATATTGCTATGGGGGTAGTACTTAGTGTCTCCATGCGAAGGACTAAAACTATCTTTAACACCACTTAGAGGAGTGCTCTAAACATGATTTTATGTAACAAAAAACATAGGATTGTTTTATTTTAAATGACCTTTGGTGGGTAGGCCCGAATGGAGAAGTTTCCGGACCTGCCTTTTTAATTTAAAGGTTAATAGTGTGGCTTTTCAGGCCCTGAATCATTGAATAATGTAGATGGATATGATATTATTTTTGTAAAATTTTGTTGAGATCAATAAAGGAGCATTCTATGAAATTAAAGGAGAAAATATCGGCCCAAAAAAAGGTGCCGGAAAAGGAGTTGTCAAAGCATGAGTCCAAGAAATTGGGCGAATTGACATCAACGAGTATTTGTGGAAATGATATCAGTTCAAGCTGTCTTTATGTTGCAGGGATATCCATTGTTTTTGCAGGATGCCTGGCGCCCATTGCACTACTTATTGTAGCGGTTTTGTTGTTCTTTTACCGCAAAATATATGCGGAAGTAGGAAGTGCGCTGCCATTAAATGGGGGTGCTTACAACTGTCTTTTAAACACTACCTCTAAATTTAAGGCAAGTATTGCTGCCTGCATGTCCTTACTGTCTTATATAGCCACTGCCGTAATATCCGGAATGACCGCCGTATCCTATTTAATGACCATCGTGGATAGCAATATGCTCAATAAGATTTACGGCACCATCATTGTCCTTGCGATTTTTGCAATATTGACCATTATAGGTATTGGAGAATCGGCTGTTGTAGCCACTGTTATATTTGTATTTCACATCATCACCTTAGCGGTGTTTGTTATCTTTAGTATAGTTTATGTACCGCAGCATTTGGATATTTTTCAGCAGAACTGGAATATCCCATCCACCAATGACCTCATGAAAGGATTATTCTTTGGTTTTTCTGCAGCACTTTTAGGCATATCCGGATTTGAGTCTTCCGCCAATTTTATTGAAGAACAAAAACCGGGCGTGTTTGTTAAAACCCTTCGAAATATGTGGGTTACCGTATCCATATTCAATCCGCTCATTGCATTTCTCTGTTTGGGGATTATGCCGATTAAACTGATTGATGAAAACAAGGATTATTTGCTTTCCTCAGCGGCCGGGTCTATGGGATTGGGATGGCTTAAGTATCTGATTACCATCGATGCCACACTGGTTCTTTCGGGAGCGGTATTGACCAGCTTTATCGGAGTTATTGGTCTCGTTAAACGTATGGCGCTGGACCGTTGTCTCCCGCAGTTTTTACTTAGAACAGGTAAGAGAAACACAAATTATCTAATCATCCTGGCGTTCTTTTTACTTTGTACATCCATTATTGTTTTGACAAACGGAGATCTTTTAACTTTGGCAGGGGTTTATACTATATCCTTCTTAGGTGTAATGAGTCTATTTGCCATTGGAAATATGCTTCTAAAAGCAAAAAGGGATAAATTAAAAAGAAGTTACTATGCAAGTTGGCCGCGTGTGGTATTTGCTTTTATATTGACTGTAGCGGGTATTGTGGGAAATATTCTCCTGGAACCTAAATATTTGCAATACTTTTTAATCTATTTCGTACCTGCCATTACCCTTGTGATTATTATGTTTGTACGGATTCGGATCCTGAAGTTTGCACTTTCTGTTGTGCGTTATATCAGTGATTACTTCAATAAAATCAATCATAAGGTAGCGCGTTATATTATTCATAAAATAGATCAAATTAGGGATTTGAAAATCATCTATTTTACGAATGGGGATACCCGGTCGGATCTCATAAAGGTAATGCTTTATGTAAAAAACAATGAGCTTACAAAGAGCATAAAGTTCATCCATGTGTATGATAAAGTAACGAACATTCCCGAGGATTTGGAAGCGGATATAAAATGGGTGGATGACGCTTTTCCAAAGATAAAAGTAGATTTTGAACTGGTTCAGGGGTCTTTTGGACCTGAAATCATCGAGATGATTTCTAAAAAATATGGGGTTCCGAAAAATTATATGTTTATAGGTACTCCGGGTGAACATATTCCATATTCTATGGAGCATTTCGGTGAGGTCAGATTGATTATTTAAAATTTATATTAAATCTCTCGCAGGTAAATGATTTTTTATTGAAATAAAAATGTATAAACTTTTAAAATGAGGTGCTTTATAGATAACGAAGTGTAAACATAGTAAAATTCGAGAGATGAAATACCTGGTTTACGTGGTCTTTCAGAAATCGAAATTTTACTTTTACAGTTCGTTATCTTTAGTTATCAAGTACCTCATTTTTAATTTGCGGGTATACCCCTCAAAAAACACCTTTTAAAACGGTTTGATTTACGGTATACCATTCAAATCAAGGGGGCTTATTGTAATATACGGACATCATAAGTAAGTCTGCTTCCATACTCAACTGATTTTATTTTATAAAATATTTATAAACCTTGGGTCAATTACATATATTTATAACACGAAAAAAAACAGGCTTCAAATTTTATAATAATATGGTGAGTGTGATGAATTTGGACAATAAGAAGGTTAGAATTGTATTAGGGCTCGTATTAATAGTATTGTTCACTTTTCAATGGGTTTGTGCAGATGATTTTAATGAAAACGAACCGTGTGTTGACACCTTTTCAAAACATGTTCAATCGGTAAATAACGGAATCCCTGTCATTGACTCAACTTCTGCGATTGTTATGGATATGGAAAGCGGAAGAATCCTATTTGAAAAAAACGGGAATTCCAAAAAAAATATTGCCAGTACCACAAAAATTATGACGGCCATTGTAGCCATAGAAAACGGGAATTTGGAAGATACTGTGGTAATCAGTAAAAGGGCTGCTTCTGTTTGGGGATCTACCATAAAACTCAAAGAGGGAGAAGAGCTTACATTAAAAGAACTTCTTTACGGCTTGATGCTAAAGTCAGGAAACGATGCGGCTATTGCCATCGCAGAACATATCGGCGGCAGTGTTGAGGGGTTTGTAGAGAGGATGAACCAAAAGGCTAAAGACCTTGGTGCAGTAAATACTTCTTTCAAATCACCCCACGGACTTGATATGGAAGGACATTTTTCTACAGCACACGATTTGGCAGTGATTACCCAGTATGCTTTGAAAAATACCACATTCTCAAAAATTGTGGGTACAACCAGCTTTTCCATTACCGGAAGAAGCTTGCAAAATACCAATGAAATGCTGAGTATCTATCCGGGAGCAGACGGTGTAAAAACGGGCTATACAGGTGGAGCCGGAAGATGCCTGGTTGCTTCCGCTACCAGAGACAAATGGCGGATTATATCCGTTGTGTTGGGCTGCCCCACAAGAAATAAGCGGGCAGACGCAAGTAGAAAAATTTTGGATTATTCATTCAATAATTATAAACCCTATGTCCTGTTAAAGGAAAATGAAAGTATTATAAGACTTCCTGTCTTGAAGGGGATGGAAGAGGATGTACCGATTTTGGCCGGAAAAAAAATCAAATTACCCATTAGAAATGACGAGGAATCTCTCATCAAAAGAGAGGTAGAACTGCCGGATATATTACAGGCACCTGTGAGTGATGGGGCGGAAGTTGGGAAAATAAAGTTTCTGGTAAATGGTAAAGTGATTGCCGAATCACCCTTAAAAGCAGGCTATGATGTAAGGCGAAAAGGAATCCTTGATTATCTCGGTGATATTTTTAAGGAATGGAGTATTGTACTTAGGGGAGAGATGTTTTAAATTAAGTAATTAAATCTTGTTTGATGCCAAGCAGATCCAATGGGGATGGCTTGGAAAGCAGAATGGTAGGGATTTTCGAAGCTTTATATAGAAACTTTTAATGGTTTGTTTTATAATGTCAAAAAGAGATTCACTTTTTAATTTGGTTATCTTGAAGGAATGGAGAATACAAATGAAAACCTTACTTGTAGCACTAAATTCAAAGTATATTCACTCATCCCTTGCAGTTTGGTACCTTAAAGCAAGCTGTGGCCCTTTATGCGGAGATGTCAAGGTTATGGAATTTACCATCAATGACCAGCCGGATGCGGTTTTAGCTTCAATTTATAGGGAGCATCCGGATAACGTCGCATTTTCCTGCTACATTTGGAACTTTGGGATGGTTACAAAAATTGCCCAAAATTTAAAAAAGGTTTGTCCCGAAATTAAAATCATACTGGGAGGACCGGAGGTTTCCTTCGATCCCGGTAAAATCATGGAACAATATTTTTTTATTGATTATATTGTCACAGGAGAAGGGGAGATTGTACTAAACGAGCTTTTAAGCGGGATATCCGAGGGACAGGCAGTTGAACCTTACATTGACGGTCTTTGGTGGCGAAATGAGGCCAGTGTGGTAAGTGGTAAAAAAGCCAAGCTTATAGAAGAGCTTGATTCCATCCCGTCACCTTATACCGACGAAATGATCCACGCTTTGGGAAACAGAATTGTATACTTTGAGTCATCGAGAGGGTGCCCGTTTTCTTGTGCCTACTGTATTTCCTCCACCTTTGAAGGGGTTCGGTATTTCTCCATGGAAAGAGTAAAAAAAGACCTGAAAAAGCTTGTTAAATCCGGTGTCCGTCAGGTTAAATTTGTTGACAGAACTTTTAACTGCAATAAAATAAGGGCAAAGGAAATTTTTAAAACCATTATTGAAAACTATAAGGATATTAATTTTCATTTCGAAGCGGCAGCAGACCTTTTCGATGAAGAAATGCTGGAAATCCTCAGGGCCGCAGAGCCTGGATTAATTCAGTTTGAGATCGGTATACAGTCCACAAACCTTAAGACTTTGGAAGCAGTTACCCGCAAAACTTCCCTGGAAAAGGTGTTTAACTATATTAGAAGAATTCGGGAAATGGGGAATATTCATATTCATCTGGATTTGATCGCGGGATTACCCTATGAGGATTTTGAGTCTTTTGGAAAATCCTTTGATGAGGTTTATACACTAAGTCCTCACCAGCTTCAATTGGGATTTTTGAAAATGCTCAAGGGGTCCAGAGTACGGAATGAGTCTGATCTATTCGGTTATCAATATCGTCTTGACCCACCCTATGAAGTTTTATGCAGCCAATTTTTATCCTATGAGGAGATGCTTCAATTAAAGGGGATTGAAGAATTGGTAGACCGGTACTACAATTCAGGTAAGTTTATAGAAACCTTTCAATATGTAATGGAATTGTTTTATCAAAGACCCTTTGATTTTTTTCTAGCCTTTAGTAAGGTGTGGGAACAAATAAACCAGGCAGTAGCCGGAAGAGACTTATATACCCTGCTTTTGGAATTTGTGAGAAACAGATTTCCAAAGGAGGAGGCTGATTTCATTGGAGAATTGCTTAAATTCGATTATCTTTGTTCGGATAATACCAATAATCTGCCGAGGGGCCTAAATAGAATAGAAATCCCGGGATTTAGGGAAAAGTGCTTTGCCTTTTTAAAGGAAGAAGAAAATATTAAAAGGTATTTAAATGGCTATCTGGGGCTTCCGTCCAAGCAGATTATAAAAACAGTTCATTTTGAGGTGTTTCATTTTGATGTAACCGGGAGGGCAAGCGCCTCTTCATCCAAGGAAAAGGGGATTGTGGTTTTATTTGACTATAAAAAGAAGGACAAGGTCACCGGCAGGTATCCGTATTACAAAGTAGAGATGGATTTAGTACGTTAATATGAAAAATAATTACAAAAACCTCTTTAAAAAAAATATCATATATTGTAAAATAATTATAGTATCTTCAAAAATATACTTTAAATCTTACATATGCCAATCGTGCTTCGATGCTTTTTTGAATGTTTCAAAAAGTTCGATAGTATAGAATATTCCAGACTATATACCATCATTTTTAAAATTTCCGGGGGAAAAAATGACGATTTCCAAAAGAATGTCAAACCGTAAGGGGAGCATGATTGTGGAAGCTTCCTTGGTAATTCCCATTGTATTGGCAGCAGTTTTTGCGCTTCTTTATTTTTCACTTTTACTTTATCATGCAGCCTATCTTCAATCGGTAGCAGACAAAGCCTGTGAACGGGGCGCTGTTGTCTGGACCAACTATGCCAAAGATATGGGTACGGGGGGACTGCGTAAGGAAGAACTCCAGTATGACCATCTTTATTGGCGTGTGTTTGGCATCGGTACCGAAGAAAAACAGAAAAAAGTTGAGGCATATGTAGAATCAAAGCTGGATGATTACATTTATTTGCAAAGCCTACATAAGGGGCAGGGGCTAAAGCGGACCCATGTAGCTTATGAAAATTACTTCTTTTACAAAAAGCTGGTTGTTACCATTGATGAGTCTTACAAAATTCCTATAGGCGGTCTTTTAAATATTTTCGGCATAAATGACGGTTTTAAGGTGCAAGTCAGGTCGGAAGCCGTCATCAATGAGCCTGTCGAGTTTATCCGTAATACGGATTTTCTTTTGGATGTTGAAAAGGAACTGGAGAATAAATATCCAACCTTAAAAAATTCTGTGGATAAAATACGGGAAGTCATGGCAAATGTGAAGGATAAAGCGCACGAATTCTTTAATAAATAGAGGTGACGCGTTTGATATACGGAAATAATAAAGGCCAAATCGCCGTGTTCTTGAGTGTGGTTTTAATGACAATTGTAATCCTGGTAGGCATTTTAGTGGATGCAGTGAGAATACGTATGGGAGAGGTTCATGTAAAGCGGGCACTGGACAGCTCCATCCGCTCTACACTTGCAGATTACAATGGAGACTTGAGGGATGAGTACGGGATTTTTGCACTGAAAAAAAGTGATCCTGTAGCCGTGAAAACCAGTATAGAAAAGTATCTTAACAAGAATCTTCTTATCGATAAAAAAGGTCTTCCCAGCGGTTTGGATGTTTATGATTTCAGGATTGACAGTATCCAGGTTACACCGGTATTCAATCACGCGGAATACGAGGTTACAAGAAGACAGATTTTTGAATATATGAAATACAGGGCGCCAAAGGAACTCATAGAAGGTGTCCTGGATAAGTTTAAGGCGGTAAGGGAAGCCAGTAAAATTTCTGAGGCACAAAAAAAGAAGCTTGAGATTGATAAATTAATGGAAAAAATTAGTAAGTATCAAAAAAAGCTTAATCTGGATGTTAATGGTACCGATGGCAAAAAGACCGAAATGTATTATGTAAATAAATTTAGAGAACCGGATGTGGTGAAAGCCAGGAACAATGAAACTACAAAGCTTTCCTCCATGGTGGATGAATATAAGGCAAAAATGAAGGAGCTAAAAGATGTTAATGACAAGCTAAGTAAAATACCTGATACAGCATCCCAAAATCAAAGTACGGAAGACAACGCTCAAAGTACGGATAATACCGGTAACACTAGCACCAGCAGCCAAGCAGGGAAATCAAAAACCGAATTGGAAAAAAAACAAAAAGAGTTAATGGATGCACTTCGTAAACTGAGGGAGGATTCCAACAGCTCGATTAAAAAGTCGATTTCGGATTTATCCCAAGGGCTTATTAAGTACGCTGAGAACAATAAAAATGCGGTAGAATATCTTAATGAAATTGTCCGTTTGGGGAAAGAGGTAAGAGAGAAGATTGACGGGCCCAACGGTCTTAAAAATTATGCCAATAAAAACTTAAATGATAAGAACTCCAGTGATACCACCCGGCAGTATAAAGCAGGTCTAGAAGAGGATTTTAAAAGAATTGAAAAGCTGATTCCCACAGAAGGGGAAGCCAGTGACATGACAGTGCAGCTAAACAAAAACGCGGAATGCATGAACGAATACCAAAAGGTTTTTATCGAAATATACCGGGAGGTTGAGCTCTTAACGGTTGACACGGTGAATCAAAATCAGAATCTTACAGGAGCAAATATAAAGAAAAAACTGGAGGATGCCATCACCGGATACAGGAAAGTCAGCTATGGGCCTGGAGCCAAAAAAGATTCCCAAACAGATGACCGGCAAAATAAAGAGGATACGGCAAGTAAAGATCTGCAAAAAAGAAACCAAAAGAAGATAAGCGATAAGGATATTCGCAATATGGGTTTTAAAGTAGATGCATTGCCGTCAAAACAACAGGATCCTAGTATGTATGCTACTCCATCCTTTGAGCAGCAGGATCAGCCCTATCGAGAGAGTCATTATGTTTTAGGGCCCAAGGGGACCACGGGGGTTAACCCTAATGCAGGGATACCTTACGAGCCGAAAATAGAAAGCGGCGCATTAAATGAGGAAAATCCAAATGGAGGGGAATTTGCCTCTCATGCGTATCAGTTTATGGGAACCAAATCCACACTTCTGGATGAACTCTTTAATGGTGTGCAATCCCGGATCGAAGACATTTACGTGAATGAGTATATTATGGGTACCTTTAAGTGTGCCGTTCCTAGCCCCGAATCTTCAGGACTTACAAAAAATACAACTTCTCCGGGAAGTACCAACAAGGGAAATGAGCCCAATCCAAAGGCTTCGGACAATAAAAACAGCACCTCAAAGGATAAGAACAACGGGAACACGGATAAAAGTCCCGAAGCCAACAAGAACCAAAACGGCCAGCAAAACGAAGAGAATACCGGCTCCGGCGGGATAAACACAAAAAAGGACCTGGATTTAAGGGGTGTGGAGAAAAAGTCAAGGACCAGGCTTCTAGACTACGAAGTAGAATATATTCTGAACGGATATGAATCTCAAAACCGGAATAAAACGGTTACAGAACTTCAAATTTTCGGTATCCGCTTTGTATTGGATACCATTAGTGTTTACGCAGATTCCAAAGAAAGAATTGCAGCATATGAAATGGCTGCTGCCGTAAGCTGGTGGACGGGCGGTGCGGGAATCCCTATTATTGCAAACCTCATACTTTGTGGAAAAGGTCTTCTATATGCCATTGAGGATACGGATAAAATCATGGATGGAAAAGCAGTTGCTTTTTTCAGGATGACCGGACAGAGTAAAAATACGACGGAAATAACTTTTAACTACCATGACTATCTGAGGCTTTTGTTGTTTTTTGAAGGAACCAACAATAAGATTGCCAGAATACAGGATTTGATTGAATTAAACCTCCAGTATAAGGAGATTGGAAAGAAACTTCCTAAAAAAGGGAAGGATGGGACAACTCCTTTAGTCAATGCCAAATTTAGTATGGCAAATTGTAAAACTTATATCCGCGTGGAGGCTAAGGTATCCATGAAGTATTTTTTCCTGACACAGCCCTTTATGCCGGCAAAATATAAGTCGCCTGACGGGAGGCATTCCTTTAGCGTTGTTGTTTATCAAGGATATTAATGCTTGGATCTAAAATACTTTGCGGACTTTGGTGATAGAAGGACTGCAAAGTATTTTTATATTTCATGAGCGTGATAGAATTGATCGTGTTATGAAAGTTTAAACATGTCAATAATATTCATGGTAGGGTATTTTTCTTATAAGACTCCTACCAACATCGGGGATGAATTTATTATCATTTTTCGATTTAAAACCGTTTTGTTTTGTGGTAGAATTACAGTGGCTTATGTTTTTATTTTGAATATTTACCGATTCAATATAAATGGACTTAAAGGAGAAGACGATGGACGCATTTGAAAAAGCAAAGGAGCTTGGAGAAATCATAAAGAACTCAAAGATGATGGCTGATTTTAAGAGAGCAGAGGAAGCCTATGAACAGGACCCCTTTGCAAAAGACCTTTTTGATACCTATAAAAACATTCAGATGGACCTCCTAAGAGCTACAAAGGGAAATAAGCCTCAGGATGAAATCATGGATTTAAGGGGAAAACTTGTGTCAAAACAGGATGAGATAAACGGGTACGCTGTTACAAAGGATTTTTTGGATAGAAAGGCAAAGCTGGATGACTTCATAAAAAAGGTAAACGATGTTCTGATGTACGCCATTACAGGGGAAGAATCATGTTCCAGTCATGGCTGCGGGTCATGTGGCGGCTGTAAGTAAATTATTTTTTGTGAGGTAGGAGAAATGGCAAGTTTAACACCGATGATGCAACAATATATGGATATAAAGGAGCAAAACAAGGACGCAATACTCTTTTTCCGGTTGGGTGACTTTTATGAAATGTTTTTTAAAGACGCAGAGATTGCTTCAAAGGAGCTTGAAATCACCCTGACCGGGAGGGACTGCGGTCTTAATGAAAGGGCGCCCATGTGTGGAGTACCCTTTCATTCTGCCGAAGGATACATTTCCAGGCTGATTGGGAAAGGGTATAAGGTAGCCATTTGTGAACAGGTGGAAGACCCTGCCCTGGCGAAGGGGATTGTCAAAAGGGAAGTAATCCGGGTGGTTACACCGGGAACCATTATAGAGACTTCCATGTTGGATGAGAAAAAAAACAATTACCTTTTATCGGTATTTAAGTTTAAATATTATTTCGGATTGGCTGCAGTAGATCTTTCTACCGGCGAATTTGCGGCAACCAGCATCAGCTTTGGAAATACGGTAAATAAGCTGACGGACGAAATTGCAAAGTATTCTCCGTCTGAAATGATTGTAAACAGCGGATTTTATGAGGATAAATCCCTAGTTTCAAGAATTAAAAAGAGGTTTAATGTATATATAACCAACTATGAAGACAGGAATTTCGAAGAGCAGGCGGCGATAGGGAGAATCCGGTCACAATTTAAAGATTTTGCACCGCAAAACAGGGAGTATGATTTGTCGGTTAATGCATCCGGTGCCCTGATTGCCTATCTGGAGGAAACCCAAAAGGCAAACCTTTCCCATATCCAGACACTATACGACTACAATATCGAAGAATATATGACCCTCGATATATCAACCCGGAGAAATCTTGAGCTTACCGAAACATTAAGGGAAAAAGCCAGAAAAGGGACTCTGCTCTGGGTCTTGGACCGTACGGTAACTTCTATGGGAGCCCGGAATATTAGAAAATGGATTGACCAGCCCTTAATTAATATTTCTGATATTATGGAACGGCTAAGCGCAGTCAGTGAGTTAAAGGATAAGTTTATGATGCGGATGGAGATCCGTGAGCTTTTAAAGCGGGTTTATGATATAGAAAGACTTATGGGGAAGGTTATACTGGGAAGTGTAAATCCAAGGGATTTGGTTGCCCTAAAAAACTCATTAGGACAGATCCCTTATATTAAGAGTATTTTAAAGGATTTAACTTCTGATTTAATCGTAAGAAATGATAACAGTATGGATACCCTCCAGGATTTATATGAGCTTATAGAGCAGGCGATTATAGAAGAGCCTCCTATCGCTGTAAAAGAGGGGGGGATCATTAAAAGCGGCTTCCATGAAGACGTGGATAAATATCGAAAAGCAACAACAGAAGGGAAAAACTGGGTAGCGACGCTGGAGAATTCAGAAAGGGAAAAAACCGGCATCAAAAACTTAAAGGTTGGGTTTAATAAAGTATTCGGCTACTATATAGAAGTTACAAAATCCTATTATTCTTTGGTACCTAAGGAATATATCAGGAAGCAAACCCTTGCAAACTGTGAACGGTTTATTACCGAAGAATTAAAGGAAATTGAGGATACAATCCTTGGGGCGGAGGAAAAGCTCGTAGAACTGGAATACCAGTTATTTGTGGAAATCAAAAATAGAATATCCATAGAAATTGCCCGGGTAAAAGAAACTGCAAGAAGTATTGCGCAAATGGATACCCTGTGTGCCCTCGCCGAGGTGGCGGACCGGGAAAATTACGTCATGCCCGAGATGACTTTGGGAGGGGAAATCCATATTGTAGACGGAAGGCATCCCGTGGTAGAACGGATGCTGGAGGGTGGCGCGTTTGTTCCTAATGATACGGTGCTGGATATGGATGAAAACAGGCTCTCTATCATTACAGGCCCCAATATGGCAGGAAAATCCACGTATATGCGGCAGGTTGCTTTAATTGTCTTGATGGCCCAAATCGGCTGCTTCGTACCCGCAAAAAATGCAAAAATAGGCATTGTGGACAGGATTTTTACAAGAGTCGGTGCGTCGGATGATTTGGCATCCGGCCAGAGTACCTTTATGGTTGAAATGTCTGAGGTTGCAAATATCCTAAGCAATGCTTCACAAAGGAGTCTTCTGATTCTAGATGAAATCGGCCGGGGAACAAGTACTTTTGACGGTCTAAGTATTGCCTGGTCGGTGATTGAATTTATAGGAGACAGGGAAAGACTCGGGGCAAGAACCCTTTTTGCAACCCACTACCATGAACTTACAGAGCTTGAGGGGAAATTAACAGGTATAAAAAATTATTGCATTTCTGTGAAGGAAAAAGGCGATGATATTATTTTCTTGAGGAAAATCATAAGAGGCGGAGCCGACGACAGCTATGGAATACAAGTTGCCAAGCTTGCCGGTGTTCCACAGATCGTGATTGACCGTGCCAAGGAAATATTGGAGGAGCTTGAGGCTGCGGATATCAGTAAATTTGAAAAGAAAGTCCGTAAAATGAAGATGCCTCTGGAAGGTCAAATGGATCTGTTTTCCTTTGGTAACGGTTCCAAGGTTAAGGATGAGATTGTCGATGAATTAAAGAATATGGATGTAACAGCCCTCACACCGCTGGATGCTTTAAATGTTTTATACAGGCTCCAACAAAAGGTGAAAAAAGGTTAAGCCTTATATAAATACAATACAAAATTTAATGAAATTATCCATAGCTTAAAAGAGGTTATCCAATAATGGGTAAACCATTATGAATTAAAAGAAAAGTGAGGTCTTAAGCATGAAAAGAAAAGCGATAGCGGTTATCTTGATGTGGGTCATTTTGGCCGGCTGTTCTCTGGAGAATGACAGGTTAAAAGTAATGCTTTCAAAGGATTCATCTGCCAACAGCCAAAAGCTTAGTGACAAGACCGGTGTGGATTCCAAAGATCAAGACGATAATATTATAAAGGACGACTTGGCTTTCCAGGACTTGAAAAGTTCCCAAGCGAAGATGGCGCTTAAGGTGCCTTCCGACTGGAAACCCGATAATCAAAACGGCCAGCTTTTCGCAAGTGTTTTTGGGATGGGTGTGGTTGGATTCAGTGAGAAAAAGGATTCAGGGAAGTTTGACAGTATGGACAGCTGCTACTATTATACCATGGATCAAATAAAGGAAAGCTTTAATATAGTAAGCGAAGAGGTACTTAAAAGCATCAAGGTGAACGGTTACAGGGCAAGACAAGGGCAGGCGGTAGTAAATAACGAGGGTAAAAGTGATTATACCATGGAATATACTTTACTCATTACTGTAGTGGAAACCCCGGAGTATTACCACAGTATCCGGATTTACTGTTTGTCCGACCGCTTCCAAGAAATGAAAAAGAATTTGCAAAAAATTATAAACAGCTTCAAAGAAGTTTAAGTTAATTCTATATATAATAGGAAATAGCTAAGTTCCAACCTAAATTATATAAAGACAGAAGGATCGTGACTAAAAAACATGGGTAAAATCGTAGTTTTAGACGAGAACACTTCAAATAAGATTGCAGCAGGCGAAGTAGTGGAGAGGCCTGCCTCTGTGGTAAAAGAGCTGGTGGAGAATTCCATGGACGCAGGGGCTTCCAGTATTAGCGTAGAAATAAAAAACGGCGGCATTTCCTTTATCAAAGTGGCAGACAACGGAAGCGGCATTGAGGAAGACGATGCCGAAATTGCCTTTGAAAGGCATGCGACCAGTAAAATCAGAAACTCAAATGACCTGGAAGCCATATCTACCTTGGGATTCCGTGGTGAAGCTTTGGCGAGTATTGCTGCGGTTTCTTCGGTTGAGCTTACAACGAGGGTTCAAAAAAATGCATATGGTATTTTGGTAAATATCCAAGGTGGGGCGGTTAAAGATGTTAAGCAGACAGGATGTCCTGTCGGCACTACTTTTGTTGTCCGGGAGTTATTTTACAATACCCCTGCCAGATTTAAATTTTTGAAAAAAGACAGCACCGAAGCCGGCTATATATCAGATATAATAAGCCGTATCGCGCTTTCAAGGCCTGAAGTATCCTTTAGGCTCATTAGCAATCATTCAACGGTTATTCATACTCCTGGAAATAATGACCTTTTAAGCACGGTTTTCAGTATCTACGGAAAAGAAATTGCCAAGAACGTTTTGAAAGTAGACTATGAGGACACCAGGTTTAAAATCAAGGGGTTTGCAGGTAAGCCGGAAATAGCGCGGTCAAACCGGAATTACCAATCCATTTATATTAATGGAAGGTATATAAAAAGTAAAATAATAGCCTCTGCAATTGATGAGGCGTATAAAACCTTTCTCATGAAAAACAAGTTTCCTTTTATCGTGCTCAATCTGGAAGTCAATCCGATGATGGTGGATGTAAATGTTCATCCTACAAAGATGGAAGTCCGCTTTTCAGAGGAGCAGGAGGTTTTCAGAAGTGTTTACCACGCGGTAAGCAATGCACTCCTTGAAAAATCCTTGGTAAGAGATGCCCACCTTTTGGAAAAACAAAGTTTTAAGATGGAAGTAAACCCAGGGGAGGCAAAAAGTTACGAACAACAAAATTTGGATTTTAAAACCCCTTCTATTAAGGAAACTGTAAATGTCAGCTATTTAAAGGATATAAACAAAACTGATTTATCGAATAAACCCTATGAAAAGGTTTTTCCTGAAGTTAAGCATGATAAGAAGTTGGTTGAAAAGGAAAGGGTTTTGTATGAGGAAGTAAAGCATGAACCGGAAAAAAAAGATTCTGCGGCAAAACTTGTCGAGGTTTTTAACCCGGTAACCGGGCCGGTATCCGAAAAACGCATTATTGCAGGGGAAAATTCAAATCTTACCGAGAGTAAGGCTAGTAACAATGTTTTCCCTCCAACGGCTAATAAGCCAATTGAAGAGGATCTGGATTTGGAAGAGGAAAAAGGGAAAGAATCCATTGTTTCTTTTTCGGATTTCAAAATCATTGGACAAGTCTTCTCCACCTATATCATATTGCAGGATGGGGAGGATATGATTTTGATTGATCAGCATGCCGCCCATGAAAGAATCATGTATGAAAAATTAAAATCAGGATTTTTAAACCAGGAGTCTTTGGCTCAGATGCTTTTGGCCCCTGTTGTGATTGAATTAACCCATCAGGAAATTAAATTTTTAGAAGAGGAAAAAGAATTTTTTAATCAACTTGGTTTTATTTACGAAAACTTTGGAAATAATTCTATTATAATAAGAGCAGTACCTGGGACAGAGGATGGCAGCTTGGTTAAAGACACCTTTCTCCAAGTCATTGACAAAGTCTTGGTGTCGGGTAAAGCAAACTTTGAGAGAATCGCGGATGATGTATTGTTTACCATGGCATGCAAGGCAGCGGTAAAAGCAAATAAAAAACTGGATCCCTTAGAGATCAATGAAATCCTTAAGGGGCTATCCGCTATAAAAAATCCATATACATGCCCTCATGGCCGGCCAACTGTCATCAAGATTACAAAATACGAACTGGAAAAAATGTTTAAGCGGATCATATAAATTTTATGGTTTTAAATGGGGGGATTTTTGTGAAACCCGTTATCGTAATCTTCGGCCCGACTGCATCGGGTAAGACGAAGCTGTCCATTTTGCTTGCGAAAGAGCTAAACGGGGAAATCATATCGGCGGATTCCATGCAGATTTATAAATATATGAATATTGGGACTGCAAAGCCGGATGAGGAAGAAATGCAGGGAATAAAGCATTATCTGATCGATGAGGTAAATCCGGACGAGGAGTTTAGTGTTGCCAGGTATCAAAAACTGGCCCTACTTTATATAGATGAAATTCATCAAAAGGAAAAGATCCCTTTGGTTGTAGGCGGGACCGGATTATATATAAACTCTTTGATTTACAATATCAACTTTAGCGATACCATGTGTGATTGGGAATTAAGGGAGGAACTCAAAAAGGAAGCAGAGGAAAAAGGATGCCTCTTTTTGCATGAAAAGCTAAAAGGGATAGATCCTTTGGCGGCTGAAAAAATACATCCTAACGATGTGAAAAGAGTGATACGGGCCATTGAAGTTTTTCAATATACGAATAAACCCATATCATACCATCAGGAACAATCAAGAAATATGCCGCCGGAACACCGTTTTATTCTTATCGGGCTAAAAATGGACCGGCAAAAGCTGTATGAGAGAATCAACCTGAGGGTGGATAAGATGATCCAAGGCGGTTTGGTGGACGAAGTGAATTCATTGGTGCGCCTTGGGTATGACAAAAATACGGTTGCGATGCAGGGGATTGGATATAAGGAAATTTTAAACTATCTTCGGGGAGAAATATCCTTAGATGAAGCGGTGTATATTATTAAGAGGGATTCCAGGCGTTATGCCAAAAGGCAGGAGACCTGGTTTAGAAGGCTGGAGGATGTTTTTTGGGTTAACCTGGATGAGTGCATGGACAGTGAGGAAATAATAAAAAAAATTAAATACTATATTGCAACACTTGGAATTTTCTTGTAGAATATGATATATACAATTTAAGAAATACTTGTAATTTAGGCGTGTATACTTTATATTTATATAAAGATGGTAGATAAACACACAAAGCATAGAGGAGGATTTTTGTGAATAAAAATAATATTAATTTACAGGATGTTTTTTTAAATCAGGTGAGGAAGGAGCATATTCCGGTTACAATATACCTCACAAATGGTTTTCAGTTAAAAGGAATGGTAAAGGGGTTTGACAACTTTACAGTTGTTTTGGATAGTGACGGAAGGCAGCAATTGGTATATAAGCATGCTATTTCTACCATTAGCCCAATGAAGTTGGTAAATTTAATTTTTAATGATAATAAAGAACAATAAGATTTTGAATAATGCAGGATACAATAAAGGGGCGATATCGCCCCTTTTATAGTTTCCTGAAAACTCCGATTACTTTTCCTAAAATGGATAGGTTTTCTTTTACAATGATCGGATCTAAGTATTGATTTTCCGGCTGAAGACGGACATAATCCCTTTCTTTGTAGAAGGTTTTTACCGTTGCTTCATCGTCGATTAAAGCGACTACTATATCTCCGTTGCTTGCGGTAGATTGCTGTTTTACCAAGACCAGATCCTTATCCAGTATTCCCGCTTCTACCATACTGTCTCCCTGGACCTTCAGCATAAAAACAGTAGAATTTTGAGTATAATCAATAGGGAGAGGAAATGTGTCTTCGATATTTTCAACAGCCAGAATGGGCTGACCTGCTGTGACTTTTCCTACGATGGGTACATCTACGAGTTCTCTTCTTGAAAAGAATTCTTCCACCTGCGCAGGCGCAATAGGCTTTTGCTTGCCGTTTACAATCTTTAACGCCCTTGGTTTTGTAGGATCTTTTTGTATAAGACCGCTTTTCTCAAGCTTATCAAGATAGCTATGCACTGTAGAGGTCGATTTTAAACCGACAGCGCTGCATATTTCCCGCACCGAAGGCGGATATCCTTTCTCTTCGACTTGCTGATTTAGAAAATCCAAAATCTGCTGCTGCTTATCACTTGTTTTTTTTTGCATCCAATACACCCCAGTTCAGTTTTACTTGCATTACATATATGAAAGTTTAAATTAAAACCACATAAGAAAACCCACTATATGATTGTATTATAACACATAATTTTAAAAAATCAAACTTATGTTCGATTTTTTCGTGGATTTCATTGACAAAGAACGTACGTTTGGTTATAATTGCATTACAACGAACGTGTGTTCTGTATAGGGGGTATACTTATGAAAAGAAAATATGTTTTAAAGAACAAAAAAAGATTTATTATTTTTATTTTAAGTATTTTTTGCCTAATGACTTCAATGATATATTCCGATATAGCATATGGATCAAAAGTGAATCAATATTTAACCGTAACCGTGCAGAGCGGAGATACGTTATGGAGTATTGCAGAGCGTTTCTGCAATCATGGAGATATCAGGGAATACATATACGAATTAAAGCAATTGAATAGCCTCAGTAATTCGGAAATCTTTGAGGGCGACCAAATCAAAGTTCCTGCAAAGGATTAGGAACAGGGCCATTGTAAAATTATATTGAAAAGCATTGAAAATATGCTATAATCGAAGCAAGGGTGTAGAATTTAAAATTGCAGTTTATTTAAAATGCAAGGGAGTGATTACATGGTGGGTTACAATCTTGATGAAAAGGGTGGCATTTTAAGTGTATTTGCAATTAAGAGCCCTGCAAAAATACTTAAGCCTAATGATATTGTTGAAGTAAGGCACTCCAGCACTTTTCAGGTCATTCGCGGAACTGTTATGAATGTAAATGATACCAGTTTAAATTTAAGTTTGGAATCAGAAATTCATGCAACGGTTTTTTACCCCGAGGATCCTGTAGTCGTTCATTACACATCTTCACAGGACTTATATGTGATGGGCGGAGAACTCTCAGCCATTGAGGCGATTAATCCGGTGGTTGTAAATGTTCGTATCAATAAGATTGAAAAAATGAAGGATTTAAGAAAGAGTCAAAGGTATTATGTCAGCTTGGCTGCCAATATCAAAATATTAGGCATTATTGACCCGGTGTTCTCTATTATTAAGAATATCAGTCTGGGTGGTGTAAAATTATATTGCAAAGAAAGCGTATTGTTAGAGGATATTTTGGATTTGGTAGTTCCTTTGGATAAATCCTCAAAACTTAATTTTAAGGGTAAGGTTGTAAGGAAAAATAAATTGCGTGACTTCTTTGAATATGGTATTGAAATTATGGATATCACCGAATCTAATCTTAGAAATTTGCATCATTACTTAAATCAACTTGAATTTGGTTCTTAAATTATAGTAAAATGTGATAATACAATATGTTTTGATTTCTCTGATACTGCGGACGATAATGACCGCAGTATTTTGACGTTTATAACACAGTTTTTCGGGAAATAAAAATGATTTGAGAGGAGCAGCAAAATGTGTGATAACTGCAAAAGTTGTGCATTATACGAGAGAGCATGTGTGGACTGCGGCGAGTGTGATGTGTGTGATTTGGACGAAAATAAGGTATGTGACAGCTGTGGAAGATGTATTGATGAACAAAGTGAATATAAAGTTGTAAAAATTAAAGATCTCATGAAGGATGAGCATTAATCCGGCTTGGTTATTTTAAATTAATTCAATAATTTTTATGGATTCAAGTGCTTTTTAACACAACAAATTTTAAGTTTCAAAGTGTTAAAAATGCACTTCATCTGTTGGTGCCTCGCATACCCTAGAAAAGAATTACGTTACGAGGCACTAGCAGAGTTCGTCACTTCAAAGGATTTACACCAATTTAGGATAATTTGTTGGATAAAAAAACCTATTTGTGTTAGAATAACTTGTGAATCAGACTTTAATGCCAAATTAAAACAAGTTTTGACAACATCCAAGGATAGGCTGAGTGCGGCCTACAGCATATGGTGCATACCTGTTGGCTTGCAGTAAGGACTTATCTGGCAGCACCCCCAAAACCGTTTTTCCATGCCATTCGAAAGAATGGATATTTGTTGTGTTTATATAGAAAGAGGATTAAAATGCGAAGCGAAGTATATTTTGATAACAGTGCGACAACAAGGCCCTTAGATGAAGTGATCGACTATATGGGAGATGTTTATAGAAATATATACGGGAATCCGTCTTCACTTCATAGAAAAGGGATCGAAGCAGAAAGGTTAGTGAAAAAAGCGAGAGAACAGATTGCGGCTTCATTAGGAGTAGAAAGCCGGGAAATATATTTTGCGTCCGGAGGAACGGAATCCAATAACCTGGCAATACGTGGTTTTCTGGAAGCAAACCCGAGGAAAGGAAAACATATTATAACAACGACGATCGAACACCCATCCGTTTTGGAAGTGTACAAGTATCTTGAGAAAAACGGATACCATGTGGATTATTTGGATGTAGACAGCAATGGAATGATTGATTTGGAAAGCTTAAGAAGTTGTATCCGAAAGGATACTGCGCTTTTAAGCATCATTCTTGTAAATAATGAAACGGGTTCTATTCAGCCTGTTGAGGAAATCGTAAGGGTCAAGAATTCTATCAATAGAGAAACTGTAATTCATATGGATGCTGTACAGGCTTATGGGAAATTGAAAATCAACCCTAAAAAACTGGGTATTGATTTGCTGACGGTTAGTTCACATAAAATTCATGGGCCGAAAGGTCTTGGAGCACTTTTCGTAGACAAAGGCATAAAAATGAAGCCCATTTTATTTGGGGGCGGACAGGAATTCAATATACGGTCAGGAACTGAAAATGTAGCAGGAATAAGTGGATTTGGACTTGCTTCAGAAATTGTTTTTCGGAATTTGCAAGAACATAGTGAGAAGGTCCAGCGGATTAAAACAAACCTTTTGGATCAGTTAAAAAAGAGCGGTATGGAATATAAAGTCATATCACCTTCAAACGCTTCCCCCTATATTCTCAATATCTCTTTTGAAGGAATACGGGCAGAGGTTTTGCTTCATTCCCTGGAGGAAAGAAATATATTTGTATCAACCGGGGCTGCATGTTCGTCCAGAAAAAATTTACACAGCCATGTACTAAAGGCTATGAGCATAAAGGCGTGTGATATTGAAGGGGCCATCCGGTTTAGCTTTTCTTTTATGAATGGATTGGAAGAAATTGAGCTTTTGGTAAATGCACTAAAAGAGATTGTCCCTAAAATAAGATTGAAACGTGGAGGAAAGAGATGAAAAGAGTTATTTTAGTAAGGTATGGGGAAATTGCACTGAAAGGATTAAACCGGCCTTTATTTGAAAGTAAGTTAATCAATAATATTAGAAAATCACTTTACGGTTTTGGTAAAATAGATGTAATCAAATCCCAGTCCAGGATTTATATAGAGCCGGATGGAGAGGACTACGATTTTGAAGCTGCCATGGAGCGGCTTACCAAAGTTTTCGGGATTGTTTCTGTAAGTCCGGTATGGAAAATTGAACCGGAATTTGAAACCATAAAGGAATACGTATTGAAAATGGTCAAAGAGCTGCTGGACAGGAAGGAGCTAAAAACCTTCAAGGTAGAAGCAAAAAGGGGAAACAAAAGATTTCCCATGGAATCCCCCGAGATATGCAGGGAGCTTGGAGCCCATCTGTTGACAAGTATTCCTTCCTTACGGGTAGATGTAAATAATCCTTCGTTTACTACTTTTGTTGAGGTTAGAGAATGGGCTTACATATACTCGGAAATTATCACTGCCAGCGGAGGAATGCCGACAGGCACCAATGGTAAAGCCATGCTCTTGATTTCCGGCGGAATTGACAGTCCGGTGGCCGGATGGATGATTGCGAAAAGGGGGGTAGAACTGGAGGCTGTTCATTTCTACAGCTATCCCTATACCAGTGAGCGGGCAAAGGAAAAAGTAATCGAGTTAACGAAAATTGTAGCTTCATTCTGCGGACAAATTCAACTCAATATTGTCCCGTTTACAGATATTCAGTTGGAGATCAATGAAAAGTGCCCGGAGGACTTGATGACCATTATAATGAGAAGGGTTATGATGACCATATCCGAAAGGATTGCAGAGAAAAGGGGAGCCCAGGCATTGATCACAGGAGAGAGCATTGGACAGGTTGCAAGTCAGACAATGCAAAGCCTTGCAGCGACAAATGCAGTGGTAAAGATACCTGTATTCAGGCCTCTTATTGGGATGGATAAGAATGAAATTGTAGAGATTGCGAGGAAAATCAACACTTTTGAAACCTCAATCCTTCCCTATGAGGATTGCTGCACCGTTTTTGTGGCAAAACATCCGAAAACCAAGCCCCAGCTAAAGAGTGTTGAAGCTGCCGAGTCACACGCAGTGCTGGAGGGGCTTATAGAAAAAGCATTGGAAAATACTGAGGTTTTACTGATTAGAGGACAGGAGCCTATTGGTGAATAAATTATAGACGGGTAATATTCAATAAAATTTAAAAATTATGTAATATAAAAAATGTCAAGTAATTATATTTATAGTAGATGTATTTATGAAAGAGGGCTGCTATGAATAGATTACTTGATTTTTTTATCCAGCGAAGAAAGTTAAGCATATGTTTCATCGTTATAATGACACTTGTATTGGGGGCCATGATCGGTGGAGGGATTTTGCTTCACAGTAAGACTTTCTACCCGGGGGTCAAAGTTGAGTACATTTCCCTTGAAGGCCTTGAAAGAGAACAGGCCAAACAGGAAATTGAGAATAAACTAAAGGGTATCTTTGAAGGTAAAAGAATGAATTTGAAACTGGGGGAGCAGGCTTGGCCTGTACGTCTTAGTGAAATAGGGTTTAAACTTTTGGTGGATCAGGCTTTGGATGAGGCATATGCATGCGGACGGAGCGGGAATGTGTTCCAAAAACTTCGGAGTATTATCGGTCTTAGGATGAAAAGTGTGAATATTACTCCGAAGTTTAGTTATGATAAGGAAAAGCTTTCACTCATTTTAATAAGTATTAAAGATCAGGTGGATAAAGAAGCTGAGAGTGCGTCCGTATTGTATGAAAAGGGGAATATAAGCGTTGAAAAGGAAGTTACAGGCAGAATTCTGGAGGTTGACAAAAATCTTGAAATCATAGAAAATCATATTAGGAAAAGAACTTTTAATACGGTTTACCTTTCAATGATTGATAAAAAACCTCCGATCCTTTATGAGGATATTAAGGAAATTAACCATATACTCTCCTCATTTTCCACTAAGTTTAATGCAAGTGATACCAATCGGAGTTTCAATATTTCACTTGCTTCTCAAAGGATCAACGGGCTCATTTTATTTCCAAACGAGACTTTTTCCATGGATAAGGCACTCGGTCCAAGAACTGCACAAAACGGTTACAGGGAAGCACCTGTTATTTTTAAGAATGAATTGGTTAAAGGGTCGGGTGGCGGGGTATGCCAGGTGACGACAACCCTATATGATGCAGTTTTGAAATCCAAGATGGGAATTGTGGAAAGGGAACCTCATTCCATGCCCTTGGGCTATGTAGATCCGGGACAGGATGCAACCATTGCAGAAGGTTATATTGACTTTAAATTTCAAAACACCCGCAGTTATCCAGTTTGTATTCAGTCCGAAATTAATGGGAATATCCTTTATGTCCGGATATTGGGTAAAAATGAGGATGCCCCCCATGATGTCAGGTTGAAATCTGTAATTGTGGAGGAATATTACCCTGAAGGTGAAGAAGTCATTGTTGATGACACTCTATCTGAAAATTCAAAAATAACCGTTCGCGAACCCAAAAAAGGCTTAAAGGTTATTTTGTATCGCCAAACCTATGATATAGGAGGAGAGCTTATTGAAGAAGAGAAAATTTCTGAAGACGTTTACAAGCCGGTTAAAGCACAGGTAAAGGTGGGAGCTAAATACAACCGGATCATTGTTGATGACTGATTTGTTTTCTACCGTATTCAATGCCCTTCCTTTCCTTCGTTGGTTAATATTTTGCCATATTGGGTAAATCCCTGAAAAAAGAAGGTGTTTCGATGAATAGTGCTCTTTATAACAAGGCCATTCAATGCCCTGTTTGTCAAAAGCAGATTGAAATCACAAAATTAAAGGCAAGTGCCTGTAAAGTAGCATCAAGAGATACGGACTTCTGTGTTTATTATCAGGATTTAAACCCAATGTTTTATGAAGTTTGGGTTTGTGAGTTTTGTGGGTATGCCGCCCTTTCTGAAAAGTTTGAAGAGATCAGAGAATCCGATGCGGGAACAATCAAAGATCAGATTAGCACAAGATGGAATAAACGGGGTTTTGCAGGGGAAAGGAATATTGATCATGCGATTGAGGCTTTTAAACTGGCACTTTTTAATCTCCAGGTAAGAAAAGCAAAACCTAATGAATTTGCCAGAGTATGTCTTCGGATTGCATGGCTTTACAGAATAAAAAAGGACGAAAAGGAAAAGGATTTTCTAAATTTCGCGTTAAAATACTACAGAGAGACCTATGAAAAAGAAAATCTTCCTATAGAAAAATTAGATGAGTTTACTTGTATGTACATAATCGGTGAATTAAACCGGAGAGTGGGGGATTATGAGGAAGCGGTCAAGTGGTTCAGCAGGCTGATTGGCTCCCAGGAGGCAAGAAAAAATGCTTCCCTTATGGACAGTGCAAGAGAACAATTCAGGCTGGTAAAAGAACAGATGGAAAAAAGGTAATTAACCTAGTGCTTTTTAACACAACAAATTTTAAGTTTCAAAGTGTTAAAAATGCACTTCCTCTGTTTGTGCCTCGCATACCCTAGAAAAGAATTACGTTACGAGGCACTAGCTAATTAACGAAAAAGAGGTGTATGCAAACGCCTCTTTTTATGTTATAATGCGCTGGGATTCGTATAAAGCAGGAGAAGAATCCACAACGATGAATATGCGTATATGCGGTAGATCGGGTATGGAGGTTAGCATGGAGATAGGGAAAGTTCCAAATGATATTTTAAAACAGCTTATTCTAGGTAAGATTAAAAATAAAAGAAAAGAAATTTTAATAAGGCCAAAAGTTGGGGAAGACTGTTGTGCTGTGGATTTTGGGGAATATGTATGCGTACTTTCCTCCGATCCCATAACCGGTGCGGTAAATGAAGTGGGAAGGCTTGCGGTTCACATTTCCTGTAATGATGTGGCATCCTGTGGTGTTGAACCCCTCGGGCTATTGGTTACCATATTGGCGCCTCCGGGTACAACCGAAAAGGAACTGGACAAGGTTATGGGGGACCTTTGTGAAACGGCAGATTCGCTGAATGTGGATATAATCGGAGGCCATACCGAAATTACATCTGCGGTTAACCGGTTTGTATTGATTACCACTGCGGTTGGAAGGATATTAAAAGAAAAACTTGTTTCCACTTCGGGTGCAAGGCCTGGCGACGCGC
This sequence comes from Clostridia bacterium, assembly GCA_026418275.1. Classification (GTDB taxonomy): domain Bacteria; phylum Bacillota; class Clostridia; order Acetivibrionales; family DSM-2933; genus SKW182. The sequence goes on from JAOABQ010000112.1 coordinate 83,129, forward strand.
TTGTCCTGACGAAAACAGCAGGCTTGGAAGGGACTGCGATTATTGCTCTCGATAAGGAAGAAGAACTCCGGAATCAGATTGAGAAAAGTCTCATTGCTCGTGCAAAAGGGTTTGTTAAAGATATCAGTGTGGTAAAGGAAGGAATCATTGCAGGGGAATTTGGAGTTTCTGCCATGCACGATGTTACTGAAGGGGGCGTTTTGGGAGCGGTTTGGGAAGTGGCAGAAGCATCTTCACTGGGGGTGGAGGTTTATTTTGAAAAAATTCCTGTGGACCCCGCCACCGATGCAATCTCAAAATTCTACCGCATTAATCCTTTAAAGCTTATATCCAGCGGGTGCATGATTATTTCATGTGGAGATGGGATAGGACTTGTTGAAAGACTAAAGGAAAACGGCATCCTGGCAACAGTCATCGGCAAGGTAACAGAAAACAAGGAGTGTAGGCTTGTTTTTAATGATCACGTAGAGGTAATCAACCAGCCTGAATCAGATGAACTTTATAAGGTTGTAGGTTAATAGAGTGTAAAATAATATATAAAAGCTCAAGCCAGGTGCCTCCTGGCTTGAGCTTTATTGCCTTTTGCCGATAGCTGTAAATTTATTATTTCAAGGTTTCTGTCAAAACCTCCGGATAGTTTTTAGATGAACCCTTTATAATCGATAAATCAGGTTTTCCGTTCAAATGTTTTTGGAAAAATTCCAGTACACAAGCATTTACAATTTCAATTCCCCTTTCTGCTTGAATGGGACCGGCAAGTTTTACATACTTAAGTATTGGAGAATAAAGAGGAGCATCCGTAAAATTATAGTGGCCTGTTCCTTTAATGTAAAGAAGATTGCCTCCATTTTTTACTGTTTTGGAGATGGCTTCGTTTTCTTCCTTGAAAGCTTGGATGATCTTATTAAACTCTTCCTGGGATATTCCCTGAGCTTTGAACTCCTCATAGGTCGGAAGATTTTTTCGCATTCCCATATGGTCCTCACCCAACATAAAAAGGAAAGGCTTATTAAGACCTGTCTTTAATGCAGGACCATGAAGAGAGCCATCCATGTCAATCCCGGCTTTGATACGGCTTTCTTTAAAACAGGCATTAAAAGCGGCGGCTCCGCCAAAGGAATGACCGAATATGCCTATGTTTGATGTATCAATCCTGCCTTTAAACATTGCTTCGGATGCACCAAGGTTTAGTTTTTCAAACTCATCCAACACCAGCTTAATATCACCTGTCCATATTTCACCAATCCGCTCCACTTCCAATTGAACTTTGTCATAGGGGAGTGTGTCATACGGAATTTCGCTTTTAAACCCGGTAATTTTTTCATCCGGAAAAACAGTTCCGGTGGTGCTGTAGGTGTGGTCAATGGCCGCTACAATAAAGCCTTGGCTTGCCAGGTTTTCAGCCTGAATCGTATGGAGCCTTCGTGAAGTACCCATTCCATGAGATAACAGAACAAGCGGGTATTTGGGTTTGGCATTGGATACGGAGGCATTTTTAAAAGAGTTGCTTTGAACAAGATTAAAATGGTTCAAAATAAACTTGGGGAAGCCGGAGCTTTCAGAAACATAAGGTCCAAGTGTTCCGATTTCGGGGATATATTTCTCCGGTTTTGCTCCTTCCAATTTTTCGGCGGGATAAAAGATTTGGACCATGATTCTGCGACGATCACCCGGGTCACCGGTAAAAGGCTCATCCCGGACCGGATCGGTAAACGATTTTGAAGTAACACCCACCGTAAGGGGGCCGGAGGGTACAGGAAGTTTAAATACCGGTAAAATAACGCACGAAGAAATGGTGAGGACCAAAATGATAAGTGACAAAACCCCTAATGGGATTTTTACCAGTTTAGGGAATTTGGGGAGCTTATCTTTTAAGAGATGTTTCATTAAGGGTATTAAAATAAAAAACAAGGTTAAAAGGTAGGAAAATGTCAACTGCCAGCGCAGTCCTTCCGATATCATATGTACTAAAAATAAAAGGGTATTGATTCCGATGAGGGCAGTAAACAGTTTGAACTTTTTTTCCATTCCCACCATAGACCAAAGACAGAGGTTAATACAAGCAAAAACAAGCAGTATTTCAAAAATTCTCATTACCATAGCTCCTTTAGTATTTTTCGTCTACTATTATAACGTAAATCATAGAAAAGAGTCTTCATAATTTATAAAAATTTTTTATAAAAAATTTCATATTGAAATAGTTCTATTCACAATAAAGTCATTATGTTATAATATAATGCTGATAAACATATACGATTTACAAATGTTCGGAGGAAACACACATGGCAAATGAAAGACAAAAGAAAATCAGGAATTTTTGTATTATTGCACATATAGATCATGGAAAATCTACCCTGGCTGACCGCCTGCTCGAAAAGACCGGTGTGCTTACCGCAAGAGAAATGGAAGATCAAGTCCTCGACAATATGGATATTGAGAGGGAACGGGGGATTACCATTAAGCTGCAGGCAGTGCGAATGGTATACAAAGCCGGTGACGGAGAGGAATATGTTTTTAACCTCATTGATACGCCGGGTCATGTAGATTTCAATTATGAGGTTTCAAGGAGCCTTGCTGCGTGTGAGGGGGCAATTCTTGTTGTGGATGCTGCCCAGGGAATTGAGGCGCAGACTTTGGCAAATGTATACCTTGCCCTGGAGAATGACTTGGAAATCATGCCGGTAATCAATAAGATTGATTTGCCCAGTGCCCAACCGGAGTATGTAAAAAAGAAAATTGAAGATGTAATCGGACTGGATGCCGGAGATGCGCCGATGATCTCTGCAAAAAACGGAATCAATATTGAAGAGGTTTTGGAAAAGGTAGTAACGCATATTCCTTGTCCCAGTGGTGATGAAAATGCACCATTAAAGGCGTTGATCTTCGACTCCTATTATGATAGCTACAAGGGCGTAATTGTATATATGAGGGTGAAAGAAGGCAGGATTAGCGTAGGGGATACCATCCGGATGATGTATACAGGTAAGGAGTTTTTGGTTACCGAACTCGGTTATTTCAGACCCGGTACCCTCATTCCGGGCAATGAACTTTTGGCAGGAGAGGTTGGGTACCTCGCCGCCAGCATCAAAAATGTAAAAGATACCAGAGTGGGGGACACCATCACATTGGTTTCCAATCCTGCAAGTGAGCCGCTGCCCGGTTATAAAAAGGTTAATTCCATGGTGTTTTGCGGGATTTATCCTGCGGACGGAGCGAAATACGGGGACCTTAGGGATGCGTTGGAAAAGCTTCAATTGAATGATGCTGCCTTAAGCTTTGAGCCGGAGACTTCCGTGGCGCTTGGGTTTGGGTTTAGGTGCGGCTTTTTAGGACTTTTGCATATGGAGATCATCCAGGAACGTTTGGAAAGGGAGTACGATCTGGACCTGGTAACTACGGCACCCAGTGTTATTTATAAAATTACGCAAACAGATGGTGAAATGATGGATATTGACAATCCGACAAATCTGCCGCCCATGACGTTGGTAGAAAAAATGGAAGAACCCTTTGTCAAGGCTACCATAATGACGCCTACAGAGTATGTAGGCAATATCATGGAACTTACCATGGAAAGACGCGGTATTTACAAGGATATGACCTATATGGATGAGGGAAGGGTTATCCTTACCTACGAAATGCCCCTCAATGAGATTATCTATGACTTTTTTGATGTTCTGAAATCCAGGACCAAAGGATATGCATCCTTGGATTATGAGCTTATGGGGTATAGGGAAGCCGATCTGGTTAAACTGGATATTATGCTAAACGGGGATGTAGTGGATGCGCTCTCTTTCATTGTGCACAAGGAAAAAGCACAAACTAGGGGCAGAAGGATTGCCGAAAAGCTGAAGGACTCTATTCCGAAACACCAGTTTGAAATACCCATCCAGGCATGTATCGGAGGGAAAATTATCGCAAGGGAAACGGTCAAAGCCTATAGAAAAGACGTTTTGGCCAAGTGTTACGGTGGGGATATTACACGTAAGAAAAAGCTTTTGGAGAAACAAAAGGAAGGTAAAAAGCGCATGCGGCAGGTTGGCTCGGTAGAGGTGCCGCAGGAAGCCTTTATGAGCGTGTTGAAGCTGGATACCTAAAAATAGTTTATATTGATTAAAAAACAAATGCCGGGGTCAGCGATTGAGTGAACCCGGCATTCATTTAATCTATGATGGAGAATGATCATGAAAGAAAATAAGATTGGTCTTTATATTCATATTCCTTTTTGCAAATCAAAATGTTTATACTGTGACTTCAATTCAGCTTGCAGTAAGGATCATTTGATTCCCGGATATTTTGACGCCTTGAAGCATGAAATCTTGCTTTATAGAGAAAGCTTAGCCGGTGCTGACTTTGCAACGGTTTTTATCGGTGGAGGAACGCCTTCTTACGTAGATTCGAAGTATATATATGAAACGGTCCATTGGGTTAAACAAAATTTTAATCTGGCAGAAGCGGCGGAAGTGACGATGGAGGCCAATCCGGGGACGCTCACCGTTGGTAAGCTGGAAACCTATGCGGTATCCGGAATCAACAGGATCAGTATGGGGCTGCAGGCATGGCAGGAACCTCTTTTAAAAAGCCTTGGAAGGATTCATACGTCAGAGGATTTTGTAGAAAATTACAAGCAGGCGAGAAAAGCCGGGTTTAAGAATATAAACATCGATTTAATATTCGGTTTGCCTGGACAACAGTTGAGTGATTGGGAGGAGACCCTTTATAGGGTTATGGAATTAAATCCGGAACATATTTCATGCTACAGTCTAAAAATTGAAGAAGGGACTGGGTTTGGTCAGAAACTGGAAGAGGGTAAGATTGAGGTTATAGACGATGTACTGGACCGGGAAATGTATTACCTTGCACAAAAGAAATTTGGGGAAAATGGCTACAAACAGTATGAAATTTCCAACTTTGCCAAAGAAGGATATGTGTCAGAGCACAATCTCATCTATTGGAAAGGGATGGAATATATCGGCTTGGGGGCAGGTGCCCACTCCTACTATGAAGGTGAGCGTTTTAATAATAAACCGGATATAGAAGAATACATTGGATTCATTGAAAGAAATGTAATTCCTAGAGAAAACGAAGAAGTCATCGGTCAGGATGAGAAAATGACGGAGTTTATGATTTTGGGACTCAGATTAATTGACGGAATCAGTATCCGACAATTTAATGCCTCATTTGGTGAGGACATATTTCATGTATTTGGAGAGGCGCTTGGGAAACTGCAAAAAAAAGAATTGATTAAGATTGAAGCCGACAGGATAAAGCTCAGTAGTTTAGGCCTGGATATGGCAAATCAGGTCTTTTTGGAGTTTATATAAATAATATTAATTTCTATTTTACTTATGGATGGGATCATATTATAATATGAATGTAATTGAAGCAGGATATGCATTACAACATTATTCCGTTAATACATTAAAATTATATATACTTTTCAAAATTCTGGGTAACTATATATAATTAATGTATTTAAAGGAAGGTGAATTTATGAACTACGACAGTTTATTGCTTGCTTTTGGTTTAACGCTATTTGCCGGTTTGTCCACAGGGATTGGTAGTGCTCTTGCGTTTTTTGCAAAACGTACCAATAAAAAGTTTCTTTCCATAACCCTTGGCTTTTCGGCAGGTGTTATGATTTATGTCTCCTTGGTTGAGATATTTTTCAAAGCCAAGGATTCCCTGGTTCGCGAATTAGGGGTAAAAGGAGGTTCATGGGCAACAGTAGCTGCTTTTTTCGGGGGAATTTTTTTAATTGCACTGATTGATAAGCTGATACCCTCCGGTGAAAACCCACATGAATCCAAAAGTGTAGAACAAATGACAAATGAGGACGCAAACAAAAGAAAACTTTTAAAAATGGGAAAGTTTGCAGCACTGGCAATTGCAATTCATAACTTTCCGGAGGGGCTTGCTACGTTTACTTCGGCACTTAGCAGTCCTTCCTTGGGAATTGCAATCGCAGTGGCAGTTGCGATACATAATATACCTGAAGGTATTGCAGTTTCGGTACCGGTATATTATGCAACCGGTGACAAGGTAAAAGCATTTAAGCTATCCTTTTTGTCCGGATTGTCCGAACCGGTTGGCGCACTCATTGGGTATCTTCTGTTAAGACCGATATTTAATGACGTGGTTTTCGGAGTGCTGTTTGCAAGCGTAGCGGGAATTATGGTTTTCATCTCTCTGGATGAACTGCTTCCTGCAGCCAGGGAATATGGTGAGCACCACTATTCCATTTATGGGCTTGTCGCCGGAATGATGGTTATGGCAGTAAGTTTGTTGCTTTTTATATAGTAGAGCTTTGGTTCTCCACTCCAATACCTATTGGGGTGGAGAACATAAAATATATATAGGACAAGAAGTTGCTTTGAATTAAAATAGATAACAATGCTGTTATTTATGGATTATTTTTAGAAAGAGGTAATGAAATGGTCAAAAATGTGAGGAGAATTTTTGTCGAAAAGAAAAGCGGTTTTGATGTGGAAGCTCAAGGGTTATACCGTGATCTTAAGGAAAATTTGGGTATCAACGGACTTCGTGCTGTAAGAATTATCAACCGGTATGATGTGGAAGGTATATCGGATGAGGAATATAATCTGGCTAGGAACACGATTTTTTCCGAACCTCCGGTGGATTTGGTATTTGACGAAGAAGTTAATATCGATGGAAACGCAAAGCTTATCGCCATTGAATACCTCCCGGGGCAGTATGATCAAAGAGCGGATTCAGCTGCCCAATGTATTCAGATATTGACAGAGAAGGAAAGACCGGAAACAAAAGTGGCTAAATTGATTGTTCTGGAAGGGGATATCAAAGAAGAAGAATATCAAAGAATAAAAAGCTATTGCATCAACCCTGTTGAAAGCCATGAAGCCGCACTTAGTAAGCCCGAAACCTTAGAAGCGGAGGTTAAGCTTCCGGAGGATGTAAAAGTTTTGGAAGGGTTTACTAAAATGGACGGAGACACATTGGAAGCTTTTATGACTCAAATGGGCTTTGCCATGTCCATGGAGGATTTGAAATTTTGCCAGGGTTATTTCAGGGATATAGAAAAAAGAGATCCTACGGTTACCGAAATAAGGGTTATTGATACCTACTGGTCGGATCACTGCAGGCATACCACGTTTTTGACCGAGATAGAAAATGTTGAGTTTGAAAAAGGAAGATACAGTGACGTTTTTGAGAGCGTGTATGCCAGGTACCTTGAATCAAGAAAAACTGTATATGGGGACCGGAGTAAGGATATATGCTTAATGGATATTGCAACCATTGCAATGAAGGAGCTTAAGAAAAAAGGAAAGCTCAATGATTTGGATGAATCGGATGAAATCAATGCATGCAGCATTGTTGTAAATGTGGACGTAAACGGGAAGGATGAGGAATGGCTTGTGATGTTTAAAAATGAAACACACAACCATCCTACCGAAATAGAACCTTTCGGTGGAGCCGCTACATGCCTTGGCGGGGCGATCCGGGATCCCCTGTCCGGCAGATCCTATGTATACCAGGCAATGCGTGTTACAGGAAGCGGTGATCCTAGGGTGAAGGTGGAAGATACCATCCCTGGGAAACTCCCTCAGAGAAAAATAACAACAGGTGCTGCTCAAGGTTACAGCTCTTACGGAAACCAGATCGGGCTTGCGACAGGGCAGGTAGCAGAGGTTTATGATGAGGATTATGTAGCCAAAAGAATGGAAATTGGGGCTGTCATCGGAGCTGCGCCAAAGAAGAATGTCAAAAGGGAAAAGCCGGCAGCGGGGGATGTGATTATTCTCCTTGGCGGAAGGACAGGCCGGGACGGCTGTGGCGGTGCAACAGGATCTTCCAAGGAGCATACCGAAGAGTCACTCTTAACCTGCGGTGCAGAGGTGCAAAAGGGGAATCCTCCAACTGAGAGAAAAATCCAGCGCCTTTTTAGAGATCCAAAGGTAAGCACCATGATAAAAAAATGTAATGACTTTGGAGCCGGTGGTGTGTCGGTAGCTATTGGAGAGCTTGCAGACGGCCTTCGGGTTGATTTGGACAGGGTATCCAAAAAGTATGAAGGTTTGGATGGTACCGAGCTTGCCATATCCGAATCCCAAGAGCGTATGGCTGTGGTTGTCTCAAAGGAAGATGTTGAGGCATTTATCAAAGCTGCAAGAGAGGAAAACCTTGAAGCCACTGAAGTTGCAGAGGTAACCCGGGAAGAACGGCTTAGGATGGTATGGCGGGGTAAGACCATCGTAGATATCAGCAGAGAATTTTTAAACACCAATGGGGTCAAGCAAAAGACAAGTGTATCCGTAAGTTCGCCGGAATATGAAAAAGGCTTTTTCAGATCCCTTCCGGAAGAAATAGAAGGAAAGCTGGACTCCTTGGAAGATGCATGGCTAACCAACCTTGCCCGTTTGAATGTATGCAGTCAAAAGGGATTGGTTGAAAGGTTTGACAGCACCATTGGAGCAGGCTCGGTACTGCTTCCCTTCGGCGGAAGCTATCAGCTTAGTCCGGCAGAAGGAATGGCTGCGAAAATACCTGTTTTAGCGGGAGATACTTCCACCGGTACGGTGATGACTTACGGTTTCAACCCATCCATAGCCAAGTGGAGTCCTTTCCACGGGGCTCTCTATGCAGTTGTTGAAGCAGTAGCAAAGATTGTAGCCATGGGAGGCAATTATAAAAAAACAAGGCTTACCTTGCAGGAATACTTTGAGAAGCTTGGGAAGGACCCTCAAAAATGGGGAAAACCCTTCAGTGCCTTGCTGGGAGCTTTTTATGCCCAGTCAAAGCTTGAGATTCCTGCTATTGGAGGAAAGGACAGCATGTCCGGTACCTTTAAAGATATGAATGTTCCACCCACCCTTGTAGCTTTTGCTGTGGATACGGTTGATGTAAACCATGTGGTTTCAACCGAGTTTAAAAATACAGGAAGCCAGGTTGTTTTGATTACACTTCCAAGGGATGAACATGACCTGCCTGATTTTAACGTGTTGGACAAGAACTACTCCAAGGTCCAAGAATTAATGGATGCAGGAAAGGTTTTGTCTGCTCATACAATAAGGACTGGCGGAGTTGCTGAGGCTATCAGCAAAATGTGTTTTGGAAATAGAATCGGCTTTAAGTTTGATGGGGAAATGGAACCGAAGCGTCTATTTGCTGCCGATTACGGTTCTATTATTCTTGAAATTGATGGGTGTGAAAAGGTTGAATCGCTTTTAAAGGGTGTGGAGCATACTGTTTTGGGAAGGACCCAAAATGAGGCTGCCATCTTTATAAACGGGATTTCAATTAGCCTTGATAATGCCCTTTGTGCCTGGGAAAAGCCCTTGGAAAAAATATTCCCAACCCAAACACCCGAAAAGAAAGAATGCCCCAAACAATATTCTTATAGCGGAAAAGCACGGATAAAGGCTTCAACTGCTTATGCGAAGCCAAGAATTTTTATTCCCGTATTTCCAGGAACCAACTGTGAATATGATACGGCCAAAAGCTTTGAATTAGCCGGAGGAATTCCGGATGTATTTGTTATAAAAAATCTTTCTCCTAAAGAAATCGAGGCATCCATTGAAACCATGGCAAAAAAAATTGAAGCGTCCCAGATCATTATGATTCCCGGAGGCTTTAGCGGGGGGGATGAGCCTGATGGATCGGGTAAGTTTATAGCAACAGCCTTTAGAAACCCGTTGGTAAAGGAGGCTGTCATGGGTTTATTAAAGCAGCGGGATGGTCTCATGCTGGGAATCTGCAATGGATTCCAGGCTTTAATCAAGCTAGGGCTGGTACCCTACGGAGAGATCCGGGATATGGATGAAAATGCCCCCACATTGACATTTAACACCATCGGGCGGCACGTATCCTGCATGGTAAAAACGAAAGTGGTTTCCACTCTTTCTCCCTGGTTTAATAATGTTAAGCTTGGAGATACGCATTCTATTGCGGTATCCCATGGGGAAGGCCGGTTTGTTGCCAACAGTGAAGTTTTGAAAATGATCATGGATAACGGGCAGCTTGCCACCCAGTATGTTGATCCGGACGGAAACGCTACCTATGATATCCGGTTTAACCCCAACGGATCAATGGAGGCAATTGAGGGTATTACCAGTGCTGATGGAAGAGTCTTGGGAAAAATGGGACATTCGGAGAGAATTGGAACCAATGTAGCGAAAAATATACCCGGAGAAAAGGATCAAAAGATCTTTGAGGCGGGGGGTCAGTATTTTACAAAATAGAGGGTAACAATTGTAATACCTGCATTTGAAGAAATGATTAAAAGCCAACTCCAAATTAAAATGCTTGTGTGCTTAAGTTTTTAAAAAGAGAAAGGGCCGAAAGGCTCTTTTTTACTTTCTGTGGAACTAAATTACATTTTTATTTTCAGATTAACAATTTTTTATTGTGATAAGAAAAAATTGTGATATAATAAAAAAGTTAGATAAGATTACATAATTATGGGAGTTTATTTATGCCTTTAAATCATTTTCATGTTGAGGTCAAAGCAAAATCCCTAAAAAGAACTGTGCTGGAATACCTTATCTTAATTATTTCCAGCGTTTTTGTTGTCACGCTTATTACCAATATATGGGCGAAAGACACTGGTTTTGTTCATACTTTAGTTGAATTACTCTGTATTTTTATTGCTTTATCCACATTTATGATCGTTTGGCATAACTTTGAGCATACCAATATGGAAAGCCGTGTCTTAGGTTTCGGTTTTCTATGTGTTGCTTTTTTTGACATCCTTCATACTTACAACTTTCCCCAGTTAGGGTTCTACCCAAAAGGGTATTATGATTTAAGCATGTGGTATTCCATTTATGGAAGGATTAGTGAAGTTGTTGTTTTGCTTATCAGTGTGAAGTTTATTCCGGCTTTAAAGCTGATTAACAAGTGGACAGCGCTTATCATATCCGCATCGACTACCTGTGGAGCTGCTTTTTTACTTTTTAAAGCACAAGAAGTACTTCCAAAATTGTTTATTCATGAAAAGGGCCTCAGCCCTTGGAAGGTTATTTTGGAATATTTCATTATCTTGCTTTTCATCATCTGCATTTATTTTATAAAAGATAAGGTAAATAATAAACATATCATCGGTTATAATTATATACTTTTTGGTATTTTTTTTATAATCCCGGCACAGATCTGTTTTACCGTTTATAAAACAACTGATACTTATATATTTGTGTTGGGGCATCTATTTAAATTGTTATTTTATTATTATCTGTTCAAAGGAATTTTTATAAGTTCAGTTAAATATCCTTATGAAAAGCTTAAGAGCGCAGGAAAGTATATGTCGGATATATTAAACGCACTTCCCATTGGATTAACCACTTTTGATGCCAATTCCAAGCTAACATTTATGAATAGTAGGGCTGAAAACTTAATGGCATTGAGTCAGAAAATGATGGTGGGCCAGTCCTTTGACGAAATAGCGAAACAGGTATGCAGTAAGGAGGATTATCAAGTCATTAAAGGCCAAGTGAGTGATATTGCAAGGGAGTTTAAAAATTATATTGCAGCCATTAAAAAAGGTGATGGTGAATGCACAAAATTAAAATATGATTTGCATAAGATTCAAAATGGCGGATATATTTTTCTGTTTGATGAAGCGAAAAAAGAACAGGAATTGGAAAATTTGCAGCTTCAAACCCAAACCATTTTTAATTCCATCAGCAGTACGATTATGATGACGGATAAAACGGATAATATCATTATGTGCAACCGGGCTTTTGAACAGGTATTTGAAGTTGATTCAAAGGATGTATTGGGTATGAGCAAGCGAAGCTTTAATGAACTCCTGCAGTGTAATATCAATCATATTTCTCACCGGGGAGAGGAAGGACAAAGCAATATTTACGAGGTGTCCATCATAACACAAAAAGGAAGCCGAAAACAGTTAATTCTTCACACGGCACATATCCACAATGTGGAGGGCGAAGTCATCGGGCGAATCAGTGTTGGAACGGATATCACCGCTTTAAAGAATGAACAGCAAAAGGTACAGCATCAGGAAAAGCTGGCTTTACTGGGGCAAATGGGAGCCGCCATTGTGCATGAAACAAAGAACTACCTGGCTACCATTAAAGGGTGCTCACAGCTTATAGCACTGAAGGCAGAGGATGAAAAAATGAGGCATTACGCTCATAAAATTGATAGTATGACCAATGATGTAAACCGTGTTATTTGTGATTTTTTGTCCATGTCCAAACCGCATACCCCTGTATTGAAGGAAGTTTTTTTGGGGGAATTGATTCAGTCCATGCGCTTTATGCTTGAAAGCTCTGCCCTTATAAAGGGGATCGAAGTATATATTGTTACTTCCATTGAGGAAAGAAGCATCATGGCGGACGAAGGCCAGATCAAACAAGTTGTGCTCAATATATGTAAAAATGCAATTGATGCCATGTACGGAACAAAAAGTCCAAGGCTGATTATAGGAACTGAACTCAGTGAAGCTGAAGACGAAATGTACATTTTGATTTCCGATAACGGAAAAGGGATCACCGAAGAGGAAAAATCCAGGATCGGTCAGCCTTTTTTTACAACAAAAGAAACAGGTACTGGTCTGGGGCTTAATGTATGCTATCAAATCATAAGGGAACATAGAGGAAAAATCTGGTTCGAAAGTGAAGTGGGAAGGGGCACTAACTTCTTCATTGCAATTCCTAGCAAAGAGAATATGGACATATCTGAAAAAAGAGATAAGAACAGGCTTCTTGACTAAACACCCGTTACTTAAGAAAATATTGTAAAAAATGTATTGACAAACTCCGTTTACAAGTGTAATATTTAACTATAACTACAATTGTAATCGTAAAGGAGTTGTTTTTGCAATGGGCAAAGTGCCGCAAATTTCCGATACAGAGTGGCAGGTAATGAAGGTTGTTTGGACAAAGTCACCTATTACTGCAAACCAGGTGGTAAAAGAGCTGGAAAGTAGTGCTAAGTGGAGACCGAATACGGTAAAAACTCTCCTTGGAAGGCTGGTTAGAAAAAATGCACTGGGGTTTTGCAAGGAAGGAAAAGAGTATTATTATTACCCTAGCGTATCGGAAAAGGAATGTATCAGGGAGGAAAGTAAATCTTTTATCCAAAAAGTCTATGGCGGTGCTCTCAATGTCATGCTGGCAAGCTTTTTGGAGGAAGAAAAGCTTACACCCGAAGATTTGAAGGATCTAAAAAAGATCTTGGATGAGAAGATAAAGTAAGGCGGGTGATGCGGGTGGTTGCGGTAGAGGTATTTAGATGGCTTGTGTGTTCTTCTGTGATGGCTGCCGTATTGATTTTAACGGTGCTCATCATTAAAATGTTTTTTGGAAATAAATTCGGAGCCAGGTGGCAGTATCTCATATGGCTTATCGTGATCCTGAAAATGATGATTCCCTTTGGCCCCGAGAGTAAGTTAAGTATTTTTAATGTTTTAAGTTTGACAGATCAAAATATTACCAGTACGAGCTATGATGTAGTCAATACCATCAGTACTGCAACCAGCTACATCGCCCAAAATACGCCTATTCCCGATTTCTACGCACCTCAGAGAAATGAAAGCTTGATGGATGGATTTCATTTTGGAAATAGTACATACTTGTCTATTTTTGGGCTTGGGATTTGGCTTATGGGTGCTTTAGCCGTGGGAATCGTGCTGTGCCGCCGTAATATCCGGTATAATCATTCACTGGAGATTGGAAAGAATATTAGGAACCGTAAAATCATTAAGATACTAAAGGAAGGTAAAAATAGATTTGGGATCCGGGGCTATGTTGCCATGAGAGAAGTCTCAAATCTTAAAAGCCCCGCTCTTTTTGGTATAAAGTGTCCTCAATTGTTATTACCGACAGACCTATTAAAGTCAAAAGAGTATGAAAAGATAAAGTATGTTATATATCATGAACTTGCTCACTTAAGGCGAAAAGATATTCCGGTCAATATCCTGCTTAGTGTTCTTGTTGTTATACACTGGTTTAATCCCTTCATTTGGTATGCTCTCTATAAAATCCGTCAGGATATTGAGCTGGCATGTGATGAACTTGTATTATCCCGTCTTCAGGCAAAGGAACGGAAAAACTATGGGCTTACGTTAATACAATTTTTCGAAAGTATATCTGCCAATATTCAAGTGTCCAATGCCGTTGCTTTTTTAGGGGATCAATCTCTTCTAAAACGAAGAATCGTAGCCATTGCTTCCTATAAAAAGAAATCACTTATTCTATCCATACTTGCTGTGATTGTGTTTACATTTCTCAGCATGACTCTATTTACCAATGCCGTAGGAAATATGAGTTTGGAAACTGGAAAAGCCATTTATACAAGGGTGGACCAAAATTAGTTTACATAAATAATTTCTCTGGAATAATGGGTTCTAATCCGCTAAAGTTCTAAGACTTGTAGCCGGGTCTATATGCTCTGACTTTTTCTTACCGTTTGAAAAAATCAAAGGTTATCAAACCAACCCTTTAGTGTGGGTCTATTTTGTGGCGCCATTGGATCGGCACTCCCGGGGTGGTATATGTAATAAATAAACTACATAAGGACTTGAAATTAAGGTGTGATTTTGTTGCATCTTGGAAGAATGGGGGGAAGGTTTATTATATAGAATCATAAAGATTATTTTATTTCAAGGGGGTTAGGGAATATGATAAAAAAAATGACAATCCTAATATTCATTATAATTATTAGTATTATACAAATTCAAACGGTTTTTGGAGAGGGGAATAACCTATTAAGAAACCCTGGATTCGAGGAAAGCGGGTTGGAGCACTATTTTTGGGAGCAAAGGGTGTGGGAAAAGTCACCGGGTGCCTATGAGATTAAAGTCATGAAAGATGATGCACGGTGGGGAAAAAATTATATAAGGATCAAGAGTAATGTACTAAACGACGCAAGACTTGTACAGCTAACCGATGTAAAACCAAGTACGCTATATAAGATTTCTGGGTGGCTGAGAACCCAAAACATCGGCACGGATGCCAAGGGGGCCAATTTATCTGTCTGGCTCCTTGGAGAAACTTCAAAAGAACTGAAGGGTGATAATATCTGGACATATCTGGAATGGTACGGAAGAACCGGCCCGGGTCAAACCAAATTGGAATTTACCGTCGGGATTGGCGGTCATGGAAGCTTAAACCAAGGAACTGCTGATTTTGACGAGATAAAAATTGAGGAGGCAAAGTCCATTCCTCAAGGAGCGAGTATAGTAAATCTTTATCATGTTGAAAATGGTGGAAGTACATCCAATAGCACTTTGGGGGGCAAAGGCGCAATTTTTCTCTTCATCACCTTGCTCATTATTTTGATAGGAATTCCCCTATTTATCATCTTCAAAAAAAATACAGGGTCTAATCAGGGTGCTTATGGAGAAGAGGTGAAGGGAAACGGTTCTGATATAAAGGAAGAGGATGTTTCGATGGGAAAAACCTGGAAGTATAAGCTGGACAGGAAAGACTTTATTATCATGACCGTAATGACAGTTATTTATTTGGCTGTTGCATTATTAAACCTTGGAAGTACCCATGTGCCCGAAACCTTTTGGAAACCTTCTCAACTGGGAGAGAGCTTCATTGTGGATTTCGACCGGGAGTATGATATTGCCCGTATTTCGTATTATGATGGAATTGGTGATATCAAACTCCGGATTGACAATCTTGAAAAGGACGGAGTTTACCGGCCCATCGGTACTATGGACCAGGATGTATACAAAGCGTTAAGATGGCAGGGCTTTGATACTGCGGTTAAAGCAAGATCGCTAAAAATTACTGTGGATAAAGTGGGAGGAACCTTAAATGAAATTGTTTTTTTTGAAAGGGGCGGTACCCGGCCTATCACAGGATTTCGTGTACGGGAGAATGAAATCGGTAAGAATGATCTTGGAAAAATTCAAAACTTATTTGATGAGCAGGATGTGGGGAGCTACGATTACAATTTCATGAACTCGTCGTATTTTGATGAAGTATATCATCCAAGAACAGCCTTTGAAAATCTTAATAGAATGGAGCCATTGGAAACCAGCCATCCGCCTCTTGGAAAACTATTGATTGCCTTGGGCGTGTCCATATTCGGAATGAACCCATTCGGATGGCGGATTATGGGAACTTTGTTCGGTGCCGCTATGATTCCTGCGATGTATTTATTGGGCAGAAGGTTGTTTTCCGGACGGATTTATGCCTTTGGCAGCGCATTTCTCATTATGTTTGACTTTATGCATTTTGCTCAAACCCGTATCGGCACCATTGATTCTTACCCGACTTTCTTTGTCATATTGGCGTATTTCTTTATGGCGGGCAGCTTTTTAAACAAATCATATAAGATGAGTTTTAAAAAATCCTTAATCCCTTTATTTGCTGCAGGATTATGCTGGGGGTTGGGGATGGCGAGCAAGTGGACGGCTTTGAGTACGGGGGGAGGCCTAGCGGTTCTCTATTTTACATCTAAGGTTATAGAGTATTTAGATTTTAAGAAAGTATTAAGAAAAAGGAAAAGAAAAGAGATTCTCCCTGTTTGGACAGGTAGCTTTGTAAGAAAGAATATAATCTATACTTCTCTTTGCTGTGTGATTTTCTTTGTCATAATCCCGGTGCTCATTTATGTTTCATCCTACTTGCCGATTATTACTCTGCCCGGGCCGCAGCACAATTTAGAGGAAGTAGTAAGATATCAAAAGAATATGTCCGATTATCATGTAAACCTTACAGTAAGGCATCCTTTTGAGTCTCCTGCCTACTCCTGGCCGCTGATTTCAAAACCTTTGCTGGAATATAGGGGAGAAGGTCTTCCGCAGAATAAGGTCTCTATAATTTATGTCCTTGGCAATCCCGCAATTTTCTGGTTTGGAATTGTATGTGTATTTGTTGTGATTGCTATTGGTATTTGGAAACGGGATAAAAGGGCTTTACTGATTATTGTAGCTTTCGCATTTCAATATTTGCCCTGGTTTACTGTGACAAGATGTATTTTTATATATCATTTTTTCACAGCTGTCCCCTTTTTGATCCTTAGTGTGATTTATGTTTTGGAGTTTTTACAGAAGGACCTTCCCGGAGTCATGGCAAAAGCGTTTATGGATCAAAAAATTCAGTTTGTTACGTATAAAGCCGCAAATGGTTTTATCATAGGTTATTTAGCGGTTGTCGGTATATTATTTGCCGTGTTTTATCCTGCCATATCGGGTCTTGTGGTAGACAGCAGCTATCTTGAGTGGGTAAAGTGGCTTGGAATTGGGTAGGGTATTGAGATTGCAGACCTTATATTTTATGAAATGCAGCATGGGTCAAATATTAGGCCGGTAAGATCAAATTGATCTGCCGGCTTTTTTTAAATAGATAACAAAATGCGGCATAGTAAAATCCGGGAGATAAATATTTAGGGTTTACTCTAATGGATAGAAAAAAGGTTAAAAAGTTTACAAAAAATATATAAATGCGCAATACATTTTCAATGAATACATGATATGATATTGAGAGGATTTTACAAAATGCGACAAAGGGGATATTGAAGTGTATAAAAATAAGAGTACAAAAAAGAAATTATTCCTTCTGGTGGGTCTTGTATCAGTTATTTTAGTGTGCGGGTTTATCTATTTTACCGTCAGAAATGATGTTGGCACCAAACCCCGTAAGGTATCCAAGGTTTGTATCGATGCAGGACATGGGGGGTATGACAGTGGGGCTGTGGGAATCAAAGGCTTGAAAGAAAAAGAAGTTAACCTCAAGGTGGCACTTTTGTTGGGAAAAATTTTAGAGGAAAACCAAATTGAGGTAGTCTATACGAGGGCGAGTGACGAGGTAACATGGCCTTCTGTTGTCAATGAAGATCTCAAGGCCCGTTGTAAAATCTCCAATGAGGCAGATGCAGATGTATTTATATCCATTCACTGTAATTCTAGTGACGATTCTAAGGTGCGGGGGGTAGAAACCTGGTGCAAAGATTCAGATCCGTGGGCAAAGAAACTTGCAAATAAGCTGCAAAGTCAGTTAGCTTCCGCCAAACTTACTTCGGACCGGGGAATTAAGCACGATACCGAAACACATTTGTATGTTTTAAGAAAGAACAATGCACTTCCTGTCTTGGTAGAATTGGGCTTTTTAAGTAATGCCGAAGATAGCGCCTTTTTAGGATCGGATACCGGGCAGAAAATATGCGCAGAAGCTTTGTCAAGGGGAGTTATGGAATTTAAGGCGGAAGTTGAATAGCTTTATAAAAGCTTCACTAAAAAGTAATAAACTGCATTTCTCTTGGTTATTTATAAGACACTAATATCTTATCTAGTGCTTTTTAACACAACAAATTTTAAGTTTCAAAGTGTTAAAAATGCACTTCTTCTGTTTGTGCCTCGCTTACCCTAAAAAAGAATTACGTTACAAGGCATTAGAAGGAGATCGAAAAAATTTGTCGAATACTATATAAGGCATTTCTAAATGGCTGACTCAATCTTATTTTTTCCTCAATATGGATAACCAAACCTATGTCAAAAGGAGTGCAGAAAATGCATTTAAAATTACGAGGCAAGTTGATTTTGATTTTTTTAGTCTTGATTTTTACAAGTGGAACCTTACTATCGGTAATCGTGAATATCAAAATCAAGGAATTGGCTGAAAGTAATGCATTGAATAAACTTTCCGGGGACCTCAAATTAGGGTACTCCTTATTAGACACCCAATATAAGGGTGATTGGAATTTGAAAGACGGAAAGCTTTATAAAGGGGATAAGCTTATTCACGAGGATTACACCATTGTGGACGAGGTGAAAAAGCAAACCGGTTCATTTGCCACCATATTTCTGGGAGACACAAGGGTTGCAACCAATGTGTTAAAAAAGGATGGCAGCCGGGCTATAGGAACAAAAGCAGCAGAGAATGTAATCAACACGGTGTTGAAGGAAGGAAAGGAATATCTGGGTGAAGCCAAGGTTGTAGACATAAAATGCTATACAAAATATGTGCCGATAAAAGATACAGGCGGTAAGATTATCGGTATGTGGTTTGTAGGGATAAATAAGCAAGTGGTAGATGCGCAAATAGACAAAATTACGACAGGGATCGGCATTGTTAATATCATCATTACAGTGTTGGGAATTATAATCATCATACTATTTACCCATTCCATTATAAAGAGTGTTAAAAAAATTCAGGAAACACTGAAGGAAGCGGCGGATGGAAATCTAACCTTACGAACCGACCTTAAACGTAAGGATGAATTTGGATTGATTGGAAGAAGTATTAATATGATGTTGGATAAGTTCGGTTTCCTTATAAAACAGATTAAAGAATCAAGTGGTTTGGTTGATGCTGCTTCCCAAGAGCAAAAAAATGCTTCACTGGAAATCAGTCAGGTCTCTGAGCAAGTGGCATCTACAGTTTCTGATTTGGCAAAGGGGGCTACCGAACAGGCTGTCTCTACCGAAAAATGCAATATAAAAATTCATGAAATTGTAGAAGGATTACAAAAAATTTCAAAGGGCATGGAGGATTCAAAGGAACTGGCAGATCACTCGAAGCACGCGGTGGAAAAGGCGGATCAAACGGTTAAATACCAGAAATCCAAGGTGATTGAGAACAGAGAATTGGCTACAAAGGTTGCAGGTTCCATAGCCAATTTATCCGAGCGGTCCCAAGAGATTGGCAATATTTTGGAGGTAATCAGAAATATCGCCGATCAAACTAACCTATTAGCCTTAAATGCAGCAATAGAGGCAGCCAGGGCTGGAGAACACGGGAAGGGATTTGCGGTGGTTGCGGATGAAATCCGGAAGCTTGCAGAACAATCCTCCTCATCGGTGAAACAGATTGATGATATTATAAAGGAAGTTCAAGGCAATATTGAACATTCGGTACAGGAGATGGGAAATATGCAAGGGGCTGTTGATATACAATCCCAGGGACTATTAGAGACACTAAAAACTTTTGATGAGATTTCGACTTCTGTCAAAGCAATTATATCTCATATCAAGGAAGTGTCCGAAGCCTGTTTGCTGTTGACGGAGGATGCAAAGGCGGCAAGTGATGCAGTAAGCGAAATAGCAAGTATTTCAGAGGAGACCGCAGCAAGCTCGGAAGAAGTTGCTGCATCTACCCAGGAAGAAACATCTGTGATTCATCAGATTGCAAGTTCGGCGGACAAGCTTGCACATATGGCAAACCGGTTGGAGAAAAGTATAGAGGAATTTAAATTCTAGAGGTTAAAAATAGAAATTGACGCAAAGTTTTCTTTATGTTATAGTAAATACGAAAAGAACCATGAAGGTTTGACAATCTAAAGTTTGAAAGCTTTTACTCCATTTGTATTAAAATGAATATATAATAGTATTTAATTGGATATAAAATGGCATTAAAACAATACGGTAGTGACAATACCCATGAAGGGGGATTTGGCTTGGAAGCCATACCTTTTATGGGTTATTTATTTTGGGAGGATATAGAGTATGCATATGGCAGATGCTTTGATTTCACCTGTGGCAGGTGGCGTGATGTGGGCCGCAGCAGCAGGAGTTTCCCTTCATTCAATACAAAAGATAAGAAAGGATCTTGATGAAACAAAGATTCCTCTAATGGGTGTAATGGGTGCTTTTGTCTTTGCCGCCCAAATGATTAATTTTTCAATACCGGGCACAGGTTCCAGCGGGCATCTTGGAGGTGGACTTCTATTGGCAGTCTTATTAGGGCCCCATGCCGGTTTTTTGACAATGGCGTCCATCCTTATCATTCAAGCTCTATTTTTTGCAGACGGAGGACTTTTGGCATTAGGCTGCAATATCTTTAATCTTGGCTTTTTTACATGCTTTGTTGCGTACCCTTTTCTATTTAAGCAGATTACACGAAAAGGGTGGACTGCTTCAAGAATATTTGCTGCATCCTTGATATCAGGAATTGCAAGCCTTCAGTTGGGGGCTTTTAGCGTGGTTATTGAAACCTTTTTATCCGGGAAAACCGAGATTCCCTTTAATACTTTTTTACTGTTAATGCAGCCCATACATCTGGTGATCGGTATCGTTGAAGGGGCGGTAACAGCGGCAGTTGTGACATTTATATGGAAAGAGCGCCCTGAAATTGTTGAATATGCAGCAGAGGGAAAGCCTTTAGGCAGGGCTTCGATAAAAAAAGTTTTATGCATTTTGATCATTGCTGCTTTTCTTTTAGGCGGGATTTTTTCATGGTTTGCATCAACAAGCCCGGACGGATTGGAGTGGTCTTTGTTTAAGTCTTCAGGTAAGGAAGAGCTTGAGACACCGAAAGGAATTCATGAGGCACTTTCAAATATCCAAGAAAAAACTGCACTAATGCCGGATTATGGTTTTAAAAAGGAGAATCCAAAATTTCATGAAGAAGACAATAAAGAGGTCTGGCCTGCTGTAGAGAGTGGAACCAGTGTATCAGGAATCCTTGGTGGGATGATGACATTACTTTTGGCAGTTTTTACTGGTGGAATCATTGTTTTTATCAAGAAAAGGAAAAGAACAACCGAGGCCATATAAAATGTCTTTTACCCAAAGATTTTTAGATTTTCTTGTGCCTTGCAACGTAATTTTTTAGGATATGCGAGGCATAAACAGAAGAAGTGCATGGTTAACACTCTGAAACTTAAAATTTGTTGTGTTAAAAAGCACTAGTTATAGAATAGGATAAACCGTATGTCAAGAACTTCAAATTCCTTATATAATTTGCGTCTTATGGATGAACTTGCACAGAAAAACACTGTTATTCACAATATTCATCCTATGATTAAACTTTTAACGACAATTTTATACCTGGGGTTTGTTGTATCCTTTAACCGCTATGAATTGAGCGGATTGCTGCCCTTTTTGTTTTATCCGGTGCTTTTGATCACTCTTGCAGAGATTCCGGTAATTCCGGTGATAAAAAGGGTACTGATGGTTGAACCTCTCATCATTGGTATCGGGATATTAAACCCGTTCATCGATCAGGAGAAGATTCTTTTATTGGATACAGCTGTTTCAAGAGGATGGATTACTTTTTTATCCATGATCTTAAAGTGCAGCTTATCTGTTATGGCTGCTTTGCTTTTGGTTTCCACAACCGGAATGGACAAAATAGCCTCTTCACTACGGATGATGAAAATTCCAAGGCTTTTTGTTTTACAGCTCCTATTGGTTTACCGGTATATTTCCGTTCTTTTGGAGGAGGTTTCCAGGACTTTAAAAGCATATTTCCTGCGTGCGCCTGGTCAAAAGGGAGTTCATCGCAAGATCTGGGGGACACTGGCAGGGCAGCTTATATTAAGAACTTTTGAAAGGGCGGAGCGGATATATCAAGCCATGTGCATTAGGGGGTTTAAAGGAGAATACAATTTGGGAGCGTTAAAAAAACTAAGTCTCAAAGACGGAATATATCTTTTAAGTTGGGGAACGTTTTTTATCGCAGCCAGAATATACAATATTCCGGTGATCCTAGGGGATTTGATGGGAGGATTGGCAAAGTGAATCAGCCTGTTGTTGAAGTCAATGAATTGGGGTATGTTTATCCGGATGGACGTAGGGCTTTAGAGGATGTGGCTTTTCAGGTTTATGAAGGAGAGACGGTAGGGATTATAGGTGCAAACGGAGCGGGTAAGTCAACGCTTCTCATGCAGCTTATGGGCATATTGCTTCCCAGCCGGGGCGAGGTACTTGTGCAAGGGGAAAAAGTAACGAAAAAGTCACTTCAAAAAATTAGAGCGAAAATGGGATTGGTTTTTCAAAACCCGGATGATCAGCTGTTTATGACAACGGTATATGATGATGTGGCATTTGGTCCGCGCAATTACAAATTGAATGAACAGGAAGTGGAAAATAGGGTTTGTGAAGCGCTGAAAACGGTTGGGATTTTGCATTTAAAGGACCGGGCACCCTTTAGGCTTTCGGGTGGAGAGAAGCGTGCAGCGGCGATTGCTGCGGTTCTTTCAATGCAGCCGGAAATACTTGTTATGGATGAACCCACGGCAGCATTGGACCCAAAATCAAGGCGCCGGATTATGACGCTTCTTAAAGGGTTTTCCCATACGAAAATGATAGCAACCCATGATATGGACATGGTTTTCGACCTGTGTGAAAGAACCATTGTTTTAAAAGAGGGAAGAATCATATCCGATGGGCGCACAAGAGAAATCCTTCAAGATGGGAAGCTTTTGGAAGGATGTGGACTGGAAATTCCTTTAGCCCTTCAAAATTGCCCTTTGTGCAACTTGAAAAAGTGTTGGAGTTGAAGATGAATAGTTATATATTAGCCTGTCATAGTGAGTGCTAAAGCGGTTTACGGAGTGCTTTGCCGATGTAAAGTTTTTTTAGAGCGGTCTATTGAATTAGTTCATGAAAATGATTTTGCACGGATAAATTGAATTTTCATAATATTAAATCAAGGATTAAAGCGCGGTATAAAACCTTTATTGCGGTCAATATGGATTGAAAAATGCGGTGAATGATGATATAATTTTTATAGCATCATTGGAGTTTTGTTCGTATGAATGTTTATTTGTTAGAGGGATATATGTTTTGGCAAAATAAATAAAAGCTTTTGAGAGATTTGACAAGACATATAAGAAGGAAGGTGATGTTGTGAAGATCAATCAAGATTCCAGCATCCAGGGTACATGGAAAACACTTAACTCCAGCATCAAAGAAGCGGAAAAAAGCAGAGAAAAATTATCTGCCGGGCAAAGAATAACAAGGGCGGCAATGGATGCAGCAGGGCTTGCCATTTCCGAAAAAATGCGTTCACAGATCAGCAACATACATACTGCTGCAAGAAATATTCAAGATGGGATATCCGCAGTTCAAACTGCAGAAGGCCAGATGGGAAATACACAAAATGCTTTAGGACGTATGCAGGAATTGGCGCTTCAAGCTTCAAACGGAGTCCTTACCGACCAGGACAGAGCGGCATTAAATGTAGAATTTCAAGAATTGAAACAGCACATTAACAAAACATCAGAGGAATCAAGTTTTAACGGACAAAGGACCTTGGACGGGAGCTTTAATAAAGGCATAAGCTTGGGAGATAAAGGAAGCATCAACATCCATATCTCGGATATGTCTCTTAATGGACTAAATATCAATGCCCTTTCTATTGATACAGAAGCAAATGCCGGAGCTGCGATGGAGGCAGTTAAGAATGCATCAGAGAAGGTATCCTCCCAAAGAGCGGATCTGGGTGCCCTTCAAAACCGGTTTGAACATACAGTGGAGAACCTTAGTACGGAAGAAATCAATACAGTTGCAGCAGAGTCAAGAATCAGGGATTTGGATATGGCAAATGAAGTCATGAAACTTACAAAAAACCAAATCTTAATGGATACCGGAAGTGCAGTGATGGCACAGGCGAATTCAAAAGCAGCATCAGTGAATAGATTATTGGGATAATAAAAAGCAGCCGCAACGCAAGGCTGCTTTTTATTATCCCAGCAAGTTTAAATTTTAACAAAGGCTTTTTAAAGGATTTAAGTCCTTCCCAATAAACAATTTATGCATAAGTAATAATATTTTGTATTTCCTCAGTTTTCTTGGAAATACTTCCTTTTTTTCATAAATCATATTAAAATGATACTGCGATTTTTAGTAAGCCGTAGCAAAATATGTAGCTGGAGGGATACTATGAACAAGGGGATGCAATTACCTTATTTGATAACAGAGTGTGGAAAAATTAAAAAAGTCGATAAGGGGTTTACGAAATTAACAGGGTATAGGGAAAAGGCGTTTTTGGAAAAGGATTTATCTGAAGTCTTTAAAAATGTTTTGAAGGTAAGGCGCAAAATCCCGGAAGATTTAAGAAATAAAGGAAACTGCTTCCTGTTTACCAATTTAAATGAGGTCAAAGAGGTAGAAATTGTTGAGAAAAAAATGTCAAGCGCCAATCAAAAAAAGTATACATTCATAACCAGATCCAATCTTCTCTTAGACGACAAATTTCCTTTCCTAGAAGAATTATATAGAGCAAATCATATCGGGATTGCCGTTTTCAGTGTACCTGATTTTGTACTTTTAAAAGCAAATCAATATTACATCGATGCGATTGGAAGAAATCCAACCGGGATGGCTGTGGAGGAGATTTTGGATGGTTGGCATTCAAGCGAGTCCTGTAAGATCTGGATGAATGCAGTGCAAAGCGGTGAAGCTTATCACAACAAGGAACATCTTTTGGAACTTGATTTATTCAAGGATACCTACTGGAATTACACGCTGACTCCTATATGTGAAGAAGGGAAAGTGAGATACCTTTTCTTACAGCTCAGTAATGAAACAGAAAAGGACACTTTTCGCAATGAGCTGCAGGAACAAACAAAAGCAATAAAGGAACAAAACCGGCAATTGGAAGCTGTTATAGAAAATATGTCGGATGCTCTATTCATTTTTGACAAAGACGGAAATCTTTTAGTAAACAATAAAAAGGCAAGAAAATATTTCCCAAAGGGAACCATGAATACGGCAAATGACCTTTATGTTTCGTGTAAGTTTTACAACCGTGAGGGAGAGGCTATCTCCAAAGAGGATATTCCTGTCTTTCAGGTTTTAAATGGGAAAAAAATCTCCGATGCGGGAGTCACAATAGAGTACAAGGGTAAAAAAAGACACTTGAGTGTCAGCGGTACACCCATATACAGCGATTCGGGAAACATCATCATGGCTGTGATATGCAGTAAGGACGTTACCAGATACATAGACCAGGCTAAACTTTTGGAACAACGCAGCAGACAAATGGAAGCAATCATTGAAAATATGTCAGATGGACTTTTTATCATGGACAAAAACTATAAGACAACTATGCTGAACCGGGAAGCAAGGGAATTTTTTTACCGTTCGGAGATATTTAAAAATGAGGGTGACAGCCTAACTCACAACAGATATTTAAATATAGAAGGCAAAGAGATGGCATTGCTTGAAACCTCTGCTTATAAAGTTCTCAAGGGAGAGAAAATCAGGTCTATCAGGATAACAGCCGAGCGTCCCGATAAGACGGTACATTTTGATATTAGCGGCAGCCCGGTTTATGACGAGGAGGGTAAAGTAGCTTATGCCATTATATGCAGCAGGGATGTAACCGGGAGAGTGGAAACGGAAAAACTGGTTTTGGATCAGAAAAAGCAGTTGGAAACTGTGATTGAAAATATATCGGATGCGATTTTGGTTTGTGATAAGGACGGCAATTATATTATGGCCAACCGGGCTGCAAGGGAGTTTTTTCCTTCAGGCAGTATCGGGAGAGCAGGATTTTCATATAGCATGGCAAAATACTTTGATACAGAGGGGAATGAAGTGCTGCACGATCAAATGCCCCTGACAGAAGCCATAAAATCCCGTAAAATAGCGAATAAACGGATGATTGTAAAGCAGCCTGACAGCCTCCGCCACGTAAATATCAGTGCGGTACCTATTCTTGACAATACGGGAAATATAAATACAGTTACCGTATGTGTACGTGATATTACTGAACTTGTTAAATACGGGGAATTAATAAAAAAGCAGAGGGATTATCTTTATAAAATTATTGATACGTTTGATCTACCCATTATTAGGATAACTTATCCGGATTACAAACTGATCGAATTAAACCAGAAGGCTTACGGAGAACTGTGCGGATTATCCGGCTCCAAGCAGGAGTTTTTGCACCGGTTGAGGCCCGGGGATAAGGTAGTAGATTTATTTCCGGATTTTTTTGAGGGAGAAAGTTTTGAATGCATACGCAAGATGGCTGAGTCCCAAAACACCATATACCGTAATTGTTTTCAGGTAAAAAAGAACCATAGAAATTATTATATGAAAACCATTTACCAACCAATCATCAATTCCCAGGATCAAATAGAAGAGTTTCTCATCATATCCTTTGATGTAACTTGGGAAGTAGAACAAAGAGAAGCATTGCAAAAGCTGATTGAAATGAAGGACGAATTCTTATCTCTCATTTCCCACGAATTTAGAACTCCTCTTACCGTGATTAATTCTGCCATACAAGCGATTGAAAACATTTGTAAGGATGAGCTTACCCCAAGGGTGAACGGATTTATCAAAAGGATCAAACAAAACTCTTTGCGGCAGCTCCGGTTGGTTAACAATTTATTGGACATTACAAGGGTTAAGTCAGGGCGCATCAATATCCGTAAAACGAATATGGATATTGTTTTTATTACAAAATCCATCGTTGAGTCTGTTTCGTTGTATGCAAGCCAGAAAGAAATCAAAATAAATTTTGAGTCAGAGCATTTAAATAAAATCATTGCGATTGATGAGGAAAAATACGAGCGAATTCTTTTAAACCTGCTTTCCAATGCAATCAAATTTACACCCAGGGGGAAAGAAATAAAAGTAAGAGTATTCCAAAAAAAACACAGGGTATATATCGAAGTAGAGGATGAAGGCGTTGGAATACCAAGGGACAAGCAAAGCTTGATATTCGAAAAGTTTGGACAGGTGGATAGTTCACTGACCCGGCAGGCAGAGGGAACAGGGATTGGCCTGTCTTTGGTCAAAATGTTTGTTATTGCCATGGGAGGCAGTATAAGACTTAAAAGTAAAGAAAAAAAAGGAAGTACCTTTACTTTGTTATTTCCGGATCAGAGGGTAGAGGATAAGTCGGAAGACATGTTGAAGGAGATAACGGATAACCGGTTGATACAAGTGGCAGCAGTTGAGTTTTCGGATATATACATATAAAAAACCTTCAATACCTTCGTAAGTGAATATAAATAGTAGCGGACAAACAACAAAGGATCAACTTAGAACATAAAATATATGAACCGTGAGTAAGATTTACATTGGAATCATTTATCACACTCAATTCAATCAAAGGATGGGAAGTGCGAAAACTGAATAATTAGATCGTGAAAAAGATTTTTATGGGTAAATCGAATTTTCACGATTTTAAATCAAGGAAATTGAAGCCCTATGTATAATCTTTATCACGTTCAATTAGATATAAATTGTTTTTCTATCTTCTAT
Source organism: Clostridia bacterium (assembly GCA_026418275.1). Taxonomy (GTDB): domain Bacteria; phylum Bacillota; class Clostridia; order Acetivibrionales; family DSM-2933; genus SKW182. The sequence goes on from JAOABQ010000112.1 coordinate 111,024, forward strand.
ATAATATTTAAGAAGACAAATAATTACTTTGTAGAGTATTGATTTTTACTATATTATAAAAAGTAATCATGAAAATTTTACAGATCCTCTTGATTTTTTTAATCATATTATGATAAAATTACACAATACAAGGACATGTGTGCACCGTACGCGAACATGTTTGTGATATGAATAACAAAATTCTTTTAAAATAGTGTATTTATTATGGGGGTGTATCAAATGAGTCAAAAATTAAAAGTGGGTATTGTTGGTGGTACAGGGATGGTTGGCCAGCGTTTTATCGCACTCTTGGAAAATCATCCGTGGTTTGAAATTGTATCCATAGCAGCAAGCGAGAGGTCAGCTGGAAAAACCTATGCTGAATCGGTAGGCAACAGGTGGAAGCTTGGCACACCAATGCCCGAATGTGTAAAGAATATCATGGTTAAGAATGCAAGCAATGTTGAAGAAGTTGCAAGTGAAGTTGATTTTGTATTTTGCGCAGTTGATATGAAGAAGGAAGAAATCAAAGCGTTGGAAGAAGCGTATGCAAAGGCGGAAACACCGGTTGTTTCCAACAACTCTGCACACCGCTGGACACCGGATGTGCCCATGCTTATTCCTGAAGTCAATGATGATCATTTAAAAATTATTGAAGCGCAGATGAAAAGGTTGGGTACTAAAAACGGTTTTATTGCTGTAAAGCCCAATTGCTCCATTCAGAGTTATGTACCTGCCATCCATGCATTGAAAGAGTTTGGACCTAAAAAGGTAACGGCTTGTACATACCAGGCTATTTCAGGTGCTGGTAAAACCTTTACGGATTGGCCGGAAATGATCGATAATGTAATTCCGTATATTGGCGGCGAAGAAGAAAAAAGTGAAAATGAACCCTTAAAGATATGGGGCTCCATCCAAAACAATGAGATTGTTAAAGCATTGGAACCTGTGATTACTACCCAATGTATCCGTGTTCCTGTGTCGGACGGACACCTGGCAACCGTTTTCATCTCCTTTGATAAGAAACCTTCAAAGGAAAAAATCATAGAGTTGTGGGAAAGCTACAAAGGTAAACCCCAGACTATGAATTTACCAAGTGCACCGAAGCCGTTTTTGAAATACTTTACTGAGGATAACAGACCTCAGACCAAGCTGGACAGGGATTTCGAGAACGGAATGGGCATCACTGTGGGAAGACTCAGGGAAGACCATGTCTATGATTATAAATTTGTATGTCTTTCACATAATACAGTAAGAGGCGCGGCAGGCGGGGCGGTTCTTATTGCCGAACTGCTTAAGATGGAAGGGTATTTGAAAGCAAAATAGTTGTAATGAATAAAAGAGAGTCTAAGGCCATGGTCTTAGACTCTTTTTGGATCTTTGGTACAATTTCTATAGGATTATGAAGATATTGGCCTCAATCGGGAATTTTCCTATAATCATAAACGGATTTATCCGGAACATATTTTTTTCCGTCAAATTGAAACGAATATTCTTCTTGAACAGGTTTGGGGATATCCGGGTTAAATATGCTGTTCATACCCCCTTTATCATTTTCATAATGTTCCTTATCGAAGAATGTGTTGACCTTGAGCGTAATATCCAGCAAATGAGGGTCCTCTTCGTTTAATTTGAAGTCAAAATCGTTAAAAAAGCTATAGGCACATTCACCATTGGACCAAACTAAGCCTTCGTCAAAAATCGGGTTCAGTTTATTTTGGATATAGGAATAAACTGTTACATTTCTAATGTCCCATTTATGTTGATTTATTTTCTCCATAACGATTTCATTTCTACCGTCGGTATTGATATCCGCCAATTGGAAGTTTAGATTCTTTTCCGTTTCACCAGCTAGAAGTTTATAGCCGTCCCCATCCGGTGTAAATATAAGCAGTATATCCCTAAAATCCCAGGGTGAATCTGAAGTATTCTTATACAGCTTAATGATGTAATCTTTTTTTGAGGGATCATCTGAAGATAAATTTACTTTTAAAGCCTCTACCAATGAAATATCCGCTGGATTTATATTTTCGTTCATTTTGTCGCGAAGCAGGCCGGCGGCTGTCTCAATTAGATTAACTTTTAAAATATTCTCCAATGCATTCATATTTGTAAGCTTACTTCCTTCATCCTTCTGAGAAGTACTGTCGGATTTTGAGGCATCATTTTTTTCATTACCCAGCCAGCTTTTTTGAAGAAAGTTAGTGTTATTTGAACTTACCAGATTTGAGTCTTTAATTGTAAACCCATGGTATATGGCGCTATTTTGATGTTTAATAGCAAATCCGGCAATACTGTCATCGGGTACAATTGTTGAATAGTCGCCCAGCAGGGTATTCCCTGATTCATCATAGCCTATGCTTTGGAGAGACTGGTCCTTCCAAAGGAAGAGATCACAAAAACGATTGCCGTTTTGTGTCCAGCCTACAAGGAGTCCATAGGAGCCATCTTTATTTTGCTTTAGAGCAATTAGCTTATCCATATCGGAAGGGGCAGTGTTTTCCTTTCGCATATCTTCTGCCCATATTTTTTTCCAGGTCCCTTCCTTAATTATAATGATGCCATCCTGTGTATTTTCCTGAGAAGACCTGTAACCCGCAATTACTTCATCCACACCATCTCCATCCAGATCTGCTGCAATAAACTTTTTGCCGCTTAAATTGCCGGGATTTAATAATTTGGCGTCTCCCGGTAGGTTTTTGGTAAGATGCTCCAACACTTCCTTTTCACTAAACTTTGCCGAATCCTTGTCCTTGTTATCTTCTGTTGACTTCGCGGCGGATGAAGGGCTTTCAACGGGAGCAGGTGATTTTGAAGGATTACATCCGGTCATGGATAAAGCAATAAGACTTCCAATTGAGAATAACAGAACATGCTTTAACATTTTTTTCATAGAATTAAAACCCTTTCTTAAATGTAAGTTTAAGAAGCTTTATCCTGCTATTATTTTCTATCTGCAGAACGAAAAGCTTCATAGAATACATACGCGCGGCTTACGTACTCAGCTTGCGTTCCATAGCTGCCCCGGGATCGATTTGGGTCCCCCCAGTTGGGGTAGGCTACTTTAGGAAACGCCTTGGCAAGATCCTTTTCTTTACTGTAAGCGCCTTTAAACTCATCAGCTAGATAACGGATACTATACTCCGGATTGTTTCGCAGCATGTCGGACGCTTTTTGTGTATCATTGGGAAGAGATATGTTAAGGCCCGGAACCTGTGTTCCTTTTACATACTGAGCCTGGGTAGCGCCAATTCCGGCTGCGTGCATACCGCCTCCAACATCTTGCATTTTGGGGTTGAAATTATGGGTATTGCAATTGTAGCTTTCAAAAACACAATATGCGGCAAGAGCATATGGATCTACCCCCATTTCGGAGCCTATTTTTTTAAATGATTCTCCATAGGATGCCCACATATTGGGTATGTCCTTTACAATACTTGGAATATTATATATATTTGTTTTATCCTTGCTCGCATCATAAAAACCGGGGAACTTGGATGTATTAAAAGTATGACTTGGCGCATTATTACCGGGTACCGGCTTACTTGCAGAAGGTGATGCAGGCTTCGCAGGCGGAGCTGCTGAAGGTTTAGCAGATGGCGCCGCTGTTGGGGGTGGAGCAGATGGAGATACAGTGACACCGGGCACGGTGGATTTAGGTATAACCGGGACCGGTTTCCTTTCCGGAATCCACCTTGGAGCATACTTTGGAGGTAGGGTGGGACCTATTGTAACAGAGCGTGGACCAATTAACTGGTGGATAAAGGGCAGCATTGTCAACCCGGTCCAAAGTGGGTTTTTAGTAATGATGGATGTAATGGTTGTCAACCCGTTATAAATAAGAAGGCCTGAATGTGTCAAGGCAGAATAAATTTTCGGGACAATACCCGAAATGAAATTTGAAAACCTGTCAAGAATGCCTGCAGAGTGAGATAACTCATTGGAAAGCCTGTTATCTGTTTCTTCAAGAGCATTTGCGGCTTTAAGTACAAACTGCTTTATGTGGAAAGTTTGTTCCGCGATTCGTGATGCATTTCTGCATGCGGTATGTACCTGATTCAAAACTTGTGCCTTTTCCGGGACATCCCAGCTTAGACTGTTCATGGTAGTTTGAATCTCTCTTTCAATTTGACTTAAGTTATCCATAATTCCTTTGAGCTGATTTGAAAGGATTTGCATTGATTGAAAGTTAGCGTAGATTTCTGGCATGGATATACCTCCTCGGAGTACTGGAGTTAAACAATTAAACTTTAGGATGCTTTGACTCACTAGCTTTGTTAACTTGAAGCGCAAATAGAATGAAGTTGTGAGCTGTATTGAACGCGATAATACATCGTGCTTTAATTTCCTTGATTTAATAACATAAAAATTCAGTTAACCGTGCAAAATCATTTTCACGTTATGTATAGAAAATATCTGCTACTAAATATTATAAACTAAAGTGAGCAAATTGGAAATATTGGTTAGAGAATTATGTTAATAATTATTGTAACCCTTCGATTTTCTTGTATTGACGAATAAACTTGTATAGACTATGATTAATACTGGAAATTCAGGTCTTTATTGGGGGAGTTTTTCCAATAAAGCTCCCGTGAGTATTATATATTGAAGGAGATCATGATGAAAATCCATCATATTGCAATTTGGGTAAAAGATTTGGAAAAAATGAAGCAGTTTTATATTAATTTTTTTGCGGGCAAATCAGGAGAGAAGTATTACAACAAAAAAACAGAATTTCAATCATATTTTATAAGCTTTGAGTCCGGAAGCAGACTTGAAATCATGACAAAACCAGACATCCTTGAACAGTATACCGACAAGCAACGAACAGGATATACGCACATGGCTTTTTCCGTTGGCAGTAAAGAAGCTGTGGATGATTTGACTGAAAGGTTACGGGTAAATGGATACCGGGTTATAAGTGAACCGAGAACAACGGGTGATGGGTATTATGAAAGCACTGTATTGGACCCTGAGAATAACAGAATTGAAATTGTTCAATGAAGGATGAAAACCATTTTTAAGGAGATAATATAAAGAAAGATAAAGGAGGAAGAGGAGGACTTCAAAATGTCAAGGCTAGAAGATGCAATTGACAGAATTAAAATACTTGAATGCCCTACCGGGGAACTGGAAAAAAGAGTGGAGGGAATTCTTGCAAATTTTGAAGTGGCAGACCGGGAAAAAATCACTGTATATAGAGATGTGCGATTTGATAGGGATGAGGCAGAGGCTTACAGTGTAAATTTGCCGGCTGGCCAGGATGAAAAGATTGTAATCCTCGCAAAATCAGGGCTGGATGATTATGTAGTGAAAATATTGGATGTTTATATTAGTTAAGAATTTATAGAGACCGGCAAGATAGCATGCTTAAAGAGAATGTACAGCATTTTGCAGAGCATATTCGGTTTCGTATTGTTGCATGCTCTGCAAAATGGTTGGTGACTATTCATAACAATCGCCCACGGTATTTAAGTCCAGCATGATTAGACCCAGTTTCTCCAATTTTTACTGTTGTAACTGAGCTGCTTTTTTGAGTTTCTTCCTATAATTTTTTAAAATCTACTGTGCAAATATTATAGTTGAAAACATTGTATTAAATCCTGTTAAAGGAATTACTCTACATTTGATAACCTATCGCAAGCCCAAAAATCACAAAAATAACCACTATGAATATTGTTGATTTCATGAAATTAATCAAGGAATTAAAAGAGTATATAATTAATTATTGAATAAAGCCTTGTTGAAAGTACTGCAAAACTATTGAACCGATAGTTTTGCAGTACTTTTTTTATTTTCGGAAACAGAGTGAAAGGGCTACCATGATCAACTCCCATTATACTTTTTCGAAAGTGGTTTATACTAATATTAAAGTAATTGAAAATACGAATATGATGTCAAAGGCTGGATATTTTGTTCATATTGGAAGCGAGGAAAATTAATGTCAAGCATTTTCAGAACAAAGTCAATTGATGCAATGTTAAGGGAGTCAAGCGGCGAAACCGGCAAGTCACTGAAAAAAGCACTGGGTGCTTTTGAATTAACCATGCTTGGAATGGGTGCAATTATAGGTACCGGTATATTCGTGCTGACAGGCGTCGCTGCTGCCAAATATTCCGGACCGGCACTGATTATTTCATTTATTATTTCGGGTTTGGCTTGTGCCTTTGCTGCATTATGTTATGCTGAGTTTGCAGCTATGGTTCCTGTTGCCGGCAGTGCCTATACTTATGGCTATGCAGCACTGGGTGAAATTTGGGCGTGGATTATAGGATGGGATCTGATTCTTGAGTATGCTGTTGCTGTGGCAGCAGTAGCAATCGGTTGGTCAGGGTATATAGTAAGTCTGCTGGAATCAGTTGGGGTTCATCTCCCGGCTGCTTTGGTGAATGCTCCTCATGTTAAAGGCGGATTTATTAATGTTCCTGCAATTATAATTATTTCACTTATTACTCTGCTGCTAATAAAGGGCGTCAAAGAAAGTACAACAATGAATAATATCATTGTTGGGATCAAAGTTTTGGTAGTAGCAGTATTTATAGCTGTCGGTATATTTCATATTAACCCTTCAAATTGGCACCCATTTATGCCATATGGATGGAATGGTGTATTTACCGGTGCATCAATTGTTTTCTTTGCGTATATAGGATTTGATGCCGTTTCGACAGCTGCCGAAGAGGCTAAGAACCCTCAGAGAGATCTTCCAAAAGGCATAATTGCCTCTCTGGTAATCTGCACCATTCTTTATATTGTAGTATCCGGAATACTTACAGGTATGGTTCCATACATGCAATTCGCCAATACTTCAGCACCTGTTGCTTTTGCCCTCCAACAAATAGGAATCAAATGGGGATCAGCACTTGTATCTGTTGGAGCAGTAAGCGGAATTACGTCGGTACTTATTGTTATGATGTTTGGCCAGACCCGAGTACTATTTGTTATGTCCAGAGACGGTTTACTGCCAAAAGTATTCAGCAGTGTTCATTCTACGTTTGGTACCCCTGCCAAAAGTACAGCATTTGTTGGAGTGGTGACAGCATTGGTTGCCGGGTTTACATCTATAAGTGAGGTTGCAGAATTAACAAATATAGGAACATTGGCTGCTTTTATTATAGTATCGGCAGCTATTATAGTTCTGAGAAAAACAAGACCTGACTTGAAAAGAGCGTTCAAATGTCCCGGAGTTCCTGTAATCCCGGCATTAGCTATATTATTCTGTTCTTTTCTTATATACAAATTGCCGGTAATTACCCATTGGAGATTTGTTATTTGGATAGTAATAGGCTTAGTTATTTATTTCCTTTATGGAAGGAAACACAGTGCCCTAAATCAAATAAAGAAATAGAAAGTGTATCCCTATATTGATAAAGCTGGGGAATACATGACCCTTACTTCGGTTTCAGTTGTCATAATATGCTCCTTGGTTCTTTAGTATGTGACACAAAATGCCATAAGAACTAGGGCGATACAATTTCATTGATATTTTTCAAAAAAAGTAATTCAAAGATATATACTATTGTAATATCTGGCAGGTATACCGTCAATCAAAACAGAAGGCAAAAACAGGGTGATAACTGTCTTTGCCTTCCGAATATTCACACAATGGACACCTTAAACTTTCTGAGCCATAAATCTACCTGTATTAAGTAGGCAAACATTTGAGGTGTTGCCATGAGCTGGCCAAACCAGGGCTTTCCATAATCCGAATCACTCTTTAGCATAGCCATCATTGTTTTAATATCAATGAAAGGAAGAATAGGAGAACTTTTGTCATTCATAATTTCTAAAAACCAATTCTTTACTGCTTTCTCATAGGAAGGATTGTGTGTTTTGGGGTAGGGACTCTTCTTCCTGTAGAGTACGTCCTCAGGAAGTATGCCTATTAATGCACGGCGTAAAAGACCCTTTTCTCTACCATCAAGGTTTTTAATCTCCCAAGGTATATTCCAGGCATACTGCACCAATCTATGGTCGCAAAAGGGAACTCTGACTTCAAGGCCCGAAGCCATACTCATACGGTCCTTGCGGTCCAAAAGGGTTGACATGAACCAGGTGATGTTGAGATAAAAAATTTCACGGCGTCTTGCCTCAACCGGAGATTCTCCCTTTAATCGGGGTACCTCATCCAATGTTTCAAGATAACGTCTATTTATATAGTTTTCCGCGTTAATAAGGTTTTTAATTTCAGGAGAGAGTACCTTTGTACGTTCGTCAATGTTTCTTGACCACGGGAAGGTATTTGCATTTAACATATCTTCTCGATGGAACCAGGGATATCCTCCAAATACTTCGTCTGCACATTCACCTGAGTGTGCAGACACATTGGAATATGGATCAAAATGCTATAAACACAATAGTCTTATTAATTATATAAATATTCATCAATGCTTGAATTTCATTTCAATCTCTTGACAAAGTATTAAATGAGTAATATATTACGCATATCAAGTGGAAAATCTTATGGAATTGATGTCTAAACCAAAAAGAAAGGATACTTGAATTCCAAACAATTAAGTAATGTATTACGTATTCTATGATCAGAGGTAAGTTGATGAACAAAGAAGATATTATGAACAAACAAAAGTTTATATTCAGCCAGCTATTTTTATTATCTAATAAGCTTCAAGTAATGGGGGATCGGGTTCTTACCGGTGAGATGACCATACATCAGTGGCTATTGACTGTGGCAATTGCACAATTTGGGGATATTCCTCCACTTCGCTGTGAAGTTGCTGATTTTATGGAAAGTTCTCACCAGAATGTAAAACAACTAGCTTTAAAGCTTCAGAGAAAGGGTTTCATAAATATAGAAAAGGATAAAGAGGATCTGAGGGCTATCCGGCTAATATTGACCGAAAAGAGTATCGTGTTTTGGAAAAGCCGGCAGACAGAAGTTAAATGATTTCTTCAGGAACTTTTTAAGGATTTGGGTCAAGGTGAGATCGGTGCACTTTATGACGGCTTAAACAAGCTGTATGAAAGTTCCGTAGGGATGGAGCGCAAAGAAATTTTCAATAACGATAGATAATATAAGAAGCGTCTCCTAAAATATTTTAAGAAATAAAAAACCCGGTTCACGAAAGTATTCTAAGTTCCTTGAACGGGTTTTTATCTTAAATAGGTTTTATAGACAATGCTAATGTGTCATAGGCTTAAGAATGACTTTGATACAACCATCTGTTTTGGTATCGAAAACCTCATATCCACGTTCTGCCTGATCCAGCGGCAGCTTGTGAGTAATTATATCGCTGGGATCAACCTTTCCCTCAGTAACTAAATTGTAAAGGAATGGCATATAAGGAATGACGGGTGCCTGCCCAGTTTTCAATTCAATATTACGGTTGAATATATCACCGAGGGGGAAAGCATTATACCTTGCACCATAAGCGCCGGTCAACTGAATGGTTCCGGCTTTTCGGACAGCCTGAGTAGCAATAACGATAGCGCCCATGGCTCCGCCGTGAAGCTTCAAACCGGTTGCCAGATATTCAAGGGGGGTCATCTTTCCATCCATTCCCACACAGTCGATAACCACATCGGCTCCACCTTGGGTCATTTCTTTTAAATGATTTCCGATATCCTGTTCCTGTTCGAAATTGACTGTTTCAACTCCATTATACCGCTTTGCATGCTCCAAACGGTAGTCTACATAGTCTACCGCAATCACCCTTTTGGCACCCTTAAGCCAGCAAAATTTTTGCGCCAGCAATCCTACAGGACCGCATCCGAGGACGATAACGGTGTCACCCTCTTTCACACCGGCATTATCCACACTCCAGTATGCGGTGGACATGGCATCAGACAACAACAACAATTTTTCATCTTCCAGTTCACAGTTATCCGGAACCCGGAAGGGGGTGAAATTTGCGAAGGGAACCCGCATGAATTCAGCCTGGCCGCCGGGATATCCGCCAAATGTTTCGGAATAGCCGAAATAGCCTCCGCTTTCTCCATGGGGGTTTGAATTATCACATTGGCTGGTCAGATCATGCTTGCAATAAAAGCATTCTCCGCAGCTGACATTAAAGGGGATAATGACCCGGTCCCCTTTCTTTACCTTTGTGACGGCAGGTCCTGCTTCCTCAACTATTCCCATAGGTTCATGGCCGATAATATAGTTTTCAGGGAGATTAGGGACCATCCCGTGAATAAGATGCAAATCCGAACCGCATATGGCGGTGCTTGTCAGCCTAACTATTATATCGTCCGGTTTATGAATTTTAGGATTTTCTACTTCTTTAACTCTAACATCTTTAATGCCTTGATAGGTTACGGCTTTCATTTTTGTAATACCTCCCCGTTTATTGATGTGGCGTTGCGAACGTACCGAGTCTGCTTGTATTGCCGGGAAACAGCTTCATACCTGCAATTTTTAGTGCCATCTCTGTTGATTTCTTGTCCAATTGGAATTGTTCATTTACATTATAGGGATGAAGCCAACCTTTTTTAATCATGAGTTCTGTTATTTCCTTATGCATGTCAATTGCGTTATACAGATCATTTCGTAAAGTCATTCTTACTTCAGGAGTTGCAGCTTCTGTGAGTGCAGCGGCATAAAATCGTACGGCACTTTTGGCAGATAATAAAAAGTCAAGTGCAAGGGCTGAGTCTGCAAGATTTGGCATTCCTTCGGCGTTTTCTATTTCCAGATAATCGTTTTTCATCCGTTTTCACCTCTTAATTATTGTGTGGGCGTTCTTTGTAATAAGCTTTGCAGGTTATTTATTGCTTTTTGAGATTGTTGAACTTCTTTTTCCATCAATGCTTTAAGGTCTTGATCGAAAACAAGACCTTGCATCATTTTTGATTTTGTCATGCCGATGGTTTTAAAATTGAGAAGTTCGTGGATTTCAATTATTTCATGTAAAGCCAGACCTTGATCAGTCATTACGTCACCTCCTGATTTTTCAAGTTGCTCGTATTTTTCCCCTGAATAACCTGGCTTATGCTATGAATTCCAAGGGTAAGTAAACGGTTTATAATTAAAGTAACTCATTGTGCCGGTTGGTTTTTTTGTGTGGAAAGAATATAAGTGCAGAGACTTTAGGACATGTCAAATCGAGGGAGAGAAATTAGAATCCGGTGTTCAAAGCATAGTGAGTTTGGATTTGCCCGAGCTGAACCTACATGCTCATAAGGATTGAAGCAATATAGTTCTTGCAACATAATCAACCTGGCCAAAAGATTAAATTAGGAATCTGAAACTTAGAAATATCATAGATATGTATGGGACCATAAACGGATAGGTATCAGGGTGAAAATAAAAGTATCAGTTAAAGATAATGAGTCCATCGCACTCATCTGGCTTACAAAAACAGATCTTGAAAAGGAAGAAGTTCAAACAATCATTGATGAGTATCATCACCAATATAATGAGGTTGTTATTTACCGTTCCGGAACAAAACCTCTTAAAAGCACAATAAAACAAATATTGCAGTACCAAAAATTAAAAGACATGAAGGATTAGTGGAGGATTTCATATCCACCTGCTGCCGGAGTGTTTTTAAGTGGAGTTGAAATTCTATGAGAGTTGTCGGTTATGCAAGGCTTAGCCGTGATGAGGATAAAGAAAACTACAGTTCAATCATATCCCAGTGTGGCATTATTCATGAATATGCTTCAGAGAAAGATTGGATTATTGATCAAATTTATATTGATGACAATGTTAGCGGATACACCTTTGACCGCCCCGCTTTCAATGAGATGTTGAGTGCTATGGAAGCGGGAAGTGTTGATGTGATTATTGCAAAGGATTTATCCCGTATTGGAAGACATAATGCAAAAACCCTTCTCTTTATCGAAAAATTAAAAGAGACAAATAAAAGGCTTATCCTGGTTGAAGAGGGAAACGGCTACGATACCAATGAAGATGAGGATGATATTATCGGCATTAAGACCTGGTATAATGAAAGGTATGTAAAAGATATTTCGAGGAAGATCCGCAGCAGCATGAGAGTAAAACAGAGAAACGGACTGCTTATCATGCATGAATCCTACGGATACAGGAAGGACCCTAAAGACTGGCACAGGTTGGTTGTTGATGAAGAGATTGCACAAGTTGTAAAACTGATTTTTGAATTATATCTGGGAGGACTGGGTTATCGAAGGATATCTGAGATATTGAATGAAAAGGGATTTCCAACTCCATCCATGTATTGGAAACAAAAGCTGGAAGAGGAAGGAAGGGTGTTTAAAAACTCAGTATCAAATAAGTGGGAAATTTATATGATATCAAGAATTATCAAGGATGATATTTATATAGGGACCCTTCGGTGTAGGAAAACCTACAAGCCCATGATGAAGGGAAATGCGGTCAAGGTAGATAAAGATGAGCAGTATGTTTTCGAAAACCATCATGAGCCTATTATCGACAAACAGGATTTTGAACTAGCCCAGCAGGTGAATCAAAAAAGGAGGGAAGTGGCCTATAGAGGGTACAGCAAATATGAATATATTTTTTCAGGTTTTGTATTCTGTGATGATTGCGGTTCATATTCCATTGGCAGAAATATTCGAAGAAGCCCTGGACAAGAATATGGCTACGAATGTGGAAGCTATCACAAGTATGGACGTAAAGGGTGTACTTCCCACGCAATCCCCGAAAGCAAGCTGCTTACCTATTTCAAGGAACATTTGATTTTTATGAGGGAAGAGCAGGAAGGTTTTATAAAAACTATTGTCATGAAGGAGGGAAAAAAGGGCGATCCTTGTCTGTGGAAAAAATTGGAAAAGGAATTGTCAATTGCAAATAGTGAGTATAAAATGATTTTATCACAAAAGGTTAAAGATGTATTGAAGGAACAGAATCCGGGTTACAGAAAAATTGTTGAAGAGAATTATGCCCAACTTGAATATGAAAAGAAAAAAAGAATCAGAGAAATTATAGATAAGATAGATGACATGAAAAAAGCAGACTCTATGTATATACATGAAAAAACCAAAAATGCCCTCCAATATTACGATGCGCTGATTCAAGGGGAAAGACCGAATAGAAAGATTCTTGAAGCTGTATTAAACAGAATACGGATAACCCGTAGGAAAAGTCTCATATTTGAACTAAAGATAGATATTGATTCCATTTGTAATGATATATAAATTGAATGACAAAAAAACAAAACAGACAAAAAGGCTGAAATAAGTTAAAATATACACTGAAGATTAGTCCTTCAGTTGGAGGAATTTTGTATGCTTTTTGGATTTAATTCCATATATAAAGTTAAAATTGCTGGATTTATTGGTGATATTCATGCTGAAGATGCGTATGTCCAGCTTATTCTTACATTTTTTAAAGAGCGGGGAATAAAGGATATTTTTTGCATGGGAGATTTTTGTGACGGCTATGGTGATGTGGTAAGGGCTATTTCTCTTATCAAAAAATCAGGTGCTGTTTCAGTGCAAGGGAATCATGATCTGTGGTATATTTCAGGGATAATGCGGAATTTAGCTAATTCAACTCCTTCTGGAGAGCTTTCTTTGGAAACCACGGAATATATAAAGTCTTTACCTAAAATAGTCAATTTCAAGTCTGCAGCGGGGGAAGTATTGATCTGTCATGGCATTTTATCCAATGAAATGGCCAAGATAAACCCTGGTGATTTTGGTTATTCAATAGAAGCGAATATGGAATTACAGGAATTTATAAAGGGGTCTTACCCTCCGATTATGATAAATGGACACTCACATCGAAGAATGGTTAAAAAGATAGAAGGTAAAACAATTATCAATGTGGGAACTATTTTCCGTGATCATAATCCATGCTTTTGTATTATTGATTTTATAAAAAAAGAAGTATACTTTTATGATTTGACAGACGATAGAGTTTGTAGTGAACCGGAATTATATATTTTTTGAGGATATTACCATAATGGTTATTACATAAGAGGAGTGTGAGAGGGACTGTTTTGTGCGGCATTAGGGGCAATTCCCACCAATGTATCAGTGAGATTGCACACTCTCCAGAGAGTGCAACCGTTGCATCCTTTTTAATCTCACGGCAGAAAAGCCAGAGGGAGGAATCCACGTCCGCCATACCCGGTAGATCCCTTGCATCTACTGCATTCTTTAATGCCTCAACCAACTGAGGTGTATCAAAGTTAATGTTATGATGAACAGTTTGAAATTCATCGGACATTCGTTTGACCCATGGGGTATCGCTGTTTGGTTGGAAATCGCTTGCTTTAAAATAACGGTCATTATCAACATAATCAATGGAGTAGGTATGCAGTTTCCCTTTATCATTGGTTTTAAAATCATTGGATGTTATTGCACTAATTGCACTGGAATCCAAGCCACCGGATAAAAATGTACAAACGGGCACATCCGAAACAAGCTGACGATGAATAGAGTCAAGAACCAGTTCGCTTGTCTTTGAAATGGTGGTATCCAGGTCATCTGAATGGGGCATGCTTTTCAAGGACCAGTATTTTTTCCTATGAAGGCCATCCGTGTCGTAAATAATGCAGTGTGCAGGCCGTACTTCCCATATCCCTTTAAAAACTCCGTGTCCGGGAGTTCGTGCGGGACCTAATGCAAATATCTCTGCAAGGCCTTCCTGGTTAATTTCTGGCTTTACCAGGGGATGTGCCAAAACGGTTTTGAGTTCTGAACCAAAAATGAAGGAACTGCCGATTTGTGTATAAAAGAGCGGCTTAACCCCAAAACGGTCCCTGCCCATAAAAAAGGAGCGTTTTTTTTCGTCCCAAATACCAAAGGCATAAATACCGTTAAGATACTCTATACATTGGGGGCCCCATTCCATGTAAGAAACCAAAAGAACTTCAGTATCCGAATTACTTAAAAATCGATGACCTTTTGAAGCCAACTCCTTTCTTAAATCCTCTGTATTATAAAGTTCACCGTTATAAACGATAACATAAGCCGATTCTCCTTTATAACGAACCATGGGCTGACTTCCGCCGGAAGGGTCAACAACAATAAGCCTTCGATGGGCAAGGGCGGTGTTCGGCGCAAACCAGAAACCTTCTGCATCAGGGCCTCTTGCCTCTAAGGTTTTAGACATTCTTTCCAAAGTTTCGAATTCATTAGATAAATCCATTTTAAAATCTATCCATCCAGCAATACCACACATAATGAATCCTCCTGTTACTTATTGAAAATCAATATCAATTGAAAATGATTATTTAATAGTAATATATGAAATATTCAAAAAATGGTGAGAGAAATGTTGTTATTTTATTAAGTTTTGGGTATATTTATTTATAACAGACAAAGTATGGTAAGACATTTTAATTTGATATGGTAAATAAAATAGAGGAGGATCATTATGATTAGCCAAAAAATGCAGCAGAAGTTAAATGAACAGATTACAAAGGAGTTTTATTCTGCTTATTTGTATCTATCCATGGAAGCTTATTTTGCTTCTCAAAATTTGAACGGCTTTGCAAATTATTTCCGGGTCCAGGCACAAGAAGAGAGAGATCATGCAATGATGTTTTTTAATTATATTAATCATGTTGGAGGCCGGGTTATTTTAGGACAGATTGATGCACCTCAGACAGATTTCAGTTCCCTTGAAGAAGTGATGAAAATGACACTGGATCATGAACAGTTTGTAACAAGATCTATTTATGACCTGGTAGATTTGGCGATTGAAGAAAGAGACCATAAAACCAATGCATTTTTGCAGTGGTTTGTAACCGAGCAAGCAGAAGAGGAGGCAAGTGCTGAGAATAACTTGCATAAGGTTAAGTTGGTGGGTACTGACGGAAGAGGCATCCTGATGCTTGATGCCGAAATGGCTCAAAGGGTTTATACTCCGCCTGCAAACCCCAATGCGTAAATAGGAAAGGGCTGTCTCCACTGCTGAGATAGCCTTTTATTATGCTTAAAAACCTGCTCTGAATTGGTATGTGTTTTGGGAGGGTTATTCATTTTTTTGGAAGAAAATATAAAGAAAAAAATCAAAACTGCCGATAATAAAGATGGATTTAATCTAAAAGTGACCTTTTTTCATGTTCTATGAATAATACAATGCATCAATAGTGAAAATAGGATTTTTTGTTGCATTGTATTATAATTCCTAATGATGGGGGATGTCAAATGCAGAATATTGTTAAAAGCTCGTTACAAAGGACAAATGGGGTTGTCCTACTTATTAATTGTTTTCTCACAGTCTTTTTATGTATCGGCTATACTATAGAATATTTAAAAGGCCAAAAAACTTTAAATTATGTTCTCCTGTTTTACATCATCGCTATTGTTCCCATCGCCTTTGCTACCACTGTTTATCTAAAAAATAAAGAGAGCAAAAATTTTAAATTATTTACCCTGGTAGGCTACTTTATATTGTATATTTTTGTTATGTTTACGGCAGACAAGATACTGGTATATGTTTACATGTTTCCTATTATCATGATGTATTTTCTTTATTTTGATCTACGGCTTATGATTCGGAGTTGTGGAATTATCTTTATCATCAATATATTAAGAATATCTAAAGATATTTTTGTGATAGGTAAAAATAAACCTGATGATATTACCAACTATACCATTCAATTTGCATCCGTTTTTCTTTTTTGTTTTGCCTTGATTGTTGCAACAAAGCTTTCAAACCGGTTTAGCAGTGAGAAATTGGACAGTATAGAGATGGAAAGGGCAAAACAGGAAGAAATTTTGAGGGATGTCCTTAAAATAGCAAGAATCCTTGATAAAAACTCCCAAGGTGTTTATGAAATAGTAGGTGAATTGACCAACTCAACCAATTCTGTTGCCAGTGCGGTATCCGAAATAGCCAAAGGGGTTTCACATACTGCAGAAAGTATTCAAAGTCAGCTTACAATGACCAAAAATATACAGACAGTAATTATGGATACTTCCAGCCTTTCAAACGGTATGGGTGAATTGTCAAAGGATTCTGAAAAGGTCCTTAAGGAAGGTATGCAAATTGTTAACAACCTTAGTGAAAAAACAACAATGGTGAATGAGAGCAGTAAAAATGTTTTTGAATCCATGGTTGAATTAAAAGACAAATCCAATGAGATTCAAGGAATTACCGAGATAATAACCGGGATTGCCGAACAAACCAATTTGCTATCTTTAAATGCTGCCATCGAAAGTGCTAGGGCAGGTGAACTAGGAAAGGGGTTTGCTGTGGTTTCGGAAGAAATCAGAAAACTTGCGAACCAAAGCCGGGATTCAGCGGGAAATATTGAAATCATTATAAGTGAGCTTCAGGAGAAGGCTGACCGTTCGGTTGAAGCGGTTTTAAAGCTCACGAATGTAAACAATGAACAGAATGAATTAATCGTAAAGACAAAGAGCATTTTTGATGATATCATTTTAAAATTAAAGCAGGTCAATGAAAACGTAAATTTTTTAAATCAACGCATTGGTGAGATTGTAAGTTCCAACAACAAAATTGTAGAGAGTATCAACGAAATATCGGCCCTGAGTCAGGAAGCTACCGCCAATGCAGAGGAAGCAAGTGCCATGACCTGCGAAAATATAGAGCAATCCGGTATTGCAAAAAATCTTGTTGAGGAGCTTATGAATACATCTAAGGAAATGGATAAATACATCAAATCGGATGGAATGGAGAACAGATCAGATCAAGAAATATGGAATTAATGAATATGAATATAATAAAGGAGATCAGTAGATGATTAAAACTACTGATCTCCTTTATATTTTTGGCAGGGGAGACAGGACTTGAACCTGCAGCACACGGTTTTGGAGACCGTTGCTCTACCAATTGAACTACTCCCCTATCGATGACTTTTACATTTTACAATAAGACTCTATCCCTGTCAATAGTTATAATTCAAAATTTTTAAGAATAATTATGCAGCCTAACAAAAAAATTCACAAGAGACATTTATTTTGTGCTGTTTTGTGATAATATATATAAAAATGTTGTTTATATTATGAAAGGGAGGACATTTATGGACTTTAAGCTTGGATTTATCGGTACGGGGAATATGGGAGCCGCAATTATAAAAGGGGTCATAAAGTCCGGGATTGTTGCAGCAGAACGGATTTTTGTCAATGACGTTGATAAGGAAAAGATGGGGATCTTAAAAAATGAAACCGGCATCAATACATTGTGCAGCGCCGAAGAGGTGGTTGAGCATTCGGATATCATCATTCTAGCGGTAAAACCCAACGGAGTAAAAAGTGTTTTGGAAGACTGCAAGGGCAAATTCAAAAGTGATAAAGTACTGGTCTCCATCGCGGTTGGAATTCCGATCAACTTTTATAAACAAATTATTGGAGAGGACAAAAAGGTTGTCAGAACTATGCCCAATATCACTGCATTGGTTGGGGAAGGTATGACCCTTGTTTCATATGACAAGTATATAGAGGAAGATGAGCTTCAAAATGTTAAGTCTATTTTTGAGTCAATTGGAAAAGTGGAAATGCTTGAAGAAAAGCTGATGAGCGAAGTAACGGCTCTTACAGGCAGCAGTCCGGCTTATATTTTTATGTTTATTGAGGCAATGGCGGATGCAGCAGTTCTAGCAGGAATACCGAGGGGACTGGCCTACAAGTTGGCAGCCCAAGCAGTTTTAGGATCGGCAAAAATGGTATTGGAGACGGGAAAACATCCCGGAGAACTGAAGGACCAGGTTTGTTCTCCTGCAGGAACTACCATTGAAGCAGTAAAAATTTTGGAAAAGAACGGACTTCGGTTTGCTGTGATGGATGCAATGGAAGAATGCACGAAAAGAGCCAGGGAGATAGGTAAAATATATGGCTAGAAAAAAGGTTATCATTTATACTGATGGCGCGTGTTCCGGAAATCCGGGAGACGGGGGTTGGGGTGCTGTCTTAAAATACGGAGAGCGGGAGATGGAGATATCCGGATTTGAAGAAAACACCACCAACAACCAGATGGAGCTAAAAGCAGCCATAGAAGCTTTAAAGCGTTTGAAGGAACCTTGTGATGTAGAATTGTCCAGTGACAGTGCCTATTTGGTAAACGGTTTTGAAAAAGGCTGGATTTACAATTGGAAGAGGAACGGCTGGAAAACCTCTGGCAAGGAAGCTGTCAAAAACGTAGAACTGTGGATGGAATTGGACAGGTTGAACAAAATCCATGAAATCAAATGGATAAAGGTAAAAGGGCATAGCGATAATGAGTATAATAACCGTTGTGATAAACTGGCTACAGGAGAAATAAAAAAGAACAGCAAGAAATGAAGATTGGATTATTATCGTGATTCATACAAACTGAGGAGCTCTTTTACCGTCGTATATTCTAGTGAGAGCTCTTTTAAACGGTTGATAATTTCCGGCATTTTTCCATAGATAAAGAGTTTGTTCTTTGATATGTAGTGTTTCATTTGTATACCCATCCTTGTCCTAAATAATTTTAGCCTTCTATAGTATATTCATTATGTGCAAAAATATTATTTAAATTGAAATGAGGTATGCTAAAAATGGTATATGAAGAAAAGACAGTATCTGAAAAGGTTATGTATGAGGGGAATTTTATTAAGGTAGGGCTTATTGATGTGGTCTTACCGGATGGAAAAAAATCCTCCAGGGATATCGTTTACCACCCGGGGGCATCGGTTGTAATTCCCATGAATGAAAAGGGTGAACTTTATATGGTAAGGCAATATAGGAAACCCATCAATAAGGAAATGCTCGAACTTCCCGCGGGAAAACTGGATTTAGGCGAGGACCCGGCGGTTTGCGCGGAGAGGGAGCTAAAAGAGGAAACAGGTCTTGAAGCAGGAAAAGTAAAACACATAATGAGTGTTCATAGTACACCCGGTTTTTCCAATGAGGTTCTTCACATGTATGTAGCGACAGAGCTGCAGGAAGGGGAGGCCTGTGCGGACGAAGGAGAATTCATATCTTCTGAGAGAGTCCCTGTGAGCCAATTGGTTCAAATGGTATTAGACCATGAGATCACCGATGCCAAAAGTATTATCGGTATATTGCTGGCAGATAAGATTACTAAAGGAGAGATCAAGATTTAAATTAAAATAGTGATGATTTCAAAATATAGACTTGCTTTAAGTAAAGTTTACAATACATTTAATGTATTGTAATTTTTTTTGTCCTAAGCGCATAGAATTCATAGTGGGAGTGATTAAACCGTGAAGGAGATGAAGTTTTGCTTTTACAAACAAGAGAAATACTTTTAAAACACATAAAGAACAATTCCAATACATATTTCTTTCTTTTGTTGGCATTCATCATAGGCGTATCAGCAGGCGCATTTACTGTTAACGGATTAAGTTCTATGCAAAGGGATGAACTGACCAGTTACTTTAAAGGTTTTATTGATTTATTGCATAACCAGGAGGTTGACAGTAGTGAACTTTTAAGAATTGCGGTAATGGAGAACGGTAAAATACTTGTTGTTCTTTGGATTCTTGGCCTTACAATCATTGGGATCCCCTTTATTTTTATACTTGTTGGTGTGAGAGGATTTATCACAGGTTTTAGCTCCGGATTTATTATCGCTACATCAGGGATGAAAGGATTTATATTTGTACTTTTTACCATTTTACCCAAGGAAATCATTATTATTCCCTGCATTATAGCACTTGGAGTAAACGGCATAAACTTTTCACTGAGCATTATTAAAAGTAAATCCATCAAGCATATTTCAAAGGAAAACATAAAGACAAATTTCTTTGCATATTGTTTTGTAACTTTATTTTTCTCATGTTTTATTTTTGTAGGAATCTTATTGGAAGTTTACATTTTACCTGTACTCATAAGAATAATTTCACCAATAATTACTAATTGATGTATAAATAGGCTTTTAATTGATCATACTATGGATAGAGTTAAAGAAATAAAACAGTTTATAAAATATGGGAAATAATGCATAATAAAATACTGGTGGAAAAGGGTTATTTTCCAATATCATTTAAGGAAATTTGTATATAACGCAATAAATTTAATTTATTAGAAAATATTTCTTTTAATCAGGATAAAAATGTATTAAAATTTATATATGAATTTAACTATAAATATAAAAATCTGTTTAGATTTTTGAATAAATATAAAAAATCAGAGAAGGGGTAGTTAGTTAATGGAAGCACTTGTTGAGAATTTTATGAATTTTTTAGAAAAGGATAAACGGCTATCGCTAAATACATTGCAATCATACAGAAGAGACATTGAACAATATATACAATACTTACAGGAGATAAAACTTAATAATATATCTAATACAAACAAAACAACGGTTATAACTTATCTGTTACATTTGAAAAAGAAGGGGCGGGCTACCTCGACCATTTCAAGAAATTTAGCATCCATTCGATCCTTATACCAGTACATAGCAAAAAATAAGATTATTGACCATGATCCGACTTCGGACCTGGAATCCCCCAAAGTGGAGAAAAAGCTTCCGCAAATCCTTTCAACCCACGAAGTGGAACTCCTTTTGGAACAGCCCAAATGTATCGATTTAAAAGGATACAGGGATAAGGCCATGCTTGAGCTGTTATATGCTTCGGGAATCCGGGTTTCAGAATTGATTTCACTCAATATTGACGAGATCAATCTGGAAATGGGATTTATCAAGTGCAATAAAGGGTCCAGAGAGCGGGTAATACCTATTTATCCCATTGCAGTCAATGCGGTACAGGAATATATGAACAAGGCACGAGGGCTTTTAATTCAAAACAAGGATGAAAAAGCACTTTTCGTGAATGTTAACGGTAAAAGGCTTACAAGACAAGGCTTTTGGAAGATTATAAAGCAGTATAAAAGCCAGGCGAAAATAAATAAGGATATCACACCGCATACTTTGAGACATTCCTTTGCGGCGCACCTATTGGAAAATGGTGCTGATTTAAGGTCCATACAGGAGATGCTCGGGCATTCGGATATATCTTCCACACAAATTTATGCGCAAATTGCAAAAAATAAAATTAAGGAAGTATATAAGAAAACACACCCTAGAGCTTAAAGGTAATTTATAATATAATAATTATTAAAGGAACTATGAGATAATATTCTTATAGTTCTTTTTAATGCTTGAAATTCATGAAGGGCTCATATTATATAAGGAGATGGAAAACTATGAGAAGAGTGATAGTAATCGTATTGGACAGCGTGGGGATGGGAGAACTTCCTGATGCCCAACTTTACGGCGATGTGGGCAGCAATACCCTGGGCAACATTGCAGAAGCGGTTGAAGGCTTTAAGCTTCCCAATCTGGCAAGCCTTGGACTTGGAAATATTGATTCTATAAAAGGGTTTCAAAAAAGCCAACACCCTTTAGGGTGTTTTGGAAGAATGCAGGAAAGATCCAAGGGGAAGGATACCACGACCGGACACTGGGAAATGTCAGGTATCATATTGGACCGCCCGTTTCCTACATACCCGGATGGATTTCCCAAGGACATAATTCAAGCCTTTGAAACCGCCATAGGTACGAAAACTCTCGGAAATTTTGCAGCCTCCGGAACTGAAATCATAAAGATGTTAGGTGATCAGCATGTCAAGACAGGATGTCCGATTGTGTATACCTCGGCAGACAGTGTGTTTCAGATAGCAGCACATGAAGATATAATTCCCGTAGAAAAGCTTTATGATATGTGTATTATTGCCCGGGACATATTAAAGGGTGAACATGCTGTAGGAAGGGTCATCGCTAGACCTTTTTCAGGAAAGAGCGGTGAATATAAAAGAACCGACCGCCGGAGAGATTTTTCTTTAAAGCCCACAGGTAAGACCATTTTGGATGCTTTATATGAAAAGGGGTATCCGGTAAGAGCGGTAGGTAAAATTGAAGATATTTTTAGCGGCAAAGGCATATCAGACGCCATCCACACACACAACAACATGGATGGAGTAGATCAGACCCTTCAGTATATGAAGGATGATTTTAGCGGCATGATCTTTACAAACTTAGTTGATTTTGATATGTTGTTTGGACATAGAAATGATGTAAAGGGTTATGCAAACGCACTTTTGGAATTTGACCAAAGGCTTCCTGAAATCATTCAAAGTTTAAAGGAAGAGGATATACTGATCATTACGGCAGATCACGGATGTGACCCAACTACCCCAAGTACCGACCATTCCAGGGAGTATGTACCCCTCCTTGTATATGGGAAAAAGGTTCAAAAGGGTGTTAATCTGGGGACTAGAAGCACGTTTGCCGATATTGCCGCAACCATAGCAGCATATTTTGACATAGAGGAAACCTTTAGCGGCAGCAGTTTCTATTCATCGTTGAAGGCGTAGCATGTAAACAAATTTGAGATAAATATTTCTGAAAAAGTATAGATTTTGGGGGAAAAGATGGGTAAAGGTCAAATGAAAACAGCAGCCAGGAAAACTGGGGCTTCAAAAAAAGACAATGAAAAATATATCAATGTATTTGGGAAATATAATGTGTCAAGGAAGTTTGTTTTTGCAGGAATTATCTTATTTTTAGTGTTGATGGTATGGGTGGCGCATACCCCTTCTCTTTCATCAGGGGCACTTACATTGGATGATGATGAGTATCTGATCAATAACCCGTTAGTGCAAAACCCGGGCATGGATTCAGCCATGAGATTTATTACCGAGGTATTAAGTCCGTCAACAGTAAGAGGCTATTACCAACCTTTAGCCATGATCTCTCTCATGATGGATTATGGCATGGGTGGGCGAGCGGAAGATCTAACCGTATTTCATGTTACCAATTTATTACTGCACACCTTAAACACTATCTTCATTTTTATCTTTTTATATTTTCTTTTTAGAAAAGTATGGGCAGGGCTGCTTTCTGCTGTGGTTTTCGGTGTACATCCCATGTTTGTGGAGTCCATCTCATGGATTAGTGAAAGAAAAACACTGCTTTCCACATTTTTTGTTCTTTTGGCACTTGTTTTTTATGTACTTTATGTTGGGGGGAATAAAAAAAGGTATTATGTTTTAACTCTATTGGCCTACATTTTCTCCCTTTTGTCCAAGCCTACCAGTACGACTTTGCCGGTCCTATTGCTAATCCTGGATTTCTGGCCATTAGGAAGACTTAGCTTAAAAAGTGTGGTTGAAAAAATACCCTTATTTATTATTTGCGGCATTTCAGCCGGGATTACTTATTATTCCCAAGGGTCTACCTTTGGAGTCAATGTTCCCGACCAAACCTCTTTATTATATATCCCTTTAATTCTCTGTCACAATATTGTGTTTTATTTAAAAAACTTCCTATGGCCGCTTCAATTGTCTTCCCATTACTCTTTTTCAGAGCCTATAAACCTGCAAAATTCAGTGTATCTCATTGGTGTCCTGGGAACGGTTTCCCTTATCACGGCCCTTTTGATATCACTCCGTTATACAAAAGCCTTTTTTTCAGGGTGGCTGTTCTTTTTTGCCGCAATATTTCCCACCATGGGGATCATCGGTTTCTCTAATGCTATTGCTGCGGATAAATACGCGTATTTTCCTGTCCTGGGATTCATACTTATAATTGGGTTTTCGATAGGGAGCCTTTGGGAAAAGGGGCAAAAGGTGAAAGCAATTCCTTTGGGAAGATTGACAGGAATTATTTTAGTTTCTATTGTTTCGTTGGCTTCCATCATAGGCACAAGAGGTTATCACGGCAACTGGAAAGACACTGAAACGCTTTTTGCCCATATGTTGGAAAGTACACCGAACTCTTCTACCTTAAACTATAACCTGGGTCTTTCCTTGTCCAAACAAGGAAAAATTGATCCGGCCATTTTACGGTATAGAGAGGCTATTAGGCTAAAACCGGATTATGCAGAAGCCTATAGTAATCTTGGAGGCTTGCTGTTTCAGAAGGATTTGACCGAAGAGGCCGTGAAGATGCTGAAAAAGGCTATCGAGTTGCGGAAGGATTACACCGAGGCATACGGAAACCTTGGTCTGGTCTATGATAAGATGGGAAAACAGGACCGGGCAGCGGAATATTACAAAAAGGCAATTGAACTTGAGCCTGGAAATGATAAGGGGTATTTTAACTATGCACTGATGCTCCTTCGTCAAAAAAACTATAACGAGGCAATTAAAGAGCTAAACAAGGCTTTAGAATGCTCTCCCGATAATAGTGAAATATACTACCGGATCGGTTATGCGTTTTCATCACAGAATAAATTCAATGAAGCAGTGGGGTATTTAAAGAAGGCCATAGAAATCCAGCCGGATCATATTTATGCGAGAAAAAGCCTTGCCAGGATTTATGGCCAGAACGGAAATATGGATGCGGTTATCAATGAGTGCTATGAAATTTTAAGAATCAATCCGGAGGATGAGGAAACGAAGGAAATACTGAACCAGTTAACGAAACAGCCATGAAAAGGATAGGTGAATACCATGCGGATGTATGACATTATTGAAAAAAAGAGAGACGGTTTGGAAATCTCTTATGAGGAAATTCAATTTTTTATTAAGGGCTATTGTGAGGGGACAATACCCGATTATCAGGTTTCTGCCCTTTTAATGGCAGTTTTCATCCGGGGGATGAATGAAAAAGAAACCGCGTTTCTTACCGAGATTATGGCAAACTCAGGGGATCAAATTGACCTGACGCCGATTGAAGGTATCAAGGTAGATAAACACAGTACAGGCGGCGTGGGTGACAAAACAACTTTAGTGCTTGCACCCATTGTGGCGGCTTTGGGTGTACCTGTTGCAAAAATGTCGGGCAGAGGGCTTGGCCATACCGGGGGAACGATTGATAAACTGGAGTCCATACCGGGGTTTAAGACCTCTCTGTCCATGGGTGAGTTTATTGAGCAGGTAAAAGATGTCGGAATTGCCGTTGCTGGACAGACAGGAAATTTGGTTCCCGCGGATAAAAAGCTATATGCCCTTAGGGATGTAACCGCAACGGTTAATAATATTTCCCTTATCGCAAGCAGTATTATGAGTAAAAAAATTGCCTCAGGTGCAAATAAAATTGTATTGGACGTAAAAACCGGAAGCGGCGCGTTTATGAAAACCATGGAGGATTCCATTGCGCTCGCGAAGGCAATGGTGGATATTGGTGAACGGGTAGGAAGGGAAACAGCTGCCATTGTAACCGATATGGATATCCCCCTGGGGAACGCGATCGGTAATGCACTGGAAGTCATGGAGGCCATGGATACATTAAAGGGAAAAGGGCCAAAGGATCTGGAAGAAGTGTCCCTCAATATTGCGGCCAAAATGTTGGAATTGGCCGGGCTTGGAAGTTATGAGGAGTGCAGAAGACTATCCTCTAGAGCCATTGAGAATGGAAGCGCATTGGCAAAATTCACACAAATGATCGAAAAGCAGGGAGGCGATTCAGCGGTGACCGGAAACTATAGTCTTTTCGGCAATGCAAGTGTGATCTATGAATTCGTATCCCCTATTGAAGGGTATATAGAAAAAATGAAAACGGATCTCTTAGGAACGGCATCCGTCATCCTGGGTGCGGGGAGAGAGACCAAGGAGAGCGCTATTGACCCGTTGGCCGGAATTATACTTAGTAAGAAAACAGGGATGCATGTGAAAAAAGGTGAAGTCATTATCCGATTGTATACCAATGATTCGGGGAAAATTGCTGAAGCGGTTAAGGTGCTGGAACGTGCCGTGCATATTGGAGCAAAACCGCCTCAGGAAAGGCCGCTCATTCTTGCGTATATAGATAAGAAGGGAATCACAGTGAATTAAGCTATATAGAACGCGATAGAGAATTTACATCGTGCTTCAATTTCCTAGTGCTTTTTAACACAACAAATTTTAAGTTTCAAAGTGTTAAAAATGCACTTCATCAGTTTGTGCCTCACATACACTAGAAAAGAATTACGTTACGAGGCACTTGGTTTAATATCGTGAAAATTGAAATTTTCCATGTAAAAATCATTTTCATGTTCTAATGAGCACTACAGATTAATTTAAATCCTTGAGCCAAGAATGAATTGATTTTTGCCATGGCTTATGGTATCCTAAATTTAGCAGGCGGTATCAATTGGGAGCTGCACTGCAAACACGGCATTGATTTGGTGAAGCTGCTTTGAGCCCATTGGGACAGAGACAGAAATGGCTGATAATTAAGTATATCTATTGAATGTATATTCTAGAGCCAACTCTGTTTTTAGCAGTTGGCTCTTATTCATTTATTGAAGGTAGTGAAGCAGTACACCCGATGCTTTGAATGATTGTTGAGGTGACGTGTATGGGGAAAAAAATTACCATTGTAGATTTTAAAAATGCAAAAAAGAAGGATAAAAAATTAACCGTCCTTACTGCTTATGACTACCCTACCGCGAAAATCATGGATGAGGCAGGTGTGGATGCCATACTGGTTGGGGATTCTCTGGGCATGGTGGTACTGGGCTATGAGGATACAACCAAAGTAACTATGAACGATATGGTTCATCATATCAAGGCTGTGACAAGAGGAGCCAAGCGGGCCCTTGTGATTGGCGATATGCCTTTTCTTTCATATCATACCGGAAAGTATGAAAGTGTGAAAAATGCGGGAAGGCTGGTCAGTGAAGGGGGGTGTACCGCTGTCAAGCTTGAGGGAGGGGCGGCGGTGATAGAGGATATAAAAGCAATTATAAGCGCCGGGATTCCCGTGATGGGACATCTTGGTTATACACCCCAATCCATCCATGTTTTTGGAGGACACAAAGCACAGGGAAAAGATCTTGATACTGCAAAAAGAATACTGGAAGATGCGCTGCTCCTTCAGAGTGCAGGCGTGTTCTCTATCGTGTTGGAATGTGTTCCATATAAATTGGCAGGCTATATAAGCAGCCGGCTGGATATACCGACCATAAGTATCGGATCGGGTGCGGAATGTGATGGCCAGGTTTTGGTATATCATGATATAGTGGGGCTTATCAGAGAATTTTCTCCCAAACATGCAAAAATTTATACCGATATGGGAACTGGTTTGTTTGAAACGGTAAAACAATACATAGCGGAAGTAGAAAATGGGATTTTCCCAACAAAGGAAAACTCCTATAAAATAGACGAACAAATTTTAGAACAATTGAGGAGTGGACGAGAGTGCGAGTGATAGAATGTATTAAAGATTTAAAGGCAGTTGTTAGAACGCAAAAGAGACAGAATAGAAGTGTAGGTTTTGTCCCGACCATGGGATACTTGCACGAAGGACACCTTTCGCTTGTAAAGATGTCTGTACGTGATAATGACATGACTATAATGAGCATTTTTGTGAACCCTACTCAGTTTGGTGCCAATGAAGATTTTGATAAATATCCTAGAGATATGGATAGAGATATGAAACTTGCGGAAATGGCAGGGGTGGATATTATTTTTGCCCCCACCGTGAAGGAAATGTATCCTGATGGATATAAGACCTATGTTGAGGTAGAAGACATTACGAAAGTTTTATGTGGAAAATCAAGACCAGGTCATTTCAGAGGGGTTACCACCGTAGTTGCCAAGCTTTTTAATATTGTTGAACCGGAGAAAGCGTATTTCGGACAGAAAGATGCCCAGCAAATCACGGTAATAAAAAAAATGGTAAAGGATTTGCATATGAACCTGGAGGTAATTACCTGCCCCATTATAAGAGAGGAAGACGGCTTGGCAATGAGTTCTAGAAATGTGTATTTAAGTAATGAAGAGAGGAAAGCGGCCGTTATTTTGTCAAAATCTTTATTTGAAGCAGAGAAAATAGTTCTAGACGGAGAGAAGAGAAAAAGTAAAGTAATGGAACATTTAGTAAAAAGGATTCATAGTGAACCCCTTGCAAAAATAGATTATATAGAAATTGTTGATTCAGATGATTTAAAAGAGGTAGAAGTATTAGAAAAGAATACGCTTATTGCAGTGGCAGTTAAGTTTGGAAATACCCGGTTGATTGATAATGTTTTGGTGGGGGGGTAAAGAATGTTTGTAACACTGATGAAATCCAAAATACATCGTGCAAAAGTCACCGAAGCAAACCTTCATTACGTAGGCAGTATAACCATTGACCAGGATTTGATGGATGCAGCGGAACTGATGCGAAATGAGAAGGTTCAAATTGTAAACAACAATAACGGGAACCGTTTTGAAACTTATGTAATACCCGGTGAAAGAGGAAGCGGTATGATTTGCTTAAATGGTGCCGCAGCACGCCTCGTTCACCCGGGAGATGTAATCATTATAATATCATACGGAATCTTTGATAAAAAGGAAGCCCAAAACTTTGAGCCTAAGGTTGTGTTTGTAAATCAAGAGAATAAAGTGATTGAAATCAAGCCGGAGGAAATACATGGTACCATACCGGAGGATTAGGTTTTATACTACTTTTTAAACACATAATCCATTACAAGTGCCCCGATTACACCCTCAGCCAATATGGTAAAGCTATACTTGATCAGACCTGTTGAAATTATTTGTAAATCAGGGTTTTGTTTCGTTTGGTTGAATATGAAAATGACCGTACCGATGACCAGTAAAGAAATAAAAACCCTAAATCCATATTTTAATATAGCTTTTGACAGCTTATTTAACTGGCCTAATTCTGTAAGTATTTTTTGGACATTTTTTTTTATGTTGGTTTGCATGACCTCTTTTTCTCCTTTCCCCCTACATCAACAAGTTTGGATGACTCATATAACAGATAGTGTTTGAAACAAGCTATTTTATGTTAACATAAAGAGAAAAAGCCTTCAATAAAAAAATATTGCCATCCATGTTATAAAAGTATTAAAATATTGTTTTTTATGGTATAATCAAATTCAAGGCAAAAAGGTTTGTCAATGGAAATTTAAATAAAATACAAACTACGGACTCTCGAAGGGCGTTAAAGTGTAATTTGCAGAGTTGATGATTATCGAAGTATTCTATCTGAGCTTCTTAAACAATTGACCTTCATTTCCAATCATCATCCTTTAAAAAATATATATCGTTTTGAGGGATCGCTATGAGAAAAATATCTGTCAGTGTCCATGCTTGTGAACCGGGGATGGAAATTGCCGAGACCATATTCAATCATTATGGTGCAATTATTATTTCCGAAAACACAATTTTAGATGAACATCTTATATATAAATTGGAAAACCTGGGGATAACCAGCATCAGGGTTTATGAACAAGAAAAAAAAGTAATTCAGTCCAACACTTCAGAGATTTTTAAAATCCAATATAAAGAGAATATGGAAGTTATTAAGGATGTATTGCACGATATCTCTACCGGTAAAAGCATTGACCTTATGAAAGTGGATACGGTAACCAACGTAATCTTTGACAGGATCAACGAAAATAGGGATATTGTCCGGTGTATCACCCAAATCCGGAGTGCAGATGAATATACCTATGCACATTGTGTAAATGTATCCTTATTATGCATGCTGATCGGGAAGTGGCTTAAATATGAACCCTCCAAAATTAAGCTTTTGGTGCAGGCAGGACTTTTGCATGATATAGGAAAAAGTAAAGTCCCGCCGGAGATACTTAATAAGCCGGGGGGGCTCTCCAAGGAGGAATTTGAAGAGATAAAGAAGCATCCGGTATTGGGCTACCGGATCATAGAATCTGTTCCGGAAATAGGCAAGGAAGTATGTATGGCGGTTTTAATGCACCATGAAAAGGAAGACGGCTCGGGTTATCCTGTCGGCTTAAAGGGGGCACATATCACAGACCTTGCAAAAATTGTAACGGTTGCGGATATTTATGATGCGATGACATCCAAAAGGGTATATAAGGAAAAGGAATCTCCTTTTGAAGTATGGGGGCAGTTTCAGAACAATGTTTTCGGACAACTGAGTCCATTGGTGGTAAATGCTTTTCTATCCAATATTGCAGCCTATTATATAGGAGATTTTGTTAAATTAAACACGGGGACAATCGGTGAAATTATATATATAAATCCCAGAGATATCACAAAACCTATTTTAAGGGTCAATGATGAATATATCGATTTATCGGTGACCAAAGAGGTTAAAATTCTGGAGATTATCTAGTGCTTTTTAACACAACAAATTTTAAGTTTCAAAGTGTTAAAAATGCACTTCATCTGTTTTTGCCTCGCATACCCTAGAAAAGAATTATGTTACGAGGCACTAACACAATATAGAATATGTAAGATATGTTTACTGAGATAGCGTGTTTTGAAAATACATAGAGTTTGTTTCACACAATAAAAATAAATATTTTTGCTTTTTTAGATAAATTCCGGCATGTTTTTCGGATTTGACGAAAATAAACGGAGTGAATATGTCGAAAGTCCGGGCTTTTGTGCGTGTTTGCACGAAAGTTTGTAGTATAATTCTTTCGGGGAATATAATATAATTTACTTAACAATTTTTGAAAGGATGATTTATAGTTATGTTAAGTAAATGCTTGGAAGCTAAGTTAGAGTTGATTCCTGAAGAAAATTGGATGGAATCAAAAAAGGATCACATAGAACTGGAATATTATATGGTTGAAAGCAAAAATGATGAAGATGAGGAATTGCGTGGAAGGAGACTTTATGGAGTCGAAATTGTCAAAAAAATAGGGACCCACAGTATCGAAAAGGAATTGGTAAGAAACCTGTCCTGCTGTGAGGATAGTGCCAGGGAGATTATTGACAAACTTGCCAAAAATACAGTAACT
Source organism: Clostridia bacterium (assembly GCA_026418275.1). Taxonomy (GTDB): domain Bacteria; phylum Bacillota; class Clostridia; order Acetivibrionales; family DSM-2933; genus SKW182. The sequence continues at coordinate 142,475 of JAOABQ010000112.1, forward strand.
CCTGTTGGTTTACCCTTTGTAATTGAGGACTTGCTAGGTGCTTGACAGTATGCAAAAGTGAAACAGGCTTTAAAAGGCCTGTTTTTTTGCGGTATTGTGAAGCAATCACCAAAAATCATCTGTGCTTGATGCTCAGATGATTTTTATTATGCAGTTCTAAATATACTGAATTGAGGTAAAAATAGTAAACACTGATCGGATGGTCCTGGTTTTGCTTTATCATTTTAAAATAAAGTTATATAATGGATGAGGGAAAGGTATGTATTAAAATAAAAATTTAAGGGGGGAGACTACGTTGATCAGGGAAGAAAGAGAAAAATTGGAGGAAAAATGGCTGTCGCCCTTTGCACAGCAAAGCTCTAATACACTAGGTCGGCAGCTGGAAGAAGAAAAATGCGATATCCGTACAGATTACCAGAGGGACCGGGACCGGATTGTTTATTCAAAAGCTTTTCGAAGATTAAAACATAAAACACAAGTATTTCTTTCACCTGAAGGGGATCATTACAGAACAAGACTTACGCATACACTCGAGGTATCCCAGATTGCAAGAACCATTGCAAGAAGTTTAAGACTCAATGAAGATCTTACAGAAGCTGTCGCCTTAGGACATGATTTAGGACACACTCCTTTTGGACACACGGGAGAATCGGTATTAAATGCGATTTGTCCTCATGGGTTCAAGCATAATGAGCAGAGCATCAGGGTGGTTGAAGTCCTTGAAAGAGAAAACGGACTCAATCTTACATGGGAGGTCCGGGATGGGATACGTCACCATACGGGGAACGGTACTGCGAAAACGTTGGAAGGACAGTTAATTAAATATGCCGACAGAATTGCCTATATCAACCATGATATTGAAGATGCTATCCGGGGAAAAGTAATATCCGAAGAGGAGCTGCCCCGTGAATGTGTCAAGGTTTTGGGCAATAAGTCCAGCAAGAGAATTAACAATATGGTTGTAAATATTATAGAAAACAGTAAGGACAAAAATCATATAAAAATGAGCGAAGAATTCCAAATGGCTACCAATGAGCTGAGAGATTTTATGTTTAAAAATGTATATATCGGATCGGCAGCCAAAAAAGATGAAATGAAAGCCCAAAATATAATAAGGGAGTTATACAAGCATATTCGGGAAACACCGGAGTTAATGCCTGAGGAAACAGCGGTTATGTTAAAAAAATTTGATTTGGACCGGGTTGTATGTGATTATATTGCGGGGATGACTGACCGCTATGCTGTTAAAAAGTTCAATGAGATTTTTATTCCTGCATCATGGCGTTAAGCAGCTAAATGTATAAGAATACAAAATAAGGTAATTATATTAATACGATAACCTGATGCAATTAAGGCTTTATTAACGTGTGAGCGAGGCTTTCATATAGTAGTGCCTCGTAACGTAATTCTTTTCTAGGGTTTGCGAGGCACAAACAGAGGAAGTGCATTTTTAACACTTTGAAACTTAAAATTTGTTGTGTTAAAAAGCACTAGTATTGCTATTTTCACAGATAAAAATGAATGTTAAAAAAAATATAATTAAAAAAGAATGGATTTTAAGAAGGAGTATTAAAATAAATGTAGAATAAATGTAATTGTATTTTAGGCGAGAAGGATTTATGCATGTTTATATCTCATCTTAAAAGTATTGAGATGATTTTTTCTTTTTATGAAGAAAGATTGAAATTTATTTCACAAAAAAAGAAGGAATATTAATAAATATGTCGAAGAAGTATTAGATGTAAAAGTGGAAAAATTATTAATTTAATGAATAAAAAAGTTATTTATGATATCCATTGAGAATCATAATAAAAGTTATACAGTACAATCATAATGTCACATTTTGTTGTGTTTTTGACAAAATATATGATCAATGCGACACAAAATATTATGGTTTTATCGTAATTTATATAGATGGACTTTTGAAGGAGTATCATGTATAGTTATTACCCTGAAGAATTAATCGAAGAAATAAGAATAAACAATGATATTGTAGATGTGGTTTCGGAATATGTTAAGCTAGAAAAAAAAGGTAAGGATTACTTTGGGTTATGTCCCTTTCATAAGGAAAAAACACCCTCTTTTAGTGTGGTAGCCACAAAGCAAATATATTACTGTTTTGGATGCAGTAAAGGTGGAAACGTTATACATTTTATTATGAATGTTGAAAATTTAGATTATGTTGAAGCCGTTAAATATCTTGCTGACCGGGCAAGGATGGAACTGCCGGAAGGTGAAAGCAAGGAAGAAAAGGAGAAGGCCGAGCTAAGAAAAGAAATTATAAAAATAAATATTGAAGCGGCTAGGTTTTTTCGTGATCAATTATATTCAGAACAGAACCGGAATGTGGTTACATATTTAAAGAACAGAAAAATAAGTGAGCAAATGATTCGTAAGTTTGGGATCGGATATTCGCCCCATGATTGGGATTTACTATATAAGCATTTGACGGGTATGGGTTTTCGAAATGAAGTTATTTTAAAATCCGGATTGGCACAGCCGGCAAAAAACGGCGGGTATTGTGACCGGTTTAGAAGTCGGGTGATTTTCCCGATTTTTGACATTCGGGGTAATGTCATAGGTTTTGGCGGAAGGGTTATGGATGATTCCATGCCCAAGTACATGAATTCTCCCGAAACACCCGTTTACAACAAAGGGAGAAACCTTTATGCGATGAATTTTGCGAAGCATTCAGGTGTGAAGAATATTTTGATTGTAGAAGGATACATGGATGTTATAACTCTTCATCAAGCGGGAATAACTAATTCAGTAGCATCTTTAGGTACGGCACTTACCGAAAGTCAGGGAAGACTGCTTAAGAAATATGCAGAAGAAATTATTATATCCTATGATTCGGATACTGCCGGTCAGGCAGCTGCTATGAGAGGACTTGATCTTCTTAATGAAATCGGGTGCAATGTCAAGGTTTTGGTTATACCGGATGGAAAAGATCCGGATGAGTTTATTAAAAAGAATGGGGCGGAGGCATTTAGAAGCCTTATTCATAAATCCATAACCTTGGTAGAATATAAGATTAAAGTTTTAAAAAAACAGATTAATACCGAAACCATAGAAGGTAAGATCAAACTTTTAAATAATGCCGCAAGTGTTCTTGCAAAAGTTGATAATGTAGTAGAACGGGAAATGTACATAAGAAAGATCGCAAATGAATATGAGATTACAGAAGAGGCCCTTTTGGCAGAAGTTTATAAAAAAATTAAACCGAAGTCAAACTTTAAATCCAAGGGCCAAGATATAAGTAATATTGGTAAGATAAAACAAAAGGATGGAAATTTTGACAGTGAACTGGTGCAGTATGAAAGACGTCTTCTTGCGATACTTTGTTTCGACAACAGTGTTTATAAGGCAGTCAAGAATAAAATAAACGTCCAGGATTTCACGCTGGAAGAAAATAAAAAAATCGCGGAATATGTAGTTGAAAGACTGTCAAATAATAAAGGTATAGTACCCGGAGAGCTTTTAAATATCCTCGATGAAGATTATGCAAAAGAATTTACAAGAATAATTCAGGAAGAGTGCAATTTTGAGGATAATATCAAGGCTATTCTGGATATAATTAAAAAAATAGAATTATTTAAGATTGACAAAAGACAGAAAGAGATTTTAAAGCTATTAGGTCATCATGAAGGATTAACAGGGGGAGATGTAGAAAACTTAAAACAGGAATTGCAAATGTTACTCATAAAGAAGAAGGGTTTGTAAATAAACTTGTAAGAAAGCAGGGGAGAAAGTGAAACCTAACAATGATAGCAGGAAAACAATTTTAAAGGAATTGGTTGAACGGGGTAAGGCTAAGGGAATGCTTACCTATAAAGAAATAATGGATGCCTTTGAAGAAATAGAGCTGGAACCGGAGCAAATTGAAAAAATATATGAAACCGTAGAGAATATGGGTATAGATGTGGTTGGGGATATTGAAGCTGAAATGGAAGATATTCAGCTTACAGAGGAAGACTTGGATCTTTCCATTCCGGAAGGAATCAGTATTGATGACCCAGTGCGTATGTACCTTAAGGAAATAGGTAAAGTTCCCTTACTGTCAGCTGACGAGGAAATAGAGCTGGCTAAAAAAATGGAAAAGGGAGATAACGAGTCGAAAAGAAGGTTGGCAGAAGCAAACCTTAGGCTTGTTGTCAGTATTGCCAAAAGATATGTTGGCAGAGGGATGCTTTTCCTTGACTTGATTCAGGAAGGTAACCTGGGGCTTATCAAAGCCGTTGAAAAATTTGATTACAGAAAAGGTTACAAGTTTAGCACCTATGCTACCTGGTGGATCAGACAAGCCATTACAAGGGCTATTGCAGATCAGGCCAGAACCATCCGTATTCCGGTACACATGGTAGAAACGATAAACAAATTAATCAGAGTTTCCAGGCAGCTTTTGCAGGAATTGGGAAGAGAACCTCAGCCCGAAGAAATTGCAAAGGAAATGAACATGTCGGTGGAAAAAGTAAGAGAAATTATGAAGATATCTCAAGAGCCTGTATCTCTGGAAACCCCTATTGGAGAAGAAGAAGACAGCCACTTGGGAGATTTCATACCCGATGATGATGCCCCAGCGCCGGCAGAAGCGGCAGCATTCACCCTTTTAAAAGAGCAACTGATTGACGTTTTGGATACATTGACTGCAAGAGAAGAAAAGGTATTAAGATTAAGGTTTGGCTTGGATGATGGCAGAGCAAGAACTCTGGAAGAGGTTGGGAAAGAGTTTAATGTAACCAGGGAAAGAATCCGGCAGATTGAGGCCAAAGCCTTAAGAAAGCTAAGACATCCCAGCAGAAGTAAAAAATTAAAGGATTATTTGGATTAAAACTCGATTAGAAAAAATCGAGTTTTTTCTTTAGCGGTATTGCGAAGCAGCCACCAAAAATCATCGGAGCTTGATGCTCTGATGATTTTTTATTTGTGCTGCATTATGAACACCCTATAAGTATAGAGAAGAAATTTATTAAAAAGATACCAAATCACACAAAAGTGATGACATTTGTCACTTTATCCAAAATTTATAATTGAATATAATTATATTACAATAACTAATGCAGTTTACATAACTGCAAAATAAATGAATAAAGGAGGAATTGTTTTGAGAAGAGTATTTAAAAAGGTTTTATCAGTGTGTATTGTTATTACAGTAATGCTTAGTTTTTTTTCAGGTATGGCATTTGCCAATGTACCCTCTTTGGGAAACCTTGCGTGTGTAAGTGTTGATGCTACTTCTGTAAAGCTCCAATGGACACCCTATTATAACCCTCAGGCAGTTAGCGAATATAAAGTGTACCGTGATGGAGTGTATGTTGGCAGTACAGTTGCAAAAAACGGTTATTTTAACGATTACAGGCTAACACCTGGCCAAACCTATAATTATTATGTCAACGCAGTCAATGTGAACCAAGCAATACTTGCCACATCCAATCCACTAACCGTTCAAACGACAAACTCCAGCAGTATAAAGACAAGCTATAAGGTCATGGTACTGCGTTTTGATCCTAAACTTGGAACTACTGTTCCTGCAAAGTATGCAAATAAAGTAGTTAACGGTATAAACCTTACAGATTGGTATAACATGAAATTTGCAGGGAAATATACAAGTCAGATTGACGGGGCGGCAGTGATAGGTGATAGTTATCTGGCGTCTGTTTTTAATGATGCTGCTAACGGTCATTCCATTGCATACAATTTCACGCGGGCTGCACAGAACTTTTTTAAGGTTGCATCCCAAGATACGGCTAATATAGAACTATATAAAGACCAGGTAATTTGTCTTAATGAGTTTCCAGCAGCTTTAAATCCAACTTACCAGCAAAACGATGAAGTCATTTTTGAAATGGCCTGTGCCCGTGAACATTGTTACAATAAAGGGTGTAACAATAAGTGGCATGCACCGATATGTAACACATGTGAAAAGGCACTTCTTTCAAGAACGGCTTTAAGCCCTTATTTTACAGCTGCGGCTCTTAATACGATTGATCAGGTAAGAGGACAGTATGCTGCAAATGAATTATGCAGCTGTACCTCACCGAGTGTAAATCTGCGTCCTGTTATAACCTATGATGTACATGCCCACGACAGTATTAATTATGAAAAACTGGTTACAACACCTTATTCCCAATTTGACGGAAATTCTATTGTCGATCTCATCGAAAAGGGAGATATTGATTGGGTGTGGGTTATGGGAGGACCTGTACTTTCCGGATTTAAGGAAAACGCATTAGTTGGGAATAGAGATATTGGCATACCTCACCAGGATGGTTGGTGGGAATCAATAAAAACCAAATGTTCCAAATCGTTTTTTGTAAATGGATTTTCACCCGATCCAAGGCTGTATGACGGATATGTACATATGGTGGAAGGTATTATGAAAGGAGTTTGTGAGACCTATCCCAGTATCTGGCCGAAAGTCTACAAGTATTCGGTGTATAAGAATAACCTGGATGGCAACGACCTCACTAAAGTAGATGGATATTTTAATTTATGGGGGCGCTTCCGTGCAACTGATTCACAAAACAACAGAGTTAACCCTTATGACTCTTATGCACCTGCTGCACCTGGAAATGCAAACTGCGGTTCCAGTCATTTTCCTCCAAGTTCCAGGAGGGGAATTGATTATGCTTTTGACGATGATGCCACATGGCGGAGATATGTTGACAGTTGTGCCGACGAGTGGCTTAATTACCCCAATCTTTCCCAAACTCCGGTTCAAAGGAAAATTGGAGGATATGACTACGGTGCTTATGATGACTACACCGTAGGGGGGACAAGTAAAACATTCCAATGGAACTCCATGTCTTATCATCAATGGTGGTTTAATCACATCCCTCATAACCCGGGTAAAGCAAGCGGCAAGCTGAATAACTGGTGGCCGTACATATTTGATTTTAACCGGTTTGATGGCAGGGAAATCAGTTATAATATTGACAGCACACAGTCAACGAAAGTTTATAATCCTATTAATTCAGAGTATGGTACCGATGAATCCAATGCAAATAATTGGGGTTACTGGAATTCTATTAATAAGGATGGTAAGAATGCAGTAATTTCAACGATAGATAGATATATTAATCCTGCAAATGTAAAAACCGGTAATTATGCAATAAAAGCAAATATTAACTCATCCAAGTTTTATAGTACGGGGCGAAACGACCTGTTTTATCCGGCCAGTAAGAATGCAGCTTGGAATTTATCCAGCATCAGCCAGATCAAATTGTCTATAAAACCGGATCAAAATACAAATATGGTCAGTGGTACAAATCCTGTTATTAGACTTTGTACAAATGGGGGTAACAGAGTAGAGTATGTTCCAAAGAAAAACGGCGTATATGCCAATCTATTTAACGATCTAACCCTTCGGGACAGCAATGGCTGGATTAACTTGGCGATACCGACACAGGGCGATCTTTCTTGGGAAAAGAATATAGTAGGGTATATTGATCCCAGCCTATCAGGTATCAATGCAGAAAGGGCAAAGCTGGATTTGGAAAAGAACATTTTGAGTAATGTAAATTATGTAGAAATCTCTATAAAGTCAGATATCGTTAGTTACAGCACCGATAATAACTTTTCGCTTTACATTGATGACCTGGAGTTTGTAACAGGGGTCAAAGACGGCGGTTTTGAAAGTGGGCTAAGTTCTACTGAACCGATGTATTGGACAAAAAATTTCAATAACAGCGGCTACCAGGCAAATTTCCTTCTTGATTCATCGGTAAAGAGAAGCGGAAACTATTCCGGGAAAATCAGTATTGACACTAATACTGACAGCAGTTATAAACAAATATTGAATCTTGAAAAGAATACAAAATACCAGTTGTCCGGATATATTAAGACCAATAATGTAGGAAGCAACTGCCCGGGAGCTACCTTGGCCATTAAGGACAGCAATGGGTTCCTCAATTCGTCAGGAGTTAAATTAACAAGTGATTGGCAGTTAATCAACCTCACATTTACTACCGGAGATAATGCGCAGGTAGAACTTCATGCAAGGTTTGACCATACCTATGGGCCTGCCAGTGCCTGGTTTGATGACCTGAGTATACAAAAGATTGACAAAGGACTGGTGGATGGCAGCTTTGAGGGGGTTTACCAATTAACTACAAAAAGCAACAACTGGCAGACATCTTTTAACAACTTAGGAACTCCTGCTACGTTTAACATGGATTCATCGGTGGCAAGAACCGGATATTATTCAGCGAAAATCAGCAGCAGCGGTTATACCGATAGCAGCTTCAAACAGGTTGTTAACCTTGATAAAAACTCAAAATATAAGATTGTAGGATATATAAAAACCAATACTGTTAATGGGCAGGGAGCAACCATCAGCGTTTTAGATTCAAGGGGATTCTTAAACTCTAGCAGTGTTAAGCTAACAACGACCGGTTGGCAGCCTGTGTTATTCGAATTTACAACTGGTGAAAATCCACAGGTTGAGGTCCATGCTAGGTTAAACCATTCAAGCGGTGCGGCGAGTGCTTGGTTTGACGATATCAACATAGTGAAAATGAATACCGGACTGGCAGATGGTGGGTTTGAGTCAGTTTATCAAGGAACAATTGACAGCAATGCATGGAAAACCTCTTTTAATAATAGTGGAAATCAAGCTACTTTTATAATGGATCCTTCTGTAAAAAGAAGCGGGAATTTTTCAGCAAAGATCAATATAGATACCAATACGGACAGCAGCTTTAAGCAGATGGCAACCCTTGAAAAATATACAAGGTATACATTATCCGGATATATAAAGACAAACAACGTTGGAAGCAGCTGCCCGGGTGCAATGCTGAGTATCAAGGATGGAAATGTATTTACAAGCTCAACAGGGGTTAAACTTACAAGTGATTGGCAATTGGTGACATTGACCTTTACAACAGGTGAAAATACACAGATTGAGATTCATGCACGGCTAAACCATACCTATGGACCTGCCAGTGCTTGGTTTGATGATCTAACTCTTGTCAAGGGTTAAAGATTTATATATTCTATAATGTAGAAAAATGTGAGAGACGGTTCAGAGATGGATCGTCTCTTTATTATTTGTACTCAATAAAGCTTTAAAAAAAGCTTAGTATAATATCATCCGGATTCATAGAAAAAAGCTTTTTTTGTTTAATTAAATACCAATGATACATACAAAAATAAATTATTATGGATATAATGTATATTTATTGAATTTAAATGTGACTTTCGGCTAGTAAAAAATGTGACTTTCGGCACTATGAAAAGTTGAAAAAATGATGTAGAATAGTTGACGTGTTTTTATTTATATCATCAACCCAATTGTATAAAATATGTTCTGTGTTGTGGGTGGAATAATAAACAGCATAAAAATCAATTATTCTGGGGGAGTTTGTAATGAAGAGTAGGATGAAAAGAATATTTTCTTTGTTGGTTGTATTTTGTTTATTGACTACCGGGCTGCCTAATTTTGCAGCAAGTGCATCAAAGACAATCAATATAAAGGTAAATCCGTTTGTTTTAAAAATAAATGGTAAGACTGTAAATGTTGATAGTATCAGTTATCTGGAAAAAGTATTTATGCAGCCTCAAGATATAAGTGTCCTTTTGGGAATTGAGTATTCAATGGATGCGAAGAAAGCAGTCATAGATATAACAGGAAAAAAAGCAACGAAATACATAGGGCCTGCAAAACGAAATTTTAGTTCTTTGAAAGCACAAACTTCAATGAAGTTAACCGTAAACAGTACAAAAATGATGGTTAAGGTAAATGGAAACAAAATAAAATCCGAAGTTATTCAGTACTTTAATAGTTATTTTGTTTCAGCAAAAGAAATTTGTGATTTGCTTGGGAAGGATTATATATTGGATACCAAAAACAGTATCTTGAGTATCAATGAGAAAAAGCCTCCTCTTCCAAGTATAAGGCCGGATAAGAAAATGCCAACCAGGGAAAATGTATTGGTGACAATAGATCTTTGGGGAAATGCAGTAAAAAAAGAATATAAAATTGATAATGGAAAATGGATCAATTATACAAAGCCTATCCTTATGTCTGTTTGCGGAACTGTTTATGCAAGAGGTACCAATGTTGCAGGGATAAATTCGGATATTTCAAAGACGATAATTAAAAATATCGATAAAGTATCGCCGAAGCTTTTAATAAAACCTGATCCTTCTTCTGCAACCAATAAAAATGTTACTGTATCTGTAGACTGGGATGATGCAGTAACCAAAAAGTACAAAATAGACAATGGTGCTTGGCAAAACTATACTAAACCAGTTGTATTATCGAAAAATGCGGTATTTTATGCACAAGGGACGGATGCTGCTGGAAATGTTTCAGTAATTTCAAAGTTCAATATTCATTATATAGACAAAATACCGCCCAAAGAGCCAACTTTGACGGTAAATAATACAATGCCGACAAAAGAGGATGTAGTGGTCACAATCAATAACCCCGGAGACGGACAACCGGAATACCAAATCAATGATGGGGAGTGGACAAGCTGTACAATCAGTGTTGCAGTAAAAGAAAACGGAACTTTTAAATGCAGGACAAAGGATTTGGCGGGGAATGTATCAAAAACGGTAAGTCAGGTAATCAACAATATAGATAAGTTGGCTCCAACAAAGCCGACAATGGCATCAAGCAATCCAAATAAAACTAAAAGCCCAATCAATATAACCATAGATAATTGGGGTGATGCCGAGACAAAGGAATATAGAATTGGTGACGGTGCATGGCAAGCATATAGTACACCAATAACGGTATCGACCAATTGCAATATTTTTGCCAGGGGTACCGATTTACTGGGAAATATATCTGAAATAGCAAATTTGAATATTACCAATATTTTAACAAAACAGAGTGTGCAGGAAATTGCCAAAAAGAATGCAGCAATCGTTTTGGTAAAGGTATATAACGCAAATAATAGAAGTATGGGTACCGGAAGCGGATTTATTATTACTCAGGATGGTAAAGTGGTGACAAACTATCATGTAGTTGATAAAGCTTCTTTTGTAGAAGTTGTTACAAGTGACAATAAAACATTTAAAGTGAGCGGTTTACTCGATTATAATGTGGCAAAGGATTTGGCAGTTTTGCAGTTGGAAAATGCAGCAGGACTTACTACAATTGATATCGGCAATTCGGATGAATTAGCTCTGGGAGAAGAAATTGTAGCGATTGGAAGTCCGTTGGGCCTCCAAAACACTGTTTCTAATGGTATTGTTAGCAGCATCCGGGCGGATATAAACAGGAAGGGATATACGGATATCCAGATTTCTGCGCCTATATCCTCAGGCAGCAGCGGAGGAGCTTTGTTTAATCTTTATGGTGAAGTGGTAGGTATAACCTATGCAGGAACAAGCGCCGGACAAAATTTGAATTTTGCGATTCCGGTTAACGATGCAAAGCCGATGATTGCATCCACCCAGATGAAGTCTTTGGCAAATGTAAAGGCTGAAGTGTATCCGACAATGAGTTTAAAGGATTTTTCCGAATATCTCTATGATGGTTATTCTATCTATGAAACCGGCAGCAGTAAATATATGTGGGATATGTTTTATACGGATGATGAAACAAAACCAGGTGAATATACAACAATTATTGCAGTAAAAGATGAAAATTATGCGTACCTGCTTCAGGCTGTCAAGGATGGAAAGAAGGGAGAGATAGAAAACTGGATCAGTGATATCATTAATGAGTATAGAATTCAATATTCAAATAAGTCCGGGACGATCGCTTTAGTCTATTTTGGTGTATATAAAAGTTACCCAAGCGGTTTTTCATCCTCGGATGTAAAATACAATAGTGAAACATCAGCCTGGACCGTTCTAAGTCCGATTGTAGTAACTATATATGACAGCACCAGTAAAAATCATCAGTGGGAAATAAGTAATTAATAAATATTAAAGTCAAGTGAGCATAAATACCCTGTCTATGGGTATTTATGCTTCTTTTAATACCGAGACGAGACAGGCAATCTTAATTGTAATGAGTAAGAGTAAAGACTGGTCGGAGAAAAATGGAGGGATTTATTAATGAAGAGGAAACGTGGGATACATTTGTTTGCTGTATTCATAATGGGAATCATGGTATTATCCAAGATGCAATCCTTTGGCGCAGAGGGAAACCAAAACAAAATCGTATTGCAAATCAATAATCCTAGGATGATTATACAGGGCAAAGAAATGGAAATTGATCCTGGAAAAGGCACTTCGCCTATAATTGTAAAGAATAAGACACTTTTACCTATAAGGTCTTTGATAGAAGCGCTGGGTGGCCATATAAGCTGGGTGCAGGAAGAAAAAAAGATTGTTGTGCTTTTAAAGGATAAGAAAATAGAAATGTGGATTGGAAAAAACACAACCACTGTAAATTCAGTGAACAAAGAAATAGATGTTTCCCCGCAAATCATAAATGGAAGGACCATGATTCCTCTTCGGTATGTTATAGAAAATCTGGGATACCCTGTGGAATGGAATGGGACAGAAAAGAAAATTGTTATCAATGTGGATTATAGTCCGGTTACACTTGCAGATAAGGAGGCGGTAAAGGACTACTTGCTGAAAGCAGATGGATTAAAATATGATTTAATTAAAAATGTGGATTATAAAAACTATGACCAGAAAGCAAACCTGGCACCGGTTACAGGTACTTTCAGCAGTTATAAAACGGCTTTGGAATATTTAAAAAAATATTTTAAAGAGGAATTGGCAATAAAGGAAATGAACTATTTTGGCCTTCAGCCAAAAGGTGATAAATTATATAAAATTACTGCAGATGGGGATCAGAGGTATATCATCACAGACGAATCAGAAGTAAAGTTTATAGAGAATAAAGAAAATAAAAAAGTAGTAACTGTACAAAAGTTTTGTGATTTGGAAGGTGCATTGAATACCGACCGGTATACGATTGAGCAGGTTGGTACAAATTGGATCATAACAAAAATTGAAAAGCTTTCAATGGAGGAAGAGGTATACTTCAATGAACAAACAGAAAATGTTTCTTCCATTCTTGGAAAGGATTATATTGCTGCTTATGCGACAGACTGGGATGTTAAAACAGCCTGGGTGGAAGGGAAAAAGGGAGACGGTGTTGGTGAGTGGATTTCTATTCAGGGTAAAGAGAGTGGGCTTTTAGAAGTTTCGGGAATAAAAATAATCAACGGTTATGCTAAAAGTGAGAATTTATATAAGGCCAATAACCGTGTAAAAAAGGTGAAAATTGAATTCTCGGACGGAAGTTCAATGGAAAAAGAAGTGAAAGATAGTCTTATGGACTATCAAAGACTTGAATTCGGTAAAATAATAAAAACAAAGTTTGTTAAAATCACCATTCTGGAAGTTTATAATGGAACAAAATATGAGGATACGTGTATATCTGGAATTAAATTCTTTCACATACAGAAATTCTAACAGGAAATAATACAGAAAGTTCTAAGAGACGGTTCGGAAGCCGGACCGTTTCTCGCTATAATCACAATGAAAAGGGCTTTTCTATCTTAAAAAACCACTTATAAACAACTCTGATAAGATACAAAATCAAAGCTAAGCTAATCAGTGTCCAATACCACTCCCATGTGATATATTTGATTACTTTTGTAAGTTTTTCAACGATATATTCCGCAAGGGTTGACACCAAAACAAATGCACTGTAATATAACAGTTTCCATTTTAAGGTTTTATTTTGCGGATAATAGAGATTGAAAAATACACAAATAAGCGGTAATGCTAAAAATTCATAGGTAAAGCTGGTCGCATTTGCGTAATACAATTCTCTCACTGGATATTCAAGCCAACGGGCTTCTACCGCAACCAATCCGAGAATCCATGTTGGAAGCTGTGTAAATAAAAAAATAAATGATGCTTCGGGGGCTTTTCCTTTAGGGATAAACCAAATAGAAATAAAGCTTATAAGCCAAGTGCCGCCAAGTAGAATTCTTTCCACTAAATACATAATCTTTTACCTCAATAAATATAGACTAATCATCATTTCTAAAGCTTTCTTTTTTTGGTAAACCACTTTACATATAGATGAGTTAATGCAAATTGAAACAGAAAGCTTTTGTACATTCGAAAGACTTGTGATTTTCCCGATCCTTTTAAAAAATTTTCCAGGTCTGTGTAGGTTGCGATAAAATAAATAAACCAAATAGGGATAGAAACAAATATAAAATAGTGTATAACCTTTCTAATAAAGCCTGAATCCTTAGGGTATAGCAAAATAAACCAAGCCGCTACGGTTGGGAAAAATAAAAATTGGGGTATGAAATTTGCCCGGGTTGCGATAACAAATTCTCTTACCGGATATTCCAAAGCACCTTTTTGAGTAAGGTATAATACAGCCGACCAGGAGGTAGCATTTATTACGGTAAATGAGATTAATGCAAGACGTATTTTATCCTTGGGAATATAAAAAAAGGATGCTACTGAAATGACACTGACTGCAATTAAAATGAAACGTTCTATTGTCATAAGCATTTACCTCGTTTTATTCTACCCCTATGTTCTTTCCAATAAATGAACCTAGCTATCACAAAGGGTTAGTTTAGCTATTACCAAAATAGCTTGATTTATGCATTAAGCTAAATGAATTGCTCGAATGGTATACCAATGGCTATTATAGTGTGAAACAAAAAGATATAATGTGTTTTATTTTTATTCTAGTTTTTTTATACAAAATTCTCCTTTGTGGTATAATGTATTCTGAAAAAATAAAAAGAGGAGCAACTATGAAGTTTTTATATTTTACGGACACGCATATTCGGGGAAATAACCCTAAAAATAGAAAAGACAATTTTTATGAAACGCTTAAAAATAAATTTAATGAAGTAAAAGAAATAGCAAAGGTGTTAAACGTAGACTATATCCTTCATGGAGGAGATTGGTTTGAAAGGCCGGATATCTCTCCTTCTATTGTAAGGGAATTTGCCATGATTGTAAGAGGGTTTGAACAGCCAATTTATACCGTTGCGGGAAACCACGATGTGTTCGGGCACAACCCTGAAACCATAGGACGTACTATGCTGGGGCTGTTAGAGGGCATTGGGATTATGAAGCTTATGGGCTATGAGGACGAGATTATTCTCGAAAAAGACGGTTTAAGAGTACAGCTTACCGGAAAACCTTATAACTATGAAATTGACGGAGAAAATTTCAGAAAGTATTATATTGTAAAAAAAAGAGAAGATGTGGACTTTGCAATCAATATTGTGCACGGAATGCTTCTAAACAAGCCTTTTTATGAAGGGATCCGGTATACGCTGATAGATGATATCAAAGATACTGAGGCGGATATCACGATTGCAGGCCATTATCATAATGGATTCGGAATTAAAAAACTAAATGAAAAGTATTTTGTGAATCCGGGAAGCCTGGTTAGGGTTTCGAATACTTTAAGTGAAATCAACCGAAAGCCTAAAGTGGTTTTGATTGAGCTTGACCGGGATGTACATTTAAGTGAAATTGAGCTTAAGTGCGCCCTTCCGGGAGATGAGGTGCTGGACCGGATGCAGCTTGAAAACTCACAGGACAGGCTTATTAAGCTGCACCAGTTTTATCAGGGAGTTGCAGCTTCTGGGGAATATAAAAAAATGGACATCCATAAAATGATCGAAGAAATTGCATCCAATCAGGAATTAAGTGAAAAAGTAAGAGATGAAGCTTTAAGAAGAATTGCATTAGCCAGTGAAAATCTTTCCAGTGAAGAAGAGGGTTTATGATGATAAAAATTCTTAGGGTAAAAATTGAAAATTTTCAATCCCATGAAAATTCGATACTTGAGTTTACCGATGGACTCAATGTCATTATCGGGCCTTCCGATCAGGGGAAGTCTGCTGTAGTCCGGGCTATTAAGTGGGTATTTTATAATGAGCCCCGGGGGATGGAGTTTATAAGGCATGGGACTTCCGCTGCCCGTGTTACGGTAGAGCTTTCAAATGGCTATACCATCATTCGGGAGCGGTCGCAGCGGGTAAACCGGTATGTTGTTATTGATCCCCAAAAGGGTTCTATTACCCTTGAAGGGTTTGGAAACGAGGTGCCCCAGGAAGTGGTCAGAGCTCATGGGATTCCAAAAGTTATGTTGGATACCGATAAGAGCAGCAGTTTAAACATAAGTGAGCAGTTGGAGGGGCCTTTCCTGCTCTCTGAAAGCGGAGCTATACGTGCAAAAGCCATCGGACGGCTCACAGGACTTCATATTATGGATAGGGCAATGAAGGATACGATGACTGACCTTCGGCGTGAGAATCAAACTTCAGACCGGCTTATAAGGGAAATGAAAGAGGTGGACCAAAGTCTGGAGGAATTTAAGGATCTTCCTTTGTTGGAAAGAAAGATTAATAACCTGGATTGGATTACACAGAATCTTGAGAGATCAATTTCCAAAAAGGACAAGCTTAATAGATTGCAAAATTCAATTAATACATTTAAAAAGGAATATACAGATGTTAAGAGTACCTTGGAGAAGCTTCAAGGTTTGGAAGCATGCGAAGGGTATGTGCGTGAATCTGACGTATTGCTAAAAAAAATAATTCAATTAAAGGATTCACAAAAGTCATTAAATGAGGTACAATCAGGAATTGAAGAATCGAGGAACAGTTTGGAAAAAACCTCGAAGATTCATTCTCTTGCAGAAGTGATTGCCGAAATCAGCGAAAAAAAAGTCAGGTTTGAAAGGATTGAAGCTGTAAGAAGTTTACTTTTGAAAACCGAAGACGAACAAAAAAATGTGAAAAGGGTTTTGGAGCAAACGGAAAAGTTGGATCTAATGGACGGGATGATTAACCGGGCTGAAGAAAAGGTGCTACTTGAAGGCGGGCTGATTTCAAGAAATGTCAAGGTAAAAGACTTGGATGCTAAAATAAATGAAGCAAATAGAATTCTTCAAAAGACAGCTCAGGTGACCGATTGCTCACGCTATATATCTGAGGGGGATCAGAAGACGCTGGACCTAAAAAAGCTGGAAGTCTTAAATGAAAATTATAAGTCCCTCCAAGGAAATATCGAAGAAGGTAAAAGGTTTATAGAACAAAATGCTGAGGAAATGAGAAGATTTGTTAAAGCGTATACAGATTTACTGAAGGAAGCTGGTAAATGCCCTACGTGTGGGGGAGAACTAAGTGATGATAAGCTGGGAGAAATCATAAAGACATATGAGGAGGCAAACTAATGTCAACGGATTTCGATAAAAAGTTAAGTCAAATAAAGGATAACCTGGAAAAGGCAAAAAGTCTCAGAATACGGGCTGAGGCCCGTTTGGAGCAGCTTACAAAGCAAAAGCAGGATATTTTAAAGGAAATAGAAGAACTAGGTGTAAAGCCAGAAGATTTGGATAATGAAATTTTAAAACTTCGGAGTGAAATAGAGGAGCTAATTAAGAAGGCAGGAGAAATGCTGCCCGGTGACATATAAAAACCTGGAACTAGGAGTGTGGAAATTGCAAAGGAAAAAAATTGGAGTCGTTTCCCTGGGCTGTCCCAAAAATTTGGTGGACAGTGAAATTATGTTGGGGCTTTTAGAAAGTGAAAACTATGAAATTACCAATGAAGAGAATGAGGCTCAAATCCTCATTGTCAATACATGCGGTTTTATTGAATCGGCAAAACAGGAATCAGTAAATACCATTTTGGAATTGGCGGACTATAAAAAGGGTAAGTGTGAACTGCTTATTGTGACAGGATGTCTGGCAGAGAGGTATAAAGATAAGATTATCGAGCAAATTCCGGAAGTGGATGCGGTCATAGGGACCGGAAATTATGGAGAAATTGCCCGGACGATTGAAGCTGCCTTTCATGGTCAAAAAACTTTACTTTATGGGAAACTTGAAGAAGTGGATTATCTTAAAAATAAAAGGATAATTTCTACAAAAAATGGATATGCTTATTTAAAAATAGCAGAAGGTTGCGATAACTGCTGTACCTATTGCATCATTCCGTCATTGCGCGGCCGTTATAGAAGCAGACCCATGGAGGATCTGGTTGAGGAAGCAAGATTTTTAGCCGCGAATAAGGTCAGGGAGATCATATTGGTTGCCCAGGACACCACCCGGTATGGGATGGACTTATATAAGGAAAGAAAATTAGTAGAATTGATCAAAAGGATCAGCGAGATAGAGGAAATTGAATGGATAAGGCTTTTATATTGCTATCCGGAGGAAATTGACCAAAACCTTCTGGAGGAAATGTCGGGAAATGACAAACTGTGCAAGTACTTGGACATTCCCATCCAACATGTCAGTGATGACATTTTAAAAAGAATGGGAAGAAGGGGAACAGGAAATGAAATAAAGAGCCTTATAAACCAGCTCAAGGAAAAAATTCCTGAGATTGTCATAAGGACATCGATGATTGTAGGTTTTCCCGGAGAAACCGAAGAAAATTATAAAGAACTTTTTGAATTTGTAAGAGATTTTAAGATTGACAGGCTGGGGGTTTTTGCTTATTCTAGAGAAGAAGATACAAAGGCGGCAAAATTTTCTTCACAGATTCCTAAAAGAAGCAAAGAAAAAAGAAGAAAAGAAATCATGAATTTGCAAAAGGAAATTCATCTTGAAAAGAACCAAAACCGCTTAAGCAAAGTATTTAAAACCCTTGTTGAAGGGGTTGCCGAGGATGGGATATTCTATTTCGGCAGGACCTATGGTGAAGCGCCGGATATTGACGGGGTGGTTTATTTTACAAGCAAGGAGCCGTTAAATATCGGGGAGTTTGTTCACGTAAAGATGATTACTTTAGACGAATATGATTTAATAGGAGAGGTTGTGGATGAAACTAAATCTTCCAAATAAGATTACATTATCAAGAATATTGCTTGTGCCTATATTTATGTTGTTTATTCTCCCTATTCCAGCATGGGTGGTTAATTCGGATATATTAAGTTTTATGAGGGAACAGCTGACTGCAATTAATGAATTTATCCAGAAAACGGGGAATTATGTTGCTGCGTTTATATTTATCATTGCAGCAAGTACCGATGGTGTGGATGGTTATATTGCACGAAAAAGAAAGCAGGTAACCAACATCGGTAAGTTTCTTGATCCGATTGCAGATAAACTTTTGGTAACTGCAGCATTGATTGCACTTGTACAAAGAGGAGATGCGGCGGGTTGGGCCGGGATGGTTATTATCGGGAGAGAATTTATTGTGACCGGGTTAAGACTGGTGGCAGCCGGTGAGGGAATTGTAATCGCCGCCAGCAATTGGGGGAAAATAAAGACGATTACACAAATGGTAGCAATTATTGCCTCTCTCTTCAAGTTTGATGCCTTCCATTTCGACCGATATGCCATGCTGGTTGCTGTGATTGTAACCGTTTACTCAGGATATGATTACATCAAGAAGAATGTACATGTGATGGGGCAAGAAAAATCGTAAAATTTAATTAATTTTTAGGAAATGATTGCATATCCATTAAATATATAATATACTCTTGGTAGCAGGCGTTAGTACCAGGTAATAATTTAACAAGTAAGTGTAATAATTAGTATTGATCCTAAACAGCGAGAGGTGTCATGATGAGTAGAACTTCCCTTCTAAAAAAGGAAAGGCAGAAAGTTCTTCTTGAGAAAATAAAATCAGATCCGTTTTTAACCGATGAAGAACTTGCGGAATCATTTTCTGTAAGTGTCCCGACGATCAGATTGGATCGGCTTGAATTGGGAATTCCGGAGCTTCGGGAAAGAGTCAAAAATGTAGCAGAGAAAAACTATAGCAAACTAAAGTCATTACAAAGCAAAGAACTTGTTGGAGAGCTTTTGGATATTTCCCTTGGCAAAAGTGGTATTTCAATTTTAGAAACCGATGAGGGAATGGCTTTTCAAAAGACCCGGATTGTAAGGGGACATTTCATTTATTCACTTGCAGAATCCTTGGCAATTGCAGTTATTGATGCTCAGGTAGCTCTGGTAGGAGTCGCCAATATAAAGTATAAAACGCCGGTATATGCAGGTACTAAACTGATTGCAAAAGCTGAAGTGCGGGAAGTAAGAGGGAGTAAGTTTATTGTTTGGGTAAAAATCCTTGAAAAACAGGTTGAAGTTTTCCGTGGGAAATTTATTCTCGTCTCCCTTGAAAAAGTTGAGAAAAAATAGTACGTTAGTTTATTGTTAATACATAATGAAATAAAAGGTTTGCATAAATATATACTCTATAGAAGTTTAAACACCAGTATATTGCGAGCATGAAGAAATATTTGCGGTATACTCTGCCAAAGGGTAATCGTATTCTATATATGAAATTAAAATAATATTTTCCTAGGAGTGAGCGCGTTTTGCTTATTTTAGTGGATGCTATGGGTGGAGACAATGCACCTCAGTCAGTAGTAAATGGTTGTATGGATGCAATAGGTGAAGTTGAAGGTTTTGATATACTGTTAATTGGTGACAGCAATAAGATAAACCCTATTATTAAAGAAAGAAATTTCTCTGATCCCAGACTTAAGGTACATCATGCCAGTGATGTTATTACCAATGAGGATATGCCTACAAGGGCTATTAAGAATAAAAAGGATTCGTCCATGGTTGTGGGATTCAATTTGTTAAAGGAAAAAAAAGGTGATGTGTTCCTTTCAGCAGGCAACAGCGGTGCATTAATGACGGGTGCGCTGCTCATATTGGGCCGTATAAAAGGCGTTGACAGGCCGACAATTCCTGCATTGGTTCCTAGTAAAGGTGGAAAAGTTCTTCTCGTTGATGCAGGACTCAACTCAGTGTGCAAGCCCATCAATTATCTTCAATTTTCAATTATTGGCTCGATTTATATGAAAAAATTATTTCATATTGAAAATCCGAAGGTGGGCCTTATCAATATAGGGGTAGAGGAAAAGAAAGGTACCGAGGTGGTTAAACAGGCATATGCCCTGATGCGGGATTCCAACGCAAATATTAATTTTGTCGGCAATATAGAAGGAAATGATGTAGCGGAAGGAAAAGTCCATGTAGCGGTATGTGACGGTTTTGTAGGCAATATACTGCTAAAGTTTTATGAAGGCGCAGGATCCTTTATGATGAGTATTCTAAAGGGGATTTTTACCAAGAGCATTGTTTCGAAAGTTTCTGCACTCTTAATAAAAGGTGGACTTGAAAATTTTAAAAAGACCATGGATAGAGATGAAAACGGCGGAGCTCCTATTTTAGGAGTTAACGGCAATGTAGTAAAAAGCCATGGAAATTCCAGTGCCCGGACGATAAAGCATGTAGTTTTAAAAGCATATCATTTGGCAAGCTCATCAGTACTTGAGGAAATCCAGGAAGAGTTTAAGAATATGGAGGTTGATGACATTGAATTTTCAGAATAATTCTGTTGGTATTTTAGGAATTGGAAGTGCTTTGCCTGAGAAGGTTTTGACAAACTTTGACCTTGAAAAGATGGTAGATACATCGGATGAATGGATAACAAAAAGAACGGGTATATCTGAACGCAGGATTTTAGATGAGAATACTCCAGGAAGCCATTTGGGCACCAAGGCTGCTAAGAGGGCTTTGGAAGACGCTGGTATTGCCGCTGAAGAAATCGACCTTATTATTGTAGCAACTGAGACCCCGGATTATCTAACACCCTCCATGTCTTGCATCATTCAAAGCAATTTAGGTGCAAGCAAGGCAGCAGCGTTTGATTTGAATTCGGCCTGTACCGGTTTTGTATATGGACTCACTGTTGCAAATCAATTCATTAAAACAGGTTTTTATAAGTATATTCTTGTGATAGGATGTGAAGCTTTATCCAAGGTTACCGACTGGAAGGACC
Organism: Clostridia bacterium; assembly: GCA_026418275.1. Classification (GTDB taxonomy): domain Bacteria; phylum Bacillota; class Clostridia; order Acetivibrionales; family DSM-2933; genus SKW182. The sequence goes on from JAOABQ010000112.1 coordinate 164,197, forward strand.
GCAATACCTGCGTACTGTTTGCAGATGGAGCAGGGGCGGCGGTGGTTGGACCTGTTGAAGAGGGCTATGGGATATTAAACACATATATTGGTGCCGATGGAAACCTGGGAAAAAATATAACAGCACCTTGCTGCTTTATAACCGATGAAGACAAAGCAAAAAGAGAAAGTGAAAATAAGCGTGTATTGTGGATGGATGGCGGCGAAGTATTTAAGTTTGCTGTAAGAATAATGGAGCATGCAACGGTTAAAGTGCTTGAGGACACAAAGATTACCTTGGATGATTTGAAAATTATTTTCCCTCATCAGGCAAATATCAGAATCATTGACGGTGCTGCCAAAAGACTGGGGGTATCTCAAGAGAAGGTATTTACAAATGTCCACAAATATGGTAACATTTCATCTGCTTCAATCCCTGTAGGGTTGGATGAGGCAGATAAGGCAGGAAGCCTTAAAAAAGGAGATAATATTGTTTTGGTTGGTTTTGGCGGAGGACTTACATGGGGAGCGGCAGTAATAAAATGGAGTAAATAGCCGTAAATATCCATCAATAAAAGTGCCATAAAGTATAAATGTTTTCAAAAGAGCAATCAATAGATTTGGATATACGGTTTGGAATAAATTTGGAGGTGGATGTATGGGAAAGATCGCATTTGTTTTTGCGGGCCAGGGAGCACAAAGTGTCGGCATGGGAAGTGAAATTGCCAAAGAATTTAAGTCTTCTGATGCCATATTTGAAAGGGCATCGGATGCGTTAGGGTTTGATGTTAAAAAGATGGTTTTTGAAGGTGACGAGGAGACTCTCAAAATAACCGAAAATACACAGCCTACCATACTGACTACAAGTATTGCCTGTCTCCAGCCCATTCTTGAAAGAGGAATTGTGCCGGATGTGGTTGCAGGTTTAAGTTTAGGTGAATATACAGCTCATGTAGCAGCGGGAACGATGGATTTCGAAACTGCGGTGGCACTGGTAAAAATGAGAGGGAAATTTATGCAGGAAGCAGTGCCCATTGGTGTGGGTACCATGGCCGCAATCCTGGGGCTTTCAAATGAAGATGTTGTAGAGTGCTGTAAATCGGCCTCTTCGGTAGGAATTGTGGAGCCTGCGAATTTCAACTGTCCGGGTCAGGTAGTTGTAGCCGGAGAAGTAAAAGCGGTTGAGCGGGTTGTTGAACTTTCAAAGGAAAAGGGAGCAAAAAGATCCATGGTATTACCGGTAAGCGCACCATTTCACTGCAGTATGTTAAAACCTGCTGGAGAAAGACTTGCCGTTGAACTGGAAAAAATACAACTGTCCGATTTGAAAATTCCTGTCGTAACCAATGTTACAGCAGAATATATTACTGATAAAGGGTTGGTAAAGGATTTATTGATAAGGCAAGTAAGCAGCCCGGTAAGATGGGAGGATTCAGTAAGAAAAATGATTGAATCCGGTGTGGATACCTTTGTTGAATTTGGACCGGGAAAAACATTAAGCGGCTTTGTAAAGAAAATCAATAAGGAAGTAAAGACGCTGAATGTTGAAAATATGGAATCTTTAAACAAAACCATACAGGAACTAGGCTTGTAAAAGATCAAAATGCTTAAGATAAAAATGTTTATGTTTGGGAGGGTTAGGAATAATGCAGTTAAAAGGAAAAACAGCGGTTATTACGGGGTCTGCCAGAGGATTGGGAAAGTCAATCGCACTTAAGCTGGCACAAATGGGTGCCAATATCGTTTTAAACGATATTCCAAGTTCGGATGCTATTGATCAAACAGCAGAGGAATTTAAAGCGGCAGGTTTTCCGGTTACAGTTACAAAGGGTGATGTGAGAAATGAAGAGGATGTCAAACTGATGGTGAAAACGGCAGTAGATACCTTTGGTTCTCTGGATATTCTTGTGAATAATGCGGGCATAACAATTGATAAACCCATGTTGATGATGCCGATTGAGGATTGGGATGCTGTTTTAGATATCAATTTGAAAGGTGCATTTTTGTGTACGAAAATAGCTGCAAAAGCCATGATTAAGAAAAAAAGCGGTAAAATAGTCAATATTGCGTCGGTTGCTGGCAGGTATGGAAATGCCGGGCAAGCAAATTATTCTGCTTCAAAAGCGGGGTTGATCGGCTTAACAAAGACAACTGCGAAGGAACTGGCACCGAGAGGTATTACATGTAATGCGGTAACACCCGGTCTTATCAGAAGTAAAATGACAGACAAATTGCCGGATGATGTAAGGGATAATTATTTAAAAAACATTCCGCTAGGCAGGTTCGGGACACCTGAGGATGTGGCAAATGTTGTGGCTTTCCTTGCATCCGATGACTCCAATTATGTTACAGGTCAAGTAATAGATATTGACGGCGGGTTGGTTATGTAATAATATCTAAATGTAAAAGTTGTCACTTTTTACATTGGGATCATCATAAATTTTATGCAGTATCTATGGAAGGAGGTGAATATATGGTATTTGAAAAGGTAAAAAAAATCATCGTTGAACAGTTAGGTGTTGAAGAAGATGATGTAGCTATGGAAGCTTCTTTCATAGACGACTTAGGAGCAGATTCATTAGACATAGTTGAGTTGATCATGGCTTTAGAAGAAGAATTTGATTTGGAAATTCCCGATAGTGAAGCAGAAAAAATTACTACAGTAGGTGACGCTGTAGACTACATTAAGAATAATACGTAAAAAAAGTCCCTCAAACGGGACTTTTTTTAAAATATCGATGATTGTAATTTTTATTAATTCTGTTGTTATTTAAAGCGTATATATCAAGAGTACCTGTTTATAAAGGAAGATTTCTTGTTATACTAATAAAAAAATTACAGTCTTAAATATGAATATTGCCGTATCTTATAAATTACCAGCATGCGATGCTTAACATAGATAAAGAATTTTGAAGTCCATAGGGAGGTTAAAACATGAAAAAACGTGTAGTTATAACAGGAATGGGTGTAGTATCTTCACTTGGGACCGGATTGGATAATTTTTGGAATGCAATTAAAGAGGGAAAAAATGGAATCAATATGGTGGAACGGTTTGATACTACCAATTATCCTACAAAGGTTGCAGCTGAACTTAAAGATTTTGATCCTTTAAAGTTTATTGATAAGAAGGAAGCAAAAAGAATGGACCGTTCAACCCAATACGCACTGGCTGCAACCAAAATTGCGCTGGAAGTATCTGCGTTGGATTTGGAAAAAGTGAATAAATATAGATTTGGTGTTTTAGTAGGGTCAGGAATCGGTGGAATCGAGACATTTGAAAACCAGCATCAAACATTGGTTGACAAAGGACCCAGCAGGGTAAGTCCCTTTTTCATACCCATGATGATTGCCAATATGGCAACAGGCCGTATTGCTATCCAGTATGGTGCAAAAGGGTATAATAACTGTTCTGTAACTGCTTGTGCAACAGGAGCAAATGCTATCGGAGATGCATTTAAGGTCATTCAAAGAGGAGATGCGGATGTAATGATTACAGGTGGTGCGGAAGCAGCCATCACGCCCATAGCCTTTGCAGGTTTTTGTTCAGCAGGAGCCATGACTGAGAATAATGACCCCAATACTGCATGCAGGCCGTTTGATGCCGAAAGAAACGGATTTGTCATGGGAGAAGGAGCAGGCGTAATTATTCTGGAAGATTTGGAACATGCAAAAAAACGTGGTGCCCAAATACTTGGCGAAATCATTGGTTATGGCTGCACCAATGATGCCTATCATATTACACTTCCTAATCCGGACGGAGAAGCGGGTACCGTATGTATGAAGATGTGTTTGGATGACGCAGGAATTAAACCGGAAGAGGTTGGTTACATCAATGCCCATGGAACTTCTACCCCTCCGAATGATAAAAACGAAACCAGCATTGTGAAGGCTGTTTTCGGTGAGCATGCAGGAAAGCTTGCAATGAGTTCTACGAAGTCTATGACAGGACATTTGTTGGGAGCAGCGGGTGCTGTAGAAGCCATTATTTGTGCTTTGGCCATCAAAGATGGGTTTTTACCGCCAACAATCAATTATAAGACTCCCGATCCGGAATGTGATCTGGATTGTGTTCCTAATCAGGGCAGAAGTGCGGACATTAAGTATGCTTTGTCCAATTCACTGGGTTTTGGGGGGCACAATGTTACTTTGGCATTAAAGAAATATGAAGAGTAAGAACTGGAAAATGTTCAAACGGGTAGAAGCTGATATAATAAAGTGGCTTGTTTCGTAAAAATGAATGATTTTTCAGTAAAAGTGATAAACAGCTTTTAGATGGATTGTTTTTTCTATTCGTTGATAAATGTATAATTGGATTATAAACAACAAAAGGCGGGGGGATACCTCGCCTTTTAAGTAATTTTTTTACCAGACAGGAGGAAATATGGAAGAGATGGACCATCATATTGAAGAACTTGAAAAAACCATAGCATATTCCTTTCATAACAAAGAAAATCTTGTTTTGGCATTAACCCACAGTTCTTATGCAAACGAAAGCAAAAATGCCAGAATTCAAAGTAATGAAAGGCTGGAATTTCTTGGGGACGCGGTACTCAATATTGTTATCAGTGAGTATATCTATAGAAACCATTCTAATCTATCTGAGGGAGAAATGACAAAAGTCCGGTCGTATATTGTTTGCGAGCCGTCTCTTATGAGGTGCTCGGAAAACATAAAGGTTGGAGGGTTTTTGCTGTTAGGCAAGGGTGAGGAGCAAACAGGGGGCAGGAAGCGTATCTCAATTTTGTCAGATGCTTTCGAAGCTTTAATTGGTGCTATTTATATCGACGGCGGTTTTGAAAAGGCAAAGGATTTCATCATGAATCAAATGCAGCAGATCATAAAGGACTCGGTAAACGGGCTTTTAGCTATGGATTATAAGACACAGCTGCAGGAAGTCATCCAAAGGGATGGCGACAGCAAAATTGTTTATGAAATTATTGAAGAAAAAGGACCTGACCATAACAAATTATTTGTTTCACAAATTAAAATCGGAGAAACCATAATGGGGACAGGTGAAGGTAAGAGTAAAAAAGAAGCAGAACAAAATGCTGCCAAACTTGTTCTTCAAAAGCAGCTTGAAGGTTAGGTGGAAGAGTGAAAAAGAAACATGTGATCATCCCGGTATTTATCCCCCATAAAGGGTGTCCCTACGACTGCATTTATTGCAACCAGAAATCTATAAGCGGTCAGATGGAAGAGATGAATGTAGATCAAATGGAAAAAATCGTTGATGAACACCTTGCAACGATCACCGGGGAGAAGGGGAACACTGAAATTGCTTTTTATGGCGGGAGCTTTACCGGGATTGAAAAGGATGAGCAAATCCGTTTTCTTAAAATCGCATATCAGTATATTGTAAAAGGGTTGGTAAATGAAATTAGGTTATCTACACGGCCGGATTATATTAATGAAGAAGTGCTGACATATTTAAAAGCGTACGGGGTCAAAACCATTGAGTTGGGTGTACAGAGCCTTAATGAGGAGGTTTTGAAGGAAAGCTGCAGGGGGCACAGTCCGGAAGATGTGTTTAGGGCATCGGAGATGATCCGTCAATTTGGATTTACGTTGGGAATTCAAACCATGATCGGTTTACCTGGAGATACGATGGAAAAAGACCTTCAGACCGCCTATCGGGTCGCAGGTCTAAATCCGGCTTTTGTTAGAATATATCCAACATTGGTAATACGCGGAACGTACCTTGAGAGAATGTATGTTGAAGGTAAATATGCTCCTTTAGCCCTTGATGAGACCATCGAGATATTGAGTAAGCTTCTCAATGTATATGAACAAAAGGGGATCCATGTAATCAGAATTGGCCTGCAGCCTACACAAAGTATCCGTGAAAATGGCGAAGTGATTGCGGGGCCCTTCCATCCTGCGCTGAGACAATTAGTCCAGTCAAGGATTTTTTTAAGAAAGATTGAAGATTTAATTGAAGAAAAAAAAATAGATCTAAAAGAGAAAATTCTTATACTTTCCCCAAAAGGAAAAGTTTCTGAAGTTATCGGTCAAAAACGACAAAATATTGATTATTTGAAAGATAAATACGGATTTAAGCATATAAGGGTGATTGAAAAGGACATCAATGATGGGGAGATAGATGTACAAAATCAAGTACAATCGTAAAAAAAGTAAAAAAAAAATGAAAAATGTGCATTTACTTTTAAGCTGAATTAAGTTTATCATTGAATGAAGCAATCAAGGCGGTTCCTTTATGTGGTATTAATTTAAATTATTGCAAATTGGACTGGTGCTTATTCAAATAACAGACTTTCAATTTTTGAAGTGTTATAAATGTTCTTCCAAAAGATTTACATGAAAGGCGCTTGTGTTTATAAAAAAATTAAAAAAATAAAAAAAAATAAAATTTAGCAGGAATTTTGGTGATAAACGTAGAATATTAAATAGTTAATATAGAGAGAAAACCTAAATGTATGAAAATGGGAGGCAAAAGTATGAGTGTATTTAAAGTTTCAGCTAATTCACAGCCAAAGTCAGTTGCAGGAGCATTAGCAGCAGTATTAAGGGAAAGGAACAGTGTAGAGATCCATGCTGTTGGAGCAGGTGCAGTCAATCAAGCAGTAAAGGCAATTGCAATTACGAGAGGGTTTGTAGCACCAAATGGTATTGACTTAGTCGCAGTACCTTCGTTTTCTGAGATTCTTATAAAGGGGGAAGAGAAAACTGCGATAAAATTCTTTATCGAACCAAGATAATCGTTCCAATATTGAAAGCCTGTCTAAATGACAGGCTTTTTTAAATTGAACTATAGATAACAAGGTGTAAACATAGTAAAATGCGTTATCTACAAAATATGAAAGGTTAAGATAAAATAAAAACCAGGTGATCACCTGGTTTTTATTTTGGTGGAGGGAGATGGATTCGAACCATCGAAGTCAGAGACAACAGATTTACAGTCTGCCCCCTTTGGCCGCTCGGGAACCCCTCCATATTTAGTTGATAATGTTTAGCAACAACGTATTATATTTATAGCATGTTTTAAATATATTTGCAAGCATTTTTATAACTTTTTTTAAAGAATATTTTGAGAAAAAATCATTTTGTTAATGGGTGTTATTATTGTTTTATATTTACAACGGGCTAAATACATGTATAATAAATGGAAGAATTTATTGAATTAATTAATGAAATGCAGGAACGAATTCTATATTACTTCAATTTATACAAGGACAGGAAAATACTAAAGTAATTCCTGTGAAGAGGGCTATTTTTATTTTGGGAGGGAATATTTGATGATGAGAAGAGGTTTTTCATTCAAAAAGGGACTTTGTTTAATAATTGCACTAGCTACCCTGATTCAATGCCTTTTTACGGCAGGGAGCGTGTATGCCGGACCTGATGAGATCATCACTTTGATCCAAAGTGAACATCAAGCATCCAGTGGAGAGTACATAATTGACAAGATATCAAAAATTGTAGATGTTAAGGTAGATACCGGGTCGGTTAGTTATGAACTTAGTAATGATAAAAAGAAAGTTACAGTTTATGTTTCCGGCGGAAAAAATGTAAGTACGCGTATTGTGCCTAAAACAGAACTTGAAATCATTAAAAAAGCCACAAGTAATTTCCCGGATATAATCGAACGAAAAACCAGTGATGGGATTCCGGTAGTATTGAAAAAGGACGGTCCCTACTACAAGGAAGGTAATCTGTTTGTTCAAAATTATATTGGAATTGTTAATGTAGAGGTAAAAATATACACTTATGAGGTTACTATAAGGTATATTCAAAATGATGCACCTGAGATTTCTTTAACTTCACCGGAACAAGGTAAGGTTTTCAGAAATGAAATGAGTATTGCCGGTAAGGTTAGTGATTTAAATAATGGTGACGTGTTGAGTGTTTATTGTTCTGTATATAATAAAGGTATCATTGAGACATGGGAATTGTGCAGTGGAATTGTTGCAACCGGTTCAGAACAGGATTGGCTGGGAAAGATTGATTTGAGCTCATTGGAGGAAGGGGGACATAAGCTAAAAGTTTGGGCTATGGACAATATGGGTGAAATGTCCCAAGAGCAGTTTATCGGATTTACAATTGACAGAACCCCTCCTAAGAAGCCTGTCATTGATCATAATCCCAAAACTCCAACAAATGAGGATGTGGAAGTAACCATTAACTATCCGGAGGACGCAGTTAAAAAAGAGTTTAAAATAGGGGCGAACGGAAAGTATGAAAACTATGAAGGACCCTTTAAACTCTCGGTAAATGATGTGGTTTATGCAAAGGGCAAGGATGCAGCGGGAAATGAGAGTGAAGAAGAAATACGCATTATCAGTAATATTGATAGAACACCCCCTGAAAAGCCTGTAATTGACAATGACCCTAAAACAGCGACCAATCAAGATGTGGAAGTAACCGTAAGCTATCCGGAGGATGCGGTACAGAAGGAATTTAAAATCGGAGTGAGCGGAAAGTACGAAAATTATGTAGGACCGTTCAAACTATCAGTCAATGATGTGGTTTATGCAAAAGCAAAGGATGCAGCAGGAAATGAGAGTAAGGAAGGTATGCGCATTATAGATAACATTGACAAAACTCCTCCCGGACCTCCTCAAATATTAGAGGAGCCTAAAACGGGCTTTATTAACATTACCCTTGTACCTGGAATAGACAAGGAATCCGGTGTAGACAGGGTGGAATATTCTTTGGAGGGTGCAACAAAGGGTGCGTGGAAAACCTATACCGGTGTTTTCCAGATCAGTAATACTGGTGAAACGGTGATTACTGGAAGGACAGTAGATAAAGCAGGGAATGTATCTTCTCCTGTCAGCCTCAAGGTAAATCTGGCGAATTCAAGTGGAGGCGGAAATCAAACTGGTGGCGGCGGAGGAAACCCGGTTAGCAGTACGCCTACACCGACGGTGACTCCAAGCCCATCTTCCGGCATTACTGGTGCTCTCTCAACGCCTACAGCTACGCCTGTACCTTCTTCAAATCATACTCCGGTGCCTGACCCATCCAGAGAAGTGATTAATGAGCCGGTTACAAATCCTATTCCTGGGGCAGTGCCATGTGACCTGGCAGTATTTTTGACCTCGGATAAAACTGCCTATGAAGAGGAGCAGACGGCTACTTTTACCATCCGGTATAAAAATAAAACAAAAAGAGTGGTTAAAGATATTAAAATATCGGCTAAAATACCTCAAAATACAACAGTAGATGAAAGCAAGGACTTGACTCTACACGGAGATACGGTTACATGGACAATTAAGAGTCTCGGAGAAAATGAGACAGGTGAAATCTCTTATAAAGTCAAGGTACTACCTTTGGACACATCGGAAATGATTGTAAAAAATGCAGCATCCATAACCAGTACGGAGGAGTTGGCCAATCCGGCAGATGACAGCTCGGCATTGAGTATTATGCTCTACTCAAACCGGTTTGAAGGGAATTTCCACAAGAAGTATGTTATCGGTTATACGGATAACACCTTCAGGCCCGATAACAATGTCACCAGGGCGGAAGCCGCTGCTATGTTTGCAAGGACAATGGATCTGGATGTTTCTAAACTTTCGGAGGGCTCTTATAAGGATGTTCCGGAGAAGCACTGGGCTTACAGCTACATTCATGCGGTAACAAAGAGTGGCTTATTCATAGGCTATACGGATGGAACGTTTCGTCCCGATGAATATATTACCAGAGCTGAAACTGCAACAGCCATATCAAGGTATTTGAAAATTAATAATATAGAGCCTTTAAAAGTCAATTTTAAAGATACATTGAACCACTGGGCAAAAAACTTTATAGAAGAGGTATACAGGCTGAAAATTATCAAAGGATACGATGATGGCACTTTTAGAGCAGACCAGAATATTATCCGTTCGGAATTTGTGACGATAATCAATAGAATGCTTTATAGAGGGCCATTATTGGGGTGTGAGCTTAAGTTTAAAGATGTAACAAAGGATAATTGGGCATATACCCATATTGCAGAAAGTGCGGTAGACCATAAGTTTACGAGGGATAAAAACGGAGTGGAGCATGTTAACTAATTAAACGGGCTTTATGGATTGAATGTTATTCTTGTGAGAATATACTCTAAAAAGAAAACTTGGTTTTTAAAATAGCTAGTGCTTTTTAATCAACAAATTTTAAGTTTCAAAGTGTTAAAAATGCACTTCCTCTGTTTGTGCCTCGCATGCCCTAGAAAGAATTACGTTACGAGGCACTGGTATTTTAAAACCAAGTTTTCTTTTTCTATACTTTGATAAAGAAAAGAGTCAGGTAGATAACATTATTTATACATGATAAAAAAGACATGAATCATAAAGAATCATGTCTTTTCTTGGTGCCCAGAGCCGGAATCGAACCAGCGACACGAGGATTTTCAGTCCTCTGCTCTACCGACTGAGCTATCTGGGCGGATATTAAGAAGTATCTTTAAAAGCAACAAACAATAGTATAGATGAAATTCTTGATCAAGTCAAGAAAAAATGAAAAATTGATATATAAAAGTAAAATTCCCGGTCATCATTGAATGCCATCAGCCTAGAAACAGAGAGAATTTTACAAAATGATTACATTTTAACTTTGTAGAGGAAATACCCTGTTTTTTGTCGAATATATATGAATAAGGTCAATTGCGGCTGGATTTTGGCACTTTGCTGAAGAAAAGCATTTCTTTTTATTTTTACATAAGATAAAGCAGGGGGTATAAAATGAGTAGAACATTTATTATGATTAAAGTTTTAGTGCTGAGCCTATGTATGGTCCTGGCAGGGGTTAACATATCAACCGCTGCTGTACAAATTCCTGAAAAAGTAAGGGTGGGCCTCTTTTTTGAGAAAACGGCAGTTTCCAATTTTACTCTGAACTCGGATAAAGGCCTGCAGTTTGGATATTATAAGGACAATAACTTTTCTTTACTAACTGAGAATCCAACCAATGAATTAGTTTCAGTAAGAAAAGATGTTTACTTTATCAAAACAAGTACCGCTTTGGTAGAGTACAAACCTACCGATAAAACCATCCCGCAGGGGCAAGCCCTTGGACCGGTACATATTCAGATTGGTGGGGAGTATGCAGGTTTCAACGAAGTAGATCAGCAAATCAAAAGTCTGGAGCAAAAAGGGGTGGATGCTTATCCCGTTTATAAGGATGTTTGGCAGGTATGGACCGGCTTTTATCCGGATATTGCCTCAGCCCAGGCCGATATCAAAAACAAGCTGGAAGTCGTATTGGGTGCCGGAGAGTATAAGGTCATACAGCCCTTAAATACATCCATTGTTGTCTCCAATAGCAGAGGAAAGACCCTTCTCCTGTTTTCCAGCAGTACAGGGGTCCTTCAAATGAAACCTATAATTGAGAATTCACCATACATATTTAAGATCAATAACAAAAAGACATACCGTGGGGATATAGAAGTGCGGCGCCAGACAGGAAGTGACATGTCCGTCATTAATATATTGCCCCTGGAGCAATATTTATATGGTGTTGTACCCTCTGAAATTGAATCGAATTCCAATGTGGAGGCTTTAAAAGCACAGGCTGTAGCTGCAAGGACCTATGCACTCAATAGCATTGGAGATAAGCATTCCCATCTGGAAATAGATGTATGTGATACCACCTGCTGCCAGGTCTATAAGGGATTTGGAGGGGAAGCTCCTTCTACCAACAAAGCGGTGGAGGATACAAAGGGAAGGATTGTGACCTACAACGGAAAACCCGCATCTGTTTTCTATTTTAGTTCCAGCGGCGGATGGACGGAGGATGTGAAAAACGTCTGGGGATCAAGCATTCCCTATCTTGTGAGCGTGGAAGATAAATATGAGTCTGGTAAGTCCTGGCACTACAACTGGGAGGTCTCCTATACAGCCGAAAAACTCAAAGGCATCTTTGAGGGACGGGGCTTGGGGCTGGGAGATATTTTGGGAATTACAGCGACCAAAACATCCGAGGCAGGGAGAATCACCGAACTGGTGGTGACCGGTTCCAAAAAGAATAAAAAATATGAAAAGAATGACTGCAGATCTTTTTTAAGCCTGGACAGCCAGTGGTATACCGTTACAACCGATGCGGATACAATGATCAAGTCAAAGGAAGCGCCTCCTTTAAAAACTCAATTGGGCGGGAAAAAGGTGATAACCGCAAGTGGAGTTAAAACCTTAAATGCAGCAGGAAACAATAGTTTTACCGTTATCGGTGCGAACAATGTGAAGAAGGTTGTACCCCGGATTCCTGCAAATTATATATTCAAAGGTAAAGGTTGGGGGCATGGAATCGGAATGAGCCAGGAAGGGGCAAAGGGAATGGCCAATGCCGGGTTTACCTATGAACAAATTCTGACTCACTATTTTAAGGGAACTAAGGTAGAATAGAGGAACTAAAAAGTTACGCTTATGCGGCCTTGTAGAAGAAAAATCGGAATTTTGAATTTTTGTATTAGATTCAATCATAATAAAAAGAAGGCGGATGAAAGAATAATTTCATTTGCTTTTTTTGTGAATCTTTCTAAGAATACCTTGTAAAATGATCTGACTTGATGTATATTTTATTCTGCATGGAATGATTTTATAAAAGCATAGGATAAAAAGGATGAAAGTAAAAGATTTTTATTTTGATTTGCCTGAGGAACTGATTGCTCAGGAACCGCTTAAAGATAGAGTGCTTTCCAGGCTATTGGTGCTGGATAAAGAGACCGGAGACATATCCCACCGGCGGTTTTTAGATATTAAAGACTTTTTAAAAGAAGGGGATTGCCTGGTTCTCAATGATACACGGGTCATCCCGGCAAGGCTCATAGGGGAGAAGGAAGGTTCCGGTGGAAAAATTGAGTTTGTTCTTTTAAAAAGAATAAACGGAGACATATGGGAAGTGATTTTAAAACCGGGTAGGCGGGCAAAACTGGGAGCAAGATTTGTCTTTGGAGAAGGACTTTTGCGTGCTGAAGTTGTGGATATTGTAGAGGAAGGAAACCGGTTGGTCCGTTTTGAGTATGATGGGATTTTCGAACAAATCCTGGACCAGGTAGGATTGGTTCCGCTTCCGCCTTATATTACCAAAACCCTTGAGGATGCTGAAAGATATCAGACTGTCTATTCAAAATACCGGGGATCTGCGGCAGCCCCTACGGCAGGACTTCATTTTACAAGAGAACTTTTGGAGGAAATCGCCGGAATGGGTATAGAAATTGCCTATGTGACCCTCCATGTCGGGTTGGGAACCTTTAGGCCGGTTAAAACGGATGATATTTTAAAGCATACAATGCATTCGGAATTTTTCAGTATAAGTGAGGAAACTTGTGGCAAAATTAATAAAGCGAAGGAAAAGGGTAAGAAGGTGATTGCCGTTGGGACCACAAGCTCAAGGGTTCTTGAAACTGTCGGCAATCTAACGGGTACAGTGGAGCCTAAGAACGGGTGGACTGACATATTTATTTACCCAGGCTATCAATTTAAAGTGGTAGACGCATTGATAACGAATTTCCATTTGCCTGAATCCACACTGATCATGCTGGTAAGTGCACTGGCTGGGAGGGAAAACGTACTTCATGCATATAATGAGGCGGTAAAGGAGCGGTATAGGTTTTTTAGCTTTGGAGATGCCATGCTCATTATTTGATATGGGTAGTGAAAAGATAATAGATAGAATTAGAAAGTATAAAAAGAATTATAAATAACGAACTGTAAAAGTAAAATTTCGATTTCTGAAAGACCACGTAAACCAAGTATTTCATCTCTCGAATTTTACTATGTTTACACTTCGTTATCTATAGCTTAAGATTAGTCTTAAAATCATGAGGCTATAATAAATAGAGGGTTGAATACAATAGAAAGGTGAAAAAAATGCCGGCAATCAGGTATGAATTTATAAAAAAATGCAAGCAAACTGGAGCAAGACTTGGCAGGGTACATACGCCGCACGGTTCCTTTGATACACCTGCTTTTATGCCTGTGGGTACACAGGCAACGGTTAAAGGGATGTCTCCGGATGAAATGAAAGCTGTTGAAGCTGAAATCCTTCTTAGTAATACATATCACTTGTATTTAAGACCGGGACAAGATATTGTAAAGAATGCAGGCGGGCTCCACCAATTTATGAATTGGGACCGGCCGATTTTGACGGACAGCGGAGGCTTCCAGGTATTTAGCTTAGGAGGGATGCGGGATATAAAGGAAGAGGGAGTAACCTTTAAATCCTATATTGACGGTTCAAAACACTTGTTTTCACCCGAGCGGGCCATTGAGATTCAAAATGATTTGGGTGCGGACATCATAATGGCCTTTGATGAGTGTATACCTTATCCCTGTGAGTATGATTATGCGAAAAAATCCCTGGAGCGGACCACCCGGTGGGCCAAACGCTGTAAAGAAGCGCATAAGAATACCGAAAAACAGGCACTTTTCGGTATTGTCCAGGGAGGAACCTATAAAGAATTAAGAATTCAAAGTGCCAAAGAGCTTTTGGAGCTGGACTTTCCGGGATATGCGATCGGTGGACTAAGTGTTGGAGAACCGGGAGAGGAAATGTATGCGATGCTGGATTGTACTGTTCCCCTTCTACCGGAGGACCGTCCCCGTTATCTGATGGGGGTGGGGAGCCCTGATTATCTTGTAGAAGGAGCCATCCGGGGGATTGACATGTTTGATTGCGTGCTCCCCACCAGAATTGGAAGAAATGGGACTGTTATGACAAGCAGAGGAAGGGTTATTATCAGGGATGCCAAATATGCAAGGGATTATGATAGGCTGGATCCCGAATGCGACTGTTATACCTGTAGAAACTTTTCGAGAGCGTATATCCGTCACCTTATAAAAGCTGGAGAAGTCCTTGGAATCAGGCTTACTACATGGCATAACCTAAGGTTTTTGTTAAACTTGATGAAAAAAGTTAGACAGGCTATAATGGAAGACAGGCTAGGAGATTTTAGAAACGAATTCTTTACCTCCTTTGGGTATAAATAAAATAGACCAGGAAGCGTTATAGTGATTAGAACAAAGGAGATTGATTGGTATTTCTAGAAACCAATAAAAATATAGTTATATAAAATAACTTTATAATATTAAAAATAGGAGGATCATTATTATGCCACAGGATTTTCAAGGTATTGTAAGTTTTTTTGTTCCCATTATTGTATTGATTGGTTTAATGTATTTCATGATGATTTTGCCTCAGAAAAAAGAGCAAAAAAGAAAGAGAGAAATGTTGGACGCACTGCAAGTAGGAAGCGAATTGACCTCAATTGGCGGAATTGCAGGGAAGATCATCAATATTCAGGAAGATGAAGTAACGATAGAAACCAGCGTGGAAAAGACACAGATTGTGCTTAAAAAATGGGCAATTAGAGAAGTTCAGGTACCAGCAAAATCATAAAAACCTCTTAGGAGGTTTATTTTTTTTCTATTTACCAGGAAGTTTGATTGAAAATGCAGTCTCTTGATTTTTAACTTGCAAAAATATAAGATTGTTTTATAATATATAGAATACGATCATGTTCAAATATTTTTCAAAGTGGAAATAGTGTTTAAAGGTAAATGAAAATAGAATGGCTGTTTCAATATACGAGACTTAAAAGAGGTAGGTGATTAAGATGTCGAATAAGAGCCATGATTTGATAAAAAAAATGCAGGATAATCTCGGAGAATTCAGTAAGGGACAGAAGCTTATTGCAAATTATATTATTAATCACTACGATAAGGCTGCTTTCATGACTGCCGCCAGGCTTGGTGAGGTTGTAGGTGTCAGTGAATCTACTGTGGTCAGGTTTGCCATTGAACTTGGGTTTGATGGGTATCCCAAGCTGCAAAAGATGCTCCAGGAGCTCATAAAAAGTAAATTAACGTCGGTACAAAGAATCGAAGTATCTTCTAACCGGATTAGTGAGGAGAATATATTGAAAAGTGTTCTTCAAGCAGACATGGATAAAATAAAGATCACGTTGGAAGAAATAGACCATGACAGCTTTCATAAGGCGGTTGAGAGCATTCTTTCAGCAAAAAATATTTATATTTTGGGTATGAGGAGTGCGGCTCCGTTAGCCGGTTTTTTGGGTTTTTACTTTAATTTGATATTTGATAATGTACGATTGGTTCAAACGGCTGGGGTCAGCGAGATGTTTGAACAGATATTTAAGATCTCTCATGAAGATGTGATGATTGGAATCAGTTTTCCCAGATACTCAAAAAGGACCATTATGGCAATGCAGTTTGTAAAAAGTAAAGGTGCCAAGGTGATTGCCTTGACGGACAGCAATGAATCTCCTTTAGCGGAATTTGCGGACCACCTGCTTATTGCAAGGAGTGATATGGCATCCTTTGTCGATTCTCTTGTTGCACCGTTAAGTGTTATTAATGCGCTCATTGTTGCGGTAGGGATGAAGAGAAAGGAAAATATCTATAAAACCTTTGAGAGTCTGGAAGAAATTTGGGATGAATACCAGGTTTATGATAAGCATGACGAGGGCAGTATGACAAGAAAATAGGGTATTAAAGTGAAGGAAATATTCCTTAAAAAATGGGAATGAATATTAAAGAGAATGCTAAAAATATAAAATATAGAAACAGGTAAAAAATCCATTGTAGGTTTTCTAATGCTGTTTTTAATGTTTACAGAAGTTAAATAGAATAATTCGTTTGAGGTTGATGATGAGAAAAAAAGTGATTGTTATAGGCGCAGGCCCTGCCGGAATTATGGCGGCCGGAAAAGCGGCGGAGCGGGGGCATGATGTGCTCCTTTTAGAGAAAAACGACAGAATAGGAAAAAAGATATTGATATCGGGTAAAGGAAGATGCAATATCACAAATAGTACGGATATCGAAGGATTGATTGAAAATGTTCCTGGAAACGGGAATTTTTTATATTCCGCCTTTTATACCTTTTCCAACCAGGATTTAATAGGCTTCCTAAATGAATACGGTTTGGAAACCAAGGTTGAACGGGGGGGAAGAATCTTTCCTGTCTCTGACAAAGCAAAAGATGTGGTAGATACACTAAAAAAATATATAGAACGGTTTAAGGTGGATTTAAGGTTAAAATCCGCTGTAAAGGAAATTAAGGTGTCACAGGGGCAAGTTCAGAGTGTTGTACTCCAGGATGGAAAAGAATTGCACTGTGATTCTTTGGTGCTTGCTGCCGGAGGTGCCTCCTATCCGGGAACAGGATCTACCGGAGACGGATATAAAATAACCCGGAAGCTGGGGCATAAAGTGACTCCGTTAAAACCATCCCTTGTTCCCTTAGTAGCTTTGGAAGAATGGGTAAAAGAACTGCAGGGACTTTCATTAAAAAATGTCTCAATCAAGCTTTTAAATTTAAATAATAAAAAAATATACGATGACTTTGGAGAAATGCTTTTTACGCACTTTGGTGTTTCCGGTCCTTTGATATTAAGTGCCAGCCGTCATATTTTGGATTATGACTACAAAAATGTAAAACTATCCATCGACTTAAAGCCTGCTCTAAACGAAGAAAAGCTGTATGAGCGCCTCCAAAGGGATTTTGAGAAGTATTCCAGAAAGCAGCTAAAAAACGCGCTGGATGATTTGCTGCCGCAAAAAATGATTCCGGTAATCATTGAACTTTCAGGAGTATCTCCGGATAAGTTTGTCAACCAGATTACACGGGAAGAAAGAAAAAACCTTGTAAAACTTCTAAAAAATCTAGAGCTCACCATTACCGGTGCAAGGCCAATAGAAGAAGCGATTGTCACAGCGGGAGGGGTTTGTGTAGATGAAATCAACCCTTCAACCATGGAATCAAAAATCATAAAAGGGCTTTTTTTTGCCGGGGAAGTGATTGATGTGGACGCTTATACAGGTGGGTTTAACTTAACCATAGCATTTTCTACGGGATTTTTGGCCGGGGCAAATTGTTAGAGAAAGAGCGGTTATCTTTAAATTCAAACAGAATAGGAGTATTTTTAATCTAAAGTACGCATATGATTCATATAGTTAATATAATGAATGGTTGCGGAGTGAATGTGATTGAAGCTCTTATTCTATAAGGTGAACAGTCGGAAAAAGGATGGAAGGAATTTTTTTAGCGGCAGTATAGAACGGTTTCTTATACTTTTATTCATTGTATCGTTTTCCCTGCTGGTAATTGTCCAACTGGCGCTCACAGACGGATCGGTTAATGTGCTCTCCCCTACCGACAAACAAGAAGTGGAAGCGTTTTCTACTCATATTATGAGCCAATCCTCCGGGGGTAAAATTACTTTAACCCTTTTAAGCGGCAATCGTGACGGAAGCCTCAAAATTTTGGTAAATCAAGAGGAGATAGCTGTTTTTGCAGAGAACTCGGTTGATATCCACGTTGAGGAAGGGGATATTGTTGAGATAGACGGTACAAATTCCATGGAAGATGCAGAGGTCTACTTTATATCCAAAAGTGCCAATATCAAAAACAGTTACAAAAAAGTGAAGATTAAAAACAACGTTCAAAAAATCATGAAAGTGGAACTGGATAGGGAAGTATAAGAAGTCCATTTTATTTTGAAACTATATTGAACGGATAAAGAATTTCCATAGCGCTTCAATTTCCTTGATTTAATATCGTGAAAATTTAATTTATCCATGCAAAATCATTTTCACGCTCTAATTAGCAATTTTTTGATTGTTTTAAGCGTGTTCATACTATATAATATGTAAGTAAGAACGCTTCATTCGGTGTCGTATGGTTGGGGTGCAGCAAAGTACATACAATGATTTTAACCGTTAATGCTGTTTTTATAAAATATGATCATCATAAAATATCTTTTAAATTGAAGACGGGAGAATATATGGGAAAATTTGAAGAAGGTACGAAAGAGTATGGCAGCAAAGACATTGTAAGTGCAGCAATTAAAATTGCCTTATCCACCGACAGAAGTGAAGAAAAGCAGATTCAGGCCGACTTCTCAAGGAAGGGTATCTATACGGCGGCAGCAGATTATGGTGGAGAGTTTATTACTTCTATTATGAAAATTATTGAAAGGGCTGTAGTGTCTGCCAAAAGGGAAGGAGCCATCATCGACAGTCATGCGGAAGAAGGCGCAGTAGCCGGTGCCACGAGAGAAGCTTTGTCGCAAATAATGCCCAAGGCGTTAGGCTTAAATGTAGGAGGAAAGATCGGTATAGCCAGATATAAAGATCATATTGGTGTGGCAATATTTTTTGGGATTGGTTTGCTGCACTTAAATGAGGTATCTATTGGAATTGGACATAGAGTTGTATAGGTAGCATGGAAGAATGGGGGAATTTAACGTGATGGTTCGTGCAATACGTGGAGCAACAACGGTAGAAAACAATGATGCACATGAAATTATTGAGGAAACCAAAAAGTTATTGGAAGAAATTGTAGAGAATAATAATATATGTGAAGAGGATATCATCAGCGTTGTATTTACTGTGACCAAGGATCTTGACGCTGCTTTTCCGGCAGTTGCCGCAAGACAAATAGGATGGACAAGTCATGCGCTGATGTGTATGCAGGAAATAGATGTTCCGGGAAGTTTAGGAAAATGTATCCGGGTTATGCTGCATATCAACACCGACAAAGGCAATCATGAAATGATTCATACGTATTTAAACGGGGCTAAAATTCTAAGACCCGATTTAACTTAAGCGGTTTTGGAGGAATGGGGTTTGAAAAAAATCAATATTGCAATTGATGGACCTGCTGGCGCAGGCAAAAGTACAATTGCCAAATTGGTGGCAAAAAAATTGGATGCGATTTATTTGGATACGGGTGCCATGTATCGTGCAGTTGCATTAAAGGCAATCCGACAGGGCATGGATACCAAAGACCGTGAAGGTATTTCTTTACTTATAAGCAAACTGGATATAAAAATTAGACATATAGGAAGTGAACAGCATATCCTTCTTGACGATGAAGATGTCAGCAAGGAAATAAGAACCCCTGAGGTCTCCATTGGCGCTTCCAATGTGGCTGCCATTCCGGAAGTCCGGATTAAAATGGTTGAGATCCAAAGGGAGATCGCAGCTACAACAAGTGTTGTGATGGATGGAAGGGATATCGGAACTTTTGTACTTCCCGGAGCCGACCTTAAAATTTTCTTAACAGCGTCGATTGAGGAACGTGCTGCGAGAAGACACAAGGAAATGATAGAAAAAGGGATTACCCATGTATCCCTGGAAGAAGTCCAAAAAGATATAGTATTTAGGGATCGGAATGACAGTTCCAGAGATTTTGCTCCCCTTTCCAAGGCAGAGGATGCTGTTGAGATGGATACTACGAAAATGACGCTGGACCAAGTGGTAGAAAAAATAATTTCACTTGTTGGATAAATCATAATAATGCTTTTACATTGGAATAATTCATTATTTCAAATATAACGAAGGGTTTTGAAGCGTTATAAATATAAAAGATGGTTTATTATTCTTAAGGTAAGGTTGTTGATGATGTTAAAAGGATTTGTAAAACTGCTTTTAAATATTTACTTTAGCATTTTTTATAGGGTGAAGTTGGTAAACAAGGGGAATATTCCTCCAAAGGGTGGGGCAATTCTTTGTGCAAACCATGTGGGCCAAATGGACATGTTCTTTATCGGATATAAAATTAAGCGGATGATTCATTATATGGCAAAAGAGGAGCTTTTTAGAAATCCACTCCAATCAGCTTTTATCCGATGGGCAGGTGCTTTTCCTGTTAGAAGAGGAACAGGTGATGTGGAAGCGATTAAGACGGCACTCAAAATTATAAAACAAGGACATATCCTTGGGATTTTCCCGGAAGGGACGCGAAGAAAAGACGGGCAGTCAGGAACAGTAAAACCCGGCGTCGCCATGTTTGCTGTAAAAACAGGTGTGCCCATTATCCCGGTTGCCATTGAAGGAAATTATAAACTCTTTGGCAAAGTAAAAGTTGTATTTGGAAAACCTTATTATCTGGAAGTGGAGAAGGGTAAAAAATATTCAAATGATGAGCTTATTGAGCTCAGCCAGGGGATTATGAAGGAAGTTTATGCTTTATTGGAGGCGAAATAGTTGGAAATTATTGTCGCAAAAACAGCCGGATTTTGTTTTGGGGTAAAAAAAGCCGTAGACCTTGCCTATGATCTGGTTGGAAAAGTAGATCGTCCGATTTATACTTTAGGACCCATTATACATAATGAGCAGGTAGTAAATCAGTTAAGAAGCAAGGGTGTCAATGTAGTAAACCATGCAAAAGAGGTTGTGGAAGACAGCTATGTTGTCATTCGGGCCCATGGCGTATCGGCGGACATTTATAACGAATTGAGCAAAAAAAAGCTTGTTGTGGAAGATGCCACCTGTCCCTATGTGAAGAAAATTCAAAATCTGGTAAAGGAGAAATATGAGGAAGGTTATCAGATCATCATTGTAGGAGATAAGGAACATCCCGAAGTTATTGGAATCAACGGGTGGTGCAATAAATCTGCGATAATTGTAAATGATATTCATGATGCCCAAAAGATTGAACCTTCAAATAAAAAAGTATGTGTGGTTGCTCAAACAACCATAACCAACGAAAAATGGGAATCTATAAATATTTATTTAAATAAAATATTTGATAATGTCATAAAATTTGATACAATATGTAGTGCGACAAGTAAAAGACAGTGTGAAGCAGAAGAAATTGCAAAAAGTGTCGATGTGATGCTGGTGGTTGGCGGAAAAAACAGCTCCAATACACAGAAATTGTACGAAATATGCAAAAAACACTGCGAAAGAACTTATCAAATTGAAACATCCGGTGACTTACCACCGGTAGGTATAAAAAAAATAAAAAAAATAGGTATTACTGCCGGGGCATCAACACCGGATTGGGTAATCAAGGAGGTTATTGAAAAGATGGAAGAATTAAATAAACAGGACAACGAAATGAGTTTCAAGGAAGCTTTTGAAAGTTCACTTGTAACTCTGGAAACGGGTCAAATTGTAAAGGGGAAAATTATTGGCTTTAATAATGCCGAAGTTTTTGTAGACATGGGATTTAAATCAGATGGAATTATCCCAATCGAAGAATTTACCGATGATCCGGAATTCAACCCTGAAAAATCCCTTAAAGTAGGGGAAACAGTTGAAGTATTTGTTATCAGGGTCAATGATGGAGAAGGAAATGTATTATTATCCAAGAAAAAGGTAGACTCTATTAGTGGATTTACAAAGCTTGAAGAAGCTTTTGAAAATAAAGCCCCTATTAAAGCCAAAATTGTTGATGTGGTAAATGGCGGCGTCATTGCGGTCTTCAGTGGAATTAGAATTTTTATACCTGCTTCACAGGTAAGTGACCGGTATGTAAAAGAATTAAGCGAATTTAATAATAAAATTGTAAATTTAAGATTGATAGAATATAACAAACAAAAAAAGAAATTTGTTGGTTCTGTAAGGGTCATTTTAGAAGAGGAAAAAGCAAAGCAATCCTCTGAAATATGGTCCAATATCGAAGTTGGAAAGAGATATAAAGGCGTTGTAAAAAGTCTTATGGATTTCGGTGCTTTTGTAGATATCGGAGGCGTGGACGGTTTAGTGCATGTATCCGAGCTTTCATGGGGAAGAATTAAGAACCCGTCTGAGGTTTTAAAGGTTGGGGACACTGTTGAAGTAAGCATTTTGGAATTTGACAGGGAAAAGAAAAAAATATCCTTGGGGTATAAAAAGCCTGAAGATAATCCATGGGTAAAAGCAAGCAAGAAGTATAACGTTGGGGATGTTGTCAAAACAAAAGTTGTTAGAATTGTTCCTTTCGGTGCTTTTGTTGAACTGGACGAAGGAATCGATGGATTGGTTCACATATCACAAATATCCAACGTTCGTATCGGTAAAGCCGATGAGGTTTTAAAGATTGGCCAGGAAGTCGAAGCCAAAATTACCGAGTTCAATCTGGAAGCTAAGAAAATCAGCTTAAGCATTAAAGAAGTAAATCCAATAGATCCGGCACCAAAAGCGAAAGAAGCCCAAACTGCCGAAGAAGCAAAAACTCAGGAAGAAGTTAAAGAACATAAGGAAGATCTAGGTGTTACACTTGGAGATCTGGCAGCAGATTTAAAGGAAACAGAGTAATAAAACATAACAAAAAAAGAAACTGAATTGAAGTGCACCCCAAATGTTGGATACATCCAATATTTGGAGGTGCACTTTTTATGACAAAATGACGAAAGGATTTTTGTGTTCATTATAGTGTCTAGCCTTCTGGATGAGGATGCAAATTAGTATAAAATTCTTTTTAAAATGATATATTTGTGGTAAAATAGAATCGGAACCAATTAATATTAAAGGAGAAAATATGGAAAAGACGTTAGTTATTTTAAAGCCTGATGCAGTTAGAAGGAAATTAACCGGTGCAATTATTGGACGATTTGAAAGAAAAGGCTGTATAATATCTAACCTGAAAATGATGACAATTCAAACTGAAACGGCCAAAGAGCATTATCATCACGTAAATGCTTTACCTTTCTTTAAAGACATGATTTCTTACATCACTTCCGGACCTGTTGTCATAATGATTCTGGAGGGAGAACAGATTATAAAAATGGTAAGAAACCTGGTTGGTAAAACAAGTTGTATTGAGTCTTCGCCGGGTACAATTCGAGGAGATTTTGGGTTTCATTCATTTGAAAACTTAATTCATGCATCCGACTCATCTGAAAGTGCTGAAATCGAAATGAGAAGATTTTTTCCCGAGTTATTTTAAAGTGAATATAAGTTACATAGTTTAATGATCCGCAAAAATATTAACGTAAATGAGTTTGGTAATTAATTGAAGGAGTAAAACTAAATTTTAACTTGGGGGTTTTACTTATGATGGATTATGAAGGATTTAAAACCGAGATCTACAAAATGACAGACATAAATCTTTCGCTATACAAAGAAAAACAGATGAAAAGAAGAATTGATTCACTGATCAGTAAAAACGGGTTTGCTGACTATAGTGAATACGTTAAAGCTTTAAAGGGAAGCAAGGCATTATTTAATGAGTTTATTAACTACCTGACTATCAATGTATCGGAATTTTATAGAAACCCCGAGCAGTGGGAGGTTCTTGAGAAAGAAATATTCCCGATGCTGCTAAATAAAACAAGGAAGATAAAGATATGGAGTGCTGCATGTTCAACGGGTGACGAACCCTATACCTTGGCCATGGTGCTCAATAAACTGGTACCGCTTACTAATGTCAAGATTGTCGCAACCGATATTGACAGAGAGGTACTAAGTAAAGCGCAAAATGGCATTTATACCAGCAGAAGTTTGGCAAGCTTGCCCAAAGCTTTTCTGGACAATCATTTTACAAAGTCCGGAGATTCGTATAAAGTAAAGGATGAACTTAAGAATTGTATAGAGTTTAGACATCATAACCTGCTTAAGGATGCCTATGAAAAAGAATTTGATATGATTGTATGTAGAAATGTCCTAATTTATTTTACCGAAGAAGCTAAAAGTGAAATTTATAAAAAATTTAATGATGCTTTAAGAGATGATGGGATCCTTTTTGTGGGAAGCACCGAACAAATTATTCAATCCGTTAAATATAATTTTAAACCGTTGAAAACATTCTTTTATTTAAAATCTAAGGAAGTGTAATAAAAAAATAAGTACCATGTCGATGCATGGTACTTATTCTATATTGCGAATTACAATTATTTACAGTCTTTATTCTACGTGTTATAATAATTGGTGCGAGAGAGGGGATTTGAACCCCTACGCCCTTGCGGACACTAGAACCTGAATCTAGCGAGTCTGCCAGTTCCACCACTCTCGCAAAATTTAAGCATAAACTATTTTACTAAAAAAAAGAGAGTTTGGCAAGTGGTATTTTTTAATATTTTAAAAAAATCTTTTAAATTCTTTTGTTATAATTTACAATAAGATAGACAAAGGACTAGAGGGGGAATTTTATGAACAGGGATTGGATTAAGAATGATCGGGTTATAATCAATATGGATCACGTTGTTGAAACTTGTTCCAATGCATATAATATAGAAGTCTTAAGTATTGTATTATACGGATCCAGGGCAAAGGGAGACAGGAATTCGCAGAACGACTACGAAATTATGATTTTAATCAATGATGAGTCAAGTTTAAAAAATTACATAGAATTTACAAACCTGATCCGGTTGGAATTGTTAAAACAAAAATTTTTCAATGTAAAGATTTATGTTTATACACCTGGAGTTTTTGAAGATATTCTGTATAACGACAAAATAATCGGTACATTTTTATATATGATCTGTAAAGAGAATATCATCCTTTATGATAAGTTTGGGACTTTTACGGCTATAAGGGAGAAACTTATGAATAACAATATCAAAGGGGAAGAGGTGTTTTTAGCTCAGTGTGTAGAGTTTGCAAGAATGCTCGGATCGGAAAAATGGGCTCAAAAGTGGGAAAAAACTTTAATGCAGTTTAAATATCTGAAAAAAAGAAGAGAATATTAAATTTCGGAAGTTAAATATATAATGTATAAGAATAATTTTTTCTACCGGGAGGTTTTCTCATTTGAATAAGAAATTGCAAGAATTTAAAGAATGGATAAAGAATAAAAAAGTTGCAGTATTAGGTATTGGGGTCAGCAATACACCCCTTATTAAATATTTAGTGAAATTAGGGGTGGATGTTACCGCTTTTGATCAGTCGGACGCAGTGTGTATCCAGAGTGTTTTGCAGGAGTTAGAGGGCTTAAATGTCAAGTATAGCTTAGGGGAGAATTACTTAAAAGCTTTGATCGGCTTCGATCTTGTGTTCAAAACACCCGGAATGCGGTTTGATATTCCGGAAATTCTTGAAGCCAGGAAGAATGGTGCTGAGATAACTTCCGAAATGGAAGTATTTTTCGAATTATGTCCTGCACAAATTTTTGCCGTTACCGGTAGTGACGGAAAAACCACGACCACAACATTGATTTATAATATTTTGAAGGAACAAGGGTATACATGCTGGTTGGGAGGCAATATCGGAATGCCACTGCTTTCACGGATTGATGAAATTTCCGGTACCGATAAAGTTGTTCTTGAACTGAGCAGCTTCCAGCTCCATACCATGAGGAAAAGCGCCGATACAGCGGTTGTTACGAATGTTTCTCCCAATCATCTGGACGTACATAAATCCATGGATGAATATGTGGATGCCAAGAAAAATATATTTAAGTATCAAGCATCGGGGAATAAATCTTCAAAAGTAATACTTAATATGGATAATGAAATTACACGGGGATTTGAAAAAGAAGCGCTAGGGGATGTAATATATTTTAGTCGAATGGAAAGTGTAGAAAATGGGGCATATGTAAAAGATGGGATGTTGGTGTATAAAAAGGATGAAGAACTTTTAAAAATCGTAAAAGCAGATGATATCGTAATACCCGGTGTACATAATGTGGAAAATTACCTTGCGGCCATTTGTGCAACCATTGACTATGTAGATCCCGGTACGATTAATAAGGTTGCAACTACCTTTAAAGGGGTTGAACACCGTATAGAACTTGTAAGAGAACTAAATGGCATCCGGTTTTATAATGATTCCATTGCCAGCAGTCCGACAAGGACCATTGCGGGACTCAATGCCTTCAATCAAAGGGTTGTTTTAATTGCGGGAGGTTATGACAAGAAGATTCCCTATGATGTGATGGGAGAGATTATTGTTAATAAGGTGAAGTGCCTTATCTTAATAGGACAGACCGGACCAAAGATTGAAAAGGCACTCAGGGAAGAAGTTAAAAAAACTGGAAAAGGAGCGGTGATTCCCGTTCTATATGCAAGTACCCTGGAAGAGTCTGTTAAGAAAGCACATGAAAATTCCAGCAAAGGGGATATCGTTATCCTTTCACCTGCAAGCGCAAGCTTTGATATGTTTAGAAATTTTGAGGAAAGAGGCAACCGGTTTAAAGAAATTGTAAATCAGTTATAAAGAGCTTCGTTGAAATAAAATCTTGGCAAGCAGTATAGAAGAGGTTTTCCAAGTTATATTAAATTATATATTATAGTATACGAAGGAGAAGGTGTGGGGTTGAAATTCACAGAAGCTGTCATACGTTTTGTTGCAGGTGGGAGCATTGTACTTTTGGTTAGCATTCTTGGGAAAACAAAAAATTCTTATCTTTCCGGTTTAGCTTTAATGTTCCCGGCTGTTACATTAGTGGGTTTTTATTTTTTATCAAGCCAAGTACAGGGAAAAACTCTGCAAAATGCAGTTTTATTCAGTATTTTTTCCATACCTGCAGTCCTTTCATTTTTGATTACTCTTTATTTTACCCTTTATAAATATCCCATTTGGAAATCACTATCCCTAGCGATCCTAGTTTGGCTTATTTTCGGAATCATTATTGTTTTCCTAAATTATTATATAAAGTTTGTAAAATAGTGGACTGGAAAGCATGGCAAAAACTGAAGCGTCTTTGGTGAAGTCCAATATTCCATACTGTAAGAAGTGACAAGGGAGGAAAAAATGAAACGTAAAATATACATTTTATTTTTTTTGTTTTCTTTTATGGCCCTATTCTTTTCCGGTTGTGCCCGCAGCGAAGAGAAGGTACTAAATGAGAATGATGAAAAAAAGGATAAAAACATACATGCTGCTCTTACGGTACCGATCTATAGAGACGGTGTATATGAGGGGAAAACAGATGTAGATTATGAAAATTATTACAGCAGGGCAAAAGTTACGATAAAAAACAAAAGGATATCCAATGTGGAATGGGAGATTTTTGATAAATCAAAAAATATGGTTTTTGATGAGAATTATGAGAAAATATTTAAGGATTCAAAATCTCTGGTCGAACAGTGCCGCAGCAATTTAAAAGGCGTAAAAGCCTATGGGAAAAAGCTTTTAGAGGTCCAGGATATAGAAAGGGTGGATGTAATAACAGGTGCTACCTGGACAAATAAAATGTTTAAGGCTGCAGTAAAGGATGCCCTAAAAAATGCAATTGCAAAAAATTAGAAGCACATGGTTGTGATTGAATTATATTAAAATTCTACTTTCAGGGAAATAATATATTTATAACATAATAGAGTAAGGTGAAACGATGAAAGTAGCAATTTTAGGTGCTGGAATGGCAGGATTATATTCCAGCTTTAAAGTTTATTGCCAAGTCCGTTCATTTGGTTTTTCAATAAAACTATCCGTAAAGTACAAAATTACCATTCTTTTTTATTTATAAATTGCTTTAAAAGTGTTGTAACTTAAAGGAGCTGTCCTAAATATTTTTAAGACAACTCCTTTTAAACGTTTTAATGTAATATGAAATCTTTATAGGACTTTCCTCAGTTTAGAAAACTCAAATTCCTTTATATACTTATTTTTGTTCTCATCTACAAATAATACATTCACGGAATCCATTTGAATTTTTAAGACCCTGCCCTTTAATTTGCTTCCTATTACATTAACAGGCGCTTTTCTCGTGAGTTCCTTAAGTTTTTCCGAGTTGCAGTGCGGGCAAAGACCTGATGAAGCCGATAAAAGCCTGCAGTCAAGACAATAAAATAAATTATCCATATGTACCCCTCCAGTTTAGTTAAATTGAACTTGTGTAAAATAGATTACAATAGTATATTCTTCCGTACCGTTAAAGATGACTAGAAATTCAAATATCTTAAGGGGGTTGAATGAGTAAAATATATAATGATTCAAAATTTTCACCGCCAAAGTTTAAGCGGTGCACCTGCCAAAAAAAAGCAGTAGAAACCAAGATACACAATTGTTGATCTATTTTAAAAAGAATAAAATAAAAATGACTCTATTGTTTTTAGTACCGTTTAATATTAGGAACAAAGATTGTTACATTCCTTCAAAGCCACCGTTACAGATGATTTATAAAAGTGAATAAGACAAAATAGAGGAGAGAATATTATTAATTTTAAAAGGAGGAGCGGTTATGAAAACTGAAAGAAGGAAGCTATGGGTTAAGGCACTGGCACTTTCACTTAGCCTTATGCTTGTGCTTACAATGTTTGTTGCGACCAATATTGTAAGTTCGGGAGTTGCTATCCCAACATGGCAGCCCAATGTGGATTATACAAAGGATGCCATCGTAAGTTTCAATGGGAAATATTATCAATGCGTTGCAAGTCATAAGTCTATGGACGGGTGGGATCCTGCAAGTGTGCCCGCGCTATGGAAAGTGTATACTGGTCCAATCACAATTGAACCGACACCTACACCCACCATTGGGCTCAAGTCACCCACTCCTACCATACCTTCGGGTGGAAATTCCATTACCATATCAGGCTATGTCAAACCGGATGTAAATTCTACCAACCCGGAAATTTTTGCCGGATTTACGGTAAAAGTATTCGGACTTGAATCGGTTAGTCCTGTTCCAAATCCCTATGCAGTTACCAATAACAGCGGATACTTTGAAATTAAGGGAGTAAGAAAGGACTATACCGGAGATGTATATCTTGAAATTAGCAAGACCAACTTCCTTACGCGGAAAATTAGCAAGCTAACCCTAAGCGGTGATGTAGCTGTGGGGTCGCAAAGCAAACCGGTTCAAATCTGGGCAGGTGATATAACTGTAAAAGGTGTTCAGGATAATGCCATTAATATGTCAGATATCGTAGAACTATTATCCTATTTCAATTCAGCTGCAGGCGATGAAAAATATAATGCAGATTTTGACTTTGATAAAGATAAAGCTATCAATATGACGGATATTACCATCATCATCAAAAACTTCAACAAAACAGGGGCAGACTACCCGAACGATGTGGCGATTGTAATTACTACACCGCTGCCGTCTCCTACAGAAGCGACACCTAAAATTCCAACACCTACACCTACAAACAAAATTCCACCCGATAATATGAATAGGGTTATGTGCGGGTATTGGGAAACATGGGACGGGATTCAGGTGCATCCTCCTGTCGGACATATTGCGCTTAACGATGCGCATCCGGGTTATAATGTAATCAACGTTGCTTTTCCAATCCTCCTTTCTGACGGAACTTGCGTATTTGAAGACAATTCAGCACCTACCGAGGATGTTCCGGAGCCGGAGGAAATTGCACAGGCAAAAGCAGCCGGTCGAAAAGTACTTATCTCTATCGGTGGTGCGGCAGCCGGGATGGATTTAACTTCAAGAACAGTCGCGGATAAATTTGTCACTACTTGTATCAAAGTTATAGAAAAATACGGTTTTGACGGTATCGATATTGATATTGAGACAGGTTTGGTTGCAGGGCCATCCTGGAATCAACTCTCACCATCACAGGAAAATCTGATTTACATCATAAAGAAAATTCTTGACCACTTCGGCCCCAATTTTATGCTGACAATGGCTCCAGAAACTGCTTATGTAACCGGCGGTACCGTATCCTATGGCGGACCGTGGGGTGCATATCTGCCTGTTATTTTAGCCGTTAAGGACCGGCTCAATTGGCTGCAGATGCAGTACTACAACGGCAGTATGTACGGTAAGGACGGCACAGGATATGAAGCCGGATCGGTTGATGGGATTGTGAAGCAGACAGAGGCAATGATTGACGGCTTCAAAATAAGAGGAACCGATGTTACTTTCTCACTTCCAGCCGAAAAAGTGGTTATTGGTTTGCCGTCTTCACCTGGTGCTGGTGGCGGTTATGCACCTCCGTCCACGGTTCAGACTGCGCTTAATATACTTTATGCAAAATATCCGAAAATGAGGGGACTCATGACCTGGTCCATCAACTGGGATGCTTCAAAAGGTTATGAATTTGTGAAAAATCACCGTCCTTACTTGGATAAACTGGGGAGCATAAAATAAAAAGAGGAAACATTTGATAACTCCTTTTATACTTTGGATAAGCAGTATATAAAATTTACAAAAAGATAATAAAAAAAGCTTCATCTTCAACTTTGCGTGTATAAAATACAAATATGCAAAGGAAGATGAAGCTTTTTACTTTATGCTTGCAATCAGATTACTGTATACGAAGCTGTACATCCGGAGTGTAAGCGTCAAACACAGCCAGACCTGACCTCTTATTTAAATAATGTCAGGCTTCTTCTTGCCCAGCCATTCATTAAGTGCGTTGGAGATTTCAACTCTAAACTCTTCATCTGACAGACCAAGATCAGTTCCTCGATCATA